>CAVYPM010000007.1:0-333970 GCA_963770375.1 uncultured Actinomycetes bacterium | reverse complement strand
CGGCTGGTGATCGCCAGGACCCGCGCTCGGGCGGCCGCGGAACGGCCCGGATACTGGGACTGCCGACGAATCGCAGGAGGTCGCCCATGGTCGCCACGCCCGAGCCCACCGCCAGCCAGCCGGAACCGCTCAGCGCGCTGCTGGCCCACGGCTCTGACCGGGCGACCGCGTTCGTGACCCCGGAGGACGGCAGGACCCAGGACTACGCACAGGTCGCCGAGGCCGTCGAGACCCTGGCCGGGAGGCTGGCCGCAGCCGGCGTCAGGCGCGGCGACCGGGTCGGCATGACCCTTCCCAACGGCCCCGAGTTCGTCCTGCTGCTGTTCGCTGCCGCTCAGCTCGGCGCGGCCGCGGCGCCGCTGAACCCGGCGTACACCCAGAGCGAGTTCACGTTCTACCTGGAGGACATCGCGCCGCGGCTGCTGCTGGTGTCCGGCACCGGCCCGCAGGCCGCGGTCGCCGCGGCGGGCCCGCTGAGCATCCCGGTGATCGAGCTCGCGATCGGCGCGGACGGCCCGCCGGATCTCGTCATCGACGGCGCCCCCGTCCAGGCCGCCGCGTCCTTCGATCGCGGCGACGCCGACGACATCGCCCTGGTGCTGCACACCAGCGGCACGACCAGCCGTCCCAAGCAGGTCCCGCTCCGCCAGCGCAACCTCACCGCCTCGGCCCGGACGATCGCCGCGCACTATGGGCTGACCTCGAAAGACGTCTCGTTCTGCGTGATGCCGCTGTTCCACATCCACGGCCTGGTCGCGTCCTCGTTCGCGGCGCTGAGCACGGGCGGCACGGTGGTTGTGCCGCGCCGGTTCACCGCGCACCGGTTCTGGCCGCAGGCCCGCGACGCCGCGGCCACCTGGCTGTCCGCGGGGCCGACGCTGCACCGGATGATCCTCGACCGTCAGGACGACGGCGGCGCCCCGCCGGGCCTGCGGTTCGCCCGCTCGTGCAGCTCGCCGCTGTCGCCGGAGCTGCTGGAGCGGGCCGAGGCCGCCTACGGCGTGCCCATGCTGGAGGCCTACGGGATGACCGAGGCCAGCCACCAGATGTCGTCCAACCCGCTGCCGCCCGCGGCCCGCGTACCCAGCTCGGTCGGCGTACCGACCGGCACCGAGATCGCGGTCGTCAGCCCGGCCGGCGCCTTCCTCAGTCCCGGGGAAGCCGGCGAGGTCGTCATCCGCGGGCCCGGTGTGATGAACGGCTACCTGGCCAACCCGGCGGCCACCGCCGACGCGTTCATCGACGGCTGGTTCCGCACCGGCGACCGCGGCGTGATCCGGGACGGCTACCTCTACCTGGAGGGCCGGCTGAAGGAGATGATCCTGCGCGGCGGGGAGAACATCTCGCCCGCCGAGATCGAGCAGGCGCTGCTGTCCCACGCGGCCGTCGCCGATGCGGTTTGCTTCGGCGTTGATGACGATAAATACGGCGAGGTGCCCGCAGCAGCCGTAAAGCTGAATCAAGATGCGGAGCCGAGCGAGCTGATCAAGCACTGCCGCGAGCGGCTGGCCGCATACAAGGTCCCAGTCACCGTGTACGTGCTGCCCGAGATCCCGCGCACGCCCACCGGCAAGGTGCAGCGGCGCCGGGTCGGGGAATCGATCGTCGGCTCGAAGGCGGCGGGATGAAGGTCGCCGTCCTCGGCGCCGGCGCGATCGGTGCGTACGTCGGGGCCTGCCTGGACCGCGGCGGGATCGACGTCACGCTGATCGCCCGCGGCGCGCACCTGGCGGCCATGCAGTCCCGCGGGGTCCGGGTGCTGTCGCCCCGCGGCGACTTCACCGCGCACCCGCGGGCGACGGACGACTGGGACGCGGCGGGCGAGGCCGACGTGGTGTTCGTCGGGCTCAAGGCCAACAGCCTGACCGCGGCCGCACCGCGGCTCGGCCCGCTGCTCCGCCCCGATGCGGCGGTGATCTGGGCGCAGAACGGCCTGCCCTGGTGGTACTTCCAGGATCTGGACAGCCCGTGGGGCAAGCCGCCGCTGGAGAGCGTGGACCCCGGCGGCGAGATCGCCGCCGCGATCCGGCCCGAGCACAACGTCGGCTGCGTGGTCTACTGCGGCACCGAGATCACCGAGCCGGGCGTCATCAAGCACATCGAGGGTTCCCGGTTCACGATCGGCGAGCCCGACGGGTCGGTCAGCGAGCGCTGCCAGGAGGTTTCCGCGGCACTGCAGGCCGGCGGCCTGAAGGCGCCGGTCGACCCGAACCTCCGCAACCAGATCTGGCTCAAGATGGTCGGCAACGTCGCGTTCAACCCGGTCACCGCGCTGACCCGGGCGACCCTCGGCGAGCTCGGCTCGATCCCGGAAATGCCCGACCTCCTGCGGCGCATGTTCGCCGAGTGCGCGGCGGTCGCCGGCCAGCTGGGCATCGAGTTCCCGGTGTCGCTGGACCGGCGCCTGGAGGCCGGCCTGGCGGTCGGCGACCACAAGACCTCGATGCTCCAGGATCTCGAGGCGGGCAAGCGGCTCGAGCTCGACTGCATGACCGGTGCCGTGGTCGAGCTGGCCGCCCGGATGGGCATCGACGTGCCGCACATCCGGGCCGTGCACGCCTGCGCCAAGCTGCTCGACCACCTGACACAGCGCTAGCCCGCTCGCTCCGCTCGCTCGGTCCTGCTGACCCGCCGTCCAGGGTCCTGCCGATTAAGGATTACGGTGGGCGCGGCGCGGGTCACGCCGCCTTGGCCGGGTCCCCGCCCGCCGGGTCGTCCCGGGCTGGACGCGGCGCCAGCGCCGCCCGCCGCTCCCGGTGCGAGATGACGCTGGCCCGCACGATCAGCAGCGCCGCGCTGACCACGATCGCGATGTCGGCCACGTTCCCGGTGAACCACCCGTGGTAGTCGATGAAGTCCACCACCCGGCCCCGGCCGGGTCCTGGCGCCCGGGCCAGCCGGTCGATCAGGTTGCCCGCGGCGCCGCCGAGCAGCAGGCCCAGGGCCACGGCCAGCAGCCAGGACCGGGCGCGGAGCGCGAACCACGGGATGGCGAGCACGGCCGCGCTGGCGCACGCCGTGATGACCCAGGTCTCGCCGGTCGCGAAGGAGAACGCGGCGCCCGCGTTGACCAGCAGGTGCAAGTGAATGAAGCCGGTGGGCAGCGTCACGGTCTGGCCGTCCGCCAGCCCGGACAGGGCCCATTGCTTGGTCCCCTGGTCGAGGCCGATGATCACGGCGGCCAGCACCAGGACGACAAGCAGCCGCCGGGCCGGGCTGACGGGCCCGGCGGTGCCGCCAGCGTTAGGCGACGGGCTGGTGCTGGTCACTCCGGCTCCACGTGCGGGCTGGGGTCGCGGTCGCGGCGGGGTTCACCGCCTGGGCCGCCCGGGCCCGGCTGACCGTCGGGGCTGGCCGTGGCGGGCAGGCCGAGTAGCAGGATACGCAGCAGCCCAGCGAGCCGATCACGGTCGTCCGGGCTGAGCGCGGCCAGCAGCCGGTGCTCGGCGGCCACATGGTCGGCCAGGGCCGTGTCGACGAGCTGCCGGCCGGCCGGTGTCAGCTCGATCAGCAGCCCGCGCCGGTCCTGCGGATCAGGATGGCGCACGACCAAGCCGGATGCCTCCAGCCGGTCCAGCCTCTTGGTGATCCCGCTGGAGGTGAGCATCACCGACGCGGCCAGGTCTGCGGGCCGCATCCGGTAGGGCTCGCCCGACCGGCGCAGCGTAGCGAGGACGTCGAACAGGCCCTGCTCGAGCCCGTGCCGCGCGAAGACCGGGTCCAGGCGCTGTTCGAGCTGGCGCGACAGCCGGGACACGCGGCCGATGACGCCCATCGGGCTGGTGTCCAGGTCCGGCCGCTCGCGTTGCCACTGCCCGAGGATCCGGTCAACACCGTCCTGGTCTGGCACGTCCTGGTCTGGCACGGGCGAGAGTATAGCGCGCCAGGAATAAGCTTCCGCAGACTTTGTTTCCTAGTATATAGTTTCCTAGGAAGCAATCAGGAGGAAGCCATGAAGCGCAAGCTGTCCCAGATCGCCCGCCGGATCACCGCCCGCTTGTCGGAGCCGCCCGCGCCCGCGCCGCGTCTCCGCTGGTACTGAGCCCGGCCAGGCCGGCTAGCCCCAGCTCAGTGCTAGCTCCAGGACAGTGGGAGGGCGTCGATTCCGTAGATGCCCTCCACGCCGCCCAGCGCCGGCGGGCCGTCCAGGGCCAGGCCCGGCATCCGCGGCGCGAGGAAGGTCAGTGCCTCCTCCAGCTCGGCGCGGGCCAGGTTGGAGCCCAGGCAGAAGTGCGGGCCCGCGCCGAAGGTCAGCAGCCGGTCGGCGTGGTCAACGGTGATGTCGAACCGCTCCGCGTCCTGGCCCGCCCCGTCCTGGCCAGCACCGTCCTGGCCAGCCCGTCCTGGCCAGTACCGTCCTGGCCGGCTCGCGGTTGGCCCGCTCGGCGCAGACGGCCACGATCGTCCCGGCCGGGAACACCAGGCCGCGGTACTCGACGTCCTCGGTGCACAGCCTCGCGGTGAACGGCGTGATCGGCTCGAACCGCAGCACCTCGCTGACCGCCTGCGGGACCAGCTCCGGCTGGCTGGCCAGCAGCGCCCACTGGTCCGGGTGGCAGGCAAACAGCCGCAGCGCGTGCGACAGCTGGCTCTGCGTGGTGTCGATGCCGCCGGCGATCACGTTCATGACGAGGTTCACGCACTCGGGATGGGACAGCCGGTCGCCCTCCGCCTCGGCCGCCAGGAGCGCGCTGATCAGGTCGTCGGCCGGTTCCGCGGCCCGGCGCTGGAGCAGGGCCTCGACGTAGCCGTAGCTCTCCGCGGTGGCCTGCTCGATCCGGGCCAGGTCGGTGGACAGCGAGCGGATGTCGAACTGCCGCTGCACCCAGCCCGACCACTCGTGCAGCCGGTCCGCGTCCCGCGCGGGCGCGCCGAGCACGGCGGCGATCGTCAGCGACGGGTAGGGCTTGGCGACCGCGGCGACGAACTCGGTGGCCGTGGCCGGCCCGATGCCCTGCCACAGGTCCGCCAGGAACCCGCGCATGACCGGCCGCCACTTGTCCGCCGCCCGCGGGCTGAAGGACGGCCCGACCAGCGCCCGCAGCCGCCGGTGCTGCGCGCCGGTCTGGTTCAGGATGTTGGCGTCGATCTGCTCCCGCAGCCGCCCGCCGGTCACGCCGAACAGGTCGGCGATCTCCCGGCCCGGGAACACGGTCGCCTTCGAGCGCAGGAAGAACTCGCCGCCGTCGCGGTCGAGCACCACCAGGGACAGCGGCGACCTGGCCAGCCACCCCTGCTTGCGGACCTCCGCGAGCCGCTGGTGGTAGGTCTCCCCGGTCACGTCGGGCGCCAGGGGGTCGAACTCAGGCAGCTCCAGCTCGGCGACGCTCGTCACGGCAGATCCTCATCTACGGCTCGTGCACCTATCCGCCGATTCAACCCTGCCGGGCGCTCCCGCGCCACGGTGCAGCCGAAGGGCGGGTCAGATCAGCCGGACAGCATGCGCTCCAGCGCGGCCAGCGACTCGGCGATGTCGCGCTTCATCCGCGGGGCGAACAGCCGGATCAGCGGCGCCGTGCCGCCGTACACGTCGACTCGCTTGACGACCCGGATCCGTCCGCCGTCGAGCGGCTCCAGCTCGTGGTCGAAGGTCACCCGGCCCAGCGGGACCGGGCACTCGGTCAGCCAGCGGCGGCCGTTCTCGATCTCGGCGATGACGAACGTGCCGCCCAGGTTGCCGCGCTGCTTGGCCCAGCCCACGGAGCCGACCTCGAACGGCCCGTCCAGCCGCGCGATCTCCTTGCTGACATCCCACTCAGGCCACCGCGTGACGTCGGTCCACAGCTTCCAGACCGCGTCCGGCTCAGCCTCGAAGGTGGCCTCGCACTCGAATAGGAACATGCCGTGGCCTTCGCGGAAGGCCGGCCGATTTATACACCCGGCCGGCTGCTCTGGAAACACGTATTACGCATACTGGCGGGATTCCTTGCGCACCGCAATCACCTCATGCCCCCAAATCCCCGCAAACTCGCACGCCCAGCGGGTTATTGGCCCAGGTGCGATCGGTACGCACGGCTGGCGCTCAGGTGCTCTGGGGGTCGAGGAAGGCCAGGGCGGTTGCGGCCAGGAGCGGGGAGTCCGAGATGTTGTAGTGGGTCAGGCCGGGGAGGATGGCCAGGGCGTGGCCGCCCGTGGGCCGGTTCTTCACCCGTCCAGCCGCCGTCGCGCAGGCCGCCGTCCAGGAGGGCGAAGACCTCGACGTAGTGGGAGGGCGGCGCCATGTCAGCGTCGGCGGCCACGAACATGGTCGGCACCTGGAGGCCGCGGACATCGTCGGTGAAGTCGAAGTCCTGGGCCATGGCCTCGCCGGCCTTGTCGAGCAGCCGGGGGAAATCCTCCGGGCGCGGGGCCACCCGCTGGTACAGCTCGTACATCGGCGTGTCCTTCATGAACTCCGCCGCCGCGGCGTTGACCTGGCCCTGCTGGGCGAGCATCTCCGGGTAGATGGCGCTGCGCCTGATGTTGGCGGACACCACGATCAGGCGGCCGACCAGGTCCGGGTGCCGGACCGCGGTCTGCAGCGCGACGCCGCCGCCCAGGGAGAAGCCCATCACGACGGGGCGGTCCAGGCCGAGGTGGCCGATCAGCGCCCCGATGTCGTCCGCCATCAGGCGCACGTCGAGCGGCCGGCCGATGTCCGCCGTGCGGCCGTGACCTTGCAGATCCGGGACGATGACCTGGTACTTCTCCGCCAGGGCGGGCAGCACCGGGCCGAACGTCTCGCCGGACATCAGCCCGCCGTGCAGCAGGACCAGCGGCTGGCCGGTCCCGTGGATCTCGTAGTACAGGCTGATGCCGTTGACGTCGGCGTACTGGCCGCGGCCGGGCGTGGTCATCGCGGTGCTCCTCAGGGGTCTCAGTAGGCTCTTCTGCCGGTACAGACCGGCCGGCCTCGCCAGACTCACCGGCGTGCCGCCGGTTCTGCCGGCGGGCCGCCGAAGGCCTCGACGTGGGTGACGAGGTCCGCGCCACCGTTCACGTTGACGGACCGTAACGAGCATTAAGGGTTACGGTGGCTGGCGAGCTCGGCAAGTTGCTCCTGGCTGGCCCTCGTCACCCGCGGCACAACCCCTAGCTCCTCGACCAGCTCGGCCGCCGCGGCCATCTCGTGCACCCGGCGGGCGGCGTGCTGGTAGCTGCCCTCTTCCAGCCGCGCCGCCATGGCCTCGTCGGCCGCGGCCAGCTCCGCGGCGATGTGGCCGCGCAGCCAGTCCGCCTGCCCGGCCGCCTCGGCGGCGCGCAGCGCCTCCACCACCGCGGCCGCCATGCCCTTGTAGAACACGCTGCGCAGCAGCTTCCTGGTGGCCGCCGCGCCCGGCGGCCCGGCCAGCACCTCGGCCGGCCCGCCGAAGCCCTGGAGCAGCGCCACGACCGTGGCCGCGGCCGGCCCTGACGCCAGCATCGGCGTGCCCAGGCCGCGGGCCAGGATCGGCGCCATGATGGCGATGTCCGCGAACGGCACCCCGGCCGCGCCGGCCGCCGCGGCCAGCCGCTGCTTCTGCCGGGCCGACGCGGTGTTGGCGTCGGCGTAGCAGGCCCCCGGCTCCAGCCCGGGCAGAGCCTGCCGCAGCGCCTCCTCCGACTCGGCCGCCGTGGTCAGGCTGAGCACCAGACCCGCACCGCGGCAGGCGTCCGCGTCGCTGGCCGCGGCCGCCACCCCGGGCGGGGCGGGCACGGCCGGGTCGAAGCCGCGCACCCGCGCCCCGGCGGCCACCAGGTCCGCGGCGATCCGCCCGCCGGCCTCGCCCAGGCCGAGCACGGCCACCGTCACCGGCGGCGCGTCCGGCCCGGTCACCGGGCCACGCCGGGGTCCGGCACCGGCGGGGTGCCGTGGGTGTGGAAGCTGTCGATCGTCTTGAGCCCCCAGGCCTGGCCCTTGGCCCGCTCGGCCGGGGTCCAGGAGATTGGCCGCCAGTCCGGGGCGAGCACCAGCCGGGCGCCGGCGTTGCACAGCTCGATCCGGTTACCGCCCGGCTCCCAGACGTACAGGAAGAACGTCTGCTGGATCGCGTGCTTGTGCGGCCCGGTCTCGATGTGGATGCCGGCCTCGAGCATCACGTCCGCGGTGCGCAGGATGTCCTCGCGCTGGTCGGTGGCGAACGCCACATGATGAAGCCGCCCGGTGGAACCGGTCCAGTCGCTTGTGTACACCAGGTCATAGCTCTTGTCGGCGACGTGATACCAGACCGCCGACGGGGTCCCGTCGTCGAGCACGATCTGCTCGGTCAGCTGGGCGCCCAGCACGCCAGGGAGGAACCTGGTCACCGCCGGGATGTCCGCGGCCAGGTAGTTCACATGATCGAGCCGCCGCACGCAGGCGCCGCGGCCCGGGAAGGGCGAGGCCTGGTTCTTCAGCGCCGGGCGCTGCCCCTCCGGCGCGGCCCACCACTCGGTCTCCCAGTACACACCCATGTCGTGACCGTCCGGGTCCCTGAACCGGTACACAGGGCCGATGCCCTGCTCACCATCCGTCCAGCCCACCCCGTAGCCGGCCGCCTCGATCGCGGCCACCCGGCGGGCCAGCGCCTCCGGGCTGGCCGCGCGCATCCAGGTCCGGCCGATCCCCGAGGCCGGCCCGCCCACCACGCAGACCGTGAACCGCTCGTAGTCATCCCAGGTGCGCAGCCAGACCCGGTCGCCCTCCCGGGCCACCTCGGACAGGCCGAGCAGCCGGACGAAGAAGTCCACTGTCATCTCGGGCACCTGGGTGCGCAGCTCAACCGCGGAAACGTGGGCGATGTCCCGGCACCGCCCGGCGGGCATGGTCATGGCCGGTTCACCTCCTGGCGCCGCGGGCCGGCCCCGGCCGCGAACTCACCGTCCAGGATCGCCGCGCGCAGCGCGTCCAGCACCGCAACGTCGTCGGTCACGACTCACCGCCAGCGGCCACATGCTCTGCCGGGACGTAGCGCACCCCGAGGCGGTCGAGCACCGCACGCAGCCCGTACCGGTCCAGGCCCAGCTCGCCGCGGGCGAACGCGTCCCTGGCCTCGTCCTCCCTGGCCACTCGCTCACGGCCGGCCGCGGCCACCTCGGCGGCCCGGGCCCGGGGCACGCAGACCACCCCGTCGTCGTCGGCGATCACCGCGTCGCCCGGGTGCACCACGGTGCCGCCGATGGCCACCGGCACGTTCACGCAGCCCGCAATGGCCTTGTTCGTGCCCTGGGCGCTGATGTGCGCCGACCAGACGCCGAAGCCGAGCTTGGTGATCCCGGCAACGTCGCGCACGCCCGTGGTGGTGACCAGCCCGGTCACCCCGCGGGCCAGCAGCGAGGTGACGATCAGGTCCCCGATGTACCCGTCGCGGCACGGCGACGTGGTGGTGATCACCAGCAGGTCACCGGGGCCGGCCTGCTCGATGGCCGCGTGCACCATGAGGTTGTCGCCGGGCCCGCACAGCGCGGTGACCGCCGTGCCCGCGGTGGCCGCGCCGGCCCAGGCCGGGCGCAGGTCGCAGCCGAGCAGCCCGGTCTTCCCGGCCGCCTCGTGCACCGTGGCCACGCCGAGCCGGCCCAGCTCCTCGACCGCCGCGCGGTCCGCCCGGGGCGGGCCGGTCACGATCACCGGCTTCACGACAGCACCTCGCTCACCTGCGGGAACACCCGCTGGTAAGCCTCGGCGTAGCGGATCGACGCGGCGCCGCCGTTCCGGACCGCCTGCACGCCGCGCCGCTCGGCCAGCGCGCTGTAGTACCGCGCCAGGTGGCTCTGCGAGCCCATCGCGGCCATCGCCGCCTCCTTCTGGCCGAACACCGCGGTGATGTCGACCAGCACGTCGGGCCGGAACTCGCACATCTCCGGCTGGTGCGGCTCGAACCTGAACACCGGCGGGGCGCCCAGCGGCGGGTGCTCCGACGGCAGGCCGAGTGCCTGGGCCACGGCACGGGCCCGGATGGCCAGGTCGGCCGCGACCGGGTGGTCGTAGTTGTACGGGTCCGCCTTCGAGTGGGTGAGGATCACCTCCGGCGCGAGTTCGCGCATCAGCCCGGCCAGCTCCAGCAGAACCTCGTCGCCGGACGGCAGCGGGTAGTCGCCCTTGTCCAGGAAACGCATGGTCGCGCCGAGGGCCTTCCCGGCCGTCTCGGCCTCGCCCCGGCGGATCTCCTTGACCCGGTCCAGCGTCATCCCCGGCTGCTTCCACGCGCCCTGCGACTCGCCGCGCTCCCCGAACGACAGGCAGACCACGTGTGCCTCGCCGCCCGCCGCCGTGGTCAGCGCGATATACCCGCCCGCCCGCCAGACGAAGTCCGCCGCGTGCGCGCTGACCACGGCACCGGGCCCGGGCGGAGTGGCCCGCCACGCTCATTCCGTACTCCTGAAGGACGGTGCGGGTGGAGACGGCGGTGCGGCTGCTATCGGCGGCGCGCCGGCCAGCAGGCGGCTGTTCGTGACGGTCATCGTCGTGATCTCCTCGTCGGTGAAGCCCGCGCCGTGCAGGGCGTCCGCCATCAGCGCGAGCCCGTCCTCGACCGGGGGGTTGGCGGGCTGGCCGAGGTCGGTGGTGATGATGGTCTGCCCGGGCCCGGTGGCCCGGATGTTGTCCACCATCCGGGGCCAGTCGTACTTGCCGGTGTACGGCGTGGTGAAACAGCGCTCGAGGAACGCGCCCTGCCCGGCCAGTGCCACCTGGTCGTCCAGCGCCATGTCCTGCTGCGGGAACTCCGGGTGGGTGACGATCACGTGCCGCACCCCGGCGGCCAGCGCGGCCTGCGCCGCGGCCCGGGCCTCGCGGGCGCTCAGGTGCCCGGTGGCCACCACGAGCTGGTGCCGGGCGGCCAGCCGGAGCACCTCGGCGGTAGCGGGCAGCGGCTGGCCCGCATCGTCGAGCACCGGCACCGGGTCCACCGTGATGCCGCGGGAGTCCAGGTCGCGCTGCAGGGCCAGCCACATCGGCGGGGTCGCGCCGGGGGGCAGATCCGCGTGCTTCTCCCGGTGGTTGGCCGCGTCCAGCGTGGGCAGCCACACGATCCGCGCGCCCTCCCGCGCGGCGATCTCCACCGCCAGCGGGTTCATGCCGCCGACCGCGGCGTTGAGGGTCAGCGTGCCGATCACCGCGACCGCGCCGTCCATGGCCTCGTTGAGCACCGCGGCGCGCTCCGCGGTCGGCACGTAGTGCGACTTCAGCGCGAAGCCCGCCAGGCCCGCGTCGCGGAACCTCCGGGCCAGCTGGAGGTCGGTGATCCGGCGCTGCATCACGTCCGGCGCGATGTGCACGTGCAGGTCGAAGGCGCCGCGGACGAGCTGCCTCGCCCACGGCGTGGGGGTGAGGCTGGACAGCATGCCCGGGGGGCCCAGGCTACTTCCGGCCGTCATCGGTCATCCGCGGCTCCCGTGTTGATGGCTTCCAGGACCAGGTGCTGGTTCAGGCTATCGATGTGACATCGAGAGGCCGCTAACCCCATCGATGTCACATCGATCGCTTTGGGAGGGGCCGGCGGGCCGGGCCGATCTTCACCGGTTCTTCATGCGGCGCGGGGTAATCCTGCAGTCCATCGCGCAGGAGAGGGGAAACCGGTGAAGCGAACGAGGATTGCCGTACTGACGGCCACGGCCCTGGCGGCCGTGTCCGCGGGCCTGCTCCCGGCGGTTACCGCCCGGGCACAGGCCGGGGACCAGGCCCGTCCCCAGGCCCGGGCCGGCTACGAGCCGGTGCTGGACCCGGCTGACTTCGTGCCCGTGGTCAGCAACCCGTACTTCCCGCTGCCACGCGGCCGGACCTGGATCTACCGGGGGGTGAAGGACGGTGTCACGCAGGTGGACCGGGTGCACGTCACCGGCCGGACGAGGGTGATCGAGGGCATCACCGCCACCGACGGTGACCGACGTGTCCACCCACCGCGGCCGGGTGCTGGAGCGGACCACCGACTGGTACGCCCAGGACAAGCAGGGCACCGTGTGGTATCTCGGCGAGCGACACCGCCGCGTTCCCCGGCCACGGCAAGGTCGACCGGTCAGGCTCGTGGCTGGCCGGGCGGCACGACGCCGAACCCGGCATCATCATGACCGCGCACCCTCGCGTGCCCCAGGCGTACCGTCAGGAGTACCTGAAGGGAGCAGCTGAGGACACCGCATGGACGGTGATCAGGGGCGGGACGCTCGCCAGCCGGGCCGGGACCTTCCGGCACATCCTGGTGTCGCTGGAGTTCACCCGGCTGGAACCCGTGGTCATCGACCAGAAGATCTACGCGCCGGGCATCGGCATCGTGCTGGAGCGGGCCGTCCACGGGCCGGCCGAGACCGCCCGGCTGGTCCGGGTCACCGGCTGACCCGGGTGGCGAGGGGGTGATCACCAGATGCGGATCCTGGTGGTCGAGGATTCCGCCAAGATGGCCGCGCTGCTGAAGCTGGGCCTGGAGCGCGAGGGCTACGCCGTCGACGTCACCGCGTCCGCCGTGGACGCGGTCTGGCTGGCCTGCGAGCACGGCTACGACGTCGTGGTCCTGGACGTGATCCTGGACGCCGCGGGCCAGCAGGCCGACGGGTTCGAGGTGTGCCGCCGGCTCCGCCAGGCCGGCTGCTGGGTGCCGGTGCTGATGGTCACGGCCAGGGACGCGGTGCGGGACCGGGTCCGCGGCCTGGACGCCGGCGCCGACGACTACCTGCCCAAGCCGTTCCACCTGCCGGAGTTCCTGGCCCGGGTGCGGGCGCTGATCCGGCGCGGGGCGGTGGCCAGGCCCGCGGTGCTGACCGTGGGCGACCTGTCCCTGGACCCGGCCCGGCACGAGGTGCGACGTGCGGCCGGCCTCATCGGCCTGACCAGGACCGAGTTCGCGCTGCTCGAGTACCTCATGCGGCACGCCGGTGAGGCGCTGACCCGGCGGCGGCTGATCGAGCACGTGTGGGACTACGCCTTCGACGGCGACCCGCGCATCGTGGACGTCTACGTCCGTACGCTGCGCGAGAAGATCGACCGCCCCTACCGCCGGTCGAGCCTGCAGACCGTCCGCGGGACCGGCTACCGGATACACGATGACGCGCTGGACCACGCTCCCGATTAGGTGGCGGCTCACTGCCGCGTTCGCCGCCGCGATGGCCCTGCTGATCAGCGGGCTGAGCGGGTTCGTCTACGCCAGGACCGGCGCCGACCTGCTGGCCGCCGTCGACGCGGGGCTCCGCTCCCGGGCCGAGCTGCTGGCCACCGACCTGCAGGAGCAAGGGCCGGGACTGACCGGGGCCCGGCCCACGCTCATCGAGAGCGACGAGGTGTTCGCGCAGATCGCCACGGCCACGGGCCGGATCACCCAGTCCAGCCCGCTCATCGCCGGCCAGCGGCTGCTGCCTGCCGGGCAGGTCCGCCAGGTACGCCGGCCGCTGTGGACCGAGCGGAGGATCCCCGGGATCGACAACGTGGCCAGGATCCTGGCGGTGCCGGTACGGGTGCCTGGCGGGCGGGTCGTGGTCATCGCCGGCGCCTCGCTGCAGGACCGGCAGGACGCGCTGACCGGCCTCGCGGCCACCCTGGCGGTGGCCGGGGCCGGCGGGCTCGTGCTCATCTCGCTGGCCGCCTGGCTGGTGCTGGCCCGGGCGCTGCGCCCGGTGGAGCGGATGCGGCAGCAGGCCGCGGGCATCACGGCCGTCACCGGGGCCGGCCCGGGCCCGCGGCTGACCCAGCCCGCGGGCCGGGACGAGATCGCGCTGCTGGGCCGGACCCTGAACGAGATGCTCGGCCGGATCGAGGAATCGGTGGACCGGGAGCGCCGGCTCATCGAACGGGCCAGCCATGAACTCCGGACCCCGCTGGCCATCCAGCGCATCGACCTGGACCTGGCCCTGTCCGGCCCGGCTACGGCCGCCGATCTGACCGCCGCGCTGCGCAGCGTGTCCGAGGAGAATGAGCACCTCACCCGGCTGACCGAGGATCTGCTCGTGCTGTCCAGGTCACGGGACGGGACGCTGCCCCTCCGGCGGGCCCGCACCTCGCTGGCCGACCTGGCCGACGACGCCCGCCTCCGGGCCAGCGCGACCGCCCCGCCGGGCATCAGGCTCGCCGTCACCGCGGAGGACACCGTCGTCCTGGTCGATCCCGCCTGGTTCCGGCAGGCGATCGGCAACCTGGTCGGAAACGCCCTGCGGCATACCCCGCCCGGCGGCGAGGTCGGCGTGCGGCTCAGCGCGGACGACGGCACGGTGCTGCTGACCGTCGAGGACACCGGGCCCGGCTTCGGGGCGGGCCTGGCCAGCCGCGCGTTCGAGCCGTTCGCCCCGCCGGGTGCGCCCGGCAGCCGCCCGGGCCGGGCGGGCCTGGGCCTGGCTGTGGTCCAGGCCATCGCCGCCGCGCACGGCGGCCGGGCCTGGGCGGAGAACCGGCCGGAAGGCGGGGCGCGGGTCAGCATGACCGCCCGCGACGGGCTCAGCCCGGAAACGGGCCCGCCCGGCTGAGGAGGCCAGGGACAGGGGTGCCCAGGGCGCCGGCCAGGAGGTTGGTGGCGGGCTCCAGGGCCGGCAGGGACATGCCGGTCTGCACGCCGGAGCGGTGCAGCAGGTAGAGCAGGTCCTCGGTGGCGATGTTGCCGGTCGCGGCGGGCGCGAACGGGCAGCCGCCGATGCCGCCCGCGCTGGCGTCGAGCGCGGCGGCGCCCCGCTCGACCGCGGTGATCGCGTTCGCGTAGCCGGTGTTGCGGGTGTTGTGGAAGTGCCAGCGGAGCGGGATGCCCGGGGCGGCGTCCGCGGCCACGTCGGCCAGCGCGCGGACCCCGGCCGGCACGCCGACGCCGATCGTGTCGGCCAGCGCCACCTCGTCGGGCTGCGCCTGCACGCACTGGCGCGAGCACGGCGGCGACCCGCTCGGGCGCGACCTCGCCCTCGAACGGGCAGCCGAACGCGGCGGCGATCGTCACCGTGGTGCGCAGCCCGGCCGCCCTGGCCCGCACCGCCATCCGGTCCCACGCCGCGATCGCCCCGGCGGTGCTGACGCCCTGGTTGCGCTCGCTGAACGGTTCGTGGCCACGACCACCACGTTGACCTCGTCCACCCCGGCACGGATGGCCCGGTCCAGACCGCGCTCGTTGAGCACCAGCCCGATCCAGGAGACCCGGCCGCGCGGCAGCCGGGCGCACAGCGCCTCGCTGTCGGCCAGCTGCGGCACCCGGGCCTGGCTGACGAAGCTGGTCACCTCGATCCGCCGCACGCCGGTCGCGGCCAGCGCGGTGATCAGCTCGAGCTTGGCCTCGGTGGGCAGGATCGCCCGCTCGTTCTGCAGCCCGTCCCGCGGGGCAACTTCGACCACCTGCACGGATTGCATGCAACATATGGTTGCACGCTCGGGTTCTGACTGTCAGGAGTGAGGATTACGGCATTTGCGGGCCGGGTCTTGCGCTCCCAGGCGAGCCGCCGCCAATATTGCATGCAATCCGCGTCCCTCCGTCCGCGAGCCCAGGGAGCGCCGTGCGACAGGCTGCTGAGCAGGCCGCTGACGTCATCCGGGAGAGCATCCTGGCCGGGCGGATCCCGGCCGGCGCCCGGATCGGCGAGGTCGACCTGGCCCGGCAGCTGTCGGTGAGCCGGACCCCGATCCGCGAGGCGCTGTCCCGGCTGGCCGCCGAGGGGCTGGTCGAGCTGAGCCCGAACCGCGGCGCCCGGGTGACCTCGTGGAGCACCGCCGAGCTGCGGGAGATCTTCGAGGTCCGGCTCCGGCTCGAGCCGTACGCGGTCCGCCAGGCGGTGCCCCGGCTGACCGGGGCGCAGCTGGACGAGCTGTCCGGGCTGGCCGGGCAGATGTGCGCGGTGGGCCGGCCCGGCGACGGCCAGGACCTGGCCGCGATCGTCGAGCTGAACCGCCAGTTCCACGGCCTGTTCGTGGCCGAGGCGCGGAACCCGCAGCTGGCCTCCTCGCTCACCACGGTCACCCACGCGGCCGTGGTCCGGCAGAACTTCCAGCACTACAGCCCCGGCGCGCTGGCCCGCAGCCTGGCCCACCACGTGGAGATGGTCGAGGCGGCCCGGGCCCGGGAGCCGGAGTGGGCCGAGGCGGTCATGCGCAGCCACCTGTACAACGCCCGGGCGACCATGCTCGGCGATTCCGCGGAGGTGACGCCGTGAGCGAGCTACCGCTGCTGAGCCACCACGGGGCGAGCCACCACGGGGCCAGCTACCACTGGGTGACCTGCGCGTGGTCGAGCTCGGCCAGCTGCTGGCCGGCCCGTTCTGCGGCCAGCTGCTCGGCGACTTCGGCGCCGAGGTGATCAAGGTGGAGGACCCCGGCCGCGGCGACCCGATGCGCGAATGGGGCCGGGAGAAGCCGCACGGCAAGTCGCTGTGGTGGCCGGTGGTGGCCAGGAACAAGATGTCGGTCACCTGCAACCTGCGCGCCCCCGAGGGCCAGGACCTGCTGCGCCGCCTGCTCGGCACGGCCGACGTGCTGGTGGAGAACTTCCGGCCGGGCACGCTGGAGCGCTGGGGGCTCGGCCCGGACCAGCTGTGGCAGGACAACCCGCGGCTGGTGATCACCCGGGTGTCCGGCTACGGGCAGACCGGCCCGTACTCGGCGCGGGCCGGGTTCGGCTCGATCGGCGAGGCGATGGGCGGCATCCGGTACGTGATGGGCGCCCCGGCGAGGTCCCGGTGCGGGCCGGGATCTCGCTCGGCGACTCGCTCGCGGCCACCTTCGCCTGCCTGGGCACGCTGGTCGCGCTGCACCACCGGGAGCGCTCAGGCCGCGGCCAGGTCGTGGATTCAGCGATCTACGAGGCCGTGCTCGGCATGATGGAGTCGCTGATCCCGGAGTGGGCGGTGGCCGGCTACCAGCGCGAGCGGACCGGCGCGGTGCTGCCCAACGTGGCGCCCAGCAACGTCTACCCCACCGGCGACGGCGACCTGGTGCTGATCGCGGCCAACCAGGACACCGTGTTCGGCCGGCTGGCGGGCGCGATGGACGCGCCGGGGCTGGCCGCGGACCCGCGGTTCGCCACCCACGGGGCCCGCGGCGCGGCCATGACCGAGCTGGACAACCTCATCGCGGAATGGACCGGCACGCTGGCCGCGGACGACCTGCTGGCCCGGCTGCACGAGGCCGGCGTCCCGGCCGGGCGGATCTTCCGGGCCAGGGACATGCTGGCCGACCCGCACTTCGCCGCGCGGGAGGCGATCGTCGAGGTCCCGCACCCGGACTTCGGGCCGCTGCCGATGCAGAACGTCGTGCCCAAGCTGTCCGTCACCCCCGGGGCGGTCCGTTCCGCCGGACCCGCGCTGGGCGAGCACAACGAACACGTCTGGGGCGGCCTGCTCGGGCTCGGCCCGGACGAGCGAGCCAGGCTGCGCGAAGCCGCCATCATCTGACCAGACAGGAGCACCGCATGAGCTATCGCCTCGGGGTAGACGTCGGCGGCACCTTCACCGACGTGCTGCTCGTCGACGAGCAAGCCGGATCGACCTGGCGGGCCAAGACGGCCTCCACGCCGCAGGACCAGTCGGTCGGGGTGCTGCACGGCATCGACATGGTCTGCGCGCAGGCCGGGGTCGACCGCAGCGCGATCGCCCACGTGCTGCACGGCACGACCGTGGCCACCAACGCGATCCTGGAGGGCAAGGGCGCGACGGTCGGGCTGGTCACCACCGAGGGCTTCCGGCAGGTACTGCAGATCGCCCGGTCGTTCGTGCCGGGCGGTCTGGCCGGCTGGATCATCTGGCCCAAGCCGGAGCCGCTGGCCGCGCTGGAGAACACCGTCGAGGTGCCGGAGCGGATCGGCAGCGACGGCACGGTCGTCCGCGAGCTGGACGAGGACGCGGCCCGGGCCGGCCTGCGGCAGCTGCGCGCGGCCGGGATCGAGGCGCTGGCCGTCTCGCTGATCAACGCGTTCGCCAACGACGAGCACGAACGCCGGCTCGGCCGAGCTGGCCGCCGAGGAGCTGCCCGGCGTGCCGGTGTCCCTGTCCTGCGTCGTGCTGCCCGAGTTGCGCGAGTACGAGCGGACGCTGACCACCGTGGCCAACGGCTACGTCCAGCCGCAGGTGGCCAGCGCTACCTCGGCCAACCTCAGCGACCAGCTCGCGCGCGGACGGGGTCCGCGCGGCGACTGTCCATCCTGCGCAGCGACGGCGGCCTGGCCGCGGCCGACGGCCGCCATCGGCGCCCCGGTCACGATGCTGCTGTCCGGCCCGGCCGGCGGGGTGACCGGCGCGGTCTGGGTGGCCGAGCAGTCCGGCCACCACGACCTGCTCACCTTCGACATGGGCGGGACGTCCACCGACGTCGCCCTGGTCCAGGGCCTGCGGCCGCGGATCGGCCGGGAGACCAAGGTCGGCGACCTGACCGTCCGGGCGGCCGCGGTGGACGTGCGCACGGTCGGCGCAGGCGGCGGCTCGATCGCGCACGTGCCCGAGCTGACCCGGGCGCTGCGGGTCGGCCCGCAGTCGGCGGGCGCCGACCCGGGCCCGGTCGGCCTACGGCAAGGGCGGCAGCGAGCCGACCGTCACCGACGCCAACCTGGTGCTCGGCTACCTGCCCACCGTCGCTGGCGGGCGGCGAGATCACCCTGGACGCCGAGCGCGGCGCGGGCCGCCGTGCAGAAGATCGCCGACGCGATGGGCCTGCCGAGCGCGGAGGCGGCCGCGGCCGGGCATCGTCGACATCGTCAACGAGAACATGCTCGGCGGGCTGCGGCTGGTCAGCGTCCAGCAGGGCTTCGACCCGCGGGACTTCGCGCTCGTCGCGTTCGGCGGCGCCGGCCCGCTGCACGCCAACGCGCTGGGCAGGCTGACCGGCGCCTGGCCGGTGATCGTGCCGCCGTCGCCCGGCGTGCTGTGCGCGCTCGGCGACGCGACCACCTCGGCCCGGGACGAGTCGGCCCGCACCTGCCTGCGCCGGTTCGCCGACCTGACCGGCGCCGAGCTGGCCGCGATCCTGCACGACCTGTCCGCGGCCGCGTCGGAGCGGCTGGTCGCAGCAGGGCGTCGCCGCGGCTGACCAGGAGACCGCCTACCAGGTGGACGTCCGGTACTTCGGCCAGGGCTTCGACATCCCGCTCGACATCGACCCGGCCTGGCTGGACGACCCGGACGGCGCGCTGGCCGCCATCGCCGGGCAGTTCGACGCCGAGCACGAGCGGCTGTTCTCGTTCGTGCTCGGCAGCCGACCACGAGCTGGTCAACGCCCGGGCCTCGGTCAGCGGGCCGCGGCCCCGAGGTGGCGCCCACCACGCTGGAGCCCGGCACCGGGGACCCGGCCGCGGCCAGGACCGGTTACTCCCGGATCTACGTGGACGGCGGCTGGCCGGACGCGGCCCGTGTACGACCGGGCGGAGCTGCGGGCCGGCGACGTGATCGACGGGCCCGCGATCGTCACCGAGATGGACTCCACCACGCTGATCCTGCCCGGCCACGCCGCCACCGTCGATCCGTGCGGCAGCCTGCTGATCCGCCCCGCACGCCCGAAGGAGAGCTGAGCCATGGCCCGCATCGTGCAGACCGCCACCGACCCGGTCGGACCGGGTCGACGTCGACCCGGTCACCCTGGACCTGATCGAGAACGGGCTGCGCAACGCCCGGTACGAGATGGACGAGGTGCTGTTCCGCACCGCGCTGTCGCCCGGCATCCGCGAGCAGCACGACGAGTTCCCGCTGATCGCCGACCCCAGCGGGAAGATGGTCGTCGGCCAGTTCGGGCTGTCCATCCCGGATTTCCTCGACGGGTTCGACGGCGACATCGGCGAGGGCGACGTGCTGCTCACCTCCGACCCGTACGCCTGCGGCGCGGCGATCAGCCACGCCAACGACTGGCTGGTCGTGCATGCCGATCTTCGTCGAGGGCCGGCTGGTCGGCTGGGCCTCGATGTTCGGCCACATGACCGACGTCGGCGGCAAGACGCCCGGCTCGATGCCCACCGACGCGCGGACCATCTACGAGGAGGGCGTGGTCATCCCGCCGTTCAAGCTGTACACGGCGGGGCAGCTGAACGAGGACGCGCTGCGCATCATCCTGAACCAGGTCCGGGTGCCGGACTGGAACCGGGCCGACCTGAACGGCCTGGTCGCCGCGTGCCGGACGGCGTCGCCGCCGGGTCCAGGAGATGTGCGCCCGGTTCGGCATCGCGACCTACCTGTCCGCGCTGGACGACCTGCTGCGACCGCAACTACCGGGCCATGAAGACGCTGCTGCACGTGGTGTTCGAGGAGGGCAAGACGCTCTCGTTCACCGACTACATCTGCGACGACGGCGTCGGGTACGGCCCGTACGAGCTGAAGCTGTCGCTCACCCGGACCGGCGACAAGGTGCACCTGGACTTCACCGGCTCGTCGCCGCAGGCGGTCGGGCCCGGTGAACTACTACCTGAACGAGAACCTGGCCCGGATGTTCTTCGGCATCTACATGATCACCGTGGCCGACCCGCAGATCCTCTGGAACGACGGCTTCTACCCGCTGGTGGACGTCACGATCCCGGACGGCTCGTACTGGAAGCCGCGGCACCCGGCCGCGCTGAACGCCCGCAACCACGGCATCGGCCGGGTCTTCGACCTGTTCGGCGGCCTGCTCGGGCAGACCAACCCGGCGCTGCTGAACGCCGCCGGGTTCTCCTCCTCGCCGCACTTCATGTACTCCGGCAACTACAGCCAGGGCGAGCGCAAGGGCGAGTGGTTCCAGCTGTACTCGATCGGCTTCGGCGGCATCCCCGGCCGGCCGCTCGGCGACGGGCCGGACGGGCACTCGCTGTGGCCGAGCTTCGTCAACATCCCCTGCGAGTTCCTCGAGTCGTACTACCCGCTGCGGATCGAGCGGTGGGAGACCGTGGCCGACACCGGCGGGGCCGGCCTGCACCGGGGCGGCAACGGCGTCGACGTCGCCTACCGCTTCCTGGAGCCCGGGACCATCGCCATCCACGACGACCGCTGGCTGACCTACCCGTGGGGCGTCAACGGCGGCGACGCCCGGCGCCCGCGGCCGCAAGTGGGTGGACCGGGCCGACGGGACGCGCGAGGTGCTGCCCAGCAAGTGCCACGACGTGCCGGTCGCGCCCGGGGACGTGCTGCACTTCGTCACCTGGGGCGGTGGCGGCTGGGGTGACCCGCTGGAGCGCGACCCGGCGCTGGTCGCGCTCGAGGTGCGGCGCGGCCTGGTCACCGCCGAGGGCGCGGCGCCGGTACGGCGTCGTGGTGGCCGCGGACGGCGCGCGCGGACGCGGCGGCACCGGCCGCGCTGCGCGACCGAGATGCGCGCGGACCGGCCGGCCGAGCTGCCGGTGTTCGACATGGGACCGCCGCTGCCCGAGCTGCTGGCCCGCTGCCAGGAGGAGACCGGGCTGCCCGCGCCGCAACGGCCGGTCTGGGCATGACCGGCGGCACGGGCCCGGCGGGCGGCGCCGGTGACCCCGGCGGGGAGACCTTCGGCGGGTCGCTCGGCTGGGGGCAGCGCCCGGCGCTGCTGCTGATCGACATGATGCGGGCCTACTTCACGCCGGGCTCCCCGTTCGACCTGGGCTCGGACGCGGCGGTGCAGGGCTGCGCGCAGCTGCTGGCGGCGGCCCGCGGGGCGGGCCGCCCGGTGCTGCACACGGTCGTCCGCTACCGGCCCGGGGCCCGCGACGGCGGCCTGTTCGTCCAGAAGGTGGCCGCGCTGCGGGTGCTGGCGGAGGACGCGCCCGGCGATCTCGGCGAGCTGGTGCCCGAGCTGGAGCCCAGGCCGGACGAGGTGGTGGTGGTCAAGCAGTACGCGTCGGCGTTCTTCGGCACGTCGCTGGCCGCCACGCTGACCGCCGCGGGGGTGGACACCCTGGTCATCGCCGGGGTGTCGACCTCGGGGTGCGTGCGGGCCAGCGCCACCGACGCCATGCAGCACGGGTTCCGGCCGATCGTGGTCGGCGAGGCCTGCGGCGACCGGACCCCGGCCATCCACCAGGCCAACCTGGCCGACCTCCAGGCCAAGTACGCCGACCTGGCCACGGTCGGTGAGGCCGTGGCCAGGCTGGCGGCGGGCTGACGGGCCACCCGCCCACCCACCCGCCCTCCCCGGAATGATCATTCCGCTTCTGTTAGGCTCCGTAGCGGAATAGAGATTCCGGTTTCGGGGAGGTCCCATGGCGGAGGGCAGCGTGACCAGGGCGCGCCCGGCGGTGACGTTCGGCGTGCTGGCGCTCGGGGTCGCGGCGTTCGCCCTGCTCCAGTCGCTGGTGATCCCCGTGCTGACCACCGTGCAGCACCAGCTGCACACCACGCAGGCCGCGGTGACCTGGGTGCTGACCGCGTACCTGCTGTCGGCCTCGGTGATGACCCCGATCCTGGGCCGGGTCGGCGACATGGCCGGCAAGAAGCGGGTGTTCGTGCTCACGCTGGCCGCGCTGGCGGCGGGCTCGCTGCTGGCCGCGGTGGCCTCCTCGATCACCGTGATGATCATCGCCCGGGTGATCCAGGGCGTCGGCGGCGGCATGGTTCCGGTGGCGTTCGGCATCATCAGGGACGAGTTCCCGGTCAGCAAGGTGGCCGGCGCGGTGGGCGCGCTGGCCTCGCTGACCGCGGTCGGGGCCGGCCTGGGCATCGTGATCGCCGGCCCGATCGTCGACGCGCTGAACTACCACTGGCTGTTCTGGCTGCCGCTGATCCTCACCGTGGCCGCCGCGATAGCCGCCACTGATCTTCGTCCCCGAGTCGCCGGTGCGCAGCCCGGGCCGGATCAGCTGGCTGCCCGCGGTGCTGCTGTCCGCCTGGCTGGTCGCGCTGCTGGTGGCGCTGAGCCAGGCCCCGTCCTGGGGCTGGGGGTCCGCCCGGGTGATCGGCCTGCTGGCCGCGGCGGTCGTGCTGGCCGGCGCCTGGGTCACCGCCGAACTGCACGCGGCCACCCCGCTGATCGACATGAAGATGATGCGGCGCACCGCGGTCTGGACGAACAACCTGGTCAGCCTGCTCCTCGGGGTGGGCATGTACGCCACGTTCGCGTTCCTGCCCGAGTTCGTGCAGACCCCGCCGGTGGCCGGGTACGGCTTCGGCGCCAGCATCACCCAGTCCGGGCTGATGCTGCTGCCCTCGGCGATCACGATGTTCGCGGTCGGCATGTTCGTCGGGCGGCTGGCCCGCGCTCTCGGCGGCAAGACCCTGGTTGTCGTGGGCTGCCTGATCGGCGCCGGCGCGATGGCCATGCTCGCGTTCGCGCACCAGCACGAGTGGCAGATCTACGTCTCCAGCGCGCTGATGGGCATCGGCTTCGGGCTGGCCTTCTCGGCCATGTCCGCGCTGATCGTGGTGGCCGTGCCGCCGTCGCAGACCGGGGTGGCCAGCGGCATGAACGCGAACATCCGCACGATCGGCGGCAGCATCGGCGCCGCGGTGATGGCCAGCATCGTCACCTCGCAGCTGGCCCCGAGCGGCCTGCCCAAGGAGTCCGGCTACACCGCCGGGTTCGCGGTGATGGCCGCCGGGCTGGTCTTCGCGGCGCTCGCCGGGCTGCTCATCCCCGCGGCGAAACGGCAGCTCAGCACCGCCGGCCGGGAGACCGCGCCGTCCGGGTCCGAGCTGGCCCTGGCGGCCGGCCCCGAGGACGGCTGACCGTGCGCATCGACGCCCAGCGCAACCACGAGCGCATCCTGGAGGCGGCCAGGGACGTGCTCGGCGAGTCCGGCGCGCACGCCAGCATGGAGGAGATCGCGGCCCGCGCCGGGGTCGGCGTCGGCACCGTGTACCGCCGGTTCGCCAGCAAGGACGCGCTGATCGACGAGCTGCTCCGGCTCGCGCTCGGCGAGCTGACCGCGGCCTGCGAGCTGGCCCTGGCCCGGCCCGACGGGCACGGCCTCGAGGACCTGCTGGGGGCCTTCGGCCAGTCGTTCGCGGACCATTCCCGGTACGCCAGCCTGCTGCTCGAGCGCCCGGCCGACCCGGCCGCGTCGGCCCGGATCCGGGCCGCGCTCGGCGAGCTGACCGCCCGCGCGGTGGCGGCCGGCACGGTCGGGCCGCAGGTCAGCTTCGACGACGTGATGGCCCTCATCGCCGCCCTGCGCGGGATGATCCAGGCCACGCCCGCCGCCCCGGTCGACTGGCAGCGGTTCCTGACCATCCACCTGGCCGGCCTGCGGGCGCCCGGCTAGCTGTGCTCGCTGACCGGGTAGATCTCGTCGGCGACCAGGCCGTGCGCCTCGCGGTGTTTGACGGGGTGTTTGACGGGCGTTGCGTGCGGCACCGGCCAGGCAACCTCCGTAACCCATAAAGAACACCCGCCGGGTGGCCGCCGCATGCGAGGCACGCGGCGGGCCGCCCGGCGGGTCAGGGCCCGGGGCCTAGCCGTCCAGGGTCTGGCGCAGGACCGCGGCGAACGCGTCCGGCTCGCCCATGCCGCCGTACTCGCCGCCGAGGAAGCCGTCGTGGCCGCCGGGGAACGTGACCGGCTCCTGGCCGAGCCGCGCGGCCACCGCGGCGCCGGCCCGGCCCGCGGGCTGCTGGGCGGACGCGGCGCCGACGCCGACCACGATCCGGGTGGACGCGGCCCGCAGCGCGTCGAAGTCGAGCCGGTAGTGCGTGCAGGTGATGATGTTGTGGCCGAGCAGCGGGTCGTTGCGGTTGCCGTCGTCACCGGCCGGCAGGCCGAACATGGCCGGGTCGGGGCCCGGCTGGCCGGCGTACCCGTCGGGGAGCGGGCCCTCGTGGCTGACCACCGCGATGAACTTGGCCATGGCCGGGGCGAAGCCCTCCCGGTAGAACAGCTCGCGGATGGCCGTGGTGGTGGCCAGCGCCTCCTTGCGGTCCGGCAGTTCCTGGAAGGCGGGCGGCTCGTGGGCCACCAGCACGCGGACCTGCCCGGGGTGCCTGGCCACCAGGGCCAGCGCGTTGACCGCGCCGCCGCTGCTGGCGAAGATGTCGGCCGGCCCGGCGCCGAGTTCGGTGATCAGCCGGTGCAGGTCATCGGCGTGCTCGTCCGGGTTGGTCTCCAGCGCCCCGTCGGTGCGCTGGCTGCGCTGGGAGCTGCGCGGGTCGTAGGTCACCACGGTGCGGTCGGCGAAGTGACCGGCCTGGGTGGTGAACCCCTCGGCACCCATCGGCGAGCCGATCATCAGCAGGACCGGGTAGTCGCTGTCGTCGTTGGCGCGCACGTCGTAGTGCAGCACCGCGCCCGGCACATCCAGGGTGAAGGTCTTCGGCTCGGTCATGGCGGTTTCCTTTGCTCCGGGTGTCTGCTTACTGAGACGGGCCGGCCGGGTCAGACTCACCGGTCCGCAGCTCCCGGCCGAGCTCGGCCAGCCGCTCCCAGCCTGGCGACAGCACGTGGTCGAGCTCTCGATGAGCTCGGTCACCGCTGGGTCCAGGGCCGGCACAGCCGCCCGGGCGGCCTGCGCGGCCGAGCCGGCCCCGGCGGCCCCGGCGGCCCGGGCGGCCAGCCAGCGGTGCGCCCGCCCGGCCAGCGCGGGCAGCCGCGGGTCGTCCGCGGGCCAGCCGAACGCGGCGTCGAACTCCCGGTAGATGGCCTGGAACTCGGGATCGGCGAGCGAGTCCCGCTTGTCGGCGAACCAGACCGCGGCCTGGGCCGGGGACACCGACTGGAGCAGGATCCACAGGTCGCGCTCCAGCTGCACGCCGCGCGCACTTACCCCGATCTCCCGCAGGCGGCTGAGGAAAGCCGCCATCTCGTCCGACACGAACAGCCGGTCACCGCCGCTGAGCTGCGCGATCCGCTCCCGGCTGCGGCGCAGCTCGGCGGCCTTGCGGGCCAGGCCGCGGTCGATCTCGGCGATCGCCGCGGCGAACGCGCCCGGGTCCGCGGTGAGCAGATCCCTGATCCGGGCCAGCGGCACCCCGGCCTCGGCCAGCGTCCTGATCTTGACGAGGCTGATCGCGTCCTCGGCGGTGTAGCGCCGGTAGCCCGACGCGTCCCGCGGCGGCTCGGGCAGCAGGCCGCGCGCGTGGTAGACGCGCACCGCCTTGACCGTCACCCCGGCGTAGCTCGCGAGCTGGCCGATCGTGATCATCCGCGGCGGCCTCCTCCCGGCCCGCTGCCGGTGCGGGCCGTCCCGGCCAGTCATCTTGGCACCGGCATCCTGTCACCGGCGGCCGCGGCGGAACAGCGACCGCGCCCACAGGTAACCGGCCAGCGCGATCCCCGCGCACCAGGCCAGGGCCACGTACCCGGTATGCCCGGCCGGCGCGCCGGACAGCAGCGCGCGCACGGAGTCCACCACCGCGGTGAACGGCTGGTGCTCGGCGAACCAGCGCAGCCCGGCGGGCATCGCCGCGGGCGGCACGAACGCGCTGGACAGGAACGGCAGCAGGAACGCGATCGGCAGGGTCGAGCTGTTCGCGCCGGCCGTGCTCTTGGTGGCCAGCCCGAGCGCGACCGACAGCCAGGCCAGCGCGAACGAGAACGCCGCGAACAGGCCGCCCACGGCCAGCCAGCCCGGGACCGTGGCGTGCGGGCGGAACCCGGCGGCCAGCGCCACCGCGGTCATGAACACCGTGTTCACCATCGTGCGCAGCACGTTCGCGGTGACGTGCCCGGCCAGCAGCGCGCCGCGGCTGACCGCCATGGTGCGGAACCGGTCGATGATGCCGCCGGTCATGTCGGTGCACACGTTGATCGCGGTGGTCGACGTGCCGGACGCGACGGTCATCACCAGGATGCCGGGCACCAGGTAGTCGATGTACGGGGCGCCGTGGGCCGCGCTGCCCAGCCCGGCGCCGATCGGCCCGCCGAGGATGTAGTCGAACAGCAGCAGCATCACGACCGGCGAGATGATCGACGCGATCAGCATCAGCGGGTAGCGCAGCGTGTGCCTGAGCTCGCGGCCGAGCATCGTGGCGGTGTCCTGGGCGGTCATGGTCATGGCGGTCACCGGGCGGCCTCCTTCTGCGCCGGGCTGCCGGGCTGCGCCGGGCTGCCGGTCAGCGCGAAGAACACGTCGTCGAGGTCGGGCGTGTGGATGGACAGGTCCGCCAGGCCGGCGCTGTCGCCGAGCCGGGCCAGCACCGTGCGCAGCGTGTCCACGCCGCCCTCGCCCGGCACCCGCAGGGTCAGCTCGCCGGGGTCGGCGGTGGATCCGGGCAGCGCGGCGGCCGCCGCGTCCAGCGCCGCGCTGCTGGCGAACCGCAGCAGCAGATGCGCGCCGGGGATGCGGCGCTTGAGCTCGTCCGGGGTGCCCTCGGCCACGATGCGGCCGTGGTCGAGCACCGCGATGCGGTCCGCCAGCTGGTCGGCTTCCTCCAGGTACTGGGTGGTCAGCAGGACCGTCACGCCGCCGGCCACCAGGCCGCGGATGAGCTGCCACATCAGGTGGCGGCTGCGCGGGTCCAGGCCGGTGGTCGGCTCGTCCAGGAAGATCAGCCGGGGCCGGCCCATCAGCGTCATCGCGATGTCCAGCCGGCGGCGCATGCCGCCGGAGTACCGGGCCGGCAGCTGGCCGGCCGCCTCGGTGAGGCCGAACTGATCGAGCAGCGCGGTGGCCCGGGCCCTGCGCTCGGCCGCGGGCAGGTGCAGCAGACGGCCCATCAGCAGCAGGTTCTCCCGGCCGGTGAGCAGGTCGTCGACAGCGGAGAACTGGCCGGTCACGCCGATCCCGGCGCGGATCGCGGCGGCCTCGCGGCGCAGGTCATGACCCAGCACGGTGGCCGTCCCGCCGTCCGCCGGGATCAGCGTGGACAGGATCTGCACGGTGGTGGTCTTGCCGGCCCCGTTGGGCCCGAGCAGCGCCAGCACCTCACCCTCGGCGATGGTCAGGTCGACGCCAGCCAGGACGGTCTTGTCCCGGTAGCTCTTTTTCATGGAGTACGCAGCCACCGCGGCGGGCCGGGTGGTCTGGGCGGTTATGCTCATGCGCCCATGCTCTGGCCCTGCCCCTGGGTCAAGGTCAAGCCCAGGCCGGGCCGGATTTTCCCGGAGCAGTTCCTCCCGGAGCAGTACCTCCCGGAACATGCCGACGGCCCGGCCGGTGCGGTGCGCACCGGCCGGGCCGTCGTCTAGATCACGGGATCTGCGGGACGAACTTGCCGAGCAGGCCGTGCGACTCGTCGGACGGGCCCGCGGAGAAGAGCACTTCGCTGGTCTTGGCCGCGTTGCCGTTGCCGGCCATCAGCGCCCACAGGCCGGGGATGACCATCGGCCGGCCGCTGGGGCGCAGCATCTGGCCCAGGTGCCCGTGCCGGAGGACCGTGGGGTTGTAGACGTTGATGTGCCCGTTGCCGAAGTTGCCGATCAGCAGGGCGCCGGCCCACCGGCCGAAGCCCTGCGGGGCCAGCGCGATGCCCCACGGCGAGTCGAGCGGGCCGCGGGTGCCCAGCCGGCCGAGGAAGTGGCCGCCGTTGCCGAACATGTCGATGAACCCGTGGCCGGGACCCTTCACGTCGTCATGCCGGTCCGCGTCCTGCTTGGCGTAGGTCACGATCAGGTTGCCGTTGATCTCGGCGATGCCGAACGGCGCGTAGCCCGCGGGCAGGTTCGGGTCCACGAACCGGCCCGGCAGGCTCATCGGGTGCAGGCTGCGGTCGTACGCCTCCACCTTGCCGGAGTGGAAGTTGGTGGCGTACAGCACCGGCTCGCCGTTGAACCGGGCGGTGGCCAGGCCCTTGTAGACCGCGCCGGCCTTGCGGTGCAGGACGAACGTGGTGGTCGACGGGTTCTTGCCGACCGCGCCGATGGTCGGGCTCCAGCCGTCGATCGTGCCGTTCTCGGTGTCGAAGACGAACAGCGCGGGCGCGTGGTGGCCCTGCCCGTCGCTGACCCCGAACGCGTGCGGGAACGGGTTGAACACCTGCCCGGTCGGGGCGGCGCCGCGGACGTTGACGACGAGGCCCACCTTGGCGACCGAGGCCGGCCCGGTGCCGGCGTACAGCGTCGCCTTGTCGGTGCCGTTGTCGGCCACCCACAGCGGGGAGCCCGGCTTGGCGTTGGTGCCCGGCGAGGCGGCCAGCCCCCAGGCGTTGACCAGGTCCGGGTCCTTCAGGACGCCCTTCATGGCCAGGTCGGATACGAGGTTGATCTGGCGGTAGCCGCCCCGCGCCGTCGTGGCGCTGCCCGGGACGCTGCCGAACGCTGCCACGGCCAGGGTCGCTGATGTCACGATCGCGGCCGCGGGTATCAGCCCGCGCCGGATCCCGGCTGGTAGTGCCGTCACTCGGGTCATGCTGTACCTCCCGCTCTCGGTCCCGGCTCCCGAGGAACCGGGGCCACTCCACCCGATGGCGGGTTCAACGGGTGAGTGACGGGTGCCGGGGCCGGGCGATTAGTCGCCCGGCCCCGGTTATATCACTGCTGATCAGTTCTAAACTACGGAGCCACTAGCTTCCCCAGAAGGCCGTGGTCCTCGCCGCCAGGGCCGGCGGAGAAGATCAGCTCGTTGGTCTTCGCCGCGTTCCCGTTGCCGAACATCAGGGCCCACAGTCCGGGGATGACGACCGGGCCGCCGCTGAGCCGCCGCAGCTGGCCGACGCGGGCTCCGGTGGACGTGTTGTACGCGTTGATGCGCCCGTCGCCGAAGTTGCCCACCAGCAGGTCGCCGCTGAACGGGCCGAAGCCGGCCGGCGCCAGGGCCACGCCCCACGGCGCGTTGAGCGCGCCGTGGCTGGCCAGCCGGTGCAGGAACCGGCCGTCGTTGGAGAACACATCCACGAAACCGAGGCCAGGGCCGTCCATTTCGTCGGGGCTGTGCGGCCCTTCCTGCTTGGCGTAGGTCACGACCAGACTGTGGCCAGCGCTGATCTCGGCGATGCCGAACGGCGCGTAGCCCGCGGGCATATGCGGGTCGACGAAGCGGCCGCCGGGCAGCGTGATCCGGTGGAACCGGCCGTTGAACGCCTCGACCTTGCCGGAGTGGAAGTTCGTGGCGTACAGCACCGGCCGGCCGCCCGCGACCGTCCCGATGGCCAGGCCCTTGTAGATGGCGTGCGCGTTGCGGTGCGCGACGAACGTGGTGGTCGACGGGTTCTTGCCGACCGCGCCGACGCCCGGGCTCCAGCCGTCGATGGTGCCGTTCTCGGTGTCGAAGATGAACAGCGACGCCCCGGTGTGGCCGCGCTTGTCCCTGACCATGAAGGCGTGCGGGAACGGGTTGAACACCTGCCCGGTCGGGGCCATGCCGCGGACGTTGACGACGAGGCCCACCTTGGCGACCGAGGCGGGCCCGGTGCCGGCGTACAGCGTGGCCTTGTCGGTGCCGTTGTCGGCCACCCACAGCGGGGAGCCCGGCTTGGCGTCGGTGCCGGGCGAGGCGGCCAGGCCCCAGGCGTTGACCAGGTCGGTGTCCCGCAGCGGAGCCCGCATGTGCTGGTCGGAGACCAGGTTGACCTGCCGGTAGCCACCTCCCGCCCGGGCGGCAGTGCGGGTGTGGCGCCCAGCGCCGCGGTGACGAGTGATCCGGCGGTCGACGATCAGGGCCACCGGCCACAGACCGCGCGCACGCAGGGTGGTAGATCGTGTCATGTGCATCCTCCCGCTCGCGTCCCGGCCCCAGAGGAGGCCGGGGTACTCGTCCGGATGGCCCCGATGGGGTACGTACCTGGCGAGCGGGAGGTTCAGCGTTTGCCAGGTCATTACCTGGCGGGCGTCCCGTTCCGGGGCCAGGGCCGGGTGGGGCCTAGCCGAGTGGCGGTTGACCAGCGCCGGCGGGCCGCCAGCCCGGTCCGGGAGCCTGCGCGAGCAGCCGGGCCAGGGCCACACCGGGGGGGCGGGAGTTGAAGGCGACCAGCGTGAACCGCAGCGAGACGGTGCCGTTGAGGTTGCTGGAAATGCCGCCCCCGGCGAAGCCGCGGTTGAACACCACCCGGTCGCCCGTGAGCAGGGTGGTGCCTATGCTGGAGATCCCGCCGCCCAGGCCACCGGCGTGGTTGCGGATCGACGACCGTACTGCTGATCCGCGGACGTGCCTGGCCCTCGCGGTGAGCGAGGCCGCCGCCGTTGAAGCTCCGCGCCGAGCACCCCGGCTTCCGCGCTGAGCGCAGGATCCGGGCGGGCCGCGAGCAGGTCGGCGGCGAGGCCAAGCTGCCGCCTGGCGTCCGCCCACCGGGTGGCGCCAACGGCCGCGTGAGCCAGCTTCAGGTGCACCGCCAGCCGGGTGGCGGCCGAGCCGGGCCCGGCCGGCAGGCTGCCGGTGAGCCGCTGCGCGGCCTGCATCGCCTCGTCGACCTGGCCGGCCAGCGTCAGGCTCTCGATCAGCAGCATCTCGGCGCTGGCCCGCTGATCTTGGTCGTCGAGCAGGTCAACGGCCCGGGCCAGCGTCCACGCCGCGGTGGCGAGCGCGCCGCGCCGCAGCGCTGCCTGGCCCGAGGTCGCCAGCAGTCCGCCGGCCTCGGCCCGCTGCCCGGCCTGCAAGGCCAGGTCCGCGGCGAGGTCGCCGTATCCGCCGAGCAGCCCGGGGTGGGCGGCCTGCACCGCGCTGAGAGCCTGGCCCGCCAGGGCTGCCCGCTGCGGCGGCAGCAGCGCGGCGGCGACAGCTTCCCTGGTCAGCATGTGCCGGCCAGGGCCCGCCGAGGCCGCCTAGCCGATGGCGGCGGCCAGCTTCGCGCGCTCCGGCTCGGTGAACGGGAGTGACTTGCGCGCCTTCGGGTCCCAGCGGACGGTCACCACGCTCGCCTCGGCCGCTATCTGGCCGTCCCGGGTGCGGATCGTCTCCCGGGTGGTCAGGCTGCTGTTGCCCATCCGCTCGACCGCGATCTGCACGGTGACCTGCTCGTCGGCCAGCCGGATCTCCGCGCGCATATCGATCTCCAGCCGGACCATCACGTAGTCCAGGTCACCGAAGAGCTGCTCGAAGCAGGCGTCGCGGCCCTCTTCCAGGTAGGTCAGGAACACCGCGTGGTTGACGTGGCCCAGGGCGTCCATATCCCGCCACCGGATGCTGACCGGGTGCTCGAACACCGTGCCCACCTGCGCACCTCCCTGGCTGGCCACTACGGCGCACCGACATCATGCCAGCCGCCCGCCCGGTCCCTGCGGGTGCCGGGACCGGGCGGGCGGTGGTGGCGGTCGTCTAGTGCCGGCAGCCCCGGATGGTGCCCTGCGGGCTGCAGTTGTCTGGGGAGTTGAAGGCGACCAGCGTGAACCGCAGCTGGATGGTGCCTCCGTTGAAGATGCCGCCGCCGGAGACTGCGCGGTTGAACACCACCTGGTCACCAATCAGCACCGTGGTAGCTCCCGTCGTGTTGACGATCCCGCCACCTGTGCTTCCCGCGGCGTTGCGGGCCACCACCGTGCCAGTGATCCGGGACGTGCCCGGATCACTCGTGAACACGCCGCCACCGAAGGAGTGCGCGGTGTTCCCGGTCACCCGGGAATGGTCAACGACGAGATCAGCCGAGCTGTCAATGGCGCCGCCAACTGCGCCCGTCGCATTGTTGCCGTCCAGCTCAGAGAAACTGATCGTGGCGTGCGCACCGTTCTGGACTTCCAGCCCGCCGCCGCTGGGGGCAGTGTTCCCGGTCAGCCTGACGTTCCGCAGCACGAGGGTGCCCTCGTCAATGATGCCGCCGCCCACCTCGTTGCCGGAGTTCCCGTTGGCCACGGTGAGGTTCGCCAGGGCGAGCCTGGCGTGGGCGGCCACGTCAAAGATGCGGAAGGCCGCGGACGAGGAACGGCTGATCGTGGTTCCCCCGCTGCCGAGAACGACGAGGTTGCCGGTGATCGGGGGCAGGCCGTCTTTGCCGGACAAGGCTTTGGTCAGCACGTAGTCGCAGCCTCTGGACAGCACGAGGGTTGCGAAACGGGCGCTGTTGGCCTGCTGGATCGCTGCGACCAGCGCGCTGCTGCTGCACGGCACGACGGGCGGCGCCGGCAGCGCGGCCGACGCCTGGGCGGTGGCCGGCATCGCGAGGGCGGCCGTCCCGGCCAGCAGCAGCGCGCAGGCGTAGCCCGATGACCTGGAAAGTATTCGCATGGAGAGGCTCCTGTGGTTCACAGTTGGGCGGCCCCGCGCTCAGTATGGCCAGAGCGTGCGTAGCAGAACGCATCCGGTCAACGGGCCTGAAGGCCCTTGCCCGTTATTTGCGCAGGTCACCGGGTCTGAAGCCCGGCCTGGGACGGCAGAACGCCCGGGCCCGGCAGGTGCCGTGCCCGGGCGTCCGTGCCCGCGCGGGCTAGTGCCGGCAGCCGCGGATGGTGCCCCGCGGGGTGCAGTTGTCCGGCGAGTTGAAGACGACCAGCGTGAACCGTAGCGACACGGTGCCGGTGAGGTTGGCGATGCCGCCTCCGTCGGTGGCGTGGTTGAGCATTACCCGGTCGAGGGTGAGCACCGTAGTGCCGTGATTGGCAATCCCGCCGCCCGCGGTTCCTGCGCTGTTGCGGGTCACGACGGTACGGCTGACTTGGGAGGTCCCCCCCACCGCCGTCCTCAGCCCGCCGCCTTCGGTCCCCCTCGCGGTGTTTCCGGACAGCGTGGAATGGTCAATGGCAAGCTGCGACGCGTTGTTGATGGCGCCGCCGCCAAAGCCCTGGCTGGTGTTGCCGGTCAGGCTGGAGAAGCTGATCGTGGTCTGCCCGGCCCCGGTGAACAGCGCACCGCCGGCCGAGTCAGCCGTGTTGCCGGCCAGCTTGACGTTCCGCAGCGCGAGGGCGGCGCCCTCGGCGCTAATAGCCCCGCCCGTGTCAATGGCGGTGTTGCCGGTGAACTCGGAGAAACTGGCCGCAGCGCGCGCGTTGGTCCCGATGAACAGCCCCCCGCCGAAAGCGGCCGTGCTGCCGGTCACCTTGACGTTCTGCAGCGCGAGGGTGCCCAGGTCGAGGACGCCGCCACCAAAGTTGTTCGTATTCCCGTTGGTCAGGGTGACGCCCGTCAGCGTGAGGCTGCCGCCGGCGGCCACGTGGAGGATGCGGAAGGCCGGGGCGGATGAGGAGCGGCTGATGGTGGTGCCCTGGGCGCCGGTGATGGTGAGGTTGCCGGTGACCGGGGGCAGGCCGTCGCCGTCCGACGCCGCGGTGGTCAGGACGTAGTTGCAGCCCGGGGCGAGCAGGAGGGTTGCCGAGCCGACGGTGTTGGCGTGCTGGATCGCCGCGACCAGCGCGCTGCTGCTGCACGGCACGTTGGGCGGTGGCTGGACCGCGGCCGAGGCCAGCGCGGCCGGCGCCGCGAGGGCGGCCGTCCCGGCCAGCAGCAGGGCCCCGGCGTAGACCGATGACCTGGGGGTTATTCGCATGGAGGGCTCCGTGATGTCCACTCAGCTGGGCGGCCCCGCGCCCAGTATGGCTACGCCGGGTAGGGGCGGGCAAAATCTGCTGACGGGCTAATGGGCCCTGCCCGTGATCCGGCCGAGATGACCAGGGCGGATGCTGGAAATATGGGCGCACGGGCGAGCGCGGGGCAGGGCCCCGGGCGGGGCGCGGCGCTGGTCAGCGCCGCGGCGGCGGTACTGCTGGCCGCCCTGGCCGGGTGCAGCAGCGGATCGGCAGGCGGGGGCAGCGGCGGGCCGTCCGGGGGCGGCACGGTGCGCGGGCTGACCGCGGTCCGGCCCTGTCCCGGGGTCACCGGGTTCAGCTGCGGCACGCTGAGCGTCCGGCTCGACCCGTTCGGCTCCGCGCCGGGGCGGCTGTCGCTGCCGGTGGCGGTGGCCGACGCGCCCGCGCCGCGCGGCGTTCTGGTCTTCCTGACCGGCGGGCCTGGGGAGGCGAGCATGCCGTTCCTGCCCCGGGTGGCGGGCCGGCTGGGGCCGCCCGGCTACCGGCTGGTCCTGCTGGACCAGCGGGGAACCGGGGCCGGGGCGCTCGACTGCCCGGCGCTGCAGCAGGAGATGGGCGCCTCCGACCTGACCGTGCCGACCCGGGCCGCGGTGCAGGCGTGCGCCGCGGCACTGGGGCCGCGCCGCCAGTACTACGGCACCGCGGACACGGTCGCCGACCTGGAGGCGCTGCGCCGCGCGCTGGGCGTGCCGAAGATCGCCCTGGACGGGGTGTCGTACGGCACGTACGTGGCCGAGCAGTTCGCGCTGGCCCACCCCGGTGAGGTCAGCCGCCTGGTGCTGGACTCGGTGGTGCCGGCCTGGAACGTGGACCCGCTGCAGCTGGAGAACATGCGGCACTCCGCGGAGGTGCTGCGCGCGGTCTGCGCGGCCCGGCACTGCGGGTTCGACCCGGCCGCCGACCTGGCCACGGTGGTCCGCCGCGACCACGACGGGCCCGCGCTGCTGGACATGCTGGTGTCGATGAGCGTCGGCGCGCCCGGCTTCCCCGGCGTGCCGGACGCGCTGCACCAGGCCGCGGCCGGGCACACGGCCGCGCTGACCGCACTGATGGCCCAGGTGCACCAGGCCGACGCCTGGCCGGCCCGGCTGCTCAGCCAGGGCCTGCACGCCAGCACGCTGTGCGCGGACCTGCGGATGCCGTGGGGCGGACCGGAGACCCCGCTGGCCGCCAGGCCCGCGGCGCTGGCCCGGGCGACCGCCCGGCTGACCCCGGCGCAGACCTGGCCGTTCGACCGGGCCACCGCCGCGGGCAACGGCTTCATCCGGACCTGCCTGTACTGGCCGCCCACCCCGGCGCCGCCGGTGCTGGCCGCGCCGCGGACCCCGCTGCCGCGGGTGCCGGTGCTGCTGCTGGCCGGCGGGCGGGACCTGTCCACCCCGCTGGCCGGGGCCCGCGCCCAGGCCGCGCTGGCCCCGGACGGCCATCTGGTCGTGGTGCCGGACTCCGGCCACGGGGTGCAGAGCCGGGCGGTCAGCGACGCGGGCCGCCAGGCGGTGGGCCAGTTCCTTGGCGGTTAACGGCTAGGCGGGCTTGCGGCCGACGCCCGGGACCAGCCGACCGCGGCTCGGCGGCGGCAGCGGCCAGCCGTTCTCTAGGATGCCGGTCATGCGGTTCAGCATCTGGCCGGCGGCGGCCCAGCCCTGGGAAGACATCCGCGAGATCTCCGCGCACTGCGAGGAGACCGGCTGGGACGGCGTGTACATCGCCGACCACTTCATGCCCAACCACTCAGGACCCGAGCCGCGCGACGGGGACATGCTGGAGTGCTGGTCGCTGCTGGCCGCGCTGGCCGTCGCGGTGCCGCGGGTCCGGCTCGCCCCGCTGGTCACCAGCGTGACCTACCGGCACCCGGCCGTGCTGGCCAACATCGCCGCCACCACCGACCGGATCTGCGGCGGGCGGCTGGCCCTCGGCATCGGGGCCGGCTGGCAGGAGAACGAGCACGCCTCGTACGGCATCCCGCTGGGCACCATCCGCGAGCGGCTGGACCGGTTCGAGGAGTCCATCCCGGTCCTGCTGGGCCTGCTGCGCGAGCCGCGGACCACGTTCGCCGGGCAGTACTTCACCGTCACCGACGCGCCCAACCAGCCCGCGCCGGTGCAGGCGAAGATGCCGCTGCTGATCGGCGGGGCGGGCGAGAAGCGCATGCTGCGGATCGTGGCCCGGTACGCGGACGAGTGGAACTGCTGGTCCACCCCGGACCTGCTGGCCCGCAAGCTCGGGGTGCTCCGCCAGCACTGCGCGGACCTCGGCCGCGACCCGGCGGAGATCCACGTGTCCACCCAGGCGCTGATGTACCTGTCCACCGACCGGGACTGGCTGGACCGCAAGCGCGAAGCAGGTCCCGCCCGGCCGCCCGGCGATCATCGGCACGCCGGACGAGGTGGCCGGCATCATCGCCCAGTACCGCGACGCGGGCGCCGACGAGCTGATCATCCCGGACTTCACGCTGGGCCAGGGCGCGCGCAAGAAGGACACCTGCGACGTCTTCATCCAGGAGGCCGCCGCAGCGTTCCGCTGACCGCGCGCCAGTGAGCTGGTCTGCTACGTTCTGCATTCCGGTGATCTTCGCCGGGGGAGCCGTTTCCGCCTGCCCCTAGAGGAGCCGCCATGGCTGGCCGGCCGCTGACCGTCCTGTTCATGCCGGAGAGCGCCTACGGGCCCACGAACAACTGCGTGGGGATCGGCAACGTGCTGCGGCAGCGCGGGCACCGGGTGGTGTTTGCCGCGGAGGCGTCCTGGCGGGGCAAGCTGGAGCCGCTCGGGTTCGAGGAGGACCTGGTCGACCTGTCCCCGCCGGTGGACGCCGGCGAAGGCGGCGACGGCGACCAGGACGCCGGGCAGTTCTGGAAGGACTTCATCGCCAGCACCGCGCCGGAGTTCCGCAAGCCGACGATCGAGCAGCTCAGCACGTTCATCAAGCCGGTGTGGGACGAGCTGATCGAGGGCGCCAGGTACTGCCACCCGCAGCTCACCGAGATCATCGCGCGGACCCGTCCTGACGTGATCGTCGAGGACAACGTGGTGGCCTTTCCCGCGCTGCAGACCGCGGGCGTGCCGTACGTGCGGATCGTGTCGTGCAACCCGCTGGAGGTCACCGACCCGGGCCTGCCGCCGGCCTTCTCCGGCTACCCGGCCGACGGGGACCCGGCGCAGTGGGCGGAGTTCCGGGCCGAGTACGACCGGGTGCACCGGGAGAGCTGGGGCGCGTTCAATGACTGGATGACCGCGCAGGGCGCGCCGCCGCTGGCCGACCTGTCGTTCATCGGCGAGGGCGACGTCAGCCTGTACGTCTACCCGGAGCTCGCGGACTACCGGCGGGACCGGCCGCTGGGCCCGCGGTGGACCCGGCTGGACTCCTCGGTGCGGGAGACCGACGAGCCGTACCAGGTGCCCGCGGAGCTCGGCCGGGACGGCGCGCTGATCTACTTCTCGCTCGGCTCGCTGGGCTCGGCCGACGTCGGCCTGATGCGCCGGGTGATCGGCTGCCTGGCGGGCACGCCGCACCGGTACATCGTGTCCAAGGGCCCGCTGCACGCCGAGATCGAGCTGGCGCCGAACATGACCGGTGCCGAGTTCCTGCCGCAGACCTCGGTGATCCCGCACGCCGACCTGGTCATCACGCACGGCGGGAACAACACCACCACCGAGTGCCTGCACTTCGGCAAGCCGATGATCGTGCTCCCGCTGTTCTGGGACCAGCACGACAACGCGCAGCGTATGGACGAGCTGGGCCTGGGCGTCCGGCTGGCCACCTACGAGTTCAGCGACGCCGAGATGCACGGCGCGCTGGACCGGCTGCTCGGCGACGCCGCCCTGCGGGAGCGGCTCGCCGTGGCGGCCGGGCAGATCCAGGCTCGCCAGGGCCTGCGCGCCGCGGCGCAGGTCATCGAGGACGCCGCGGCCGCCGCCGGGTAGCGAGGCAGTAGCCGGTCACCGCGGCCACCACGGCCAGCACCGGGGCGAAGACCAGGATCTCGAACTGCGCCCGGTGGCCGGCGAAGCCCGCCGGCAGGGCCAGGTCCGGGTGCGCGGTGCCCAGCCCCGGCCACAGCAGGCAGGCCGCGGCCAGCGCGGACCAGCCCGCCGCCAGCCCGGTCACCAGCCACGCCACCCACCTGCCGCCGGGCACGCGGAACGGCCGGGCCAGGCCGGGCTCGCGCCGCCGCAGGGCCAGGAAGGCGGGGAAGATCAGCAGGTAGGCCAGCACGATCAGGGTGATCGAGGCGAGCAGCGCGGCGGAGAAGTACTTCTGCCCGTCGCCGCGGGCCACGGCCAGGTTGACGGCCATCACCAGCAGCGACGCCGCACCGGAGACCAGCCCCATCACCACCGGCACGCCGGTCCTGGCCGAGATCCGGCCCAGCGCCCGCGGCCCCGCGCCGTCCAGGCAGGCCGCGGCCTGGGCCCGGCCGGCGCCGATGATCCAGGCCGAGCCACTGGCCAGCAGGACCCAGATGAAGATGTACGCAGCCGCCCACCCCAGCACCTGCCCCCAGCCGGTCAGCGTCACCGTGCCATCGGCCGCGACCGAGCCGCCGTACCCGGTCAGCACCAGCTTCAGCGCATCGATCAGGCCGTGCAGCGAGGTGATCTGCCGGGCGGGCAGGACGATCAGCACGGCCAGGATCGGGATCCCGTACATCAGCGCCTGGCCGATCCCGGCCCGGCCGATCGCCGCCGGGATGTCGCGCCGCGGATTGATCATTTCCTCCCCGGCGGTCGCGGGCAGCTCGACCCCGACGAAGGAGTACAGCAGCACCGGCACCACCGCGATGAACACCGCCCGGGAGGGGGACAGGTCCGCCGCCGAGATGCCGTGCACGCCGTGCTGGGCGCCGTACAGGATGACGCTGACGGTGAAGAAGGCCAGCAGCACGATCTGCCCGATCGCGCCGCTGGCCGGGATCCACTTGCCGGCCCGCAGCGGGATGATCGCGCCGGCCGTGGCCGCCGCGATCAGCAGGCCGCCGAACAGGTACATCCCCGGCAGCGTCAGGCCGCCGGCGAACCGCTGGTAGACCGCGATGGCCACGACGGTGACCGAGCCGCCCAGCCAGGCCGGCGTGCCGGCCCAGTACAGCAGCGAGGTCAGCGCCCCGGCGAACCGGCCGAACGCGCGGCGCACCCACACGTACGGGCCGCCTTCGTCCGGCAGCGCGGCCCCCAGCTCGGCGCTGATCAGCGCGGACGGGACGAAGAAGGTGGCGAACAGGATGGCCAGCCAGGTAAAGGCCTGGCCGCCGCCGACGGCGATCGCGCCGATGGTGTCGGCCACCACCATGGCCGAGATCAGGAAGAAGACCGTGTCCATCCGGCCGAGTACCCGCCGCAGCTTCCTGCGCTCGGCCGCGCTGCTCTCGGCCCCGTCTGACCCGGCCGCCCCCGCGGGCCGGGTTACGCGGAGATCTTCTGCGGCCATCGCCGGTACCAGGGAGCCGGAGGCACGGCCGGGCGGCCCGCGGGCCGCCCGGCGGCGACCGCGGCCAGCGCGGCCACGGCCTGATCTATCTCGTCCGGGGTGTTGTAGAGGTAGAAGCTGAGCCGGCAGCTGGCCGGCGGGTCCAGCCCGAGCGCGTGGTGGGCCAGCGTGGCGCAGTGGCAGCCCGCGCGGGACTCGATCCCGGCCCGGTCCAGGCCCTCGGCCAGGGCGACCGGGTCATGGCCGGCGATGTTGAAGGCGGCCAGCGAGGTGCGTCGGGCCGGGTCGCGCGGCCCGTAGATGGTGATCCCGGGGATGGCCTCCAGGCCGTCGAGCGCCCGGGCGGTCAGCGCGGTGTTCCAGGCGCAGACCCGGGTCATCGCGTCGCGGACGGGCTCGCGGCCCAGCGGCCGGCCGGTGCCGAAGTACACCGGGCGGTCCGGGGACAGGGCCAGGTCCACCAGCAGCCGCAGGCCCTGCGCGGACACGATCGTGCCCAGGATGTTCGGGGTGCCGGCCGCGTACTTCCACGGCAGCGCGTTGTACTCGACGAGCTCGGGCAGGACCCGTCCCTCGGCGACCATGTCGCCGCCGTACAGGAACGGCCGCGCCGCGGCGAGCAGGGGCTCCCTGGCGTACAGCACCCCGACGCCGAACGGGGCCAGCATCTTGTGGAAGGAGAACGCCAGGTAGTCCGGGCCGGCCGCGGTCACGTCGGTTACCGATCCGGGGACCAGCTGCGCGCCGTCGACCAGCAGGTAGGACCGGCGCTCCCCGGTGGGCTGCTGGTATCCGCTGGCGTCGGCCAGCGCGCGGACCGCGGCCAGCGGGACGCGGGTGCCGGTGAAGTTCGAGGCGCCGGTGCAGCACACCAGCTTGGTCCGCGCGTCGATCAGCGAGGCCAGGTGGTCGAGGTCCAGCTCGCCGGTAACCGGGTCGAACCGGGCCAGCCGGTACCGGACCCGGCGGCCCAGGTGCGGCAGGATCTCCCGGCACATCGCGTACCACGGCACGTAGTTGGAGTTGTGCTCCAGCATCGTGGTCACGATGTTGTCGCCGTCGCGGAACCTGGTCAGCAGTGAGTACATGACCGCGTTGATGGCCTCGGTGGCGTTGCGGTACAGCGCGATGCAGGACCGGCTGGGCGCGCCGATGAACGCCGCGATCGTGTCGTAGGACTCCTCGAACCGGGCGGTCATCTGCCGGGACGCGGCCGACTGGCCCCGGTGCACGTTCTCGTACCCCGCCGACAGCTCGGCGTACAGGGCCAGCAGGTCATCCGGCGGCTGGGTGCTGGCCGCGTTATTGGTCACCACCCGGCCGGCGGCGGGGAAGCGGAAATGGCGGCGCACCGCCTGGATATCCAGCAGTGCCGTATTCATCCCACTCTGGCCCCCTTAGCTGGCCTTTCCCCGGGATCCGCGTCTGGCGGGCCCCCGCTGTGCCCCGGCCCGGCTTAGGTTGGGGTGGTGACTACCAGGCGGGCCGACCATCAGGATCGGCCGCTGCCCTGTCACCGTTCTGTCTGCCTGCGGCGGGCGGGCCGGCCCGCCGCGCCGCGGCCCCGGCCCGGCCGCCATGACCGCGCGGCTCATCGAGGTCGGCCTGCTCGGCCCGATCGAAGCCCGCGACGTGGCCGGGACCAGGCTGCCCGTCCCGCGGGGGCGGCCGCTGACCCTGCTGGCCCTGCTGCTCACCCGCCGCGGCGAAGTTGTCCCGGCGGACTCCGCGGTGGAGGCGCTGTGGCCGGGCCAGCCGCCCCAGGACCCGCGCAACGCCCTCCAGCTGGCGCTGTCCCGGCTGCGCCGGTCGCTGGCCGGCGGCGGCCAGGACGGGGCTGACGTCGTGGCCGGCCTGGCCGGGGGGTACGTGCTGCGGCTGCCTGCCGGGTCGGTGGACGCGGACCGGTTCGAGACGCTGGTGCAGGCCGGCCGCGGTCAGCTGGACCGTAACGAGGCCGCCGACGCGGCAGGCACGCTGCGCCGGGCGCTGGGCCTGTGGCGCGGCCAGGCGCTGGCCGACGTCCGCGACGAGCCGTTCGCCCAGCCGGAGATCGGCCGGCTGGACGAGCTGCGGATGGCCGCGCTGACCGGCCGGGTGGACGCTGACCTGGCCCTGGGCCGGCACGCCCAGCTGGTCGGCGAGCTCACGGCCCTGGCCGCCGAGCACCCGCTGCGGGAACGGATGGCGGCCCAGCTGATGCTGGCGCTGTACGGCAGCGGGCGGCAGGCCGACGCGCTGGCCGTTTACCTGGACACCCGCCGGATGCTGCTCGCCGAACTGGGCGTCGAGCCGTCCGCGGAGCTGCGCGAAGCCCACCAGCTGGTGCTGCGGCACGGAGACCTGCCGGGCGGGCCCGTGCCCGCGCCGCGGGCCGCGGCCTGGCCGGCCCGGCCGCCAGGGCCGGCCGGCCAGGGCCGGGAGCCAGCGCGCGAGTCAGCCAGGCGGCGCCCGGTGACCTGCGTGGCCGCCGTGCCGCAGCCGGGGGACCGCGGGCCGGTCCCGGCCGACCCGGAAGCGGCCAGGGCGGGGCTGCTGAGCCTGCGGGACCGGATGTCAGGCGTGTGCGCCGAGTTCCACGGGGCGCTGCGCGACGGCACCGCCGGGGCCGTCACCGGGGTCTTCGGCTGGCCGGTGGCCAGGGAGGACGACGCGCTGAAAGCGGTGGCCGCCGCCGCCGCGATCGCCGCCGCGCCGGGCGGGCCGCCGCCGGGCGTCGGCGTCGCCACCGGGGAGGCCGTCGCCCCGCCGGACGTCCATGCCCCGTTCCTGTTCGGTGACCTGGCCGAGCAGGCCGTGGCGCTGGCCCGGCGGGCCCGACCGGGCCAGGTGCTGCTGGCCGCCCCGGCCTGGCGGCTTGTCGCGCACGCCGCGCAGGGCAGCCCGGCCACCGGCGGCGCGGCGATGGCCCTGGCCGGGATCGATCTCAGCGCCGCGGCGGTCCGCCGGTCCCGGGGCGGCCCGTACCTGGGCCGCGACGCCGAGCTCGGCGTCCTGACCCGGGCGCTGGCCAGCGTGGCGGCCAGCCGGGCCGGGCAGCTCGTCACGGTGACCGGGGAGCCGGGCACCGGCAAGACCCGGCTCTCGCTGGAGTTCGAGCGGCTGGCCAGGCCCGGCGCGGTGGTGCTGCGCGGCCGGTGCCGCCCGCCCGGCGAGGATGTGCCGTACCGGCCGTTCCAGGAGATCATCGAGCAGGCCGCGGCCGGCGGCCGGCCCGCGGACTGGCTGGCCAGGGCCGGGGTCGCCACCGGGGCGGCCCAGGCCGTGCTGGCCATGCTCGGCCAGGGCCCGCAGCGGGCCAGCGGCCCGCTGCCCTGGGCGATCGGGCAGGTCCTGGCCGCGGTCACCGGGCCGCACCCGGCGGTGCTGATCATCGACGATGTCCAGCATGCGGCGCCGGAGGTGGCCGGGCTCCTCGACGAGCTGGCCGGCCAGCTGCACGAGGTCCCGGTGCTGCTGGTCTGCCTGGCCCGGCCCGAGCTGCGCCAGGCCCAGCCGAACTGGGGCCGCGGCTGGGAGCAGGCCGCCACCCTGGCCCTGGGCCCGCTGGACGACACGCACAGCCGCGCGCTGCTCGCCTGGCTGGCCGCCCCGCCCGGCGGCGCGGGGCGCGCCGCGGACGGTGATCCTGACGGCGGGCTGCCCGCCGTCACCAGGGACCGGGTGATCGCCACCGCGGGCGGCAACCCGCTGTTCCTCGAGCAGCTGGCCCGGCACCTGCGCGAGCAGCCGGACGGCCAGGTGACCGTGCCGCCGGCCCTGCAGGGGCTGCTCGCCTCCCGGCTGGACCTGCTGTCGGCCACCGAGCGGACCGTCCTGGAACGGGGCTCGATCGAGGGTGACGTGTTCCACCAGGCGGCCGTCGGCGCCAGGCCCGGCCCGGGCGGCACGGCCGCCGTCACCGGTCCGGTCCTGGACCAGGTGCTGGACGCGCTGCTCCGCCGGGATCTCATCGTGCCGGTGGCCAGCGGCCTTGGCGGCCGGCCCGCCTTCGGCTTCCGGCACCGGCTGATCCGAGAGGCCGCCTACGCGATGCTGACCAGGGCCGACCGGGCCGTGCTGCACGAGCAGCACGCGGCGTGGCTGGCCGGCCTGGTCCCGCCCGCCGCGGCGAGCGCCGAACTGCAGGCCGCGCACCTGGAACTGGCGCACGGCCACCTGACCGCGATCGGCGACCCGGCGAACCAGGCGGACCGCATCGCGGCCCGGGCCGGGCCGCTGCTCACCAGCGCGGCCGGGGACGCGCACCGCCGCGGCGAGCTGATCGCGGAGATCGGGCTGCTCGACCGGGCCCGGCGGATGCTCGCGGCGCAGCCGGTGGCGGCCGCCGGGCTGCTGCCCGTGCTGGCCTCGGCGCTGGCCGAGGCGGGCACGTTCGGCCGGGCCGCGGAAGTGGCCCAGGCCGGGGAGCGGGCCGGCCTCGAACTGGGGCTGCCCGCGGTGCGCTGGCGCTCCGCGGTGGAACGTGAGCGGGCCCGGCTGTACGCGGACCCGGCCCGCGCCGACACCGAGGCCGCGCTGGCCACGGTCGGCCAGGCCACCGGGGTGTTCACCACGCTCGGCGACGACCTGGGCCTGGCCCGGGCGCACTATCTGCACGCCGAACTGCTGTGGATGAACGGCCAGCCGGATAGCGCCCTGCGGCAGTGCGAGCGGCAGGTCAGGCACGCTCAGCGGGCCGGGGCCGGGTTCGAGGCCGCCGTTGGCCAGGCCTATATCGCCTGGTCCCTGGTGGACGGCTGCATCCCGGTCCGGCAGGGCCTGCGCCGGCTGGCCCAGCTGATCGCGGAAGCCGAGGATGACCAGGTGGCCACGCTCGGGCTGACCGGGTTCCTGGCCGTACTGCGGTCCATGGCGGGCGACGGTCACGACGCGGAAGCGCTGATGCGCCAGTCCCGCCGCGGGCTGGCCGAGCTCGGCCTGAACATGACCGGGGCCGCGATGGCCATCTTTGACTCCCGGATGCGGCTGCGGGCCGGCGACTACCCCGGCGCCGAGGAAGCGGTCAGCGAGGCGCTGCGGACCGGCCAGCGCACCGGCGACCGGTGGGTTCAGTCCACGGCCCTGACCGACCTGGCGCACGTGCTGCTCGCTCAGGGCCGGCGCGCGGACGCGGCCCGGGCCGTCGGGGACATCGACTCGGTCCCGGCCCCCCGTGACACTGAGTGGCGGGTCCGCCGGCTGACCGCCCAGTCAGCCCTGGCCGCCTTGTCGGCCAGCCACGCCACGGCGATCCGGCGTGCGGACGCGGCCGTGGCCGCCGCCGAGGGCACCCAGTTCCTCATGCTCCGCTGCCACGCACAGGCCACCCGCGCGGCCGTCCTGCGCCGGGCTGGCCGGGCCGCCCAGGCCGCCGATGCGCTGGCCGCCGCGCTGGCCCTGGCCCGGGCGAAGGGCGACGTCACGCTCCTGGCCGGGCACGGCGCGGCCGCGCCCGGCGGGAATCCCGGCTAGCCGGCGGACCGCGGCGCAGGTCATCGGGCATGTTGCAACCAGCTAACGGAGCTGCTGACTAGCCAGCCAGTAGTAGACCTCGTGGGGTTTATGGGCCTAAAGTTCCGTAAAACTTGTGGTAGATGGGGGGAAAGTTGGCCGTATCTCTCGCCGATGGCGACCGGCCGTGCGACGTCGAGTTCCGCGCGGTCACCAAGCGGTTCGGGTCGCTGACCGCGGTGAACGCGGTGAGCCTGAAGGTCAGGCAGGGCGAGTTCCTGTCCCTGCTCGGCCCGTCGGGCTGCGGCAAGACCACGTCGCTGCGGCTGATCGCCGGCTTCGAGCAGCCGGACGAGGGCGAGATCCTGATCGGCGGCACCGACGCGGCCGGCACCCCGCCGTACAAGCGCGAGGTCAACACGGTCTTCCAGAGCTACGCGCTGTTCCCGCACATGTCCGTGCTGGACAACGTGGCCTACGGGCTCAAGCAGCGCGGGGTGGGCAAGGCCGAGCGGTACGCCAGGGCCCGGGAGGCGCTGGAACTGGTCCAGCTGACCGGCCGGGAGAAGCACCGGCCGAAGATGCTGTCCGGCGGCCAGCAGCAGCGGGTCGCGCTGGCCCGGGCGCTGGTGATGAACCCGCGGGTGCTGCTGCTCGACGAGCCGCTCGGCGCGCTGGACCTGAAGCTGCGCAAGGAGATGCAGATCGAGCTCAAGCGCATCCAGTCGCAGGTCGGTATCACGTTCGTGTACGTCACCCACGATCAGGAAGAGGCCCTGTCCATGTCGGACCGGGTCGCGGTGATGTCCAACGGGGTGATCGAGCAGCTGGACGAGCCGCGGGCGATCTACGACCAGCCGCTGACCCCGTTCGTGGCCGACTTCATCGGCGACATGAACTTCCTGTCCGGCCCGGTCGCCGAGGCCGCCGACGGCGGCTTCGCGGTGCAGGCCGGGCCCGGCGTGGTGGTCCGCGGCCGGGGCACGGCGGCCCGCGGCAGCAACGTACGGGTGGGCATCCGGCCGGAGCGGATGGTCGCGGTGGCCGGCCCGCCGCCCGGCACCGCCAACGCGGCGGGCGCCGAGGTGATCACCAAGATGTACCTGGGCGACCAGATCCAGATCGTGGCCCAGCTGGCCAGCGGCGACAGCGTGATCGTCCGTGAGCAGCGGGCCAGCGCCGACCCGGCCCTGGACACGATCCACCCGGGGGACCAGATCACGATCAGCTGGGACGAATCCGCCCCGCTGCTGCTTGGCGAAGCCGACCCGGCCCTGACCGGCGGCCCGGAGGAGGAATCATGACCCAGCATCCCGATGATGACCTGCGGATCCTGGCGCCGGTCGAGGCCAAGCCGAAGTTCGACTACCTGCACCGCGAGGTGCAGCGCGCGGCCGGGCGGCGGATCGACCGGCGGCAGGCTCTCGGCCTGGGCGGGATGGCGATCCTGGCCGCGGCCGCGGCGGCCTGCGGCGGCTCGTCCGGCGGCAGCAGCGGCGGGTCCGGCAGCTCGTCCAGCTCCTCGTCCGACGCGCTGGCCGGCAAGCCGCTGGAGAACCACCTGGAGATCTACAACTGGTCGCAGTACGACGCCCCGTCGACGTTCACCAAGTTCACCAAGCTGCCCAAGGAGAAGGCCGCCGGGCTGACCCTGCACTCGACGTTCTACTCCAGCAACGACGAGCTGATCGCCAAGCTGCACGCCGGCGGCACCGGCTACGACATCATCGTGCCCAGCCAGAACGCGGTCGCCCAGCTGATCGAGGAGAAGGGGCTGATGGCGCTGGACAAGGCGCTGCTGCCCAACCTGAAGAACCTGGACCCGTCGTTCCTGAAGCCGTCGTATGACCCCACCGGGAACTACCACGTGATCAAGGACTTCGGCATCACGATGTTCTTCTACAACAACAAGATCATCACCGAGCAGCCGGCGACGATGCTGGACTTCTACAACCTGCTCAACAAGTACGCCCCCAAGGGCCGGACCAACCTGCTCGACGGCGCCGAGGAAGTCGTGCCGCTGGCGCTGCTGGCGAACGGCATGAACCCCAACACCGACAGCTCGGGCGACTTCGCCGAGGTGAAGAAGTTCCTGCTGTCCGTCCGCCCCGGCGTGACCACGATCGACTCGTCCAGCTACATCAACGACGCGATCGCCGGCAAGATCATCCTGTCCCAGGCCTGGAACGGCGACGCGCGGCGGATCGTCGAGGGGCGCAAGAAGCAGGGCGACATCACCGCGATCATCCCGACGGAACAATCGGAGATCTGGGCCGACAACTGGTGCATCCCGGTCAACGCCCCGCACCCGGTGGCCGCGCACGCGTGGATCAACTGGCTGCTCACCCCGAGCACCGCGGTGGCCGAGATGAACTACCACAACTACCCGATCCCGATCCCGGCCGCGCTGGACCAGGTGCCCGCCAGCCTGCGCGATGACCCCAAGTTCAACGTGCCCAAGAAGTACACCGACGGCTACCACTACATCCTGAACGTCAGCCCGCAGGTGGTGCAGGCGCGCACGCAGATCTACTCGGAGTTCAAGGCGGCCTGATGGCCGTTCCGCAGACCGAGGCGCCGCAGGAGACGGCACCGGCGACGGTCAGCCCGGCGGCCAGGCGGCGGGCGGAGCGATCCTCCCGGCCGCGGTATCCGTCGTGGCTGACCGTACCGACCTTCATTTATTACGCAATTTTCTTCCTGGGCCCGATGGCGATCCTCGTCGCCTTCTCCCTGGCCACCCAGAAGGGGTTCGGGGGCCTGACCTACGGCTTCGACCTGTCCCAGTTCAAGCAGGTCGGCCAGTCCCTGTACATCACGATCTTCATCCGCACGCTGGTCATGGCCGCGGTCGGGTCGCTGCTGACGATCGCGGTGGGCTACCCGATCGCCTACTGGATGGCCCGCTACCTGAGCACCTACAAGCTGCTCGCGCTGCTGCTGATCGTGGTGCCGTTCTGGACGTCGTTCCTGATCCGCACCTACGCGCTGAAGATCATCCTGGACCCGAACGGCTACCTGGCCAAGGATCTGGGCATCAACATCCTCTACACCAAGTACGCGGTCGCGGTCGGGCTGGTCTACAACTACCTGCCGCTGTTCATCCTGCCGGTGTTCGCCTCGCTGGAGCGGATGGACTGGACGCTGATCGAGGCCGCGACCGACCTGGGCGCCCGCCCGCTGGCCGCGTTCCGCCAGGTCACCCTGCGGCTGACGCTGCCCGGCGTGGTCACCGGCGGGCTGCTCGTGTTCATCCCGATGACCGGGGAGTACATCATCCCCGCCATCCTGTCCGGCGGGAAGTACGAGTTCGTCGGGAACGCGATCGGCGACCAGTTCCTCTCGGCGCAGAACCAGCCGTTCGGCTCGGCGCTGTCCATCGCGCTGATGATCGCGCTGTCCGTGTTCGTGATTCTGTACATCCTGTTCGCCACCAAAGAGGAGCAGTTCGGTGCCTAGCGCCCCGGCGGCCCCCGTGCCTGCCCGGCCCGTGCCCGCCCGTCGCCGCTGGCGGCGGCCGTCGGCCAAGCTCGGCTTCACCGCGTGGGCGATGGTCATGTACGCGTTCCTGTACCTGCCGATCCTGGTCATGGTGATCTTCGCGTTCGACAAGCCGTCGGCCGTATCGCTCGCCTCGCACCCGGGCGTGGCGCCGTGCGACATCCCGCCGGACCAGATCGGCAACATCACGGTGTGGAACGGGTTCACCGGGTGCTGGTTCAGCGCCGGGCTGCACGACCCGACGTTCATCCCGGCCATCCTGACCAGCCTGCAGATCGCCGCCGTGGCGGCGATCATCTCCACCGCGCTCGGCCTGCTGGCGGCGCTGGCGCTGGCCCGGATGAAGCCGCGGGTGCGGGCGCCGTTCGACTCGATCGTGTACCTGGTCCTGGTCGTCCCCGAGATCGTCATCGCGGTGGCCTTGCTGATCTTCTTCGTCCAGGCCCGCAGCCACGCCTCGGCCTTCCCGGCACTGGGCAAGCCCACGATCCTGCTCGGCCAGGTGGTGTTCGACGCCGCGGTGGCGATGCTGATCATCCGGGCCCGGTTCGTCGGCATGGGCGACGTGCTCGAGGAGGCCGCCTATGACCTGGGCTCCGGGCCGCTGGCCACGTTCCGGCAGGTGACGCTGCCCCGGCTGGCGCCCGGCATCCTGGCCGCCGGGCTGCTGTCGTTCACGTTCTCGTTCGACGACTACGTGATCCCCGCGTTCACCAACGGCACGACCAACACCTGGCCGATCGTGCTGTTCTCGGCCGTTCGGTTCGGCCTGACCCCCGCGGTGAACGCGCTGGCCACGCTCATGCTCGCGGCCACCGTGCTGGCCGTGGTCATCACCGCGCTGGTGCTGCGGCGCAGCCGCGCGCAGGTCGGCCCCGGCCAGGAGACCGGCACAGGCCTGGACGTCGCGCTCGGCCTGCGCTAGCCCGGCTGGCTAGTGGTGCGCTAGCCCGCGTACAGCTGCAGGTCGGAGGCGAACCGCTCGGACATCTCGATCGCGACGGCCAGCTCCTCGTGCCGGACGATGACCATGCCGTCGGAGATGATCACCGCCCGCCAGTCCCGCCGCGGCGCGCCCACCGGGAGCAGGTCCAGCGCGGCCACGTGCGGCCCGTACCGCTCGAGCAGCTGGTCCAGGCCGCCGTAGCCGGTGATCCGGCCGGCTCCGTGGGCGCGCTTGAAGATGCTCGCCGCGTTGTACCGGCGCTGGAGCGGCCGGTCGATCTGGCCGGTGGTGACCGCCTGCGCCCAGGCCGCGTACAGGTCCGCGTCGGTGGCGTAGTTCATCACGTCGACGGTCCTGGCGCCCGGCGGCCGGGCGCCGATCTCGCCGAACACCACCTCGCCGGCCGCGGTGCGGTACCACTCCATGTGCGTGAACCCGTCCCGGAAGCCGAGCACCCGCAGCACGTCCCGGCCCAGCTGGCGGCCGCCCTGCAGGTGCGGGACGTCCAGGTCGCGCAGGGCCATGGTGACCGGGCTGATCCACTCGTGCTGCTTGGTCGCCAGCGGGCGGGGCCGGTACCAGCAGATGTTCTCGAACAGCACCTGGCCGCCCGCGCAGATCGTGTCGTAGGTGAACTCCTCGCCGTCGATGAACTCCTCGACGCTGACCTGCGGCACGTGCCGCAGCATCGGCAGGGTGGCGTCCAGGTCGGCGGCCGAGTCGACCCGGTAGGTATCGGCCGAGCCGGCCCCGGAGAGGGGCTTGATGATCAGCGGGTAGCCGAGCTGCTCCGCGGCGGCCCGCACGCCCGCCACCGACCCGGTGGCCTGGTGCCGCGGCGTGCGCAGGCCCGCCGCGTCCAGCAGCTGCTTCATCCGCTCCTTGTCCCGGAACGGCACGGTCTGCGCCACGGTCAGCCCGGGCAGCCCGAGGTCCTCGCGCAGCCGCGCGGCGAGGATCATGTACGGCTCCCAGAGGCACTCGACCTGGCTGATCCGCACCTGCCGGGCGAGCTCGGCCACGGTGCGGCGGACCGCGTTCTCGTCGGCCAGCGAACCGACGTGCAGGTAGTGCGCCAGCGCGCTGGACGCGGGCCCGGGCAGCGCGTTCACGGGCTGGTCGCCCAGGCCGATGACGGCCGCGCCGGCCTGGGCCAGCCCGCGGGTGAAGTAGGCCATCTCGGCCGGGTAGCCGGGGGAGATCATCAGCACGTTCACGGTCAGCCCAGCTCCACCCGGACCGTGCTGACGATCTGCCGCATCGCGCTGGCCACCGCGGCGGTGTCCCGGTGCCGCAGGATCACGTAACCGTCCCCCTCGTAGCTGCCCGATGACTGCTGGCCCGGCTCGGGCAGCTTCGACTCGGTCACCATCCCGGCTATCTCCGGCGGCAGCGCGTCCAGGCCGTGCACCGCGCGGACCCGGCCGACGCCCTGGCCGCGCAGGTAGACGGTGCCCGCGGCCCACTGCCGGTCCGGCGGGGTGAACCGGCCCAGCACCATGAGCTCGGCCCACGCGCCGTACAGGTCGAAGTCGTGCGCGTAGCACAGCATCGAGGTGATCTGCCCGCCCGGCGGCCGGGCCGCCACCTCGGACACCGCCACGCTGCCGTCCGGCCGGCGGAACCACTCCAGGTGGGTGAGCCCGGTGCGCAGCCCGAGGGCGCGCAGCGCGCCGGGCACGATGGCCCGGATCCGGTCGGTGTCCGCGCCCGCCATCTCCCTGGGCATCAGCACCTGCCACTGGATCCACGGGTTGCGCAGCACCTCCAGCGGGGTGGGCAGGTAGCGGGAAACCGAGTCCCAGACGACCTGCCCGTCGACCATCACGCTGTCGTAGGAGCCCTCCTCGCCGGTGAGGAACTCCTCCAGCAGGGCCGGGCCGTCCGGCGTCGGGCGGCGCGCTGTCCAGCCACACGGCCAGCTCGTGCGCGTCGTCCAGGCGGAACGTGCTCTTCGCCCCGGCGCCCGCGGGCGGCTTGACGACCAGCGGGAACCCGGCCACCCGCGCGAAGTCCTCGGCGGCCTCGGCCGAGTCGGCCAGCCGGTGCCGGGCGCACGGCACGCCCGCGGCCCGCAGCACCGACTTCATCTGCGCCTTGTCCCGGAAGTTGCTCGCGGTCACCACGTCCATGCCCGGGATGCCCAGGTGCTCGCGGACCTGCGCGAGCGGTATCTGCAGCTGCTCGAGCACGGCCATGATCCGCTGCACCGGCCCGAGCTGGCCGGACAGGCCCGCGACCGCGGCGGCGATCTGCCCGGCGTCCAGCGGGTCGTCGATGCGCCAGTGGCCCACCAGGTCCCGGCGCAGCTGCGCGGGCAGCCGGTCGGCCGGCTCGCAGGTGATCACCGCAAGCTCGACGCCCGGCCGCCGGGCCGCGGCGCCGACGAACCTGACCGTCGCGTCCAGCAGGTACGGCGCGACAAAGGCAGCCACCGTCATGAGGTGACCGTACCCCGGGCAGGCTGCATAGCCACCGGATCTTGTGGGTAACGGGAGTTACCATGCCAGGCATGAACGTCGTGTTCGTCGAGCCGTTCTTCCCGTCCAGCCAGCGGTTCTTCGTCCGCGGCCTGGCCGCGGCCGGGGCGACCGTGATCGGCATCGGCGAGTACCCGGCGGACGCGCTGGACGGCGAGCTGAAGGGCTGGCTGGCACCACTACGAGCGGGTCCCGTCGGTGACCGACACCGAGGTGATGACCCGCACCGTCCGGTGGGTGCAGGACAAGCTGTGGGTGGACCGGCTCGAGGCCACGATCGAGGCGCACACGCTGCCCGCCGCGCAGGTCAGGGAGGCGTGCACGATCCCCGGCACGTCGGTGCACACCACCTGGCTGTGCCGGGACAAGCCGTCGATGAAGGAGGCGCTGCGCCAGGCCGGGGTGCCGACCGCCGCGTCGGCCGCGGTTTCCAGCGCGGCGGAGGCCCGGGCGTTCGCCGCGCAGCACGGCTACCCGCTGATCCTCAAGCCGCGGGCCGGGGCCGGCGCGGCCGGCACCATGCGGGCCGACGACGACGCGGGCCTGGAGCACGCGCTGGGCGTGTTCGGCGGCGAGGGCGCCGCGTCCATCGCGGTCGAGGAGTTCATCGAGGGCCACGAGGGCTTCTACGACACGATCACGGTGGACGGCCGGGTCGCGATGGACTTCGCCTCGCACTACTACCCGAACGTGCTGGAGGCGATGCGGACCCGGTGGATCTCGCCGCAGTTCGTGTCCACGAACCGGATCGACACCGCGCCGGACTACGGCCCGCTGCGCGAGATGGGCCAGCGGGTGATCACCGCGCTCGGCATCGGCACGTCGGCGACGCACATGGAGTGGTTCTCCGGGCCCAAGGGCCTGAAGTTCTCCGAGATCGGCTGCCGCCCGCCGGGCGTCGGCGCGTGGGACCTGTACTCCGCGGGCAACGAGATCGACGTGTACACCGAATGGGCCAACGCGATCGTGCACGGCGGCGTGCAGCAGCCGCCCACCCGGCGGTACGCCAGCGGGATCGTCGCGCTGCGCCCGGACCGGGACGGCCAGATCTCCGGTTACAGCGGGGCCGAGGAGCTGCAGCAGCAGTACGGCGAGTGGGTCATCGACGCGCACCTGCCGCCGCCGGGCACGCCCACCCAGCAGGTCGAGGCCGGCTACATGGCCAACGCGTACGTGCGGATGCGCCACCCGGACTACGACACGCTGCGCGGCATGCTCGACGCGGTTGGCCGCACGCTGCACGTCTACGCCTCGTGAAGGCCATCCTCTCGTGAAGATCAGTCCTGCTGGGGCCGCAGCGCCGCCCCACCGTCGATGCTGCCGCCCGGTCGCTGGGCACCGGCGGCCCGGTGGCCACGATCACGGCCGGCTGGCAGGAACGGGAGCCCGACGACAAGGAGCTGACCAGGCTGCTCGGCGCCCGCGACGTGAACCTCCAGCTGTACCGGCGCTGGCTGGACGTGCTGGACGACCGACCCCGGGTACGCGGCGGGGGAGGCCAGGCTGCAGGCCGCCCTGTCCGAGCTGAACGAGCTGTACCTGGTCAGGCTCGACCATGCGCTCCAGGCTGCGTACACAATCCAGGCGAAGACCGGCGGCGGCGACCGGCTGGCCTCGGCTGCGCTGGCCGACGCGGTGGCCGCCGTCCGTGAGCTGGACGCCGCGCACCTGTACCGGGTCAGCCAGGTCCGCGGGGAGTTCTTCGACCACCTCCGGCCGCACGACCGGGAGGTGATCGCCGAGCACCGGGCGGCGGTCGAGGCGCTGCTGTCCGGGGCTGCCGCGGTGGTGCTGGCCGGCGGGCGGGTGGACGTGCTGGCGCACGTGCTGCACCTGTTCAACGTGGCCGCCGCGATCCGGTCGCCGGTCATCGCCTGGTCGGCCGGGGCGATGGCGCTGGCCGAGCGGATCGTGCTGTTCGGCGACCGGGCGCCGCAGGGCCCCGGGTTCCCCGAGGTGCACGGCAGCGGGCTGAGCCTGGTCCGCGGCGCGGTGCTGCTGCCGCACGCCCGGGCCCGGCTGCGGCTGGACGACGCGCCGCGGATGGCCGTGATGGCCCGGCGGTTCGCGCCGGATCGTTGCGTGCTGCTCGATCCGGGCGCGCGGGTGGACACCGACGGCAGCGGCAGCTGGCCGCCGGGCACCCGGGTGCTCGGCGAGGACGGCCAGGTCACGGTCACGGCGGCGGCGGCGTGATGGTGGTGGAGTGACAGCGGTGGCCAGCGCCAGCGGGAAGCTGGCGATCAACCGGCTGCGGGACCGGCGGCCGCTGCTGCCGGTCACCATCGACCGGTTCCTGGCCCGGCACGAGATCCCGATCGTGGAGGGATCCCGGTGCACGTTCCTGTACCGGGGCGAGGCCGACGAGGTGTTCATCGTGCACCGCACGTTCGGGCTGCCCGACCACCTGCCGCTGCGCCGGCTGCGCGGCACCGACCTGTGGTACGCGGTGCTCGAGCTGCCGGACGGGTCGCGGATCGAGTACCAGCTGGAGGTGGTCCGCGGCGGCCACCGGGAGCGGATGAACGACCCGCTGAACCCGCGGGTCGCGCACAGCCCGGTGGGCAGCTCGTCGGTCTGCTACGCGCGCGGGCACGAGATCCCGGACTGGACCCGGCCCGATCCTGAGGCGCGGCCGGGGTCGCTGGCTGATCTCTCCGTGCCCAGCCGGGCGCTGCGGCGGGACGCGAAGGTGACCGTGTACCTGCCCGCGCGGTTCCGGCGGACCGGGCGGTATCCGCTGCTCGATCGTGCACGACGGCGGTGACTACCTGAAGTACGCGGCGGCGAAGACGGTGCTGGACAACCTCATCCACCGGCTGGACGTGGCCGAGCTGATCGCGGCCTTCGTGTACCCGGGGGACCGGCTGACCGAGTACGCGAACTCCGCGGCGCACGCGCGGTACCTGGTGGCCGAGCTGGTGCCGCGGCTTTCCGGGGAGTTCCCGCTGGCTTCCGGGCCGGGGTCGCGGTGCCTGATGGGGGCCAGCTTCGGGGCGGTGGCCGCGCTGTCGTCCGCGTACCGCTACCCGGGCGAGTTCGGGTCGCTGCTGCTGCAGTCGGGGTCCTTTGTCTTTACCGATATCGGCCATGATCACGGCGGTGGGCCCGCGTTCGAGCCGGTGGTACGGTTCGTCAACCGCTACCGGGCCGCGCCGCGGCGGGTCGCGGACCGGGTCTTCGTGTCGTGCGGGATCTACGAGCCGCTGATCGTGCCGAACCGGTCCATGATCCCGGTGTTCGAGTCGGCCGGGATGACGGTCCGCTACACCGAGGCCAGGGACGGGCACAGCTGGGAAAACTGGCGCGACCGGATGAGGGAAGGACTGTCGTGGATTTTTCCTGGCCCGCAGAAGTACTTCTACGAGTGACGCTGGCCCGGCCGGCCCGGCGGCCGGCGGCGGTGACGGGGTGAAGGCGGCCGAGCGGTGGTTCTCTGACCGGCTGCACCGGGAGCTCACGCTGGTGCGGTGGGGGAACTACGGGGCGCCGGTGCTGGTCTTCCCGACCGCGGGCGGCGACGCCGAGGAGATCGAGCGGTTCGGCCTGGTCGACGCGTGCGGGCCGCTGCTGGCCGAGGGCAAGGTCAAGCTGTACTCGGTGGACAGCGTGGCGGGGCAGGACATGATCACCAAGGCCGGGCCGCCCGGGCACCGGATGTGGCTGCTCAGCCAGTTCCAGGAAGCGATGCGGTGGGAGGTTGTCCCGGCGATCCACGCTGACCTTGGGGGACAGGCCATGGACGTGCTGGCGTGCGGCGCGTCGATCGGCGCGTTCAACGCGGTGGCCATGCTGTGCCGGTACCCGGACGTGTTCGGCGCGGCGGTGGGGATGAGCGGGACGTACCAGATCGAGCAGTTCTACGACGGGGAGTGGAGCCAGGACCTGTACTTCGCCGCGCCGCTGCAGTTCCTGCCTCACCTGGATGGGCCGCAGCTGGACCGGCTGCGGACGCGGCGGGTGGTGCTCGCGGCGGGCGAGGGCAACTGGGAGAACATCGGGGAGTCGTGGCGGATGGCGGCGGCTCTGGGGGACAAGCAGGTGCCGAACCGGGTGGACAACTGGGGACCGCAGTGGGCGCACGACTGGCCGACCTGGCACCAGATGCTGCCGCAGTACCTGCGCGAGCTCACCTGACTCTTCAGGCGATACTGCCAGTTCTCAACGTCTTGATTACTTCCCGGCGGATGCTCGGCTGAGGTGGGCAGCCGGTTCGGTTTCCGCTCCTGGCCGGGCGTGCCGGGCTGCCGGTAGATGGTCAGCCCGCCGGATCCTGCTTGAGCCCGGCGGCCTGGTTCTCCCTCGTAGCCAAATTTGGTAATGCCCTGGTTGGCCGGGAGCCGAGTTCGCCCCGATGAGGTGATGCGCCCTCCGCCGTGGGCGCCCCACGCTGGGTAAGCAGGAGCGCGCGAGAAGCAGTGCCTTGTCCCAGCGCTCTGGCCGTTCCGGTTGTGGCCGCACGGGGAGCACGCTCGTGGCCCGGTGCCGGGCGGTATCGGATCGGAACGGGAGGTGGGCCGGATGGCCGTGCGGAAGATCGCGCATCCGAGCATCGACGATCGCAAGGCCAAGGGCCTGGAGGCCCGGGACCGGGCGGCTCCATCGAGCCACACGAAGTGGCGCCCGGCCGCGGACCGGCCCGACCCGGTCGCCCTGCTGGAGGAGCAGAACACCACCCGCGAGCCGGACCTGGTGCCGGTCCGCCACGGCCGGATGATGGTCTCGCCGTTCACGTTCTACCGGGGCGCGGCCAAGATCATGGCGGCGGACCTGAAGGACACCCCGGTGGCCGGGCTTGAGACTCAGCTGTGCGGGGATGCGCACCTGTCGAACTTCGGCGTGTTCGCCTCGCCCGAGCGGCGGCTGCTGTTCGATCTGAACGATTTCGACGAGACGCTGCCGGGGCCGTTCGAGTGCGACGTGAAGCGGATGGCGGCGAGCTTCGACGATCGCGGGCCGCAACAACGGGTTCTCCCCGGCGGACACGCGCGCGGCGACGCTGGCGTCGGTGACGGCCTACCGGGAGGCGATGGCCGCGTTCGCGCAGATGGGCACGATGGACATCTGGTATGCCCACCTGGACGAGGACGAGCTGATGAGCGCGATCCGCAACACGGTGGCCGAGACCAGAAAGGAGGCGAAGGGCGCGAAGACGAAGAAGAAGGCGAGGAAACGGGATGTGAAGCAGGACAAGCTGGCCAAGCGGGCGGGGAAGCGGGCGGAGAAGACCGCCGCGAAGGCGCACACGCGTGACAGCCTGCAGGCGCTGTCCAAGCTCGGCGAGCTGGTCGACGGGCAGTACCGGATCGTCAGCCAGCCGCCGATCGTGGTCCCGGCGCGCGACCTGGCCGCCACCTACGGGCTGTCCCCCGACGAGGTGGATGCCGGCGCTCCATGAGCAGTTCCGCGCCTACCGGGCCACGCTGCAGGACGACCGGCGCCACCTGCTGGAGCGCTTCGAGGTCGTGGACATGGCCCGCAAGGTGGTGGGCGTGGGCAGCGTCGGCACCCGGGCGTTCATCGTGCTGCTGCAGGGACGCGACGCGCGCGATCCGCTGTTCCTGCAGGTCAAGGAGGCGACGGCCTCGGTGCTCGAGGCCTACCTGCCGCAAGAGCCGGTACAAGCAGCACGGCGAGCGGGTGGTGCAGGGGCAGCGGATGATGCAGGCCGCCAGCGACATCTACCTCGGCTGGACCAAGGGCCTGGACGTGCGCCGCCACTTCTACTGGCGCCAGCTGCGCGACATGAAGGGCTCGGCGGTGGTCGAGGCGATGACGCCGCTCGGGCTCACGTTCTACGCACGCGTCTGCGGGTGGACGCTGGCCCGGGCGCACGCCCGGTCCGGCGACCCGGTCGCCATCGCCGCCTACCTGGGCGACGAGCGACGCGTTCGACACATCGATCACCGACTTCTCGCAGCGCTACGCCGACCAGAACGAGCAGGACTACCAGGAGTTCGTGAACGCGGTCCGGTCCGGGCGGCTGGAAGCGGTCGAGGGCGTCTGACGATCCGGCGGGGCTTGGTGCGCGCCACCGGCGCGGGGGCCCCGGCATCTGGCTGACCGACGCGGGGCGAAGAACCGCCGTGGTGATCGCGCTGAACCCCATCCCGTTCGCTGGCATCGCCTTCTTGTGGTTCATCGGGGTGATCCGGGACCGGATCGGCGGGCGCGAGGACCGGTTCTTCGCGACCGTGTTCCTGGGCAGCGGGCCCGTCGTTTCAGCCGCCGAATTGCCCGGGCTCGCGCCCGAGAGCTGCCGTCTGACCGGCCCTGCCGTGCTTGACCGGGTCATGGGCTTGGAAGAGTATGGGCGGCAGGCAGTCGTAGGGGGCTGTCGGGGCATGAACGGTAGCAACGTGCGTCAGCGTGCGCGCCGGTCACGTCGTGCGGGCGGGCCGGTGCTCGACCTTGTCACGTCGAAGCTCCGCCGTCCCGTGATGCGGCCCGGTACGGTGCGTCGTTCGTTGTTGATCGAACGGCTGAGGCGAGATGATTCGCGCCCGATCGTTTCGGTGGTCGCGCCGCCAGGTTATGGGAAGACGACGCTGCTGTCACAGTGGGCCGGGCGCAGCGGCCAGTCCTTCGCATGGGTATCGGTCGAGGGGCCGGACAACGACCCGAAGGTCTTGCTGACCTACATTGCCGAAGCGCTCGATGCGGTCGAGCCGATCGATGAGCGGGTGTTTGATGCGCTGGCCTCCCCGGCGAGTTCGGTGCCCGGTTCGGTCGTGCCCAGGCTGGGGTCGGCGTTTTCGTCGATGACCTCGCCGGTGGTGCTGGTGCTGGATGACGTGCACGCGCTGCGCAACTCCGAGTGCCGGGCCGCGCTATCGGTGCTGGCTGATCATGTGCCGGCCGGCTCGCGGCTGGCGCTGGCCGGCCGGGCTGAGCCGCCGCTGCGGATCGCGCGGCTGCGCGCCGAGGGCAAGATCATGGAGATCGGCCCGCGCGACCTGTCGCTCACTGTCGAGGAGGCGTCATCGCTTTTGCGCAACGCTGGCGTGACGCTCGGTGAGGATGAGGTAGCAAGACTCCATCAGCGGACCGAGGGATGGCCGGTCGGGCTGTACCTGGCGGCGCTCTACCTGCGGGAAGGCGATCCCATGGGGAGCATGGGGGTCTCCTTCGGCGGCGACGACCGGCTGGTGAGCGAATACATCGAGTCGGAGTTCCTGGCGCGGATCTCCCCGGAGCAGCGGGCGTTCCTGACCCGGACCGCGGTGCTGGAGCGCATGTGCGGGCCACTATGCGATGCGGTGCTCGAGCTGAGCGGGTCGACGGCAACTTTGGCCGATCTGGCGCGGTCGAACCTGCTGCTGATACCGCTCGACCGGCGCGGGCAGTGGTATCGCTACCACCACTTGTTCCGCGAGATGCTGCTGGCCGAGCTGGGACGGCAGGCACGCGGGCTGCTTCCTGTCCTGCGGCGCCGCGCCGCTGGCTGGTGCTTGGACAACGGCATGCCTGAAGAAGCGCTGGAGTATTCCATCGCAGCTGAAGATGTCGACACGGTGGCTGCCCTGGTGGTGAACCTGGGGGTGCCTACCTACCGGCAGGGCCGGACCGCATCTGCCCAGCGGTGGTTCGGGTGGCTGGAGGATCGGGGCGGGATCGAGAAACACCCGATGACTGCGGTGCTGGCCTCGTTGCTGTCCGCGCTGACGGCGCGGCCGGTCGACGCCGAGCGGTGGGCCGGCGCGGTCGATCGCTGGCAATACGAAGATGCCAACCGGCCCGAAGACCCTGCCACCGAGGCGTGGGCGGCTCTGCTCCGCGCCATCTTGTGCCGGCGCGGGGTCACACAGATGCGCACTGACGCGGATGAGGCCGTGGCAAGGTTCGCGGCGGGGAGCTTCCTGACGCCGGCACCCGCGCTCATGCAGGGGATCGCGCGGGTCCTTTCCGGTGACCTCGACGGTGGGGACGCGTCGCTGGCCGATGCGGTCAGCGTCGCCGAGGAAGCCGACGTGTTCGATGATCTGCTTCTCGCGCTGTGCGAACGATCACTGCTGGCGATGGCGCGCAGCGAATGGGACCGGGCCGAGGCTTTTGCGGCCCACGCACGTTCTGTCCTGCGCCGGGCCCGGATCGAGGAGAGCTATTTGACGCCCCTGGTCTGCGCGGTGCGAGCCCGCGTGGCCTTGCACCGGGGAGATGCCGCGGCGGTGCGGCAGGAACTCGTCGCTGCTCAGCGGCTGCGGTCTTTGCTGACCTACGCATTGCCCCACTTCGCTGTTCAGGCCCGGGTCGAGCTCATCCGCGTCCACCTCGCGCTCGCCGACCTGGCAGGTGCCAGGACGCTGATGCGGGAGGTCGATGAGCTGTTCAGGCGACGGCCGGGCCTTGGAACCCTGGTCGGCCAGGCCCAGGTGCTCCGGGCCCAGCTCGCAAGCGAGCGTGGTTCACCCGCCCTGGGGGCGTCGGCGCTGACCGCTGCCGAGCTGCGTCTGCTGCCGCTGCTTTCCACCCACCTGTCGTTTCCCGAGATCGCCGGGGAAATGTTCCTCTCCCATAACACCATCAAGTCGCAGGTGAACGCGATCTACCGCAAGCTGGGAGCCTGCTCACGCAGCCAGGCGGTCTCGCGGTCGCGGGACCTCGGCCTCCTGGAAAGGTGACGGCCCGGTTTTCACGCCATCAGGGTGATGGAACTCGCCCCTGCACAAGGTGCAATGGTGCCGACAGCGCGGCGGAGGCATATGGGCCAGACGGGTGAGGTTCCAGGAGACACGGTGAGGATTCCAGGAGACGTTGCGCAGGCTGGCGATAATCGACGAAGGCTTCGTGGAAGGCGAGGCCGGGCTCGGGCTTGACCCGGCCGGCAGATCAACCCTGGATCCCAAGACGGCGGCGCTGCTGCAAGTGGGGGTGTCGGTGGCTATCGGGTCATCGGCGGTCTGCCTGGAATGGAGCACCGGCCGGGCGCTGGCGGCGGGCGCGAGTGAGGACGAGATCGCCGACGTGCTGCTGGCGATCGCCCCGGTAGCTGGGCTTGGCCGGGTCGTCGGCGCCGCTCCCGATGTGGCGACTGCGCTCGGTTATGACATCGCGGCCGCGCTGGAGGAACCGGAGTGATTGACGGCCCCCGATCGCGGCCGGTGTTGCCGCTACGAGCAGCACCTCCGGCTGCATGAGCAGGCTGAGACGGCGTACTGGCGGGGATGATCACAGATGCTAGCTGAGCGGCGATGAACGCCGAATTCTTCGCACTCGCGTTCGTCGCGGCGCTGAACCCCAAGCTGCTGGCCGTCGATCTGCTGCTGATCGAAAACCGGCGGCCGCGAGCGATGTTCTTGTGTGTCCTGGCCGGTGGCCTGACCGTGGGCATCACGATCGGCCTGCTGGATGTGCTGGTCTTCCACGCCGACGCCATCAGCTCCCAGAAAACCGTGAGCGCGGGCGTTGACCTGGCCCTTGGCCTGGTTCTGCTCGCCGTCGGCGCGCTGGTCGCGACCGGCCGCCTGCATGGCCGGCGCAAGACGAGAGTCCCAGCCGGGGACGGGCAGCCGGAAAAGCCGGAGAAGAAAGACGGCTGGGCGCAGCGGGTACTGGCTGAGCCCCGCCTCGGGCTGGCCATGCTCGTTGGCGCGCTGTGCGGCATCCCCGGCGGTGCCTACCTGAGCGCGCTGCACATCCTGGTCACCGGCAAATCCTCGACCGCGAACCAGGTCGTCGGCGTCATCCTGTTCGTTCTCATCGAGTTTTTGCTGCTCATCATCCCGTTCGTGTTCCTGGAACTGCGGCCCGAGGCCACTAAGGCGGCGCTCCGCAACGCCCAGGACTGGCTGGCGGGCCACGCCCGCCAGCTCATGGCCTACACCGCCCTGGTCCTGGGCGCCTACCTGGCCGTCAGCGGCCTGGTACAGCTGACCTGATCCGCCAGCACCGCCGACGGCAACGTCTGCGGGACGGCCCCGGTGTGCCCAATCAGCTGGGCCCGCGGGCGCATCATCCTCATTACGGCAGACGCACCTCCTTGACGCCCTGCCTAGCTTGCTGACGCCGTGCTGGCTACGGCGGTGGCAGGCGTGAGATGGGTCCTGGATCCCCCAGGGGCGGCATGTTTCCCGTTTCACCTTGATGAGGCGATGCCGCTGCCCGCCGCCAGGCGGATCGTGAGGCGTAAGTAAAGGGGACCGGGTTCAACGGCCCGGCGTTACCGGCTCGGGAGGTCACCATGACGTCGGCAACAACCCAGCCAGCCAGCGGCTCCGGCGGGCACCGCGCGGAAGGCCAGGGCTACGGCCTGGTCCTGTTCGCGTCGGTGCTGCTGGTGATCGTCGGCTGTTTCAGCCTGATCCACGGCATCGCCGCGATCGCCAACTCCCACGTGTTCACCGCGCACGCGCACTACGTGTTCGGCAACCTGCGGACCTGGGGCTGGATCACGCTGATCATCGGCGTGCTGCAGCTGCTGGCCGCGGCCGGGGTGCTGGCGGGCAACCAGCTGGCCCGCTGGTTCGGCGTGGCGGTGCTGGGGCTCAGCGCGATCGACCAGATGTTCTTCATCCCCGCCTACCCGTTCTGGTCCCTGACGATCATCGCCATGGACGTGGCCGGGTTGTACGGGCTGTGCGCCTACGGCAGCCGCGCCAACCTCGACGCCGCCTAGCAGCGCAGCATGCGCAACCAGTCGCGACGGGGGACACGGATGCTGTGGTCAACACGAACGGCACGCCTCGGGACCGGTCAAGAGAAGGGATGTGGGGAACGATGAGTGAGCCTGACCGTACGAGGCTGCCGATCCGCAGGGCTGCGTTCCAGGGGGTGGCCAACAGGACGCTCGCATGGTTCGGTCCCCGACTGGGATCTGATCGGGCACGTCCAGCCGCCCGCGGGTGCGCCGAACGTGCTGCTGGTGCTGATCGACGACGCCGGATTCGGCAACCCGGGCACGTTCGGCGGTCCCATCAGCACCCCGCGCTACACGCAGATGGCCGAAGCCGGGCTCCGGTACAACCGGTTCCACGTCACGGCGCTGTGCTCGCCGACGCGGGCGGCGCTGCTGACCGGGCGGAACAGCCACACCGTCGGCTTCGGCTCGATCGGTGAGTTCGCGGGCGGGTTCCCCGGGTACTCGGCCACTCTTCCGCGCGATTGCGCGCCGCTGCCTCGGATCCTGCGGGACAACGGGTACAGCACCGCGGCGTTCGGTAAGTGGCACCTGACGCCGGACGGGCAGCAGGGCCCGGCGGGGCCGTTCGACCGCTGGCCGAACGGCTGGGGGTTCGACTACTTCTACGGGTTCCTCGGCGGCGGATCCAGCCAGTGGGATCCGTGCCTGGCCGAGAACCAGAAGATCATCGGGACGGCGCCGGAGTACTACGACGAGGAGCATCCCTACTACTTTCCGGACGCGATGGCCGACAAGACGATCGAGTGGCTGCACGGCGTCCGGGCGCAGGACGCGCACAAGCCGTTCTTCGTCTACTTCTCCACCGGGTGCAGCCATGCTCCCCACCACGTGGCGAAGGCCTGGGCGGATAAGTACAAGGGCAAGTTCGACCAGGGGTGGGACAGGCTGCGGGAGGAAACCTTCGCGCGGCAGAAGGCGCTCGGCGTGATCCCCGCCGACGCCGAGCTGACGCCCAGCGAACGAGGCGTTCCCCGCCTGGGACGACGTCCCCGACAAGCTCAAGCCCTTCTACGCCCGCCAGATGGAGGTCTACGCGGGCTTCTCCGAGAACGCCGACCACAACGTGGGCCGGGTGATCGACGCGATCGACGAGCTGGGCGAGCTGGACAACACGGTGATCATCTGGATCTGGGGCGACAACGGCGCCAGCATGGAGGGCACGATCACCGGCTCGTTCAACGAGCTGACCATGCAGAACGGCATCCCGCTGACCGACGAGATGCAGCGTGCAGCTCTCCGAGCGCTACGGCGGCATCGAGGCCTGGGGCGGCGAGCTGATGGATCCGCACTACAGCGCGGCGTGGGCGTGGGCCGGCAACACCCCGTTCCAGTGGGGCAAGCAGGTCGGCTCGCACCTGGGCGGCACGCGGAACCCGATGGTCGTCCACTGGCCGGAGCGGGTCACCGGCACCGGCGGGCTCCGCTCGCAGTTCACGCACGTCACCGACGTCGCGCCGACCATCCTCGACGTGGCGGGCATCCCGGTGCCCGTCGTCGGTGGACGGGATCGATCAGGAGCCGATGCACGGCGTGACGTTCGCCGGCTCGCTGACCGACCCGGCGGCGCCCGAGCGGCACACCCAGCAGTACTTCGAGACCATCGGCAACCGGGCGATGTACAAGGACGGCTGGTGGCTGGCGATGAGGACCGCCGCGGATCCCGTGGGTCATCACCCCCGAGGCCCTGAAGCCGTACGCGCCCGGAGTCTGGGACCCGGACGCCGATCCGGCCGAGCTGTACTACCTGCCCGACGACTTCAGCCAGGCGCACGACCTGGCGGCCGAGCACCCGGACAAGGTCGCCGGAGCTGAAGGAGCTGTTCTGGGCCGAGGCCGAGCGGTACAAGGTGCTGCCGCTGCTGGCGACCCTGTCCACCTTCTTCGGCATGCTGCCGCCGCTGCCCGAGGAGACCAGGTTCGAGTTCCGCGGCGACGTGCAGAACGTGCTGTCGGGCATGATCCCGCGGATCTACAACCACTCCTACGCGATCAGCGCCGACCTGGTGGTCCCCGAAGGCGGCGCCGAAGGGGTGATCGTGGCCGAGGCCGACCATCTGGGCGGGTTCTCGCTGTTCGTCGACGGCGGCAAGCTCACCCACACCTACTCGATGATGGGCGTGTTCGTCTACCGGCAGCAGGCCGAGGAACCGCTGCCCGCCGGGGAAGTGAACGTGCGGATGGAGTTCGCCGCCGACGCGCCCAAACCCGCCACCGGCGGCGAGGTGACCCTGTACATCAACGACCAGTCCGGTGGGCAAGGGCCGCATGGACCACACCGTCCCCGTCCGCTTCTCCGGCTACGCCGGCATGGACATCGGCCGCGACAACGGCGGGGTCGTCGACCGCAGCTACGAGGACCGCAAGCCGTTCCCCTTCACCGGCACGATCAAGAAAGTGGTCTTCGACGTCAAGCCGCACCTGGCCGGCGAGGACGAGCAGGAGCTGCACGCGGCCGCCCACCACGGGGACGCGGCGCACGCGCTCGCACAGTGAGCCCACCCGTCAGGCTTGAGGAGGTTCTCAATGAAGTTCGACGACGAGACGACCGATGTGCTGATCGGCGGTTACATGTCCAAAGACGCCGCCCACGACGACTATGAGGCGGTCCTGGCCAGCGGCGGCTACCTGCACGGCGCGGTGGTCGTCAGCAAAGACCTCCAGGGTGAGCTGTCGGTAGAGCAGACCGATCACATGGTCCGCGAGGGCGCCGAAGGGCTCGGTGCGGTCGGGTTCGCGGTCGGGCTGTTCGCCCCGCCGCTGCTGGCCGCGACCGCGGTCGGCGCGGTGATCGGCGCCGGGGCCGGCAAGCTGCTGCACCGCAGGACCGCCAGCAAGCTCGAGAAGCAGGCCGGGGAGACCATCCCGATCGGCGGCGCCGGCCTGATCCTCGCCTACCCGCATTCGGCGGCCGCCAAAGTCGAACCCGCCGTGACCCGTGCCATCAAGAAAGCCGTCGGCGAAGCAGAAGGCCACCACGTGCAGGCCCTCAAGGGCGCCATCGCCGACGCCCAGCAGAAAATGGCCGAAAGCGGCACGTGACCTGGATGAGGGCGGGGGCGATGAGACCGCCAGCCCGGTGCTCAGCGCAGCTGGATGCATGACGCCTACCGGGTGGACAAGGGCGGCAAGCCCACCTTCGACCGGGTGATGTCCGGCCTGGAGGTGCTCAAGCGCCACCAGGTGGACTGGAACGTGCTGACCACCATCCACGCGGTCAACGGGGACCACGGCCGGGCGGTGTATGCGTTCTTGCGCGATGAGCTGGGCGCGAGCTTCGTCCAGTTCATCCCGATCATCGAGCGCGCCACCCCCGAGACGCTGCCGGTCGCCGGCGCCGGGTGGGGCCACGGGGTGAAAGGCCGCCCGCTGTACACCCAGGAAGGGAAACTGGTCACCCACCGCTCGGTCGGCCCAGCCCAGTACGGGCGGTTCCTGATCGATGTGTTCGAGGATTGGGTACGCCGCGACATCGGCACCGTGTACGTGCAGAAGGCCGATGGAAACCATGAGCCAGCTCCTCCGGTCGAACCGGGCGCCCGCCGAGCTCATGCGCATCTATGCCAGGCAGGACGCCCAGCGCGGCCGCAACGAGCCGTGCACCTGCGGCACCGGCCGTAAATGGAAACATTGCCACGGCACCGAACCAGCCCTGTCCGCGCGGCCTTAGAGGCGCTTGCGGTACCAAAGGACGTCCGTTCCTGATGGGAAGTCCTCGACGCAGCCCACTAGTTCGTAGCCGTTCCGCTCATAGAGTTCCCGGGCCTGGAAGGCGTAGGTGAAGTGGACGGTCTGCGAGCACCCGCGCGCCGCCGCCTCGGCTTCGGCGGCGGCGAGGAGCTGTGTGGCCAGGCCACGCCCGCGGAGACGCGGCGCCACCCACAGGCTCTGCAGTTCGCAGCAGTCGCCCCAGGTCCACCCGCTGATGCCGGCGACGACCGTGCCAGCGTCGCGCACGAAGATCGCCAGGTCGGCTTCGTCGCCGAGTCCCATGGCGGCGGATGCCTCACGGCGGATCTGCGTTTCGAGGACGTCGATGTCGAGCGGATCCGGATGGTCTTCGACGTGGAACTGCGTAGCGGCCGGCTCAGGCACCGGTGATCTGCTCGATCAGCGAGATGTCGTCGAAGTAGGTCCGGTAGGACCGGATCTTCCCGTCGCGGAAGTCGGCCACGGTGACGCCGGGCAGCTGGACGTGCCGTCCCGTTGCCATCAGCACACTGTCCTCGCTGAGCACCAGTGGTCCGGTGTGATCGGCGTCGACGAGCCATTCGGCGAACGCCTTGTTGCCCACTTCGTCGAGTCCCCGGAACGTGATCACGACGTTGGAGAACGCTTCTTCGCGGAGGGCGGCCAGGTCAGCGAGCGCTGCCAGCCCGGACACGGTGGCGTATGGTGACCAGCCGACGACGTCATCGGTGAACAGGGTCCCCAGATCAGCCGGTGCGCCACCGGCCTCGGCCCTGAGCGCGTCCGACAGCACCTCTTTGCGCGATCCACTCATGTCAGCCCCCTGTTCCTGCCGGGAATCGATCTGCTCAGCATCTTCTGGCCACCCGGCATGCGCTCAGGTCCCGAGTATTTTCGCCTTGGCCGCCGCGAACTCCTCGTCGGTCAGCGCACCCGAGGTGTGCAACTGCGCGAGGTGCTCGATCTCGTCGGCCGGGTCCGCCGCAGGAGGCGCATATTGCGCCTGGTCCTGGCCGTCACCGGCAGGCGCCTGGTCCTGCTGGTCGTCGGCAGGCGCCTCATCGTCGGCCTGCTGCTGGCCGGCCTTGCGCTCGTGGTGAACAAGCGCCGCTCCGCCCACCGCTCCGGCAACAAGCGCCCGCCGCCGTACCCGTCGCCTGAAACCCATGGAGAACTCCTTCCCGTTCGTCCGGCCGACCTGCGCTGGCCTGGACAATGCCCTTCCATCGTCGCATCACCAGTCGACACGAACTATCCGCATTCGGCACACGCACGCTCCATTGCGTGCGTCTCGGGAGCAAAGACTCTGAGATCCGCTGTGCAATCGCCTCTATCGGTCGTTGTTCGGGCGTGAGCGTTCAGGTCCAGCCGACGGTGCTATTAGCAGTCAAGATCCTGCATCCACGCGTAATTCCTGACCGATTCTCGCCTGCCAGGCGAGCGTTGACGCCCGCGAAAACAGCGGCCACCCGGCGGGGCTACGATGCTGACGTGCGGACGCCGATCAGGAACCCGCCGGACCCGATGTACGCGGAGTTCGAGGTACACCGGACGATGATCTGCGACCGCGTTCGCACCGGGGCCTTCCGGCGTGCGATCGACTCGGTGGTGCGCCCCGGCGACGTCGTTCTCGACGTCGGGGCCGGAAGCGGCATCCTGAGCGTCTTTGCGGCGCGGGCGGGTGCTGCGCGCGTCTACGCGGTGGAGCGGACGCCGGCCGCCGTCCTGGCGCAGGAGCTCGCTGCCGCGAATGGGGTCGCGGAGATCGTCCAGGTGATCCACGGCGACGTCATAGACGTCGAGCTGCCGGAACGTGTCGATGTGATCGTCTCGGAGTGGCTCGGCGGGTTCGGGATCGACGAAGGGATGCTCGTTCCGGTCATCGTCGCCCGTGATCGCTGGCTCAAGCCGGGCGGGGTCATGATCCCCCGCCTGGTCATGGCGTGGGCCGCGCTGGTACACGACCGCTATCTCGGGGAGATGGTGGAGTTCCTGCGGGACAACCCGTATGGCCTCAGGTTCGACGACCTGGTCGAGAAGACCGTTAACGAGATCTTCTATTCCGGTACCTTCCGGCACCTCGCGGCGCGTGACAAGCGCTCGGAGGCGAGCCGGCTGTGGACGACGGACGCGGGCCTTATCCCGATTGGGCAGGCGCAGGCGCCGCACGAGGCCGATACGGTGCTCCCCGTTCGCGACTACGGAACGGCCAACGCGCTCGCGCTATGGTTCAGCGCCCAACTCGCGCCCGGCATCTCACTCTCTGTGGGACCCGGCGATCCGCCGACGCACTGGGGGATGACGACGGCCCCGCTGCGCTCGCCCGTGGAGCTCACGCCCGGCATGCTCGTTCGTGCCAGGGTGAGGACCGCCCCAGCGCCGGCCGGCCGGGACATGGACGAGCTGGGCCATCGCGCTGCCCGGCGCCGACTGGGAGGAACACGACGAGCAGGCGGTCTGGCAGGAGATCGACGGCTGAGCGGGATCCGGACCTCGCCGACTTCGAAGCTCAGTTTGCGGCTGCCTGGGGCCGATCCGCTCGATGGCTGAGGGTGTGTCTGGGTGACTCGCCGAATAGCGCCCGGTACTGGGCAGCGAAGCGACTGAGGTGCCAGAAGCCCCAATCCGTCGCGGCGCGGCTAACGGCATCGCGTAGGTAGGGTCCCTCGACGAGTTCGCGCCGTACCGCGTTGAGCGCGGTGACACGCAGGTAGGCGGTGGGCGGCATCTGGTAGCACTCGTGGAAGGCGGAGCGGACGCGCCGCTCTGACATGCCTGATGCTTCGCAGAGGTCGGCGAGTGTCACGTTCTGGTACCGCCATCTCCTCGCGTAGTCCTCGCAGGTCCGAGCGATCTTCGCGCTCGTGCGGCGAGCAGATTGATACGGGGAGCTGCTACTCGAATCCCCGGCGAGCGAGCGCACTGCGATCTCGAGGAAGGCCTGTTCAATTGCGCTGGCTTCCCGTTTTGTTAGCACTGCGTTTTTGTGGTGATTGACGGTACACGAGAGGAGGTCGAAGGCTCTGCTCAGACGGCCCCGATCAACGACTGGAGCGACACGGAACTCGCCTTCACCGGGAGGGTGCGACTTGATATCAAGTGCGGTCGCTGTCCGTTCGAGTGCGCTCGGGGGGATAGAGAGCATGCCGTACTGAAGCGGTGCTCCACTTGCGCCCGCCACCTCGGCCGAACCTCCGAAGGCGAGGAGGGTCCCCGGTATTAGTGGCTCGCCATTCAGCTGCCCGCTGCCAGTTCGATTCATCGGCACCACCAAGCAGACGCGATCAGCAGCCGTCTCGCCACGAAGTGCGAGCGGGAGGGAGCAGTAGACGGCATCGGCCACGAGGGGGCCCACATGGGCGCGTATCAGTTCAGCGTGGATGGCGCCCGGTCGCACCAGAAGCGGAAGGATTCCGCCAGTTCGGCTGTCATCGAGGAACTCGCCCGTCGAAGTGATCACCCGCCGGTTGACGTTACGCCCCACCCCGCTGCCCGCAGGACTGGCACGCTCCCGATCGCGGTCTGAGGCGTGCACGGCCTGGTCGCTCGTCATCTTCGGCCTTCCGCTCTCATGACCTGCCTCGTCTTTCAGTTGCCACGGCTAGCCCCGCGACCGAAAGCGCCTGGTCCACTGAGGACCGACAGCAGCCCATCCCGCTTGCCAGCCGGCGAGCCGACGCCGGTCAAGTACCCACCGCCCGGCCCACGCCAGGCACAACAGCACGATCCCCAGCCCACTCGTGGCGACGACCGCCGCTGCAACCTCGTCAGCCACCACCGCACGGCGGTTCGGCGGATTACCGATCGGCGAGCCCGCCGAGTCCACCCACAGCCGGACCGTGCGGCCAGCGGCCATGTCGGCGCTGACCGGGATCCGGCCGGTCCTGGCCCGCCCGGCCGGTGTGGTCCACCGGGCCAGGACCTGGTAATAGCCGGAAACCGCAGTGGGCGCCGGCGCACTCCGCAGCAGGACGGCGGAAACCTGATGCCACGAGCGCGTGGCCCGCAGCTCGGCGTCCCCATGGTGGCCCGCCCAGCCGGCAGCCGCCGCCGACAGAAAAGGTGCGCCGATCAAGAACACCGCCAGCAGCAGCACCGAGAGGCAGGCCGCGAACTTGTCGGTGCGCCGCCGCAGCGGGTTGCCGTCCAGGCCCAGCTTGCGCGCGATCCACGTTGTTTTCATGCCAGGCACTTGCAAGATGTTCTCGGCAGCGAGCTGTTTCTGCTCCGACTTCCGGTAGCGTGCAGCGATTCGCCGTCAGTTGTCCTGATCGCGGCGCGCCGGCCCGTGGCCTTCGAGATGGCGCCCGCCCGTCCCCCGGGCCAGCTGGGTTGTTGCCGACGTCATCGTTCCCCCTGTATCGCCGGAACCGCTGGGACCTTATTCCGTCCCGTCCTGCTCTTTCACGATCCCGGCGCCGCTCCGCGGTGGCATCGTCTCATCGGGGTGAAAGGGGCACAACCCGGGCTCCTTACCAGTCAGGCAAGCCAAGACCTCCCACCTGGGCGACCGCTTCGCTGCGTGAGGAGGCCCCGAGTTTGCGGTAGATCGAGTTCGCCTCCGACCTGACGGTGTTGCGGGACACGATCAATCCCCGGCGATCTCGGCGCAGTGGCGTCAGCAGGCGCAACTCGGCATCCCGATCATCGCGCTGCTGTAGGCAACACTGATATGCGGCCACCATTGGAGTGGGCCGATGAGTCTCGCGGCGGTCCCCGGTCTGTACCCATGCCGATCAACCGCATCCGAGGAGAGCACCATGACCGCCACCTACACCTTGACGTCTTCGCCAGCCTCGACGGCTACGGCTCCTACAAGGCGCCGGCGACTGGGGCGGCTACTGGGGCAAGCAAGGCCCCGAGCTGCTCGACCACCGCCTCGCCGTGTACGGCGCGGAGCAGCGGATGGTCTTCGGGGCGAACACGTTCCGGGCCTTCGTGCAGATGCTGGCCTCGAGCGCCGAGCAGCCCGAAGTGCTTGACCCATGGGTCACCCGGATGAGGAACCTGCCGGCCACGGTGGTGTCGACGACGCTGGAAGGCCCCCTCGACTGGCCGGACGCGACCGTCGTGAGCGGTGACGCCGTCGACGTCGTCGCCCGGCTCAAGGAGGAGTCCGGGGTGCCGTTGCGCTCGCACGGCAGCCTGTCACTGAACCGGGCGCTGATGACCGCCGGCCTCGTCGACCGCGTCCAGGTGACGATCTTCCCGGTCCTCACCGGTCAGACCGGAGTGGACCCGGTCTTCCAGGGTGCGCCCGACTTCGACCTGGAGCTGCTCGAAACCCGGACGCTCGACGGTCGCACCCAGGAGCTCATCTACCGGCCCACCCTCCACTGAGGTGGGTGACGGCTCTGCGCGCGGCTGACCGCGAGCCCATGATCACCACGGGCCGGCGTCGTCCGGCCGGTGCGCAAGCTCGAACGCCAGCCGGATCGTGATCTCCCTGATGAGGGCCTGCTGATCCCGGACGCCCCGGTCCAGCGGGACAGCGCCGTTAGTGACCTGATGGCTCGTGGTGTCCTCGGTCGCGATCTCCAGTTCTCCCCGGCGCCACCACCGGGGAGGCCGCAGCCGCGCCCGCAGCACCAGCCCCGGCCTGGTGATCAGAGCCGAGCCCGAAGCCAGCAGAGCCCGGCCGTGCTCCTCCAGCTCCCGGCCCTGGGTCTGGAGAACCTGCGTCAGCTGATGATCGAATTCCTCATCGGGCTCGGCGGCGCCTGGCGAGCCATCGTTCATACCGCCCAGTGTGACCGGTCATTGCGTGAGATCGCCCGTGATTATCCGGGGCCGAGCACGCAGTCGCCGCAGATGGCGCGCGCCGGGCCGGGGGAGAGCTGGTAGATCAGGCAGCAGCTGGACGCGGCGGAAACCGGGGCCGGGCGCCGCCCGCTCCCGCCGCAGCGACGGGTGACCAGCCAGCTCCCGGGCCGCCGCCCAGGCCGCCTCGGCCAGGTCCGGGCCGCTGAGCCGCGATCTGCCCGGCCGCGCTGCTGATCGCCGAGGCGACGTTGCCCCACAGGACCCGCGGCGACACCGGGACCAGCGCCCCGGCCGCCTCGGTCAGCGGGGCTACCAGATCATCGATCACCCGGGGCGGACTGGCCGCCGGAACCCCGAGCGGCGGGGACCGACAGCGGCACCGGGCCGCCCAGCTCGTCCTGCCACCACAGGCCGGCCGGATCCAGGCCGAGCGACGGGAGGCCAGCCGAGCGCGGCCGCCGCCACCGCCGGGGCGATCAGGCGCGCGGCCAGACCCAGGTGCATGACCGACACCGCCACCCGCAGCGGCACCGCATCCAGCCGGAAGCCCGCCCGGCCCGGCCAGCGCCCGCCGCACCGCTTCCGCCCTGGCCTGCAGCCGCCCGCCGCCCGGCGAGAGCAGCTCGGCAAACGCCAGCCACGGCGGCGCCGGGACCGCCCCGGCCGGGTGCACGTCCACGGCGAAGAACGGGCCGAGGCCCGGCAGGGCACCGGGGACATCGAGCCCCCGGGCCTGCCGGGCCCCGGACCGGCGGTCAGCGGTTACGACGCGGCCTCCACTGGCTTGGCCGGCTGGCTGTCCTGGCCGGCTGCGCCGGCTGCGCCAGCTGTGCCGGCTGCGCCAGCCGACGAACCCGCCGGGCGCGAGCGCCGCGGCCGGTCCAGCCGGTCCAGCAGTGCGCCGAAGCCCAGCGCGAGAACGGTCCACACCAGCACCTGGTTGATGACCGAGTACCAGCGGAACTTCCACAGCACGTCGGCGTCAAAGCCCGGGTACACCACCTGGCCGGGGGCGTACGTCTTGCCGCCGAAGGTCAGCGGCCGGGACAGGATGTTGACGATCGGCTGCGGGGTCTCGGTCGCTGCCTTGGCGTAGCCGAACTGGTGGACCTGGGCGAGGTTCGCGTTCAGGTCGCCCAGCGACGGGAGCACGCCGATGAGAATCGAGTACGCGACCAGGAACGCCACCCCGGCCAGCACGGTCGCGCCGACCGCGCCGAACCGCGGCCTCAGCCGGCGGCCGAGGAACACCGCCAGGCCGAGCAGGACCAGCGAGCCCACCACCATCACCACGTACAGCTGGCCGCGCGTGTGGATCGTGAACGGGTGCCCGATCGAGGGCGGGTTGGCCGGGTACTTGACGAACGGCAGCAGGTAGACGCCCAGGAACCCGAACCCGGCGATCGCCCAGACCAGGTTCCGCGGCCGGATACCCATACGGCCGTGCAGCACCAGATACACCACCGCCACCAGGGCGCCCATCGCCACCCCGAACCCGATGAGGGCGCTGGCCGCGCCGATCGAGGACTGGGTGGCACGGGAGAAGATCTCCGGGTCGGAGACCGAGAACTGCCGCCCGGCCGCGTGGTTCATCGCGGTCAGGACGGCGTCGCGCTTGTACTCGTAAGCGATGGCCTTATTGATCCACGGCTCGGCGAAGATGTGCTCGAACACGAACCCGAGCAGACCCGCGAACGCGCCGGCCAGCGCTCCACGCAAGATGACGCGGATTTCCACAGTGGCCTCCGCTGCTAGCTAGTAGCGCGGGCTAGTGGCAGGGGAACCCGAGGAAGTGCCGCGAGTCGTGCACCCACTCGTGGATGACCAGCGTCTTGCCGAACAGGGATGTCATCCCCTCGTCGATGCCCACGAAGTAGTAGATGGCCAGCGCCGCAAACACCGTAATCCCGATAATCAGGGCCACCCTGCCGCGGGACAGGGCCTCGGGCGAGAGACCGACCTTCGGAACCGCGTTGCTGCCGGGCTGGGAGAGAACTGCCACGGTGTGCCTCCTTCAGGGATCCTGCGTCCCTTGCTTGATGGGCAAGACCGCGACGGCGAAGTATCTGACTCACTGGCCGCCTCAGGCGGTCAGCTCACAGTGGCGCGACCGTGCTGGATTCCCACCAGCTTCCCTCAGCCGTCACGCACCTCGGACGCTACGTGGACGGTGCAATCCCGTCAACCCCCGCCGCGCAGCGCCCGGCCGTCAGCCCGGCGATCCCCCGGGCCCCAGGGCGCGGCGGGCCGGCGCCGCTAGCGGGGCTGCTTCCCCAGGACGAGGACTCCCGAGGTGGCGAACATGCCGCCGTTGCCGACCACCACGCTGATATCCGGGCCCGCGACCTGAGCCGCTGCTTCGCCACGCACCTGGCGTACACCTTCAAGAATGGCGAACATGCCGTACATGCCCGTGTGGGTGTAGGACAGGCCGCCGCCGTTGGTATTGAGCGGCAGGCGGCCGCCCGGCTCGGTGTTGCCCTCGGCGATGAACGGGCCGGCCTCGCCCTTGGCCACGAAACCGAGCGCCTCCAGGCCGTAGATCGGCAGGTGCGCGAACGCGTCGTAGATCATCAGGTGGCCGGCATCGGCCACGCCGATCCCGGCCTCGGCCAGGGCCGCGGCGCCGGCCAGACGGATCGCCTTCGACTCGGTGAAGTCCTCCATCTGCGAGATCATCGGGGTCTCGGACGCCTCGCCGGTGCCGAGCACGTGCACCGGCGGCTTGGGGAAGTCGCCCGCGCGGTCCGCCGAGGTGACGATCAGGGCCCCGCCGCCGTCCGTGACCAGGCAGCATTCGAGCAGGTGGAACGGGTAGGCGACGATCCGGGAGGCGAGAACGTCGTCGACCGTGATCGGGTCGCGGAACATCGCCCGGGGGTTCTTCGCGGCCCACCGCCGCTGGGCCACCGCGACGTAGGCGAGCTGCTCGTGGGTGAGCCCGTACTCCTTCATGTACCGCAGCACCGGGATCGTGAAGGTGGTGGTCGGCCCGGCCACCCCGTAGGGCGCCTCGAACTGGCCGACCGGGGAGGACGGGGCGAACTGGTAGGGGCCGGCGCCGACCCGGGACCGGCCGGACTCGCCGTGCGTGATCAGCACGGTGCGGGCGTGGCCGGCCTGGATCGCGGCCATCGCGTGCCGCACGTGCAGGAGGAACGACGTGCCGCCGACCGCGGTCCCGTCGATCCAGGTCGGCGTGATGCCCAGCGCGTGCGCGACCTGGACCGGGCCGGGCTGGGCCACGGTGGCGATGCCGTCGATGTCGTGGATCGTGAGGCCGGCGTCGGCGATCGCGTTCCTGGCCGCCTCCATATGCAGCGCCAGGGTGGAGTGCCCGGGCAGCTTGCCGACGTGGTCGGTCTCCGCGGCGCCCGCGATGATCACGCCGCGGGTCATCGGGTGGCTCCGGCCGGCGCCGGGGTGAACACCGGGAGGGTCATGTCGCCGCGCGGCTCGAACGCCACCCGCAGCGGCATGTCCAGCACGAGGTCCTCCGGGGTGGCGGGCACGCCGGCCAGGCTGGTCATCATCCGCGGCCCCTCGGCCAGCTCGACGACCGCGATCGCGTACGGTCCGTCGTCCTCGAAGCCGCGGGCCGGCCGGTGGCTGATCACGTACGAGTACAGGGTGGCGTCGCCGCTGGCGGTGAACCACTCGACGTTCGGCGAGCCGCACGCCGGGCAGGCCGGGCGCGGGTAGAAGTACGGCTTGCCGCAGTCCAGGCAGCGCTGCAGGCGCAGCTCGCCGGCCGCGCAGCCGTCCCAGAACGGCTGGGTCTCCGGGGTGGGGACGGGGACGGCCTTGGCCCTTGGCCTTGTTGCCGGCCGCCATTCAGCGGCCCGCCGGGGGCCGGCTGACGATCGGGCGGAACGACCGCTCCATCTGGTCGGCCAGGCCGTCCAGGTCCCACGGCTGGTTGCCGATCAGCCGGGCGATGGGCTCGGGGTTGCTGTACAGCGAGACCTCGTAGCCCATCGAGTGCACGATCCGGCCGGTGATCCAGCCGGACCGCTCGCTGGCCAGGTAGGCGACCACGGTCGCGATGTTGTCCGGGGAGCGCTCCTGGTCGTGGCTGGAGCGGCGCCGCTCGGTGGGGATCGAGTCGATCATCCGGGTCTGCGCGCCGGGCGAGATCGCGTTGGCCGTCACGCCGTACTTGCCGAGCGCGTTCGCGCAGGACCAGGTCAGCCCGACGATGCCCATCTTGGCCGCGGCGTAGTTCGGCTGACCGGGTGCGCCGTGCAGGCCGGACACCGAGGTGAAGTTGATGATCCGGTGCTGTGCGGTCTCGTCGCGCAGCGACCGCCAGTACGCGGCGGCGAACTTCGAGGTGTTGAACGTGCCCTTCACGTGCACGCGGAGGACGTCGTCCCACTCCTGCTCGGTCATGTTGAAGATCATCCGGTCGCGCAGGATGCCGGCCACGTTGACGAGCACGTCCAGCTTGCCGAACTCGCTGATCGCGGACTTGACCAGGTCCTCGGCGGCGGCGTGGTCGGACACGTCCGCGCCGTTGGCCACCGCCCGGCCACCCGCCGCGGTGATCTCGCTGGCGACCTCCTGCGCCGGTCCCGCGTCGGACCCGGAGCCGTCGACCGCGCCGCCCAGGTCGTTGACCACGACCGCGGACCCCTCACGGGCCAGCAGCAGGGCCACGGACCGGCCAATGCCGCGCCCGGCCCCGGTGACGATCGCTACCCGGCCGTCCAGACTTCCCATGGCTGATCCCCGGACCTTCCTGCTCCGCCGACTAGAATCGTTTTCTGAAATTACCCTCTAAGCCCGGGGGAGGCGCTGTCAAGATGAGCAAACAGCCCGCGGCCCCGGAACGACCCGACGGCACAGCGGAACGCGCGGCGGGCAGAGCGGAACGCCCGGCGGGCGGCCGCGCAGCGGGCGGGGCGTGGCAGTGGGGGCGCACCGCGCAGACCCAGCGGGCCCTGCTCGACGCCGCCCGCGCGGTGTTCGCCGAGCAGGGGTTCGACAAGACCAGCATCGCCGACCTGGTCGAGCGGGCCGGGTCCAGCGTGGGCAGCCTCTACCACCACTTCGGCGGCAAGAGCGAGCTGTTCCTCGCGCTGTGGCAGGAGCACCAGCAGGTCCAGGAGGAGGCGGCCAGCCAGGCGGTGGCCGCAGGCCCGGCGGGCCGGCGTGACCGACACCACCGAGCTGTTCTGCGCGGGCGCGCGGGCCTTCCTCGAGGGCAGCTGGCAGCGGCGCGACCTGGCCCTGCTGTTCTTCTCCGGGGGCGGTCCGCCCGGCTTCGAGGTGCTCAAGCGCCGCCGCGGCAGCGAGTGGGTGGCCCAGAACGACGCTCTGCTCGGCCTGCCGGACACCGCGCTGGCCCGGCTGCACGCGGCGGTGCTGACCTCCCTGATCGGCGAGGGCGCACGCGAGGTGGCCACGGCCAGGAACCGCCGCCAGGCCGGCCTGATCATCGACGCGGTCATCGAGTACGCCCGCCGCCTGCTGGCCGGCGGCCACTACCGCCCGCCCCGCGGCGACGCCACCCCGGCCGGCTAGCCGGCCGGGTCGGCCGGCCGGGTCGGCCGAGCGGGCCGCCGCGCAGCCGGCCAGCTCGCGGACGGCCGCGACGCTGTTTTCCCGGCGAGCGATCGGCGCTCCTCCGTCCGGCGAGCAGCGCTCGCCGGGAAGGCAGCGTGTATAGCGGCCCTCCGCGAGCCAGCAAGCACGCTCAGAAGATGCCGGCGCGGCGGACCAGGGACTGGCAGAACGGGCAGCTGGTTTCGTCCGCGCCGGCCGGCAGGGTCATGGTCGCGCCGCAGGACGCGCACGGGATCTCGGCGTCGCCCAGGTGCATCGTCCGGCCGCAGCCCTCGCAGACGATGGCGTTCGCCCCGGGCAGCGCGGTGAACTCGGCGCCGCAGCCGCCGCAGTGCCGCGGCTGACCGTCGACCGCGGCGACCGGCACGTACTCGCTGGTCAGCCCGGTCTGCTGGAGCAGCTGCGCAGCGGCGTCGGTGGGCAGCAGGCCGAGCCAGCCCTGGCAGAAGCCGGACCAGGCCATCTTCGGCAGCAGGTGCTCGCCGCGGTCGGGGTCGATGTCCGCGAACCCGCCCGAGCGGTAGTGGGCCCGGCTGAGCTCGATCTGCTTCTCCAGCGTGCCGGCCATCGGCCAGAACGAGTCCGGGTCCACCGTCGGCGACAGCATGTTCCCGGTGTACCGCAGGCCCATCACCCGCTGCCGCATCTCGGCTTCCAGCACCTGGTACGCCGGGTCGAACGCGCGGGCCACCGCGGCCTCGGCCATGTAGCGGACGTAGGCCTGCCGGTATCCCTGGTCGTTCCTGGCGCGGTGCGAAACCGCCATCGGCACGTTCGCCACGTAAGCGCTGAAGATGCGCTCCTGGATGGCCCGGTAGCCGTCGCGGTCGCCGGCCGCGACCGCGGCCTGGGACGCGGCCTGGCTGCTGTTGACCAGGGCGACGTACTCCGGCCCGGGCAGCGTGTCGCCCTCGCACGCCTGGCGCAGGTCGAAGTCGACCAGCGAGGCGCAGTAGTCGCAGTACACATAGGCCGTGGCGGACGGCAGCTGCTTCGGTGCGCCGCAGGTCACGCAGGTGCAGCGCTTGACGAAACCGGGGCCTGGCGGGGCCAGGATGGCCATGACCTGGCGGGCCCAGCTCATCGGGCCCGCGCCGCCGGCGCCGCCCCGGGAGCCCGCCGCGCTGGCTGCGCCGGCGTCGGTGGCCGGGCGGAAAGCCGCGGCCTGCTGCATCGCCTGCGCCTGCATGGCCTGCGCCTGGGCCTGCAGCTGCCGGGCCTGCTCCTTCATCTGCTGGACGAAGTCGGCCCGGCTGCCGGCCGCGGGAAAGCCCGCGGCCGGTGACTGGCCCTCGTCAGGCTTCCGCGGCTTGCGGTTGAAGATCCCCATCCAGCTGCCCCCTGCGTTCCCCGCTCGGACAGCCGAGTATCGCACCCAGGGCACGGCATTTGCACTGACCCCGTAAGAGATCGTCAGCCACCGGCGCCGGGGCTGATCCTGGCCGCCCGGCCCTTGACAACGGCAGGGGCGCGCGTTCCCATCAGATTAGAACCAGATTCTAGGATCAGTGCCGCGGCCGGCCCGGCCGGCCGTCCAGGGAGGCCTGCCATGGATCTTGACCTTGGGCCGGAGATCGCGCAGTACCGCGCGGAGCTGCGGGACTGGATCTCCGCCGAAGCCCCGGAAGGTCTGGCCGAGCTGACCGACTGGAACCTGACCGCGATCCCGGGCGGCTACCGGGAGCAGAGCCTGGGCGCGGCGCTGGCCCACCCGGCGTACGCGGAATGGGAGCAGAAGCTGGCCGCGGCCAGGCTGATCTGCCCGCAGTGGCCGGCCGTCTACGGCGGGCAGGGCCTGGACGGGGTCCGGGTCGCCGTCCTGAACGAGGAGTTCCACCGGGCCGGCCTGCCCCGGGTGGTGCGCGGCATGGGCGAGAGCCTGGTCGGCCCGTCGATCATCGTGCACGGCACCGACGCCCAGCGGGAGCACTTCCTGCCCCGGATCATCAGCGGCGAGGACACCTACTGCCAGGGGTTCTCCGAGCCCGGCAACGGCTCCGACCTGGCCGGCGTGCAGACCCGGGGCGAGGTGGACGGCGACGAGATCGTCGTCACCGGGCAGAAGGTGTGGACCTCGGGCGCGCACCGGGCGAACATGATGTTCGTCCTGTGCCGGACCGACCCGTCCGTGCCCAAGCACGCCGGCCTGTCCTACGTGCTGATCCCGTTCACCGGCCCCGGCGTCCAGTTCCGGCCGATCCGCCAGATGTCCGGCGCCGCGGAGTTCGCCGAGGACTTCCTCGACGGCGTGCGCGCCCCGCTGTTCAACGTCATCGGCGGCCTGAACAACGGCTGGCGGGTGGCCATGACCACGCTCGGGCACGAGCGCGGCGGCCGGGCCACAACGGCGTACCTGCGCTACGAACGGGAGTTCTGGGACCTGGCCGAAACCGCCCGCAAGCACGGCAAGGTCAGCGACCCGCTGGTCCGGCAGGACCTGGCCAGGGCCTGGACCGGCGTCCAGCTGATGCGCTTCACCGGCCTGCGCGAGCTGGCCCAGGTCGCCGAGGGCCGCCCGCCAGGGCCCGAGGCCTCGGTCAGCAAGCTGTTCTGGAGCGAGTACCACAAGCGCCTCGGCGAGATCGCGCTCGGCATCACCGGCGCGGACGGGCTGATCCGGCCGGACGGGCCCGGCTACCCCGTCACCGAGTGGCAGAACGTGTTCCTGTCCAGCCGGGCCGGCACGATCTACTCCGGCACCAGCGAGATCCAGCGGACGATCATCGGTGAGCGCGCCCTCGGCCTGCCCAAGGAACCCAAGGCCCCCGGCCAGGACAAGGCCCAGAGCGGAGCCCGGCCATGAACCTCGGGACCAGCGCGGAGCAGCAGGAACTGCGGGACGCGGTGCGCCGGTTCCTGGCCGACCGGGCGCCGCTGCCCCGGGTCCGCGAGCTGATGGACACCGGGTCCGGCGCCGACCCGGCGGTCTGGCAGCAGGCCAGCGAGCAGCTCGGGCTGCCCGGCATCGCGATCGCGGAAGAGCACGGCGGGGCCGGCTTCACGTTCGCCGAGCAGGCGATCGTCCTGGAGGAGACCGGCGCCGCGCTGTACGGCGGCCCGTACCTGGCCAGCGCCGTGCTGGCGGCCACCGCGCTGACCGCCAGCGAGGACAAGGCGGCCATGGCCGACCTGCTGCCCGGCCTGGCGGCCGGGACCACGATCGGCACGCTGGCGTTCACCGAGGACGACGGGTCGTGGGACCCGGGCACCGGCCAGCTGGCCGCAGCCAGGCCAGGCACGGGCCGTGCGGGCGGCGACGGCGGCTGGCAGCTCGACGGCCACAAGAGCTTCGTTCTCGACGGTCACACCGCGGACCTGATCCTGGTCACCGCCCGGACCGCCGCGGGCCTGAGCCTGTTCGCCGTCGACGCGGCCGCCGCCGGGCTGACCCGGACCGCGCTGCCCACCCTCGACCAGACCAGGAAGCTGGCCCGGCTGGAGTTCGGCGCGGTGCCCGCCCGGCTGGTCGGCACCGACGGCGGGGCCGGCCCGGCACTGGCGCACACCCTGGACGTGGCCGCGATCGCCCTGGCCGCCGAGCAGCTCGGCGGCGCGCAGCGGGCCCTGGACATGGCCGTGGAGTACGCGAAGACACGGCACCAGTTCGGCCGCGCGATCGGCAGCTTCCAGGCCATCAAGCACCGGTGCGCGGACCTGCTGCTCGAGGTGGAGTCGCTGCGGTCCGCGGTCGGGTTCGCCGCGGCGGCGGTGGCGGACGGCTCGCCCGAGGTCCCCGCGGTGGCGTCGCTGATCAAGGCCTACGCCTCGGACACGTTCTTCCACGTGGCCGGGGAGAACATCCAGATCCACGGCGGCATCGGCTTCACCTGGGAACACGACGCGCACCTGTACTTCAAGCGGGCCGCGGCCAGCCAGCTGTTCCTCGGCGACGCCGCCTACCACCGGGAGCGCCTGGCCACCAGGATCGGCCTCTAACCCGGGCCGAATCTCATCGATGTGACATCGATTGCAGTCACCGGTAGCGCGGGGCGTGGTCCCGGTACTCGCCGATCACGCGGGCACGGGCCAGCGCCGTCACGAAGCTGGCCGGGCCGTCGAAGTCGGGCATCTCCAGGTAGGCGGCGCCGATCCCGTCCGGGTCGTGCGCGTCCGAGCCCGCCCCGCCGGGCAGCCCGGCGCCCGCCGCGGCCGCCGCCGCCCGCTGGTTCCGCGCAGGGTCGGCGATCTTCGCGTTGAACACCTCGATGACGTCGGCCATCCCGGCCCCGCACAGCCCGGCCAGCGCCCCGCCCAGGCTGGACCGGCCCGGGTCGAACGGGTGCGGCACGTACACCAGGCCGCCCTGGGCCCGGATCCGCTGGGCCACCTCGGCCAGCGGCAGCACGTACGGGATCCGCTCGGTCAGGAACAGGCCGATCACGTCCCCGTCCGGGGTGCGGATCTCCTCGCCGGTGATGACCCGGACGCCCAGGTCGCGGCCGCGGGCGGCGAGCGCCGCGGAGATCACGTTGTGGTCGGTGATGCAGACCGCGTCCAGCCCGGCCGCCCGGGCCCGGTCGGCCAGCTCGTCCAGCGTGGTGATCGCGTCGCCGGAGTCCACCGTGTGCAGGTGGCAGTCCACCCGGATCCAGCCAGCCGGCAGCGGCGCGGGCGGTGTCCCGGGAGGCGGGGGTTTCTGCGGCACCGCGCCCCTCCCGCGTCCTGACGGCGGCCCGCGCCCGCGAGCCGTATATCTGCCAAAATCCGATACTAGAAGCCTGTTCCACTATGGAGGTCGCGATGGCCCTTGACCACAGCCTCATCGGGGAGCCCGGCGAGCCGTCCGAGCGGTCCTGGACGTCGGCCGACGCGCTGCTGTACGCGGTCGGCTGCGGCGCCGGGCTCGGCGACCCGCTTCAGGAACTGGAGTTCACCACCGAGAACTCCGAGGGCGTCACCCAGCAGGTGCTGCCGACCTACGGGGTCCTGCTGGCGCAGTCCCGGCGCGGGCGCCGGCTGGGCGACTTCGACCCGGCCCTGCTGGTGCACGCGGAACAGGCCTTCGAGCTGCACCGCCCGCTGCCGGTGGAGGGCACGGTGCGGACCGTGGCCACCGTCACCGGCATGTACGACAAGGGGTCCGGCGGGCTGGTGGTCACCGAGGCCGTGGCGGTGGACGCGGCCACCGGCGAGCCGCTGATCACCTCGCGGGCCAGCACGTTCATCCGGGGCGAGGGCGGCTTCGGCGGCGACCGCGGCCCCAGTGACCCGTGGCAGCGCCCGGACCGGGACCCGGACCTGACCGTGGTCATGCCGACCCGGCCCGAGCAGGCCCTGATCTACCGGCTGTCCGGGGACCGGAACCCGCTGCACGCCGACCCGAAGTTCGCCGCCCGGGGCGGGTTCAGCAAGCCGATCCTGCACGGCCTGTGCACCTACGGGGTCACCGGCCGGGCCCTGCTGCACGCGCTGTGCGGCTCGGACCCGGCCCGGTTCGGGTCCATGTCCGGCCGGTTCAGCCGCCCGGTGTTCCCGGGCGAGACGCTGACCGTGTCGATCTGGCGGGACGGCGACGGCAGCGCGCTGTTCCAGACGGCCAACCAGGACGGCGCCGTCGTCATCGACCGCGGCCGGCTGGCCCTCCGCTAGCCAGCCAGCACAGTTAGGGCTTGCGGCCGACCGCGCCGTAGTTGGCCAGGTCGTGGCCGGGTTCCGGGCCGCCGGGCCCGGGCCGCCAGCGGTGCAGCTGCACCAGGCCCGGCTCGACCAGGTCCACGCCGTCGCAGGAAGCGCTGCACGGCGTCCCGCTCGCGCAGGGTCACGCCCTGCTCGGCCAGCTGGTTGAACCGGGTCGCGGCCACGCCGATCTGCTCGGTGTGGATGTCGCTGGCCGGGTGGGCCAGGACCAGGTAGCTGCCCGGCGCGAGGCCGGCCAGGAGCCGCCGCACGATCCCGGCCGGGTCCTCGCTGTCCGGGATGCAGTGCAGCACCCCGACCAGCAGCAGCGCCACCGGCTTGCCGATGCGGAGAGTGGCCGCAGCCACCCGCAGGATCGACTCGGGGGCCCGCAGGTCCGCCTCGACGTACGTGACGGAGCCGCGCGAGCCGCTGGTCAGCAGGGCATCGGCGTGCGTGCGCACGATCGGGTCGTTGTCCACGTAGACGATCCGGGACTGCGGCGCGGCCCGCTGCGCCACCTCGTGCGTGTTGTCGGCCGAGGGCAGCCCGGTGCCGATGTCGAGGAACTGCGTGATGCCCGCCTCGGCGGCCAGGAAGTGCACGGCCCGGCCGAGGAACGCCCGCTGCGCCCGGACGCTGACCAGGACGGCCGGGTACGCCGCGATCACCTGCTCGGCCGCGGCCCGGTCCGCCGCGAAGTTGTCCTTGCCGCCCAGCCAGTAGTTGTAGACCCGGGCAATGTGCGCGGTGCTTATGTCGATCCCGGCCGGCGCTGGCGCTGGGTCCGCTGGGTCCGCCGGGTCTGCTGGTAATGAGATCTGATTGCGGTCCGGCCAGCTGTCAGTCACGTTGCGCCTCTTCCGCTCGTCCGGTCTAGCCTTACGTGCGCCGGACGCCCGCCCAGCTGGCCTCCGCCGGGGTGCCCGGAAAATTACATCGATAGCGTAACGTCACCCGGCGCGCGGGCCGCCAGGGGGCTCAGCAGGACGATCACCGCGGCCACCGTGGCGGTGCCGCCCACCAGCATCCGGCTGGCGAACGTGGAGTGCTCGGACACCAGGCCGGCGGCCAGGAAGCCCAGCGGGCCGGGCGCGGAGATCGCGATCGTCACGCTGGCCAGCACCCGGGCCCGCAGCTCCGGCGGGGCGGCAGTGGTCATCGCCGCGAAGAACCGCGGGTAGAACAGCCCGGTCGCGATCCCGGTGCCGGCGATGGCCAGGCCCCACACCCAGGCCGGCCCGGGCAGCGCCAGCCCCCAGGCGGCCACGGCCAGCCCGGCTACCGCCAGCATGGCGGTGGGCCCGCCGGCCCGCTTGGCCCGGGTGGACAGCAGGCCGCCGGCCACCGATCCGGCCCCGAAGGCGGCCAGCAGCCAGCCGGCCACCGGCGCGCCGCCGTGGTGCAGGGCCAGCACGGGGACCGTGGCCACCATGGCGGTGAACGATGCGCTGAGCAGGCCCACCCCGATGACGAGCCACCGCAGCGGCCGGCTGCGCCACAGGAACCGAAGCCCGGCCACGGCCGACGCGTCCTCGGTGACCGGGACGGCCCGTCCCGTGCCCCGGGCCAGCACGCCGATCAGGGCGAACGCGCACAGATAGGAGCCCGCGTCGATCAGCAGCACGGGGGCCGGGCCGAGCGCCGCGATCAGCACGCCGGCCAGGGCGGGCCCCACGAAGCTGGCCGACTCGTTGACCGCGCTGAGCAGCCCGCCAAGCCGGGTGAGCTTCACCTGGTCGTCGCCGGTCAGGCTGGCCACGATGAGCTGGCTGGAGGACTGGTACGCCGGGAAGAAGCCGCCGATGAACACGCTGATGACCAGGATGACCGGGAACGACAGCGCGTGGGCCCAGTAGAGGAGCGGGATCGCGGCGATGAGCGCGGCCCGGGTCAGATCGGCGCTGAGCATCAGCCGCCGCGGGCCGGTATAGGTGGCGACCCGGGCGCCGGCCAGGCCGAGCAGGGTCAGCCCGGCGTACTCGGCGGCCAGCACGACGCCCATCCGGGCCGGCGAGCCGGTCGTGGTCAGCACGAACCAGGGGAGGGCCACCGCGGTCATCTCGGTGCCGGTGGTGGAGATCAGGTCGGCCATGGCCAGGCCGGTCAGCGGCCGCGCCACAGCCGGGCCGGTCGTCGGCCGCGCGACCGCGGACCCGGTTTCACCCACGACCGGGAGGCTATCTGCCCGCCCACCCCCGCCAAACCGAATTACGGCGGGGCCGGGCGGCTACTCGCTGACCGGGCCTGCGCGCGCTACTCCCCGGCGGCTGATGCCGGGGCGGCCAGGGCTCCGGCCAGGGCCCGGTAGGCCAGGGCGTGGAGCAGGCTGGCCATGGCCGGGCGGCCGAGCTCGGCGGCGCTCCGCGGGGTCGAGTTGAGCAGGCCGAACACCGCGTGCGTGGCGGCGCGCGCGTACTCGGCGCTGGCCTCGGGGTGCAGCCGCTGGATGACCTGCACCCATTCCTCGGTGTAGGCGCGCTGCAGGCGGCGGATCTGGTGCCGCTGCGGCTCGGGCACGTTGCCCAGCTCACGCTCGTGCACGGTGATCAGCGCGGGCTCGTCCAGCGCGAAGCCGATGTGCCAGTCGAGCAGCGCGGTCAGCGCGGCGTCCGGGCTGGCCGCCATGGCCACCCGGTGCCGCCCGGCGTGCAGCAGCCGGCCGCTGATGTCGAGCAGCATCTCGGCCAGCAGCGCTTCCTTGTTCCTGAAGTGCCGGTACAGGGCCGGGCCGGTGAGGCCCAGCGCGCTGCCCACCTCGCCGATCGTGGTGCCGTGGTAGCCGCGCTGGGCGAACAGCTGCGCCGCTGCGGCCAGGATGCCGGCCCGCCGGCTGACGGCCGGCCTGTCCACGGTCATAGCCGGAGTGTAGACGGCGCGGTTAATAGTTGTTAACATCGGCATTGTTAATGCGCATTAACTGGTAAATGCCGCCATCCGGCGGGAGGAGACGGTGGACACGCCACGGCTGGGGACGCTGGCCGACCCGCAGGATCCGGTGTTCCAGCAGAACGCCAAGGTGAACGAGGCCCTTGCGGGCGAGCTCAGGGACCGGCTGGCGGTGGCCGCGCGCGGCGGGCCGCAGCGGGCCAGGGACCGGCACACCGCCCGCGGCAAGCTGCTGCCCAGGGACCGTGTCGCCGGGCTGCTCGACCCCGCCTCGCCGTTCCTCGAGCTGTCCCCGCTGGCCGCGGGCGGGATGTACGACGACGAGGCGCCCGGCGCCGGCATCATCACCGGGATCGGCCGGGTGTCCGGCCGGGAATGCGTGATCGTGGCCAACGACGCCACGGTCAAGGGCGGCACCTACTACCCGGTGACGGTCAAGAAGCACCTGCGGGCCCAGGAGATCGCGCTGCAGAACCGGCTGCCGTGCGTGTACCTGGTCGACTCCGGCGGCGCGTTCCTGCCCCGCCAGGACGAGGTGTTCCCGGACCGGGAGCACTTCGGCCGGATCTTCTACAACCAGGCCACGCTGTCGGCCCGCGGCATCCCGCAGATCGCCGCGGTGCTCGGCTCGTGCACCGCGGGCGGCGCGTACGTGCCCGCGATGAGCGACGAGACCGTGATCGTCCGGGACCAGGGCACGATCTTCCTCGGCGGCCCGCCGCTGGTAAAGGCGGCGACCGGCGAAGTCGTCACGGCCGAGGAACTGGGCGGCGGGGACCTGCACTCGCGGGTGTCAGGGGTGGCCGACCACCTGGCCGACGACGACCAGCACGCGCTGCGCATCGTCCGGTCGGTCGTGGCCACGCTCGGCCCGGCCGCCGCGCCGCCGTGGGAGGTCACCGCGGCGCAGGAGCCCGCGGTGGACCCGGCCGGGCTGGCCGGGGTGATACCGGCCGACCTGCGCACGCCGTACGACGTCCGCGAGGTCATCGCCCGGGTGGTGGACGGCAGCCGGTTCCACGAGTTCAAGCAGCGCTACGGGGCCACGCTGGTCACCGGGTTCGCCCGGATCCACGGCCACCCGGTGGGAATCGTGGCCAACAACGGCATCCTGTTCAGCGAGTCCGCGCTCAAGGGCGCGCACTTCGTGGAGCTGTGCGACCAGCGCGCGATACCGCTGGTGTTCCTGCAGAACATCACCGGGTTCATGGTCGGCCGCGAGTACGAGTCGGGCGGGATCGCCAAGCACGGCGCCAAGATGGTCACCGCGGTGGCCTGCGCCCGGGTGCCCAAGCTGACCGTGGTGATCGGCGGGTCGTTCGGGGCCGGCAACTACGCCATGTGCGGCCGGGCTTACTCGCCACGGTTCCTGTGGATGTGGCCGAACGCCAGGATCTCGGTGATGGGCGGCGAGCAGGCCGCCGCGGTGCTCGCCACCGTCCGCCGCGACCAGCTCGGCGACGCCTGGACCGCCCAGGAGGAAGAGGAGTTCCGGCGGCCCATCCGCGAGCAGTACGAGCACCAGGGCAGCCCGTACTACTCCACCGCGCGGATCTGGGACGACGGCGTCATCGACCCGGCCGATACCCGCCGGGTGCTCGGCCTGGGCCTGGCCGCCGCGGCCGGGGCGCCGCTGGAGCCGGTCCGCTACGGCGTCTTCCGGATGTGAGCATGTTCCGTACCGTCCTGATCGCGAACCGCGGCGAGATCGCCGTCCGGATCACCCGGACCCTCCGCCGGCTGGCCATCCGGTCGGTGGTGACCTGCACAGCCGAGGACGCCGCCGGGCGGGCCGCGGCCGACGCCGACGCCGCGGTGCTGATCGGCAGCTACCTGTCCGTGGACGACGTCATCGGCGCGGCCCGGCGCAGCGGCGCCGAGGCGGTGCACCCCGGGTACGGGTTCCTGGCCGAGAACCCGGCGCTGGCCCGGGCCTGCGCGGAGAACGGCCTGGTCTTCGTCGGCCCGCCGCCGGGCGCGATCGCCGCCATGGGCGACAAGATCGCGGCCAAGCGGACGGTGGCGGCCGCGGGCGTGCCGGTCGTGCCGGGCAGCGACGACCCCTCGCTGACCGACGCGCAGCTGGCCGAGGCGGCACTGGCCATCGGGCTGGCGGAGGGCCACCCGGTGCTGCTCAAGCCGTCGGCCGGGGGAGGCGGCAAGGGCATGCGGCTGGTCCGCGACATCGAAGCGCTGGACGCCGCGATCGCCGGGGCCCGCCGGGAGGCCGTCGCGTCGTTCGGCGACGGCACGCTGCTCGTCGAGCGCTTCATCACCAGCCCGCGGCACATCGAGATCCAGGTCTTCGCCGACGCGCACGGCCACGCGGTGCACCTCGGCGAGCGCGAGTGCAGCCTGCAGCGGCGGCACCAGAAGATCATCGAGGAGGCCCCGTCGCCGCTGCTGGCCGACGGCGGCGAGCGCGGCGCCCGGACCCGGGCCGCGATGGGCGCCAGCGCGGTCGCCGCAGCCCAGGCGGTCGGCTACACCGGTGCCGGGACGGTGGAGTACATCGTCTCCGCGGACCGCCCGGACGAGTACTTCTTCATGGAGATGAACACCCGGCTCCAGGTCGAGCACCCGGTCACCGAGCTGGCCGTGACAGTGGAAGCCGACCCGCCCGCCCCGTCCGGCCCGCTGGACCTGGTCGAGCTCCAGCTGCGGGTGGCCGCGGGGGAGCCGCTGCCGATGCGGCAGGAGGACGTGCGGTTCGCCGGGCACGCGGCCGAGGCCCGGGTCTACGCCGAGGACCCGGCCCGCGGGTTCCTGCCCACCGGCGGGCGGGTGCTGCGGCTGGCCGAGCCGGAGCTGCCGTCGGTGCGGGTCGACTCCGGGCTGACCGAGGGCAGCGAGGTCGGCGGCGGGTACGACCCGATGCTGGCGAAGGTGATCGCGTACGGTCCTGACCGGCCGGCCGCGCTGCGCCGTCTGGACCAGGCGCTGGCCTCCTACACGCTGCTCGGGGTGCGGACCAACGTGGCCTTCCTGCGCGCGCTGCTGGCCGATCCGGAGGTGCAGGCCGGCCGCCTGGACACCGGGCTGGCCGAGCGGCTCGCGGCCGGCCAGGACGGTACTGGCCAGCACGGTACTGGCCAGCATGGGGCCGCCGCTGCGGGTGCGGAGCCGGTCCCGGACGAGGTGCTCGCCGCGGCCGCCCTGGACTGCGCGCTCGACCTGGAGACCGCCGCGCCCGGGCCGTGGCAGATCCCGGACGGCTGGCGGCCCGGCGGCCCCGCCTGGACCCGCTGGCCGGTCGCCGGCCGCCAGGTCGCGGTCCGCGGCCGGCCGCACGCCGCCGAGGTCGCCATCGGCGACGGCGACCCGGTGCCCGCCGCGGCCCGCCGGGACGGTGACGAGCTGGTGGTCATCTACGGCGGCGCGGAGTCCCGGTTCACCCGGGCCGCCGACGGCCCGGTGCGCTGGCTGGGCCGGGACGGGCACGCCTGGGCGCTGGACACCACGCCGCCGCCCAGCCGCCGGGCGGCCGGGCCGCAGGCCGCCGCGGGCGCGGTGCGCAGCCCGATGCCGGGCACCGTGCAGGCGGTGAAGGCCGCGGTGGGCGAGGACGTGCTGCCCGGCCAGCCGCTGGTCGTGGTCGAGGCGATGAAGATGGAGCACACCGTGGTGGCCCCGGTGGCCGGAACGGTCACCGAACTGCCGGTGCGGGCCGGTGCGCTGGTCGCCCTGGACCAGGTACTGGCCGTCATTTCCGCGGCCGGCGGACCCGAGGGCCAACTGGCGGACAGGAAAGGGAAGAGCAGTGATTGATTTCACCCTGAGCAGCGAGCACGAGGCGCTGCGGGAAACGGTGGCGGCGTTCGCCAGGGACGAGGTCGCCCCGGTGATCGGCGACTACTACGAGCGGAGCGCGTTCCCGTACCCGCTGATCGCCGCGATGGCCAAGATGGGCCTGTTCGGCCTGCCGTTCCCGGAGGAGTACGGCGGCATGGGCGGCGACCTGCTGGCCGTCTGCCTGGCCATCGAGGAACTGGGCCGGGTCGACTCGTCGGTGGCGATCACCCTGGAGGCCGCGGTCTGCCTGGGCGCCACGCCGGTCTACCGGTTCGGCACCGAGGAGCAGAAGCGCCAGTGGCTGCCCGCCCTGTGCGCGGGCGAGCAACTGGCCGCGTTCGGGCTGACCGAGCCCGGCGGCGGCACGGATGTGCCCGGCGGAATGCGGACCACCGCCCGGCAGGACGGCGGCGAGTGGGTCATCAGCGGCTCCAAGGCCTTCATCACCAACGCGGGCACCGACATCACCTCGCTGATCACGGTCGCCGCGAAGACCGGGGACAAGGAGATCTCGGCGTTCCTGGTGCCAGCCGGCAGCCCCGGTCTGACCGTCGGCGGCCACCTGTCCAAGGTCGGCTGGTGCGCGTCGGACACCAGGGAACTGTTCTTCGACAGCGTGCGTGTGCCGGAGGGGAACCTGCTCGGCCAGCGGGGCCGCGGCTACGCCCAGTTCCTGAGCACGCTGGACGAGGGCCGGGTCGCGATCGCCGCGCTGTCCGTGGGGCTGGCCCAGGGCTGTGTCGATGAGTGCCTGCGGTACGCGGGCGAGCGCCGGTCGTTCGGCCGGGCCATCGGTGAGTACCAGGCCATCCAGTTCACGATCGCGGACATGCAGGCCCGCTGCTACGCGGCCAGGACGGCCTGGTACGCGGCGGCGTCCCGGCTGGCCGCCGGGCAGCCGGCGAAGCAGGAAGCGGCCATGGCCAAGCTGATTGCCTCGAACGCCGCAATGGACAACGCCCGGGCCGCGACCCAGATCTTCGGCGGCTACGGGTTCATGAACGAGTACCCGGTGGCCAGGTTCTACCGGGACGCCAAGATCCTCGAGATCGGCGAGGGCACCTCCGAGGCGCAGCGCATGATCATCGCCCGCCAGCTAGGCCTGCCCGGCCAGGCCCGCGCCAGCGCCTAGTACGGCCGGCACCTCAGAGCCCTTGCCGCAGAGCCCTTGCCACGCTAGGCGTGCCCGGCAATCTCACAGACATCGACGCTGACGAACGTCGCTGGCGCCTCGGGCATGTCGCGCAGCTGGCTGAAGACCGCCTCCGCGGCACGGGCGTTCTCCTCCGTATCGAAGAGCCAGAACGAATGCTGGATGATGTCATCCCCCGGGCTTCGCGCCCAGTAGCCGCCCGCCGAGCCGGCCATGCCCTTCAGCATCATGACACCCCCGCCGATCATCGCCAGCGTCTCGTCCGCATGGCCCGGCTTGATCCTGACCCGTCCGATGACTGCGTGCATGAGCCTGCCCTCCAGCTGTGCTCCGTATGAACGCCCGAACGCCGGTCACTTTCATCCCGGGGTCGCTCGCGCACTGTGGCTATGAGGGCCACGATGGCAGTCCGGCGGATGCTGGGCATCGGTGAACTCACCTATCTCCCGGCTATTCTCCGCCGACGGCCGTTAACGAGAGGAGACCGGCGAGGTATGGCCATCATCCACAACACCACGATGAACCCGGGCAAGCTGGACCTGCTGGCGGTCTGGCTGCCTGCTCAGCCGTGGTATCGCCAGACGGGGCAGGAACCGGAGCTGGCCCGGGCTGGCGGGTTCCGGCTCGATGACCCGCAGGGCGAGGTCGGCATCGAGTTCATGGTGGTCACTGACGGATCCGGGGACCGGGCGACTGCGTACCAGATACCGATGACCTACCGGGCGGGCGCGCTGGCCGGCGCTGACGGCGCGCTGATCGGGACCTCGGAGCACGGGGTGCTGGGGCTCCGCTGGATTTACGACGGCGTCCACGATCCGGTTCTGCGCGCTCAACTGGTGGCTCTTATCCAGGGAGACGCCGAGCCGCAGGCACAGAGCGTCAGCAATACGGCGGACCCGACAGTCCTCGCTCAGCCGGTGGCGAAGGGCCCGCTGACGCCGGCCTGGTCCGAAGTGGCGGCCAACGGGCCATCCGGCACCGATCTACGGGCTGGCGAGCTCAGCTTGCGGATCAACAGGGTTCTTGAGCCCGGCGACAGCCTCAGTGAGGCAGGTCTTTCCGCTCCCTGGCGCTTGCCTGATGGCACACGTGTCCGCGGGGTCTTCGCCACGGCCCGCTAGTCGCGAGCCTGAGCACCGCTGCCGGCCTCGAGCAGCGGGAGCAGCAGTTCGGGCGGGCGGGCCACGATGGCCCGGTCCGGCCAGATGACCACCGGCCGCTCGATCAGCTCGGGGTAGCGGGCCATGGCCGCGATCAGCTCGTCCCGGCTGGCGCCGGCCAGGCCGAGCTCGGCGTACCTGGGCTCGCCCGTGCGCATCAGCGCCCGCGGGTCATCGGTGCCCAGGAGCGCGAGCACCCGGGCGATCTCGGCTTCTGACGGCGGGTTGTCCAGGTAGAACACCCGCTGCTCGGGCACGCCGTACGCGGCCAGCAGCTCGCCCGCGCCACGGCACTTGGAGCAGCTCGGGTTGTACCAGACGACTACGCCCGCATCGGTCATGTGAGCACAGTACCGCCGGAGGCATACTCGGAAGAGTGATGTACCAGACGGGGCGGGGTGAGCCCGCCGAAGAACGGCCCGGCGACGCACCGTGCTGGCTGAAGCGGGTCTGCCCGCGCTGCGGCAGCATCGCGGACGAGGACCCGCCCACCGTCTGCCCGACGTGCAAGACGCCCATCACCGGGGACTGACCGGCCCGGCGGCGGCCAGGACGTCAGCCGGCTGAGGTAGCCGTCGGCGCGGGCTCGGCGAACAGCGGGGTGGCGCCGACGCGCAGCGGGAGTGCGCCGTCGTCGGCCTTCACCGGCCAGGTCTCGCCGAACGCGTCGGTGAGCGTGGCGGCCGGGGCCGGGCACGGCCAGCGGACCTCGGCGGGCGGCTCGTCCTCGCCGTGGAACGTGTCCCGCTGGTCCCAGAGAACCAGGAGCGGGCCGCGGCCGTCCCTGGTGACCTCGAAGGCCCGCAGCGACGGGTGGCCGGCCAGCTCCCGGCGGGTCACCGCGGTGGCGCCGGCCAGCTGACGGGCCAGCAGCGCGAAGGTGCCCGCCGCTGGATGACGGACAGTCAGCTCGCGGCCCCCGTAATCCATCAGAGGCAGTTTGCCGATCAGCAAGCTCATCATCTGGCGGTGATCGGCCGGGCCGGGGGCCTCGGGGGCCAGGTTCCAGTACGCGGTCCGCCGTACCCCGGCGGCCAGCGCCAGCATCGTCCGCTGCACAATCTGGCGGCACTGGATGCGCTGCCGTCTGGCCTCGAGTTCTTCCGGGCAGCCGTCGAGGAACATGGCCAGCTCGGGTGGCAGCTCGCTCATCCGGGCGTAGAGCGAGTCCATCGCCCGGTGCTCGGGGGTGTCCAGGCTGACCCGCCCGGTCAGCTCACTGGTGCTCTGCCCAGGCACCTCCGCCCCGGTGAACGCGGCGGCGAAGGCCTGCTGCACGACCGCCATCGCGGCCGGGAACTCGAACGGCTGCGGGCCCGCGAGCTCGCCGGCCAGCAGCGGCTTGACATACCCGTGCGCGCGCATGATCTGCCGGGCGTCGTCCAGGTAGCCGGGCACGCTGGCCAGGTCGCCGTACAGGTGCACGCTGAACAGGTCGAAGAAGTCGCGGCCGTCCCTGGCCAGGTGGCTGAAGAACTGCCGCGGCTCGCTGCCGGGCTCGCTGCTCAGCACGTCGTACCCGCAGCCGCCGAGGACCACCGCGGCGGCCGGGTCGGCGTCCTTGACCGCGCGGTAGAAGGTTTTCAGCTGGGTCACGTACTCGGCGGCGGTGCCGGCCCACAGCAGGCCGGTGTTGCTCGGCTCGTTGTCGCACTGCCAGTAGCTGACCCGGCCGCCGCAGTGCGTGACCAGCCGCCGGACGAACTCGCCGTACGCGCCCTGGTCGTGCGCGGGGGAGGGCGGCAGGAAATCGGTGGCCTGGCGGGTCGCCCACGGGGACGACGAGCACACCGTGAGCCAGACCTCCTCGCTGCCGTCCAGCTGCGCGAGCAGCCGGTCCACGGTGCCCCAGTCGTAGCGGCCGGGCCCGGGCTCGGCCTGGCTCCAGAACAGGTAGGCCCGGATCAGGCCGGCGCCAAGCGCGCGGGCCTGCGGGACGAACTCGCCGGGCGGACTGAACAGGCCGTAGCTGATCCCGCGGACCACGCCGAGGCGGACCCCGGCCGGCTCGAAGGGGCTGGTCACCGTGCTGTCGCCGGTCATCGGCAACGCATCCTCTCGAAGTCGTCGTTTACTAGGTAAATCTAAGTTTAGATGATAAACTCAGGTCGTGCGCAACGCCGAGGGCGGCCCGGTCCGGCTGATCTGGGCCCAGCCGGACCCGCCGCCCCGGAGACAGGCACTGGGCCGGGAGCCGATCGTGACCGCTGCGATCGGCCTGGCCGACGAGTCCGGCCCGGACGCGCTGACCATGCAGGCGGTGGCCGCGCGGCTGGGCTCGTACTCGGCGATGGCGCTGTACCGGTACGTGGGGAGCAAGGACGGTCTTGTCGACCTGATGCTCGACCGGGTCGCCGGGGAGATCCCCGTGCCTGACGGGCCGGGGGCGGACTGGCGGGCTGATCTATCTGACCTGGCTATGGCGACGCGACGGATGATCGAGCGGCATCCCTGGTTCGCGGCGCTGTATCACTCCCGTCCGCCGGTGGGGCCGAACCTGATGCGGCGGCTCGAGTTCATGCTCGCGGTGCTGGTGGGGCAGGGGGCGACGGCTGCTGAGGCGATGACGTTTGCCGCGCTGATCGACCGGCATGTTGTGGGCAGCGGTCTCCAGGAGGCGGAGGAGGCCCGGATGAGCCGGCGTCTGGGCCTGGACGACGCGGCGGCGCTGCGTTCCGCGCTGGCGGCGGTGCGGGGGCTGGCGGACGGGCGGTTCCCGATCCTGGCGGGCTGGCTGGCCCGGCCGTCGGGGGCGGCGCCGGGGGAGCAGTTCGAGCTGGGGCTGAGGTTTTTGCTGGACGGCATTGCGGGGGAGCTCGCCCGCGGTTCCCGATAGCGGGCGGCTCGGCTGGGTCTTGCCGGGGAGGCGTGCGGGTGGCACCTTGTCCGCTATGCGCCCAGTTCTGGCGGTCGTGGCCGCGGCCGTAGCTGTTTCTGCCCTGCTCGCTGCTGGTCAGGCTGCGGCTAGCCCGGCCCGGCCGGCTGGAGCTGCGCTGAGTTCAGCTGTGACCGTCCCCGGCGGGCGGCCGCATCCGGTGCCGGTGGCCCGGCGGCCCATGGTCAGGGAACCGCTGGCGCGCGGCACGCGGCACCGGAAGCCGATCCGGGTGGGGACTGTCACGATCCCGCCGTGCGCGGCCTCGGCGCTGGCCTGGTGCACCCGCATCGCTGTGCCGCTGGATTACCGCGATCCGTCGGCCGGGCGCATCAAGATCGGTTTCTGGTGGTATCCGGCGCGGCGGGGGCATCCGGTGGGGACGATCCTGGCCACTGAGGGCGGTCCCGGGTTCCCGACCACTGGGTCGGCCGATTCCTACCTGGGAACGTTCGGGCCGTTGCTGGCCCATCGCAACCTGCTGCTGGTCAACCTGCGCGGCACCGGGAACTCCTCGGCCTTCCTGTGCAAGGCGCTGCAGAACTGGCGGGCGGCCTACGGGATCGCCGCGTACACCGTGGATACGGGTAAGTGCGGGCGCCAGCTCAACCGCACCAGGCGGCCCGGGGGCGGTTTCGTGGCCGCCAGCTCCCGGTACACGACCGCGTTTGCCGCCCGGGACGTGGCTCTTGTGCTGCACCGGCTGCGGACCGGGAAGGTCGACTTCTACGGGGATTCGTACGGCACGTTCTTCGGGCAGACGTTCACCGCGCGGTACGCGAGCCTGCTCCGGTCGGTGACGCTGGACGCCGCCTACCCGGTCAGCCAGACCAATCCGTTCTACCCGCACATGATCGTGACCGCCCGGCACGCGTTCAACCTGTCCTGCGACCGCAGCGTGGCCTGCCACCGGGCGGCGCCGGGCCGGGCCTGGGCCACGATCGGGAACCTGGCCCGGTACCTGCGCGCGCACAAGGTGGCCGGGTGGACGCGGGCGCCGGGCGGCCGCCGGGTGTTCGAGCGGGTCACGGTGGCCGACCTGAGCGAGATGGTCAACGACGCGGGCTCGGACAGCGGGGTGTACCGGGAACTGGACCCGGCGGCCCGGGCCCTGCTGCGCGACCACGACAAGGCGCCGCTGCTGCGGCTCACCCAGCAGGACGTGTTCACCGGCACGTCGGGTCCGGTGCGGGACTTCAACGACGGCCTGTACCAGGCCGTGACCTGCCTGGACTACCCGCAGCCGTTCAGCTACGCGAACTCCCCGGCGCAGCGCGCCGCCTCCTACGCCCGGGCCCTGGCCGCGCTGCCGCCCGACGCGTTCGCGCCGTTCACCGTCAATGAGTGGGTGACCGAGCCGGAGGAGGAGTTCGACGCCTGCCTGGACTGGCCCGCGCCGCAGGGCCGCGTTCCGCCGATCACGACCCCGCCGCCGTACGCGCCGCGGAACCTGCCGGTGCTCGTGCTGTCCGGCGACCTGGACTCGCTCACCACGCCGTTCGAGGGCCAGCAGGTAGCCAGGGACATGGGCCCGTCGGCGCGGTGGGTCCTGTTCCGCAACGACACCCACGTGAACGCCATGGACGACGTGTTCGGCTGCGCGTCCGGGCTGGTCCGGCGGTTCATCGCGGACCCGGCCGGGCTGCGCCGGCTGGATACATCGTGCGCGACGCACACGCCTGAGGTGCGGGTGCTCGGCACGTTCCCGGCCCGGCTGAGCCAGGTCGCCGCGGCGACCGCGCGGCCCGGCAACCAGGCCGGCCTGACCGGGCGGCGGCTGGCCGCGGTGGGCGCGGCCGCGGCCGGCGACGCGGTCTGGCGCTGGTACTACGGCGACGGCGTGCGCGGCTGGGGCCTGCGCGGCGGCACCTTCCGGTTCAGCTACCCGGGCGGCAGCCTGGTCGGGATCCGGCTGCACCAGGTCCGCTGGACGGCCGACACCCGGGTCAGCGGGACCGTGCGCTGGGACCAGGACACCGGGCTGATCACCGCGGCGCTGACCGTGACCGGGCCGCACGGCGCACGGGTCCAGGTTGGCCTGCGTTACCTGGACTACGTGCCGCACCCGACCGCGGTGCTGACCGGGCGGGCTGGCGATGCCCGCCTGGCCGCGGCCATGCCGGCCCCGTAGCCGTGGCCGAGGAGAGCTAGCGGATCTTGCCGGGGGCGGGCCGCCCGGCAGACAATGAGCCGCGCGGTGTTTCACGCCCGGCGCCGGCCGGCGCGCTTGCGAGCGGTGGCCGGCCCGATCCCCCGACCGTGACAGGCAGGAGCGCCCGATGAGGACCAGCCTCCGCCGCGGCATGATCGCCGCTGCCCTCGCCGCCACCCTGCCGGGGCTGGCCGCTACCGGCCCGGCCCTGGCCAGCACGGCCCGGGCGGGCGCGGCCGGGTGCTCGGCGGGCGCGCACACGCTGGCGCCGGCCGGCTCGCACCTCTACCCGGAGACCGGCAACGGCGGCTACGTCAGCGTGCACACCGACGTGCACATGATCTACGACGCGGTCCGCAACCGGTTCCTGCCCGGCAACCACGTCACCCTCCAGGACCGCGCCACCCAGTGCCTGACCAGCTTCAGCCTCGACCTGGAGCGCCGGTCCACGGTGCAGCACCGCGATCGGCCCGGACCTGACCGTCCGGCGGGTCCAGGTCAACGGGGCGCCGGCCAGCTTCCGGTTCGTGCAGCCGACGTTCCCCGGCGACCCGCGCGGGCAGAACGACCCGCGGCCGGCCGCGCACCAGGCCTCGGAGAACCGGCACGTGGGCGGGCCGCGGCACAACCCGCTGCCGCCGGCCTGCAGTCCCGAGCTGCCTTCCACCGCGTTCGCCACCCGCAACGCGCAGAACGGCACGCCGTGCCCGGCGAACAAGCTGGTGATTACCCCGGCCGCGCCGCTGCCCAGCGGGTCGGTCTTCACCGTCACCGTCTGGTACACCGGCCGGCCCGGGGTGCACACCGACGGCGACGGATTCACCGAGGGCTGGTTCCGGTCGGACAAGCCAGCCGGCGACGGCGGGTTCGTCACCACCGAGCCGATCGGCACCGAGGCCTGGATGCCGCTGAATGACTTCCCGTCGGCCAAGCCGACCTACGACTTCTACGACACCGTGACTGCGGGCCGCACCGTGCTGGCCAACGGCATCCTGGTGTCCCGGCAGGCCAACCCGCCGGACACGCTGTTCCCGCACGGCTCGGTGACCTGGCACTGGCACATGGCCGGCCGGGTGGCCAGCTACCTCGTCGAGAACAGCGTCGGCCACTACCAGCTGACCCGGCGGATCGTGGACGGGCGGCCCTTCTACCAGGCCCAGGCCAGCTCGCTGAGCCCGAAGCGGAAGGCGAAGAACCGCAAGATCATGAACCTCCAGCCGGACATCACCGCGTTCGAGGCGAGGTTCAACGGGCCGTTCCCGTTCAGCTCGGACGGGGTCGTGGTCGGCCGCCCGTCGGCCTCCTTCGAGGAGGAGATGGTGACCATGATCACCTTCGCCGGCGGCCGGATCGACACCGACACCCTCTACCACGAGAACATGCACCAGTGGTGGGGCGACCACGTCACCGAGGCCGACTATCACCTGACGTTCTTCAAGGAGGGCCTGGCCACGCTGGGCGAGTTCCTGTTCCAGGCCAGGAAGGCCGCGGCCAAGCACGGCGGGCTGTCCACCCCGGCCGGGCGCCAGGCTTTCGAGGGCTCGCTGACCGGCAGCTTCAACGTGTTCTACACCACCACGGGGAAGAACTTCTGGCGGCACGCCCCGTCCGACCCGACGCCGTACCTGCTATTCGGCGGCAACAACACCTACCTGCGGCCGGGCATCAGCTACATCGCCCTGCGGGCCATCCTGGGCCCGGACCGGTTCAGCCAGGCGCTGGCCCGCATACAGCAGCAGTACGGCGGCGGCTCGATCACCGAGGGCCAGCTGGAGGCCGCGTTCGCGCACTGGCTGCCGAACCCGAGCGCGGCGTGCCAGGCCCGGCTGACGACGTTCTTCCGCCAGTGGTGGGACACCGCCTACCCGCCCGGCGGCGGCCGGCACCGGCCGCTGATCACCGGTCCCGGGCTGGCCGGCCCCAACTTCTACGGGGCGGGCGGCTGCACTCGCTGACCCGCTTGGCGTCCGGCACCGCTCGGCGAGAGCCGCGGCCGCAGGCTGCACGCGGCCCTGCGCTCGCCGGCAAACACCGCAGACCAAGGGGCGGCCCGGATGGACAATCCCAGCCTGCTGGACATCCTTCAGCTGGAGCAGATCGAGCAGGACATCTACCGGGCCCAGCTGGTCCTGGCCGAGCAGTACTCGCTGTACGGCGGGCAGGTCGCCGCGCAGGCGCTGCTCGCCGCCGGGCTGACGGTCAGCCGCGAGCGGCTTCCGCACTCGCTGCACGGCTACTTCCTGCGGGCCGGCGACCCCCAGCGGCCCACGGTGTTCCAGGTGTTCAGGGACCGGGACGGCGGCTCGTTCTCGGCCCGCCGGGTGATCGCCATCCAGGGCGGCGAGGTGATCCTGAACATGTCCGCGTCGTTCCACCGGGCCGAGCCGGGCCCGCTGGAGCAGGCCGAGCCGATGCCGGCGGCGGGCCGGCCGCAGGACGCGCCGGTCTTCGGGTTCCCCCGGCTGCTGTCGTTCGAGGGCCGGCGGCCCGAGCAGCCGTTCGGCGGGGTGGACTGGCCGACCCGGTTCTGGGCCCGGGTCACGGTGCCGCTGCCGCCCAGCGAGCTGCTGCACGCCTGCGCGCTGACGTACCTGTCCGACATCTCCACCGGCGTGCTGCCGTCCGCCGACCGCAGCGTGCTGCCCGGCGCCAGCCTGGACCACTCGGTATGGTTCCATGGGCCGGCCGACATGAACGACTGGACGCTGACCGATTTCCACCCGCAGGTGGCCGGCCGGGGCCGCGGCTGGTACACCGGGTCCATCTTCGGCCCGGACGGCACGCTGGTGGCGAGCCTCGCCCAGGAGACGCTGTTCCGGGCCCGGCGGCGGGCCCCGCGGCCCAACTGGGGCGAACACCAGCCGGCCGCGGCCACCCTGAGCGCCCGCACTGAGCAGGAGGCAGGCAGATGACAGGCACAGACCTCACCGGGCGGCCGGTCCTGGTCTTCGGCGGCACCGGCCACCTGGGCCAGGCGGTGGTAGCCCGGTTCGCGGACGGCGGCGCGGCGCTGACCGTGGCCGACGCCCGGCTGCCGGACGACGCCCGGCGGCACCCCGGCGCCACGTACACCGAGGTGGACGTGCTGGACGAGGCGGCCGTCGCGGCCGCCGTCGCGGGCCTGCCTCCCGGCCCGGCCGCGGTGGTCAACCTGGTCGGCGGCTACACCCCGCCGCAGCCGATCCGCGACCTCGACCTGAGCGTGCTGCGCCAGCAGCTCGAGCTCAACCTGGTCTCCGCGGCGGTGGTCACCAAGTACGCGCTGGCCCATCTGGCTGAGCAGGGCGGCGGCACGATCGTGCACACCTCCAGCCGGGTTGCCGTCCAGAGCGGCGAGAACGGGTTCGCCTACAGCGCCAGCAAGCTCGGCGTGACCCGGCTGGTGGAAGCCGCGGCCGCGGAGGGCCGGGCGCACGGGGTGACGGTCAACTGCATCATGCCCAGCATCATCGACACCCCGGTGAACCGGGCCGCGATGCCGGATGCGCCGCACCGCAAGTGGCCCAAGCCCGCGGAGATCGCCGCCGTGCTGGCCTTCCTGGTGTCCCCGGACGCCTGCCTGATCTCCGGCGCCGCCATCCCGGTCTACGGCCGGGTCTGAGCGGCCGCCGCGGGCGGCTGCTGATATAGGGAGAATTGCCTAATTTAGGCTGCCTTCCTTGCGCTCCGCTGAACGGAATATCTATCTTCCGTATGTAAGCAGAAAATTCGGCCGGTCACGCACCGGCGATGTTCCTGGCCGCTATTAACGGCCTCTTTTCCCGGCTGGTTCAGGTGAAATTCATCACGCCCGGGATCTGGCCCGGGCCTGAACCGGGACGGTTATCCCGGCCGTGCTGGCGGGCGACCGCACCGGAAAGCGGTGCGCTAGGGAAGGACGGGAAATGACCCAGCAAACGATGGTGAGCCAGCCGCCCGCCGGCGGGCTGGCGGCCGCCGGCGGCACGGCGCAGGCCGCCGGCATCGGGCTGACCGGGGCGCTGCTGGCGGTGGCGGTATCGGCCGTGCACGTGGCGGACCAGGGCAGTGTGACCGCACTGGCCGACCCGGACTGGATCGGCTGGGGCTACCGGGCGATCGAGGCCGGCGGGCTGCTGACCGCGCTGGCCCTGCTGCTGGCGGTGCCGGCCGGGCGGGCGCTGTCCCGGCTGGGCTGGGCTGCGGCGCTGCTGCTCGGCGCGGCGCCGATGCTCGGCTACCTGGCCTCGCGCACGATCGGCCTGCCGGGGGACGCCGACGACGTAGGCAACTGGGGCGACTGGGTGGGCATGGTGTCGCTGTTCCTCGAGGCCGGCCTGATCGTGCTGAGCGTCAGCATGCTGCTGGCCCTGCGCACGCGGGCCGCGGCCCGCGCGGAGGCGGCCGCCTGACCGGCGGGCCCGGCCGGGCGGGGCCAGACACCACGGAACCCGGGTGCCCACGGCGGGCACCCGGGTTCCGGCGTCTGCGGGAACGGCCTGGTCAGCCGCCCCACACCACGGGCTTCTCGAAGTACGGGGTGACGTCGTTCGTCTTGTGCGGGCCCTCGGTCCAGGACATCGACTTGATCGAGCCGCCGCCCGGCATCAGGTAGGTCAGGCAGGCGGTGAAGGACTTGCCGGCCGTGAACGGCCTGGGCGCCTGCGGGTCGTCGCACCGCGCGAAGTGGCCGAAGAACGTGACCTCGCCCTGCTGCTGGCCGCGGTCGTCGATGCCGTTGAGGGCGATGGCCGGGTCGTCGTTGTCGGACGGCGGATTGCTGCTCAGCGCCTTGATCTTCACCGTCACGTAGTACGGCGTGGACGCCTTCTCCTTGGCGTTGAGATTGACGTTCGTGAAGTCTCTGGCGATGCTGCCCTTCTCGATCGACACCACCGTCAGCTCCAGTTTGAACACGTTCTTGCCGGTGTCACCCGGGTCCCAGCCGACGATCGCCTGCCGGCCCAGGCCCAGGTGGGTGCCGGGCGGGGTCAGCTTTCCGGCTGTGGTGGCCCCGCCGTTGCCCGCCGCGCTGGACGACGGCGAGGCCGGGGACTGCGGGGCGGAACTGCTGGATTGCGGGGCGGCGCTGGTGGGCTGGTTCGCGGGGGTGCTGCCCCCGCCGCTGCCCCCGCCGCACGCGGTGAGAACGGGCAGGGCCGTAGCGGTGACGGCCCAGGCTGCAATCCGGCCTGGCTTCATTCGTGACTCTCCTTGACTACGCAGCGTTCTGCGCACACGACGCGCCAGGCGCCCGCTGTGCGATGGCGGACGCCCGTTAAACGGCCCGCGGCCGAGCCAGGTTCAGCCGGCTGGGCCGGCTAACCGCAGGTCGCGGCTCTGACGGTGGTAGATGGGCAATGCCTAGGCAGCAGCCGGTCAAAAGTAGGTATCCGCCGCCGGGAACCTAGGCAATTCGTCCGATTACTCAGGGCCACCACCTGGCCTACGTTCGTCGGGAAGGTTCCGACAACAACGAGGAGGCCGGCTGTGCCGCTCTTCATGGATGTTCACGAGATCGCGGGCGGCGTGGCGATGGACGACGTCGCCAAGGCACACCTGGCCGACCTCCAGACGCAGGGCTCGTACGACGTGCGGTACCTGCGGTACTGGGTCGACGAGAGCGGGGGCCGTGTCTTCTGCCTCGTTGAGGCGCCGTCGGCAGAGGCGGCGGCCAACGTGCACCGGGAGGCTCACGGTCTGGTCGCCGACCACATTTACCGGGTTCAAGAAGGGTCATAGGAGGATCACATGAACAGGGTTCGCATTCTGCGGATCAGCGGGGGCGTGGCCGCGGCTGCCCTGACGGGGGCCATGTGGATGAGCCCCGCGTGGGGGTCAGCCGACCGGCTGCCGCCCACCATGACGGCGACGGCGCAGCCGGCCGCCAGCATGCCGGGCATGGCGACCAGCCACACGTCGCCGCTCACCCGGAAGCTCGCGGCGGCCCGGCTGGCGAGCGCCAAGTACGCCACCAACCTGAGGCTGGCCAAGAAGAACGGCTACATGCAGATCACGCCGGTCATGACGAACATGGGCGTGCATTTCCTGAACCCGAAGATCTCCGGCTTCAGCGTTACCAAGCCGCAGATCCTGGTTTACGAGAAGCACGGGAAGTCGTTCCAGCTGGGTGCGCTCGAGTGGGTTTTCCCGTCGAAGCCCAAGACCCCGCCGCTGCCGGGCGCCAGGTTCGGCACGTTCCCCGCCGCGTGCCATTACGCGGACGGCAACTTCATTCCCAAGGCGAGCCAGTCCGGCTGCCCGATGACGGAGCCGAAGACCGGGGCCAAGTTCACCTTCTGGCACCCGCTCCTGATCACGATGCACGTCTGGATCTGGTATCCCAACCCGGCTGGTCTCTACAACAGCACCAACCCGCTGGTCGCCCCCTTCAACAAGGGCTGACACAGCGCCACAGACCGGGAGGGCGGCCCCGCGGCCGCCCGCCCGATCCACTGCCCGGTGACGGATCAGGCTCCCTGTCCGGGCGGAAGCCGGTCCCGGCTGGCCTGAGCTGATCCAGGCCACCGGGACCGGCCATTTTCCGTGCGACGATGGTGCGATGGCGGTGACCGCGCGGCGGGACGGGGCGGACCCGTCACCGCCCGGTGCCGGCCAGCACGGTGCCGACCCGCCCCGCCGGGGCCGTCCGCGGGACGCCGGCGCCGGGGACCGGATCACGGCCGCGGCCATCGAGGCGTTTACCACCGGCGGCTGGCGGTCGTTCTCGTTCGAGGCCGTGGCCAAGGAGGCCGGCGTCGGCAAGAGCACCCTGTACCTGCGCTACCGGGACAAGGAAGAGCTGATCAGGGACGTGCTCGGGTCGCTGAACGCGGCTTTCGCGGCGCCGGACACCGGCGACGTGCGCGCCGACCTGACCGCGCTGGCCATCGCGTACGCAGACGAGCTCGACGGGCCGCGGGGCCGGTTCCGGATGCGGGTGATGACCGAGAGCAGGCTCAACGACGACTTCCGCGCGATCGCGGCGGCCGCTTCCGAGAACGTCGTCGCGGCCGCGCACGAGGTCGTCCGCCGCGGCAAGCGGCGCGGCCAGCTGCCCGCCCGCACATCCGCCGCGGTGCTGCTGGACTCGCTGTTCGGCGGCCTCCTGCACCACCTTCTGTCGTCCCCGGAGCAGGCCGGCCAGCTTTACCAGACCCCGGCGGGCCGCAAGTTCGTCCGTGACCTGGTGGACAGCGTGCTGCGCGCGGCCCAGGCCGGCCCGGCTCAGGCTGATCCGGCCTAGACCGCCGCGGGCTCGGCCGCGCCGGTCAGCGTGAACCCCTCGTACCCGCGGGCCGCGATCTGGTCGCAGGTCTGCCGGTACAGGCCGACGCCGCCGATGTAGGCGTAGAACACCCGGGGCTTGCCGGGCACGTTCGAGCCCATGTACCAGGACTCGGCGGTGGGGAACAGCGTGTGCGCGCCGACCTCGGCGACGTGCTGCACCCAGCCGTCCTGCGCCGCGGCGGTGGCCTCGATCGCGGTGTGCCCCGCCGCGCGCAGGTGCAGCACGCAGTCGGTGATCCAGTCCACGTGCTGCTCGATCGACACCACCATGTTGCTGAGCACCGACGGGCTCAGCGGCCCGGTGACGGTGAACAGGTTGGGGAACCCGGCCACGGCCAGGCCCAGGTAGGTGCGCGGGCCCGCCGGCCCACGTGGCGGCGAGCGAGACGCCGTCACGGCCGCGGATGTCGATCGCGGTCAGCGCGCCGGTCATCGCGTCGAACCCGGTGGCGAACACGATCGCGTCGAACTCGTACTCCCGCTCGCTGGTCCGCAGGCCTGCCTCGGTGAACTCCACCAGCGGGGTCTCCCGCAGGTCGACCAGGTGCACGTGCGGGGAGTTGAACGTCGCGTAGTAGCCGGTGTCCAGGCAGGGCCGCTTGGTGCCGACCGGGAACGTGCGCGGGGACAGCTTCTCCGCGGTCACCGGGTCGGACACGATCCGGCGGATCTGGGCGCGGATGAATTCCGCGGCGTGCTCGTTGGCCCGGATGTCGGTCAGCGTGTCGGTGAACGAGCCGATCAGCGAGACCAGGTCGCCCTGGTCCCAGCCGCTCTGGTAGGCGGCCTGGCGCTGCTCCTCGGTCACCTCCAGCGCGGACTGGGTGGCGGGCTCGACCGGCACGCCGAACCCGGAGGTCCGCTGCCGCTCCCGCCAGTCCCGGTAGCCCGCCTTCATCTCGGTGATCTCGGAGCCGGCCAGCGGCCGGTTCCCGGCCGGCATGGAGAAGTTCGGGGTCCGCTGGAACACGGTCAGGTCGGCGGCCTGGCGGGCGATGATCGGGATGGACTGGATGCCGGACGAGCCGGTGCCGATCACGCCCACCCGCATCCCGTCGAAGCGGACCTCGTCCTTGCCCCACCGGGCGGTGTGGTGGGTCCGGCCGCGGTACCGCTCCAGGCCCCGCGATCTCCGGCAGCTTGGCCGCGGACAGGCACCCGGTGGCCATGATCAGGAACTGGGCGCGGGCCGGCTCGCCCGGATCGGTGTGCACCGTCCAGCTTGCGCTGGCGTCATCCCAGTCCGCGCGGGTCACCCGGGTGCCGAACGTGATATCCCGGCGCAGGTCGAACCGGTCGGCCACGTGGTTGACGTAGCGCAGGATCTCCGGCTGGGTGGGGTACTTCTCGGTCCACTCCCACTCCTGCTCCAGCTCGGGGGAGAACGAGTAGGAGTAGGACAGGCTCTGCACGTCGCAGCGGGCCCCGGGATAGCGGTTCCAGAACCAGGTCCCGCCGACGCCGTCGGCGGCCTCGATCACCCGGGCCGCCACGCCGGCCTCGCGCAGCCGGTACAGCTGGTACAGGCCGGCGATGCCGGCCCCGACGATGATCGCGTCGTACGTCCGGGGCTCTGGCATCGCAACCTCCCGCGGTTTCAGCCGCCTAGCTGCTCGGCGACGTAGTCCAGGCCCGCCGCGGAGCCCGGCAGCACGCCCACCATGCTGAAGAAGCCGTGCATCTGCCCGGGGAACCGGCGCGCCTGCGTGGGCACGCCCGCGGCGCGCAGCCGGTCCGCGTAGGCCTCGCCCTCGGCCCGGAGCACGTCGTGCTCGGCGGTGAGCACCACGGCCGGCGCGAGACCGGCCAGGTCGGCGTCGGCGGCCTGCAGCGGCGAGGCGTCCGGGTTGCGGCGGCTGGCCGGGTCGGGCGCGTAGTGGTCCCAGAACCAGACCATCGACTCGCGGGTCAGCAGAAGCTGGTTCTCCGGGTCGGTGTAGGTGTCGTTGTCCAGGTCGGCGTCGGTGACCGGGTAGATGAGCACCTGGCGGGCCAGCTGCGGGCCGCCCTCCCGGTGGGCCCGCTGGGCCATGACGGCGGACAGGTTGCCGCCCGCGCTGTCGCCCATCACGATCAGCGGCACCTCGCCGCCCGCGATCTCGCCCATGTGCGCGGCCGCCCACTGCAGCGCGGCCCACGAGTCCTGCGCCGCGACCGGGTAGCGGTGCTCGGGCGCCTTACGGTAGTTGACCAGCACGACCGCGGCGCCGAGCCGGTTCGCCAGCCGCCGGCCGAGGTTGTCGTACTCGTCGATGTTGCCGATCACCCAGCCGCCGCCGTGGTAGTACACCACCAGCGACCCCACCGGGCCCTCCGGCACCAGCACCCGGACGTCGAACTCGCCGCCGTCCGCGCCGGTCAGCGTGTGGTCGGTGGAGCTGGCCACATCAGGGCCAGGCCCGTACAGGTCCCGCAGCAGCGCGCCCACCGCGCGGGCCTCGTCCGGGGTCATCTCGTGCAGCGGCTTCATCCCGGTCTCCGCCAGCTGGCCCAGGAATCCTGCGGTTGCCTCGTCGATCGCCATCGGTCGCCTCCGCTCGTCGCGGCCAGGGCCGCACCGCCCGCAGCCGGGAAAGCTGCCGCCTTCCGGACGCTACTACGGACGATTATCGTCTGCAATAGTGCGAAATCGGGCCCTGGCGGAAGGTCGTGCCGATGCTGCGTACCGCGTTCACCAACCTGGTCGGCGCCGACCTGCCGATCGCCGGCTTCAACCGGTCGCCGGCCGTCGTCGCCGCCGTCTGCAACGCCGGCGGGCTGGGTGTGCTGGCCGCGTCCGGCTACCGGCCGGACGAGCTCGACGCCCAGCTGACCTGGATCGAGGAGCAGACCGGCGGCCGCCCGTACGGCGTGGACCTGCTCATCCCGGAGAAGTTCGCGGCCGGCGACCCCGGCAACCTGGTGGCCAGCCTGCGCGCGCAGATCCCGGACGAGCACCTGGCCTTCGTCCGCGGCCTGCTCGAGAGGTACGGCGTGCCGGCCCGGCCGGACCCGCCCGCCCGGCCGGCCTCCGGGGACCGGGCCGGGGAGTTCTGGGCCAGCGTCAGCCCGGCCGGCGCGGAGTCGCTGCTCGACGCCGCGTTCAGCCACCGGATCGCGCTGATCGCCAGCGCCCTCGGCACCCCGCCGCCGGACCTGGTCGAACGCGGCCACGCCGCCGGGGTCGTGGTCGCCGCGCTGGTGGGCGCGCCCAAGCACGCCGAGCGCCAGCTGGCCGCCGGGGTGGACCTGCTGATCGCGCAGGGGACCGAGGCGGGCGGCCACACCGGGACGATCGCCACCATGGTGCTGACCCCGGAGGTCGTGGCCCTGGCCGGCGGCCGGCCGGTGCTGGCCGCGGGCGGCATCGCGTCCGGCGCGCAGATGGCCGCCGCGCTGGCCCTCGGTGCGGCCGGGGTGTGGTGCGGCTCGGTCTGGCTGTCCAGCCACGAGGACGTCGCCAACCAGGCCATCAAGGCCAAGTTCCTGGCCGCGACCAGCGCCGACACGGTCCGCTCGCGGGCCCGCACCGGCAAGCCCGCCCGCCAGCTGCGCAGCGCCTGGTTCGACGAGTGGGAGCGGGCCGGCAGCCCGGACCCGCTGCCGCTGCCCCTGCAGCCGATGCTGGTCAGCGACGCGTGGTCGCGCATCGACGCGGCCGCCGACGCCGGGCACGAGGGCGCGCTGGCGCTGCAGTCGTTCTTCGTCGGCCAGGTCGTCGGCTCGTTCCGCGAGCTCCGCCCGGCCGCCGAGATCACCCGCCAGCTGGCCGCCGACTGCGAGCGGCGCATCGCCGACCTGGCCCGGCTGACCCAGCCCGGCTAGCCCGCCGCTCTGGCCTGGCCAGCACGGTCGGCCTGGCCGGCCGCCCGCAGCCGGATGGCCTGGCACCAACCAGCTGGACTGACACCAGCTGCATGGTTCGTGGCACCAACCAACTAGCTCGTGCCACGAACCACTGCGCTGGCTGTGTCAGAACTTGTAGAAGTGCTGCCGCAGCTCGAAGCCGGTGTCCTCGACGGCAAACGTCTCCGCCTCCGACCGCCGCACCGCCAGGTAGCAGCGGCCCAGCAGGTCACCCAGGCTGCCCAGCAGCAGCTCGTCCTTCTCCAGCTCGTCCAGCGCGGCGCCCATGCTGGACGGCAGCGGCCGCACCTTGCTGCGCTCGAGCTCCTCGGCAGACATCCGGGCCGGGTCGTGCTCGGCCGGCGCGCCCGGGTCGAGCTCCCTGGCCACCCCGTCCACCCCGGCCGCGATCAGCGCACCCAGCGCCAGGTACGGGTTCGCGCTCGCGTCGCAGGACTTGAACTCGATGTTGTAGCTCTGCTCCTCGCGCCGGTAGAACGGCGAGGCCACCCGCAGCGCGGCTTCCTTGTTGTCGAACCCCCAGGCCGTGGTGGCCGACGCCCAGGCGCTCGGCTGCAGCCGCCGGTAGGAGTTCCAGCTCGGCGCGGTCAGCGCGACCAGCGCGGGCAGGTGCTCGGCCACCCCGGCGATGAACTGCCGGCCGAGGAGGGACATGCCCCGGTCCGCCTCCGGGTCGTACAGCAGGTTCCGCTGCCCGTCGGTGTCCCACAGGCTGAAGTGCACGTGCGCGCCGCTGCCGATCGCGTCCGGGTACGGCTTGGGCGCGAACGAGGCGTAGAGGCCGTGCTGCAGGGCCACCCCGCGGACCGTGTCCCGGAACTTCATCTGCTGGTCCGCGGCGCCCAGCGCGTCGGTGTACCGGACCGCGATCTCCCGCTGGCCGGGGCCGTACTCGTTGATCGCCTGCTCGACCGTGATGCCCTGCGCCTCCAGCGCGTCGACCGTGTCGATCGTCAGCTGGTCGGCCAGGTCGTGCCCGATCGAGCTGTACACCGGCGCGTGCCCGGGTGCGTCGAACGGCTCGAAGCCGCCGTCCTCGGTAGCCCGGGCCAGGTAGTACTCGTTCTCGAACGACGCCTGCACGGTGATGCCCGCGGCCGCGGCGCGGGCGATCATGTCCTTCAGGTAGGACCGCGGGCAGGCCCCCCAGTTGCGCCGGTCGTGGCCCAGCTGGTCGCACAGCACGCTGGCGCTGCCCGGCGACCAGGGCAGCACGCTGAACGTGGCCGGATCAGGCACCAGCCGGATCTCGCCGACCGGCTCCATCCCGTCGATATGCACGACCTGCTCCAGCAGGCTGATCGACATCTGCGCCCGGGTCAGCCCGACGCCCTCGGTCAGCTTGTGGGCGAGCTGGGAAACGTGCACCGCCTTGGCCCGGGCGACCCCGCTGACGTCGCAGTAGCCGAAGCGCACGAGCTTGACACCGGCCCGGCGGGCCGCCGCCAGCACCTCACGCTGGTCCATCACAGTTCCTTCCCGGTTCGTTCAGTGCTCTAGGGCATCACGGCTCTAGAGCATCACGTCGCCGCCGTTGGGCCCCAGCGTCTGGCCGGCGTAGTAGTCGCCGTCCGACGACGCCAGCAGCACAGCGGTCGGGGTCACCTCGGCGACCGTGCCGAACCGGCGCATCGGCAGCTCGGCGAGCTTGGCGCTGCGCCACTCCTCGGTCTCGCCGTCCAGCAGCGGCGTCTGGATGGGGCCCGGGGCGATCGCGTTGACCAGCACGCCGCGGTGCGAGACCTCCCGGGCCAGCGCCTTGGTCAGCCCGATCACCCCGGCCTTGCTGGCCGAATAGTGCACCGCCTCGATCCCGCCGATCTGGCCGAGCTGGGACGCGATGTTGATGATCCGGCCCCAGCCCTGCGCGAGCATCGGGCCAATGAGTATCCGCGTGCACAGGAACACCGCGCGCAGGTTGACGTTCAGCACCCGGTCCCAGTCCGCGACCGGCATGTCCTCGAGCAGCGACTGGGTGAAGATCCCGGCGTTGTTGACCAGGATGTCCACCGGGCCCAGGCCGGCCTGCACCTGCTCCGCCATGGCGCGCACCGCCGCCTCGTCGCTGACGTCGCAGCGGACGAACAGCCCGCGGCGGCCCGCGGCCCCGATCTCGGCCAGGACCCCGGCCGCCTGCTCCGGGCCCACCTGGTCCACCACCGCGACATCCGCGCCCTCCCGCGCGAACGCCGCCGCGATGCCATGCCCGATACCGGACGCGGCGCCGGTGACGACCGCGACCTTGCCCTCAAGCTTTCCCATGCCGCTCTTTCCTATGAATTACGGTGCCGGGGGCGCGGGCCCCGGATCCACCGCTGACCACACGCCCGCGATCTCCGCGGCGGTGGCCATGTCGAACCGGTGCCGCATGAGCAGCAGCGACGCGTCGTGCTGCGCCCGGTCGTCGCTGCCCACGCAGTCCTCAGCGATGATCACATAGTGGTCGGCGAACATCGCATCCCGGGCCGTCGATTCGACACAGCCCTCGGTGGTGCAGCCGCCCACGATCACGGTCGCGATGCCGTTGCTGCGCAGCAGCAGCTCCAGGTTCGTGCCCCAGAACGCGCTGGACCGGTACTTGGCCACGACCAGCTCGTCCGGCAGGGGCGCCAGCTCGGGCACGAACGCGTGCCCCGGCGTGCCCGGTACGGTGTACCGCAGCGGCGGCCCGCCGTCCCTGGCCCCCTGGTGCATCCGCAGGTTGAACCGGATCTGCGCGGGGGAGTCGCTCAGCCGCCCGGGCAGCGCGGTGTTCTGCACGTGCACGACCAGCACGCCGTGCCGCCTCGCCGCATCGAGCAGCCCGGCCAGCCGCGGCCGGATCGCCGGGTACATCGAGATGTCCACGCCCATCCCGGCGAACGCCCCGCCGTCTTCGACGAAGTCGCGCTGCATGTCGATCAGCAGGAGGGCCGCGTGCCGCGGGTCGGCGAGCTCGTGCAGCTCGGTGAAAACGTCCTTGCCCTCGACCCTGATCAACGCCCGCCTCGCTCCCTGACCTGCAGCACGTCCCGCGCAGCTACCGGCCGCACCCGCCAATGGCCGGATGCTACTGGGGCAGGCCCGGGCGCGCATCACGGCCGGGGCCGCGGCCCGGGCCGCGCACCGCGAGCTGATCACCAGCTAGGCCCGCCAGCCAGAGCGGATGCAGAGGAAATCCTGAGCGGGCTCCGCGTTCGCCCGCCTAGCCTGCCCGGGGGTTATCGGGGACGAGCGCGAAGGATAGGGTGCGGGCGTGTCTAAGGCCAGCAGACCGGCAGGAACAGGGAAAACGCCCGGCAGCGGATCGCCAGGCAGCGAGCCGAGGAGGCCCGCCGCCGGAAGCGGCGGCTCTGGGCCGCGATCGGCGGCGGCGTGGTCGTGGTCATCGCCGCGGCGGTCGGCATCACGCTGGCCGTGACCGGCGGCAGCAGCCCGCCCACCGCGACCACGGAGCCGCTGTCCGCGCTCGGCGCGCTCCAGCCGGCCCCGGCGGCCGGCCCGGTGGGCCCCGAGGGCGTGCCGATCCCGTCCGGCGCGGCGCTGGCCGGGCCCGGCACCACGGCCAGCGGCCAGCCCATCGACGGCATCAGCTGCTCGCCGGGCGAGAAGACGCTGTTCCACATCCACGCGCACCTGACGATCTTCGTGGACGGCGTGGCCAAGCAGGTCCCGGCGGGCATCGGCATCCCCGGGGCGCAGTCGCAGAACACCCCGCAGGGCCCGTTCGTGGGCAGCGGCACCTGCTTCTACTGGCTGCACACGCACGCCGCGGACGGCATCGTGCACATCGAGTCGCCGGTCAAGCGGGCCTTCACGCTGGGCCAGTTCTTCGACGAGTGGGGCCAGCCCCTGGGCCCGTCCACGGTCGGCCCGGCCAACGGCACGGTCGTGACGATCGTCGACGGCAAGGTGTACAAGGGCGACCCGCGCAACGTGGACCTGACCGCGCACGAGCAGATCCAGCTCGAGGTCGGCAAGCCGTACGTCGCCCCGGAGACGATCAAGTTCCCGAGCGGCCTGTAGCGGCGCCGGCCGGCCGGTTGCCTACAGTGGACCGGTGGACGCCAGCCTGCGTGCGCTCAGTGACCAGATCGACGACGCCACCCAGCGGCTGCTCGGCACCGCCCGGCAGCTCACCGACCCGGCCCTGCGCGAGCCGTCGCTGCTGCCCGGCTGGACCCGCGGGCACGTGCTGACCCACCTGTGCCGCGGCGCGGACGCGATGCGCAACCTCCTGGCCGGGGCCCGCGCCGGGCAGGACCGGCCCGCCTACGCCAGCGCGCAGGCCCGGGAGGACGAGATAGCGCAGGGCGCGGGCCGGGCGGCCGCCGAGCTGATGGCCGACCTGGCCGCCTCGGCGATGGCGCTGCGCACGGTGGCCCGCGGCCTGCCCGACGGGGCCTGGCAGTACCAGGTGCAGGTGCTGGGCTCGTCCCGGTTCCCGGCGGCCGGGGTGCTCACCCGGCGGCTGGTCGAGGTCGAGCTGCATCACGCCGACCTGGGCAGCGGGTACACCCCGGCGGACTGGCCCGCGTCGTTCGCCGGCCTCGGCCTGCCCGAGCCGATGCGCAGCCAGCGGGACAGCCGGCTCGTCCGCAGCACCCCGGCTAACGGCCCGCCCCGGCTGTTGCAGTGTCACTGCAACGTGGCCCGCCTGGACGTTGCAGTATCACTGCAAGCTTGCAGCGTCACTGCAACGCAACGGCAGCCTGACTAGAGGACCGGGTTCTCGTTCGCGGCGGGGGCCAGGTAGCCGGCCGTGTCCGGGCGCTCGGTGAAGGTCAGCCCGGCGCCGGGCTCCAGCGCGTCGGCCGCGCCGCGCACCGTGCAGTGCAGCGGGTCGTCCACCACCACGGCCGGGATGCCGGCCGCGGCCTCGATCCTGGCCGCCAGGCCGGGCAGCAGGGCACCGCCGCCGACCAGGCGGATCTTGCCGCGGACCACGTCCGCGGCCAGGTTCGGCGGGATGTCCGAGAGCATCTCGCGGACCGCGCCGACGATCGCGGTCACCGCCTGGCCGAGCGCGCCGGTGACCAGCGCGGCCGGGACCCGCTCGACCCGGGGCGTGCGCTGGGCCGCGTCCACGCCGACCGCCTCGGCGGGCGCCGCGGCGCTGTCGGACAGGCCGAACGTCATCTTCAGGCTCCGGGCCGCGTCGCGGCCGAGCAGCAGGCCCATCTCGCCCTTGACCGCCTGCACGATCGCCTCGTCCATGGCGCTGCCGCCGGCCCGCAGCGACCGGGCCCGGACCACGTGCCCGCCGGCCAGCACCGCGGCCTCGGTGTGCCCGCCGCCGATGTCGACCACGAAGCCGCCGGCCCCGGCCGCGAGGTCGAAGCCCGCCCCGGCCGCGGCCGCCACCGGCGCGTCGATCAGCCGCACGTTCAGCCGCGGCCGCGGCGCCCCGGCGACCACGGCCAGCGACCGCCGCTGCAGCGAGGTGGCCGCGCCGGGCACGCAGACCACGGCCGCGGACCGCACCGGGCTGCGGCCCAGCTTGGCCTTGCGCAGGAAGCCCTGCAGCATGGCCGCGGCCGCGTCCAGGTCGGCCACCACCCCGTCCTTCAGCGGGTGAATGACCTCCACATCCTGCGCCTGCTTGCCGGCCAGCGCGTCGGCCGCATGGCCAACCGCGATGACCCCGCCGGTGGTGCGGTCAACCGCGACCGCGGACGGCTCGTCCACCAGCAGCCCCCGGCCGGCCGCACACACTCTGGTGTTGACCGTGCCCATGTCAATAGCTACGCCCACCCGCCAACGCATCGTGCCGCCCTTTGCCCCAACTGCCACTTTGACCTGCCAAGTATGGTGTCCGGTACGCGGCTCGTGGGGCAATCGGGCGGACCAGCGGAAGATCCCGCTGATCTATGCCAGTACGTGCGCCCCAAGCCAGGAACTTCCCGGCGCAGCTCTGCCCAACCAGGCTAAACCTGATCTGTTCCGCGTCGTACCTGACACGGTTACCCTGGTGACGCGGGCGCCGCCGGGGAGCGCCGGCCAGCAGGACGCGCGGCCAGGGGTATCACGGGTGCAGCGCTGCGGGTCCTGTCTGTGGGGGGCCACCCAGAATTCCTGCTATCTGCCCGCGGCCGGCGCCGGGCCTCGCCGGCCGTAACCCAGGAGCGCGAGCATGCCCGGACCAGCGGGGGGCTGGGACGTAACCGATCCGGCGCCGCCGGGCACCACCACTGCGGCGTTGCCGTCGCGGCTGGCCGGGGGCATCGCACGGGGAGCGGTCATCGTGGCCGGGCTGACCCTGGCCTCCCGGCTGCTCGGCCTGGTCCGCACGCTGGTGTTCTCCCAGACGGTGGGCGCGGGCTGCCTGGGCACTGCCTACGTCACCGCCAGCCAGGTGCCCAACCTGGTCTACGAACTGGTCCTCGGCGGCGCACTGACCACCGCGATGGTGCCGGTGCTGGCCCGCTCGGCGGAGCGCTCGGGCTCAGACCCGGAGGCGAAGGCCCAGGTCAGCCAGATCACCTCGGCGCTGATGACGTGGTCCGTGATCATCCTGGTGCCGCTGACCATCGTGGTGGCGGCTGTCGCCGGGCCGATCGCCAGCCTGCTCAACCCGGCTAACCCGCACGCGCACTGCGTCCACGCTTCGGTGGTGTCCACCACCACCACGATGCTCCAGGTGTTCGCGCCGCAGATCATCCTTTACGGGGTGTCGGTGGTGCTGTTCGGGCTGCTCCAGGCCTACCGCCGGTTCACCGGCCCGTCGCTGGCCCCGGTCGTGTCGAACGTGGTGCTCATCGCCTCGTTCCTGCTCTTCGTGCCGCTGGGCCGCGGCTACACGCTGGTCCGCCTGCCCGCCTCGGCGCAGCTCGTGCTGTCGGTGGGGGCCACCGTCGGGGTCGCCGTGCTGGTCCTGGTGGCTGTGCCGCCCACCTGGCGGCTGCACGTGAAGATCCGGCCGGCCCTGTCGTTCCCGCCCGGCGTGGCCCGCCGGGCCAGCGGCCTGGTGGCGGTCGGGATCATCGACTTCATCGCCAACGACCTGAACACGCTGGCGACCATCGCGCTGGCCAACGGGCGCGGCCCGACCGGCGCGATCGTCCTTTTCAACTACTGCCTGGATGGTGTTCGCCGCGCTGTACTCGGTGCTGGCGGTCGCGGTGACGGTCAGCGCGTTCCCGGTGCTGTCTGCCCGGGAGGGGGAGGAGTTCGACCGGACCTGCGCTGGGTCGACCCGGGCCGTGGTGCTGCTGTCCTGGCTGGGCACCGCAGTGATCGCGGCGATCAGCGTGTCCGCCGCCCACGTGCTGGCCCGCAGCTCCGGCCAGGTCTCGCAGCTGGTCGGCGGGTTCGCGGCGTTCGCGCCGGGGCTCATCGGGATCGGCCTCGTCAATCACCTGTCCCGGGTGATGCTCGCGATCGGGCGGCTCAAGGTCGCCGCGGTGGCCCTGGTGGCCAGCTGGCTGCTGGCCATCGTGGCCTCGTTCATCCTGGTCGAGCTGGTCCCTGCGCACTGGGTGGTGGCCGCGCTCGCGCTGGGCACCACGATCGGCCAGTGCGTGGTGGCCATCCCGCTGCTCATCTGGACCCGGCGGATCTGCGGCCCCCGCGCGGTCGCCGGGGTGACGCACGCGGGCTTCGCCGGGCTGGCCGCCGCTTTGGCGGGCAGCCTGGCCGGCGTCGCGGTCAGCGTCGCCCTGCCGGTCAGCCACAAGGCGCTCGACGTGGGCGTGGCGGTGTTCGCCGCGGGCGTCGCCGTGCTGGTCTTCGGCGGCGTCGCCTACCTGCTCGACCAGGGCGACCTGCGGGCCATCGCGGCCCGGCTGCGCCGCATGGCGGGAGCGGGCGGCCAGTCCCCGGATGAGCCCGGCAGGCCGCCCGGCAGCGATGATCCGCCGCCGGGCTGACCCACCCGCCCGCCCACCCGCCGCCCGTCAGCTGGGACGCGGCTCCCGGGCCAGGCCGAGGACGCGCTCGCCGAGGATGTTCCGCATGATCTCGTCGGTGCCGCCGGCGATCGACCAGCCGGGCGCGCTGAGCAGCTCCTGCGCCTGGCGGGCGGCCTCGGCGTCGCCCGGCTCCCAGGCCTGTGCCCGGGACCCGGCCAGCCGCCGGGCGGCCGCGTTGCCGCGGCGGCCGAGGTCGGTGCTGAACAGCTTGGCGATCGAGCCCTGCGGGCCCGGGGTACGCCCGGCCAGCACGGCCTCGTTGACCGCCTCGGACAGGTACTTCAGCACCTGCTCGCGTACGTACACGTCGGCGATCTGGTCCAGCAGGTAGCTGTCGCCTTCCCGGCCGGCCGCGCGGGCCCTGGCGGCCAGTTCGGCCGACATCGCGCTGCCGCCGCGGGACCGGCCCGCGCCGATCGCGACCCGCTCGTTCATCAGCGTGACGATCGCGACGTGCCAGCCCCGGCCGACCTCACCCACGGTCGCGTCCGGGGGCAGCACCACGTCCTCGAAGAAGATCTCGTTGAACCCGGACCCGCCGTTCATCTGCCGCAGCGGCTCGATCCTGACCCCGGGGGAGTGCATGTCGACCACGAACATGGTCAGACCGGCGTGCCGGGTCGAGTCCGGGTCACTGCGGGCCAGGAGCAGCCCGAAGTCGCAGTACTGGGCCCCGGACGTCCAGATCTTGTGGCCGCGCACCAGCCACGAGCCGTCGAACTGGCGGGCCGCCCGGGTGCGGATGCCGGCCACGTCCGAGCCCGCGCCCGGCTCGGAGAACATCTGGCACCAGATCTCCTCGCCGCGCAGCATCGGGCGGATGTACCGCTCCTTCTGCTCCGGCGTGCCGGCCGACAGCACGGTCGGCCCGCACATGCCCAGGCCGATCAGGAACGGGAAGACCGGCAGGTCGTACGGCTCGCTTTCCTGGTTGAACACGACCTGCTCGCGGTTCGACAGGCCCTGCCCGCCGTACTCGGGCGGCCAGGAGATCCCGGTGTAGCCCGCCTCGAACAGCGCGGCCTGGGCCCGCCGGGCCCGGGCCAGCGTGTCTTCGGCGGTGGCCCCGTCCGCGGAGCCGTCCGGCCCGGTGGGCAGCCAGCCCTGGGCCGGCGCCTGCTCGGCCAGCCACGCCCGGACCTGCTGCCGGTAGGCGTCCAGGCCGGTCATGCCGGCACCACCAGGGCCGCGGCGAGCTGCGCCCGGTGCGCCGCGGCGTCACCGAACAGCTGCTCGTCAGAGAACGCGCGCCGGTAGAACAGATGCGCGTCGTGCTCCCAGGTGAAGCCCAGGCCGCCGTGCACCTGGATCAGCGTGGTCGCGGCCCGGACGACCGCGTCCGACGCGTAGGCCTTGGCCACGCTGCACGCCGCGGGCAGCGCGGCGGCGGCCGCCTCGCCCGGCGGGCCGGATTCGCCGGCCTGGTCGGCGACCTTCGCGGCGTGCTCCACCGCGGCACGCGTGCACTCCAGGTCCACCAGCATGTCCGCGCACATGTGCTTGACCGCCTGGAACGAGCCGATGGTCCGGCCGAACGCGGTCCGCTCCTTGGCGTACCCGGTGGCCATCTCCAGGCAGCGGCGGATCCCGCCGAGCGACCCGGCCGCCACGGCCAGCGCCGCCAGCGCCCGCACCCGGGTCAGCCAGGCCGCCTGGGCCGGGTCGCTGGCCAGCTCGGCCGGGACGGCGTCGAAGCTCAGCCGGGCCTCGCGCCGGGTCAGGTCCAGGGTCTCCAGGGCGACGGCGGTCAGCCCCGGCGCGCCGGCCGGGACCGCGAACAGGGCCGGCCCTTCGCCGGTGCTGGCCACGACCAGGATGAGGCTGGCCCCGGCCCCGTCGAGCACGCACGGCACCTGGCCGGTCAGCCGCCACCCGCCGTCGCCGTCCGCGGTTGCGCTGACCTCGCCGCCCGTGCTGGCCAGACCCGTGCTGGCCAGACCCGTGCCGGCCAGCGCCAGCCGCTGCTGCCCGGCGGCGACCGCGGGCAGGATCCGCTCGGCGGCCCGGCCACCGGCCAGGACCGCGACCGTGCCGAGCAGGGTGGGCAGGAACGGCGAGGGCAGCAGCACGGCGCCGAGTTCCTCCAGCGCGATCACGGCCTCGGCGACGCCCGCCCCGGACCCGCCGTGCTCCTCGCCGACGATCAGGCCGGGCAGGCCCAGCTGCTTGGCCATCAGCTCCCAGACCGCCGGGTCGTAGCCCGCCGGGTCGTCAAGCAGCGCGCGGACCGCCTGCGAGGTCCCGTGCGCCTTGGTGAACGAGCGGAGTTCCTGCCGGAACGCCGCCTGCGCGTCGGTGCGGGCGGTGCCTGCGTCCACGTCACTCCCGTCCGGCCGGGGCCGCCCCGGCCAGCTACAGCCTCTCAGCCGGCGCCGTCCGTGCGCCAGGCCGGTGTTTGCCCGGTCCGTGCGGATGACTCGCCCGCCCGTCCACCCGCCTGCGCGGCCAGGGTGAACCAGAGGTAGGCGACCGGCTGGCCGGTGTTCCACTCCGCCGCCTGCTCCGGCGTGACCGGCTGGAAGCCCGCCGCGGCGTAGCAGCGCTGCGCGGCCAGGTTCGCCGGGTGGACCCGCAGGAAGACCAGCGGATGCACCGAGCGGGCCCGGCCGGCCAGCTCGGCCGCCAGATGCCGGCCCAGGCCCTGGCCGCGCTCGCGCGGATCGACGATCAGCCGGGCGAGCTCCACCTCGGCCTCGTCGTCGTCCACCCACAGCTCGCCGTAGCCGACCAGCTGCTCGTCGCGGTAGAGCCCGAACGGCTGCACCCCGTCCTCGTCCGCCCAGGCTTCGATCTGCCCGGCCGGCACGGGCGCGGCCGCCAGGCCGCACCACATCAGCACTTCCCCGGCGGTGCCCGCCCAGCTGCTGACCAGGACGGCCAGGCCAGCGGGGAAGGGACGCACGCGCAGGGTCACGACGCCCGGGCCGAGCCGAAGACGAAATCGCGGATCAGGCGGCTCAGGGCGCGGGGCTGGTCGCTCTGCACCGCGTGGCCCGCGTCCGGCACGGTCTCGACCCGGATCCCCGGCTGGCGCCGCCGGGCCTCGGCCAGATCCGCGTCGGTGACGAACCCGCTGTCCGCGCCGCGGACCAGCATCAGCGGTACGTCCAGCTTGCCGAGCGCGGCCCACTGGTCCGCGGCGGACGCGATGACGGCCTCGACCGCTCCGGCGCCACCCGGGGCATGCTCCCGGTCGTAGCGCCAGGCCCACCGGCCGTCGGCGAGCTGGCGGGCGTTGTGCCGCACCCCGCGGCGGACCGCGGCGGCCGGGCGCCGCGGTGAGGCGGCGATGGCCAGCCCGGCCATCTCGTCCAGGCTGGCGAACGTGCGCGGCCCGTCCAGCAGCGCGGTAGCGCCGCGCTGCGCACGGGACATCTGCCGGGCGGCCTGGCCGGAGCCGGGCGTGACGTCCACCAGCACGGCCCGGCGGACCAGGTCCGGCCGGTCCGCGGCGAGCGCGATCGTGGTCAGGCCGCCCAGCGACATGCCCACCACCGCGGCGGCCCGCGGGGCGTGCGCCTCGATCACCGGTGCGACCGCGGCGGCGTTCGTGGCCGGGCCGTAGTCGTGGTCCCCGCGCCAGGTGGAGTGCCCGTGGCCGGGCAGGTCGACCGCGATCGCCGGCCGGCCAAGGTCCAGCGCGACCAGGTCCCAGGTCCGCGCGTTCTGCCCGCCGCCGTGCAGGAAGACCAGTTCCGGCCCGGCGCTGCCCCAGCGCACCACGCTGCACGCCTGCCCTGGGCCGGCCGTCGCCAGCCGCCTGCTGACCTGGGGGATGACCGCCGGGTCCAGGCCCAGCTCGGCGGCCACCCCGGTCAGCGTGCCGAACTCGCCGTCCAGCCGCACGTCAGGCCGCCCCGGCGGCCGGGTCCGGCTCGGGCGCGCGGTCGGTGGCTATCAGGCGCCTGGTGACGTGGCCGAGCAGCCGGCGCAGCTCGGGATGACGGTCCGGCTCCCAGCCGGTCATCAGCCGGTCGATGCCTGCCTCCCTGGCTTCCTCCAGCCGGGCCGCGGCCTGCTGCCCGGCCAGCGTCAGGGTCACCAGCGCCCCTTCGCCGTCTCCGTCTCCGTCGTCGGCGAGCAGAACATACCCGCTGGACAGGAGCTCGGCCAGCCGGGTGTCCAGCTCTTCCCGCATGATGCCCAGCACCGTGGCCAGCGCGTCCGCCTGGATCGGGGCGGTATCCGCCACCCGGTACAGCAGCCAGCAGGCCCGCGGGCTGACCGGCACCCCGGCCGTCTTGGCCAGCTCCTGGTAGACCTCGGCCCGGCGCTCCCGGCCGAACAGGGTCAGCAGGGCCCGCTCCATCTCCTGCGCCGAGTCGCGGGTGGCGGGCACCGCGGTGGGCGCGGTGGTCTGCGCCCGGTCCGGGGCCCGGGTGGTGTCGCGCAGCGGCAGTTCCTTCAGCAGGAACGACAGCGCGAAGGCGAGCAGGCCGACCGGCGCGGCCCAGAGGAACACGGTGTGCAGCGCCTCCGCGTACCCGCTGATGAAGCCGACCTTGACCGCGGCGGGCAGCGCGCCGAGTGTGGCCGGGCTGGCCCCGGTGGCCGCGGTGATCCCCGCGGGCAGCGCCGCCCCGTGCAGCGCGACGGCCAGGTCGCCGGGCAGCACGGCGACGAACACCGCGCCGAACACCGCCGTGCCGAACGAGCCGCCGATGGACCGGAAGAACGTCGCCCCCGAGGTCCCGGCGCCCAGGTCCCGGTAGTCCACCGCGTTCTGCACCGCGATGACCAGCACCTGGATCGACGCCCCGAGGCCGACGCCGAGCACGAACAGGTACACCGAGACCAGCCAGTAGCTGGTGGTCACGGTCATCCGGGAGAGCAGGAACAGCCCGATGGTGATCAGCGCGGTGCCGATGATCGGGAAGATCTTGTACCGGCCCCACCGGCTGATCAGCTGGCCCGTGATGATCGAGGTGACCAGCAGCCCGGCCATCATCGGCAGCAGCCGCAGCCCGGACGCCGTCGGTGACGTGCCCCGCACCACCTGCATGTACTGCGGCAGGTAGGCCAGCGCGCCGAACATGGCAAAGCCGACCGCGAAGCCGATCACGCTGGTCGAGGTGAACACCCGGTTGGCGAACAGCCGCAGCGGGATGACCGGCTCGGCGGCCCGCCGCTCCACCGCGACGAAGGCGGCCACCAGGATCACCGCGGCCACGCCCAGGCCGATGATCTCGGCCGAGCCCCACGGGTAGGTCGAGCCGCCCAGCGAGGTCAGCAGCACCAGGCAGGTCGCCGCGGCGGCGATCAGCGCGGTGCCCGCGTAGTCGATCTTGTGCCGGGCGCTGCTCAGCCGGCTGGGCAGCACGACCGCGGTCACCACCAGCGCGACCAGCCCGATCGGCAGGTTGATGTAGAACACCCACCGCCAGGACAGCGAGTCCACGAAGAACCCGCCGATCAGCGGGCCGAGCACGCTGGCCACCCCGAACGTCGCCCCGAACAAGCCCTGGTAGCGGCCGCGCTGCCGGGGCGGCACGACGTCCCCGACGATCGTCTGCGCGCCCACGATCAGCCCGCCGCCGCCCAGGCCCTGCACCGCGCGGAACGCGATGAGCTGCTCCATCGAGTGCGCGAACCCGCACAGCGCGGAGCCGATCAGGAAGATCACGATCGAGGCCTGGAAGAACCGCTTCCGGCCGTACATGTCGCCGAGCTTCCCCCACAGCGGCGTGGACACCGTCGAGGCCAGCAGGTACGCGGTCACCACCCAGGACAGGTGGGACAGCCCGTGCAGGTCACCCGCGATGGTGGGCAGCGCGGTGGCGACGATCGTCTGGTCCAGCGCGGCCAGCAGCATGCCGAGCAGCAGGGCCCCGATGATCAGGTAAATCCGGCGCTGGTCCGTCACCGCGGGCGGCGCATCGTCCGGCGGGCGGGCCGGGCGCTCCGTCTCGGTACGCGCAGCCATGCCCCTAGCAGTACCCGTGGGGCCCGGGCGGCACGCCGGGTTTTCGATCATGGCCGCGACGGGATGGCCGTCCGGGAGCCGGCCCGCGCCCCCGGAACCGTAAAACTAAAGGCAGGGCCCGCTGAGCTAGCCGCCGGACCGGGGACTGCGGGCGGGCCGGCCGGTGCCGGGGCTCTTGTCCGGGTCGCCCAGGCCGCGGACCGCGGCGACGACGCCGAGCAGCGCCGCCAGCGGCGAGACCAGCGCGATGAATTCCGCGGAGCTGAGGTTGCCCAGCGCGCTCAGCGCCGCGGCGAACCCGATGAGCAGCACGGCCACGACGACAAGGGTCCAGCCGTGCAGGAAGATCCGCAGCATGACGGGGGGCGCCGGGGCGGGCGGCTCCGGCTTGGCGGTGACCGCCTTGGTCGCCCGGCGCTCGGTCAGCCCGTCGCGGACCCGGACCGTGATCGTGAGGCTGCCCGGCTGGTCCGCGACCAGCAGCAGCTCGTCCGGGTGCGCCGGATCCGGGGCCTGCGACACGGCCCCGCCGCCGACCGCCCAGGACATCACCTGCCGGTTGCCGCCCCGGCGGACCCGGTAGCGGCCCTGGTCACCGGTGATCAGCGTGTCCGGGCCGTCGATCACGACCGGCGGAACCGTGGCGGTGGCGGGGGGTGTCGTGGCGGCTGCGCCTGGAGGGCCTGCGGGGCTGGCGGGGCCGGTGGCGCCGTTCGCGCCGTCCGCCCCGTCGTCATTTCTGTCCGCGGGGGCGGCGTCCGGCTGGGCGGCGCCCGGCGCGGTGGCGAAGCCGTACTGGCGGCGGGCCAGCGTCTCGGCCAGCTGGATCTGCCGGGCGTGCACGCTCCAGGCCATCGCCACGGTCACCACCGCCACCACCACGGCGCCGAGCCCGAGCAGCACGGCCACGGCCGGATGACTGGTGCTGGCCAGATTGGCGCTGGCGGCTGCCGCAGCGAGCATCTCGCCTCCCTGATCCCCGTCTGGGCACCTTGTTTACCAGGAAGGGGCGACAGCAGCAGCAAGATCAGCGTCGCGGCGCGGCGGTCAGAACACGTGCCAGGCGGGGTGGCCGTGCCGCCACAGCAGCAGGACGACCTTGCCGACGATCGTGCTGCCCTGGACCGGGCCCCAGTACCGGCTGTCGCAGGACACCGCCCGGTTGTCGCCCATCACGTAGAAGTCGCCGGCCGGCACACGGTACGGGTGCCGGGCGGACGCGCCGGGGATCGGGCGGCCGAGCGGGTCGGGCTTGGGCAGGTAGCTCTCGTTCAGCTGGCGGCCGTCCACGAAGACCTTGCCGAAGGCCGAGTAGATCGTCTGCCCGGGCAGCGCGATGACCCGCTTGACCAGGTCCTCGGACTCCGGACCGGTGCACTGCGTGTCGTGCGGCGGGCGGGAGAAGACCACGATGTCGCCCTGCTTGACGTCGTGCCAGCTCCAGAAGATCTTCTGGACCACGATCCGGTCGCCGATGTCCAGCGTCGGCACCATCGACTCGGACGGGATCGAGAACGTCTGGAACACCCACTGCCGGGCGGCCAGGGCCAGCACCAGCGCGACGGCGACGATCGCCACCCACTCGGTCACCACCCGGGCCGGGCGGCGTTTCCTGGCCGGCGTTTCTCCGCCTGGTCGTCCGGCTGCGCCGGCTCCTGCGGCTCCCCGGGCTCTGGTGCGGCGGGCCCGCCCGCCCCGGGCGCCGTCTCCGGCTCCTGGTCAGCAGCCCTGGCCATGCCGTCTCCCCGTTCCGCTGATCGCCGCCCGGGGGACACCCGGGCGGGCCGCTGCCGGCCGGGCCCCGCTGGCCCGGCCGGGTCGTGCCGTGCACCGCTCACCGTGCGTTCCCGGCTGGGCGGTGCGGGTCCCCGTCCTGCTGGCCGGCGCCCGGCTCACGTGCGCCGCCCCGGCGGCCGGGCCCGCGGACAGCAGCGTCAGCGGTGCGCCCAGCGAGCCCGCCGCGACTATGAGGGCCGCGGCCACCCGCCGGCTGGGCCTTCCGGTGAGGCGCTCGCGGGCCGCACCGCACAGGTAGCTCAACGCCACCGCGCGCGCCGGGGTTCCGTCCCTGATCATCAGCTCGGCCAGCTCCGCGGCCTCGTCCCCGTGCCTGCTTCGCCACCGGGCCGGGTAGCACCGCAGCACGGCCGCGACCAGGCGCCCGGGCATCAGGCGCCCGCCACGCCGAGCCGCAGCCGGCCGACCGCGCTGACCCGCTCGACCGAGTCCAGGTGCGCGCGGAGCGCGGCGACGCCGGGCGCGGTGATCCGGTAGGGGTGCCGCCGGTCCTGCGCGGGCAGTGCCTCGATCAGGCCCAGCCGCTCCAGCCGGTCCAGCGCGCCGTACAGCGTGCCCGGCCCCAGCCGGACCCCGGCGAACTGGCTGACGTCCTGGATCAGCGCGTACCCGTGCTTGGGCCCGTCGGCCAGGCTGGTCAGGATCAGCACCGAGGCGTCGCCGGCCCGGCGCAGCACATCCGCATCGGTCACGTCGGCTTGCTCCCTCCCAATTAGGCTGTGCTCTCCTTTAGTACGTGAGCCAATATATCAGTCAACGTACTAGGAGGCGCCCTGGTTCAGTGCGGCGCGGTGCTGGTGCCGGTGACGGTGTGGTGCGGTCAGCCGGCCGCCAGGTGCTGGCCGAAGAAGCCGAACACCTTCCCCCAGCCGTCCATTGCCTGCTCAGGACGGTACATCGGGGCCTGGTAGTAGAAGAAGCCGTGGCTGGCGCCGTCGTAGCGGTGGAACTGGTAGTCCTTGCCCAGCCGGGCCAGCTCGGCCTCGTGCTGGTCGACCTGCTCCGGGGTCGGGTAGCGGTCGTCGTTGCCGAACAGGCCGAGCAGGGGCGCGGTCAGTCCCGCGGTGAGGTCGATCGGGGCCACCGGGCGGGCGTCGGACAGGTCGTCAGGGCCCATCACCACGCCGCCGCCCCACAGGTCGGCCACCGCGTCCCAGCCCGGGGTCTGCGACGCGGCCAGCAGCGCGTGCCGGCCGCCCGAGCAGGTGCCGATGATGCCGACCTTGCCGTTGCTGGTGGACTGGGCCTTGAGCCAGGTCTGCGCGGCGGCCAGGTCGGCCACCACCTCGGCGTCCGGCACCCCGCCGTCGGCGCGGACCTTGGCCGCAATGTCGTCGGGCGTGCCGTGACCCCACCGCTCGTAGAGGTTGGGGCAGATCACCGCGTACCCGTTCCGGGCCAGCCGCTCGCAGAACTCCCGGTAGAACTCGTCCCAGCCGGGCATGTGATGCACGGCCACCACGCCGGGGAACGGCCCGTCTCCGGTGGGCCGGGCCGACCACGCGTGAATATCGTTCCCGCTGCCGCCGGGAACGTGAATCACCTCGGCCGTCAGGCCTACGTGCGCGTCAGTGCTGAATGAATTCCACATGGGCAGTCCCTTCGCGGAGCTAACGGCAGGCGTCAGCGTAGCGGCCTCCGGGCCGGAGCGTGAGGCGTGGCAAGCCGCCGCCCGCCTGGATTTGGTGGCGAGCCAGGCGGGCGGCGGGGTTCGGGGGGCGGGTGGCCGGCTAGGACGCGGGGTCCGCGGGACGGGCGGGTTCGGTGGAGTGCCCGTCGCTGGTCCTAGTCTCCTGCGAGCCGGAGGGATCGGCGGGAGAATCGCCGGGCTTAACGGATGGATCGCCGGCGGAACTGGGGCCGGACTCCTGGCGGGGCGAGGCGGACGGGGCCGACGGAGTGGCTGGGGCCTGTGAGGTCGCTGAGGTCACCGGGGCTGCCATGGTGGCGGCAGCTGGCGAGATGGCTGGGCCGGCCAGGTGGAGGCTGCGGTCGGTGACGTGGCTGCGGCCGGCTGGGTGCCGGCGGCAGACGAGGCGCCGGTGAGGTTGCGCTGCTGGCCGGAGCCTGGGCCGGGGCGCCGGCCGAGTGGGCCGGGGCGCCGGCTGTGGCCGGGGTACGGCCGTGCGGGCGTCGGCCACGGTGGGAGCGCCGGCCGTGGCGATAGCGCTGGCTGTGGCGGGGGCGCCGGCCATGGCGGGGGTGCGGTCGTCGGCGGCGGGGCGGGTGGCGCCAGGTGCGCGGCCGGGCGGGACCGGCCAGGCCGGTGCCGGGCGGGCCGGGTCCTGGGCCGGGGCGAGCAGCAGCCAGGCGCAGCAGGCGATCAGCGCGCCGACGAAGATGCAGTAGACCCAGAACACCGGGGTAGGCCCGGCCGTGACCGTGAGGCCGGCCGCGGAGGCCTGGCTGGGAGACAGGCCGACCTGCTGGGCCGGGCTGGCCTCGCCCAGCTGGACCAGGGCGGAGATGGCCTGAGCGGCCATCGGGATCGTGGCGCCGGCCAGCAAGGCCGCGCCCAGCCGGGCCGGGCGCCACAGCGCGGCCACCACCACCACGGCGACCAGGGCGGCCATCACCAGCACGTCGCCGGCGATGACCAGGCCCGGGTTGGCGAACGCGTTGCCCGCGGTGATCGTCCGGCTGGCGCCGTTCGAGGCGGTGATCGTGAACTTGTCCCAGGACGGGGCGAACGCGGCCGCCGTGCCGAGGCCGGCCAGCAGCAGCATCAGCAGCGGCCCGGTCTCCCGGGCCCGCAGCTTCGCCGGGGCCCCGGCCGCGGCACGGTGGTAGCCGGCCGCCGCACCCGCCGTGGCCAGCAGCCAGCCGAGCAGCGTCGGCCACATACCGCCCGCCGGGCTGTGCGCGGACAGCGCAGTCGCCAGGTCCGCGGCGAGCAGGCCGAACGTGACCACGCTGGTGCCCAGGCCGAGCAGCGCGCCGATCCGCTGCCGGGCCGGGCCCGCGGCGATCAGCAGCGCGCTGGCGGTCCATGCGGCCAGATAGATGGCGTGCGGCACGAGCTCGTCGGGCTTGCTGGCGATGCTGCCGCCGAGGTAGCTGGTGAACAGGCCGACGATGCCGAGCACGACGCCGGCGGCCAGCAGCCCGGCCGCGGTCAGCGCCCGGGTGCGGCTGCCGGACGGCAGCAGCTGGCTGCCCTGGCGCGGGGCGGCGGCTGGCCGTAGCCGCGCGGCGCGGCGAACCACGGCCCGTGGCCCGCGCGCGGGCCGTAACCGGGGACCGGGCCATAGCCCGGGGCGGCCAGGTCCGGCGCAGTCTGGCCCGGGACGGTCTGACCGGGCGCAGTCTGGCCCGCGACTGTCTGGCCGGGAGCAGCCTGGCCGGGAGCAGCCTGACCCGGGCCGGCCTGGACGAGTACGGGGGGAGCGGGCACGGTCGCGCCCGGGCCGGGGGCGTTCCACGGCGGGGGAGCGGGCGGCGGCGGGGCCTGGCCCGCACCCGGGCCAACCGGCGTGATCGCGCCGGGCTCGAGCCCGGTAAACCGCGCCCAGGCGCCGGCCCACCCCTCCGGGCTTTCCGGCCACCACTCGATCGGCTGCGGCTGCGGTCGCCCGGCCGGCCAGATCCCGTAGAACCGCACGCCGCGGCCGAGTTCGTAATTCGACCCTTGGTACAAGATGGCCACGTACTCCCGCACCGTCCTGGCCTCCCAGATCCGTATGGCCGGTCAACGTCGCGACCCACCGTAAGCCCGGCACCTGCACGCTGGCTGGACGCTTCCTGAGTCAATCCTGACCCCGCCGGGCCACCCCCGGCGTAGTGATCGATGTTACGTCGCTTACCTAAGTAGTTAAGCGACGTAACATCGATCGCTTTCGGGCGGGGGTGCCCGGGTGGCTGGCGGGGCCGGGGTGGCTGGCGGGCCGGGTTAGTAGCGGGGGGCCAGCAGGGCGATCCGGTCCGCCTGGGAACGGTCACCGTAGGTGGCCAGCTCGTACTGGCGGATGGCGACCAGGCAGTCCACCACCGCGCTGCCCAGGGCGGCGCGGAGCAGGGCCGAGCCGTCGAGCAGGACCAGCGCCGAGGCCAGGTCGGCGGGCAGCCGCCGGATCCCGGCCCGCTCCCTGACGCCGGCGGCCAGCTCGTCCGGCGCGACCTGGACAGGCTCCGGCGCGGTGCGCTCCTCGGCCAGCCCGGCCATCGCCATGGCCAGCACCGCGGCCGCGGCCAGGTACGGGTTGCTGGTCCCGTCGATGGCCTTGACCTCGACGTTCGCGGTCGCCTCCCGGGTGCCCACGGTCCCCGGCACGAACCGGATGGCGGCCTCCCGGTTCTCCACGCCCCAGCACGCGTACGCGCCGGACCACAGCCCGGGCACCAGCCGGTCGTAGCTGAGCACGCTCGGCGTGAGCAGGCCCGACGCCTCGGGCAGGTGCGCGACCAGCCCGCCGATCATCGCCGCCCCGGCTGGGGTCAGACCGTAGCGCCCGTCCCCGCCCGCGAACACGCTGCGGCCCTCGGTCGTCGCAGAGATATGCAGGTGGCAGCCGTTGCCGATGGACCCGGGCAGGGTCAGCGGGGCGAACGACACGGCCCGCCCGTGCCGCCGCGCGGTGCGCTGGACGATCAGCCGGGTCAGCACGTACTGGTCCGCGGCGGCCACCGGGCGGCGCGGCGCCAGCGAGATCTCGAGCTGGCCCGGGCCGTACTCCGGGTGCAGGGTCTCCACTCCCACCCCGGCGGTGGCCAGCGCGTCCAGCAGGTCCCGGCTGAACTCCTCGAGCTCCAGCCAGGGCCGCAGGCCGTAGGCCGGGCCGGACGTGGCGGGCTGGCCGAGGTCCTGGCCGGCGAAGACGGTGAACTCCGTCTCGAAGCCCATCAGGAAGTCCAGGCCTGCCGCCCGGGCCGCCTCGTCCTGGCGGCGCAGCAGGCTGCGCTGGCAGGTCTCCATCACCGCCAGCTCCTGGTCGTACTGGTCGAACGGCGCCCAGGCCAGCCCGGCCGCGGGGTCGATCAGCGCGGCCGCGGCCAGGTCCGGGCGGACCCGCATGTCGCCGACCGGGCCGCCGTAGCGGGCGGTCCCGGTGATGTGGTCGTCCGCGCAGAACACCGCGAACACCGGGGACATCCCGATCCCGTCCCGGGCCGCGGCCGCGATCCGCGGCCCGGGCACGCTCTTGGCCCGGACCAGCCCGGCGTTGTCCACCATCGTGCCGAGCAGCAGCCGGGCCCCGGCGATCCCGCCGGCCCGGTCCCGCCGGCCCCTGCTTCCGGCGGGTCCGCCCCGGCCGGCGCCGCCGTCACGGCCCGGCCAGCAGGTCGCAGGCGCCCAGGTAGCCGGCCAGCATGGCCCGGGCGACGTCGAAGATGGCCTCGTCCGGCGGCAGGAAGGCCGGGTGGTGCAGGCCGGGGACCACGTCCTCGCCCGTCCCGGCAAAGCACATCAGCGACGGGTACTTGGCGTTGTAGTAGGAGAAGTCGTCCGCGCCGCAGGACCGCATGTCCCCGCCCGGGTCCAGCCCCAGCCGGGTCAGCCAGGCCGCGGTCGCCGCGGCCAGCCGCGGGTCGTTGCGGAGCACCGGCTCGCCCCGGACGATGCTGACCGTGGCCTGGCAGCCGTAGCTGCGCGCGGTCAGCTCGGCGGTCTCGGTCACCGTGGCGTGCAGCAGGTCCCGGTCCGCCTCGTCGAACGCGCGCAGCGTGCCGGTCAGCACCGCGGACCCGGGGATCTGGTTGCCCGCCGTGCCCGCCTGCAGAGTGCCGACGGTCACCACCGCCGGGTGCATCGGGTCGATCCGCCGCGACACCAGGTGCTGCAGGGCCATGACCGTGCCCGCGGCGGCCACGATCGGGTCCCGGCCCATGTGCGGGTAGGCGGCGTGCGCCGGGCGGCCCTCGATGGTGACGGTCAGGTCGTCCGACGAGGCGTTCACCGGCCCGCCCTGCACCGCGATCGTGCCGGGCCGCAGCGACGCGTGCATGTGCACGGCGACGAACGCGCCGACCGGGACCGCGGCCAGCTCGGCCGAGCTGACCACGTCCAGCGCCCCGGACGGCGACGACTCCTCCCGCGGCTGGAGCACGGCCAGCACCGGGCGCGGCCCGCCGACGGCGCGGAGCGCGCGGCCGAACGCGACCAGCCCGGCCATGTGCACGTCGTGCCCGCAGGCGTGCATGGCCCCGTTGACCGACGCCCACGGGGCGCCGGTCTCCTCGGTCAGCGGCAGCGCGTCCAGCTCGGTGCGCACCGCGACGTGCGTCCCGTCCGGCCCGCCATGGGAAGCACCGCCGGCCGGGATGCGGACCAGCCGGCCCTGGGTCACCCAGGGCGCGCCCGGGTCGCCGAGCGCCTCGGCGATGCGGGTGGCGGTCCGCTCCTCGTGCCCGCCGAGGTCCGGCTCGCGGTGGATCTGGTGGCGCAGCTCGGTGGCGGCGGGCAGCTCGGCCTCGATCGCCGCCAGCAGGCGGCTGGCCAGCTCCTGGTCCGCGGTCACGCTATTGGAGGTCATGCGTTCCCCAGGCCGTACACCCGCTCCACGTTGCCGTGCGCGATCGCGTGCAGGTAGCGGGCCGCGTCCTGGCCGCTGATCTCGTCCCGCTCGACCCAGCCGGACATGATCGCGCCGATGCCGCGCCGCCACAGCAGGGCGCCCAGGTGGTACAGCTCGGGCAGGCCGAACGCGTCGGAGGAGAACACGAGCTTGGCGAACGGCGCCAGCTCCAGCGACTGGGCGATCAGCGCCTGGCAGGACGCGCCGGTGTAGTGCAGGATCGCCCCGGTGTCGAAGTACACGTGCGGGTACACCTCGGCCAGGTAGCCGGCCTCGCGGATGAACGGGTAGCAGTGCAGCAGCATCACGCTGGTGCCGGTGTCCACGGTGGCGTGCAGGAACCCGGTCATCTTCGACGGGTCGTTGCGGTGCATGACGATGTCGGAGTCACCGAAGCCGACGTGGAACTGCAGCGGCAGGCCGGTGTCCACGCCCGCCCACAGCACCGAGCGCAGCAGGACCGGGTGGTCGAGCCGCCAGCGGCCGCCCGCCCCGGACGGGCCCGCGCCCAGCCACTGGCCGGCCGCGGCGGCGACCTCGGCGGCGGACGGCCGGGCCGGGTCGAAGTCCAGGCCGAACCGGTAGGCGATGACGGTCTTCAGCCCGGCCGCCGCCCGCGTCTCGGCGGCCAGCCGCTCGGCGAACCGCGCGCCGAACCCGGCCGCCCCGGTGCCCTCCGCGGCCAGCTGCTCGGCGATCACCTCGATCCTGACGATCTCGCGGCTGGTGCCGCCGCCCAGCGCGGCGGTGGCCTCCGGGGACAGGATGTCGTCCGACCGGTAGCCGGTGTCGATCAGGTAGTGGCTGATCCCGGTGGCGGTCAGCAGCCGGCGGGTGACCTCCTCGTCGCCGACCGCGGCCCGGCCGGCCAGGTACTCCTCGGCGCTGGCGTGCCGGGGCAGGCCGAGCAGCGGGGCGCACTCGGCCCTGATGGCGACGCCCAGCGGGCTGTCGAACACCGTGAAACCGGCCGGCTGCGGCCGGTCCGACTCGGTGGCCAGGTCGTCGAACGTCGCGGCGGTCACGGGCGTGCCGACCACGCCATGGCAGTGGTTGTCGGCAAGCGGCACGGTGTTAGCGAGCTCGGTCAGCTCGGAGGCGTTCATGTTCCCCTCCTAGGGGTGGCCCGCGGGCGGCGGGGACAGTACCGGGCAGGACAGCGGCAAGGCAGGGCTGGCTCAGCTGGCTGGGTTCCGGACCGGTAAAGGATCTTTAGGATTACGGCTGGCTTGCGGCGGGACGGCCCCGATACCGTGCCGCTGCGCCCAGTAGGCGTCGTAGGCCGCGATCCTGGCCCTGGGCGCGTCGCCGAGTTCGCGGACCGCCGCCGCGGTGACCTGCGGCCGCAGCTGGCCCAGGTGCGCGGCCAGGTACTCGGCCAGCAGGCTGCTGTACCGGCCGCCGGTGGTCACGATCCGGGTCCGCGGGTCGCACAGCAGTGCCGCCGCTGATCAGCAGGCACGAAAGAAATATTCCACGCCGCAAAATCCGCGGGCAATACGGAACACCTGTTAGGCGCGCGCAGCGCTCACTGACCAGGTCAGCGGAACCGGGTCAGCGGACCTGGATGTGGATCGAGCGGTGCCCGGCCGGCTCGGGCTCCCACGGGCGCTGGTACACCAGGTCGATCCGGCGCAGGCCGGGCTCGGTCGCGGTGAAATGCAGCACCTGCAGGGTGGCGCCGCCGGCCGCGGCGGCCGTGGGGGAGCGGAACTCGGTGCGGTCCAGGGTCACCCCGGCGGGCAGGCGGGCCGCCTGCCACTGGTAGCCCGCGGTCGGGGCGGCCGGCAGCTCGATCGTGAACGAAACGCCCCGGCCGACGGCCAGCGGCCCGGTCCCGGTCATGGGCCGGCTACCGGTCCGCGGCCAGGCCGGTGGCGCGCATCGCCTTGCGGTAGGCCACGGCCACCGCGTCGAACTTCAGGTGCAGCTCGGCGGCCAGGTCGAAGGGCACCCGGTCCGGCCGCTGGGACTCCACCACCCGCTGGTCCTGGCCGAAGATCGTGTCCTCGAACTCCTGGAGCACCTGGTCGGGCTGGTCCAGGTTGTAGTTCCGGCCGATGACCACGTAGCCCGCGCACCGGTCGGTGCCGACCGGCTGGGAGGCGAAGAAGTACACCATGCCGCGTTCGCCGCCCCAGCCGAGCCGCAGCGCGATCGTGTAGGGCAGGTGCAGCTCGTAGCTGCTGCGCCGCTCGGGCGGCCCGGCCTGCTCGTTGCCGAACACCGGGAAGTCCTCGGGGTTCTCCGCCTCCGGCCGGACGACGCTGTAGCGCAGCACGTGGTCCTCGGTGGTGACCTCGTGCCGCGGCACGACCGGCCGGGACGGGTCGCCCAGCAGGCCCGGGTGCACCCACGGGAAGTGCCCGAAGTCGGTGAAGTTCTCCACCTGGCGGGCCGCGTCGCAGTTCCACTCGTACGGGCCCGCGGTCAGCGTGGCCCACCGGCCGTCCTCGAGCTCGGGCACCTCGGGCAGCGGCCAGCGCGGCTCGGCCAGCGCCACCCAGACCAGGCCGTACCGCTCCTGGCAGGTGAAGGCCGGGATCCGGGCCTTGGCCGGGACCCGGGAGGGGTCGGCCAGCTGCGGGATCGCCGCGCACTTCCCGTCGGCCCGGTAGCGCCAGCCGTGGTACGGGCAGACCAGCTCGTCGCCGTCCACCCAGCCCAGCGACAGCGCGGTGCCGCGGTGCACGCACAGGTCCTGGCTGGCCCGCGGCTCGCCGCCCGCGCCGCGCCACAGCACCAGCGGCTCGCCGAGCAGCGTGGTGGGGATGGGCGTGCCGGCCAGGTCCGCGCTGAACGCCACCGGGTGCCAGCAGGCCCGCTGGGCCTCCAGGTCGGCGTACACCCCCGGCGACGACTGAACCGCGGTCACCGCGCCGCTCCGCCCATAGCGCCCCTCCTGACCGGCCGGAACGGAGCCCGGCCCAGGTCTGGATCATTACCGGCCAGGCGGCCGCGGCGCAACGTCAGGAGCCGTCCAGCTGCTTCTCGAACCAGTGGTGCGCGTACTGCTCGTCGCTGAACGCGGACACCTCGGCGTAGCCGGCCGACCGGTACAGGGTGATCGCCTCGGTCAGGGCCTGGTTGGTTTCCAGCCGGACCACGGTGACGCCGTGGCGGCGGGCCTGGTTCTCCAGCTCGGCCAGCAGCCTGCGGCCCAGGCCGAGGCCACGGGCCCGGTTGGCGACCCACATCCGCTTCAGCTCGGCCGGCTCCGTGCCGTGGAACTTCAGCGCGCCGCAGCCGACCGGCTCGCCGTGCAGCCGGGCCAGCAGCAGCAGGCCGGACGGCTCGGCCAGGTCGGCGTCGGTGGCGGGCAGGCTGGCCCCCGGGTCGAAGCCGCCGTCGAACCGCTCGCCGAGCTCGGCGAAGTACGCGGCCATGCAGGCCCGCGCCTCCGGGCTGGCCGGGTCGGTCACCGCGAACGTGACCAGCCCGGCGGTGAGCAGCCGCTCGACCGTGCCCATCGCCGCGGCGAGCTGGTCCCGCTGGCGGTCGTTCAGCGGGGCGAGCAGGGCGGCGGCCAGGTCGTCGCTGAGCCGGTCGAGCTCGGCCCGCTCGGCCCGGCCCGCATCGGTGAGCACCGCGGTGCGGACCCGGTGATCACCCTCCGCGGGCACTACCTGGATCAGGCCCTCGTCCTGCAGGCCGCGGAGCAGCCGGCTCAGGTAGCCGGAGTCCAGGTCCAGCCGGGCCCGCAGGGCCCGGGCGTCGGTGCCGCCCGGGCCGATCTCCCACAGCACCCGGGACGCGCCGAGCGGCCGGGCCCGGGCCAGGTAGTGATCGCTGAGCGCGCCGACCCGCTGGGTCACGGTCCGGTTGAAGCTGCGCACCCGCGCGGTGAGATCCTCGTCAGACTGCATTCTCTGACTTTAGTCAGAGAATCTCCCTAAGGGGAAGAGTCCGACGGGGATGACCCGCGGGCGAACCGGCTGCGGGACTTCTTCTTGCGCAGCTTGCGGTCGTCGCGCAGTTCGGCGAACGGCTCCCGGTGCGGCGGCAGGCCGCCGGCGATGGCCCGCTCCCGCTCCAGTTCGGCGTTGAACTCCGCGCCGAGCAGGATCGCCGTGTTGGAGATCCACATCCAGATCAGGAAGATGATGATCCCGCCGAGGCTGCCGTAGACCTTGTTGTAGTTCCCGAAGAAGGCCACGTACAGCGCGAACAGGCCGGAGGCGACCAGCCACAGCAGCACCGCGAGCAGCCCGCCGGGGCTGACCCAGCGGAAGCCGTGCCGGGCGTTCGGGCTGGCCCAGTACAGGATCGCGAGCATGACGCTGACGATGATCACCAGCACCGGCCACTTGGCGATGCCCCACGCGGTCACCGCGGCCGGGCCGAGCCCGAGCGCGCCACCGGCGCGGCGGGCGACGCCGCCGGTCACCACGACGATCACCACCGAGAACACCAGCAGCACCAGCATGGCCACGGTGACGGCGAGCCGGACCGGGACCGTGATCCAGGCCGGCCGCCCCTCGGGCACGTCGTAGATGACGTTCGCGGCCCGCATGAACGCGGCCACGTAGGCCGACGCCGACCACAGGCCGAGGGCCAGGCCGGCCACGGCCAGGATCCCGGCCGTGGAGTGGTTGTGCTGCAGGCGGTGCAGCGCATGGCTGACGATGGTGCTGACCGAGCCGGGCACGGTCCTGGTCAGCTGGTCGATCAGGTTCTGCGTCACCGAGGTGCCGAGCAGGCCCAGCAGGGTGACCAGGACCAGCAGGCCAGGGAAGATCGACTGGACGCTGAAGTAGGTCAGCGCCGCGGCCCGGTCCTGGAGGTTGTCCTCCTGGTACTCGGCCAGCGTGCGCTTCGCCGCGACCCGCCACGACCCGCGCGACAGCGCCGTCGGGGCGGGCGGGGCCTCCTGGGCGCCGTCCGGTGCCGCCGCCTCCGGCGCGGCCCTCTCCTGCTGGGGTCGTACTCGCTCGGCCATGAACACCTGCCTCCCTCCGCCCCCGGGCCAGCCGGGGCTGCGGAAGGCGTGCCGCTACCCGCGGTGCCCGGGACCTAACGCGATCCGGCCGGATGACCGCGGTACGAACGAGGGCTTAGCCGAGGGCCATTTGCTCGGCGGAGCCCGATTGCGTGGGATCTGGCAGGCGCATCATGCGGAACGAGATCAGCAGCCCGGCCAGCCCGGCCAGGATGGGAATGAGCAGCGCTATCTGAAGGGCGATGTGCCTGGCCTGGGTGTTGATCTTGATGATCTCGTCCTGGGTCTTCTGCGGCTGGCCGGCGAGCTGCTTTTCCAGCTGGGTGTTGCTGACCACCTGGGCGTCATGCTCCAGGACCTTGGCGACCTGCTGCTGCTCGGCCTTGGAAAGCACGGTGCTCGACTGGGCCAGGCTGGTGAAGCCAACCGACAGCGCGGCCAGCAAGATGCCGCCGGCGAACGCCAGCCCGAACGACAGGCCGAACGACCCTCCGGCCGAGTTCACCCCGGCCGCCTCGCTGACGCGTTCCTCGGAGATCGGGGCCAGCGTGAGGTTGTTGAGCTGGGAAACCAGCAGGCCCAGTCCCGATCCCGCGATCAGCAGCGGCACCGTCAGGTACCAGCCTGAGGTCGCGCGCGGCACGATCGGCTCCAGGGCGATGATCCCGATCGTGAACAGCGCGAACCCGGCCCGGATGAGGCTCGCCGGGCGCCGCTTCCCGGCCCTTCTCCCGGCGACCAGGGCCACCGCGAACATGCTCAGCGAGAGCGGGGCAATGGACAGGCCCGCTCCCATCGCGCTGTATTCGAGCACGATCTGCAGGTAGATCGGCAGCGCGATCATCGTGCCGCCCAGGGCGATCTGCTGGAGCAGCTGCCCCGAGACCCCGAACTTGAACAGCTTGGCCTTGAACAGGTCCGGGTCCAGCAGCGTCGCCTGGCCCGCGCGCTTGCGCCGCCGCAGCCACCACGCCAGGAGCGCGAGCGAGACCGCTCCCACCGCGATAAGCGCGCCGACCGCTTCGCCGCCCTCTTGCCACACCAGGATGCCCAGCACGACGCCGCCCATGCCCAGCACGGACAGGATGGCACCGACGACGTCCACGTGCCGGGACCCGGTGTACGGCACGTCGCGGACCAGCTTGATGCCAGCGAGCACGCACACGATGATGACGTCCTCGAGCAAGAACGCGATCCGCCACGACAGGTAGGTCGTGATGAACCCGCCGAGCAGCGGGCCCACGGCAGCGGCGATCGCGGCCGCGGCCCCGACCAGCGCATAGGCCTGCCGCTGCGCCCCGCCCTCGAAGTTGCCGTGGATCAGTGACTGCATCGCCGGCAGCATCAGCGACGCGCCGATCCCGCCCACGATCGCCCAGAAGACGATGATCGCGGTCAGCCCCTGGGCCAGGGTCATGGCCAGGGCACCGATCCCGTACCCGAGCAAGCCCAGCACATACGCGCGCTTGCGCCCGATCAGATCGCCCACCTTGCTGCCGATCAGGATGAACGCCGCGGACACCAGCGCCTCGAGCGCGATCGCGGACTGAACCCCGCTGACCGTCGTGTGCAGATCGTGAACCACCGCTGAGATGGAAACGTTCATCACCGACGTATCGACGACCAGGACGAACATCGCCACCGCCAGCAGGACCGCCAGCCTGCGGTCTGCCTTGGCCAGCCCCGGAGCGCTAGTGCCAGCCTTGCTCGTCATAGCAGATCACCACTAACAGTCGTCCGGGTCCGGCTATCGTGCTCGCCGGTGTCGAAGAGGGCATCACCCAGCAAAGGGTGACCTGGTATGAAAGCCGGCGGTTCCGGCGCCGCTTTCCGTCTCCTGCTTTGGGGAGGCCTCCCCGTGACCTGCGGTTATGGGGAGGCCTCCCCTTTTTTACGCGGGTGGCGCACCGCATCCTCAACTAGCAAGCAGCCGCTGAGGGGCTGCGTGGCGGCCCGGCTACGGGGCCTGAGCCGCCGCCAGGCACCACCGCTAGGAGGCAGAAATGTTCAAGAACCTGACGATGCTGGCGGGCGCCGCGGCCGGCGTCTCGATGGCGGTGGCCGTGGGCGCGCCGTCACCCAAGCAGCTGCTCGGCCCAGCTGACAGACCACCAGCCCGGCGCGAGCTGCCAGGTGAGCTGGGGGACCGGGGACCAGTCATCCGGCCAGTCGGCGGGCCCGCACACCGGCAAGGTGAGCGAGCCTGCGGGGCGGCACGCACCGCTGCTACGACCGGCTGGTCATCGACCTGGGCCCGGGCCAGCAGCCTGGCTACCAGGTCCGCTACGTCGCCGAGGTCGACTCGCAGGGCAGCGGCAACCCCGTCCCGCTGCGCGGCCGCGCCCAGCTGCTGGTCCAGATCGACGCCAGCGCGCGGCCCAGCTTCCCGGCCGGATCCAGCGAGCTGGTCAACGTGTCCGGCTACCGGGTGCTGCGCCAGGTCGCCGGGGCGGGCTCGTTCGAGGGCGTGACCGACATCGGCGTCGGGGTCAAGGGCAAGCGGCCGTTCCGGGTGCGCCTGCTGTCCGGCCCCGGCCAGGACTCGCGGCTCGTCATCGACGTTGCCCGCCACCGCTGACCCGCGGCGCCGGCCGGTTAACAGGGGCCTGGCCGGCCGCGGGTCACCGGGACCGCACAACCGCACACCTCAGGGAAACCGCAGCGCGGGCAACCCACGCCGCGACTGCGAAGTGAGGGCTCAGCCTGGATTGGGGACCGGGCTGGGCCCTCAGTCTTGCCCGGGAGTCAGTCCCGCCTGGGCACCGACCGGATCGGCACGATCTTGGCCGGCTGGGTGTCCTCGTGCTTCGGCTTCGGCGGCGGCAGCAGCCGCAGGTCGTCGGAGGTCAGCGTGCCGGTGGACATCAGCATCCCGATGAGCTCCTCCAGCGCCCGCGGGCCGCGCAGCCCGGGCACGCCGGCCCGGACGTACCGCATCCTGATGTTCTCGCACCGCTTGGTCACGGTGTGCGGCTGCCAGCCGATCCGCTCGGCCGCCTCGGCCGCGCTGCGCGGCGCGGCCGCGCCCTCGTGCCGCCAGGTCAGGTAGTCCTCGAACCGGGCGGCCAGCACGAGCCGGTCGCTGTCGGACAGCGCCAGCAGCTGGTGCGTGCTCGTCACCACGCTCTCCGGCCGGGGCGGCCGCCGGGAAGCCGGCCGCTGGCCCGTGCCGTCCGCGGACTGTGGCAGGTCCTCGACGTCGTCCAGGTCGGGCAGCCGCAGCCGCAGCGTGTAGTCGTCGTGCACGCCGTGCAGCCGCACCTTGACGTGCCACTGCTGCAGCGGGGCGCGCATCCCCGGCGGCAGGTCGACCCGGAAGCCCCGGTCGCCGGTCAGGTACAGCAGCGCCGAGCCGCTCTCGTTGTGCACCCACCAGCAGTCGGCGTCGAAACGGAAGCTGCCGGCCCGGCGTGACAGTGCGTAATCGGCGGAGGGCAGCACTGCGGAGGACGAGGCGGCCCGGCCGAAGGTGAACACCTCGCCGGGATTGACCCGCCACGTCCGCGTCTCGTACATGACGATCAGCAGCACCGTAAAACCCGATCAGCCCTCCAGCGCCGGCCCGGCGCCCGGCACAGTGTCTCCGCAAATACAGTGTCACCGCGAGTACAGCGTCACCGTAATTTCGCGGTACGCAGCACGTCAAACGCCGCCGGCCGGGCCGGCCCGGGTATGCCCGCGGGACACACCGCATGACCACGGGACGAGCCGCGTACCGGGCCTGCGGAGACGCAGTCCGCGGGCGGCCGGCGCGGGCGGGAGCGACCAGCCACTCAGCTCACCGTAATCAACGAATATCGATCCAGTTATGACGCAGAGCGACGATATTCGAGCGATCGGCGCGGGATTTCATTGACGTTCGCGCTGGCGCTGCCTTACGCTCCGTGCATCCCGGCACGCAGGAGGCATCATGGCCGAGGCCGCGACCGCGGGCCAGCCGACCGCACCCGGCGTATTCTCCCGCAAGGCGTCAGGACTGGTACGGGTCGGCAGCAGCCTGGACGTGTTCATCTTCAACGTGGGGCTGGTGTCGGTTGGCATCGCCATCGCGTACAACCAGTTCTACGGGCCCAGCCTGTACCCGGGGGCCCAGCCGTGGATCGCCACGCTGCTCGCCGCGGCCGGGATGATCTTCGTCGCGACCGCTTTTTACTGCTGGTCGGTAGTGTTCCCGAGGTCGGGCGGGGTGTACGTGTTCCTGTCCCGCACCATTAATCCCGGCGTCGCGTTCGTGATGTCCGTCGTCGAGACCATCATTCTTCTTTATTACGCTGCCCTGGCCGCGGGCCTCATCGTCCAGGTGGGCCTGTCCAGCTTCTTCGGCGCCGTGGGCATGGTGTCCCGCAATCCGACGCTGATCAGCTGGGGCGCCACGGTGGCCAAGCCCGCCGGGGTGTTCTGGATCGGCACGCTGATCATCGTGGTGGCGGGCCTGCTGCTGGTCTCCGGGACCCGGCGCTACTTCACCGTGCAGCGGGTGCTGTTCGTGATCGCGGTGGCCGGGCTGGCGGTGATCGCGGTCGTGATGATCTTCGGCAGCAGGAACAGCTTCCAGTCCAGCCTGACCAGCCTGACCGGGCTGGACCCGGGCAAGGTGGTCAGCTCGGCCACCAAGGGCGGCTTCGCGACCGCGCCCACCAGCTTCAGCGAGAGCGCGAAGTTCCTGATCTGGCCGCTGCTGCCACTGCTCGGCGCGGTCCAGTCGGTCGGCATCGGCGGCGAGATCAAGAAGGTCCGCCGGTCCCAGCTGTTCGGCATGCTCGGCGCGGTGGTGGCCACCGGCCTGGTCATCGCGCTGTTCGCGATCCTGGCGGACAAGGACTTCGGGCACGCGTTCCAGGGCGCGGTCGCCTACAACGCGCTGACCGGCTCGGGCCCGACGACGGCGACCGCGCCGTGGTTCGCCGTTCTGGCCGGCATCCTGGGCCACAACGTGATCCTCTCGGCGGTGATCCTGGCCACGTTCGCGGCCTGGATCTGGTTCTGGATCCCGGCCGAGATGGCGTACACCACGCGGAGCATGATCGCCTGGTCGTTCGACCGGGTGGCGCCGGACAGGCTCGGCTTCGTCAGCGAGACCACGCACACCCCGGTGGTCGCGATCGGCATCTCCACCGCCGGCGCGGTCGTGTTCATGTGGCTGATCGCCTACAAGGCGGTGGCCTTCCTGACCTTCATCGAGGTGCTGCTGGTCATCTGGGGCACGGTCATGGTGGCCGCGGTCGTGTTCCCGCTGATCCGCAAGTCCCTGTACGAGTCGTCGCCGGCCCGCAACTTCAAGATCCTCGGCGTGCCGGTGATGCCGCTGTCCGGCGGCATCGCGACGGCGTTCATGGGCTACGCGTTCTGGCTGCTGTGGGAGGACGCGAACGCGGCCGGCCCGCTGATCAAGCCGTCCAAGATGCCGGTCGAGGCGTGGATCACGCTCGGCGCGGTCATCGCGGGCACGGCCTGGTACCTGGCCGCCAAGGCGTACCGGCGGCGCCGCGGCATCAACATCAGCCTGGCCTTCCAGCAGATCCCGATCGAATGACGAGCTGGGACCAGCTGGAGGCCGAGGCGCTGGACCTGGTGCCCGCCGCGGCCGCCGGCGGTGTGACGCTGCGCGTCGTCGGCTCGGCCGGCATCCGGCTGCACTGCGCCGGCCCCGCCGGGCTGATGGACGCGCTGGGCCGGCCCGCCAAGGACATCGACTTCGTGGTGCCGCAGGGGCACCGCAAGGGCATGCGCCGGTTCCTCGAGGCCCGCGGCTACGTGATCGACCGGGACCTGCTGATCGCCATGGAGGGGCGGCGGTACAGCTTCAGCCACCCGGGCACCGGGGTGGACATCGACGTGTTCGTGGAGCGGATGGAGTTCTGCCACACGGTCGAGGTGGCCGGGCGGATGGACAAGCACCCGATGACGATCTGCCCGGACGACCTGCTGCTGCAGAAGCTGCAGGTGATCCGGATGACGACGACGGACCTGCTGGACGCGGGCGTGCTGCTGGCCACGCACCGGGTGGCGGGTGCCGGGCCGGCGGGCGGGCTGGACGGGCCGGATGACTGCGCGGCGGAGATCGACGCGCCGCGGATCGCCGGGCTGATGGCCAGGGACTGGGGGTTCCACCACACCGCCACCGCCAACCTGGCCAGGGTCCAGGGCGCGGCCGCGGTCGAGCCCCGGTTCGGGGCGGACGCGGCCGCGCGGATCGACGAGCGGGCCGGCCTGCTGCTGGCCGCGATCGACGCCGAGCCGAAGACCCGCGGGTGGCGGCTGCGGGACCGGATCGGCGAGCGCAAGCAGTGGTGGCAGGACGTGGACGAGAAGGAGGCCACGTACTGATGCCGCGGTTTGGCCGCAGAAAAGAAGGACCGTCGCGCAGCGAGCGCGAGCGGACCGTGTTCTTCGCCTCTGACCTGCACGGCTCCCTGGTGTGCTTCCGCAAGTTCGTGAACGCCGCGAAGTTCTACGGGGCGGACACGCTGCTGCTCGGCGGCGACATCTCGGCCAAGATCGTGGTCCCGATCGTCAGCGCGGGCGGGCAGCGCTGGGTGGCCCAGTTCCACGGCCAGGCCGAGCAGCTGGACGAGGGCAGCGTCGCGGACTTCGAGCAGCGCGCCGCGAACAGCGGGCTGTACACCGAGCGGATGGAGCCGGACGAGTACCGGCACTACGCCGAGCACCCGGAAGCGGTCGAGGACCTGTTCGTCCGGGTCATGCAGCGGACCGTGCAGCAGTGGATCGAGCTGGCCAAGACCAAGCTCGACGGCAGCGACGTGATCATCTACAACGCGCCGGGCAACGACGACCCGAAGGAAGTCGACGACGTGCTGCTGGCGCACGGCGACGGCCGGGTCCGGTTCGTCGAGGGGGAGATCGTCGAGCTGGCCCCGGGCATGGAGATGCTCAGCACCGGCTACACCAACGTCACCCCGTGGAACACGCACCGGGAGTACACCGAGGACGAGATCCGCGCGCACCTGGCGCCGCTGATCGGCCGGCTGGAGAACCCGGAAACGGCGATCTTCAACATCCACGTGCCGCCGCACAACTCCCGGCTCGACACGGCGCCGCTGATCGGCCAGGACATGAAGGTGAAAACCTCGGCCGGCGCCCAGGTCACCGCGCCGGTCGGCTCGGTGGCCGTGCGCGAGGCGATCGAGGAAACCCAGCCGCTGCTCAGCCTGCACGGGCACATCCACGAGTCCGGCGGCTCGGTGAAGATCGGCCGGACCACGGCCATCAACGTGGGCTCGGAGTACGGCGAGGGCGTGCTCCGCGGCGTGCTGCTGACGATCGGCGACGGGAAATTGCTGCGCTACCAGGCGGTCAGCGGATGACAACGACAGGGGAAACAGGCGTGACCGATCTCGACCGGCTCCAGCAGGACCTGGCCGCCCGCGGCGTCAGGTACTTCTTCGGCGCGTACACCGACGTGCACGGCGTGCCCAAGGCCAAGTGCGTGCCGATCGCGCACCTCAAGGACGCCGCGGGCGGGTCCGAGCTGTACACCGTCGGCGCGCTGGACGGGATGGGCGAGCTCGGCCCGAACGAGGACGAGGTATCCGCGGTGCCGGACCTGGACGAGGTCACCGTGCTGCCGTGGGACGGCCGGTACGCGGTCGCGCCGGCCAACCTGTACTTCCACGGCGAGCCCTACAGCCACGACTTCCGCCGCATCCTGCAGAACCAGATGGACGCGGCGGCCGCGATGGGCTTCCGGATGAACATGGGCGTGGAGCCCGAGCTGTACGTGCTGCGGGACACCGCGGACGGCGTGAAGCCGTGGGTGCCCGAGGACATGCACAACGCGCCGACCCGGGGTTATGACCTGGAGACCACGGTGCTGGCCGACGCGTTCCTCGAGCCGATGGTCGGCTACATCAACGAGCTCGGCTGGGACGTGTACTCGTTCGACCACGAGGGCGGCGACGGCCAGTACGAGTTCGACTTCGGCTACACGAACGCGCTGCAGATGGCCGACCGGATGCTGGTCTTCCGGCTGATGGCCAAGCACGTGGCCCGCACGCTGGGCTGCTTCGCCTCGTTCATGCCCAAGCCGTTCCAGGAGGGCTTCGGGTCCGGCGCGCACCTGAACGTCAGCCTGGCCGACATCAAGACCGGCAGGAACCTGTTCGACAACGGCATCCCCGGCGACCCGGGCCACGACGGCGACAGGGAGAAGGTGTACAGCACGGTCGCGTACCAGTTCACCGCGGGCGTGCTGGCGCACGGGGCGGCGCTGATGGCGGTGCTGTCGCCCACCGTCAACTCCTACAAGCGGCTGATGCCCCGCGGGCTGATGCAGGAGATCTCCTGGGCGCCGGTGTTCCAGGCCTGGGGCTACAACAACCGGACGCTGATGTGCCGGCTGCCGATGAACCGGCGCTGCCTGGAGGTCCGCACCGCGGACAGCGCGGTCAACTTCTACCTCGGCACCGCGCTGGTGCTGGCGGCCGGCCTGGACGGGATCCGGCGGGAGCTCAAGCCCGGCGACCCGGTCAACACCGACACCTACAAGATGACGCCGGCCGACCTGGCCGCGGCCGGGGTGCGCCGGCTGCCGTGGACGCTGGGCGAGGCGGTCAGCGCGTTCGAGCAGAGCGAGTTCGCCTGCCAGGTGCTCGGCAGCGAGCTGCACCAGTCCTACGCGCAGCTGCGGCGGGCCGAATGGGAGGAGTACAACACCGTGGTAGGCGAGTGGGAGCAGGCCCGGTACCTGCGGCTGTGGTGAGCGCGGCCATGGGGGACATCCAGAAGGCCAACGCCGAGGCGGTCGGCCGGATGACCGGGGCCGAGCCGGTGCTGGTCGACGTGCAGCCGGCCGGCGAGGCGATCCCCGGCATGACTTCGGCCACGATCCTGACTTCCGGCCCGCCGCTGCCCTGGCCGGAGTACTACGGCGGCCAGCGCCGCGCGGTGCTGGCCGGCGCGGTGTACGAGGGCCTGGCCGCGGACTTCGATGACGCCGACGCCAAGCTGGCCGACGGCCGGATCACCCTGGCCGCCACCCACGACCACGGCTGCGTCGGCTCGGTGGCGGGCATCTACACCGCGTCGATGCCGGTCTTCGTGGTGGAGAACACCGCCCGGGGCAACCGGGCGTACTGCAACTTCTACGAGGGCGAGTCCCGGCACCGGCTGAACTACGGCTCGTGGAACGACGAGGTCCGGGCCGGCCTGGACTTCCTCCGCGACGAGCTGGCCCCGGTGCTGCGGGACGTCATCCGCGCGTCCGGCGGGATCCCGCTCAAGCCGCTGATCGGCCGGGCCCTGCGGATGGGCGACGAACTGCACAGCCGCAACACCGCCGCGACCACGCTGCTGACCCGGGCGCTGACCCCGCAGTTCATCGAGTACGCGGTCGAGGTCTCGAAGGAGCGGGCGCTGACCGCGCTGCGGTTCTTCTTCGCCAGCGACTACTCGTTCCTGCGGCTGTCCATGGCCGCGGCCAAGGCCATGGCCGACGCGGCCAGGGACGTGCCGGCCGCCAGCATCGTCACCGCGATGACGATCAGCTGCCGGAACTTCGCGATCCGGGTCAGCGGCCTGGGCGACGAGTGGTTCCTCGGCCCGCTGCCGCACGTCGACGCGGTGCTGTTCGACGGGTTCACCGACGACGACGTGCAGTGGATCGGCGGGGAGAGCCACATCACCGAGACCGTCGGGCTTGGCGGGTTCGCCCAGGCGGCCGCCTTCGGCCTGCAGGCCTACCAGGGCGGCTCAGCGGCGGAGATGGTCCGGCTCAACTCGGCGATGTACGGCATCACCACGGCCGAGCACCCGGACTTCCTGATCCCGTACTTCGGCTTCCGGGGCAGCCCGGTCGGCATCGACATCTTCAAGGTGACCGGCACCGGCACGGTCCCGGTGATCGACGGCGGCCTGGCCGGCAAGGACGGCGGCCAGATCGGGGCCGGCGTGCTGCGCGCCCCGCTGGACTGCTTCACCGCGGCGGTGGCCGCCTACCAGCGCGCCTACCCCGGCTGAGACGGCCCGGCGGGCCGTCCCTGGAGGCCGGTCCGCCGGGCACCGCCGCCCGTAAGGGAACTGCGTTTGGACCCGGTCAGCAGAGCGGATTACCCCGGCCCTGGCCGTCGGCCGCGCCGTCCGCCGCGCGGCGCCCGCCCACGGCGCCAGTGGCCAGCGCCTGATCACTCGGCGCGGAGGGTGACCGCGGGGCGGGTGCGGGCGGCTGCACGCCCTGGAAGCGCGGCGGCGGCGTTGGCCAGCAGGAGGACCGCCGGGACGGCCAGCAGGACCAGCGGGGACAGAACCGGCACCGGGCGGATCCCGAACTGGCCGGCGAACGCCAGCCAGGCCCACCGGCCCGCGGCCGCGCCCAGCGGCAGGCCGACGATCAGCCCGGCCAGCGCGATCGCGGTGGCCTGCCAGGCCACCGCGGCCCGGACCTGACCGCGGACGAAGCCCACCACCTTCAGGATGGCCAGGTCATGGCGCCGCCGCCGGACCGAGGTGACCAGCGTGTGCGCCACCGTGCCGATGGCCAGCAGGCCCAGCAGCAGGGCCAGGGCCAGCGGCAGCCCGTCGACCTGGCGCAGGTTGCGCACCTCGGGCGGCGGTATCGCGGGCAGCACCACCCCGGGGAAGCGGCGCCGCAGGCCGGCCAGGCCGGCGCCCTCGGCCCGGCCGGGACGGAGCCGGACCAGGAAGACGTTGCGCGGCAGCCGGGACCCGCTCACCGCGTCGGCGCCGGCCAGCGTCATCACCGCGCCCGATGCCGAGCGGGGTCTGCTCGTTGGTGATCTCCGGGGTAAGCACGACCTGGCCGGTGATGCGGAGCCGTACCATCCGGCGGGCCGTCCCGACCAGCACCGTGCCGCCCACGTGCTGGTGCAGGGCGCGAAGGTCAGCGCCGCCGAGCGCGATCTCGTCCGGCGCCTGCGGCAGCCGCCCGGACAGGAGAGGCGGCACCACGTCACCGCGTACAGCATCAAACCGACCAGCTGGAGATCCCGGCCAGTCGATCCTGGTCGGTCGCCCAGCGTGGTCGCGGTATAGCCGGTGACGTCGGGATCGCCGCGCAGGCCGCGCTCGATCGCCACGCTGGCGTCGCCGGAATGCGGGTTGCCGACCGCGGCGGTCCACGTCCAGCCGGTGGCCGGCGGGTCCGTGATCAGGTTGGCCAGGCTGGTGCCGAAGACCAGCGCCGCGGTGACCGCGGTCAGCGACACCGCGATGCCGGTCACCGCCGGGCGGACCGGCACCGCGGCGGCCCCCTGGCCGGGCTCGAAGGCGAGCCGCAGGCCGGCCACCACCGGCGCGGGAAGCTGGCGGCGGGCGGCCCACCGGCCGGCCCGCGAGCCCGGCCGCGGCCCGCCCCCGCCGGCCAGGCCGGGCGCGGCGCGCAGCCGGGCCACCCGCCAGGCGGTCACCGCCGCCCGCGCGGTGAGCGCCGCGGCCAGCACCGCCGCGCCGCCGAGCAGGATCGCGGCGTTGAACTCCAGCCCGGGCGACACCTCGGCCTGGCGGGCCAGCCCGATCGGGGTCAGGCCGGACAGCGCCCAGGCGGCCGGCACGGCCAGCGCCATTCCGCCCGCGCTGATCAGGGCGCCCGGGGCCAGCGCCATCGCGAACAACTGGCCGCGGGAGCAGCCGAGCGCGCGCAGCGCGGTGAAGTCCGTGGAACTGGCCCAGGCCAGCCGGGACAGGCCCTGGGCCACGATGACCAGCAGCGCCACTGCGACGAGCGCGCCGAACAGGGCCAGCGCCAGCGCCTGGAGCGTGGTGCCGCGCTGGGCGGCGGCCGCGGCGACGGTGTCATCGCTGCCCGGGAAGACCTGGGCCCGGCCGTGGGAGATGGCCCTGACCTGGGCCTCGAAGGCCGGCAGCCCGGCGTCGCCGCGGCGCAGCGCGACGGCGAGCCCGAGGTCGCTGGCCACCTTGCGATGGACCGCCTGGTAGAACGCCGCGTTCAGGTACACCGCGCCGTTGCCCTGATAGCTGACGTCGGCGGGGACGTCGACGTTGGTCGCCAGGTCCCTGGGCAGCCGGAGGATGCCGACGACGCGGACGGACGGCAGCCCGACCCGGGGCGGGACGTTCGCGCCGGTGAACACCTGCTCGGCCTGGCTGGGCCGGTAGCCGCGCAGGGCGATGACCGCGCCGACGCCGATGTGCATGGCCCGCGCCGCCGACTCGTTGATCATCGCCTGGCTGGGCTGCGACGAGTCGGCGAGGCGGCCGGCCACGATGATCGGCCGGGACTGCGGCGGCCTGTCGAGGATGGCCCAGGGGAGCACCTGGCCCTGCGGCCGGCCGTGCACGTACGGGACCGCGAGGATCAGTGAGCCCCGCTGGCTCCAGGCCACCGACGGCAGCGCCGCGACCCGGCGCATCACCGCCGGGCTGGCGGAGACCTGGCCCTGGGTGACGCCGGCGTAGGCCAGGAACCGGGAGACCGCGGTGTCCGTGCGCCGCGCGCCGGCCAGCGAGACCAGGACCACGGCCCCCATCAGCGCGACAACCAGCATCAGCCCGGCCGGGGTCCGCCAGTCCTGGCGGAGCCCGCGGCGGACCCGCAGCCACACAGCCGGCATCCAGTGCCCCCCATCCCGCTCGTATCTCAGCCGATTCTGCGCCACCGCAAGGCTCTCCGCGCGGGGGACAGCACGAACCTTCGCCGGCCAGGCAGCCCCACCCCGGCCGTAACGGCCCACCGGAACCGGCACATCACGATATCCGCTCATGCTGGTCAGCGAGCCTGCGGTAGATGGCGCAACGGGCCCCCGGGCGCTAACGCGGCGATGATGTCAGACCACCGGGGCATGATGGGGGGATGGCTTACCGGGAGCGGCCGGCCGGGGTGCCGGGCGTGGTGCTGTGGGAGCGGTCCGTGCGGACCAGGCCCGCGCGCAGCCGAATCCTGCCGGACGGCTGCCTGGATCTCATCTGGGACGGCCGCCAGCTGACCGTGGCCGGCCCGGACCTGGTGGCGCGGTGGCACGACAGCCCGGAGGGCACGGCCTACACCGCGCTGCGGTTCCACGCGGGCACCGGGCCCGCCGCGCTCGGCGTGCCCGCGTCCGGGCTGGCGGGTCTGTCGCCGGCGCTGGACGAGGTGTGGGCGTCCGCCGCGGCCCGGCGGCTGGCCGAGCGGATCGCGGACGACCCGGCGGGCCCGGCCGCGGCGCTGGAAGCCTGGGTGGCCGAGGCGGTCGCGGCCGGCGACGGCGTGGACCCCATCGGCCCGCGGGTGCACGCGATGGCCGGTCGCGGCGTGCCAGTCGCGGTGATGGCGGACCGGCTCGGGCTCAGCGAGCGCCAGCTGCGCCGCCGCTGCCTGCCGCTGTTCGGCTACGGCCCGCGGCGCCTGGCCCGCATCCTGCGGATGAACCGGGCCCTGGCCGCCGCCCTGGACGGCCGCCCGCTCGCCGACGTCGCGTTCGGCTGCGGCTACGCCGACCAGGCCCACCTCAGCCGCGACCTGCTCGACCTCAGCGGCACCACCCCCACCTCCCTGCTCGCCGAGCTGGGCCGCGCCGCCTGACCGCCGCCGCGGCCTGGCTGGCTCGCGGCGCGCACATTACGCTCACGGGCATGGAGACGCTTGGCGAGGACCTGGCGCTGCTGTCGGTCGGGCCGAACGGGAGGATCCAGCAGGGCCAGCGGCTGGCGATCGCGCTGGCGGGGTCCGAGCTGGTGCGGCTCGCGGCGCGCGGGAAGGCCGAGATAGCCGACGGCAGGATCGTGGTGCGCGACGCCGCGCCGGCCGGCAGCGCCGAGCTCGACCTGGCCCTGGAGAGCCTGGTGCAGGCCAGAAGGCCGCCCAAGGCGAAGGCATGGGTCGGCCGTCCCCGGCGCGGGATCGTCGAGGCGTACCTGGGGAAGCTGACTGAGGCCGGCGCGCTGCGAAGCGAGCGCGCGTTCCTTGGCACCCGATGGCAGGTCACCGATCCGGGGCGGCTCGCGGCCGCGGCGGCCCGGCTGGACGCCATTGCCCGCTCGTCGGGAGCGGTGGACACGGCCGGCGCGGCACTGGGCGGCCTGGCCCACGCGGCCGGGCTGGGTGCGGCCTTGTACCGGGGACTGGCCAACCGTGAACCGCGCGCCCGGCTCAAGCGGATCGCCGAAGGGAAGGTTGCCGAGGCCGGGCCAGCGCCGGCGGGCATCGCGGACGCGGTCGGGGACACGGGCCTGGCGGCCGATGCCGCCAGCCGGGCCGCGGCGCAGGCCACCGCGGTGGCAGCGGCGAACGCCGCGACCCAGGCGGCGGCTGACGCCGCGACCCAGGCCGCTGTTGACGCCGCGACCCAGGCCGCCGTTCACGCGGCAACGCACGCAGCCGTGCATGCGGCGGTCCACGCCGCGACCCACGCGGCGGACGCGGGCGGTCATGGCGGGGCGGCCGGCGGCCACGGGCACTGAGCGCGGCCCGTCAGACCGCCGGGCCCCGGTTAGCTGGCCCGGTTAGCTGGCCCGGTTAGCTGGCCCGGTTAGCTGGCCCGGTTAGCTGGCAGGGAGCACGGCGAACAGGTCGACCGGTGTCCCGTCGGGGTCGTGCACGACGGCGTAACGCATGCCCCAGAAGGCGTCCCACGGGGCCAGGTGGCCCTCGTAGCCGGCCCGGTCAGCTCGGCGTAGGCCGCGTCGACCTCGGCCGGGCTGTCGCAGGCGAAGGCCAGCGCGGCCCGGTGCCCGCCGGACGGGCGGGTCCAGCCGGAGTCGAACGACCGGATCGTGTCCTCGGTATCAAAGGCGATCCGCAGGCCGCCCTTGATCTCGATGTCCACGTGCGGCTGCTGGTCGGCGCCGGCCGGGATGTCCAGGCCGAGACGGCGGTAAAAGGCCAGCGTCGCGGCCATGTCCGCGACCACCAGCTCGATGAGTGACAGCTGAAGGTTCATGACCGGGACGCTAGCCGCGCCGCCCGCCGATGTCTTGAAGCTTTCGGACGTCAGGCCGGCTTGAGGTCGTGGTACGGGATCCGGTCGCGCCACGGGATCCAGGCCGCGGCCCGGTCGGGCGTGATCATCCGGCCGACGGGGCTGGACACGCACAGCCCGTCGAGGTCCTCGGTGGCGCTCCTGACGACCAGGCTGGCCACGGACTGGCCGATGCCCGGCGGGTCGATGTCCCAGGTCCCGTGGTGAATGCCGGCCCTGATGAGCTGGACCGCGGCCGGCGTGCCGTTCCGCGACACCATCTTGACCTCGCCGAGCCGGCCCGCCTCGCGCAGCGCCTCGACCGCGCCGAGCATGGTCTCGTCGTTGAACGGCACCAGGCCATCCAGCTGGGCGAAGTCGGCCAGCAGGTTGGCCGTCTTCTCCTTGCCGCCCGAGGCCACGTCGGTCGTGTTCTTGTAGCGCGGGTCCTCCGGGTCGTTGACCCGGACCAGGCCGGTCGAGTCCAGCCCGTGCCGGATCCCGGCCAGCAGCTCGATGTCGTCGATCACGTCGGGCCCGCCGACCACGGCCACCCGGCCGCCCGGCGGCAGCAGGGTGGCCAGGTGCTCCATCATGTAGACGCCCTGGTTGAAGTTCGGGTACACGACCGACGCCTCGACCGGGTAACGCGGCCGCTCGAAGCTGACCACCCGCACGCCTTTCGCCCGCGCGTAGGCGACCGCGTCCGCGGGCACGTCCGGGTCGATGACCCACACCACGATCGCGTCGTAGCCCGCGTCCGCCCCGGCCCGCACCGCCCGGTCGGCCTGCTCCTTCCAGTCCGGTTCGTCGAAGTCCGCGTAGGCCACCCGCATCTCGATGCCGTGGGCGTCCAGCTCGGCTTCCAGCCCGTGGCTGATCGCGTCGACGGCCTGGTTGGCCCCGTAGACCATCGGGCTGACGTACAGCGCGCGCATCTAGCTCCCTGCTCGCCACAGCTCGGCCGGCAGATCGGCCGACAGCACCTCGCAGCCGTCCTGCGTGACCAGGACCTGCTGCTCGATCACGAAGACGCCGGCCAGCCCGCCGTCCGGGTGCGGCGGGGCCAGGATCGGCTCCAGGCACAGCACCATGCCGGGCACGACGGCCACGTCGTCGTCCGGGTCCTCGTGCACCTGAATGATCGGCCGCTCCCACAGCTCCAGCCCGATGCCGTGGCCGGCCACGACCCCGACCGGGTCGTCCACCCCGGCCGACCGCACGAACTCAGACGCTGCGCCGATCAGCTGGGACACGCGGACCCCGGGCCGGACCGCGCCGATCATGACCCGGGTGGCCTCGGCCGCGACCTCCGCGTAGCGCAGGTCCTGCGAACGCAGCGGGCCGATGCCAATGATCCGCAGGATGTCCGACACGTAGCCGTCGCTGGCGCCGCCGCCGTCCACGAACACGACGTCGCCGTCGGCCAGCACGTTGTCCGAGGCGGGGGAGTCGACCAGCGGATACCGCCGGCGGCCGGACACGCAGTTGACGAACAGCGGCTTGCTGCCCGCGGTGGTGCCGCTGGAGTACATGGTGGAGCCGATGACGGCCACCAGCTCCTTCTCGGTCATCCCCGCGTGCGCCGCTTCCATCCCGGCCCGGTAGCCGGCCACCGCCGCGCTCACCGACCGGCGGACCCGCTCGATCTCCAGCGGGCTCTTGACCATCCGCAGCGCGGAGATCAGCCGGCCGGCGTCGCGTGGCCCGCCCGCCGCGCCAGCCGCCGCCGCGGCGCCGGCGCCCGCGGCGAGGATCGGATGGGCCACGTACTGCGGCAGCGCCATGAACGTCCCGGGACCGTACTCGTAGCCGGTCCGGTCCGGGACCGCGCCGATCTCCTTCAGATGGCTGGTGACCAGTCCGGCCAGCTCCGTCTGGACTGAGTACGGATGGACCGTGGCCCAGCTCGTTCCCTGTGCGCAGCCTGCGTCGAACGCGGAGCAGAACAGGACCGACTGGCGCGGGTCCCGCGCCGCGACGAACACGGTGGGCAGCCACCGGCCCACGGCCCACACCACCGAGTTGTACCCGGAGAGGTAGCGGACCGGTTCTTCCTGGGTGAGCACGAGGGCGTCGTATCCCTCCCGGTCCATGAGCGCGGCCAGCTTCGCGTACCGCCGCCGGTACTCATGGACCGGGAAGTCCGGCCACACCATCTCGCGCTCGCCCAGGTCGAACCCGCTGCCGTCCAGGCTGGCGATCGCGGCCAGCGCCGCGTCGATGTTCATCCGGTCAGCCTGGTCAGTCGCTGACCGCCTGGTCAATCTTCGCCGCGCCCTCGGGATCCTGTTTGCCGCGCAGGCTCACGAACCACCAGATCACCCCGACGATCGCGGTGCCGATGGCCAGGTCCTCGATCACCGGCATGAACCCGAGGTCCGGGTTGGTGATCTCGCGCGGCCAGGCCGCGTCCCACAGGATGATCACGGTCCAGATCAGGCCGGCGATCGTGATCGGCAGGCCCCAGCGGCCCAGGTTGAACTGGGACGGACACCTTGGGCCAGCCGCCGAGACGGCGGAACAGCAGCGCGCCGAGCACCAGGATGTACGGGATGATGATCAGCGCGGTGATCGCGGCGACCAGCACCTCGATCTTCTTGATGAAGATCAGCGGGATGATCGAGAGGATCGCGGCCACCACGATGGTGCCCAGCGGCTCGTCGGTGCGCGGCGACAGCCTGGTCAGGAACCCCGACCCGGGCAGCTGGCCGTTCCGCGCCATGCCGTACATCATCCGGACGATCGTGGCCAGCGTGGCGATGCCGGTGCTGAACACCGAGACGATCGCGCCGATGAAGAAGAACTTGGCGAACCCGCTGCCCAGCGCCCCGGTGATCACGGGCACGATGCTGGCCCCGGCCATGGCCTTGGGCACGTTCGGGATCGACAGCAGCACGCACAGGTCGAAGATGAACAGGATCAGCGCGGTGCCGGCCAGGCCCGCGATGATGGCCTGGCTGGGCTTGATCCGGGACTTCCTGGTCTCCTCGGCGAACGCGCCGGCCGTCTCGAAGCCCACCAGCTGGGTCACCACCAGCGCGATCACGACCAGGAACGGCCACAGGTAGCTGCCGTGGCCCTCCACGCCGCCGGTGTCGCCGAGCACGGAGAGCGACTGGTGGGTGTGGAACAGCAGCGCGATCGCCGCGCCGAGCAGCACGACCAGCTCGAGCACCACGCCGATGCTGTTCAGGATGGCGACCACGCGGACGCTGGTGGCTATCAGCAGGGCCGCGGCGACGATCGTGATGATCGCGATGAGCACCTGATGGCCCTCGGTCACCGTAATGCTGGTGAACACCCCGTTCAGCACCACGTTCATGACCGTGCCGACCGCGGGCATGACCAGGATGATCGCGACCACGTAGAACAGGCCGGTCATCCAGCCCAGGAAGTCGCCGCCGAGCTCGCGGGCCCACTGGTAGATGCCGCCGGTCAGCGGGTAGTGCGAGCTCAGCTCCGCCCAGGTCACGGCGAGCAGCAGCTGGAGCACGAAGATCAGCGGGATGGCCCAGATGAACGCCGGGCCGCCGAGGAAGAGGGTGGCGCCGGTGATCAGCAGGGCGCCGGTGGTCGGCCCCTGGAAGGCCACCGCGAACAGCGTTCCGGTGAAGAAGCCGAGCGCCCGCTTGAACCTGGGCTCAACGCCGAGCTGCCGCAGGTATTCACTGTCACTGAGCTCGCGGCCTTCCGCGGCCCGCACGGCTGGATTGTCAGTCACCAGGACCTCCGTCGATCAGCCCGGCTTGGCTTGATCGGATGGTAGAGGCTGGGTTCGAATCGCACAATATTTCAGCCGCGACGATGCGCAATTAGGCCTCTGAAGGGCCCGATGGATGCCGGATCTCGATTGATCTGGGCGTCCTGGGGCGCACCGGAGGGGCCTGCGCTAGGTGATCTCCCACTCGTAGGAGAACTTGACCACCTTGAGGATGATCGACGTCTCCAGGCTGGAGATGCCGGGCAGCGTGCCGATCTTGCCGGTGATGAACTCGAGCAGGTGCTCCTGGTCGGTGAAGAACGCCTCGACCATCAGGTCGTACCGGCCCGCGGACATCCCGACGTAGCGGACCTCGGGGTAGGTGCGGATGGTCTCGGCCACGTCGTGGATCGCGGTCAGGTCCACCGACACGCCGAGGATGGCCGACAGCAGCATCCCGGAGGCTTCCGGGGTGGGCACCGCCACGATGCTGATCAGCCGCTCGTCCAGCAGCCGGGCGATCCGCTTGCGCACCGTGGTCTCGGTGATCTCCAGCGACCGGGCGATCTCGGTGTTGGACAGCCGCCCGTCGGACTGGAGCATCTTGATGATCCGGCGGTCGAGATCGTCGACCCGCCGGGCGCGCGCACGGGCCGGCGGTTCGGTGTCCTCCGGTCCGGTTCTGGCGACCACGCGGCTCATCATAGGGCCGCAACCGGCACGGCCGTCCAACCCCGGCCGCCCGGGCCGGCCCGCGCCGCACCGGGGCCACTGTCCTGCCGGTGCTCACGGCCAGCACACCGTAAACCGGTAATAAAATCTACCGGTAAGCGATTGCTTAGTTTCCTCTCCGGGCCTATGGTTTGGGCAGCTGGACTTCCGGAAGCCCGCGTTATCACCAGCTCATTCCGGCGTGCCTGCGCGGCAACCGGTGTATTGGCGCTGTGCCAATACCGGGCGGCCGCGGCCAGGCGGGCCGTGGACCTGAAGGGAAGTCCCGCGCATGCCGCAGTACCGGAGCATCCGTACTCTCCTGCCCCGCGTTACCGGACGCCGGCTGGCCCGCCTGGGCGCCGTCGGCGTGCTGGCCTCCGCCGGCGTAGCCGCCGCCGTTGCGGTGGCCGGCCCGGCCTCGGCCACGCCCTCGTCGGCGGCCTGCACGACGGTCCGGGTGATCGCGGCCCGGGCGTCGACCGAGGCGCCGGGCGACGGCGTTATCGGCAGCCTGGTCACGCTTATCCAGAACGACGTAACGGCGAGTGTCAGCCAGGAGGCCGTTGTTTACCCGGCCACGCTGACCAATTACTCCAGCAGTGTGGCGCAGGGGGACAGCGCGATTAAGTCGCAGCTCGCGACCGACGTCGCGAGCTGCCCGGACGAGCAGTTCGTGCTGGTCGGCTATTCGCAGGGCGCCCAGGTCGTCGGCGACGCACTGGGCGGTGGCGGCGGCGGCAACCTCGGCACCCCGGCCACCCCCGGCGTGCCGTCCTCGACCGCGGCCAGGATCCTGGCCGTGATCCAGATGGGCGACCCGCGCCGGGTGCCCGGGTTCTCCTTCGACGTCGGCAACGACCCCGGGGCCACGGGCCTGTTCCCGCGGCCCAGCAGCGAGACGCTGGCCCCGTTCGCGGCGAAGATCCAGTCCTACTGCGACACCGGTGACCCGTTCTGCGCCCGCGGCGCCAACCTCAGCGCGCACCTGGACTACACCCAGAAGTACAACAACGCGGCCAGCACGTTCGTCACCCAGCGGCTGAACGCGGCCGGCATCCACTGACCGCCTAGGCCCTGGTGCCCTCGGCCCCGTCACGGCCTGGGGCCTGCCTCGGGCGATGGCTCAGCCGCGACTCGCGGGCGGGAACGTGACCTCGGCCACACCGTGAACGAAGACACCGTTACGGCCCGTTGGGTAGCTGTACGGACCGATGGCTCGGTCAGGCGTGCCAGGGCACCTACGTGGTCTGCGACGGGGTGATTGCGCAGGCCAGCGTCCGCCAGATCGGCTGAGCGAGCCACCGGAACGGGGCGGCCAGACCAGCTCCGGGGAACCCCCGGTTGAACCGGATTCGGGTTCCTGACGTAATGATTTGGCAAAGCCAGTCTCATGTACTGGCAAAACGTCAGCCATTAGGGAGCTAGAAACACATGAAGTTCAGCCGAATCCCGATCCGCTTCTCCCGCCGGGCGATCACCGTGGCCGCCGGCCTCGGCGCGGCCTCGGCGCTCGCGATGGGCGCCGCCGGGGCGGCCACGTCCAGCCCGGAGGTGCACGCCAGCGCCAGCCTCTCGTCCGCCCCGTTCGTCTTCCAGCTGCAGCAGTCGCCGAACATCGCGTCCTGCCTGTCGCACGCCGGCGGCACGGTGGCGATCTTCCCGCACAAGCTCAACGACACGATGGTGGTGTCGGTCCACGGCCTGCCCGCCAACACCGACTTCGACCTGTTCGTGACCCAGACCCCGACGCCTCCGAACGTCGGGCTGTCCTGGTACCAGACCGACGTCGAGGCCGGCCCGAACGGCTCCGGCATGGCCACCGTGCAGGGCGTCTTCGACCAGGAGACGTTCACGGCGGTGCCCAACCCCAACGCGACCCTCAAGTTCGACGCAGTCCACCAGTACCACCTGGGCCTGTGGTTCAACGACCCGAATGTCCCGTTCCGGCTTGGCTGCGAGCCCGGGGCCACTGCGGCGAAGGTGACGGTGTTCAACGGCGAGCAGCACGCCGGCGTCCAGGTGCTCAACACCAGCAACTTCCCGGACAACGCCGGGCCGCTGAGCCACGTGCACCGCTGAGCACCACGCACTGAGGAGCACCGTGCACTGATCCCTGTGCGCTAAGCAGGGGCAGCCAGCATCAGGCGCCGGCCGGCCGGGACCATCGGGGTCCGGGCCGGCCTGCGCCGCGCTGCTGCGGCATACTCGGGCCCATGATGATCGGTGTCGGCCTGGACGCGCGGCTTGGCCTGCCGCTGCCGCAGCTGCGGGAAGCCGCGATCGAGGCCGGGCGGCTCGGCTTCGAGAGCGTCTGGACCCCGGCGGGCGGGGTGCCGGACTCGTTCCACGTGTGCGCCGCCTGGCTGGCGGACACCTCGCTGCGGGCCGGGATCTCGGTGGTCCCCGCCGCGCGGATGTGGACCCCGCTGGCGCTGGCCGCGCAGACCGCCACGCTCGCGCAGCAGTCCGGCGGCCGGTTCGTGGCCGGCCTTGGCACCGGCGGGTACGGGCCCGCGTTCTGGGAGTCGATGGGCCTGCCGAACAAGCCGATCGCGATCATGCGGGACTGGGTCACCACGGTGCGGGCGCTGCTGCGCGGCGAGACGGTCACCACCGACGGGACCGCGTTCCGGCTCCGCTCGGTGTCGCTGGGCACCGGTGAGCTGCCGCCCGCGCCGGTCTACCTGGGCGCGCTCGGGCCGCAGATGGTCCGGCTGGCCGGCGAGGTGGCCGACGGGGCGCTGCTGAACTGGGCCACGCCGGAGCGGATCGCGTACAGCAAGGAGCTGATCGCCACGGGCGCGGCCCGGGCCGGGCGGGACCCGGCGGAGGTCCCGGCCATGATGTACATCCGGGTCTGCATCGACGACGACGTGGCCGCCGCCCGGCGGGCGTTCGGCGCGCAGGTGCTCGGCTACGCGATGGGCCCGCCCGGCATCCCGGTCACCGCGGGCTACCGGGGCATGTTCGGCGAGATGGGCTTCGGTGACGCGCTGGCCGAGCTGGAGAGCCGCCGCGACCAGGGCACGCCGATGGCCGAGCTGATCGACGCGGCGCCGGACGAGCTGTTCCAGGCGGTCGGCTACTACGGCCCGGCAGACGGCGCGGCGGCCGCGTTCGCCCGCCTGTCCGTGGGCCTGGACGAGACCGTGGTGCGGATCATCACCGCCCGGCCCGGGCCCGAGCCGGTCGCCGCGGCGATGGCCGCGCTGACCCCGGCCGCCATCCGGGCCGCGGCCCCGGCCTGATCTGACTCTTCTGATCTGCCCCCTGCCCGGAAGGGCTGACCTGCAGACTTAGGTCTGTCCGGCGAGCCCCTGCGCACGTAACGTGTCGGTCAAGTCGGGGGCTGACCCTGGCAAAGGTTCGCGATCTGGAGGGGTGTATGCAGATCAGCCATTTCACCACCCGTTTTTCCCGCCGTGCTCTGACGGTCGCCGCGACGGCCGGGGCCGCCGCGGTGCTCGGCGTCACCGCCACCGCGGTGGCCCTGGGTGCCCAGGCCCCGGACCACGTCTTCAGCCTTCCGGCTCGTCCCGTCGGCGGGGATCTCGTCCTGCCTGCCGCACGCCCGCGGCACCGTCGCGATCGTCACCCACGACGAGAACGACACGATGGTGGTGCACGTCGCGGGCCTGCCCAAGAACTCGGAGTTCGACCTGTTCGTCATCCAGGTCCCGGACAAGCCGTTCGGCGTGGCCTGGTACCAGACCGACGTCGACACCGGGCGGAACGGCACCGGAACGGCCACCGTGCGGGGCATCTTCGACTCCGAGACGTTCTCGGTGTCGCTCGGCGGGACCACGACCTTCGGCCCGACCCACCAGTTCCACCTGGGCCTGTGGTTCAACAACCCGCGGCAGCCGTTCAGGCTCGGCTGCGAGCCGGGAGCCACCTCGCCGATCGTGACCCCGTTCAACGGTGAGCAGCACGCCGGCATCCAGGTGCTGAACACCGGCCAGTTCCCGGACAACGCCGGCCCGCTGCGGCACGTGCACCGGTAACCGGCGGGGCAGTGAGCGGCCGCCGGGAACCCGCGGGTTCCCGGCGGCCGCCGCCGTATCTGTCCTTGCCAGGGCGGGCCCGGCTCAGCCCGCGCCCTCCTCAGCTAGCACCGCGTCCAGGGCGGCCGCGAACGTCCCGGCGAGCTGGGTGATCTCCTCCTCGGTGATCACGAACGGCGGGGAGACCTGCAGCGCGCCCCCGCGCAGCAGCCGGGTGATCACGCCGCGGCGGCGGATGTCCGCCACCAGCCGGGCGCCAAGGCCCGGGTCCGCCTCGATCGCGTCCGGCGCCAGCTGCACCGCGGCCAGCAGGCCGGTGCCCGCCCGGACCTCGCTGACCAGCCGGTTTTCAGCCAGCGGCCGGACCGCGCCGGCCAGCACGCCCTCCAGCCCGGCGACCCGCTCCAGCAGGCCGTCACGCTCGATCAGATCGAGGTTGGCCAGCCCGACCGCGCACGCGGTGGGGTGCCCGGCGTACGTGTAGCCGTGCCGGAAGACCTCCGCCGAGCCCGGCCGCCAGAACGGCGCGGACACCCGGGGCCCCACGATCACCGCGCCGAGCGGTGCGTACCCGGAGGTCAGGCCCTTGGCCGTGGTCATCAGGTCGGGCTCGATGCCGAACCGGGCGCTGGCGAACCAGTGGCCGGTCCGGCCGAAGCCGGTGATCACCTCGTCCGCGACCAGCAGCACGTCGTGCGCCCGGCAGATCTCGGCCACCCGGGCCAGGTAGCCCTCGGGCGGCGGGTACATCCCGCCCGCGCCGATCACCGGCTCGCAGAAGAACGCGGCGACCCGGTCCGCGCCCAGCTGGCTGATCAGCTTGTCGAGCGCCTCCGGGTCGTCCCAGGCGACGTGCTCGACCGCGGCGACCAGCGGGCCGAACGCGGCCGCGTTGGCCGGGATGCCGCCCAGCGTGGTGCCGTAGGCGTTCATCCCGTGGTAAGCGTGCGCCCGGGAGATGATGATCTGCTTGCCGTCCTGGCCCTCCGCGTGCCAGTAGGCGCGGGCCAGCTTGGCCGCGGTGTCGATGGCGTCGGAGCCGCCGCCCGGGGTGAAGAACACCTTCGCCCCGTCCATCGGGGCGATCCCGGCGATCCGCTGCGCCAGCGCCTCGGCCGGGGCGTTGGTGAACGGCTCGAAGGTCTGGTAGGCGGCCAGCTGGCGCATCTGGCTGGCGGCCGCGCCGGCCAGCTCGGCCCGGCCGTGGCCCACGTTGCAGTACCACAGGCTGGCCAGCGCGTCGAGGTAGCGGTTCTGCTGGTCGTCGACAACGGTGGCCCCCTCGCCGCCCACGATCGTCACCGCCCACTCACCGGCGCTGGCCATGTTCGCGAACGAGTTCCACATTGCGGGCTGGCCTGGGGTGCGGCCGGCTGCTGCCACCATCGTCGGTGCCTTTCCTCCGGTGCTGAGCTGGTCGGGGCCAAATCTACGGCCCGCCGGGACCCGGCCCGGGGACCGGGCTGGACTTGACGTCCAGTTGAGCTTCTAGTGTGGGAGGCACCAGCCACCCAGACAGGAGGTGCCTGCCCATGCGCGGGAGCCGGGCCGAGCGGCTGTGGGTGCCGCAGTACCGGGCACTGATCACCGGCCTGGTGCTGACCATCACGTTCGTCGCGTCCGAGGCGCTCGCGGTGGTGACGGTCATGCCGGTGGCCGCCCGTGACCTGGGCGGGCTCAAGCTCTACGGCTGGGTGTTCAGCGCGTTCATGCTGGGCAGCGTGGCCGGCATCAGCGTGGCCGGCCGGGAGGCCGACCGGCGCGGGCCCGCGGTCCCGTTCGTGGCCGGCCTGCTGCTGTTCGGCGCGGGCCTGCTGGTGGCCGGGCTGGCCCCGGACATGTGGGTGATGGTGGCCGGGCGGGTGCTGCAGGGCGCCGGGGCCGGCGCGGTGCCCGCGGTGGCCTACGCGGCGATCGGCCGGTGCCTGCCCGGGCCGCTGCGGGCCCGGATGATGGCCGTGCTGTCCACCGCCTGGGTGGTCCCCGGGCTGGCTGGCCCGGTGCTGGCCGCCGCGGTGGCCCACGTGTTCGGCTGGCGGTGGGTGTTCCTCGGCCTGCTGCCGGTGGTCGCGGTGTCCGGCGCGGTGGCGGTGCCGGCGCTGGTCCGGATCGGCCGGTCGGCAGACGCCGACACCGGGGCGGACGGGCAGGACCGGCACCGGCTGGTCGACGGGCTGCGCACCGCGGCCGGGGCGGCGGTCCTGCTCGGCGGGCTGACCGTGGCGGCGGCCGGGTCGTGGCACCTGGCGGCCGGCGCCGCGCTGGCCGTCGCCGGCGTGGTGACCGGGCTCCCGGCGCTGCGCCGTCTGGTGCCCGCGGGCACGCTGACCAGCCGCAGCGGGCTGCCCTCGGTCATCGCCGTCCGCGGGCTGCTCACGTTCGCGTTCTTCGGCGCCGACGCCTACGTGACGCTGGCCATCACCGAAGTGCGGCACTACCCGCCGGTGGTGGGCAGCCTCGCGATCACCGGCGCCACGCTGTCCTGGACGGCCGGCTCCTGGGTGCAGGCCCGGGTCAGCCAGACCCGGTCCGGCCGCAGCCTGATCGCGGCCGGCCTGGTCCTCGTGCTGATCGGCACCGCCGGGATGGCGGCCGTGCTGTGGCCTTCCGTGCCCGTCGCGGTGGGCGTGGCCGCGTGGACCGTGGCCGGCCTGGGCATGGGCCTCGGCTACGCGCCGCTGTCGCTGCTGATGCTGCGCGAGGCGCCGCCCGGGCGTGAGGGCTGGGCGTCCGGCGCGCTGACCCTGTCCGACACGCTCGGCACCGCGCTGGGCATCGGCGTGGGGGGCACCGCGGTGGCCGCCGCGGCCAGCCTGCGGTCCGGCGTGCTGATCGCGTTCGCGCTGGCCGCCGGGGTGGGCCTGGCCTCGCTGGCGGTGACCCGGCGGCTGCCGCCCGGCCCGGCCGCGGTCGCCCCGCAGCCCGCCGAGGCCGCCCCGGCCAGCGCTTCCGGCCAGGCCGCGGCATAAATCCGGCCCGCGGGGCAGACTGCGGGCATGGCCTCATATTCGGTGAACCCGCGGGCGGTCCAGAAGGCACAGCAGCTCATCGACGCCCGGCAGTACGTGGTGGAGAGCGACTGGGGGAGCGTGCAGCCGCGGGCCGCGGACCAGAACACGTTCCTCGAAGGGCACTCCTGGGCGGAGTACGAGGCCTGGCACCTCGGTCTGACCGACGGGGCGGCCGACGAGACCAAGGCCAGGTACGCGTTCGTCTACGGGGACTTCCGGCGGGTGCACCGGATGGGCATCATCGCCTGCCTGTACCGGGCCGCGGAGTGGCGGCACAAGGAGATCGAGCTCGCCGCGCACGACCTGCTGCAGCGCCTGGACGCCTGCTTGCTGGCTAGCTCCGCCGCGGCTCGGCTGAACGAGCGCTTGGCCTTGCCTGGCTGCTGGGTGCTGCCTACTGTCGGGGCAGGGCCCAGGCAGGCTCAGTCCACTATTCCGATATATTTTATCGGGAAAGCGGACGCGGCGACGAGCAGGGAGCGTGACTTCGCAGATGCCGGGATCACCAGCCGCCCTGCACCTGGCCGTCGCGCTGGACGGGGCCGGCTGGCACCCGGCGGCCTGGCGCGCGGCCGGGATCGAGCCCCGTGCGCTGTTCACCGCCGGGTACTGGGCCGGCCTGGTCCAGCAGGCCGAGCGCGGGCTGCTGGACTTCGTCACCCTCGAGGACGGGCTCGGCCTGCAGTCGGACCGGTACAACGCGCCCGACCCGCGGGCCGACCGGGTCCGGGGGCGGCTCGACGCGGTGCTGATCGCGGCCCGGGTGGCCCCGGTGACCAGGCACATCGGGCTGGTGCCGACCGCGGTCGTGACGCACACCGAGCCGTTCCACCTCTCCAAGGCCATCGCCACGCTGGACTACGTCAGCCAGGGCCGGGCCGGGGTCCGGCTCCAGGTCACCGCGCGGGCGCACGAGGCCGCCCACTTCGGCCGCCGCACGCTGCCGGTGTTCCGCTACTCCCAGCGCGGCGACCCGGAGATCGCGCGGCTGCTGGCCGGCCTGATGGACGAGGCCGCGGACTACGCCGAGGTGCTCAGGCGGCTGTGGGACAGCTGGGAAGACGACGCGGAGATCAGGGACGCGGCCACCGGCCGGTTCGTCGACCGGGACAAGCTCCACTACATCGACTTCGCCGGGGAGCACTTCCGGGTCAAGGGCCCGTCGATCACCCCGCGGCCGCCGCAGGGCCAGCCGGTGATCGCCGCGCTGGCCCACTCGGCCGCGCCGTACCAGCTGGTCGCCAGGGCCGCCGACGTGGGGTTCGTGACCCCGCACGACGCGGCGGAGGCGGCCGCGATCGTGGCCGAGATCCGCGGCGACCAGGAGGCCGCCGGGCGGGCCGGGCAGACCCTGCACGTCTTCGGCGACCTGGTGGTGTTCCTGGCGGAGACCGCCGCCGCGGCGAGGGAACGCAAGGCCCGGCTGGACGAGCTGGCCGGGCAGGAGTACCGCAGTGACGCGCTGGTGTTCACCGGGACCCCGCGGGAGCTGGCCGGCCTTCTGCAGGACTGGCAGGCGGCCGGGCTGTCCGGGTTCCGGCTGCGGCCCGGGGTGATCAGCCAGGATCTGGCGGCCATCACCGCAAATCTCGTACCCCTTCTTCAGGAGCGCGGCGCGTTCCGTGCGTCCTATCAGGACGGGACGCTTCGCACACGGCTGGGCCTGCCCCGGCCCGCCAGCCGGTACGCCCAGGCCTGAGCCGAGCCGGAAGGACGCCCCCGTGACCAAGCCGGTCAAGCAGATCCACCTGGCCGCGCACTTCCCCGGGGTGAACAACACCACGGTGTGGAGCGACCCGCGGTCCGGCAGCCACATCGAGTTCAGCTCGTTCGAGCACTTCGCCCGGACCGCGGAGCGGGCCAAGTTCGACTTCCTGTTCCTGGCCGAGGGACTGCGGCTGCGCGAGCAGAACGGGCAGATCTACGACCTGGACGTGGTCGGCCGGCCGGACACGTTCACCGTGCTGGCCGCACTGGCCGCGGTCACCGACCGGCTCGGGCTGGCCGGCACGATCAGCTCCACCTTCAACGAGCCGTACGAGGTGGCCCGGCAGTTCGCCACCCTGGACCACCTGTCCGCGGGGCGGGCCGCGTGGAACGTGGTCACCTCGTGGGACGCGTTCACCGGGGAGAACTTCCGCCGGGGCGGCTACCTGGCCGTCTCGGACCGGTACGCCCGGGCCAGGGCGTTCCTGGCCGCCACGCTCGGGCTGCTGGACTCCTGGCAGGACGGCGACCTCGCGGACGGCCCCGGCGCCGGGGTGTTCCTGAACCGGACCGAGGCGGGCCGGTTCGCCCGGACCGACCGGTTCTTCGACATCTGGGGCCAGTTCAACGTGCCGCGCAGCCCGCAGGGCAGGCCGGTGATCTTCCAGGCCGGCGACTCGGACGAGGGCCGCGAGTTCGCCGCCGAGGCCGCCGACGCGATCTTCACCCGGCACGGCACGAAGGAGGCGGGCCAGGCGTTCTACGCCGACGTGAAACGGCGGCTGCCCGCCTACGGCCGGGCCCCGGACCAGCTGCTGATCCTGCCCGCGGCCACGTTCATCCTGGCCGGCACCGACGCCGAGGCGCAGGAACTGTCCCGCGAGGTCCGGCGGCAGCAGGTCAGCGGGCAGACCGCGATCCGGTTCGCCGAGCAGCTGTGGAACCGCGACCTGTCCGCTTACGACCCGGACGGGCCGCTGCCGGACGTCGACCCGGACGTCAGCCAGGACACCATCGCGCCGGGCCGGGCCAGCGTGCGGGCCTACACCGACCCGATGGCCACCGCGGCCCAGTGGCGGGCCAGGGCCGAAGCAGAGAAACTGTCGCTGCGCGAGCTGATCATCGAGGTGACCAGCCGGCCGTCGTTCACCGGCTCGCCCGCCACCATCGCCGCCACCCTGAACGACTGGGTGCAGTCCGACGTCAGCGACGGGTTCATCCTGGTGCCGCACATCACGCCCGGCGGCCTGGACGAGTTCGCCGGCACGGTCGTCCCGCTGCTGCAGGAACGCGGTGTGTTCCGGACCGAGTACGAGGGCAGCACGCTGCGCGAGCATCTCGGCCTGGCGCCGCTGCCCAGCCCGGACCGCCCGGTCACCGCCCCCCGGTAAGGAGCCGCGCATGGCCACCACCCCGCTCGGCGTGCTCGACCTGGTGCCGATCAGCTCGGGCTCGACCGCGGCCCAGGCCCTGCGTAACAGCATCGACCTGGCCCGGCACGCGGAGCGGCTCGGCTACGCGCGGTACTGGTTCGCCGAGCACCACCTGAACCCCGGGGTGGCCGGCACCTCCCCGGCGGTGGTGCTGGCGCTGACCGCGGCGGCGACCTCGGCGATCCGGATCGGGTCCGGCGCGGTCCAGGTCGGCCACCGCACCGCGCTGGCCGTGGTGGAGGAGTTCGGCCTGATCGACGCGCTGCACCCGGGCCGGGTCGACCTGGGCCTGGGCCGGTCCGGCGGGAAACCCAAGGGCACCGGGCCGGACCAGCCGGTGCCGGACGCCACCCCGGTGGTCAACGGCCGGGCGCCGAACGGGCTGCTGATCCCGCCCCGGTTCTCCATGGCCGAGCTGGTCCGTACCCCGCGCTTCCGGCTCCAGCGGGCCATGCTCCAGCTGCCGGGGGCCACCCCGGTGGGCTACACCGAACAGGTCGGCGACATCCTGGCGCTGCTGCGCGGCTGCTACCGGTCGCCCGACGGGCTCGAGGCCCGGGCGGTGCCCGGCGAGCACGCCGACGTCCAGGTGTGGATCACCGGCAGCAGCGGCGGGGAGAGCGCCCAGGTGGCCGGGGACAACGGGCTGCGGTTCGCGGCGAACTACCACGTGGCCCCGGGGACCGTGCTGGAGGCCGCGGACGGCTACCGGGCCGCGTTCCGCCCGTCGGCCGAGCTGGCCCGGCCCTACCTGTGCGTGTCCGCCGACGTGGTGGTGGCGCCATCCGGGGCCGAGGCCAGGGAGCTGGCGGCCGGCTTCGGCCCGTGGGTGGCCAGCATCCGGTCCGCCCGCGGCGCGATTGAGTACCCCACCCCGGCGGAGGCCAGGGCGATGCCGTGGACCGAGGCGGATCAGGCGCTGGTGGCGGACCGGCTGGACACGAGGTTCGTCGGCGATCCCGGACAGGTGTGCGCGCAGCTGGAGCAGCTGCGCGAGGCGACCGGCGCGGACGAGCTGCTGGTGACCACGATCACGCACCAGCACGCCGACCGGGTGCGCTCCTACCGGCTGCTCGCGCAGGAGTGGGCCCGCCGCTAGCCGGGGTGACTCAGCCAGGCAGGCCAGGCAGTTCCGGCTCGGCCCCCTCCAGCGACCGCAGGCCCGAGGCCAGGTGCCCGCGCGCGGCCCGGCCGGTGATTCCCATCACCTCGGCCACCCGGGTCACCGGCAGGTTCGCGACGCAGTTGAGCAGCACCGCCTCGCGCTGCGCAGGCGGTAGTGCGTGCAGCGCCCGGATCAGGCAGGACTGCGCCCCGGCCAGCATGCCCGGGTCGCCCTGACGGGAGCGGCAGCGGCGGACGATCATGCGGAGCAGGTAGAGCACGGCCTGATCGTCGTCGTGCAGCTCGGGCCAGCCGGCGTACATGGCCACGAATGCGTCCTGGACGATCTCCTCGGCCGCCGGGTCACCGGCCGCCAGCAGCGTGGCCAGCTGGGTCAGCGGACGGTAGTGCGCCTCGTAGAGCACGGTCAGGGCCTGGTCGGGGGATCGCACGGCGGACCGGCGGCCACCCCGTCGCCGTCCCTGACCGTCTTCCACGGCCGCTGCACCCCGTTCCGCGTCCTGCGTCGTCCCGGTTGCTGACATCCGCGATCCCCTATACCCCCGCGAGCGAATGCGATTCCATTCTGGCGGAGCCTGACGATCACTGCCAGATACAAATTCCTTACGCACGGACGGGCTGCAGGGTTGCCCGGGTCAGCCGGCCAGGTCCTCCAGGGCCCGGCGGATGCGCTTCTCCGAGATGGGGCCGCGGGTGCCGAGCGCCTGCGCGAACAGGCTGACCCGCAGCTCCTCGATCATCCAGCGCACCGCGCGGGCCTGCTCACTGGCCCGCCGGCCCGGGCTCAGCGCGGCCAGCGTGTCCTCGTACTCGCCGGTGACCTCGTGCACGGTCGCCATCAGCCCGGCGTCCCGGCCCGGGCTGTCGGCCATCTTGTCCAGCCGCCGGCGCATCGCCTGCAGGTAGCGGGTCAGGTCGGCGAGCCGGGCCGCGCCGGTCTCGCTGACGAAGCCGGCGAAGATCAGCCCGGCCAGCTGCTCGCGCAGGTCGGCGGCGGCCGCGGCGAGCACCGGGCTGGTCACCCCGGCCAGCCCGCTCTCCACCTCGTGCGCCGCGGCCAGCACCCGGGCCACCGCGGAGACCACGTCGGCGGTGACCGCGGCCAGCCTGGCCCTGGCCTCCGCCAGCAGCGCCTCGAACCCGGCCCGGTCCCAGGCCGGACCGCCGGCCGCGGCGATGATCTGGTCAGCGGCGGCGGCCGCGCAGTCGTCAAGCAGCGCGGGCACCGACGGGTAGGGCTGGCGGCCCATGGCCAGCTTGGCGCTGGCCGGCAGCCGGAGCGCCACCGCCCGGGCCCCGGACGGCACCTGGCGCAGGATCAGCCGCCGGGTGCCGCGCAGCATCGACGCGGCGGCCTGCTCGGGTGTGTCGCACAGCACGATGTCCACGGTGCCGCCGGCGTCGGCCAGCGCCGGGTAGCCGCGCACCTGCCCGGCGCTGAACTGCCGCGGCAGCGTGTCAAAGTCCCAGCTGGTCAGCCCGGTCCTGGTGAGGTCACGGGCGGCGTCGGCGAGCACCGCGTGCAGCCGCGGCGCGACCTGCCGGCGCACCCCGGCCAGGTCCTTGCCGGCCGCCAGCACCTCGCCGCTGTCGGTCACCCGGAACGAGACCCGCAGATGCGCGGGCAGCTTGCCGGGATCCCAGGCGTCCCGCGGCACGGTCACCCCGGTCATCCGGCGCAGCGCGGCGGACAGTGCGTCCAGCAGGTCGCCGTGCGCCGGGCCCAGCTCGGGCAGCACCTTGCGGGCGGTCTCCGGCGCGGGCACGAACCGGACCCGCAGCGCCTTGGGCAGCGACCGGATCAGCTCGGTAATCAGCTCCTCCCGCAGGCCGGGCACCTGCCAGCCGAACTCCTCGCCGTCCACCTGGTTCAGCGACGCCAGCGGGATGTCCACGGTCACCCCGTCGTCCGGCGCGCCCGGCTCGAACTCGTACGACACCGGCAGCCCGGCCCAGCTTTCCGGGTAGGCGGCCGGGTCGACCTGGTCCGCGTCCGGGCCCGCCAGGTCGGCTTCGGTCAGCGTCAGCAGGTCAGGGGTATCCCGCCGGGCCTGCTTCCACCACTTGTCGAAGTCCCTGGCCGAGGTCGCACTGGCCGGGATCCGCTGGTCGTAGAAGGCGAACAGGGCCTGGTCGTCCGCGACCAGCCCGCGCCGCCGGGCCTTGCGCTCCAGTTCCGCGGCGTCGCTGAGCAGCTGCTGGTTCCTGGCGAAGAACTCGTGATGGGTCTGCCAGTCGCCTTCGACCAGCGCGTGAGTGATGAACATCTCCCGGGCGGCGGCCGGGTCGATTCGGCTGAGCAGCACCGGCCGGGCCGCGACGATCGGCAGGCCGTACAGCATCACCCGCTCGCTGACCAGGGCGGCGGTCCGCCCGGAGTCCCAGCGAGGCTCGCCGTAGCTGCGCCGGATCAGGTGCCCGGCCAGCTCCTCGGCCCACTCCGGCTCGATCCTGGCCACGGTCCTGGCCCACAGCCGGGAGGTTTCCGTCAGTTCCGCGGCCATCACCCAGGCCGGCGGCTTCCTGGCCAGCGGGGAGTCGGGGAAGATCGCGAACCGGGCCCCGCGGGCGCCTGCGAATTCGGTCAGCGGCCGCCGCCGGCCGCGCGCCGGCGGCTCCTTCGCGGCGGCGCTGGTGTCCTGCATGCCGATGTGCGACAGCAGCCCGGACAGCAGCGCCTGGTGCACCCGGTCGGCAAGCTCCCCGGGGAACCGCCCGTCGCGCGCCGGAGCGGCAGTGCCTCGTCCGCGCTTGGCCGTGCCGATCTGGCGTGTGTGGCTGGTGGAGCCGGGGGGTTACTGGATTGACGGAGCGCGGCTGCTGGGGTTGGCGGGAGCGCTGGGGCTGGTGGTGGCGCGATTGCCGGGAGACGGGGTGTCCTGGCCGGTCAGCGCGGCCGGCAGCGCAAGCTCGTCGTCGTCCATCCGCCCGGCCGGCACGCCGAGGTCCCTGGCCGCCTGCCGGAGCTGGGCGTGCACGTCCTGCCACTCGCGGACCCGCAGGTAGTGCAGGTACTCGCGGCGGCACAGCCGCCGGAAGGCGGAGCCAGAAAGCTCCCGCTGCCGGTCCCGCAGGTAATCCCACAGTGTCACCAGGGCCAGGAAGTCGGACCCGGGCTCGGCGAACCGCGCGTGGCTCGCGTCGGCCGCCTCCCGGGCGTCGGCCGGCCGTTCCCTCGGGTCCTGGATCGCCAGCACGGCCGCGACGATCAGCACCTCGCGGGCGCAGTTCCGGCGGGCCGCCTCGATGATCATCCGGGCCAGCCGCGGGTCCACCGGCAGCCGGGCCAGCTGCCGGCCGATCGCGGTCAGCCGGGTCCGCGGCCCGCCGCCGTCGCGGCCGTCCCCGCCGTCGCGGCTGCCCCGCCGTCACGGCCGCCCCGTCCGCTCCGCCCGTTTCCGCCGGGCGCGACCGCGCCCAGCTCCTCCAGCAGCCGGACACCGTCGGTGACCTGCCGCGGGTCCGGCGGGTCGAGGAACGGGAAGTCCGCCACCTCACCCAGGCCCAGGTCGGCCATGCGCAGGATCACCGCGGCCAGGCTGGTGCGCAGGATCTCCGGCTCGGTGAACTCCGGCCGGGACGCGTAGTCGGCCTCGCTGTACAGCCGGATGCAGATCCCGTCCGAGGTCCGGCCGCAGCGCCCGGCCCGCTGGTTCGCCGAGGCCTGCGAGACCGGCTCGATCGGCAGGCGCTGCACCTTCGTCCGCTGGCTGTACCGCGAGATCCGCGCCGTCCCCGGGTCGATCACGAACTCGATCCCCGGAACGGTCAGCGAGGTCTCGGCCACGTTCGTGGCCAGCACCACCCGCCGGCTGGCGTGCGGCTCGAACACCCGGTGCTGCTCGGCCGCGGACAGCCGGCCGTACAGCGGCAGCACCTCGAGCCCGGCCGCGGCCGCCGCGGCGTCAGCGCCCGTCAGCGCGTCAGCAGTGTCCCTGATCTCCCGCTCGCCGCTGAGGAAGACCAGGATGTCGCCGGTCCCCGTGGCCCGCAGTTCGCCAACCGCGTCAATGATCCCCTGGACCTGATCACGCGGCTCGGCATCGGGATCCTCCGGGTCGGCCAGCGGCCGGTAGCGGACCTCGACGGGATAGGTACGGCCGGAAACCTCGATCACCGGCGCCCCGCCGAAGTGAGCGGCGAACCGCTCTGGGTCGATGGTCGCCGACGTGATGATGACCTTGAGGTCCGGGCGGCGGGGGAGCAGCCGCTTGACGTAGCCGAGCAGGAAGTCGATGTTCAGGCTGCGCTCGTGCGCCTCGTCGATGATCAGCGTGTCGTACCGCAGCAGGTCACGGTCCCGGTGCAGCTCGGTCAGCAGGATCCCGTCGGTCATCAGCTTGACCAGGGTGTTCTCGCTGGACGTATCGGTGAACCTGACTTTGTAGCCGACCGCCGCGCCGAGCCCGGTGCCCAGCTCGTCGGCGATCCGCTGGGCCACGCTGCGGGCCGCGATCCGGCGCGGCTGGGTGTGCCCGATCTGCCCGGCCACGCCCCGGCCGAGCTCCAGGCAGATCTTGGGCAGCTGCGTGGTTTTCCCCGACCCGGTCTCGCCGGCCACGATCACGACCTGGTGCCCGGCGATGGCCGCCGCGATCTCCGCGCGCCGCTGGCTGACCGGCAGCTCAGCGGGGTAGCTGAGCTCGGGTACCGCCGACCGGCGGGCCGCGATCCTGGCCTCCGCCGCGCCGACCCGCTCTTTTATCCGGGATACGGCTCGCTGGCGCTGGCCGTCGTCCGGCAGGCTCTCCGCCTGGTCGGCCTGCCGGCCCAGCCGCCGCCGGTCGGCCAGCATGAGGCCGCCGATCTGCTCGCGCAGTCCGGCGGGCAGCGTGGTCACGGCAGGCTCCAGGGCAGTCAGGCAGCGGGGCGGGAAGGCGCTCGGCGGGCGCAGGGAAATCCAGCGTCAAGGATGACGCCTGGGACCCCGCGTTTCCCAACGCTTTTCCGCCCCGCGGCCTTCCCGCGGCCCGTACTGGCCTTACCGCGCCAGCCCTTCGGCGCTAGCCCTTCAGGGCGCCGGAGACCAGGCCGCGGACGTAGTAGCGCTGCAGGCTGACGTACACCACGATGCACGGCACCATCGAGATCACCGCGCCGGCGATCAGCAGGCCGTAGTTGACCGCGCCGTAGGTGCCGGTCTCCACGTTGCTCAGCGCGACCGGCAGGGTGAACAGGCCGTCGTTGGTCATCAGCGTGAGCGCGCCGAGGAACTCGGTCCAGGAGAACAGGAACGCGTACAGCGCGGTGGTGGCCACCCCGGGCAGCACCAGCGGCCGGAGCACCGAGACCAGCGCGCGCATCGGCCCGGCGCCGTCCACCCGGGCCGCGTTGATGATCTCCTTCGGCACCGCGAGGAAGCTGTTGCGCATCACGTACGTGCCGAACGGCAGGTTGAACGCGGTGTAGAAGAGCGCCAGGCCGAGCAGGCTGTTCAGCAGGTGCAGGCTGTGCAGTTCCAGGAACAGCGGGGTGAGCACGGCCTGGAACGGGATCATCAGCGCGAGCAGGATCAGCCCGAAGGCGAAGCCCGAGAACCGGAACCGGAACCGGCCGAACCCGTACCCGGCCAGGGTGGCCACGATCGCGGTCAGCACCGAGGTCAGCACGGCCACGATGATGCTGTTCACCACGTTGCGGAGGATGTCGTCCTGGCCGGTCAGCAGGGCCCGGTAGTTCTCCAGCGTGAGGTGCCCGAAGGTGGCCGCGGACGGCGGGTTGCTGATCGCCGCGGCGGGCTGGAAGGAGCGGAAGATCTCCCACATCAGCGGGACCACGAAGACCGCGCTGACCAGCGAGCCCACGAGCAGGTAGAGCCACAGCGGTGACTCGTTGTAGTTTTTTCTGCGCTGGCGCTTACGGGCGGCGGCTACGGCCATCAGTCGGTCACATCCCGCTGCAGGAAGTAGAACTGGGCGAAGCTGATCAGGCCCACCACGATGATCAGCACCACGGACATGGCGCTGGCCAGGCCGATGTCGAACTGGGCGAACCCGGCGCTGTAGATCGACATGACCACGGTCGACGTGCTGGTGCCAGGCCCGCCGTCGGTGAGGATGAAGAACTGGTTGAAGGCCAGGAACGAGCCGATCACCGAGATGATCAGGCTGAGCACGATCGACCGGCGCAGCAGCGGCAGCGTGATGTACCGCTCCATGTCCCACCAGGACGCGCCGTCCACCCTGGCCGCGGCGTACAGGTCCCGCGGGATGCTCTGCATGCCGGCCATCAGCAGCATCATCGTCAGCCCGGACGCGAACCAGATGACCAGGACGCTGATCGCGGTCAGCGCCAGCCCGGTGTGCACCAGCCAGGCCGTGCTGGCCTTGACGATGCCGAGCTTGGACAGCAGGACGTTGATCGAGCCCGAGTCGGGCTGCAGTTCGACCACGCCCATGTAGCTCTCGGTGACCAGGCCGACGATGAACGGCAGGAAGATCAGCGTGCGGAAAACGGTTGCCCCGCGCCGGTTGGACCGCACGAGTATCGCCAGGCCGTAGCCGACCAGGAGGATCGCTGGCGTGACGATCGCGGTGTACTCCAGCGTGAACAGGATCGACTGGATGAACACCGTGTTGTGGATCAGGCTCACGTAGTTGGCGAACCCGATGAAGTGGTAGGCGCCGACCAGCGGCCAGTTGGTGAGCGAGATGTAGGTCCCGAAGACCAGCGGGTACAGCGCGAACACGGCGACGAACGCCAGCGCCGGCAGGACCAGGAGAAACCCGGTCCTGGCGTCCCGCTGGCCCTGGCTACGGCCCCGCGGCCGCGGCTGCACAGGCAGCCGCGGCCGCGTCCTGGTCTGGGTCTGCGCCAAAGCGTCAGCCCTTCACGCTGGACAGCGTGGTCTGGATGTCCGGCTGGCCCTGCGAGATCGCGTTGTCCACGTTCCCGTTGTACACGGCTTCCTCGAACATCTTGAACCAGGGGGAGCCCGGCTCGTTGTAGACCGCGTCGTAGGCCAGCGTGTACTCGACCGAGCCCTTCCCCAGCGCCTTCACGGCCACCGCGTCGTAGGGGTACTTCTCGGTGAACGCGGGGGTCAGGATGTCAGTGCGGATCGGGGTCTCGCCCAGGGCCGGGAACTCGAACTGCTGCTTCTGCTGCAGCGCGTACTGGATGAACTCCCACGCGCCGGAGGCGTTGGGCGCGCCCGCCGGGATCACGAAGTCGTCGCCGCCGTCGAAGGTCGAGTAGCTGCCGCCGTCCACCGCGGGCAGCGGCGCGTCGGTCAGGTCCTTCCTCTGCTGGTTGGAGGTCATCGCGGCGGAGAACCCGTAGGCGCCGGGCAGGATGCCGACCTTGCCCTGCTCGAAGTCCTGGCCCCAGGTCAGCCCGTTCTGGGTCTGGTCCGCGGCCGGGGTCAGGTGCTCGGCCCACATCGTGTGGTAGGCCGCCAGCATGGTCTTCAGCGGGGCGTTGTTGGCCACGTTGGCGGTCTGCTGGCCGAGTGGGCCGTTGAGCATGTGCTGGCCTGCCGCCCACATGCTCGGCAGCATCGTGAAGCCCAGGCAGCCCTGGCAGTTGCCGGCGAACGAGAACCCGTAGATGCCGTGGCCCAGCTTGCTGATCTTCCTGCGCGTCGGACACGATCTCCGCGTAGCTGGTCGGCGGGCTGTTCGGGTCCAGCCCGGCCTTCTTGAACAGCGCCTTGTTGTACCAGAGCACCGACAGGTCGGCCAGGTAGGGCACGCCGTAGTAGGTGCTGCCGATGGTGGCCAGCTTGAGGTGGCCCGGGCTCAGCGCGCTCTTGAACGGCAGCGCATTGACGTACTTGGTGATGTCCATCAGCGCGTTCTGGTGGGCGAACTGCGGCACGTCGATGTCGTTCAGCCCGACCACGTCCGGCACCGACCCGGCCCGGATGGCCGTGGCCAGCTGGCTGGTGTCGTCGTTGGGCGGGGTCAGGTGCAGCACCACCTTGAGGTTCTTGTGCGTGGCGTTGAACTGCTTGACCAGGTACTTGGCCGGGCCCTGGGTGGCCTGCCGGGCCCAGAAGTGCACCGTGCCGGTCGCGTTCACGCCGAAGTCCTTCGAGGACGTGGCAGTGCCGCCGCCTGACGACCCGCCGCCGCAGGCGGCCAGCAGCGAGGCCGCTGAGGCCGCGGCGAGGAGCGCAAGAACACGGGACCGGGAACCTATCATCGCCAATCCACCTTTTCTGCTGGTGAGAAATCTTCTGTTACCTGAGGTCCTCGGGCTGGGCTTAGCCAGCCTCCGGCGCGTCTGGCGAGCCGGCCGGCGGCGGGGCCGCAGGCGGTGCGGTGTGCAGCGGCAGCCAGACCCGCATGGCCCGGCCGTCCCGGTTGTCCCACTGGAAGTAGGGGATGGCCACCGCGGTGGCGGCCTTGGCAGGTCCGGACGGATCCGGCTCGGTGGCGTACGGCACCGGGCCGAGCCCGGCCGGCGGCAGCACTGCCGCGCTGGCCCCGACCGTGATCGTCGGGCCGATCCCGTCCGGCTCGGCGGCCTCCTCGCTGAGGCTGCCGGGCGCCAGGGCCAGGTCTTCCAGATCCGTGGCGGCCGGCTGGTCGGCCTGCTCGAAGCAGTACACCAGCGGGCCGCGCTCGACCGCAGCGGTACCGCGCAGCGCGTCGATCCGGCGGCTCGGGTACGTCAGCCGCGGGGTCACGTCCATCGTCACCGACAGCACGTCGCCGGGCTGCCAGCGGCGGCTGATCACCAGGTAGCCGTCCGGCCCTGTCCGGCCGGCCCGCGGCCGGCCGTTCACCCGGACCGAGACCTCGCTGGCCCAGGGGGGATCCGGACGGCCAGGCCGGACTCGCTGGCGGGCGCGGCGGTCACCTTGATCTCCGCTGTCCCGGCCCACGGGTAGCGGGTGGTGACCTCGACGCCGAGCGGGCCGTCCGGAAGCTGGGCGGTGAGCTCGCAGCCGGTCAGCAGCTGGAGGTAGAGCACCGGGCCCGCGACGGTGGCCACGTAGTGCCCGAGCGAGGCGGTCAGCCGCATGATGTTGGGCGGGCAGCAGGCGCAGGAGAACCACTGCCGGCGGCGCCCCGGGTCGTCTTCCTCGAAGTGATCGGCCCGCCGCTGCAGCGGGTTCACGTAGAAGAACCGCTGCCCGTCGGTGGACAGCGCGGCCGCGAACCCGTTGTAGAGGAGCCGCTCCATGTGGTCGGCGTACTTGGCCTCGCCGGTGGCCAGCAGCAGGCGCCAGCTCCACTGGAAGGCCGCGATCGACGCGCAGGTCTCGTTGTAGGCGCGGTCCGGCGGCAGCTCGAACGCGTCGCCGAAGGACTCGCCGGAATGCCGCGACCCGATGCCGCCGGTCAGCGAGGACTTGTTGCCGACCATGTCGGCCCAGCGGGCGATCGAGGAGGCCAGCAGCTCGGCGTCGCCGTTCTCCACGGCCACGTCGGCTACCCCGGCCTCCAGGTACACGGCGCGGACCGCGTGGCCGACCTCGGTGACCGACTCCCGGACCGGCTGGTGGTCCTGCAGGTAACGGACGCCGAATCCGGAGTCGCCGATCACGGCGTGCCCGCGTGCGGTGACGAACTGGGCGGCCAGGGCCAGGTAGCCGGCCTCGCCGGTCTCCCGGTACAGCTCGGCCAGCGCGGTCTCCACGATCGGGTGCCCGTCGAGCCCGCCGCCCTGGCCGAGGAACGTGTCCACCAGGTGGTTGGCGAAGTACCTGGCCACCTGGAGCAGCCGGGTCTCGCCGGTGGCCCGGCTGTTCGCCACCGCGGCCTGGATCAGGTGGCCGGCGCAGTACAGCTCGTGGCTGTACTCCAGATGCGAGTACCGGGGACGGCCGGTGACCTGGACCCAGGAGTTGAGGTAGCCGTCCGGCTGCTGGGCCTTGGCCAGCAGCGCGGTGACGTCACCCGCGAACGCGCCCATGCCCGCCTCGGGCGCCCGGCCCATCTCCCAGCTGATCGCCTCGAGCGTCTTGTACACGTCGGAGTCCATGAAGGCCGGGCCGCGGTAGCCCGCGCCGCCCACCCAGGCCCCGTCCGCGCCCGGCTTGGCCATGGCCGGGCCCGCGCCCGCGGCCGGGCCGCTGATGGCCAGCTGCAGGTTGGCCAGGTTCCCGGCGGCGTCCAGCTGGCGCATGGCCAGCGGCAGGCTGGCCGCCCGGTTGCGCTCCTGCCAGTCGGCCAGCAGGCCGCCGGTCAGGCGGGCGCCGCTGCCGCCCAGCGGGCGGTGCGCCACCGCGGCGGACGCAGTGGGCTGCACCGGGCCCCCGGCCGGAGAGCCCAGGACGGCCGCACCGGGAACGCTTGCTGCTGCGGTGTCGTCACGCACCGGCTAACCCCATCTCCCGCCCCGCGCGGGGGCGACCGAGTGTTCGGAGGGCAGCCGGCCGCCGTGGCGGCGGCCGGCAGTTCGGTCGAGCGGTCGGGCTGGTCAGTCCGGCGGGTCAGCCCGATGGAAGGAATAGGTTTTCCTCAGCAAGTTAGAGTGTCACGATAGGAGCGTCAAGGCTGTTTGCTGAGGGTTTTCATTACAATGCAGCCAACACAGGCGCCGGCACAGGATGGAGCAACCGTTTGCCGTCACCGGGAAAGCCAGCCCAGGCCACCGAGCCGGGCCACCCAGCACCGGCCTCTGCGCCGGCCAGCCCCGCGGCCGCCGCCGGGGCGGCCGACCCTGCGCCGCGGCGGGTGACGATCCGGGAGGTCGCCGCGCTTGCGGGGGTGTCGATCGGGACCGCGTCCAAGGCGCTGAACGGGCAGGGGAAGCTCCGCACGGAGACCAGGGAACGGGTCGCGCAGGCGGCCCGCGAGCTGGGGTTCGCGCCGAACGTGCTGGCCCGCGGGCTGCTGGCGGGGCGGACGTACTCGGTCGGGCTGATCACGACGGACAGCTTCGGGCGGTTCAGCATCCCGGTCATGCTCGGCGCCGAGGACGCGCTGGGCGCGGGCCAGATGTCGGTGTTCATGTGCGACACCAGGGACGACCCGGTCCGCGAGCGGCTGTACCTGGACATGCTGCTCAGCCGCCGCGTCGACGGGCTGATCGTGACCGGGCGGCGGATCGAGCCGCGGCCGAGCATCGGCCGCACCCTGGGCGTCCCGGTGGTCTACGCGATGACGCAGTCGCTGGACACCGACGAGCCGGCCATCCTGCCGGACGACCAGGGCGGCGGCGAGATGGCGGCCCGGCACCTGATGGAGGGCGGGCGGACCCGCCTGGGCCACATCACCGGGCCCGAGCGGTTCCTGGCGGCCCGCCGCCGGGCCGGCGGCTTCTGCGCCACGGCCGCCACGGCGGGCGTCCGTTTCTCCCCGTCCGACGTGCTGTACGGCGAGTGGAGCGAGCGCTGGGGCCGCGAGGGCGCCCGCATCCTGCTCGCCAGCAACCCGGGCGTGCAGGCCATCTTCTGCGGCAGCGACCAGATCGGCCGCGGCGTGTCCGACACCCTGCGGCAGCTTGGCTACCGGGTTCCCGACGACATCGCGCTGGTCGGCTTCGACAACTGGGACCCCATGGTGGCCGGCGCCGAGCCGCCGCTGTCCAGCATCGACATGTGCCTGGTCGACGTGGGCCGGGCCGCGGCCGAGCACCTGCTGTCGGCGATCGGCGGCCACCCGACGTTCGGCTCGCACATCGTGCCCTGCCGCCTGGTCATCCGCGGCTCGTCCGGCCCGCCCGCGGCTGGCCGCACCGGCCCGCCCGTCCCGCACCCGCCCACGGAGCGGCCGTAGGCGCGCTCGCGGCCGGCCCGGCGCCCGCGCTGGTGCTCGGCTCACAGCGGCTGGCGCTGCCCGCCGCCGCACCGGTCCCGCAGACGGCCTGACCCCGCTGCCCGGCCGGGCCGTGGTGCCCCGGCCCGGCCGGGCGGTGGTCCGTCTCCGCCCACCCAACCCGGCCGGGCCGGTCTCTCGTTACTGTGTCGCGGGGAAACCGTTAGCAATGGCAAGGAGGCCAGATGACGGGCACAGTGTCCTCCAGCACGGTGTCATCCAGCACAGTGGCGATCACCGGCGGGCGGGTCGTGCCGGTGACCGCGGATCCGGTCGAGAACGGCACGGTACTGATCGAGGACGGCAAGATCACCGCGGTCGGCGCGGACCTGGCCGTGCCGGACGGCGCGCAGGTCATCGACGCGGCCGGCCAGTGGGTGCTGCCGGGCTTCATCGAGGTGCACGGGCACGTGGGCGTGCACGAGGAGGCCCAGGGCTGGGCCGGCTCGGACACCAACGAGATGACCGAGCCGGTCACCGCCCAGGTCCGCGCGCTGGACGCGATCAACCCGGCGGACCTCGGCTTCCGGGACGCGATCACCGGCGGCGTGCTGGCCGTCAACGTCAACCCCGGCTCGGGCAACCCGATCGGCGGGCAGACCGTCGCCCTGCGCTGCTGGGGCCGGACCGTGGACGAGATGCTGCTGCGCGAGCCGTCCGGGCTCAAGTCCGCGCTGGGCGAGAACCCCAAGCGGGTCTACGGCGAGCAGGGCAAGATGCCGAGCACCCGGCTCGGCACCGCCGCGGTGATCCGCGGCGCGTTCGTGGCCGCCGCGAACTACCTGGCCAAGCTGGACGCCGAGGCGGCCAAGCCGGAGGCCGACCGGAAGCCGGTCGACCGGGACCTGAAGCTGGAGGCGCTCGGCCGGGTGCTGCGCCGGGAGATCCCGTGGCGGCAGCACTGCCACCGGGCCGACGACATCGCCACCGCGCTGCGGATCGCCGAGGAATTCGGCTACGACCTGGTCATCGACCACGGCACCGAGGCGCACCTGGTGGCCGACCTGCTCGCGGCCAGGAACATCCCGGTCATCATCGGCCCGCTGTTCACCAGCCGGTCCAAGGTCGAACTGCTGAACCGGTCGCTGGCCAACCCGGGCCGGCTGGCCCGGGCGGGCGTCACGATCGCGATCACCACCGACCACCCGGTGGTGCCCATCCACTTCCTGGTCCACCAGGCCACGCTGGCGGTCAAGGAAGGCCTTGACCGGGACACCGCACTGGCGGCGCTGACCATCAACCCGGCGCGGATCGCGGGGGTCGACGGCCGTCTCGGGTCGATCGAGCCGGGCAAGGACGCGGACCTCGTGCTGTGGTCCGGCGATCCGCTGGACGTGTTCAGCCGGGCGCAGCGGGCGCTGATCGGCGGCCGGGAGATCTACTCGTGGAACAACGGCGAGGCCGTGCACGCCGAGCCCTAGCCCGCAGCGAGCACGCTGCAGCCGCCGGCGAGAGCCGGCCCTGGCTCGCGGCGAGCAGCTAGCACTGCTCACCGCCATCGTCGTGGTGCCGGGGGACGCCGGTGGCGGTGAGCACGGCGCCGAGCAGGAAGGCGCCCGCGGACAGGGCCACGCCCAGCTGGAGGCCGGCCGCGAAGGAGGCCCGGGCCGGCACCAGCGTGCCGAGCAGGGCCACCCCGAGCACGCCGCCGGCCTGCCGGGCCGCGTTGATCACGCCGGAGGCGATGCCGCCGCGGTCCGGCGGGGCCGCCTCCATCACCGCCGCGGTGGCCGCGGGCATGACCATCGACATGCCGAACCCGGCCGTGCCCATGGCCACCGCGAGCACCGGGTACGGTGCCGTGGTCACCGCCGCGGCGATGCCGCCCAGGCCGGCCGCGCCGGCCAGCAGCCCGGCCAGCATCGGGGTCCGCGGGCCGGTCCTGGCCATGATCCGGCCGGACAGGGTTGACCCGATCACCAGCAGTGCCGCCTCGGGCAGCAGGGCCAGCCCGGTGCGCAGCGCCGAGTAGCCGCGGATGTCCTGGAAGTACAGGCTCATCACGAACAGCTGGCCGTAGAAACCCAGGTTGATCAGCAGGCCGACGAGCGTGCCGGAGCGGAACTCCGTTACGCGGAACAGGCCAAGGGGCAGCATCGGCGCGCGGCTGCGCCGCTCGGTCAGCACGAACGCGGTGGCGGCCACCGCGGCCAGGGCGAACCCGGCCAGGATGGCCGGCGCGGCCCAGCCGTCCCGGCCCGCCTGCACCAGCGCGGCGGTGAGCAGCGCCAGCGCGGTGATCGACAGGAGCTGCCCGGGCAGGTCCACGGCCCGGGTGCCGCGCTCGCTGGCCGGGACCGTGCGGCCGGCCAGGACCAGGATGGCCAGCGCCACCGGGAGGTTGATGAAGAACACGCCGCGCCAGGACCAGCCGCTGACCAGCAGCCCGCCGATGACCGGGCCGCTGGCCGCGCCGATCCCGCCGACCGACCCCCACGCGCCGAGGGCGCGGGACCGGTCCGCCCGGGCCGGGAACGCGGCCTGGAGCAGCACCAGCGAGGACGGCACCAGCGCGGCGGCGCCGGCGCCCTGCACGAACCGGGCCGCGATCAGCACGCTCATCGACGGGGCCAGCCCGCAGGCGGCCGAGGCCAGCGCGAACAGTGCGGTGCCGCCGGTGAACACCGGGCGGCCGCCGAGGCGCTCGGCCAGCGCGCCGCCGGTCAGCAGCAGCCCGGCGAACGACAGCGTGTACGCGTCGACCGTCCACTGCAGCCCGGCCACCCCGCCGTGCAGGTCGTGCCCGATCGACGGCAGCGCCACGTTGACCACCATCGCGTCCAGGATGACCAGGAAGTAGCCGGCGCAGATGACCAGCAGGGCGAGGGCGGGGGAGCGGGCCGGCGCGCCGGTGCCGTGGCCGGTACGGGTCTGGGTGGCGGAGGGGGACATATCTCCACCGTGCCCCGCAAAGCTTCGGTGACCGCCGAACCGGGGGCGGGCGGGCCGGGCATAGGGTGCCAGCGTTAGGCGAAACGGTGATCAGGGCGGCTTCGGGAGGTCAGGCTAAGTTGGACAGGGAGCAGCGGCGCCAGTTCGTGCGCGATCACCGGACCTGCGTGTTCGGCTACCCCCGGCAGGGCCACGGCCCGGCCATGACCGTTGTCTACTACGTCATGGACGGTGACGACCTGCTGGTCTCCACGATGGCCGCCCGCGGCAAGGCGCGGGCCATCGGGCGGGACGGCAAGGTCAGCCTGTGCGTGCTGGACGAGAAGTGGCCGCTGACGTACGTCCAGGTCTACGGCGACGCCGTGCTCGAGCGGGACGAGAAGCAGGCCGCGGACGTGCTGCGCCGGGTCATCGGGGTGATGGCGGGGGAGGAAGTGCCGCCCGAGCGGCACGAGCAGATCGCCGAGATGGCCAGGGAAGAGCAGCGGGTGGTGATCCGGGTCACCCCGTACGCCACGTTCGCCACCCCGCCGCGGCACGTGCACAAGATGTCCGACATCGACGATCTCACCCACTGGACCAGCTCCAGCCAGCCCTGGTAACCCGGCCCCGGACGCAACGAAGTGCCGTTGCTTCACTTCTATCTGAAGCAACGGCACTTCGTTCGGATCCGGGGCGGGCTGGGTCAGCCGCAGCGCTCCAGGACCTGGAAGTAGTCAGTGCTTGCTGGCTCGCTCCGGGCCGCTGAGAGGCCCTGCGCGAGCTGCGGCTGGCTCCGCCGGCCGCGGGCCAGGCTGGCCAGCGCGAGCGCGGCCAGCAGTATGACCGCGGAGCCGTATTCGCGGGCCGTGCCTCCGATGCCGCCGCCGTGCACCACGAGCACCCCGGCCAGCACCGCGGGCAGGCCCAGGGCCAGGTAGGACACCACCCAGATGAGCGACAGCACGCCGGACCGCTGATGGGCGGGCGTAAGCGGCAGCACGCTGCGGACCACACCCTGGAACCCGGCGCCGAAGCCGGCCCCGGCCACCACGGTGCCCGCGAAGAACGCCGTGGCGGACGACAGCTGGACGGCCACCAGGGTGATCCCCACGCCGGCGACCAGTGCGATGCAGGCGGTCAGCATCACCGCGGCGGGCGGCGCCGAGCGGAGCAGCAGCACCGACGCGGCCCCGGTGCCGGCCAGCACGGCTAGCGACAGCCCGCCGAGTACGAACGAGTGCTGCCCGGTGATCTGCGCCACGAGGGCCGGGCCGAGCGAGGCGTACAGGCCGCCCAGCGACCACAGCGCGATCAGTGCGGGGACCGAGCGCAGCAGCGGGCCGCGTACGGCGGCCGGCAGGCTGAAGGCAGGGCGGAGTGAGGCCAGCGCGCCCGTCCGCTTCGGCGAGGATTCGGCCATGAGCAGCACGCCCACCGCCTGAACCGCGAAGATCACCAGGAGGATCAGGTACACCAGCCGGGACGGGTCAGGCAGGTACTGCACCAGAAGCCCGGCACCGAGCGCGCCGGTGGCGGTGCCGGTGATCGGCGCGACCGCGTTGGCCAGCGTGCCCCGTGCCCGGTGCAGGTCGAGCAGGCCCGCGCCAACGGCGCCCGCGGCCGCGCCGGTGGCCAGCCCCTGGATGACCCGCGCGGCCATCAGCTCGGGCACGCCGGACGCCGTGGCGAACACGACCATGGCCGCGGCCTGCCCGGCTAGGGCGGCCAGCAGCACCGGCCGCCGCCCGACGTGGTCAGAGAGCGACCCGACGGTCAGCAGCGCGGCCAGCACGGCGACGGCGTAGATCCCGAAGACCACCGTGGTCGTGATCGGGGAGAACCCCCAGCGCGCCTGGTACAGGGCGTACAGCGGGGTCGGCGCGGCCGATGCGGCCAGGAAGAACACCACCACCGACACCTGCAGCGCGAACGCGGCGCTGGCGGGCAGCCGTCCAGCTACGGGGCCGGTCCCCCCGGGCGCGATCCTCAGATCTCTGGTCAGACAGACCTGTCTGTTTGCTCATGACTCGACACTAGACAGACCGGTCTGTTATTGTCAACTCATGAGGACGGATACGGCGCAGCGGCCGAGCACGCAGGGGCAGAAGCTAAGCGCCCGGGAGCGGCTGCTGGCCGCGGCGAACGAGCTGTTCTACGCCGAGGGCGTGCACACGGTCGGCATCGACCGGGTGATCGAGCACGCCGGCGTGGCCAAGGCCACCCTGTACGCCACCTTCGGCAGCAAGGACGAGCTGGTCCGCGCCTACCTGGAGGGCCGCCACAGCGCGATCAAGGCCCAGCTGGCCCGCGAGCTGCCCACCCGGTACGCCACCGCGCGGGAACGGCTGGCCGGGATCCTCGAGATCCGCGGCGAGACGGTCAGCGAGCCCGGCTTCCGCGGCTGCGCGTTCGTCGCGGCCAGCGCCGAGGCGGGCGAGGGCACGGCCGCGCTCCAGGCCACCACCGAGTACCGGGCCTGGTTCCGCGCCCTGCTCCGTGATCTCGCCGCCGAGGCGGGCGCCGCCGACCCGGACGGCCTGGCCCGCCAGCTGCACCTGCTCTACGACGGGATGGCCGCCACCACCTGGCTCGACCACGACCCGTCCGCGGTGGCGGACACGGTCGCCGCGGCCCGCACCCTGGTCGACGCCGCCATCCCGGCCTGACCGCCATCCCGCCGGCCGCTGGGACGCCCGGCCCGCGTCCCAGCGCGCGGCGATCGGCTGTGCTAGCCGCCGCTGCGGCCGCTAGGGCGCTGCCTTCCCTCCTCGCTCCTTCGTCGCTCCTCATCGCTCGTCAGGCAGCGCCGCGGCCCTCCGCGAGTTAGGCCGGGGTCAGCTCCAGCACCGGGATCGTCCGCACTCCGGCGGTCTTCTCCGCGTACTCGGCGAAGCCGGGGTAGCGGCGGGCCTGCTCGGCGTAGATCCGGTCGTGCTCCTCGCCGTGGAGCTCGCGGACGCTGACCGGGAAGGTGCCGGTGCCCAGCTCGACCGAGCCCGCGCCCGCGGCGGTCAGGTTGTAGTACCAGTCCGGGTTCGTCGGCGCGCCGCCCTTGGAGGCGAACACGTAGATCGCCCCGTCGCCGCGCTCGCTGGGCAGGTACATCATCGGGTTGACGTACTCGTGCCCGGTCCGCCGGCCGCGATGGTGCACCAGGACCATCGGCGCGCCTTCGAACGGGCCGCCGACCCGCCCGTCATTAGCGCGGAAATCGGCGATGACCTTCTCGTTCCAGTTATTGGGGTTGCTCATCTCACGCCCTTGCGATATCCGTTTCCCTGACATTTCAGCCGTCCCAACAGCGGGAGCCCGGTCTGGATTCCGTGCAGGTGACGGACGTCCGGCGGCCCCCGCGGGGGCTTGACTGCCGGCGCCGGCGCCACCAGCATCACGGGATGGCCGCTATCCGCGCGTACGTTAACTCGGATCACGTATTTATCGCCTGGAAGCTGGATGCGCCGATTCCCGGCTGCCGGGGATTCGCCCTGAAGCGAAGATTGTCGTCCTCGGGGGACGTGACCGTGCTGGACACCTGGGTGGGCTTCGCGGGCGATACCGCACCATCGGGCACCAAACAGCCCAGCACGGACTGGCCGATTCAGCGGTTCATGTGGTCCGACTACGACCCGCCGCGGGACGAGGTCAGCTACCAGGCCGTGCCGCTGACCGGGGACAAGGACCATCTCACCGAGGACCCCGCGAACGCGACCGGCTGGAGCGACCCGGTGACCGTCGGCCCGGACGCGGGCGACGGCATCAGCGCTTTCTTCAACCGCGGCGTCGTGGCCACGCAATGGCTGTCCCGGGCGCTGCGGGACCGGGGCGGCCCGGCGCGCCCGGCGCTGACCCAGGCCATCAGCACACCGGGGGACCGGATCAGGAGCTTCCTGGGCGGATCCGTGCTCTGGCAGCTGCCCCGGCTGCTGAGCGACGCGCTCGCGTCGGGCGGCGAGATCCACGCCGCGCTGTTCGAGCTGGACGACCCGCAGCTGATCGAGGCGCTGCAGGCCTTCGGCCCGCGGGCGCACGTGATCCTGGCCAACGGCGCGGATCAGCCCGATGAGAACAGCGCCGCCCGCACGGCCCTGCGCGGCAAGAACGTCGACGTGCACGACCGGCTGGTCTCGTCCAGCCATTTCGCGCACAACAAATTCCTGGTCGTGTCGGACCAGACCGGCCCGGTCGCGGTCTGGACGGGCAGCACCAACTGGACGATGACCGGGCTGTGCACCCAGTCGAACAACGCGATCCTGGTCGAGAGCGCAGAGATCGCCGGCTGGTACCGCAGCGAGTGGGACCTGCTGGTCAGCGCGGGAAACGACTACCCGGACGGGCTGTTCACCGGGAACGACGTCACCCGGCAGATGATGCTCGCAGCGCCGGCCGCTGCCGCCCCGCCGGCCGCCGCCGGGCCGGCCGCGGCCCAGGTGTGGTTCGCGCCGGTGCGCGGCACCATCGACCTGGAGTCGGCCCGGGAGCGGATCAACGCGGCCACGCAAGGGATCCTGTTCCTGATGTTCAACCCCGGCCCGGTCGGCACGCTGCTGAACGACATCGTGGAGCGGACGTCCAGCGCTTCGCCCACGTTCGACCCGCAGCTGCACATCCACGGCGTGGTCAACCAGGATCCCGGCACCACCAAGCACCCCGTGATCGGGCTGCTGCACCGCGGTGAGCTCACCCAGGCCGACATCGATGTCGTGCTGCCCGCGGCGGTGGACAGCGACTTCGCGTTCTGGCTCAAGGAGCTCAGCTACTCCCTGGTGATGGTGCACAGCAAGACCATCGTGGTGGACCCGTTCGGCCCGAACCCCTGTGTCATGACCGGGTCGCACAACATGGGCCCGAAGGCGTCAGGGAAGAACGACGACAACCTCATGATCATCGACGGCCAGCCGAAGCTGGCCGAGGCCTACGCCGTCTACATCATGGGCGTCTACAACCAGTACCGCTGGCGGTACTACCAGCGCGAGGCGGAAAAAGGGCAGCTGCCGGCCACCGCCGCGACCGGGGATGCCGCGCCCACCTGGGCGGGCCTCGAAGACGACGACACGTGGCAGGACAAGTACTTCACGGCCGGTGCCGCCCAGCGGGAGATCGCCTTCTGGGTCCCGTGAGTACCGCTGCACCCCCGCAGCGGCACTGCCGTTGGGCACCGGGGTGCAGCACGACGAGCCGTAATCCTAAATTTTAGGGATACGGATGGCTGGGTGGCTGGTGTGGCGGTCAGGGCGCGACGGACGACCAGTCGGCGAAACCGGTCGGGTCGTGGCGGCCCAGGCTCGCGTGCTCGAACAGCCCCCAGCCCTCCTCGCCGTCGAGCCGGGCCCGGGCCAGGTGGTCGGTCACGCCCCACGGGATCCGGCCCGCGACGGCCGGGTCGGTCAGGTCGTAGACGGTAGTCGCGCTCCAGCCTTTGCCCATCCAGCGGCCGTGTGACCAGTCGGGGTCGCCGCTGTAGCCCGCGCCGACGTGCAGCGGGACCGAGGTGACGGTCTCCAGTTCCAGCTTCAGCGGCTTGCCCGCGGGGTCGGTGAGCTCGATCCGGGCGCCTTCCGGATGCCGGCTGCCGGACCGGTAGCGGATCTCGTGCCGGGGCCAGCCCAGCTGCTCGACGCGGCCGTCCGTGAAGACCCGGCGGGCGTCGTTGACCGTGCGGAAGCCGTCCGGGTTCTCCTGCATGATGATGATCACCGCGCAGGACCCGAACTGGAGCGGGGCGTACAGCCACCAGAAGCCCTGCGGGGTCTCGTCGGCGGAGCGGCCCGGCGGGTCGGGCTCGCCGGACGGCCGGATGCCCCAGGAGCGGTCCCGGGCGCCGCCGAACTCGTCCGGGGTGACCGTGAACTCCCGGCCGCCGACCTTCAGCTGGCCGCTCCAGCGGCCCACCTGGCAGAACCGGGATGCGTCGAGGATGGGGCGGCGGCCGGCCAGCAGCAGGTGCGGTTCCTCCTGGACCGCCGGGAACGCCGCGGTCCAGTGCAGGTCGAAGTCCAGGCTGCCGTCGGGGGACTGGCAGTGCAGGTCGAGTTGCCTGAGGGGCTCGGCGACGTCGATCCGGTAGCCGCCGACCTGCTGGTCGAGCGAGCGTTCGCCGAGCGCGTCGGAGAACCGGACGCTGTGGACCTGGTCGCCGGTGCGCGCGGCCGCGTAGGCGTCGATGACGCCGAGGTTGGGGTAGACCCCGAGGCCGGTGACCATGAACACGTCGCCGGACTGGTCGTAAAGGTTCAGGTAGCAGCGGTCGTAGAAGTTGCGGTCGCTGGTGGCGACCCGGTCCATCGGCAGCGGGGTCTGGTGTACCGGGTACTCGTCCAGGGGGCTTGGCATGGTCGTGGTCAGTCCCATCCGTAGGTTCCGGCCAGCAGCTTGTCCAGGCTCGCCCGGTGCAGCACGTAGTCGTCGGGGTCGTCGGGCACCTGGTCCTCACCAAAGTGGATCATGCGGCGCTTGATCCTGGCCATGACGATCGCGTGCCGGATCGCCGCGTAGGTCAGGTAGAAGTCCATGTACCGCGGCGCCCAGCCGGTCAGGTCCTGGTAGTACCGCTCGACCTCGGACCGCCGCAGGAAGTCGGGCAGGCCGGGGACCTCGAAGAACTCCGCGATGTCCTGGAAGAACCGGTGCAGGAACACGAACCAGCCCAGGTCCAGCTCGCGCGGGCAGATCGCGGCCATCTCCCAGTCGAGCACGGCGGCGGGCTGGAAGCCCTGGTAGATGACGTTGCCGATGCGCGCGTCACCCCAGCAGAGGACGTCGGGGCCGGGGTCGTCCGGCCAGTTGTCCTCCAGCCATTGCAGGCCGCGCTCGATGATCGGGATGCGGAAGCCGTCGTCCTTGAGGGCCCAGTCGTAGTAGGCGGCCTGGCCGGCGACGTGGGCCCGGAGTGAGTTCTGGCCCTTGGGCGGGCTGATGACCCTGAATGCGCTGTGCGGTTCTGGGATCGCGTGCAGGCCGGCCAGGATCGCGATGCTCTGCTGCTGGAGTTCGGCGCGCTCCTGCGGGGTGGCGTCGAGCAGCCAGCCGCCGAACACGTACGGCGGGTTGTCCATCGGGACGCGGCCGTCGATCTGGTCCATGACGAAGAACGGCGTGCCGAGCGGGCCGCCGTCCGGCTCGTTCCAGCGGAGCCGGGGGACCGGGACCTGGCTGCGTCTGGCGACCTCGCCGATGACCTCGAACTGGGCGGACAGATCGTAGCTGGGGAAGACCGGGACGGCGCTGTCCTCGGGGGCCAGCCGGGCGACGTAGGCGGCCGTGGTGCGGGTGCCTTTCTGGCTGAGCCAGGACGCCTCGAACAGCACGGACGTGCTGGACAGGCCGTTGCTCGGGGTCCGGATCTCGCTCACCGCGAGGTCCTGCGGGCTGTCCAGGCGGCCGGCCAGCCAGTTTTCCAGGGCCGTGCCGAGCGAGCCGATGCTCCGCTCGCTGACGGTCATCTTGACCCGCTCGCCCGGCGCCCGGTCTTCCGCTGATGCCGTCATGGGCTGCCTCCGGGCGGCCGTCAGGTGAAAAGTGGAACAAGTTCTAGTGGACGCTAACCATTCCGCGGCGGGGGGTCAACGGGGGAAAGCCCCGCCCGCTGGGGTGCGGCGCCGGGCGTTACCAGGCTCGCGCCCCGGCTAGCGCAGCAGCGACCGGCTGGTCGGCGCCAGCCGCAGCCGCTGGGGCTCGCCGGTGATCATCCCTTCGAGGGCGGGGGAGGACACGGGCGCGCGGAGATGGGCACTGAGATGGTCCGGGCTGGGAAAGCGGGCGAACCAGGCGAAGACGTGCTCCCCGGTGCGGACGGGCAGCGCGGGAAACGTGTTCTCGGCGTACTCGGTCTGGAACCAGGCCAGGGGAGTGGCGCCGGCTGCGGCGAGGAGCGGGCGGGCCTCGCTCTCGAAGAACGTGGTGAAGGCCGCGTCGAAGGGGCGGTCGCGGTGGTAGAGCGTGACCAGCAGGCAGGACGGCGCGGCGGTTGCCTGGTGGCTGGCCGGGGGGCGCGGCGCGGTGGGTGCCGGGAAGCCTGCCTGGGCGGTGGCGGGGCGCAGCAGGAGGACGTTGTCCGAGTCAATCATCGTCGCGTTGGCCGCGGCGGCGTGCTGCTTCCAGACCGGGCCGCCGTAGAAGCTGGCCAGGGCGGTGGCCCGGGCCGGCATGCTGGCGAAGCCCCGGATCCACACGAACCGGTCCGGGTCGTCCAGGTCGCGGAACTGGCCCACGATCGCCATGCCGGCGGCTTCCTGGCTCTCGACGAACTCCCGGTCGAACAGGCCGATCAGCACGTCACGCTGGCCGGGCCGCAGCGTGTACTGGCGCAGCTCGACAACCGGGTAGCGCAGCGTGCTCACGGGCGGGCCTGCAGCGTGTCCCGCAGGACGTCGGCTACGGAGATGGCGGCCAGTTCCCGCCGCATCGTCTGCTCGATGCCGCCGTACACGCGGCTCAGCGCGGGCCGGATGCCCTTGCCGACCGGGCACTCGAGGTTCGGCTCGCTGGCGTGCAGCCCGAACGGCGGCTCCGGCCCGATCGCGTCGTGCACCTGCACCAACGTGATCGCCTCCGGCGCCCGGGCCAGGCTCCAGCCCGCCCCGGTCCCGTGCCGCACCCGCACCAGTCCCGCCTCCCGCAGATCACCCAGGCACCGCCGGATGATCACCGGGTTCGTGTTCACGCTGGCCGCAACCTCAGCCGAGGTCAGCACCCCGCGTCCCCGCCGCTCCGCCAGCGCCAGCCACGCCAGCGCATGGACCGCCACCGTCATCCGGCTGTTCGCTGCCACCTGGCCTCCTCGCTGTAACATCTTCGGTTACAGCGAGGAGGGCGTCAACTCCCCGGGTACGGCGCGCCGGGAACTCCGGCCGTGCGTCAGGACGGGGCGCTGGCGCGGCTGACGATGCCGCTGACGAAGATGTCGAGCAGCAGCTCGAAGCGTTCCTCCGGGTCGGCGCGGGCGAACTCGGGGGCCAGCGCGACCATGTTCGGGAAGCGGTCCGCGGGCAGCGAGGCCACGTACTGGCTGGCCATGTCGGCGGCTTCCTGGGGGACTCCGGCCGGCGCGCCGGGCTGGGCGTCGCCGACCTCGTCCAGCATGAAGCCGTTGACGGTGGAGATCATCAGCAGGTAGCCCTGCACGGCCAGCATGTCGGGGACGCCGCCCGACGTGAGAATGGCCAGCACCCGCTCAGAAAAGGTCAGCGCGTTCAGGCCCATCGGGATGCGGCCGATCGACACCTCCACGATCCAGGGGTGCCGCAGGCAGATCTGCCGCTGCTGACGGGCGAGTTCCTTGATCTGCTCCGGCCACCGCTCCGGCTCCGGTTCTGGCACCCGCTGCTCCCCGATGACCTGGTCCATAACCAGGTCGAGCAGGCCGTCCTTGCTGCCGACATGCCAGTACAGCGACGCGGCGCCGGTGCCGAGCTCGTCGGCGACCCGCCGCATGCTGAAGGCGTCCAGGCCCTCGGTGTCCAGCAGCCGCACGGCCGCCTGGACGATGGCCTCGCGGCTGATCGGGTCACGCCGGCGGCGGGTCTGCCGGTCCGGCAGGCGCTGCCAGGGCGGGGCGGGGATGGCCGCGTCCGCGTCCGCCGCCGCTGCCTCCTCCTCCGCCGTTCCGGTCACAGGCTCGGTGCTCACCTTGAACACAGTACCAGTCTCGAACACCGTTTGACTAGAACGCGGGTCGAGTGCTAGAACAGTGTTCGTCAAGAACGTTGTTCGAGTAACGAAGGCAGTTCGAGGGGTGACTGAGATGACCACCATGGCACGCACCGGACCGGCGGGCCCGGCGGACCAGGCGGGCGGCTCGCGGCTGCGCTGGCTGGCCGCTGCGGTGCTGATCATCGGGACGCTGATGGACATGATCGACGTGACGATCGTGAACGTGGCGCTGCCGACCATCCGCGCTGAGCTGCACGCCAGCGCGACCCAGCTGGAATGGGCCGTCTCCGGCTACATGCTCGCCTTCGCCGCCGCGCTGATCGTCGCGGGCAGCTTCGGCGACCTGCTCGGCCGCAAGCGGATCTACCTGGCGGGCGCCGGCGTGTTCGGCGCGGCCAGCCTCGGCGCGGGTCTCGCCACCTCGCCGTCCCAGCTGATCGCCTGCCGGGTCGTCCAGGGTCTTGCCGCCGCGGCCATGGCGCCGCAGGTCCTGGCCACCTTCCGGGTGATGTTCGACGCTAAGGAGCGCGGCAAGGCGTTCAGCATCTACGGCGCGACGCTCGGCTTCGCGTCCGCGGTGGGCCTGCTGGCCGGCGGGCTGCTGACCGAGGCCAACCTGTTCGGCTGGAGCTGGCGCGCGGTGTTCTTCGTGAACGTGCCGGTGGCCGTGGTCACGCTGATCGCGGGCGCCTGGCTGATCCCGGAGACCAGGGAGCGCGACGCCCGCCGCCCGGACCTGCTGGGCGCGGCCGGCCTGGCCGCCTCGCTGGTCGCGATCGTCTACCCGCTGCTCGAGGGCCGCCAGCTGGGCTGGCCGGCCTGGATCTGGGCGGTGCTGGCCGCGGGCCTGGCCGGGCTGGTCCTGCTGGGACTGGCCGAGCAGCGCCGCCGCCGCCCGCGGGTGGCCCCGCTGATGCGGCCCGGGCTGCTGCGGATCCCGGCGTTCTCCGCCGGGCTCGGCGTGCAGCTGGCGTTCTCGGCCGGCCTGCAGGCCTACTTCCTGGCCTTCGCGCTGTGGCTGCAGGCGGGGCAGCACTTCTCCCCGCTGCGCGCCGGGCTGACCTCGATCGCGTTCAGCGCGGGCAGTTTCGTGCTGGCCCCGGTTGCGGTGCCGCTGGCCCAGAAGTACGGCCGCAGCGTGCTGGTCCTCGGCGGGATCATCATGGCGGCCGGCACCGTGGTCGCCACCGTCGGCGCGCACCACATCGGCGTCGGCGGCAGCAGCTGGCCGGTCGTGCCAGGCCTGCTCATCATGGGCGCGGGCCTTTCCCTCCTGGTCATCCCGCTGGTGAACGTGGTCCTCGCGGCGGTTCCCGCCGAGGCCGCAGGCGGCGCGTCCGGGCAGTTCAGCACGGCCCAGCAGCTCGGCGGCGCGATCGGCGTGGCCATCGGCGGCACGGTGTTCTTCGGTTACCTGGGCAGCGGGCACACGTTCGTGGCCGCGTTCAGCCGGACCGCACCGTACGTCATCGGGGCGTTCCTGATCTGCGCGCTGGCCTCGCTGCTGCTGCCGCGGACCGCGGTAGCCGGCGAGTTCGCCGCCGAGGCCGCCCCGGCGCCGGACACGGCCACAGAGATTGTCCGTGCCACGAACTAAATGGCTGGCGGCACAAACCAAGTAGTTGGTGTCACGAACCAATTGGTTCGTGACACCAACTAAACTGGTTCGTGACACCAACTAAACTGCGCTGGCCTTGACCACCGCCCGCGCCCGGCTGGCCTGGGCGGCCTGGGCGGCCTCGCGGACGGGCCTCGGCGACGCCGGGCGCCGGCGGTACAGCGCCGCGGCGATCCCGGCGGTGAGCACGGCCAGCACGGCCGCCCACCCGCTGAACACCATGATCACGGCGACCGCGGCCAGCGCGCCGGCGGCCGCCACCCGGGCCGGGCCGCGCAGCACCCTGCTGGCCGCCGCGGTGCAGCCCAGGTACACCGTCAGGAACAGCGCGGTCGGCACGGTCACCAGCTGCGTGGTGCTGACCAGGTGGGCCGACGCGGCGGCGATGACCAGCAGCCCGGTCGCGGCGATCCCGATAAGCAGCACCGGGGACGGCCGCCCGCCGCCTGCGCTCTGGGGGCCGGCGCCGCTCTTGCCAGCGCCGTCCCGGCCCGCCCGCGCGGTCAGCGACCGGGCCATCACCGCGGCGCCGGACAGGTACGCGTTGACCGCGCCCAGCGTGAGCAGCACCGCCGCCCCGGCGGCCACCGCCCGCCCGGCCGGGCCGATCGCGATCGCGAGCAGGTCGGCCAGCGGCACGCTGCCGCCCGCCGCGCGGCCGAGCACCGCGGTGGTCGCGGCGGCCATGGTCAGGTACAGCGCGGCCGTGGTGCCGAACGCGATCGCGACCACCCGCGGCAGCCGCCGCCGCGCGTTGCCGAACCGGGCGGTCAGCGGCGCCACCGCCTCCCAGCCGACGAACGACAGCATGATCACCGAGGCCGCCTTGCCCACCGCGGCCCAGCCGTGCGGCGCGAACGGGTGCCAGTTGGCCATCCGCGCGGACGGCGCGGACCCGGCCACACCCGCCACGACCACCGCGACCAGCAGCACGACCAGCACCATCTGCACGCCGGTGCTGGCCCGCATCCCGGCGAGCGCCAGGCCGAGCACGGCCAGCAGCAGGCCGGCCGCGACCGCGGTCGCCATCGCCTGGCCGCCGCCGGCCAGGCTGGCCACGTAACCCCCGCCGATCAGGCAGACCACCGGTGCGCCAGTCACCACGCCGAGCAGGAAGCTCCAGCCCACCGCGTAGCCCGCCCGCGGGCCCAGGCCGGCCGCCGCGTACGCGGACACGCCGCCCTCGCCCGGGATACCGGGTGCCCAGCGCGGTGAACACCACCGCGAACAGAGCCGACACGCCCAGCAGGCCGGCCCAGGCCAGGATGGCCGCCGGGCCGGCGATCGAGGCGGCCAGGCCGGGCAGCAGCAGTACGCCGGGGCCGAGCAGCGCGCCGATGTACAGGGCGGCACCGCGTGGTACGGAGAGCGGGGGAGCGGTGTTCGTTGTCATGCTCTGAGCCTGCCAAAAACGGGCTCGCACGCGATAGCAAAGATTGCGCAGATCAGGGGTTACTGTGCAACCCTGTGCTAAGAAATCCGGGCTATCCTGAATTTCATGCCGCCCAGAGCACATGACCGCATCGATCGTGCCATCGCCACCCGGCTCCAGGCCGACGGCCGGATCGCCAACGTGGACCTCGCCGAGGCGGTGTCGCTGTCGCCGTCCGCCTGCCTGCGCCGGGTCAAGGCGCTGGAGCAGGACGGGATCATCGCCGGCTACCGGGCCGAGGTGGACCGGGCCAAGGCGGGCCTGGGCCTGACCGTGTTCATCGCGATCAAGGTCGAGGGCCACTCCCGGGACACCTCGGACCGGATCGAGGAGGCGCTGACCAGCATCCCGGCGGTGGTCTCCTGCTACCTGGTCTCCGGCTCGGCGGACTTCATGGTCGAGGCCGCCGTGCCCGACCTGGCCGCCTATGAGCAGCTGCTGCTCAGCCAGATCCTGACCATCCCGTCGGTCACCGAGGCGCACAGCACGTTCGCGATCAGGACCATCCTGTCCCGCGGGCCGATCCCGCTGGATCACTGGCGCTAACCGGTCGGCAACGTCCCTACGCTGGAGAAATGAAGGCTGATCTGCGGGCCGAGCTGCTGCGCCGCACCGTCCCTGACCAGGAGGCCCGCTGGGCGCATGACTTTGCGGCCATGGAGCGGGCCGACGCGGACAACCTGCCCTGGATCCGGCAGGTCATCACGGAGCACGGCTGGCCCGGCCGGTCGGACGTCGGCGACGACGGGGCGCAGGCCGCGTGGCTGCTGGTGCAGCACGCCGACGCGGACCCGGCGTTCCAGCGGGACTGCCTCGGCCTGCTCACCGCCGCGGTCGGCCAGGGCGAGGCGCGCCGGTCCCACCTGGCCCTGCTGACCGACCGGGTGCTGGTGGCCGAGGGCCAGCCGCAGGAGTACGGCACGCAGCTCCGCTACCGCGACGGCGAGTGCGTCCCGTTCCCGGTGCGTGATCCGGAGCGGGTCGACGAGCGCCGGGCGGCGATGGCGCTGCAACCGCTGGCCGACTATGTGACCCTCGTGGCGGAGCAGGAACGCCGGCCCCCGGGACCGCCGGCGGCCGCGCTGACCTGCCCGCGCTGCCAGGCCGACGTCGAGATCGAGCTGGCCAACCCGGACGGGGAGTCCGAGGGAGCCTGCCCCAGCTGCGGGATGACCTTCCGGATTGCCCCCGCCGACGACGGCGATTACGGCGGGGCTACGCCGTAACCACCGGCGGGGCCTGCGTCCCGCCCGGGCGGTTGTCGGTGATCCAGGCGTCGATCAGCTCCCACCAGTCGTACAGCCATCGCAATTGGGTGTCCTGATCGGCGTCCCGCGGCACCTGCCCGGCCGGCACCCGCCACCACTTGGCCCTGATCATCGTGTCCATCGGCAGGCTGCGCCACACGTCGGCCACGCTGACCAGCAGGTCGAGCCCGGCGTGCGCGACGAAGATCACGTCGGCGCCCGGGCAGGCGGCGATCGCGGTCAGCGCCCCGCCGCCGCGCGGCGGCAGCACATTCGGCATCTGCCGGGCCCGCGCGGCCAGGTCGCGGCGGCCTAGCTGCTCGAGCCGCTGGATGCCGCGCTGCCACCGGCCGGGGGTCCAGTTGCCGCCCTCGGGGAAGATGACCAGCGCGCCGGCCTGGTCCAGCCCGCCGGCCAGCCGCCGGATTTGCTCGGTATAGATCTTCCCGCCACTGTGCCGCCCGGAGATGAAAACGGTCGGCACCCGGTTCAGCACCACGTCGATACCGGGGTCGAGCTGCATTGTGGCCTTCAGCACGATCCGCGGCCGCCGGTGGTACACCGCGAGCAGGTGACGCACGAGCAGGAACGAGTCGCCGGGCCCGGCGTGCCGGCTCAGGACGATCACCGGCCGGGCCAGCCGGGCGGCCTCCTCCTCGGCGGTCAGCGGCGGCTCGTCGACCTCGACCCGCACCCCGAAGGTGCTGGTGCCCGCGTTGTAGATGAGGTTCAGGAACCACTCCATCACCGCGTAGTGCCGGGCCTGGAAAGGCTCGGTGCGCAGCCGCCCGCCGAACCCGCTGGCCAGCCACAGGCCCAGGCACATGAACAGCGCCGACGTGTCCGCGACCAGCCAGATCAGCGCGAAATACAGCAGCCGGAGCGCGCGGCGGCGGCCGGGCCGGGCCCGGGTCAGCGCGCCGAACGCCATCGTGCCCAGGGCCAGCAGCGGGAACAGCACCGCGACGGCGATGGCGATGACGATCGCCAGCGGCGCCAGCACCAGCCGGCGGATCAGCCTGGGTGGGAGCACGGCAACTCCTCGGTGGCCTGGGTCAGGACCCGGTGAGCCGGGCCAGGTAGGCCGCGGATGCAGCGTAGGCCCGCTCGATGCTGGCCGCGACCTTGGTCCGGTCCCGGTAGCGCAGCTGGGCCAGATCGGGCGGGCGGCGGTCGCCGCCGGACGGGAGCACGTGCACCCGCACCCCGTCGGGGACGGCGGCGATCTCCTCGTGGAACCGGTGCCGCCGGGCGATCTCGAACGCGACCAGGCCGACTTCCCAGGGCCGGCGCGGCACGGTCAGCGGGCGCTCGATCCGGCCCACGTGCAGCACGTAGACGGTGGTGGCGCCGAGCGCTACGGCCCGGCCGGCCGGGATCGAGTCGACCAGGCCGCCGTCGAAGAAGTGCTCACCGCCGATCTCGACCGGCGGCAGCAGGCCGGGCACCGCGCACGAGGCCATCACCGCGGGGACTACCGGCCCGGTGGTGAACCACCGCGCGCTGGCGTGCTCGATACTGGCCGCCACGCACTGGAAGGGCAGCGCCAGGTCCGCGAAGTCCTTGCCGGGCAGCATCTCGCCGAGCAGCTGCCGGAGCGGCTCCAGCGAATGCAGGTGAGTGCCCGACCGGGCCAGCCGGGCGGCCCGGCCCAGGATCGTCTCGCTGAACGCCTGCCGCAGCGCCTCGCCCTGCCACAGCCCGGCGAGGCGTTCCGCCGCCCCGTCCGGGTCGGCCGCCACGAACGCCCCGTTGATCGCGCCGACCGACGTGCCGACCACCAGGTCCGGCCGGATCCCCGCCTCACCCAGCGCCCGCAGCATGCCGACCTCGTGCGCGCCCAGCACCCCGCCGCCGCCGAGCACAAACGCCACCGTCACCGGCCGGTCTCCTCCCGAAGATCCCCTCCCCGAAGTATCACGGAGAACACCGCCATCGCCACGCCCATCCGCGGCCCGCGTCATGAACGTCCGACCCCGCTGCGGGACGGTCATGATCAGCCCGTCGCTCGCGGAGGAGGGCCAGGGCCCGGCGGGCGGCGTTGCGGGCGACCTCGTAGTTGTCTCGCATAGCTCCCCACTCGGTGATCCGGGCGACCTTCGGCTGCGGCGTCATCCGAGCGATCTGGCCGCGCCAGGATCGTCCGCGATCGGCCGGGTACGGCGGCACCGGCACCCGTCGGTATCGCATCACGAGCCGACAGTACGGACCAGCCAAGTCGTTGCTTGGTGTAACAGGTCAGCTGTATCAGCTACCGTTCAGCGCGGTGAGGACCGGCCTGGCCGCCCGCGACGGGCAACGCCCGTGAGTCACGCGCGGCGACCATGCATAGGTCACACGGCTGCGTTCCGAGCTGGGCGCTTCCGGGCCAGCGCCTTCTTCGGCTCGCCCGGAGCCAGGAAATCATGGCCGTGGCCATGGAGATGGCCCCCGCTGGCGCGTCCCTCCGGGACATCGCGGTCAAGGCCCGCACCAGTGAGTCCTGGGCTCGCATAGCGCTGCGGCTGCTAAAGGAGGCCCCCGACATCGCCCAGGATGTCAGCGACGGCGCGGTCGGGCTCACCTGCGGCTACCGGGCCATGTTCCAGCGCAAGTTCGGCACTGGGCCTGGCCGTCAGACCGAGGGCGGAGTAGGTGAGCGGCGTTCGGTGAGTTAACTTCAGCCGCATGACGTGGGACGCGGAACTGGCTGAGGCGGCGTGGCGGCGGGAACTGGCCGGGCGGATGGGCGGGCCGGAAAAGATCGCCCGGCAGCATGACGCCGGGCGGCTGACGATCAGGGAGCGGCTGGGCCGGCTGCTCGACGAGGGGTCGTTCCGGGAGATCGGGGAGCTGGCCGGGAAGGCCAGCTACAACGGCGACGGGACGCTGGACAGCTTCACCGCCGCCAACTTCGTGGCCGGCACCGGCCGGATCGGCGGGCGCAAGGTCGTGGTGGGCGGCGACGACTTCACGATCCGCGGCGGTGCCGCCGACGCGTCCATCATCGCCAAGCAGATCTACTCCGAGCAGCTGGCCAACGAGCTTCGCCTGCCCGTCGTGCGGCTCGTGGAGGGCACCGGCGGGGGCGGCAGCGTGAAGACGCTGGAGATGACCGGCTTCACCTACGTGCCCGTGAACCCCGGCTGGGACCACGTGGTCGACAACCTGTCCGTGGTCCCGGTGGTCGCCGCCGGGCTCGGGCCGGTCGCCGGGCTGGGCGCGGCCCGCCTGTGCATGGCCCACCTGTCCATCCTGGTCCGCGGCACCGCGCAGCTGTTCGTGGCCGGGCCGCCGGTGGTCAAGGGCGGCACCGGCGAGGACGTCAGCAAGGAGGAACTCGGCGGCGCCGCGATCCACGCCCGCAGCGGCGCGGTGGACCTCATCGCCGCCGACGAGGACGAGGCGTTCGCGCTGATCCGCCGGTTCCTCTCCTACCTGCCGCGCAGCGTGTACGAGCGGCCGCCGGTCACCGGCTGCGACGACCCCGCGGACCGGGCCGACGAGTCACTGGCCAGCGCCATCCCGCGCAGCCGCCGGCAGCCGTACCGGATCAGGCCCATTCTCGCCTCGGTACTCGACTCCGGATCCGTCATGGAGATTCAGGGATACGGTGGTCCGGTCGTGACCGCCCTGGCACGGCTGGACGGGCACCCGGTGGGCGTCGTGGCCGGCGATCCGTACTCGGCCGGCGGCGGGATGACGGTCGAGGGGGCCGAGGCACTGATGCGGCTGGCCGACCTGTGCTCGACCTTCCATCTGCCGATCGTGACCTTCACCGACCAGCCGGGCCTGGTCATCGGCGTCCGCGCCGAGCAGCGCGGCACGATCCGGCACGGGGTCCGCGCGATCAGCGCCGTCTACCAGGCCAGCGTGCCGGGCGCGGAGATCATCCTGCGCCGGGTGTTCGGGGTGGGCGGCGCGGGCATGGTCAACCGGCACCGTCTGGTCCGGCGGTGGGCCTGGCCGTCGGCGGACTGGGGGTCGCTGCCGGTCGAGGGCGGCACCGAGGCGGCCTACCGGGCCGAGCTCGAGGCGTCGGCCGACCCGGCGGCGGCGCTGGCCGAGATCCGGGCCCGGCTGGACGCGGTGCGCAACCCGCTGCGCACCGCGGAGCGGTTCGGGGTGGAGGACATCATCGACCCGCGGCAGACCCGCGCGCTGCTGTGCGACTGGGTGCACGACGCCTACGCCGCGCTGCCCGCGCAGCTGGGCCGGCCGTCGTTCGGCACCCGCCCCTGACCGGCCCGGGTCTTTGGCCTGGTCCGTGACCGCCCGTGCGGCCAGGCCGCTCGGGTCAGCCGGCCGGCGGCAGCGGCGGGGCGCCCTTCTTGGTCGCCGCGAACCGGCCCACGTACGCCATTGAGCCGTCAGGGGCGAGCAGCATGCTGCTGATATGGCCGTTCCCGATGCCGACCCCCACGAACTGCTTGGCCGTATTGGTGGCCAGGTCGATGGGGGTGATCCCGGTGGACGCCTCGTTCAGCACGTAGGCGGTCGTGCCGCCCGCCGGGATCTCGATCGCCGTGGGGTCGACGCCGACCTTGATCGGCGTGCCCGCCTTGTTGGTGGCGACATCGATCGGGGTGACGGTGCCCTGGACGAGGAAGTTGTAGTCGCTGACCGCGTAGACGGTCTTGCCGTCCGGGCTGATCGCGATCGCGCCCGGGTTCTCGCCGACCTTGATGGGCGGCAGCGCCTTGTGCTTGACCAGGTTCACCGGGCTCACCGAGGACGACCGGGCGTTGGTCACGTACGCCGTCTTGCTGTCCGGGGTGATCGCGATGGCGTACGGGGCCGTGCCCACCGTGATCGGCTTGCCCGCCTTGTTGCTGGCGACGTTGATCGGGACGACCTTGTCGCTGTTGCGCAGGGCGACCAGCGCGGTCTTGCCGTCGGGGGTGACGGCGATGTCCGCCGGGTAGGTCTTGGGCCCGGAGCCGACCTTGATGGTCTTCAGCACCTTGCCGCGGGCCACGTCGATCGCCGTCACCGTGCCGTCCAGCCCGTTGCCGACGTAGGCCGTCTTGCCGTCCGGGGTGAACGTGACCTCGATCGGGAAACTGCCGACAGCGATGGGCGTCCCGGCGACGTTGTCCGAGATGTTGACCGGCGTCACCGAGTTGGCGGGACCGTTGATCACGTAGCCGATCTTGCCGTCCTGGGTGATCGCCATCCCCCGGGGGCCCGCACCGGTCTTGATGGCCGGCAGGAGGCGCGAGGTGGTCAGGTCGACCGGGATCACCCCGTCCTGGGCCAGGGCGTAGAGGAACTTCCCGTCCGCGGTGATTGCCGCGGGGACGATCGTCGTCGTCGGCGCGATGGCCGCGTGCTTCTGCAGGCCAGGGAGCTGGACGGGCACCACGCCGCCTACCCCGGCCGGAACGGGGTTTGCTGACCCGCCTCCGCTGGAACTGCACGCGGCCGTGCCGAGCGCCACCGCTGCTACGGCAGCGGCGAGCCAGGCATGTGAACGGGTCATTTCTCCTCCTGCTCGGGAAAGCTGGCGCACACGCCGGGCAGGCGCGAAGCGAACACGGCGGGGCCGGGCGCCAGCGGCCACCAGAAGCTAGGACGCGTGGCCGGCCGAAGCGGTTGACGAACCGCACGTTTGCCAGGGAACAGGATATGCCCGCCCGCCCAGTAGCCGGGCCCGGCGAGGGCAAGCTTTGCGCTGCCGCCGGGCGGGGCAAGCGCGGCAATCCGGACCTTGAGCCTTTACCATGTTCAGTTAAAATCTGATTGCAGTGCGTGTCGTTATAACCACGCATTGACCGTCCGATTGCAGTGTGCCGGGGGCCGCGGTCCCCGGGCTGACCCCAGGCGGGAGCGCAGGGCCGAGTCATGCAGCGGCGGAGGCTGGCGGCGATCGCGACGCTGCCCATGGCCGGGTTCCTGCTGCTTGCCTTCCCGGCCGCGGCAGCGGCCAGCATCGGCGTCGGCATCCAGGTCGGCCCGGTCCGGCTGGCCGGGATCGCGCACGCCGGCCAGACGTATGACCTCCCGCCGGTATTCGTGGTCAACACCGGCACCGAGCCGGAGACGGTGCGGCTCGAGGTGCAGCGCCTGTCCAAGGGGACAGGCCGGGACGTGCCGAAGTCCTGGTTCAGGCCGGGTCAGACCGACGTGCACCTGGACGCGAAGCAGTCAGCCACGATCCCGGTGCAGATCGTGGTGCCGGCCGACGCCAAGCCGGGCCCGTACTTCAGCGACGTGGTGGCCCACGGCTCCGCGTCGATCGAGGCCGGCCAGACCACCCTGGGCGTGGCGGCGGCCACCAAGCTCCAGTTCACCGTCGGCAAGGCGGTCCCGGCCGGGTTCTGGTCGCGCCTGCCGTCCCCGCTGGCCTGGGCCGGCGGCATCATCGTTCTGGCCGGCGGGGGTCTCTGGCTGGCCCGCCGGTCCGGGTGGCGGCTCAGGGTCGAGCGTTCGCCGGGTGGGTATGGCCCTGCTGATCGTGAAGGAGGACCTCAGTGAGGCTGTTGCGTGACTTCTGGCGGCTCATACTGATCGGCGTCGGGCTGCTCGTCCTGCTGGCCGCGTGCGGCGGCGTCAAGCTGGGCCAGCTGGTGTCCGAGACGGTCAAGCCGGCCAACGGCGACTCATCCAGCCTGTCCATGTCGCTGCACACGGTGCCCACGGTCCGCTCGGTCACGGTGAGCCCGAAGAAGGCGAAGTTCGGCAACTGCACCGGCGGCAGCACCAACGTCGGCACGGTGTCCCAGAACAAAGAACTCGGCTTCCCCAACGGCACCTGCTGGGTCGGCTCGCCCGGCGATAACGGCGTCCTGCCGGTCGTCGTGACCAACACGGGTATCGCGGCGAACATCAAGGTCAACGGCGCCGATGCGGTCCCGGGCGACGGCGGCACGTCGTGGGTGCTCTGCAACACCGGCCAGAACCCGGCCGTCGCCTGCACCAGCAACAACGGCAAGTCGCCCGGGCTGAACCAGTACCTGCTCCGCAACTTCGGCCTGGACCGTGCCGGGCTGGACGGCCCCGGCCTGACAAACTCGCCGACCTGCGACGTGGCCTTCAGCGGCACGTCCGGCTGCATGGCCACGTCCGGGGTGGCGAAGACCGAGGGCATCGAGCTCGTCGGCCCGTCCATCTCCGCCGACATCTCCACGCACTGGCATATCACCATCACCTGGACGCCGGTCCCGAGCTGACGACGGGGAATACCGGCGCCAGCGGGGATGCTGGCGACTGCGGGGCTTCATTCTGAGGTCACCCCGGACGAGATGCGTGCCGTACCCGGCCCGGCAAAGACGACGCGCAGTACTCATGAGCCAGTTCGTTCAGATCCTGGGTGCCGTCCTCGTCCTCATCGCCTACATCGCGGGGCAGCTGAGGCTGCTCGACGGCAAGTCCTACCCGTACCTCGTGCTCAACCTGCTCGGCTCCGGCCTGCTCGCGGTGCTTGCGGCCGCCGGATCCCAGTGGGGCTTCCTGCTGCTCGAAGGAACCTGGGCGCTCGTCTCACTGCTGTCCCTGGGCGCGCGCCTCTTCTCGGCTGGCAGCACCTGACGGAACGTTGTGATTCAGCGGCCAGCTTCCGGGGCGGGCGGGCACAGCACGTCCGTCAGCCGGGGCGGTGCCGTGGTGCGCACGTGGGTTACGTAGGCGTCGATCAGGGGCTGGCGGGTGGCAGCGGCGACGGAGACCCGGTGGTGGCCATCGGCCACGAAGTGCGCGCAGCCGACGCGGTAGACCTCGATCGGCGGGATCGCCTCGCCGCGCCGCTGGGCCAGGGCCAGCCGCTCCCACCGGTCCCGTACCCGTGTGGAGGTGGGCCGGAAGCGCCGGTCGAAGTCGCGCCGCGGGCCGGCCGTGCCGACGATGGTGTCCAGCTGGATGGTCTGCAGGCCCAGTTGCCGCTGGCCGCGCCAGCCCAGGGGGCCGACAACGTCATCGAGCACCATGAGCCGGTTGCCGTCGCCGGGCTTGCCGCGCAGCCGGTGCGCCAGCGTGGCCAGGAACTGGCGCCGCCTGGCCCGCAGGAAGTCGTTCTCGACATCTGCCCGGGGGAATCCGGTATCTAGCGTCATCCGCATCATGCGTACGTCCTGGCTCTTCCTGATCGTGGCGTCGGGTCGCGAAGCCCGGCCTCGCACGATCAATGCTCGCCGTAAGACCTGGTGCACCGCATCAGACGAATGCCGTATCTACCAGCAGCCGTCCGCCTTAGAGCCCGGCCCGCAAGGTGATGCGGCGTGAGTGCGGCTAGCGCGGCTTCACCCTCTACAGGAACGCGCTGACGCCGGTTTCTGCCCGGCCGATGAGGAGCTTCTGGATCTGGCTGGTGCCCTCGTAGAGGGTCATGACCCGGGCGTCGCGCATGTACTTCTGGACCGGGTACTCGTCCACGTAGCCGTAGCCGCCGAAGGCCTGGATGGCCAGGTTGGCGGCGCGGACCGCGGCCTCGCTGGCGTAGTACTTGGCCTTTGAGGCGGCCACGCCGAACGGCTCGCCGCGGTCGATCAGGTCCGCGGCCCGCCAGGTCAGCAGGCGCGCGGCGTCGGCGTCCACCGAGATCTCCGCGATCATGTCCTGGACCAGCTGGAAGGACGCCAGCACCCGGCCGAACTGCTGCCGCTCGGTGGTGTACTGCACGACCGCTTCCAGGCAGCCCTGGACGATCCCGACGCAGCCGGCGGCGACCGACACCCGGCCCTTGTCGAGTGAGCCCATCGCGATCCGGAAGCCGCTGCCCTCCTCGCCGAGCCGGGCCGACTCGGGGACCCGGACGCCGGACAGGAAGATCTCAGACGTGGCCTGGCCGCGCAGGCCCAGCTTTCCCTTGATCTCGCGGCGCTCGAAGCCGGGCGCGTCGGTGGGCACCAGGAACGCGGACACGCCGCGCGGGCCTTCCCGCCCGGTCCGGGCGAAGACCAGGCAGACATCGGCCCAGGTGCCGTTGGTGATGAAGATCTTCTGCCCGGACAGCAGGTAGTCGCCGCCGTCCCGGACGGCCCTGGTCTCCAGGTGCCCGGCGTCCGAGCCGTGCCCGGGCTCGGTCAGCCCGAAGCAGCCCAGCGCCTCGCCGGTGGCGATGGGGCGCAGCCACTGCTGCTTCTGCTCCTCGGTGCCGTGCCCCAGGATCGACTTGCCGACCAGCCCGTTGGACACCGAGACGATGCCGCGCACCGCGGAGTCGGCCCGGCCGAGTTCCTCCATGCCGAGGCAGTACGTGACGTAGTCACCGCCGGTGCCGCCGTACTCCTCGGGGATGGTCAGCCCGAAGAAGCCGATCCCGGCCAGCTTGCGGACGATCGCGGGGTCCACCGACTCGGCGCGGTCCCACGCGGCCCGGTGCGGCACGACTTCCTTGTCCAGGAACTCGCGGGCCAGCGTGCGGAAACTGCGCTGCTCCTCGGAAAGCGACAGATCCATGAGCTGATCCTCCGGTGATGTCACGGGGCGGGATCAGGCCCCGCGGGCAGAAGTTACCGCTTAGTGAAGTTCACCACGGATCCGGGATCCCGTCCGTCCCCCGATTGGGGGTCATCCGCCCGGCACTCAGCTTCCAGGCACGGGGACGCCCGCGATAGTGACCGGCCCGGCCGTCGGGTCGAGCTCGGTGGCCTGGCTGACCCCGTCCGGGGTCAGCACGTCGACCGCCTTCGGCACGCTGCCGGGGTCCACCGCGCAGATCGGGCTGCTCCCGCCCGGCGCGCAGACGCCGAACGAGAAGTCGCCCGGCGTCGGCGTGAACCCGCGCGCCTGGTCCGGGGAGAACCCGTCCTGCCCGGTCAGCACCACGGTGAAGGCCCAGCCCGGGCCCGGCGTGCCGAACTCAGCCTGCGGCAGCCCGATCGTGATCGTCTTGCTGGCCTGCGACGCGGCCACGAACGCCGTGCCCACCGAGCTGCCAGCGGCGTTCTGCCACACCGGCGACGCGAAGCCCTGCACCTCGACGTACTGCTGCCAGGCGCTGCCCGGCGCGATCGAGTAGTTCCGGCTCGGGAACGGCGCCGCGGTGGACGTCGCCCCGCCACCCGGCTGGTGCACGAACACGTCCAGCAGCTGGGCGCCGAGCGCCGAGCCGAACGTCGGGTCCAGGTTGGCCAGCGTGGCCCGCAGGAACACCGTGGTCCCGTCGCTGACCACCTGGAACCGGGTCAGGTCGAACGCGCCCGCGTGGAAGTTGCCCGACGTCGGGTACGCGTACGTGCCGGGCCCGTTGTCGTCCCCGGCCGGGTCGGTCACGTCCAGCGCGGTCGTCCCGTTGATCGCGTCGCTGGTCACGGTCGTCTGCGCGTACCCGGTCCGGTTGCCGGACGCGGTCGCGGACACCGTGATCACGGAATCGCCGAAGCCCACCGGCACGTCGGCGGAGAACGACCCGTCGCTGCCCGCCGTGGCGGTGGCCACGTCCGAGGCCGCGCCGGTGGTGGTGTCCAGCGACTCGACGACCACGCTGGCGCCCGGCACCGTGCTGCCGGTCACGGTGACCGTGGCCGAGCTCACCGCCGAGCCGGGCGCGGGCCCGGCAAGAGAGACCGGCGCGTTGCCGGGTGGCGCGTGGTTCACGTACCGGTCCGCGGTGACCGCGGGCTGCTCCAGCGCCCGGCCCGCGCCGATGTCCAGCATCAGCCGCAGCTCCTGGGCCTGCGCCCAGGTCAGCGGCGACGCCGACCCGGCCGCCTTCCCGTCTTTGAAGCCGATCGACGCAACAGTGGGATCAGTGCCGAACGGCGACGCGTCCAGGTCCGGGTTCTCCCAGGCCTGCTCGGGGACCAGGCCGACGCCGGAGGAGAACTGGGCCATCGCCTCGAGCAGCCGGCTCGCGGCGGGCAGGCTGTGATCCGCCACGTCGGACTCGGCCCGCTCGCCGGACAGCACCGGCCACAGGTGCCCGGTTCCGGTGTTCGTCGTCGGCCACGGCTGGCCCTGGCCCTGGCACGAGGTCTGGCTCGGCTGGTAGCAGTCGCCGTAGCCGTCCGCGCTGCCGTCCGCGGCCGACGTGCCGTACCGGTAGTAGCCGGTCCCGCTCGGCGTGCTCACCGAGATCTGCCGGTCCTCGACGCCCAGCGAGGCCTGGATGTCCGGGTCGCTGGCGGGCAGCTCACCGAGCCGGACCAGCTCCTGGAAGCCGCCGTCGATGACGGCCCGCTGGTCCACGGTGGGCCCGCCGTTGCCCAGGTTGTAGGTGATGGCCGCGTTGGGGTCGCCGGTCTTGGACAGCCGGATGAAGTACCGCGCGCCGTCCGGGCCGCTGGTTGTCACGTCCCAGCCCTTGATGCTGCGCTGGAAGTGATCCGCGGTGGCCTGGTACAGCTGAGCCCGCGCGGTGTCGCCGTGCTGCCCGGCGATCACCGCGGCCGCGGTCAGCCCGGCGATCTCGGCCGCGATCGTGGACGGGGAGAAGCCGGACTGCTCCTCCCACCGCTCGGAGCCGTCCGACGGCCCGTTGGCCACCAGGAAGTCCGCGGCCGGGCGGATGTGCTGCCGCCACAGCGCGGTGTCGCCGGCCAGCCCGGACTGCAGCGCCATCAGGATCGGGTACGCGGTCTCGTCCAGCTGCGTGCCCCCGGTGTCCGGCGCGGGCTGGCCGTTGACCAGCGAGTTGCGCGGCAGCTGCCCGTTGGCCAGCTGCTGCCGCTCGAGCAGGAACCGGGTCGCGGCCCGGGCGGTGGCCAGGTCGCCGTCGGTCAGCAGGCCGGTGAACGCCTCGTACAGGTCGCGGGAGAACACCTCGCGGTAGGAGCCGAAGTACACCGGCTTGCCGTTGACCGCGGTGCCGGCCTGCACGGCCTGGCCCCACGGGCTGGCCAGCGACGCGACGATCGCGCCGGGGAACGTCTTGTCCTCGCTCGCCTTGATCACGTTCGCGGACAGGAAGTAGCGCAGGTCCAGGTCCTTCGCCTGGGCGGCGGTTAGTCCAGGGAACCGGGCCGGCGGCCGCCGCAGCGAGCCGTCGTACCCGTCCCAGCCCGCCGTGTACGAGCCCTGGACCGCGCCGAACGGCCGGGACAGCGCAGTACCCGCGGCCGACATCGCCCCGGCCTGGCTGCGGCCGAAGCCGAGCGCCAGCGTCACCCGTCCGGAACGGTCCGGGATAACTTGCTCGGTCGCCGTAACATGCCCGTCTTGAGCTGAGGAATACGGTGTCAGTGAGCGGGCCGAGTCCAGCATCGCGAGACCATCGCTGGGTGTCCCGGCGAACCCGACGCTGGCCGACGGGGACGGCGCGGCTGGCCCGCAGGGCCATGAACGTGGGCACCGCGTAGTCCCGGTTGGCGGCCTGGGTCACCGTGTTCGTGCTGCCGACGACCGGCACCGGGGAGCCGGTGCTGGTGTCCAGCACGCCGGTGTTCCCGCCCGCGTTCTGGCCGCCGCCCCCGCCGTTGCCGTTCGCGTGCGCGTCCAGCCGGGCGTACAGGTGCAGGCCGCTGATGTTCGTGTGGCTGCCGGGTACGGCGGACAGCCGTGTCTGCATCAGCACGGTGTCCGAGGCCGGGTCGGTCACGTACGTGGTGACCAGCCGGTAGCCGTGATCCGCGCTGGTCGCGGTGACCGTGCAGGCCATCCCGGTCGGGTCGGCGGCCACGGTGTAGGTCATGTCGCGGGTCTGCAGGTCGGTGAAGCTGGACCCGTCGGTGACGATGTACTGCAGCGTGCCGACGTTGGTGTTGTCCACCGTCGGCTCGTAGACGTCGGACAGCACGCCGCCGGCGACCGTGTACCAGACCTTTGACGTGGTGTTGCGCGCCGTGCCGACGCAGTCCTTGCGGCCCAGGTCGAAGAACGACATCGCGCCCGGCCCGCCGGGCGCCTCCGCCGCGGGCGCGGCAGTTGCGCCGCTGGCCGGCCCGGCCACCGCGAGCAGGCCCGCCGCCACGGTCACCGCGAGGCCCGCCGCCTGGGCGCCTGCCGTCATCCGCTTCATGCCGCCTCCGCTTCGCCCGCGGGTCATTTACCGCCGTTACGCGCAATTTCCCGGGCCAAAACTTCCTCCTCTGCGGGGCGGATGTCAACGGTCCCGACCCGTCCGGCGGCCGGCGGGGTCACCGCCCGTTCACCGCGGCCGGTTACCCTGCGGATAAGGGCAGCGGCGCGCGGACGGCGGTGAACCTGGATGACCAGCGGCAACTGGAGCAGCGGCGACCTGGCGGCATCGGTGGCAGACCAGCAGGTGCCCTCGGACTGGGCGGTGCCGGACGCGGTGGCCACGGGCGAGCCGCTGATGGTGGCGCCGGACCCGGCGGGCGACCTGAGCGGGTGGACGCTGGGCAAGTTCGCCGACGAGTCCGATATATCGATCGACGACCCCGAGCTGATCAGCCCGGACGGCCGGCCGGTGCTGACCTGGCGGGAGGACTACCCCTACGCCGAGCGGATGAGCCGCAGCGAGTACGACGAGGTCAAGCGGGCCCTTCAGATCGAGCTGCTCAAGCTGCAGACCTGGATCAAGGAGACCGGCCAGAAGCTGGTGCTGATCTTCGAGGGCCGGGACGCGGCGGGCAAGGGCGGCACGATCAAGCGGTTCACCGAGCACCTCAACCCGCGCGGGTCCCGGGTGGTGGCGCTGGAGAAGCCCACCGAGCGCGAGCAGACCCAGTGGTACTTCCAGCGGTACATCAGGTACCTGCCCGCGGCCGGCGAGATCGTCATGTTCGACCGGTCCTGGTACAACCGGGCCGGCGTGGAGCGGGTGATGGAGTACTGCACGCCCGCGGAGTACCTGGAGTTCACCCGGCAGGCGCCGGAGCTCGAGCGGATGATGGTGCGCAGCGGGATCCAGCTGATCAAGCTGTGGTTCTCGGTGTCCCGCCAGGAGCAGCGCACCCGGTTCGTGATCCGCCAGCTCGACCCGGTGCGGCAGTGGAAGCTCAGCCCGACCGATCTGGCCTCGCTGACCAAGTGGGACGAGTACACCGAGGCCAAGGAGGCCATGTTCTTCTACACCGACACCGCGGACGCGCCCTGGACGGTGATCAAGAGCAACGACAAGAAGCGCGCCCGGACCGGTGCCCTCCAGCAGGTGCTGCACCAGCTGGACTACCCCGGCAAGGACCCGTCGGTGGCGCACGCGCCGGACCCGGAGATCGTCGGGCCGGCCTGGAAGGTCTACGAATCCGGCGAGCAGCCGGGACGCCTGTTCCCCCGGCTCTGAGCACCGGGCGCGAACCAGGCGCGGCGCGGGCCAGGCGTGGCCTAACGGGTGCGGAGCCGGAACGCCGCGCTGGCGCCGGCCACCGAGACCGCGATGATGCCCAGGCTCCAGGCCACCGCGGGGACCGCGGCGGAGCCCGCTGAGCCGTGCAGCAGCAGGCCGCGCAGCGCGGCGATGACCTCGCTGGCCGGCTGGTGCGCGGCGAACCCCTGGAGCCAGCCCGGCATCGTGCTGACCGGGACGAACGCGCTGCTCGGGTAGGGCAGGAAGGCGATCAGGAAGGTCATCCCGCCGGCCGCCTCGGCGGACCGGGCCAGCAGGCCGATCGCCGCGGCCAGCCAGGACAGCGCCACGATGAACAGGGCCAGCAGGCCGATCGCGGCCAGCCAGGCCAGCGCCCCGGCCGAGGGCCGGAACCCGATCGCGAAGGCCACGCCGAACACCAGGGCGGTGGAGATCAGGTTGCGCAGTGTGCTGGCTACCACGTGGCCGGTGATCAGCGAGGTGGCCGGGGTGTTCATGGACCGCAGCCGGTCGATGATGCTGCCGGTCATGTCCTGCGACACGGTCACCGCGGTGGTGCCGGTGCCGAAGCCGAGGCAGACCAGCAGCACGCCGGGCACCACGTAGTTCACGTAGCTGGTGCCGGTGTGCAGGGCGCCGCCGAACAGGTAGACGAAGATCAGCATGAGCATCACCGGCAGCGCCAGCGCGGTGATCAGGCCGTCGACGTTGCGCAGCCCGAGCCGCAGGCAGCGGGTGACCATCGTGGCCACGGCGGTGAGCCCGGCCGCGGGGCGGCTGGCGGTGGCCCGCGGCGCGGGCAGGGCCAGGTCAGACATGAGCGGTTGCCTCCAGTTCGTGGTCTGCGCCGTCCGCGTCCGCGGCGGCGGCGGGCTTGGCCGGGTGGCCGGTCAGGGCCAGGAACACGTCGTCCAGGCTGGCCGCCCGGATCCCGAACGAGCGGACCAGCGACCGGTCCGGGTCCACCTCGTCGAGCACCGCGCGGACGTGCGCGGCGGAGCCGTCGGTGCGCACCGACAGGACCAGCGGGCCCGGGTCGGTGTGGCTGACCCGGTCGCCGAGCACGCGGGCCGCCTGGGCGAAACCGTCCGGGCCGGCCATGACCAGCTCGAGGCGCTGGCCGGACACCTGGTCCTTCAGCTGGGCCGGGCTGCCCTCGGCCACGATCACGCCGTGGTCGATGACCGCGATGCGGTCGGCCAGCTGGTCGGCCTCCTCCAGGTACTGGGTGGTGAGCAGGACCGTGACCCCGGCCCGGGCCTGCGCGGTGACCTGGGCCCGCACCGCCTGCCTGCTGCGCGGGTCCAGGCCCGTGGTCGGCTCGTCCAGGAAGATGACCTCGGGCGAGACGATCAGGCTGGCGGCCAGGTCCAGCCGGCGCCGCAGGCCGCCTGAGTACGTGCCGGCCCGGCGGCCGGCCGCGTCGGCCAGGCCGAACTCGTCCAGCAAGTGCGGCGGCCCTGGCCCGGGCGGCACGGGCGGTCAGGCCGCGCAGCCGGCCCAGCATGACCAGGTTCTCGGTGCCGGTCAGCAGCTCGTCCAGGGCCGCGTACTGCCCGGTCAGGCTGATCCGGCGGCGGACCTCGGCGCGCTGGGCGGCGATGTCGTGGCCGGCCACCCGGGCCTGCCCGCCGTCCGGCCGGGTCAGCGTGGCCAGGATCCGCACCGTGGTGGTCTTGCCCGCGCCGTTCGGCCCGAGCAGGGCGAACACGCTGCCCCGCGGGACCTGCAGGCCGACCCCGGCCAGGACCTGGGTGCCGCCGTAGGACTTGGTCAGCCCGGCCGCCTCGATGGCCAGCCTGCTGCCTGCTCCGCTTGCCGTCATGACGTGGCCTCCTTTCTGCACGGCCGCAGGTTTACTGCGTATCCCGTACTGTGTACTTACTACGCTAATACGCGTAAGCTATACGCAGTTGGAGAGCGGCGTCAACAGGGTTACGGAAATAACTGCGCAACCTGTACGCTGTTGCGCCGCCGGGAGGTGAGGCTGGATGAGCGAGCAGGTCAGGAGCGGGGGAGCGGCCGATGCCGGGGCGGCGGCGCTGGCCGGAGCTGGGCCGGCTGCGGAGCTGCCGTTGCCGCCGAGCATCGCGCTGGCCTGGGGACGGGCCGAGCGGCCGCGGCGGGGGCCCAAGCCGGGGCTCAGTCTGGAACGGATCGTGGCCGCCGGGATTCATCTGGCGGTGACCGACGGGCTGGGGTCGGTGTCCATGGGCCGGGTCGCGGCCGAGCTGGGCGCCTCAACGATGGCGCTGTACCGGTACGTGCCGGCCAAGGACGACCTGCTGACGCTGATGGTGGACACCGCGTTCGGGCCGGCGCCCGGGGCGGCCCAGCCCGGCGACGGCTGGCGGGCCGGGCTGGCCCGGTGGGCGGCCGGCATCCGGGCCGCCTACCGGCGGCATCCGTGGGTGCTGCGGGTGCCGCTCAGCGGCGAGTTGCTGCTGTGCCCGAACAACATCGCCTGGATGGAGGACGCCCTGCAGTGCCTGGCCGGGACCCCGTTGCCCGAGCAGCAGAAACTGTCCGCGATCCTGCTGGTCAGCGGGTTCGTGCGGAACCAGGCCACGCTGGCGGACGACATCGCGGGCGGCTCCGGCGAGGCGCCCGGGATGCCCGGCCTCGGCGCCGCGATGTCCGCGCTGATCGGCCCGGACGGGTATCCCGCGCTGCGCCAGGCAATCGCATCCGGGGCGCTGGATGACGATGACGGCGTCGACGACGAGTTCGGCTTCGGCCTGGCCCGCATCCTGGACGGCCTCGAAGTTCTGATCACGGGCACGGAAGGCCGAACCGCCGACCCGGGAACTGCATGATGCCGTCACGGCGCCGGGCACGGGCCGGGGGTCCGGTGCCCGGCGGTCGTGACGGCGGCCCGCATACGTCAGTGCGTCATCCATAAGAATCGGCGCGCTCGGGGAGGCCGGGGGAACCGGCAGGAGCAAGCCGGCCCCGGCTGCCGGGGCAGCCGGGGCCAGCGCTGGCGTGAGCCGCTGACCGGGCGGCGGCCGGTCCTTACGGCACCGGCCGGATCGGTGCCGGAGGGGTCAGGCCAGTCCGCGCGCCGCTGCGGCGTCACCAGCGACCGCACTTGGTATATCACCAGCCCGGCGGGCCGAACAAGGCTCGTCTTTGGCGGGCGGAGCCGGTCCGTGCAGGTCGCCGGCCGTGTGAACGAGCGCTTGCTCAGCAGGGGAAGCGGACGGGGCGAGCGGGCCGTGGGCGGGCGGGCGGACCCGAACCTGATTCAGTCTGGCAGCGCGGCTCGGGCCGGCTCCCGCTCCGCTTTGCGCTGCGGTTCGTGCACACTGGTGACATGACCGATATCGCGGAAGCCAGCCCGCCGGCGCACAGGCCAGCCCGGTCGAAGCGCGGTGAGGCAAGCCGCGCGGCCCTGCTTGCGGCCGCCGCGCGGGTTTTCGCGGTGTCGGGGTACGCCGACGCCAACGTCAACGACATCGTGGACCAGGCCGGCATGAGCGTCGGCAGCCTGTACCACCACTTCAGCAGCAAGGCCGACATCTACATCGAGCTGTTCAACGACTACCAGTCGCGGCAGCAGCACCGCTCGGCGCGCGCCTACCGGGCCGCGCTGGCCGCCGGGGAGAAGGACGCGGCGCGGCTGTTCCTGGCCGGCACCCGGGCCTACCTGGAGGGCGCCTGGCAGGACCGGCACGTGGCCCGGATCTTCATGCCCGGCGGCGGGCCGCCAGGGTTCGACTATCTGCTGCGGCAGCAGTTCCGCACGTGGGTGATCAACAACACGGATGGCCTCGGCAGCAAGGCGGAGGAACTGGGGCCGACGCTGCTGCTGATCCTTACCGCGGTGTCGAACGAGGCGGGGCGGGACGTGGCGGTGCAGACCTCGAAGGCGCGGGCGACCGCGTTCATCGACGAGGTCCTGCAGTACATGAGCCAGTTGCGGCCGCTGCCTGAGCGGCAGACCCGGGGCCGCGGGCCGTCCGGGCCGGTGGAGATCGCCTAGATGTGCTTGCTAGCTCGCTGCGGGCCGCTATGAGCGCTGCCTTCCCTCCTCGCACTGTGCTGGCCGCTCGCTGCGGGCCGCTGGAGGGCGCTGCGCGAGCTGCGGCCGGCTCCGCCGGCCGCGGGCTAACCGCTCGCTGCGGGCCGCTGGAAGGCAGGCCCGCCACTAGCCCAGTACTGCTGGCTCCGCCGGCCGTCAGTGGCTCGTGAGGAACGTGATGATGGCGGCGGCCATGGCGCGGGCGGCGCGGCGCTGGAACGCGGGTGGAGATCATCATCGCGGCGTCGGTCGCGTTGCGCATGTTGCCGACCTCGATGAGGACCTTGGGCATGGTGGTCAGGTTCAGGCCGGCCAGGTCGTCGCGGGGCTGGAAGCCGGCCACGCCGTCGTAGTTGCTGACCGGCATCCGGGTGCCGGCCAGGAACGCGCGCTTGAGGTCGCGGCCGAACCGGGCCGAGGAGCCGATCACGTGGTTGTTCGGGCCATCGGGGACGGGCAGCAGGATCGCGAAGCCGCGGCCGCCGGGCGGCCCGCCGTCGCCGTGGATGTCGATGGACACCTGGGCGTGGCCGTGATTCAGGATCCGTGACCGCTGGTCCACGCAGGGGCCGACGCCGGTGTTGGTGTGCCGGGTCATCACCACCCGGGCGCCGGCCCGGCGCAGGTCCTCGCGGAGGAACCGGGCCACCCGGAAGGTGAACCTGGCCTCGGTGTAGCCGGCGTTGGTCTCGGTGCCGGTGGTGTCGCAGTCCTCCATCGCCCGGCCGTTCCAGATCTGCTTGGCCAGGTCAGCGGGATGGCTGAAGTTGCCGCCGTTGTGGCCAGGGTCGATCCCGACGATCTTCCCGGCGAGGGGGCGGGACTGGCTGGCGTTCTGGCCGGCCTGGCCCTGCTGGCTCTGGTGGCCGGATCCCGGCCCTGCGCTGGCGCTGGCGCCGGCCGGCGGGGTGCCGGACGGGCCGGGGGAGGCGGGGGCGCCCAGCGGCGCGCCGTCCGCGGGCGGGGTGCTCTGGGCGCTGCTGGCGGACGCGGGCTGCGCGGAGGCGGGGCTGCGGGCCGGCCCGGCGGCGGCTCCGGCGCCGGCCGTGCAGCCCGCGGCCAGAAGAGCCAGCACGGCCAGGCCGGCCAGCACCAGCCCGGCCACGGCCCGGCTGGTCAGGGGCCTGGGAGCGCGGCCCGGCCGGGGAAAGGACGGCATAGCCGGCTCGGTCCGCTGCGGGGAGGGCACGATCCGAGGCTAGCCGACAGGCGGCTGGCCGCGGCCGGAATGCCGGTATACCCGGGCTTCCCAGGCACGCAGGACGAACGTCGCGGCGGCGGGGGGCGGGTAGTTGGAGAGAAGCAGTTCCGCCGCGGCCCAGTCGCGGCCGGCCGGTATTCCGGCCTCGGCCGGGCCGTCGCTGAGGTTGGCCACGACCAGCAGCTCGGTGGCGCCGAGGCGCCGGGTGAAGGCCCAGATCCGCTCGTCGCCGGGCAGCAGCAGGGTGAAGTCGCCCTCGGCGACCACCGGCAGGTCGTGCCGCAGCGCGATCAGGCGGCGGTAGTAGCTGAGCACCGAGTCCGGGTCGCCGGCCTGGGCCGCCGCGTTGATCCCGGGATAGTTGGGGTTGACCGGCAGCCACGGGGTGCCGGTGGTGAACCCCGCGTGCGGGCTGGCGTCCCACTGCATGGGGGTGCGGGCGTTGTCCCGGCTGCGGCGGCGCAGCGCAGCCAGGGCCTGGGCCGGGTCCTGGCCGGCGTCGACCGCCTGCCGGTAGTAGTGCCGGGACTCGATGTCGGCGATCTCGTCGGCCGAGGCGAACGGGTAGTTCGTCATGCCGAGCTCCTCGCCCTGGTACACGTACGGCGTGCCGCGGTGCAGGTGCAGCACGGTGGCGAGGAGCTTGGCCGAGGCTTCCCGGTGCGCGGGGTCAGCCGAGCCGTACCGCGACACCGCCCGGGGCTGGTCGTGGTTGCCGAAGTACAGGCTGTTCCAGCCGGCCGTGGCCAGCCCGGCCTGCCAGCGGGCCAGCGAGGCCTTCAGGCTGGTCAGCCTGAGCGGCCGCACGGCGAGCCGGTCACTGGGGTCGCGGTCCAGCTCCACGTGCTCGAACTGGAACACCATGTCCACCTCGGCGTTTGCCGGGTCGGTGAACGCGGCGGCGTCTCCGAGCGACACGCCAGGCATCTCGCCGACGGTCAGCAGGGCCCCGTCCCGGCCGGCGATGACCTCCGCGTGCAGTTCGCGGAGGAACTCGTGGATCCGCGGGCCGCTGATGAAGCTGGCCCAGCCGTCGCCGTAGCCGTCGCCGCCGGGCAGCGGCGGGCCGTCGCGCAGCGGCAGCCGCTTGGACACCATGTTGATGACGTCCATCCGGAACCCGTCCACGCCGCGGTCGAGCCACCACCGCAGCATCCCGTAGAGGGCGCCGCGGACCTCCGGGTTCTCCCAGTTCAGGTCGGGCTGGCGGACCGAGAACAGGTGCAGGTAGTACTCGCCGGTGGCCTCGTCCAGCTGCCAGGCGGAGGGGGAGAAGAACGAGCGCCAGTTGGTCGGCTCCGCGCCGGGCGATCCCGCCGGGAGGCCGTCGCGGGCCGGGCGCCACCAGTACCAGTCGCGCTTGGGGCTGTCCTTGCTGCTCCGTGATTCGGTGAACCACGGGTGCTCGTCGGAGGTGTGGTTCAGGACCACGTCGATGATCAGCTTCATGCCGCGCTCGTGCAGGCCGGCGATCAGCGCGTCCACGTCGGCGAGCGTGCCGAACATGGGGTCGACGTCCTGGTAGTCGCTGATGTCGTAGCCGTTGTCGTCCTGCGGGGACCGGTAGAACGGCGAGATCCAGACGGCGTCGACGCCCAGGCTGGCGAGGTAGTCCAGGCGGGACAGCAGGCCCGGCAGGTCGCCGATCCCGTCCCCGTTGGAGTCCGCGAAGCTCCGCGGGTAGACCTGGTAGATCACGGCGCGGCGCCACCAGGCCGTGTCGCTGTCCGCGGGCTGGCGGCCGGCGGCGGGACGGCTGCTGGGGGCGGGACGGTCGCCGGTCATCAGGCCTCCGTGGCTGGGAACGGGCCCGGGGCCCAGGTCCGGGCCAGTATCGCAGCCGGGGCCCGGGGACTGGTCCGCCGTTTGCGGACCTTGAGGGGGTTTCAGGCTGTCGGATGCTGCTGCTTGAATGACGATGGTGACGCGACCGGATCGTGTTCCCGCGGTGCACGCGGCCTGAAGGTCCACGCGGGGAGGACAGGTGCGATGAGCCATCCTGCCCTGACGGCGCGCTGGCGATGGCGGTCGGCCCGGGTGGGCCGTTTCGGCGCGGCGCATGCTGCGGCCGGGAACCCGGGGCCAGCGCCCGCCGGCGCCGCAGACGCCGGTCCCGCGGACGCCATTGCCGCGCCTGCCGGGGCCGCAGGCGCCGGGGTGGCGGCACTGGATGCGCGGCGGCGGCTGCAGTTGCTGCTGGCCGGGCTGTGGCTGCTGGACGGCGTGCTGCAGCTGCAGCCGGTCATGTTCACCCGGCGGTTCCCGGCGATGCTCGCGGAGTCCGCGGCCGGCCAGCCGGGCGTGGTGGCCGCCCCGGTGACGTGGGCCGCCCGGCTGATCGCAGGGCACCCTGCCCCGGCCAACGCGGCCTTCGCGGCCCTTCAGATCGCGCTGGGCCTCGGCCTGGCCTGGCGCCCGGCGGTCCGGCCCGCCCTGGCCGGATCCGTGCTCTGGGGCCTGGCCGTGTGGTGGCTGGGAGAGGGCCTGGGCGGCCTGTTCACCGGCACCGCCAGCCCGGCCGGCGGCGCGCCCGGCGCGGCCCTGCTCTACGCCGTCCTGGCTGTCCTTCTCTGGCCACCCCGGAGGGAAAGCGCGGTGAGTCCGCGGGCTGAGGCCCGTCTGGATGGTGTGACGGGCGCGCGAGGTGCGGTGGACGGCAGCAGCGGCGCCGCGGGCCGACGGGGCCAGCCGGTGCCGTTCGTGGCCGGGCAGGCCATCGGGGTCCGCGGGGCGGCCGTGGTGTGGCTGGTGCTGTGGGCCGGGCTGGCCGCGCTGGCGGTGCAGCCGGCGGTGCGGGCGCCGCACGCGTTCGGCGGGCTGCTGGCCGGCCTCTCCGGAGATGCGCCTGGGTGGATCGCCCGGGTCGATCAGGAAGCGTCGGCCGCGCTGGGCGGGCACGGGCTGGCGGCCTCGGTACTGCTCGCGGTGCTGATGGCGGCGATCGGCGTGGCCGGCTGCCGTCCGGACCGGGCCCCGGCCGCGGCCCGGGCGGCCGTTGCCGCGGCCGTCGTGTTCGGCCTGGTGACCGCGGCGGCGGGCGGGTTCGGCGAGCTGTTCACCGGGATGGCGACCGACCCTGGCACCGGGCCGGTCCTGGCCCTGTTCGCGCTGGCCTACTGGCCCAGCCGCCTGGCCCTGACTGCCTCGGCAGGGTCGGCTGATCCCGCGGGATCGGCTGATGCCGCGGAGCCAGCCGATCCCAGCGCCACCCGCGCAAGGCCAGGCTCATCAGGATCTTCGGTCACACCAGCCTCTCTGGGCGCTCCGGGTCCGCAGGCCACCGCGGAGGGGGCGGGGTCATGGGGATAACCGGGCCTGGGTGGCTGGGGTCGCTGTTCGCGGTGGTGATGCTCGGCACCGCGGCCTACTGTGCGGGGCGGCTGGCCGTGGCGTGGCGGTCGCGGCGGCCGACCGGGTACGCCGTGGATCTCACCCACGTGCTCATGGGGACTGCGATGGCCGGGATGCTGGTGCCGGGGCTCGGTTTCGCCCCGGCCGGGCTGTGGCAGGCGACGTTCGCCGCAACCGGATGCTGGTTCGCCGCGCAGGCGGTACGCGGCCTGACCCGCGGCGGGCGGGGCCGGCGCAGGGCTGGCCCGGCGCGGCCGGGCACACCGCGACCGGGCACACCGCGACCGGGCCGTTCGTGCACCTGCTGGCCTGCGGCGCGATGCTGGTCATGCTCGCGGCCCCGGCCAGCGTGGCCGGGCCCGCGGCGAGCGATGGCGGCCCGCGGCGGGCCGCTGCCGGTGCTGGCCATCCTGTGCGCGGTAGGCCTGCTGGCGTCCGTGGTGCTGGCCACCGACCGGCTGACCGTGCTGGCCCCCGTGCCAGCCGGCGCCCAGGCTCCCAGGGGCAGTGCGGGCGTGCCCATGTCGCTGCGGCTGGCCGCCTGCTGCGACATCGCAGTGGGCGTCACCATGGGCTACCTGCTGATCCTGATGATCGCCTAAGACTTTGACCTGCCGATCTTGCCTGCGTGGGTCGGCCGGGCCACCGCTCGGTGCGCCGCGTGTGCTCGCCCCGTTTCCGGCTGGCTACGTGCTGACGGGGCGGGGCGGGGCGGCCGCGTTCTCCGGGCGGCCGCCCCGCTTCATCCCGCCAGCACACCATGTGCGGGTTGTGGTCTGAGGAGCTCCGCGGCGCGCCGTGGCACCGTCTGGGCCGGTGATCACCGGTAGGCGACTGAATGCCCGATCGAGGCAATTCGCCCCGTTAGCCAATCGGGCACCGCGCCGGGGCGCTATTCTTCTGGCAAACACCTCCGGACACCTCGGTCGGGCCTGTCTTGCGCCCGCTCCCCGGGGCGGTGAACCGCACCTGAGCTGCATGTTGCTCATGTGAACACAGTGGCGTTACTGCCCAAGCGGAGGTCGGACTTATGGTGCCATTCCTTACTGACCTGGACACCCCCTGGCGCGAGCCACGGCAGGACCGGAGCCGGGAGCGCGTGGCCGCTATCCTCGGCGCAGCCAGGGAACTCATCGCCGGCGGCGGCCTGGCCGCGCTGAAGATGGTCCCGCTGGCCCGCCGGGCCGGCGTGCCGGTCGGCACGATCTACCAGTTCTTCGCGGACAAGGACGCGATCATCGGGCGGATTTTCGCCAGCCAGCTCGAAGCCGATCTTCAGGAGATCGATCAGGCGTGCAATCCCGGGCATGATCTTGAATCACCCGCCGCCGCCGCCGCGACCGCGGTCGTCAGCTCGAAATACCGTGAATGGCGGAGCGACCCGGTAATGGCCGAGATCTGGTCGATCGCCCAGGCCAACCGCACGCTGCGCGCGCTGGCCATGGAAGCGTCCAAGGCCACCGCGGACATCGAGGTCCGCGCGCTGAAGAGATACCTGCGCCCCGGGGTCGGCGAAGACCGGCTGTGGCGGGCCTGCTTCGTGGCCGGCGACCTGTACGCGTCCGCCGTGCGGACCGCCGTTGACCTGCCCGCCAACGAGGCGCCGGCGCTGCTCGAGGAGTACGCGGCCATGGTCAACCAGCACATCGCCAGCCTGCTGTGCTGACGGGGCGGGCGCACCGGGTGCACCGTGCGCGCCGGGCCCGGCGCGAGTGCCGGGCCCGCCAGGCCCGCGCGGCCTGCCCGGCGCGCTGGACGTGCTGGGCCGGCCGCGCGACGCGGTGGTGCTAGCCGGCGGCCGGGCCCCTGGCCCGGCGTCCGGCGGCGCCAGCGGGCTAGCGGCCGGCCGGGGCGGCGGCGCTGAGAACCTCGGCGGTGGTCAGGTGCCGGGCCAGGTCGGCCAGGCCGGGCGCGCTGGTGGCCAGGATCTGCCGGACCCGGATCACCGCCAGCGGGCCCAGGCCGTTGTAGACCTCGGTGAACACCTGGCGGGCCGCGCGCCGGGGCCAGTCCTCGGGCAGCAGCTCGTCGGGCAGGTCCGGGTCCAGGGCCGGGAAGCTGCGCCAGGTGCCCATCACCGCGGTCCTGGCCACCAGGGCCTCGCGGGCGGACACCTGCCCCTGGGCGATCCGCTGCACCAGCGGTTCGTACTGGTCGATCAGGCCCCCGTACAGCTCGCGCAGCGAGCTGAGGTCGAACGCGTCGATCAGGGCCCGTCCGCCGGCCCGCCCGAACTCCCGGGCCCGCAGCACGGTGGCGCTGGAGATCTCCAGGTCCTGCAGCACCTGCCAGGTCTCCGTGGCCGGGGTCCGCGGCGACACCCACATGCCGTCGAACAGCGGCGCGAAACCCAGCCAGCGGAGCTGGGCCCGCAGCGAATGCCGCAGGTCCCGGCGCTCCTCGGGGAGCGAGAAGGCGGCCACCGTCCAGTAGCCGTCCCACGGCGGCGGGTGCTCGCCGAACGACAGCACCCGGTGCCGGCTGGCCTCCAGCGCCTCGGCGGTCCGCTCGGTCAGCCCGTAGTAGGTATTGCGGCCGGCCTTGGAGTAGGCCAGCAGGCCCCGGCGGGCCAGCCGGGACAGCGCGGCGCGGGCGCCCACGGCGGTAACGCCGAACTCGCCGGCCAGCCGGACCAGCGCGCCCGACGGCAGCGGCTCGTTCTGGCCCGACCAGTAGTCGGCGAGCAAGGTAATCAGCAGGTGCTGCGGCGGCGAGCCGGCCTGGGACCGTGGCAGGTCAACCGATCCGGTGCTGCCGCTTCGCAGGGCACTCAGGATGTCAGCCGTCACGCATTCAGTCTACTGAGCCGCCGGGACAGTCCCGGACGCCACGGCGGCGCTGGATGTCACGGCGGCGTATCAGTCCGGGTTCAGGGTAGGTGCCGGTCATGACAATCGGCGGGAGCGGCCGGTGAGCCAGGGCCGCACCGAGCGGACCATCGCGCAGGTCGACGGCCGGAAGCTGGCCCTGTCCAATCTGGGCAAGGTGCTGTATCCGGCCACCGGGTTCACCAAAGGCGAGTTGCTCGACTACTACTCGCGAGTCGCCGGGGTGATGCTCCCGCACCTGCGCGGCCGCCCGGTGACGCTGAAGCGGTTCCCTGACGGCGTGCGCTCGTCCTCCTTCATCGAGAAGCACCTGCCCTCGCACGCCCCGGACTGGGTGGGCTCGATCACCGTGCCGCTCCAGGCGGGCAGCCGCGGCTCGGACCGCGGCAGCGAAGTCAGCTACCCGGCCATCGCCGACCGGCCGGCCCTGATCTGGGCGGCGAACCTGGCCGCGATCGAGTTCCACGTGCCGCTCTGGCACGCCCGCCGCGGCCCGCTGCCCGCACGGCCCGACCACCTGGTGTTCGACCTCGACCCGGGCCCCGGCACCTCGATCGTGGAGTGCTGCCGGGTAGCCGGCTGGATCGCGGAACGGCTGGACGGCCGCGGCCGCGGCCCGGTGGCCAAGGCCAGCGGGTCGAAGGGCCTCCAGGTCTACGTCCGGCTGAGCCAGCGGGCCGAGTGGGAGCCGGCCAGGGACCGCGCGCTGCGGCTGGCCGAGGCGGTCCGGGCCGACCACCCGGAGCTCGTGGTGACCAACATGAAGAAGGAGCGCCGGCACGGCAAGGTGCTCATCGACTGGAGCCAGAACCACCCGGCCAAGACCACGGTCGCGGTGTACTCGCTGCGCGGCGGTCCCGAGCCGTCCGTGTCCGCCCCGGTCACCTGGGACGAGGTCGCGGACTGCGAGCGGACCGGCGACCCGGGGCGGCTGCGGTTCGGCCCGGGCGAGGTGCTGGACCGGGTGCACCGGATGGGCGACCTGTTCGAGGACCTGCTCTGACCGCGTCCGCGCGCCCGGCCGGGCGCGGCGGGCTGCACCGCGCCGGGTGGGGTCGTTAGCCGCCGGACGGCAGTTCCCCGGCGCGGTCGACTATGGCCCGCTTCAGGATGGCCGACTCGCTGGTCAGCACCCCGTTACTGAACCCCACCTCGCCCAGCAGGCGGAACGTGTCCGGGTCGAAGATCCACTCTTCCGCCACGCCGCCGAGGGTGAACGACACCTCCACGCCGGGCCGGCCGATCGGGTCGTAGGCCGACGGTCCGGCGGTGACCTCGGGCAACAGCGCGGCGGCCCGGTAGAGCGCGGCGCTGACGTCCGGGGGCACGACCGACTCCTGGATGTTGCCGATCGTGAAGAACGCCGCCTCGTCGGCGGGCACGCCGGGATACCTCACCTTGCGGAGCGTGGCCAGCAGGGCCTGCGGGTTGGTGGGCAGGGACCGGAGCAGCGGGTAGGTCGGGTTGGCCTGCAGCTGACCGTGGTCCGGGCACTTTTTCCTGACGGTCAGGCTGTACCGCTGCCCGTACTCGATCACCAGGCCGCCGTCGCACAGGTCCGTGGCCGGCCGCCAGACCTGCTGCAGGTGGGTCTGGGCCGGGGCCGGGCCGCCCTTGGAGCCGAACGAGACCATGCCCTCGAAGTAGGCGAACTGGCTGCTGGTCACGATCGCCGGCTGCGGTCTGCCCGCCGCAGTGGCGACGTTGATCAGCAGCTGGACCGCGCTCAGATGACTGACTGCGTCCGCGAGAACCGAGGTCAGCGTGGGGGCGGGCGGAGGAGACTGGCCCAGCACCGACACGCTGACCGCGGCGACCGCGGCGGCCAGCCCGGCGGCCCCGGCCGCCGCGGCGATCCCGGCCAGCCACGGCGGCCGCGGCGGCCGGGGAGGCCGGGCCGGCCGGTGAGGCCGGGGCCACGTGCGGCGGGGATCGTCCCGGAGCCCGGACATCAGGCGCTCCCTCAGGGGCATGTGCTCCATCTCTCTTGCCTGTCCGGGCGCTGGTCCCGGGTTCCGCCCGGATCAGCCGCCGGCGGGCAGTTCCCCGGCGCGGTCAACGATGGCCCGGTCCAGGATCGCGGTCTTGCCGACGAGGATCCCGTGCACGAACTCCCGCTCGCCCAGCAGCAGGTACGTGTGCCGGTCGAAGATCCACTCCTGCTGATCGCCCCGGACCGAGAGCGACACCGCCACGCCGGGCCGCCCGATCGCGTCGGTGGCCGTCCGGATCACGGTGACCCCGGGGATCAGCGCCGCCGCGCGGTACAGCGCGGCGCCCACCCGCGGCGGCATGGCCGGCTCCCGGATGAGATCGCCGATCGTGCCGAACGCCACCGCGTCCGGGGACAGGCCGCCGGTCTTCAGCCGCCGGATCCGGTCCAGCAGCACCCGCGGATCGGAGGGCAGGGACTGGAGCAGCCGGTACGTCGGGTCGCTCAGGCTGCCCGGGTCCGGGCACTTCTCCCTGACCGGCGTGGCGGGTGCGCCGTTGCCCGCCGACACCGAGACCCCGCTCGACGGGAACTTCAGCCTCGTCCGCTGCCCGTGCTCGACGAGCAGCCCGCCGGCGCACCAGTCCGCGACCGGCAGCCAGATCTGCCGCTCGTGGGTCTGCGCCGGGGCCGGGGCGCCGTCGGCGCCGAACGAGACCTGGCTCTCGACGTAGGCGAACTGCCGGCCGTTCGCCACGGCCGGCGTGAACGTGGCCGCCGCGCTGGCCACCCGGCTCAGCAGCCGGGCGGCGCTCCGGTGGACGGTGGGGTCCGTGGGGTTCGTGCCGCTCGTGAACGAGGTGGGGTAGGGGCTGGGCCCGGGGGGCCGGCTCAGCGCCGGTATCCCGCCCACGGCCACCGCGGCGGCCAGCGCGGCGGCCCCGGCCGCGGCGACCCCGCCGGCCATCCAGATCCGCCACCACGGCTCGCGCCCCCGCCGCGTCCGGCCCGCCCCGCCCCGGCCGGCCCGCCGGTCCGCCCCGCCGGCCCGGCTCGCCCGGCCATCCCGGCCCGGCCGCGCCGCTCGCGTGCGCCGCCCGGCCGGCCACCCCCGGCCCCTGACCAGCGTGCAGCTCGCCCATCAGGTGCTCCCGCAGCAGCAGCATCCGCTCGTCCGGCAGGTCCCGCTCCGCCGGAACCGGCAGCAGCCGGGCCAGCTCGGCCACCTCACCTCCGCGCGGGGAGCGATGAGCGCTCATGGGGCGTCCTCCTGCACTGGGCGGGCCGCGGGTCCGCGGTCAACGCGGTCAACGGGGTGGGCCGCAGGCTCCCCGGGCGGGCGCGCCAGCTCGCCGGCCGCGGCCTGCGCGCGGAGCTTGTCGCGGGCCCGGGACAGCCGGGAGCGCACGGTCCCGACCGGGATGCCCAGCGCGCTGGCCGCCTCCGCGTAGTCCAGGCCGGACCAGACGCACAGCGCGAGCACATCCCGCTCGGCCGGCCGCAGCGCGGCCAGCCCGGCGGCAAGACGCCGCAGCGCGGCACTGTCGTCGATCCGGCCGGCCAGCTCGTCGGCGAAGTCAGGGACCGCCTCCTCGCCGGGCAGCCGGCTCAGCGCGGCCTGGTGGCGGCGGGCCGCCCGGGTCAGGTTCCTGGTCACGTTGACCGCGATACCGAGCAGCCACGGCCGCAGCGGCCCGCCGGCCGGCGCGACCCGGCCGCGCAGCCGCCACGCCTCCAGGAACGTCAGCGAGACCACTTCCTCGGCGGTGGACCAGTTGCCGGTCAGCCGGAAGGCCAGGTTGTAGACCGCGCGGGCATAGTCGTCGAAGAGCACGCCGAACGCCTCCGGGTCGCCGGCCCGGACCCGCGCCCGCTGGATGTGGTCCATATCCCTGTCTTGTCCGGCCGCCGGCTTCCGGTTCCCGGATCCGGGAATCCGGGTCACGGAAAGAAAGTTAGCCGCCCCGGAATAGCCCGACAGTTACTGAGGTTCCTCAAAGTGTCACTCCTCATCATGAGGACCCTCAGCGGAGGCGGACAAGACATGGTCACACCCGGCGTAACGGCTCCGGCCGGCGGAAAGGTCACCCCCGAGCGCGTCGGCGAGCGCTTCCTGGCGGTGCACCACCGGATGCACCGGGCCGCCGACGAGCGGATGACGGCCAGCGGCCTGTCCCTGGCCCGCACTAAGGTGCTGCGCCACCTGGCCGCCACCGGCCCGGTCCGCCCCGGCGCGCTGGCCAGCGTGTGCGGCGTCGTGCCGCACTCGATCACCGACATCGTCGACGGCCTGGAGCGCGATGGCCTGGCCGAGCGCCAGCCCGACCCGGCCGACCGCCGGGCCAAGCTGATCCGGCTCACCGACAAGGGTGCCGCGGCCCTCACCGCCGCCGCCGCCACCCGCGAGCACCTGCTCAACACGCTGTTCGGCGCGCTGGACGCGGCCGAGCAGCAGAACCTGCTCGACCTGCTCGACCGGCTGGACACCGCCCTGACCTCGCTGTCCGCCGGCGACGCGCCCGCACCCGTCCCGGCCGCCGCGGCCGGCCCGGGCGCCCCTGCAGCACAAGTTTCGGAAGGAACCCCTTCGCATGTCATCGCCTGACGTAATCCGGACGGCGCCCGCCCGCGACCACCGCTGGCTGATCCTGGTCATCGTGGCCGTGGCCCAGCTCATGGTGGTGCTGGACGCGACCGTCGTGAACATCGCGCTGCCGTCCGCGCAGCACGCGCTCGGCTTCCCGAACAGCGACCGGCAGTGGATCGTGACCGCCTACTCGCTGGCCTTCGGTAGCCTGCTGCTGCTCGGCGGCCGGCTGGGCGACATGTTCAGCCGCAAGCGCGTGTTCATCACCGGCCTGATCGGCTTTGCCATCTCCTCCGCGATCGGCGGCGCGGCCACCTCGTTCGGCATGCTGGTCACCGCCCGCACCCTGCAGGGCGCGTTCGGCGCGATCCTGGCCCCGGCCGCGCTGGGCACCCTGGTCAGCACGTTCCGCGACCCGCGGGAGCGGGGCCGCGCGTTCGGCGTGTTCGGCTCGGTCGCGGCCGGCGGCGGCGCGGTCGGCCTGATCCTCGGCGGCGTGCTCACCCAGTACCTGTCCTGGCGCTGGACCATGTACGTCAACCTGCTGTTCGCCGCGGTCGCGGTGGCCGGCGCGGCCGTCTGGATGCGCACGTCGGCGCCCGCCAGCCGCCCGAAGCTGGACTGGATCGGCACCCTGCTGGCCTCGTCCGGCCTGTTCTTCCTGGTGTTCGGCTTCTCCCGGGCCGAGATCGCGGGCTGGACCGCCAGCGTGACGGTCGGCTCGCTGATCGCCGGCGTCGCCCTGCTGACCGCGTTCGTGCTGGCCGAGCGCCGGGTCGCGCACCCGCTGCTGCCGCTGCGCGTGGTCACCGACCGGACCCGGGGCGGGGCGTACGTCTCGGTCATGGTGACCGGTATCGCGATCTTCGGCGTGTTCCTGTTCCTCACCTACTACCTGCAGCTGGTCAAGGGGTACAGCCCGGTCACCTCGGGCCTGGCCTTCCTGCCGATGATCGCCTGCATCCTGTTCGCCTCGAACCTGTCCAGCATCGTCACGCTGCCCCGGTTCGGCCCGCGGGCGCTGATCACCACCGGCATGCTGCTCGGCGGCGCGGCCATGACCTACCTGACCCAGATCAGCGTGACCACCAGCTACGCGACCGGCGTGCTGCCCGCGCTGATCGTGGCCGGGCTGGGCTTCGGCTCGATCTTCGCGCCGGCCATCAACACCGCCACCACGGGCGTGGACCGCGCCGACTCCGGCGTGGCCTCGGCCCTGGTCAACACCGGCCAGCAGGTCGGCGGCTCGATCGGCACCGCGCTGCTGAGCACGATCGCGCTCACCGCCACCTCCGGCTACCTGGCCCTGCACCACGCGGGCGCGCTGGCCCCGGCCGTCGCCGCGGTGCACGGCTACACGGTCGCGTTCGCGGTCTCGGCCAGCCTGTTCGGCCTGGGCGCGATCCTGGCCCTGACCCTGCTGCCGTCCCGGCGGCGGCTGGCAGAGCTGCGCGCCGCCAGCCAGGAGGTCGTGGCCGCCGCTCCGGCCGCCCGGGCTCCCGCAGCCCGCCCCGGCCGAGCTGGCCTGACCGGCGCGGAAGCCCGGTGCCGCGCCCCGCGGCACCGGGCTTCTTGCTGCCTGGGCCAGCCCGCCCCGGCCCGCGGCGTGATCAGCGCTGATCCGGTGGCCCGCACCCCGATATGCGTAATCCGCCGAGAATTTGACCTTGAGGACGGGCGCGGTGGCAGGCCCGCTCTGGGGAGCTAGGCACGGGCCAGCGTGACGTGGTTGACGCCGTCGGCGCTGTGGGCTGTGACGCGGTGGCCGGCCGGGTCGCCTTCGGTGAGCAGGGCGGCCAGGTCCTGGTCGGCGGGGTCGGCCCGGGCCAGGAAGCGGGCGCTGCCGTCGGCGAGGCGGCCGGCCACCACGCCCACCGGGGGCCTGGAGCGCGGGTAGGCGACCGTCCACGACTCGATCACCGCCGGGCCGTGGGCGGCGGTTGCCTGGGGGACCGGCGGCCAGGCGGCGACCTGCTCCTGGAGCGCCGCGTTTTCCGACGGCCGCCACGGCGCGGGCGCGGTGGAGAAGACCGCGGCCGAGTACTTGCTGAGGATGCCGCCGTTGGCGCCCACCAGGCCGAACGCGCCCGGCCTGGCCCGCAGCCCGGTCACCATCTCGGCGATCGCGTGCATCGAGTAGTTGTTGCCCGGGCCGCCGAAGAACGGCAGCCCGCCGGTCAGCGTCAGCCCCCGCGGGTCGGCCGGGTCCAGGCCCAGCCCGTCGCACACGGCGAGCACCGCGATCGGGAAGCAGCTGTACAGGTCGAGCAGGTCGAGCCCGGCCAGGCTGATCCCGGCCTGCTCGAGCGCGTGCCTGATCGCCAGCGCCGCGGCCGGGCTGGCGCCCAGGTCGGCCCGGTCCAGCACGTCCCGCTCGGTCAGGTCGGCGTGGCCGTGCAGGTAGACGCACGCCTCCGGGGGCACGCCCAGGTCCCGGGCCGTCCCGGCGGGCAGCAGCAGGACCGCGGCGCCCTGGTTGACCTGGTCCCTGGCGACCAGGAACCGGGTGTACGGGTCGGTGATCGGGCGGTTCCGCTCGGTCGGCGTGACCAGCTCCTCCGCGGTCCGCTCGACGGGGGCGGCGGCGTGCGGGTTCGCCGCGGCGACCTTGGTGAACGGGGCGAACAGGGCGCCCATCTGCGCGGCGTAGGCGCTGCGGGACACGCCGAGCCGGGCCCGCCGGGCGTTCTCCAGCAGCGCGTAGCCCCGGGGCGGGTCGGTCAGCCCGTGCACCCACCGGTACGGCGAGGCCAGGTCGCCGAGGCCCAGGCCGCGGTCCTCCAGGCTGCCGCCCACGGTCTCGGTGAAGTCCGGCCTTGTTTCTGCGGGCTGGCTCATGAAGTGCCGCACGGTGGAGATCGCCTCGGCGCCGAACACCAGCGCGCCGCCGCAGTCCCCGGCCGCGATCGCCCCGGCCAGTTCGGTGACCAGGTGCTGCGGGGTCTGGCCGCCGACGACCCCGAGGATCGCCCGGGCCGGGTCAGCACCGATCCGGCGGGCCACCGCGCGCGGGTAGTTGTCGGCCCGGCCGAGCGGGGCGGGGCGGTCCGGCCGGGAGGCCTCGAACTGGCGAACGCCGGCCACGGTGTCGATGACCCTGGCGACCGCGGCCGGGTCCGCGCCCGAGTCGGCGAGCGCCGCGCGGGCCGCCGCCGCGGCCAGCGCGACCGGGGACAGGCCCTGGTAGCCGGGCTCGCCAAGGCGCTCGGAGGCCTGGCCAACGCCAGCGATCACCGGCGTGCGCGGATCGAGGGGACCGGAGGAGGCAGAGGTCACGGTGGTCATTGTGCCGGATGGGCGGTTTGCCCGGCCCTGCGCCTCCGGCGGGCGCTCACGGCTCGCGGCAGGCGGCGACGGCCCGCCGGGTCAGGCTGGGTTGAGGCGGTTCCACTCGGCCTGGGCGGCGGCGGCCTGGTCCGCGTGCCGCTGGGCGAACAGCCGGGCCGCGGCCAGCCCGCTCCACCGCTGCGGCAGCAGTTCCCGCGGCAGCGCCGGGTCGATGGCCGGGAACCGGCGCCAGGCGTGCACCAGCGCGACCTGCCCGGCCAGCGCGTCGTCCGGCGGCGGCCCGCCGAACGCGGCCAGGAACTGCTCGTACTCCCGCTCGATCGCGGCCAGGTCCCAGGCCTGGCCGGCCATGGCCGTGGCGTCCCCCGGGCCGGTCCTGGTCGCCGTGAAGACCTGGGCGCCGTCCGCGATGCCTGCGTCCCGCAGCACGCCGAGCGCCTCGCCGGCCCGGCCCGGGTGGCTGCTGATCCACAGCCCCGGCCCGAGCGAGCCGAAGCCGGCCCAGCTCAGCCGGGTGCGGACCAGGTGCCGGGCGCGGCGGTCCTGATCCGGGATCCGGGCCGAGACCAGCAGCCAGTGGCCGTCCCACGGCCCGGCCGGGCCCAGGTGCGAGTAGATCCGGGCCGCGCCGTCGGTCAGCAGCCGCCGGGCGGCCGGGGTCAGGTGCCAGCGCGTCCGCCGGCCGGTCTTCTCCGCCTCCAGCCAGCCCGCCGCGGCGGTGCGCATCAGCGCCTGGCGGGCGGTCTTCTCCTCGACCCCCAGCCGGGCCAGCGCGGCCACTACTGCCGAGGTCCAGGCCGGCGTCCCGCCGGGCAGCACGAACTCGCCGAGGAGGGTCAGCAGCAGGCCGCGGGCGCTGGGCGCCCCGGCCGCCTGGCGGCGGGACAGCACGGGCACGCTGGTGCTGGTGACGGAGGCGGCAGTAATGCTACAACTCCTTGACTTTCGGACACGTGACTGTAGAACATAGATAGCAGGCCCTGGGCGCTAACTCAAGGAGTGCAGGTATGACGGAGGCGACCACGGAGGCGAGCACGGGCGAGCCGGTCAGCTTCCAGACCGAGCCGTCCCGCTACCGGCACTGGCGGCTGTCTACCGACGGTGCGGTCGCCACGCTGGTCATGGACGTGGACGAGCAGGGCGGGCTGCGCCCCGGCTACGAGCTGAAGCTCAACTCCTACGACCTCGGCGTGGACATCGAGCTGTACGACGCGGTCCAGCGCCTGCGGTTCGAGCACCCTGAGGTCGCCGTGGTCGTACTGACCAGCGGCAAGGAGAAGATCTTCAGTGCCGGGGCGAACATCAGGATGCTGGCCGCCGCGCCGCACGCGTGGAAGGTGAACTTCTGCAAGTTCACCAACGAGACCCGCGGGGCGATGGAGGACGCGTCGGAGAATTCCGGGCAGGCCTGGCTGGCTGCGCTGAACGGCACCGCCTCGGGCGGCGGCTACGAGCTCGCGCTGGCGTGTGAGCACATCATGCTGGTCGATGACCGGTCGTCCACCGTATCCCTTCCTGAACTTCCGCTGCTTGGCGTGCTGCCGGGAACCGGCGGGCTAACCCGGGTCGTGGACAAGCGGCACGTGCGCCGGGACCGGGCCGATTACTTCGCGACGAAGTCCGAGGGCCTGGGCGGGCCGAAGGCGGCCGGGTGGCGGCTCGTCGACGAGGTCGTGCCGCGGCCCGGCTGGGACGAGGCCGTCGCGGCGCGGGCCGCGGAGCTGGCGGGGCGGTCTGCGCGCAGTCCTGCTGGTGCCGCCGGGATCCGCCTGGACCCGCTGGCCAAGGAGCGCGGCCCGGACCGGATCAGCTACCCGCACGTGACGGCGGTCCTCGACCGGGAGGCGGGCACCGCGGAGATCACCGTGACCGGGCCGGACGGGGAGCCGCCGGCGGACGCGGCCGGGATTCTGGCGGAGGGCGCGGGCTTCTGGACGCTTGCGGTGACCCGCGCGCTCGACGACCTGATCCTCGACCTGCGCACGAACGAGCTGGAGCTGGGCACGTGGGTGCTGCGCACCGAGGGCGACGCGAGGCGGGTGCTGGGATATGACGCGCTGGTGGCCCGTGCCGCCGCGGACGGCGACTGGCTGGCCACCGAGATCCTGCTCTACCTCAAGCGCACGCTGAAGCGGCTGGACGTGACCAGCCGCAGCCTGATCGCGCTGATCGAGCCGGGCAGCTGCTTCGCCGGCTCACTGCTCGAGCTGGCCCTGGCCGCGGACCGGTCCTACATGCTGGACGGGACGTTCGAAGACGACGGCGACGACCGCCCGGCGCCGGAGATCGTGGTGGGCGAGCTCAACAGCGGGCCGCTGCCGATGGCCAACGGGCTGAGCCGGCTGGCGTCCCGGTTCCTCGGCGACGAGGCCGGCCTTGATGCGGTGACCAAGCAGGCGGGGGAGCCGCTGGGCGCGGCCGAGGCCGAGGAGCTTGGCCTGGTCACGTTCGCGCCGGACGACATCGACTGGGCCGACGAGGTCCGCATCGCGACCGAGGAGCGGGCCAGCTTCAGCCCGGACGCGCTGACCGGGCTGGAGGCGAACTTCCGGTTCGCCGGCCCGGAGACCATGGAAACCAAGATCTTCGGCCGCCTGGCGGCCTGGCAGAACTGGATCTTCAACCGGCCCAACGCGTCCGGCCCGGACGGCGCCCTGCGCGCGTTCGGGACCGGGCAGCGGGCCCGATTCGACCGGAAGCGAGTCTGACCGTGACTACTGCCGCTGACTACTCCGAGAAGATCCCGAACAACGTCGGCCTGCACGAGGACCGGCGGCTGCAGCGCGCGCTCGAGTCCTGGCAGCCGGACTTCCTGTCCTGGTGGGGGTCGATGGGCCCGGCGCTGCCGACCCAGGACGTCTACCTTCGTACGGCCGTCAACGTGGGCCGCGAGGGCTGGGCCCACTTCGCGCACGTGCCCATGCCCGAGTACCGGTGGGGCATTTTCCTGGCCGAGCGCGACCCCGGCCGGCGCATCGGGTTCGGCGAGCACAAGGGCGAGCCGGCCTGGCAGAAGGTGCCGGGGGAGTACCGGTCCGCGCTGCAGCGGCTGATCGTGGTGCAGGGCGACACCGAGCCGGCCTCGGTCGAGCAGCAGCGCAATCTGGGCGCGACCGCGCCCAGCCTGTACGACCTGCGCAACCTGTTCCAGGTCAACGTCGAGGAGGGGCGGCACCTGTGGGCGATGGTCTACCTGCTGCACGCCTACTTCGGCCGGGAGGGCCGGGAGGAAGCCGCTGAGCTGCTGCGGCGCAACTCCGGCAGCGCGGACGCGCCGCGCATCCTGGGCGCGTTCAACGAGGAGACCCCGGACTGGCTGTCGTTCTTCATGTTCACCTACTTCACCGACCGGGACGGCAAGTACCAGCTCGGCACGCTGAAGGAGTCCGGGTTCGACCCGCTGTCGCGGACGTGTGAGTTCATGCTCAAGGAGGAAGCGCACCACATGTTCGTCGGGACCACCGGGGTGGACCGGGTGGTCGAGCGCGCCGCCCAGCTCATGACCGAGCACGACACCGACGAGGTTGCGGCCCGCGGCGGGATCCCGCTCGAGGTCATCCAGAAGTACCTGAACTTCCACTACTCGGTGTCGCTCGACCTGTTCGGCGGCGAGACCTCGACCAACGTGGCCAACTACTACACCGCCGGGCTGAAGGGCCGCTGGAATGAACCCCGCCGGAACGACGACCACAAGCTGACCAGCGAGTCGATCATGGTCGACACGGTGACCGGGGACGGCGAGATCGGGCAGTCCGAGGTGGCCGCGCTGACCGGGCTCAACACCGACCTGCGCCGGGAGTACGTCGCCGACTGCCAGACCGGCGTCAACCGGTGGAACCGGATCCTGGACAGCGCCGGGATCGATTTCCGGCTGCGGCTGCCGCACGTGGCGTTCAACCGGAAGGTGGGGGCGTTCGCCGGGATCGAGGCCACACCATCCGGCGAGCTTCTCCGCAAGGAGGAGTGGGAGCGGCGGCAGGGCTCGTGGCTGCCGACCGAGGTGGACAAGACCCATGTGCGGTCGCTCATGCGGCCGGTCCACGAGCGCGGGAAGATCGCGGCGTGGATCGCCCCGCCGCGGAACGGGATCAACGGCAAGCCGTTCGATTACGAGTACGTGCATTTCCCCTGACCTGGGCGTTACCCTGGGACCGCGGACAGGGGCGAATGATTGCCTGGCCATCTCCTTCCGGTGAACCAGGGTGTGCTACTGGTACGTGTAATGAGTGTGGCGGTGGTCGATTCACCGCCTTGACGCGTTCGCAAGCCGCCAGACGCGTTCACAAGGAGGAGACGTGCCGCCAGTGCTGGCCGCCGTTCCGATAGACCTCAGGCAGGTTTGACCATGAGCTCCACCGTCCGTAACCGCCCGCCCTCGCGCAGCAGCCGTCCCTCCCTGGTCCGCACGCTGATGAACCGTCCCAATCTGATCACCTCCAGCGGTGTGCGGTGGACGGTCTACGCGCTGATCGTCATCGGCGCCGTGCTCACGATCCTGTCCGGCCTGGTGCACCTGAAGCTCTGGCAAGGCCCGCCTCCGTACCGCCTGGTGCCCACCATCGGCCCGCTGTTCCTCATCCAGGCCATCTCCGGGGTGGCCCTGGGGCTGATCCTCCTGGTCACCCAGCGGCTGATCGTCGTGCTGGCGTGCTTCGGGCTGATGGCCGGCACGGCGCTGGGCCTGTTCCTCAGCGTGCACGTCGGGCTGTTCGGCTTCCAGGAGTCCTTCAGCTCGCCGTACGCCACGTCCTCGCTGATCGTGGAGATCATCGGGGCGGCGATCCTGCTGATCGCGGCGATCCCGCTGGCCCTGGCCCGCCGCCGCTGACCTACGGCGGAGGCGCGCTGGGCGGCCGGCAGCGCCTCCGCCATACAGGTGATTTCGCGCTGCCTGGCGGGGTGCGCTTCCGGGGAAGCGTTAGCCGTGGCGGCGCCGGCCCGGGTCCGGCTGGCCCGGGCCGGCCTGCTGCTCCCGGATCTGGCGCAGCACGCTGCGCCGCTCGCGCCCGGTCAGCGCGTCGATGTACAGCTCGCCGCGCAGGTGATCGGTCTCGTGCTGGAGTGCCCTGGCCAGCTCGCCGGTGCCGGTTACCAGCACCGGTCGCTGGTCCAGGTCCACGCCCCGGGCGACGGCCACCGCGGCCCGCGCCCGGAGGGCGGTCACCCCGGGGATGGACAGGCAGCCCTCAGGACCATCCTGCTCACCGTGCTGCTCGGTGATCTCCGGGTTGATCAGGTAGCCGAGCTGGTCATCCACGAAGTAGCTGAACACGGCGAGGCCGACGCCGATCTGCGGCGCGGCCAGGCCGGCCCGGCCCGGCTCCTGCACGGTGTCCAGCAGGTCCTGGACGAGCTGCGCCAGCGCATCGTCGAACTTCGTCACCGGGTCGCACGCGGTGCGCAGCACCGGGTCGCCGAGCAGCCGCAGCGGCCGGACCGTCACGCTGGCTCCGCCCGGTGCTCGCTGCTCGCGGTGAGCTTGCCGAGCCGGTCGAGCACCAGCTCATGCCAGGCCAGTTCGGCCTCCAGCCGCAGCCGGGCGTGCTCCGCCACCAGGTCGTCGGCCACCGTCTGATCGGGCCAGGCCCGGTCGCCGTGCCGGGCGATGGCCGCGGCCTGCGCGGACAGCGCCGCGATCCGGTCGGCCAGGTGGCCGCGCAGGATCTCCTCGTCCAGGTCGCCGCTCATCACCAGGGCAAGGTCAACCGGGTCCGGCCGCAGGCCCGCGGCCGCGAACGCCTCGGCCCGCAGCGCCCGCAGCTCGCGGTGGCCTTCCGCGGTGATCGCGTACACCGTGCGGGCGGGCAGGTTCCCGTCCTGCTCGACCGCGACCGGCTCGATCAGCCCCTCGGCGGCGAGCCGGTGCAGCGCGCCGTACAGCGATCCCGGGCGGACCTCGGACCACAGCTCGGCCCGGTCCAGCCGGGCACCGCGGCGGAGCTGGTGGCCGTACATCGGGCCGCGCCGGGCCAGCGCCCCGAGCACGAACAGCCGGGTGGGGTTCATGCCGGTAGTAAAACACGACTGCTCAAAAATGAGTAGTCACATACGAATCTCCGCAGTTATTCGAAAAAACGCTCGACTATTCGAACACAAGTTCCCATAATAAGAAGCTGACTACGGACCCGGGCCCGGAGGACATAAATGAAGGTCATCGCCGCGGTGCTGGTGGTGGGGGCTCTGCTGCTGGCGGCCGGGTCCGCCAAGCGGGCGTACGACTCGGCCCACATCGGCGCCCCGGCGCTGGTCTACCAGTGCCCGGCGGGAACCTTCGTGAAGCGCTGGTGGGTGCCGGCCTCCAGCCCCGAAGGCGCGGGCCAGCCAGGGACACTGGAGTACCACGGCTGGCGCGAGATAGCGGCCTGCGCCTCGTCGACAACGGTGTCGGCAGGCTAAGGCTGCTCGCCTGGGCCGGCCAGGGCCGCGGCGGCAGTGACTGCGCTGGGCGGGCGTCGGGGCTCGGGGCGTCTGGCGGCTCGGGGTGTCTGAGGGCTCGGGCGTCTAGGGGCTCGGGGCGGCGAAGGCGATCCGGATGACGCGGTTGCCGGACTGGGTGGTCAGGACGGTAATGCTGGTGGCCCGGTACAGGGCGGGGTCCTGGGCGCGCAGGAAGCTGATCAGCGCGTGCCGGTAGGCCCGGACGTTGCGGCCCTGGTCCGGGTCGGTGGCGACCAGATCGACGGAGCGGAGCGGGACCCAGGCGCTGGCCCCCGGGTTGGCGTCGCCGAAGCCGAGCACATCGATGGGCTCCTCCGTGGCCAGCGCGGCCAGGGTAGCCATCAGCCGCTCGTCCACATGTCCCTTGCTCAGCACCGTGCGGGCCTGGCCGGACACCTGGATGCGGCTGTTGGCCAGCAGTTCGCGGCCGGACTGGCGGGCCTCGCGCAGCTTGGCGGCCAGCTGAGCGCGGGCTCCCGCGGATCCGGCGGGGAGGATCTGGCGGACGTCGATCCGGAGGTTGCCGGTGCCGAACCGGGCGATCGCCAGCGGTGCGTAGACGCGGGTCAGGCGGCTGCCGAACTGATTGCGGACCACCGCGGTGGCCATGACCAGGTCCGCGCCGAGCGGATCGGTGGTGTCGGGCAGCACCGGGACCAGGTTGGCGGCCGGGAAGCCCGAGTCGTGCAGGAGCGAGCACATCGCCGGGTCGCAGGCGACGATCGCGGCCCGGTTCACCTGCCTGGTCACCCAGCGGGCCGCGGCCTTCCTGACCGCCGCGGCGGCCGACACCGCGCCGGTGACGGGTGGCGGGGAGTGTGCCGCCGTGGGGCTGGTGCTGCTCGATGGGCTGGCGGTGGCGCGGTGCCGGGAGGTCATCCAGACCGTGCCGGCCGTCACCCCGGCGGCGGCCACGACCAGCACCAGCGCGGCCACCACCGTGGCCCGCCACCGACGGCCCCGGCGCTGCGCCCACAACCGCATAGTGGAGGCCAGCACCGAGCCCCAGGACGGCTCGGCCTTGGGCGACCGGGCCGGCGGCCGGGCGCCGGCCGCGCCGGGGCGCGCACCCGCAGACCGGGTCTGCGGGCCGGTGGACCCTGTCTCGCTGCTGGCCCCAGGTGGGGCGGCTGAGACCGGAGCCCGCTGGGACGGCGGCGAGCCCAGCGCGGAATCCGCAAGGGAGCGCCGGCTGGCGGGGTCAGCGCGGAATCCGCGGCGGCGCGGCTGGCGGGGATCAGCGCGGAATCCGCGGCGGAGGGGCGGCGGGCCGGGGTCAGCCCGGCGGGACCATCCGGTGCGCAGGCCGCCGGCCGGAGACGGGCCGAACCGGGAAGGTGCCGGGGCGCTGGTGCGGTCGCCGCTCACCGCCCGGTTCGGCGCCGGCATCTGCAGGCGGCGTACGGCCCGACGGTGACGACCCGGGCCGGACTGGCCCGGCGGCTGAGCGGGGGACTGGCGGGCCGGTGCCGGAGCCGGGCCGGGTTGCACGCCCGGGCCGGGCGGATCCGGCTGGCCGGCCGTGACAGGTGCGGGCCGAGCCGGTGGGCCGGGCACGGGGGCCGGGCACGGATGGGCCGGGCACGGGTGGAGCAGCGGGGCTGGTCATCCGGCTGGGAGACGACGGCGCGGCCGGGTGCACCCCCGGCTGCAGGTCATCGGCGAGCACGGTGCTGGCCGGCGGCCGCCGTCGGCCGCCCGTGCGGCCGCCTGTACGGCCATCGGGCCCCCCGGTGGGCTGGAACGCGCCGGACCACGAGTCGCTGGCGGGCTTCAGGTCGGGAAGGCGGCGGGCTGAACCGGAGGGGCGGGCGGGCGCGGGCTCGCCGTCCGGCGGGCCCGCGGCTTCGCCGCTCTTGGGCGGCGGCTCGAACGCGCCGCGGCTGGGCACGTCGCCGGCCGGGCGGGGGAGGCGAATAGGTTCGGCGGGACGGACCCCGGGCGGGGCCGTGCGGCCGCCGGGTGCGCTGCCGGGGACGCGCCGGGGCAGCTGGCCCGGCGCAAGGGGCTCCTGCGGCACCGCGGGCGGCCGGTCACCGGGCACGGCCCGGCCGGCGCCATCGCCATCCCACGTCGGGGGGCCGTCCTCGCCCAGCAAACGGGCACGCTCACGCCGACCGCTCAGCGCAGGCCGAGCCGGCAGATCCTGATCCTCGCTCACCCGCTACTCCCACGCCCCGGGCAACAGGGCAAACCCGGACCCACGCGTACAGCGCAGCACATCACGGTGGTTAAGGTCAGCCGAATGGCAAAATGCCCTGCGGCGTGCCGCCTGTCCCGGTCGTCCCTGGCGCTTCCCGCGACCCCGGTGACCTGGGCACAGATGATCAACGGACCCGCGTCCCGTCAGGAGCTGAGGAACAGGGCGACCACCGAGGCGATGGTCAGGACGGCCAGCAGGATGGTCATCGCCAGCACCACCACGGGATTCAGGTCGGCGTACTCGCCCTCGGCCAGCGACCTGGTCACCTCCCGCTGGCGCAGCGCGCCGAACACGATCATGGCCAGCGCGAGCACGCCGAACCCGGTGCCGATCCACAGGAACGGCGCGCGCGGGGCCTTGGACACGGCGGGCACCAGGCGCCCGATCGCGACCGCCACCGCGATCGTGCCCAGGCCGGTACGCCACCAGGCCAGCAGGGTGCGCTCCTGGGCCAGGTACGTCCGCCGGGTCGGGTCGGCGAACTCGTGACCAGCCGGAAGCTGCTGACGGCGGCGTTTCACGGGGCCATCGTACGGCCCGGGCTGGCCGCGGGCCGGCGCCCGGCCCGCGGCCACCCCTGCTATATCAGCTCATCAGCGGCTTGCCGAGCGGCAGCGCCTTGCCGCCGGTGGCCAGCGACAGCGTGCTGAAGAACAGGTACACGCCCAGCGCCGCAAACAGCAGGACCACGTACCCGGCCACCTTCAGTGTCCCGGTCGACGCGTTCGCGGTACCGATCAGGACCAGGAGAAGAGCCAGGTCGATCAGCCCGAACAGCACGGTGTACGCGACCGGCAGCCGCAGCGTGGCCAGGGTGAGCATCACGATGATCACCAGCCAGGCGGTCAGGAACAGCTCCTGCGTGGACTTGATGGCCAGCAGGGTAATCCCGAACCACCCGTGCACCAGGCCCAGCACCAGGACCGCGTAACTCAGCCAGAATCCCGCGAAGATGCCGAACACGCACGCCACCGCGCTCTGCCCGACCACCGCCGACCAGACCGTGGCGATGAACAGGCCGGCCGCGGTGGCGGCCAGGATGATCGGCAGCGACGCGCCGACGGCGGTGGCCGGGACCATCCCGACCAGCACCAGGCCGAGCGCGACCGAGCCGGCGATGAACGATGGCAGGCCGACGGCCATGGGGTCGCCGGCCCAGACCGGCGCGGGCGCGGCGGCAGCCGCAGCCGCCGGTTCCGGAGTGGCGTGCGCGGAGTCGCTGGCGCCAGAGTCAACTGCGGTCATGGCTAGCTCCTTCATTGAAGAACGAGCCCCGCTACCGGGCTACCGGGGATGCCTTACTCCTCTGTAACCCGGTACGGGCGCCCCGCGCTTCTCACAATGAGTCAGCTCAGCCGGCGTGACGATCCCGTACTCGTGGATCTTCCGGTAAATGGTCGCCCGCGACATGCCCAGCGACCCCGCCGCCTTCACCTTGTTGTTGCCCGAGTCCAGCAGCGCCTGCACGATCGCGTCGCGCTCCATCGACTCCAGCGGCGACAGCAGGCGCCGGCTGACCGTCCAGCACTCCGGCGGCAGGTCCGCGGGCTGGATCGACCCGGTCCGCCGGTGCTGCACCACCCGCCGCAGCACCTGCCACAGCTGCTCGGTGTTACCCGGCCACGACGACCGCACCAGCAGCTGCATGGCCTCGGCCGAGCAGGTGAGCCGCGCGTGCTGGTTGAGCTTCCCGAGGAAGAACGGCACCAGGTCGTGCAGGTCCTCGATGTGGTGCCGCAGCGGCGGCAGCTCGATCGTGCTGGGGAAGAACCCCAGCAGCCGGGCCAGGCTCGCGTTCGGCCGGCTCTCGCTCAGCGTGACCGCCACCCACAGCGACTCCTGCCGGTTCTGCGCCAGGGCCTCCTGCAGGGCCGCCGCCAGCGCGTGCATCCGCCGCGCGTTGAGCCGGTCCACGTGCCTGATCACCAGCGTGCCCACGCCCTCGAGCAGCTCCCGCCGGGCCCCGGCCTGCCACGAATGGTCCGCGGCCTCCGCGGCGTCCAGCACATGGAACCGCCCGGCCGGGTTGCGCCGCTGATGCGTCGCGCGCAGCACGGCCAGCTTGCCGGTGCCGCGCTCGCCCCCCAGGGCCAGCCACTCGCCGGACCGGTAGACCGTATCCACCTGGTGGCAGCCGCGCACCCACAGCGCCCCGGTGCCGACCAGGCCGGGCAGCGCCATCCGGGACGGGCCCGCCGTGGCCGGCTCGGGCGGTCGCGGACCGGTCTGCTCGAGCAGCTTCACGTGCACCACGCCACCGCCGGAACGGCCCCGGCCCTGCACCGGCTTGCACAGCAGCCGGGCCTTCACCCCGGTCGGCAGCTGCACCACCACCGCGCCGGGATGCCGGCTGGCCAGCGCCTCGGCCGCGTGGCCGAGCAGCACGACCTGGTCGCCGGGGTCCAGCGTCTGCCGGGCCACCTCGTTCATCATGACCATGTCGTTGTTCAGCGCGAGCACGATCCCCGCGGTGTGCCGGCAGGCGCGCAGGTACTCCTGCATCAGCTCGAGCTCGGGCGCGCTGCTGGCGGTCAGCAGGGCCTGGGTGATCTGGTCCGCGGTGGTCTTGGCCAGCGCGATCAGCAGCGGGTCGGCGTCCTTGCGCCAGCAGGTCAGGTCGACCGCGCCCACCGTCTTGCCGGAGATCGGGTGGTGGATGGGCACCCCGGCGCAGGCCAGGTCCTCCAGGTGCTCGGCGTAATGCTCGTGCCCGAACACGTGGGCCGGCTGGCCGCCCTCCAGCGCCGTGCCGATGCCGTTGGTGCCGACGAATTCCTCGGCGTAGCTGAACCCGGGCGCCAGCATCACGCTGTCCAGGTGCCGGTCCAGGTCCGTATCCGCGGTCATCCGGCTGAGCACGACGCCGTTGGCGTCGGTCAGGATCACGCTGATCGCCTGGCCCTCGAGGTTCTCCCGCAGGTGCCGCAGGATGGGCATGGCGCTGCGGGTCAGCGGGGTGTCCAGGTCGGGGTCGCGGGTGTAGGACAGATCGATATGGTCCGCGGCCACGTTCCACCGCCGGGAGCGCCACCACGAGGCCAGGATCGTGTCCCGCACCTGATTGGGCTCGACGCGTTCGGCCGTCAGGAATTGCTCACGAATCTGGGCCAGCCGGGAACCCTCGGCCAGCTGCCGCTGAGGGGTCGCTGCTGGCGGCACTGGACGCCTCCCCTGCTTCTGGTCGATCCCGCGGAGAGCCAGCCGCGGCCAGCGCGGGAAACTTTGTGGTCCGTGTACCCACCATAAGCACAAGTCAGCGGTGACCTGTCTCAAGATGAGACCGTAAATTCCCTGTTACACCCGTTTGATACCGGCGCGCCGGGTAGGCCCGCCAGGGCAAACGGAAGCCCGGGCGACAGGCCCGCGCGCCGGGCCCGCCCCACGGAGGTGACGGATGGTTCACCAGCACGATCGTGACCACGAGACGTTCAACCCGTGGAGCGTCGTCAACCTCGTCTTCCATCATCTTGCTGAGCAGGGACTTCACCCGGTTCTCGGGTCCGCGGGCGACCCCGGGCCGCCCGCCGCCGCGCTGCTCGAGGCGCTCGGCATCCGGCCGGCCGCCGAGGGCAACCGGCGGGACACCCAGCACATCCAGGACACCCTGGCGGACCTGCGCGCGGCCGTCTTCCCTGACCACCAGTAGCGCCTGACCTCGGCTGACACCCCGCTACGGCACGCCGTAGCGGGGTCTTTTGCGCGCCCGTGGCCCGCCGACCGGGGTTCTGACCAGGAAGGAATACGGAACTGGGGGCGCGGGCCGGGCCCCGCCAGCGCGGACCGCTGTCTCATGTTGAGAGCCCACGGACCGCCAGATCGGGTTGTGATGCCACAAGAGGAGTTTCGGGCGTGCGGTGTGCGTGCGCTCGCCGGTCCGGTGAGGGGCCGGGCCGAAGGAGAAGCAGCAGGCCGCCTGTCTGCGCCGACCCGAGAAGAAGGGGTGACTATGAGTCGCCAGAGCGTGGCCAAGGCCCACCAGAAAATCCAGGAGCTATCCTGGGACCCCGTTTACCACGAGCCTGTCTCCCAGTACGGAACTGACTACACGTTCCAGAAGGCTCAGAAGAAGGACCCGCTGAAGCAGGTCCTGCGGTCCTACTTCCCGATGCAGGAAGAGAAGGACCACCGCGTCTACGGCGCGTCCGACGGCGCGATCCGCGGCAACATGTTCCGCCAGGTGCAGGAGCGCTGGCTGGAATGGCAGAAGCTGTTCCTGTCGATCATCCCGCTCCCCGAGGTGTCGGCCGCGCGCGCGATGCCGCTGCTGTTCCGGACGGTCCCCAACCCGGAGCTGCACAACGGCCAGGCGATCCAGATGATCGACGAGGTCCGGCACTCGACGATCCAGCAGAACCTCAAGCGCCTGTACATGAACAACTACATCGACCCGGCGGGCTTCAACAACAGCCTGCGCAACTTCCACAACGACTACTGCGGCACGATCGGCCGGCAGTTCGCCGAGGGCTTCATCACCGGCGACGCGATCACCGCCGCGAGCATCTACCTCACGATCGTGGCCGAGACGGCGTTCACCAACACGCTGTTCGTGGCCATGCCCGCCGAGGCCGCCGCCAACGGCGACTACCTGCTGCCCACCGTGTTCCACTCGGTGCAGTCGGACGAGTCGCGGCACATCTCCAACGGCTACGCCACGCTCCTGATGGCGCTGTCGGACGAGAGCAACCACCAGCTCCTCGAGCGGGACCTGCGGTACGCGTGGTGGAACAACCACCGCGTGGTGGACGCGGCCATCGGCACGTTCATCGAGTACGGCACCAAGGACCGCCGCAAGGACCGCGAGTCCTACGCCGAGATGTGGCGCCGGTGGATCTACGACGACTACTACCGCAGCTACCTCGTGCCGCTGGAGAAGTACGGCCTGGTCATCCCGCATGACCTGATCGAGGAGTCCTGGAACCAGATCTGGAACAAGGGCTACGTGCACGAGGTCGCGCAGTTCTTCGCCACCGGCTGGCTGGCGAACTACTGGCGGATCGACGGCATGACCGACGCGGACTTCGAGTGGTTCGAGTACAAGTACCCGGGCTGGTACGACAAGTACGGCAAGTGGTGGGAGAACTACAACCGCCTGAAGTTCCCGAACGGGCACCACCCGATCGTGGCCGAGGCCGTCGACTACGTGTACCCGCACCGGTGCTGGACCTGCATGGTCCCGTGCCTGGTCCGCGAGGACATGGTGATGGACGAGGTCGACGGCCAGGTCCGCACCTACTGCCACGAGGCCTGCCGGTGGACCGACGTCGAGGCGTTCCGGCCCACCTTCCAGGGCCGCGAGACCCCGAACATGGGCCAGCTCATCGGCAAGCGCGAATGGGAGACCCTGTACCACGGCTGGAACTGGGCCGACGTGGTCTCCGACATGGGTTACGTGCGCGACGACGGCAAGACCATGACCGCCCAGCCGCACCTGGACCTGGACCCGAAGAAGATGTGGACGCTGGACCACCTGCGCCGCATGGGCCCGGTTCTGAGCCCCAACGTGCTGCTCAACGAGATGACGCCGGAGGAGCGGCAGGCGTTCCAGCGCCGACTACAACCGGCAGGGCCCGGCGGGCCGCCCGGCGCCGCAGGACTAACCGCGGCGAACCCGCCTGGCGGGGGGCCGGTTACCCGGCCGGCCCCCCGCCAACCACCCCAGTCCCGGAACCTCTTCAGTTCGTTCCCTCCAGAGTTCGCGTCAGCATTCGCCCGTTCACGTCCCGGGAGGCACCACCTCATGGGTGACAAGCACGTCGTGCGCTTTGAGCCCGTCGGCATCGAGATCGAGGTCGACGAGGATCAGACGATCCTGCGCGCGGCCGCCGAGCAGGGGATCATGCTGATGCACGGCTGCAAGGAGGGGCAGTGCGCGGCGTGCAAGTCGTTCGTCCTCGACGGCGAGGACATCGAGCTTGACCGCTACTCCACGTTCGCGCTGCCGGACTACGAGAAGGAGGAGGGCTTCACCCTCCTGTGCCGGGCGCACCCGTACGAGGACCTCACCATCGAGCTGCTCCACTACGACGAGGAGATGATCAGGACAGGCCTGCCGATCCAGGAGGCCGAGGCCGAGGTGGTGTCCAACGAGCCGGTCACCCACGACATGCGGCACCTGGTCCTGCGGCTGACCGAGCAGGCCGAGCTGAAGTTCTTCCCCGGCCAGTACGTGGACATCACGGTGCCGGGGACGGACGAGACCCGGTCCTTCTCCATGGCCAACCCCACCAGCCGGGACGGCGGCCTGCTGGAGTTCGTGATCAAGGTCTACCCGGACGGCCTGTTCTCGCATTTCCTCGACACCCGGCTCGCGGTCGGCGACCGGCTGCACCTCACCGGCCCGTTCGGGGTCTTCACCCTGCGCGAGAGCCTCGACGCCGAGCTGATCTTCGTCGGCGGCGGGGCCGGCATGGCGCCCATCCTGTCGCTGCTGCGCTCGATGGCCGAGCGCGGCATCGACCGGAAGGCGACCTACTACTACGGCGCCCGGCAGCGCCGGGACCTGTGCTTCGAGAAGGAGCTGCGGGCCCTGGAGGAGACGCTGCCGAACTTCCGCTACATCCCGGCCCTGTCCGAGGCCGCGCCAGGACGACGACTGGGACGGCGAGACCGGCCTGATCACCGACGTGGTCAAGCGGCTGGCCGGCAACCTGGCCGGCGCGCACGCCTACGTGTGCGGGCCGCCGCCGATGGTCGAGGCCGCCCAGGTCATGCTCGCCGCGGCCGGCGTCGAGGAAAAGCGGATCTATTTCGACAAGTTCACCACCACTGCTGATTAACGGGAGACAGGAGGCCCGGCCCGATCCCTTAGCCAGCCCCCGTGGCGGGCGGCTCCGCCGGTTGCGATCCCGGCGGCCATCTCGACGATGAGAGAGAGATCCGATGACCGAAGAGCGCAGCTTGCCGAAGCCCGTATTCACCGACGCTGAGGCCGGCGCAAAGGAATTCCCCGACTCGACCGCCCGCAGGTTCAACTACTACACCCCGCAGAAGCGGAAGCAGACCCACTACGAGGACGTCACCGTCGAGGTGCAGCCCGACCCGCGGCACTACCTCGCCCAGGGCTGGCTGTACGGGTTCTCCGACGGCCGCGGCGGCTACCCGCTGGACTGGACCGCGCTGAAGGCGTGGGGCCAGGACCGGCCCGAGCCGGAGCGCTTCCCGGGCTCCGGCGGCAAGGGCTACGACTGGCCCGCGCACGGCTGGCACGAGTTCCGCGACCCGAACGAGGAGTGGGAGCTCACCTTCTACCGGTACAACTCCAACGTCGTCCGGCAGCTCAACCAGAACATCGACGCGGCCCGCCAGGCCAAGGCGTTCGACCAGTGGGGCCCGAACTGGGTCCGCTTCGTCGAGCGCAACATCGGTGCCTGGATGCACGTCGACCACGGCCTGGGCCTGTACCTGTTCGCCAACGCCAACCGGCGCGCCCCGACCAACATGCACAACAACGCGATCTCGGTGAACAGCATGCACCGGATCCGGTCCGCCCAGGACCTCGCGCTGTACAACCTGACGCTCAGCGAGGAGATCGACGGCTTCGACGGCGCCGGGCACCTGGACACCTGGAACAACGACCACGCCTGGCAGAAGATCCGGGAGCTAGCCGAGCAGCTGACCGCCATCGACGACTGGTGCGAGGCCATCTTCGCGGCCAACGTCGTGTTCGAGCCGCTGGTCGGCGAGCTGTTCCGGAGCCAGCTGGTGCAGCATGCCGCGCCGCGCAACGGCGACTACGTCACCCCCACGGTGATCGGCGCGGAGGAGTACGACTTCGCCGAGCGGGACCTGCGCTACACGATGGCCTGCTTCGTGCTGCTCACCAACGACCGCGAGTTCGCGGACCACAACAAGGGCCTGCTGAACCAGTGGCTGCAGGTGTGGACGCCGCGGGCCATCGCCGCGGCCCGCGACCTGCAGCCGCTGTGGTCGCAGCCCGACTCCCGGCCGCCGCGGTTCGAGGACGGCCTGGACCGGGTCAAGAGCCGGTTCAGCGGCCTCCTGGCCGACCTTGGCCTCGACACCCCGAAGGAGCTGGCCCAGTGACGACGTTCAAGACGGCAGAGAGCCCGTTCAAGTCCAACAACACCGCGTCCAACCAGTGCGGTGTCACCCTGATGAACAACCAGGTCGGCGCGGTGATGGCCCAGGTCATGTCGACCAAGCCGAACGTCACGGTGCGCCCCCTGCCGTCGATGATCCGGGTGGACGCGATCGGCCGGATGGACTTCGTCTACGACGAGATCTCCGAGGCACTCGGTGAGGAGCCGGGCTTCTTCGACCAGGCCGAGTTCGAGGAGAACATGTCGACGCACTACGGCCGGATGATCCACGAGGACGACCGGACGATCATGTTCGCGAACCCGGAGGACGCGGCCGAGTACATCGGCTTCGACCTGGTCGCCCACTAGGCGCTGCCGACCAGGCCGCGCCGCCGCGGGTCCCCGCCGCGGGCCCGCGGCGGCGCTGGCCGCCACCGCCACTGACCCACGCCACCGTCACGAGGCAAGAAGTCTCCGGTCCCGGGAGGAACCACCATGTACGAGAAGGATGGCGAGAAGTACTTCATCGTCGACAGCCACATGCACTACTGGAACGCGGCCCCGGACAACTGGGTCCCCGGCGCCGAGCAGTACGCCAACGGCTGGATCAACTGCTTCCACGCCTACCAGGGGCTCGGGCCGCCCGAGACGCACTGGACCATCGAGCACTTCCAGAAGTACTCCGAGGACGACCTGATGAAGGACGTCTTCGAGGACGGCCACGTCGACCACGCCATCTTCCAGCCCACCGACCTGCGCGAGTGGTACAAGGAGGGCTTCAACACCACCGAGCGCAACGCCGAGATGGGCAAGCGGCACCCCGGCATGTTCACCTACAACACCCGCTGGGACCCCAGGGACAGCGACGCCGGCCTGGAGAACCTGCGCCGCAACGTGGAGACCTACGGCAGCAAGGGCGTCAAGCTCTACACCGCCGAGTGGAACAACGGCTCCCGCGGCTGGAAGCTGAGCGACCCCGGCGCCTACCGCTACCTGGAGGCCTGCCGCGAGCTCGGGATCAAGAACATCCACGTGCACAAGGGCCCGACGATCTGGCCGCTGGACAAGGACGCGTTCGACGTCTCCGACGTCGACCACGCGGCCACCGACTTCCCGGACCTGAACTTCATCGTGGAGCACGTCGGCCTGCCCCGGATCGAGGACTTCTGCTTCATGGCCACCCAGGAGCCCAACGTGTACGCGGGCCTGTCGGTGGTCATCGGCGGCCTGATGCACGCCCGGCCGCGGTTCTTCGCCAAGGTCATGGGCGAGCTGCTGTTCTGGGTCGGCGAGGACAAGATGACCTTCGGCAGCGACTACGGCATCTGGGAGCCCAAGTGGCAGATCGAGGGCTTCGTGGACTGGGACTACCCCGGTGACGAGTTCTCCGACTACCCGCGGCTCGGGGTGGCCGGCAAGAAGAAGATCCTCGGCCTGAACGCCGCCCGGCTGTACGGCATCGAGGTGCCCAAGGAATTCCAGCTCGCCGAGGGCGCGGGCACCCCGGCCGCCCAGGACGACGCCCAGCTGGTCGCCGGGGCATGACCGCATCCGTGACCGCAGGGTCGCGGATCCTCGAGGCACTGGGGACGGTGCGCGACCCGGAGCTGGACGAGCCCATCACCTCGCTCGGCTTCGTGTCGTCGTGCACCGTCTCCGCCGACGGGTACGCCCGCGTCCGCCTGCGGCTCCCGACCTACTTCTGCGCGCCGAACTTCGCGTTCCTCATGGTCGCGGACGCCTACGACGCGGTGTCCGCGGCCCCGGGGGTGCGCCGCGCCGAGATCGTGCTGGAGGACCACTTCGCCTCCGACGCGATCAACGGCGGCGTCGCCGCCCACGCGGGCTTCGCCCGGTCCTTCGACGGCGAGGCCGTCGGCGAGCTGCACCAGCTGCGCGCCGACTTCCTGCGCAAGGCGGTCATGGCCGGCACCGACCAGGTCTGCCGGCCGCTGCTGAAGTCCGGTGTCCCGCCCGCCGCGCTGACCGGGTGGACGCTGGGCGACCTGCCGCCGTCCCGGGCGGCGGACCGGCTCCGGGAGCGCCGGGCCGAGCTGGGCCTGCCGGCCGGCGACGACGCGCCGCTGCTGGTCGACCCGGCCACCGGCGCCGCGGTTCAGCCCGATGCGCTGCCGCTGCACCTGCGCAAGGCCCAGGTCACCCGGGTCAGCCTGGAGGCGAACGGCAGCATCTGCCGCGGCATGCTGCGGCACCGCTACAACCACGAGGCGGGGCTAGGCGAGGAGGACCAATGAAGGCCGTCCGCATTCACGGATACCACCAGCAGCCAGTGGTGGACGACATACCCGAGCCGACGATCTCCGGGCCGCTGGACGTCATCGTCAAGATCGGCGGCGCCGGGGTGTGCCGGACCGACCTGCACATCATCGAGGGCCAGTGGGAAGCGGCGATGAACCCGTCGCTGCCCTACGTGCTCGGCCACGAGAACGCCGGCTGGGTGCAGGAGGTCGGCTCCGCGGTCACCAACGTGGCCGTGGGCGACACGGTCATCCTGCACCCGACCCCGACCTGCGGGCTGTGCCACGCCTGCCGGGCCGGCGACGACATGCACTGCGAGAACAGCTCGTTCCCCGGCCTGTCCCACGACGGCGGCATGGCCGAGTACCTGCTGACCTCGGCCCGGTGCTGCGTCAAGCTCGACCCCAGCACCCAGCCCAAGGACGTGGCCGCGCTGGCCGACGCGGGCATCACCGCCTACCACGCGGTCCGCAAGGCGCTGCCGCTGCTGTACCCGGGCACCACCGCCGTGGTCATCGGCGCGGGCGGGCTCGGCCACATCGGCATCCAGTGCGTCGCCGCGCTGAGCGCCGCCAGCCTGATCGTGGTGGACCGCAACCCGGACGCGCTCAAGCTCGCCGAGCAGCTCGGCGCGCACCACACCGTGGTCGCTGACGGCAACCACGTCGCCGCGGTCCAGGAGCTGACCGAGGGCGGCGCCCACGTGGTCTTCGACTTCGTCGCCGAGCAGGGCGCGGAGAACGAGGGCTGGGCGATGACCCGCCGGGCCGGCTCGTACTACGTGATCGGCTACGGCGGCGAGCTGCACATCCCGACGCTCGACGTGATCGGCACCGAGCGCAACGTCATCGGCAACATCGTCGGCACCTACAACGACCTGGCCGAGCTGATGGTGCTGGCCCAGGCCGGCAAGGTCACCCTGCACACCAGGACCTACCCGCTGGCCCAGGCGCCCGAGGCGCTGGCCGATCTCGACGCCGGCCGGGTCCGCGGCCGCGCCATCCTCGTCCCCTAGTACCCACCCGCTGCACCGCTACGTCCCGGAAGAAACACGACCTCGCAGGAGGACCGAACGATGGCCAAGGAACTGCGCTTCAGCGAGGAAGCCCGCAACCTGCTGATGTCAGGCGTCGACCAGCTCGCCGAGGCGGTGAAGTCGACGCTCGGCCCCAAGGGCCGCAACGTCATCCTGGAGAAGATCACCGGCTCCCCGGTGGTCACCAACGACGGCGTCACCATCGCCAGGGAGATCCACCTCAAGAACCAGTTCGAGAACATGGGCGCCCAGCTGGTCAAGGAAGCCGCGATCAAGACCAACGACATCGTCGGTGACGGCACCACCACCGCCACCGTGATCGCCCAGGGGATCGTTCAGTCCGGCATGACGGCGATCGCCGCCGGGGCCAACCCGGTCCTGGTCAAGCGCGGCATCGACGTGGCCGTGGCCAAGCTGGTCGAGCACCTGCAGCAGGCCGCCTACCCGGTGCAGACCGAGGAGGACTACAAGCGGGTGGCGGCGATCTCGGCCAACGACGACGACGTCGTCGGGGCGGTGATCGCCAGGGCGCTGCACACGGTCGGCGACGGCGGCATCGTCACCGTCGAGGAGTCGGCCGAGCACGGCATGTCCGTCGACTTCGTCGAGGGCTTCGAGTTCGACAACGGCTACCTGTCGCCGTACCTGGTCACCAACCCGGCCAGCCTGGAGTGGATCGGCGACGACCCGTACATCCTGCTGTGCAGCGAGAAGATCACCAAGGTGCAGCAGCTGATGCCGCTGCTCGACAAGATCATGCGGGCGCCCCGGCCGCTGGTCATCGTGGCCGAGAACGTGGAGGGCACCGCGCTGTCCATGCTGGTGCACAACCACGTGAACCGGGCCTTCCAGTGCGTGGCCATCCGGGCGCCCGGGTTCGGCGACCGGCGGCTGCACAAGCTGGAGGACATCGCCGCGATCACCGGCGGGGCTGTCTACAGCAAGCACTCCGGGTTCACACTGGAGACCATGACCGTCGATCAGCTCGGCCGGGCCGCCCAGGTCCGGGTCAACGCCGACCGCACCGCCATCATCGGCGGCGCGGGCTCGGCCGACGCGGTCGAGTTCCGGCTCACCCAGATGCGCGCGGAGCGCGAGCGGGCCACCTTCGGCATCGACGAGGACGTGCTCACCGAGCGGATCGGCGCGCTGTCCGGCAAGGTCGCGGTGATCCGGGTCGGCGCGCCGACCAACGCGGAGCTGAAGGAACTGCAGCACCGGGTGGAGGACGCGCTGTCGGCCACCCGGGCGGCGATGGCCGAGGGCATCGTGCCCGGCGGCGGGGTGGCCCTGCTGCACGCCGAGCCCGCGCTGGACGACCTGCAGGTCAAGGACGACTACGCGACCGGGGTGGAGATCGTCCGCAGCGTGCTGGCCGAGCCCGCGTTCCTGATCGCGGCCAACGCCGGCTACAACGGCCAGGAAGTCGTCGCCCGGATAAGCCAGATGGGCAAGGACGACGGGTTCGACGCGCTCGAGGGCCGGTTCGGCAACATGATCGAGATGGGCATCATCGACCCGCTGCGGGTGGCCCGCTCGGCGCTGCAGAACGGCGCGTCCGTGGCCGGGCTGCTGCTGACCACCAACACGCTGATCGCGGAGGAGCAGACCCCGTGGGGCGGCAGCGCCGCCCTGATGACCGAGTTCGGCCCTCTGGACGAGGGCCTCAACCAGCCTTCGCCGGACTCCAGCACGCCGCAGTCGCTGGGCCTCGGCCCGTCGGTGGGCTGAGTTTGGGACCGCCGCCAGCTCACGGTTCAGCGCTGGATCCTGCGCTGGCGGCCGGGACGGCAGCCGGAGAGGCCACCGGGACGGCTTCTCCGGCTGCCCCCGATCCGGCGGGCAGCGACTGCCGGAGGGCAGCGAGCCGCCGGGCGCACAGGCGCCGGCCGGGCTGGCCGCGCTCAGCGACCTGCGGGTGCTGCGCTCCCGCGGCCGGGTCCGCGGCGTCATCGCGCTGCTCGGCCCGGCGTTCGTGGCCGCGGTCGCCTACGTCGACCCGGGCAACTTCGCCACGAACTTCTCCGCCGGCGCCCGGTTCGGCTACGGCCTGGCCTGGGTGATCGTGGTCGCCAACCTGATGGCCATGCTGGTCCAGTACCTGTCGGCCAAGACCGGCGTGGCCACCGGCCAGGACCTGCCCGGGCTGTGCCGTGAGCACCTGCCGCCGGCCGTCTCGGCCGGCCTGTGGGTGCAGGCCGAGCTGGTCGCGATGGCCACCGACCTGGCCGAGTTCATCGGCGCCGCGGTCGGCCTCAACCTGATCTTCGGCGTGGCCCTGCTGCCCGCCGGGCTGATCACCGCGGTGGTCGCGTTCGGCATCCTGGCCCTGGAGCAGCGCGGCTACCGGCGGTTCGAGCTGGCCATCGCCGGGCTGCTGGGCATCGTGTTCGCCGGCTTCGTGGTGGACCTGGCCACGGTCGGCGTCGACCCGGGGGAGCTGGCCGCCGGGCTGGTGCCCCATTCGCCCGGGCACGGCGCGGTGCTGCTGATCGCGGGCATCGTCGGCGCCACCGTGATGCCGCACGTGGTCTACCTGCACTCGGCGCTGACCAAGTCCCGGGTCGACGTGCGCAGCGACGACGAGCGCCGGGAACTGCTCCGGTTCCAGCGGCTCGACGTGGTCGTCGCGCTCGGCGCCGCCGGGCTGATCAACCTGGCCATGCTGTTCGTCGCCGCCGCGGTGTTCCGGCACGCCGCGCCGGGCGGCGCGGACTCGCTGCAGGCCGCGCACCAGGGCCTGGAGCGGCTGGTCGGCGGCGGCGCGGCGCTGGCCTTCGCGGTGGCGCTGCTGGCCTCGGGGCTGTCCTCGTCCAGCGTCGGCACCTACGCCGGCCAGGTCGTGATGCAGGGCTTCATCCGGCGCCAGATCCCGCTCTACGTCCGCCGCGCGATAACCATGGCGCCCGCCCTGATCGTGCTCGGCCTTGGCCTGCCGACCACGGGCAGCCTGGTGATCTCCCAGGTCGTGCTGTCCTTCGGCATCCCGTTCGCGCTGGTCCCGCTGACCCTGCTGACCCGGCGCAGGGACATCATGGGCCCGCTGGTCAACCGGCGGGCCACCACCGTGGCGATGTCCGTCATCACGACAGTGATCATCGTTCTGAACCTGGCTCTGCTGGTGGTCGTGTTCACCAGCTGACCAGGCCCCCGGCGATCACGTCGGTGAACGGGGCCCGGGACGGCGGGCCCTCGGCCAGCAGGAGCTCCGGCCGGCCGGCCCAGGGCACCGTGACGACCAGCGACGAGCGGGTGCCGTACTGGTGCTCCTCGAGGTGGACCTCGTTGCCGCGCAGCACCCGCTGCAGGGCGTCCACCGCGCCGCTGGCCCCGTCCGCGCCGGCCACCCCGATCTCCGCCGCGTCCCGGGCCACGGCCAGCCGCCCGGCCAGCTCGGCGCCGATCCTGGCGGCCTTCTCCGACGGCGGGTCGAGCGGCACGTTCTCCAGCACGTACTGGCCCGGCGGCAGCTCGCGCACCTCCGGTGCGGTCCCGCCGGCCAGGCCGACCGAGAACAGCGCCTGGCGGTCGCCGACCAGCAGCCAGCACGGGTTGTACGCGCCCGGGTCGAGCTTGGCGCAGACCTGCTCCACGGCGGTCACCGCGTCCGGGTAGGCGGCGAACATCAGCGGCAGCTCACCGCGGCTCCGTTTGGAGGGATCCCGGCGCGGGCCGGACGTGGACGGCTGGTTGGTCAGCCCGGCCACCACGCCGTGCTCGCTGACCGCCAGCCAGGTGCCGCCCGCCAGGTGATCCCGGCCGCCGAGCAGGCGCGGGCCGCGCTCCTGCAGCACGGTCATGGCCGTGGCGGGGCGGCCGTAGAACTCGTCCCGGTTGGCCCCGATCACCAGCGGGGCCCCGTCCACGATCCGGGACAGCGCGATCAGCAGGCACATCTCACTCAGGCCAGGAACGACAGGCGGACCTGGCGGTCCGGGTTGTCGAGGTTCAGGTCGACCAGCGCGACCGACTGCCAGGTGCCCAGGGCCAGCTCGCCGCCGGTCACCGGCAGCATGGTGAACGGGGCCACCAGCGCGGGCAGCACGTGCGACCGGCCGTGCCCGCGGGAGCCGTGCGCGTGCCGCCACCGGTCGTCCGCGGGCAGCAGGTCGGCCAGCGCGGCCAGCAGGTCGGCGTCGCTGCCCGCACCCAGCTCGAGCACGGCCACGCCCGCGGTGGCGTGCGGCACGAACACGTGCAGCAGCCCGTCACCGCCGCCGGACGCCTCCCGGGCGAACCGGGCGCACTCCGCGGTGATGTCCAGCACGGCCTCCCGGCCGCCGGTGCGCACCGGGATCAGCGTGGTCTTCATCAGTGCGAGTCCCTGGTCACTTCCGAGCCGCTGGCGCCGGTCAGGAAGTCCAGGTCCGCGCCGGTGTTGGCCTGCAGCACATGGTCGATGTAGAGCCGCTGCCAGCCCCGCTCGGCCGTCGCGAAGGCCGCGGTCAGCGCCGCGGGCGGCTCCCGCCGGGCCAGTTCCCCGGCCGGCACGTCCACGTCGAGGCGCCGGCCGGCCACGTCCAGCACCACCCAGTCGCCGGTGCGGACCAGGGCCAGCGGCCCGCCGGCCGCCGCCTCCGGGGCGACGTGCAGCACGACCGTGCCGTACGCGGTGCCGCTCATCCGCCCGTCGCAGACCCGCACCATGTCGGTCACGCCGGTGCGCAGGATCCGCACCGGCAGCGGAAGGTTGGCCACCTCGGGCATGCCCGGGTAGCCCTTGGGCCCGCAGCCGCGCAGCACCAGCACCGAGTCCGCGTCCACGTCCAGGGCCGGGTCGTCGATCCGGTGCCGGAAGTCCTCGATGCTGTCGAACACCACCGCCCGGCCGCGGTGCTGGAGCAGGTGCGGGGACGCCGCGGCGGGCTTGATCACCGCGCCGTCCGGGGCCAGGCTGCCGCGCAGCACGGCGATGCCGGCCGCGTCCTGCAGCGGCTCGGCCCGGGTCCGCAGCACCTCGCTGTCCCAGATCCGCGCGCCGTCCAGCTGGGCGGCCAGCGGAACGCCGGTGACCGTCAGCGCGTCCGGGTCGAGCAGGTCGGCGACCTCGCGGAGCACCGCGAGCAGGCCGCCGGCCCGGTGGAAGTCCTCCATCAGATGCCGCCCGGCGGGCTGCACGTCGGCCAGCAGCGGCACCCCGGAGCCGATCTCGTCGAAGTCGTCCAGGGTCAGCGGCACGCCCGCGCGGCCCGCGATAGCCAGCAGGTGGACCACCGCGTTGGTGGACCCGCCGATCGCGGCCAGCGCCACGATCGCGTTGCGGAACGACCCGGCGGACAGCACCGTGGACGGCCGCCGCCCGGCCGCGACCATCTCCACCGCCAGCCGCCCGGCCGCGTGCGCGCTCTCCAGCAGCCGGCTGTCCGGCGCCGGGATCCCGGCCACGCCCGGGATCGTCATCCCCAGCGCCTCGGCCATGCAGGCCATGGTGGACGCGGTGCCCATCGTGTTGCAGTGGCCGCGGCTGCGGATCATCGACGATTCCGACGCGGTGAAGTCCTGCTCGGTCAGCAGCCCGGCCCGGACCTGCTCGGACAGCTTCCAGACGTCGGTGCCGCAGCCCAGCGGCTGGCCGCGGAACGTGCCGGTCAGCATCGGCCCGCCGGGCACGACCAGGGCCGGCAGGTCCACCGAGGAGGCCGCCATCAGCAGCGCGGGGATGGTCTTGTCGCAGCCGCCGAGCAGCACCGCGCCGTCCACCGGGTTGGCGCGCAGCATCTCCTCGATGGTCATCGCGGCCATGTTCCGCCACAGCATCGCGGTGGGCCGGACCAGCGTCTCGCCCAGCGAGGTGACCGGCACGTTCATCGGCACCCCGCCGGCCTCCCACACGCCGCGGGCCGCCGCCTCGGCCACCTCACCCAGGTGGGCGTTGCAGGGGGTCAGATCGGACGCGGTGTTGGCCAGCATGATGTGCGGCCGGCCGTCGAAGGCGTGCTCGGGCAGTCCGCGCCGCATCCAGGCCCGGTGGGCGTAGCCGTTCCTGTCGGTCCCGCCGTACCACTGGGTGCTGCGCTGGCTCGCCACCAGGTCAGGGTAGCGGGTCGCCCCGGCGGCGGATCAGGTGGAGTTCCTCGTAGATCCGGAAGGTGACCATGAAGAACTCCAGCACGAGCCGGTAGAAAGCCATTGTCACCAGGAAGTAAACTGGCCCGAGGATCAGCAGGGTAATGGCGCCCAGTGTGGCATTCAGCCGGAAGGCGAGAATGACGAAGAAAAGCACCCCGAGACCCACGCCGATCATGATCAGCGCATAAAGAACCCGGATGACCTTGGGCGTCACGAACGACGTGAAACTGAAGTCGAACAGGGAGTTGATAAACCCCTGGGTGGCGGTGCGGACCTCGCCCGGGGGCGCCTGTGGTGGGGGCGCCTGTGGTGGAGGGGGCTGCGGGGCGCCTGGCCCGGCGGCGGACCCGGCTGGGGCTGCGCGTACTGGGCCGTTGCGTCCGGCGGCGGGGGCTTTGCGCGGCCCTGCCCGGTGGCCTGTCCTGGCCAGCCCTGGCCCGGTCCCTGCTCGGTCAACGGAGCCTCCTCATCGCCGGGCGCCACGGGGCCGGCGCGTCCAGATGAAGCATAAAAGCAGGAATTTCCCGCGGCTCAGCGAGATTACCCTGGTTTGCTGGGCAACATGAACCTGCGAGGGCGGAATATAGCCTCACAGGTGGGCTGGCCCCACATGCCCCACCTGTCCGTGACCGCGGGCAGGGCGTCACCGGACGAGAAGAGATCATGGCTGTTGCCGCACTGGTCGCCTGGCTCCTGACCGCAGGGCTGGGCCTGTACATGTTCGCGATCTGGCTGATCGAGGATGACGGGAGCATCGACGGCAAGAGCTACCGCCGGCTACGGGCCCCGGTCGTGTTCGGCCATGCCGGATTGGCAGTTATCGGGCTTTGTGTCTGGATTATAAGTATTTACGTGCACATGAACAGTTTGTCCTGGGTAACACTTTTAATCCTTGCCCTGGTCGCTACGCTAGGCGTGTTCATGTTCACCCGGTGGATCCCGGTGCACCGGATGTACAGCGAGTCCGCGGACCTGCCGGCCCGCCAGGCGGCCGGGATGGCTCAGGGCCGGGCCGGCCCCGGACTGTACGAGGCCGGGCGGGCCCATTCATCAACTGGAGCCAATGCCGCCCGAGCGCAATTTCCCGCTGCCGGTGGTCCTGCTGCACGGGGTGCTCGCGGTGACCACGGTCACCCTGGTCGTCATTGCCATCATTCTGCCGGCCTGACCCGGTGGGCTGGACCGGCGCCGGAACACCATTTCCCGCTGCCGGCGGTTCTGCGGCACGGGGTGTTCGCCGTGACCACGGTCACGCTCGTGGTTATTGCCACGGTTCTCCGGCACTGATCCCCCCCGGCTGGCCGGCCGCCCTGGGCGCCAGCGTGCCACGGCATGGCAAAGCGCGGAATTCCGCGGCTCAGCGAGGTTAGCCTGGATTTCCGGGCAACATGAACCTCGTTCTGGCGGGGGATGTCGCCCCCGCGGGTGGGCTGGACCCACGCAGCCCACCTGTCCGCCGCCGCGGGCAGGCAGTCACCGGACGAGAGATCATGACCGTTGCTGCGCTGGCCGCCTGGCTCCTCACGGCAGGACTGGGCCTGTACCTGTTCACGATCTGGCTGATCGAGGACGACGGAAGCGAAGACGGCAGGAGTTACCGCCGGCTGCGCGCCCCGGTGGTCTTCGGGCATGCCGGGCTGGCCGTGACCGGGCTCGGTTTCTGGTTCATCTACCTCTACGTGGACATCGACCGCCTGGCCTGGATCGCCATCCTGATCCTGGTGCTGGTGGCCATCCTCGGAGTGGTCATGCTCACCCGGTGGATCCCGGTGCACCGGATGGTCCGCCGGCTGCCGGTCTTACCTGACCGCCAGGAGACCGGCCGGGCCCGCAGCCGGGTAGGCCCGGGCCCGGCCTGGGGCCCGCTCGAGTGGCCGGGCCAGCCGTTCCCGGGGACCGGGTCACTGCCGCCGGAGCACAATTTCTCATTGCCGGTCGTCGTCCTGCACGGGGTCTTCGCGGTGGTCACGGTCGTCCTGGTGGTCCTGGCCACGCTGCTGTCCTGACCGGTCAGGAAACGGCCCCGAGATACCGGCCGGTGAAGTCGTTGCCGAATTTCCCGCCCGGGTCGTAACGCCTGCGCAGCCGCCGGAAGGCGGGCAGCCGCGGGTACAGCCCGGCCACCGTCGCGGCCGGCGTGCTGAACACCTTCCCCCAGTGCGGCCGGGCCCCGAACGGGGCCAGCGCGTCCTGGACCGCGGTCACCGCGGGCGCCACCGCGCGGGCGTCGGGAATCCAGGTGAAGTGCAGCGCCAGCGACGGGCGCTGGTACGCCGGGCTCAGCCACAGCCCGTCCGCGGCCACCGTGCGCAGCTCGGAGATCTGCAGTACCGGCGCCACCAGGTGCGCCACGCCGCCCAGCGCCGTGAGCGCGGCGGCCGCGTGCTCCCGCGGCACGAGGTACTCGGACTGGAGCTCGTCGCCCGCGCTCGGGGTGAACTCCAGCCGGAAGTGCGGCAGCCGCAGGTGCCACGGCCCGGGCCGGCCCAGCTGCTCGGTGCACGGCGCGGGATCCAGCCCCGGCACCGGGTGCCGGGGCCCGGCGGCCAGCGTGCCGCCCAGCCAGCGATCCGGGGCCGTCCCCGGCTCGCCGGGGACGGCCAGCTCCTTGACCCAGGCCTGGCTCAGCCCGTCCGGGGCCCACCGGGTGAACAGGCTCACGCTGTACCCGCGGGCGAAGATCTCGTCCAGGTGCGCGGCCCGTTCCGCGCCGCCGATCCCGTCGTAGACCCACTGGCGCACGGTGAACGCGGGCACCAGGTCCAGCGTGACCTGGGTGAGCACGCCCAGCGTCCCGAGCGACACCGGCATCCCGGCGAAGTCCTGGCCGGCCGGGCCAGGGTCGTCCCGCCGGGCCTGGACCAGGTCGCCCCCGGCGGTGACCAGCTCCGCGCCCGCCACCGCGGCGGCCAGGCACCGGTTGCCGTCACCGGACCCGTGCGTGCCGGTGGCGCACGCCCCGGCCACCGAGATGTGCGGCAGCGAGCCGAGGTTGGCCAGCGCCCAGCCGCGCTCGTGCAGCCAGCTGGCCAGCTCTCCGTACCGGAGCCCGGCGCTGACCGTGACCTGGGCCCGGTCACGGTCCAGCTCGAGTACCCGGGGGAGCCCGGCCACCGAGACCAGCACCCCGCCGGTGTCGGCCACGTCGCTGAACGAGTGCCCGGTGCCCAGCGCGCGCACCCGCGGGCTGGCGGCCACCACCTGCTGCAGCTCCGCCACCGATCCGGGACGGCTGACGTGCGCCGCGCCGAAGGTGATGTTGCCCGCCCAGTTCGCCAGCGGCCCGGTCATGCGCTCATCCTGCACCATCTGTTCACCTGGCAAAGTCGAGATATAGCTTGACACTGCCCAGCAACGCGATACATCGTATGTCTGGAAACGCTGGCAAGGGTACGGAACCGGGAGGAAATACCGTGTACGGGGACAGGACAACAACGCAGCGCGGACGGATCTCCGCACTGCCGTGCGGCCGCCGCACCAAATGGGCGGTCCTGGTGTTCTGGCTGGTCGTCGTGGCCGCGGTCGGCGGCCTGGCGGGCAAGCTGCAGGGCGCGGAGAAGAACGACGCCTCGGCCTACCTGCCGGCCAGCGCGGAGTCCACGCAGGAGCTGAACCTGCAGGAGAAATTCGTCTCCAAGAACCTCAACCCGGCCGTCGTGGTGTACACCAGGGCGTCCGGGATCACCCACGCCGACGTGGTCAAGGCCACCGCCGACGCGCGCGCGTTCAAGGCGCTGGGCCCGGTGCACGGCCAGGTCACCGGGCCGGTCATGGCCCGCGACCACAAGGCGCTGGAAACCGTGATCGGGGCCGACCTGGGGGACAAGGCCAACTTCGCGGCCTTCGTAGCAAATCTGAAAACAACCGCATCGCACGGGTCGCCCGGCCTTTCTGCGCATGTCGCCGGGCCCGCCGCCCTGGCCGCGGACGAGATAAAGATCTTCAACGGCATTGACGGCACGCTGCTGTTCGCCACCCTGGGCGTGGTCATCGTCCTGCTGCTGCTCACCTACCGCAGCCCGGTGCTGTGGCTGCTGCCGATCATGGCCTCGGGGGTGGCCCTGATCATCGCCGAGGCGGTCATCTACCTGCTCGCCACGCACGCCGGGCTGACCGTCAACGGGCAGAGCGGCGGCATCCTGGTCGTGCTGGTGCTGGGCGCGGGCACGGACTACGCGCTGCTGCTGGTCGCCCGCTACCGGGAGGAACTGCGGCGGCACGAGGACCGGCACGAGGCCATGGCGGTGGCCCTGCGCCGGGCCGGGCCGGCCATCCTGGCCAGCGCGGGCACAGTCATCGCAGGCATGCTCTGCCTGCTGGCGGCCGACTCCGCGGACATCTCCGGGCTGGGCCCGGTGGCCGCGATCGGCATCGCGGTCAGCCTGCTCGCCATGATCACCCTGCTGCCCGCGCTCCTGGTGATCTTCGGCCGGTGGATGTTCTGGCCGCGCCGGCCGTCGTTCGGCTCGCCCGAGCCTGCCTCCGGCGGGGTGTGGGGCCGGGTCGGGCGGCGGATCGCCCGCCAGCCGCGCCGCGTCTGGGTGGTCACCGTGATCCTGCTCGGCGCCTCGGTGGCCGGCCTGATCGGCTTCAAGGTCGGCCCGCTGACCACCGCTCAGTCGTTCCGCACCACGCCGCCGTCGGTGGCCGCGCAGAACGTTCTGGCCGAGCACTTCCCGGCCGGCGCGGGCCAGCCGGTCGCGGTGGTGGGCGACGCCTCGGCGGCGGCCCAGTTGCGCGCCGCCCTGGACCGGGTGCCCGGCATCGCCCAGGTCAGCCCGCCGCAGACCAGGGACGGGCTGGTCTTCCTGCAGGGCACGCTGGCCGGCGAGCCGGACAGCGCAGCCGCCTACGCGACCGTCAGCCGGGTCCGCGCGGCGGTGAGCGCGATCCCCGGCGCCCAGGCCAAGGTGGGCGGGTCGACCGCGATCACGATGGACGTGGAGAACTACGCCCACCGGGACCGGAACGTGATCATCCCGCTGGTCCTGCTGGTCGTGCTGCTCATCCTCGGCCTGCTGCTGCGGTCGGTGGTGGCGCCGCTGGTGCTGATCGGCACCGTGATGCTGTCCTTCGGCGCCGCGCTGGGCCTGGCCTCGCTGGTGTTCCACTACGGGTTCGGGTTCGCCGGGTCGGACACCTCCACGCCGCTGTTCGTGTTCGTGTTCCTGGTCGCGCTGGGGATTGACTACAACATCTTCCTGATGACCAGGATCAGGGAGGAGTCGATCAAGTCCGGCACCCGGCGCGGCGCGCTGGCCGGGCTGGCCGCCACCGGCGGGGTCATCACCTCGGCCGGGGCGGTGCTGGCCGGCACCTTCGCGGCGCTGTTCACGCTGCCGCTGGTGGTGTTCGCGGAGATCGGCTTCACGGTCGCGCTCGGCGTCCTGCTGGACACCATCATTGTGCGGTCCGTGCTGGTCACCGCGCTGACCCTGGACCTCGGACCGAAGATCTGGTGGCCGAGCAAGCTCGCCCGCCGCAAGGACGACCCGGAACCGCCGGAGCCAGCCGCGGTCAGGCCGGCCGCCATAGTCCGCTAACTGGCGCGGACAGCCGGGTCCGCTGACCCGGGCCAGCGAATCAGGGGATCCCAGCCCGGTTCGCCTGGCCCGGGTCGGCCGGTCTTCCGGGCCGGTCTTCGGGGCTGGTCAGCGGGCCCAGCGGGGCGGGCGCTTCTCCAGGAACGCGGCCATGCCCTCCTGGGCGTCCGGGGTCTGCGAGGTCGCCGCCATCACCTCGATGGCCAGGTTGTAGGCGTCGGCCTGGCCCAGGTCCGACTGGGCGTACAGGGTGGTCTTGCCGATCCCCTTGGACGCGGCCGAGCCGCGGGTGGCCCGGGTCAGCAGGTCGTGGACGGCTTCGTCCAGCCGGCCGGCCGGGGCCACCGCGTTGACCAGCCCCCAGTCCAGGGCCTGCCGGGCGCTGATCGTGTCGCCGGTGAAGGCCAGCTCGGCGGCCCGCTTGCGGCCGATGTTGCGCGCGATGGCGACCATCGGCGTGTGGCAGAACCAGCCGCCCTTGCCGCCCGGCGCGGCGAACGCCGCCTCCTCGGCGGCCACCGCCAGGTCGCAGGAGGCCACGAGCTGGCAGCCCGCCGCGGTAGCCAGCCCGTGCACCCGGGCCACCACCGGCTGCGGCACGGTCTCGATCAGCTGCATGAGCTCCGTGCAGTCCAGCAGCAGCCGCCGGACCGCGGCCAGGTCCGCCCCGGCCACGTCGGCGAAGTCGTGCCCGGCGCTGAACACCGGGCCGTTCCCGGCCAGGATGATCCCGGCCGCGTCGCTCTCGCCGGCCTCCGTGAACGCGGTGGTGAGCTCGTGCAGGTGCGCCGCGGACAGCGCGTTGCGCCGCTGCGGCCGGTTCATCGTGATCGTGGTGAACGGGCCGTCCCGCTCGACCAGCACGTGCTCGTATCCCATGGCCCGTCCCTTGCCGCCGGCAGCGTGTCCTGTCAGCAGTCTTACCCGCACCTGACCGCGCCCGCCACCCGGGGGGCCAGGCGGGGGCTTGACCGGGGCCAGGCCGGGGCTAGGCCGGGGGAGCGGGGCGGGTGCCGATCCCGGCCAGGGCGGGCTCCAGCAGATCGAAGGCCCGGGTGGCGGCCTGCGCCAGCACGGGCCAGATGCCGTCTCGTGGCTGGCCGGCCAGGCAGCGGCGGATGGCCTCGTCGTACAGCACCCGGTGCACCGCGGCCAGCTGCGCCGCGATCACCCGGTACAGCGGGTCCCCGGCCGGTATCCCGCTCAGGCCCTCTTCCTCGATCTGGCTGGCCAGGGCGGCCTCGCGCAGATCGAGGATCTCGCGGAAGCGGCTGGTCAGCACCGGGCTGCCGGCCACCATCGCGGCGAACCGCTGGCCGGCCACGCCGAGCGTGACGTCGCGGCGGGCCACCGCCCCGGCGTAGTCCCGGCGGGCCGCGTCCAGCAGGCTCTCGCCCGGCCGCCGGTCCCTGACCGCCTGGGCCAGGCCGCCGATGATGTGGCCGGCCCGGTCGTAGACCAGGTCCTCCTTGCGCGGGAAGTAGTTGGTGACGGTCATCTTGGAGACCCCGGCCGCCTCCGCGACCTGGGCGATCGTCACCTGGTCGAAGCCGTGCCCGGCGAACAGCGCGGTGGCCGTGTCGGAGATCTCCTGCCGGGTCTGCTCCTTCTTCCGCTCCCGAAGACCGCTGCTCATGACGCAAGCTTAGCACGAACCAATATTTATGTTTGACATAAATTTAGTACCGTCCTACGTTAATTGATGTGACTGCGACTGTGCGATCTCAGGAGAAGGCGGCGGCTCCCGGCGGAGACGGGCTGCGGACGGCGCTGCGGCCGCTGGCCGTGGATGTGGCCGTGCCGGTCGGGCTGTATTACCTGCTGCGCGACGGGTTCGGGGCCAGCCTGGTGCTGTCGCTGGCGGCCAGCAGCGTGCTGCCGGCCGTCCGGTCGGTGGCCGGGTTCGTACGGGAGCGCCGGGTGAACGGGCTGGCCGCGCTGATGCTCGCGGTCAACGTGGCGGGCCTGGCGATCAGCTTCGCGGCGGGCAACCCGCGCTGGATGATCGCCAAGGACTCGGTGGTCAGCAGCGTGATCGCGGTGGCGATGCTGGTGTCCGCGGCGGCCGGGCGGCCGCTGATGTCAGCGGGGGTCAAGCCGTTCCTGACCAAGGGGCTGGCCGGCCGGACCGCCGCCTGGGACCGGCTGGCGGCCGGCTCGGCCCGGTTCCGGCGGCTGGAGAAGAACTACACGGCGATCTGGGGGAGTGCCCTGCTGGCCGACTGCGTGGCGCGGGTGATCGGCGCCGCCGTGCTGCCGGTGGGGACCATGGTCTGGCTGAGCACGGTCATGATCGCCGTCGCCATCGGGCTGGCGATGGTCGTGTCGGGCGCGGTCGCCGCCCGGCCGATGGAGGAACTGCTCCGGCAGGCCGAAGCCGGCCCGGCGGGGAGCTAGCCGCGGCCGGCCAGGGCGCGGCGGGTCAGCACCCGGGCCAGGTGACGGCGGTACTCGCTGTCCGCGTGCATGTCCTCGCCCGGCTCGGTGCCGTCCGCGGCCAGCGCCGCCGCGTCGTCCGGGCTGGCCCCGCCGGCCAGGGCCTGCTCGGCGGCGTGCGCCCGCAGGGGCACCGGGCCCATGTTGGCCAGCGCGATCCGGCCGCCGGCCGTGGCCACGCCGACGATGGCCCAGTCGTTGGCCCGGCGGACGAACTTCTCGTACCCCCAGGGCTGCCCGGCGGCCCGCGGTATCCGCACCTCGGTCACCAGTTCGTCCGGGCCGGCCGCGGTCTCGAAGTAGCCCGCGAAGAAGTCGTCCGCGGCGATCCGCCGGGTCCCGGCCGGGCCCTGGACGGTCACCGAGCCGCCCAGCGCGAGCAGCGCCATCGGCATATCCGCGGCCGGGTCCGCGTGCGCCAGCGAGCCGCCAATGGTGCCGCGGTGCCGGATCTGCGGGTCGCCGACCAGCCCGGCCGCGTGCGCCAGCAGCGGCGCCTCGGCCCGGACCAGGTCCGACGTGGCCACCGCCTGGTGCCGGGTGGTGGCCCCGATGACAAGCTCACCGTCCTCGGCCCGGATGCCGGCCAGGCTGGCCACCCCGCCGATGTCGATCAGCGCGGTCGGCATGGCCAGCCGCAGCTTCATCATCGGCAGCAGCGAGTGCCCGCCGGCCAGCAGCTTCGCCTCGTCGCCCAGCGAGGCCAGCAGGTCCAGGGCGTGCTCGGCCGACTCGGCGGCCACGTAGTCGAACGCCGCGGGGATCACTGGCGCACCTGCTGCATCTCCGCCGCGAGCAGCACGGCCCGGACGATGTTGTGGTAGCCGGTGCACCGGCAGATGTTGCCCTCCAGGCCCTCGCGGACCTCCGCCTCGGTCGGGTCCGGGTTCTCCCGCAGCAGGCCGACGGTGGCCATCACCATGCCCGGGGTGCAGAACCCGCACTGGAGCCCGTGCTCCTGGCGGAACGCGGTCTGCACCGGGTGCAGGTCCTCCCCGTCGGACAGGCCCTCCGCGGTGACCACCTCGCCGCCCGCCGCCTGCACGGTCAGGACCGTGCAGGACTTCACCGATTCGCCGTTCAGCAGCACTGTGCAGGCGCCGCAGGAGGTGGTGTCGCAGCCGACGTTGGCCGCCCGCAGCCCGCACACCTCCCGCAGGTAGTGCACCAGCAGCAGGCGCGGCTCGACCTCGTCCGCGCGGGGCTGGCCGTTGACGGTGAGCTCGACTCGCATCAGGCGTTCTCCGATCGTGCCGCACGCAGGGCCTGCCAGACCCGCTGCGGTGAGGTGGGCATGTCGATGTGCCGGACCCCCAGGTAGGCCACCGCATCGACGACGGCGTTCTGCACCGCCGGGGTGGCGCCGATCGTGCCCGCCTCGCCGATGCCCTTGACGCCGAGCGGGTTGTAGGAGGTCGGCGTCACCATGTCGACCAGCTCGAAGCTCGGCAGCTCGGTCGCGGTGACGATGGGGTAGCTGGCGAAGTTGGCGGTCAGCGGGTTGCCGTCGGCGTCGTAGCAGACCTCCTCCAGGAGCGCCTGCGCCGCGCCCTGGGCGATACCGCCGTGCCGCTGGCCCTCGGCCAGCAGCGGGTTGAGCACGAACCCGGCGTCGTCCACGGTGACCATCCGGACCAGCGTGACCTTGCCGGTCTCGGTGTCCACCTCGACCACGGCCAGGTGCGAGCCGAACGGGAAGGTGGCGCCCGGCGCGGAGAACACCGTGCGGACGAACAGCCGCTCGGTTTCCGCCAGCCGGGCCAGCGGGACCACCGCGGCCGGGTCGCCGGCCACCATGAACGCGCTCTGCGCCGGGTCGAAGACCAGGTCCGCGGCGCTGGCCTCGAGCTCAGCGGCGGCCCGGCCGCGGGCCTCCTCGATCAGCTCCTCCGAGGCCTGCTGCACCGCGGCGCCGCCCTGCTGGAGGCTGCGCGACCCGCCGGTGCCGCCGCCCTCGGGGATGAGGTCGGTGTCGCCCCACTTCAGCGTGATCTTGTCGACCGGGATGCCGAGCTTGTCGCTGGCTAGCATCGCCCACGCGGTCTCGTGCCCCTGCCCGTGTGGCGAGGTGCCGGTCAGGATCGTGGCGCTGCCGTCGGGGTGCACCTCGACGGTGGCGTTCTCGCTGGGCGGGCCTGACTCGTCACCGCCGCCGGTGATCTCCACGTAGGAGGACAGCCCGATGCCGAGTTGCGTCACGTCGCCGCGGGCCCGCCGGGCCGCCTGCTCCGCGCGCAGCTCCGCGTAGCCGGCGGCCGCCAGCACCCGGTCAAGACCGGCGGCGTAGTCGCCGGTGTCGTACAGCGCGCCGAACTTGGTCTGGTGCGGCTCGGTGAACGGGGCCAGCAGGTTCTTCCGCCGGACGTCGGCCGGGTCCACTCCGGCCTCCGCGGCGAACAGGTCCATGGCCCGCTCGATGGCCGCGGTCGCCTCCGGCCGCCCCGCGCCCCGGTAGGCCCCGGTGGGCGTGGTGTTCGTGACCACCGAGACCGCCACCGACTCGGCCCGCGGGATGTCGTACGGCCCCGAGGTCATCAGCAGGGTCAGCAGCGGCAGGAGCGCGCCGATCTTCGGGTACGCGCCGCCGTCCTGCACCACCTCGAGGCGGTAGGCCAGCACGGTGCCGTCCCGCAGGCCGCCGATCGTGACGGTCTGCTGCTGCGCCCGGCCGTGCGTCATGCCGAGCATGTTCTCGTACCGGGTCTCCGACCAGCGGGCGGGCCGCCCGAGCTGCCTGGCTGCCCAGGCGGTCAGCACCGACTCGGCGTCGATGCCGAACTTCGCGCCGAACGCGCCGCCCACGTCCGGGGTGATCACCCGCACGTCCTCGGGCTTGAGGCCCAGCCGGCCCACCAGCGCGCCCTTGGTGCCCTGCGCGCCCTGGTTAGGGATCCACGCGGTCAGCCGGCCGTCCTCGCCCCAGACCGCGGCCGCGGACCGGGACTCCATCGGGGCCGGCGCGACCCGCTGGTTCACGATCGTCCGGCTGACCACGACCTCGCAGCCGTCGAACAGCTTCGGGTCCAGCTCGGCGGGATCGCCGAAGCGGCCGATCACGTTCGTGCCCGCCTCAGGGAACAGCAGGGTCTTGTCGGCCAGCGCGTCGTCCATGGTCACCACGGCGGGCAGCGGGTCGTAGTCCACGGCGACCAGTTCGGCCGCGTCCTCGCCCTGGTACGGGTGCTCGGTGACGATCGCCGCGACCGGCTCGCCGACGTACCGCACGGTGTCGCTGGCCAGCAGGGTCTGGGTCATCGCCGCGTTCCAGGACGGCATCATCGGCTTGATGACCTTCAGATCGGCCACGTCCGCCGCGGTGTACACGGCCAGCACCCCCGGCGCCGCCTTCGCCTCGGTGGCGTCGATGGCGGTGATCCGCCCGTGCGCGACCGGGGACCGGACGAACGTCAGGTAGCAGGCTCCGGCCAGCCGGTCGTCCTGGAGGTCTTCGGTGTAGACCCCGCCGGTGGTCAGGAACCGCGGGTCCTCAACCCGCAGGACCCTGGTTCCCAGAATGCTCAACCCGGCTCGCTCCCCTCGGCTCAGCAGGCCCCGCACCTGCTGCCGGGGCCGCTACCCAGCCGATCATGCCGGGCGGCCGTCCGGCGGGTCAAACCGCCCCCGCCGTAAGGAGCGCAGGTCAGCCGCGGAACGGGTGGCAGAGCTGGCCGGTGACGCCGGGCCGGCAGGAGAACAGTGCACCCGGCGCCGCACCGGGGCCCGCCGCGGTGGTGATGTACAGCACGTCCAGGTCCGGGCCGCCGAACGCGCAGCTCGTGACGTTGGCCGCGGGAACCTTCACCATCTGGCACAGCCGGCCGTCGGGCCGGTAGCACTGCACGGCGCCGCCGCCCCAGACCGCCACCCAGACGTAGCCGTCGGCGTCCACGGTCAGGCCGTCCGGCATCACCCCGCCGTGGCCGAGTGAGGCCAGCACCCGGCTGCGGCCGGTCTGCCCGGTGGCCGGGTCGTATTCCATCGCCTCGATCTGGTAGGCCAGCGAGTCCACGTAGTACATGCGGGTCTCGTCCGGGCTCCAGCCGATGCCGTTGGAGATCCCCACGCCGGTGCGCAGCTGGGTGAGCTGGAGGTCGGGGTCGAGCCGGTACAGCGCGCCCTGCCCGGCGGACTCGTCCGCGGCCATAGTCCCGGCCCAGAACCGGCCGGCCCGGTCGCAGGCGCCGTCGTTCATCCTGGTGGCCGGCTTGTCCGCCTCGACCGGGGCCAGCGGGGTCACCGCACCGGTGCCGGTGTCCATCACCAGGAACCCGTCGCTGGCCGTCAGCACCAGCCCGCCACCGGCCCGGTGCACGACCGCGCCGACCGGCTGGCCCGCGTCCCAGTGATTCAGGTTCCCGTCCGTATCCAGCCGGTAGACAAGCCCGGCTGGGGCGTCCACCCAGTACAGTGCGCCGCTATCGGCGTCCCAGTGGGCGCCTTCGCCCAGTTCGGCGGTGGGCACCGCCACCGGCACGGGGGGATCGCTGCTGAGGACGCGGATAGCCATAGGCCGATCACCTCGTCGGGGAACACCGGCGGCGTAACAGGGCTCCAGCGGACCATCTCAGCCCGCCCCGCCGGTGTCAATGCCCGGCCCGGCCCGTACCGGGAATGCGGACCCGCCGGCCGGCGTTCCCAAGCAGGGTTCACCAGATTTAAGGACTTGCTGGTCACGGGGCTGCCTGGCTAGCATCACCCCGCTGACCCAAGATTCAACCCACCAGATCGGACGTTCGTCATGTTTGCCCGGGCGCTGCTGCGCCGGTTCCCCGTCCTGGCCATCCGCGATTTCCGCTACCTGCTCGCCGACCGGTTTCTCGCCCCGGCGGCGTTCGGCTTCTCCCTCGTCGGGGTCTCGTTCGCGGTGCTGTACGCGACCGGCTCGACCGCGAGCCTGTCCTACGTGCTGGCCGCGCAGATCGCCCCGTCGCTGGTGTTCACGCTGGCCGGCGGGGTGATCGCAGACCGGATCGCGCCGCAGAAGGTGGTGCTGGCGGGCAACCTGATGATCGCCCTGGGCGAGGGCACGTTCGGGTTCCTGGTGCTGACCGGCCATCCGCGGCTGTGGCAGATGCTGTTCCTCGAGGGCCTGACCGGGATCGGCATGGCGATCTTCTACCCGGCCTCGCAGGCGCTGCTGCCTCGCGTGGTGCCCGCCACCGTGCTCCAGGAGGCCAGCGCGATCAGCCGGCTGGCCCAGAACGCCGGGCAGATGGGCGGCGCGGTCGCCGCGGGCCTGTGCGTGGCCGCCGTCGGCCCCGGCTGGGCGCTGGCCGTCTGCGGGTTCGGCCTGCTGGGCACGGCCTGGCCGCTGCTGCGCATCAAGGCGACCGCGGTGGACCGGCCAGAGACCTCCAGCATGCTGAGCGACCTGCGCGAGGGCTGGTCGGAGTTCCGCTCGCACACCTGGCTGTGGGTGATCGTCGCGCAGTTCGGCGTGATCCTGATGGCCTGGTACGGCGGGTTCCAGGTGCTCGGCCCGGTGGTGGCCAGGACCGACCTGGGCGGCCCGGCGGCGTGGGGCGCGATCACCGCGGCCGAGGCGGTCGGCCTGATCCTGGGCGGGCTGGTGTCGCTGCGGTTCACGCCGCGCCGGCCGATGCTGTTCGTGGTGCTGATCGGCGGGGCCATCGCGCTGTCGCCGCTGTCGCTGGCCATGCTCTGGCCGCTGCCGGTGGTCTGCCTGTCGGCCTTCGGCCTGGGCGTGACCATGGAGATCATGATGGTCCAGTGGACGGTCGCGCTGGCCCGGATGATCCCGCCGGACCGGCTGGCCCGGGTGTCGTCGTACGACGTGCTCGGCTCGGTGTTCGCCATGCCGATCGGCGCGCTGGTGGCCGGCCCGCTGGCCGCGGCGATCGGGGTCTCGGTGACCCAGTACGGCGCCGCGCTGCTGATCCTGGTTGCGGCCGCGCTCGCGCTCATCCCGCGCGACGTGCGGGCCATGAAGGCCAGCGACGTCGCCGCGGGCGTGCTGCCCGAGCCCGGCAGCGAGCTGGCCGCCGGCCGCCAGGTCAGCTAGCGGAGGGCCGCGTATGCGGCCATCCGCTAGCCAGCCAGCAGAGCTAGGCCGCGAGCTCGGCGCCGCCCATGAAGGCGGCCCACAGCTCGGCGTACCGGCCGCCCGCGGCCAGCAGCTCGTCGTGGCTGCCGGTCTCCGCGATCTGGCCGTCGGCCATGACCACGATCCGGTCGGCCCGGGCCGCGGTGGTCAGCCGGTGCGCCACCACCAGCGTGGTGCGCTGCGCGGTGAGCCGCTCGGTGGCGGCGATCACCTCGGCCTCGGCGGCCAGGTCCAGGGCCGCGGTGGCCTCGTCGAGCAGCAGGATGCCGGGGTCCACCAGGTAGGCCCGGGCCAGCGCGATCAGCTGGCGCTGCCCGGCGGACAGGTTGCGGCCGCGCTCGGCCACCTCGTGCCGGAACCCGCCGGGCAGCCGGGCGATCATGCCGACGGCGCCGACCGCCCGGGCGGCCGCCTCCACCTCGGCGTCGGTCGCGCCGGGCCGGCCGTAGGCGATCGCGTCCCTGACCGTGCCGGGGGACAGGTACGGCTCCTGCGGCACCACGCCGAGCCCGTGCCGGTACGCGGCCAGGTCGAGCTCGCGCAGGTCGGTCCCGTCGATCAGGACCTGCCCGCCGGTCACGTCATAGAACCGGGCGACCAGCTTGATCATGGTGGACTTGCCGGCGCCGGTCTGGCCGACCAGCGCCACGGTCTCGCCGGGCTCGACCGTCAGGCTGACCCCGTTCAGCGCGTCGGCCGGCTGGCCCGGATACCGGAAGTGCACGTCGCGGAACTCGACCAGGCCGCGCGGCCGGCCCGGCCGGCGGGGCCGCTCGGCCTGCGGGGTCGACGTCGGCGTGCGCAGCAGGTCCTTGATCCGGCGCAGCCCGACCGAGGCCTGCTGGTAGCCGTCGAAGACCTGGGACAGCTGCTGCACCGGCGCGAACAGCAGGTCGATGTAGAGCAGGAAGGCGACCAGCCCGCCGGCCGTCAGCGCGCCGCTGTGCACCTGGCTGGCCGCGGTGAACAGAACCAGCGCGGCGGCCACCGTGGACAGCAGCTGCACGAACGGGAAGTACAGCGCGATGTACCGCTGGGCGCGCAGCCGGGACTGCCGGTAGCCGGTGCTCAGGCCGGCGAACCGGGCCGCGTTGCGCGGCGCCCGCCGGTACGCCTGGGTGATCCGCAGCCCGGCCACGTTCTCCTGGAAGTCCGCGTTGACCACGCTGACCCGTTCCCTGGCCTCGGTGTAGGCCCGGGACGACCGGATCCGGAACACCACCGTGACCACGGCCAGCACCGGGATGATCGCGAACAGCGTCAGCCCGAGCCGGGCGTTGATGAACAGCAGCGCGATCATCACACCGGTGAACGTGAGCAGTGAGTTGACCATCGTGATCAGCCCGGTCTGCAGGAACGAGGACAGCGCGTCCACGTCCGTGGTCATCCTGGTCATGATCCGCCCGGACAGCTCGCGCTCGTAGAAGTCCAGCCCGAGCCGCTGCAGGTGGGCGAAGATCTTGACCCGCAGCGTGTACAGCAGCCGCTCGCCGTTGCGCCCGACCACCACGGTCTGCACCGCGCTGATCGCCCAGTCGGCCAGCACGATGGCCAGGCCGGCCAGCGAGACCAGCAGGATCGGGTGGTACTGCCCGGCCACCACGCCGTGATCGACGCCGCCGCGGACCAGGGCCGGGAAGGCCACCCCGGCCACCGCGTCCAGGCCGTCCAGGACCAGGCCGGCCAGCAGGGCCAGCGCCACCGGCCGCAGCAGCCGGCGCAGGGTGAACCGCGGGTCCGGGGCGCGGGCCACATCATCGCTGACTTCGGGCCGGTCCTGGGCCGGCGGCAGCGCCTCGACCTTGGCCAGCAGCTCCGGGCTGGGCGGGAGCGCGCCCAGCAAATTGCTTACCGGCCCAGCCGTGCTAGCCGCTCGCTGCGGGCCGCTATGAGCGCTGCCTACAGTGCTAGCCGCTCGCTGCGGGCCGCTATGCGCGCTGCCTTCCCTCCTCGCTCCCTCGGCGTCCTTCGTCGCGCCTCATCGCTCGTCAGGAAAACAGCGCCGCGGCCCGCCACGAGCGAGTGCTGCTGGCTCCGCCGCGCCCCACAGTGCGGAGGTGACCACCTCGGCCCCGTCGCTCTGAGCCGGGACCTTGCCGTCATCTGGCCCAGCCGTCCCGGCCAGCAGCAGGCGGTACAGCGGGCAGCGTGCGGTGAGCTCCTCGTGCGTGCCCAGGTCGACCAGCCGGCCCTCGTCCAGCACCGCGATCTGGTCGGCGAGCGCCAGCGTGGACTGGCGGTGCGCGATGAGCAGCGTGGTCCGCCCGGCCATGGCCGACCGCAGCGCGTCGTGGATGCGCGCCTCGACGTTCGCGTCCACCGCCGAGGTGGCGTCGTCGAGGACCAGCACGGCCGGGTCGGTGACCAGCGCCCGGGCCAGGCAGACACGCTGCCGCTGGCCGCCGGACAGGGTCAGGCCCTGCTCGCCGACCACGGTGGCGTAGCCGTCCGGCAGCGCCATGATGAAGTCGTGCGCCTGCGCGGCCCGGGCCGCCGCCTCCACCTCGGCGTCGGTGGCGTCCGGGCGGCCGTAGGCGATGTTGGCCCGGACCGTATCGGAGAACAGGAAGCTGTCCTCGGGCACCAGCCCGATGGCCGCGCGCAGCGATTCCGTGGTCAGGTCGCGGACGTCGTGCCCGCCGATCCGGATCGCGCCCTCCGTCACGTCGTAGAAGCGGGGCAGCAGCAGCGAGACCGTCGACTTGCCGGAGCCCGACGTGCCGACCAGCGCCAGCGTCTGGCCCGGCCGGATGCGCAGCGACAGGCCGCGCAGCACCGGCTGGTCCGGCTGGTAGCCGAACTCCACCCGGTCGAGTTCGATGTCCGTGGCTCCCGGCGGCAGCGGCACCGCGCCCGGCCGCTCGGTGATCACCGGCCGGGCGTCCATCACCTCGAAGATCCGGATCACGCTGGCCCGTGCCTCCTGGCCGATCGTTACCAGCGCGGCCAGCGCCCGGACCGGGCTGATCATCTGCGCCACGTACAGCGAGAAGGCCAGGAACGTGCCCAGCGGGATCGAGCCCTTGATGGTCAGCCAGCCGCCCAGGGCCAGCACGCCGACCTGGCCGAACAGCGGCACGGCCTGCAGCGCCGGGTTGTACCTGGCCATCAGCCGGACGGCGCGCACCCGGGACGCGAACAGCGCGCTGCTGGCGTCCTCCAGCCGCCCGATCTCCTGCTCTTCCTGGCCGAAGCCCTTGACCACCCGGACCCCGGTGACCGCGCCCTCGACCACCCCGGCCACGTTCGCGGCCTGCTGCTGTGCGTCCCAGCTGGCCGGGAACAGCTTGAGCCGGGAGCGCAGCGCGATGAGCCACAGCGCGGGCCCGATGGCCAGCGCGACCAGCGTCAGCAACGGGGACAGGAACGCCATGATCGTGACCGACAGCACGAACAGCAGCGCGCTGCCCAGCAGCATCGGCAGCATGCCGAGCAGCCCCTGGACCATGTTCAGGTCGGAGATCGCCCGGCTCACCACCTGGCCGGTGCGCAGCTGGTCCTGCCGGGCGCCGTCCAGCGCGGCCAGCGCCGCGAACGACTCGGTCCGCATGTCGTGCTGGACGTCCAGCGACAGCTTGCCGCCCTCGAACCGGCGGGTGTACACACCGGCGAAGTTCACCAGGCCCGCGCCGATCAGCACGAGCGCGCCGGCCCAGACCGGCGCGTCGTGGGTGAGGATCGTGTCGTCCACGATCAGGCCGAGGATCAGCGGGATTGCCGCGGTGGCCAGCGTCGCGGCGAGCGCCCCGGCCAGCGAGAGCAGCATGCTCCGCTTGTGCCGCCAGCAGTACCTGGCCAGCCGCCGTAGCCAGGCATCCGGATTACTGTCCTGCGTGTCCTTCGGCCGGCTGGCCGCCCCGTTGGTCTGCTTCACTCAGCTCGCTCTTCAAATGGCCGGAAATAGTTAGCCACTCTAACAAGCGAGCCGGCCGCAGGATTCCCGGCGCGCCGGGAATCCGGAGCCGCGCGGCCCCGTGCTAACGGCGCAGTGCTAACGACCGGGGGCGACCGGGCGGCCAGGCCCGGTACCGGACAGCCCGTGCGCCGCGGTGCTGTACATGACCAGGCCGAACAGGGCGAACGTGATGACGTGCACGCCGGTGCAGTACTCGCAGATCGCGTTGACCTGGATCAGCTCCACGTACACCAGGTAGAGCACGAACACGATGCCGGTGAGCACGCCGGCCAGCCGGGCGATCCGGATCAGCGGCATGCCGGGCCGCCAGGACCACGGCGAGTTGACCGCCACCATGAACACGTAGAAGGCCAGCCCGAGCACGGCCACCGGGAACACGCCGAAGATCATCGACTCCGGGCTGGTGGTCACCTTCGCGCAGTTGACCACGGAGTTGACCGGGCAGCCGGCCGGCGCCGAGTCGGTGTAGTGGGTGATCGTCAGGTACACCGACAGGCCCAGGCCGAGCACCGACAGGATCAGCGTGGTGAGCCGGAACCAGCGCGGGTCGGTCGCCGTCTCCGTGGCCTCGGCCGGCCCTGCGGCCTGCGCCGCGGCGGCTGGCCGCCGGGGCGCAGGCTTGCCCCCCTTGACCGGCTGGCCGTTGCGCGCCTGGCCCGGCCGGCCGGACCCGCCCTGGCGACTGGACCCGGTCCCGCCCTGGGACTGGGCGCGGCCCTGGCCGCCCGCCCGGGCCTGCTTCTGGCTGGCCATTACAGGCCGGCCTCAAGGGACTTGATCGACGCGGTGCAGGCGGTCGCGGGCTGGTTGCCGGTCAGCTTGCAGATCGCGGCGGTCATCTGGTTGGCGGTGCCGAGCGCGCCCTTGGCGATGTCCGTGGACGGGTCCTTCATCGCCGCGGCGATCTGCGCGTAGCTCTTGCCCGACAGCACGTTGTAGTCGTAGCTGGCGCCGCTGACGATGTACTTGCCGCCGAAGTCCAGGAACGGGATCGAGCCTGCGCCACCCTGCACGTACGGCGGGGCGTCGTACTTGTTCAGCAGTGCCTTCTGGGCGGACGTCGGGTTCTGCAGTGCGGACCGGTCGATCTTCTGCATCTCGACCGGGGTAAACGCCACGTACTTGCTGCTGTAGCCGCTCTGGTAGAAGGTCAGCGTCGGAACGCTGGCCGGCGTGTCGTCCGCGGCCGAGTGGATGAAGCGGATGTTCGAGAACGTGCCGAACCGGCTCAGCGCGTTCAGCATGGCCCACCGCTCGGTCGCGCAGAACGGGCAGTACTCCGCGCCCATGTAGAGCACCTCAGGCTTCCCGCCCGTGGTCAGCGCGGGGGCGCCGGACAGCGGGATCAGCATCTTCGGGTTGGACGTGCCCTTGCCGACGGCGTCCGTCGTGGCCGCGGGTACCGACGTCACGGCGCTGACCACGGCGGGCTGCGCGGTGCCGTTGCTGGACCCGCCGGAGCCGCCGCTGCTCGCCAGCTTCACCCCGATAAGGACGGCCACGACGGCGAGCACGGCCAGGACGCTGCCGCCGGCAATCAGGGTTTGCCGCCGGCGCTGGGCCCGCCGTTCGGCTGCCCGCTGTGCGGCGATCTTCTCCCGGGCGTTCTGCTGCCGGATTCGTTGCGCCTTGCTCATGACCGTCCTGCCCTCGCACCGGTGAGATAAGCCTTGCCTGGCGGTGCCGGGCGCGGCCCGGAGACGTGGGGGCGCAGGCCAGCCGCGCCGGAGCCGCGGGCCAGGCGCGCAGCGAACAGCCGCACGGGGGCACCGCCAGGGTCCATGTTAGGGGGCACCACCGTATGGCGGCGCCTGACCTAGCGAAGCGGTTCTGCCTGAGAGCCAGCTGAACGTCACCTGCCGGGCTCCTGAGCGTGGCCGTCCCCGTACCGTGGCCGCATCGCAATGTAAAGAGTTCTTGCCCGGCGCAAGCAGCGCTGGCTATGTTCGGAATATGGTGGACCACATCAGGAAAGGCCGCGGCGCTCGCTTTGGTGCGCTGCTTGCCATGTCACTCATCGCGCTGGTCGCGGCAGCCTGCGGAAGCTCAGCGCCCTCGGGCGGATCCGGATCCTCCGGCGCCTCCCCGAGCTCGGTCAACGTGGCCTACGCGGCCTCGCTCGCGTACCTGAACGAGAAAATTGTCGGTCCCGCTTTCCAGAAGGCCGAGGGCCTGAAATACGTCGGCCGGGCGGGACCGTCCGACGGGCTATCCAAGGAGATCGCCTCCGGGGAGATAACGCCCGACGTGTTCGAAAGCGTCGGCGGCGACCCGATCAAGGCGCTGATGCCGAAATTCACCAGCTGGTATGTGGCGTTCGCGACGACCTCGATCGTGGTGGCGTATAACCCGAAGAGCAAGTACGCCCCGCAGTTCCAGGCCATCAAGGACGGCAAGAAGCCGATCACGGCCCTGTTCCCGCTGCTGGAGACGCCGGGCCTGAAGCTGGGCCGGACCGACCCGAACCTCGACCCGCAGGGCCGCGCGTTCATTTTCATGCTCCAATTGGCGCAGATGAAGTACCACCTGCCCGCCGACACGGTCGCGAAGATCATCGGCACCTCCGACCTGGCCTCCGCGGACGCCGCGCAGATCTTCGACGAGGCCGCTCTCGAGCCGCGCCTGCAGGCCGGCCAGCTGGATGCGGCCAGCGCGTACGAGTCCCAGGCCATCCAGCTGCACCTGGACTACATCAAGCTGCCGGCCGCAATCAACCTGAGCGACTCGGCGCTGAAGGACGACTACGCGAAGGCCACGATGACGATCACCGGCAACGTGTCCAAGCACGGCTCGCCGCTGGTCATCAACATCACCACGATCAACAAGAGCGCGGCGGGCGCTAAGTTCGCCGCCTACGTGCTCTCGCAGGAAGGCCTGGCCCTGCACAAGCAGGGCGGGTACACGCTGCTCACCCCGAAGCTGACGGGCAGCGGTGCGCCCGCCGAGGTGCAAAGTGAGCTCGGCGGCTAGCAACGTTGCCGCTGCGGGCAGCGGCGTCCGGGGCGATTCCGGCCCCGGGCGCCGCCCGCCCGCGAGCCCGGGCGGACCGCCGCACTCGCCGCGGGTGGTCCGCTCGGCGTCCGGGGCCGTCTCGGTGGCCGCCGCCCTGGTCATCTGGCTCGCTCTGCTCGGGCCGGTCATCACGCTGCTGATGCACATCTCCCCGGGTGCCGCCCGCACCGCCCTGACCAGCCCCGGGGCGCTGGAGCCGCTCGTCGTCTCGGTCGAGTCCGGCGCGGTCACGCTGGCCGTCCTGCTTGTGCTGGGCACGCCGCTGGCCTGGCTGCTGGCCCGCGGCCGGCTGCCGTTCCCCCGGGTGTGGGAGGCGGGCCTGCTCCTCGTCCTGCTGCTGCCCCCGCTGGTCATCGGCCTGCTGCTGGTCTTCATGGTCGGGCCGTTCACCCCGGTCGGCCACGGCCTCGAGGCCCTGCACCTGTCCGCCAGCAACACGTTCCTCGCCCTGGTCATTGCCCAGGTCTACGAGTCCGCGCCGTACTACGTGCTGGGTGCGCAGGCCGCCATCGGCAGCGTCGACCCGCGGCTGGAGCAGCAGGCGGCGCTGCTCGGCGACCGGCCCTGGCGAGTGCTGCGCCGGGTCACGCTGCCGCTGGCCGGGCCCGGCCTGGCCATGGCGCTCGCGGTGGCCTGGGCGCGGGCCATGGGCGCGTTCGGCGCGGTGATCATCGTGGCCTATCACCCGTACGGCCTGCCCCTGCAGATCTGGACTACGCTCCAGGAAACCGGGCTGGACTCGGCCTTGCCGTTCGCCGTTGTGCTGCTGGTGGTCGCGCTGCCCTTGCCGCTTGCCGCCTACGTCTGGAGCGCTCGTGCTCAGCGCCGCCGTCGAGGTTGACCGCCGCGACTTCCTGGTGTGCGCCGAGCTGGCCGTCGCGCCGGGGGAGCGGCTCGCCCTGTTCGGCCCGTCCGGCGCGGGCAAGACCACGATCCTGGAGGCCATCGCCGGCCTGGTCCGGCCGCGGCGCGCGCAGATCACGCTGGGCGGCCGGGTACTCACCTCGACCGCGCCGCCGCGCGCCGACGTACCGCCCTGGCGCCGCCGGGTCGGGCTGCTCCGCCAGGATCCCGGCCTGTTCCCGCACCTGTCGGTCCGGGCCAACCTGGCCTACGGCCCGGGTTCCGGCCGCCACGGCCCGGAGCTCGGCGCGCTGGCCGCCCGGCTGGGCATCGAGGGCCTGCTCGACGCGATGCCGGCCCGGCTGTCCGGCGGCCAGCAGCACCGGGTCGCGCTCGGCCGCCTGCTGCTGGCCCGGTGCGACGCTCTGCTCCTGGACGAGCCGTACGCGGGGCTCGACGCCAGCCTCCGCCGCGGCCTCACCGACCTGGTCCGGACCCTGGTTGCGGACCGCCGGGTCCCGTCCGTGCTGGTGGCCCACGAGCTGGAGGAGGCGCAGGCTTTCGCCGACCAGCTGGCGGTCCTGGACCACGGCGTGATCCTGCAGGCCGGCGCACCCGGCGAGGTGGTCCGCCACCCGGCCTCAAGGCGGGTCGCCGAACTGGTCGGCTACCTGGGCTTCGTCCCGGTCACGGGATCCCGCAGGCCGGGCCCGTCCGGCGTTCACGTTCTTCCAGGATTGGATACGGAAGGCCGCGCGGCGGGTGACGCCCTCAGCGGCGATGGGACCGGAGCGGGCCAGGAGGCCGGCGCAGTGGCCGGCGCGGTGGCCCCGGCTGAAGCGGCCGGGCCGGCCGCCAGGCCCGGCGGGGGACCAGCGACCGGGATCGTGGCCGGCATCCATCCCGAGCGCGTCGTTCCCGGCGCCCAGCCCGGCCGTGGCCTGGTGCTGACCGGCCCGCTCACCGTGGTCCGCCCCAGCGGCGCCGGCTGGGAAGCCGAGCTCGCGGTGGCTGGCCACCGGATCACCTGCCGCCTGCCCGACCGCCCGGAACCGGACAACGGCCGGCTCACGGTCACCGCCCTGGACCCGCCGCTCTTCGGCCCAGGCGGCACTGCCGTTGGCCAGGCCGAGCAGGATAGGGCCGTGGGCAGCAGCTACGGGCCGGGCCGGACAGCCCAATGACTCCGGCAAGCGGTTTCTGCACGGTCGAGGCCGGTCGTTCCGGTTTGTCGCTGCGGGTCGTGCTGGCCCTGAGCGTGGGTGCGGAGGACGGGTCCGCAATGCGCGCGGCCGGACCTAGCGAAGTGGCTGCCCGGGGCCTGCCGTGCGAGTCCGGTGAGATTGAGAATGCGAGGTCCGGCCCGTGAGCCCGGTCGTGGGCGGCGCCGGCACCGCCGGGGGCGGATCTGGCGCCCGGGACGCGGGCATGCGCTTGCGGCTGGCCCGGCAGGCCAGGGGCTATTCCCAGCAGCAGCTGGCCGGCATGGCCGGGGTGTCCCGGCAAGCGGTTTCCGCGGTCGAAGCCGGCCATTCCGATCCGTCGCTGCGGGTTGCCCTGGCCCTGGCCCGGGCTCTGGGCACCGGTGTGGAGGAGCTGTTCGGCCCGAGCGAGCCGCAGCCGGAGGTGCAGGCCCACCAGGTCGCGCCGGCCGGCCCGCCCGGCGCCCGGGTCATCCTCGCGCCGGTCGGCGACGCGTTCGTGGCCCTTCCCCTGGCCGGCCCCACCGCCACCCGGTCCGGTTTCATGCCCGCCGGCGGCGTCGCCGGCCCGCTCCCATCCGGCGCCACCCCGGCTGGGCGGGGTAGCCCCGCCGGGACGGGAAGGTCCGGCGCGAGCGGGGACGGCGGCCGCCAGCAGGCCAGCGGTGCTGGTGGGCCTGGCCGGGGTGGCAGGCCGGGCGGGGTTGCCCGGTCTGGCGGGGCCGGACGGCTTCGGGGAGCCGGACCAGGCGGGCGGGCTCCGGGCGGTGCGGCCGATCGGGCCGCCGCGGCCGACGCTGGTGGTGGCCGGCTGCGACCCGGCGCTGCCGCTGCTGGAGACGCCGCTCGCGCTGCTCGACCCGCCGGTCAGCTTCACCTGGTGGCCGTGCGGCAGCCAGGAGGCGCTGCGGCTGGCCGCGGCCGGCCTGGTACACGTGGCCGGCGCGCACCTGCGCGGCGAGAGCGGCGGGTACAGCACCGGCCCGGCGGCCGACCGGCTGCGCCGCCAGGGCGCCGAGGTGGTCGGGTTCTGCTCGTGGCGGGAGGGCCTGGTGCTGCGGCCCGGCCTGGCCGGGGAGGTGACCGGCCTGGCCGACGTGGCCCGCCGCGGGCTGCGGCTGGTCAACCGGGAGCACGGCGCCGAGGCCCGGCACGTGCTCGACCGCGAGCTGGCCCGCCTCCGCCTCGACCCGGCCACGCTGCCCGGTTACCAGACCGCGGCCGCCGGTCACCTGGAGGTCGCGGCGGCCATCGCGGCCGGCCTGGCGGACGCCGGCGTGGCCAGCGAGCCCGCCGCGCTGGCCTACGGCCTCGGCTTCGTCCCCCTCACCGCCGAGCACTCCGACCTGGTCATCCCGGCCACCTCGGCGGGCAGCCGGGAGGCGGCCGGCCTCCTGCGGGTCCTGTCCTCCCGCTGGCTGCTCGACCAGCTGGCCAGCCTCCCCGGCTACGACCCGGCCCGCTGCGGCGAGCACGTCGCCTCGCTGTAGCGGCCCGTCAGGCGGGAGCCGGCTCCCCGCTCGCCTTGCCGGGCGGCGCAGCCGCAGCCGTGCCGGGTTCGGGGAGGGCGGTCAGCCGGTCGTGGAGGTGGACCAGGGCGCGGCGCAGCAGCCGGGAGACCTGCATCTGGGAGACGCCGAGCCGCTCGCCGATCTGCTCCTGGGTCATGTTCCCGTAGAACCGCAGGGTCAGCAGGAGCTGGGACTGATCGTCCAGCTCGGCCCAGTGGGCGTGCACCGACTCGATGTCGACCAGGTGCTGGAGCCGCGGGTCGTCCTGGCCGGTCATCTCGCCGAGGCTGGCCGCATCGTCCTCGTCGGTAACCGGCGCGTCCAGTGACAGCGCATGGAAGGCCCGGCTGGCGCCCTGCGCCTCGGTGACCTGTGCCTCGCTGACGTCCAGGTGCCCGGCCAGCTCGGCGGCCTGCGGGGCCCGGCCGAGCTCCTGGGTCAGCACGGCGGTGGCGGCGCGGATCTCCTGCCGCAGTTCCTGGAGGGGCCGCTGGATCCGGATCGGCGAGCGCTGGTCGCGGAAGTACCGCTTGATCTCGCCGCTGATGCAGGGCTGGGCGTAGGCGGGCAGGCCCGCGCCGACGTCCGGGTCGAAGTTGGTGATGGCCTTCATCAGGCCGAGGTAGCCGGCCTGCATCAGCTCGTCGGCCAGCTCGGGCGGGGTCTGGTAGCGGCGCACGCAGGAGCGCACCATCGGCCGGTAGCGCACGATCAGGGTTTCGAAGGCACGTTCGCGCGGGGTACTGCCCGCGGGCAGCGACTGCACCAGGCCGACCAGCTCGGCGTCGGTGGCCGCCTCGTCGGCCGGGCGGGGGCTGGGGGTCAGATCGTCCATGGTGGCCCTCCGGGACGTCCGTGGTCAGCGCTGCGGGCGCTCCGTCAAGATCAGGAAGAACTCATCGATCTGCTTGATCGCGTCGGCGAACTTGGCGGCGTCGATCGGCTTGATGACGTAGGCGTTGGCGTGCAGTTCGTAGCTGCGCGCGATGTCGGCCTCGGCCTGCGAGGTGGTGAGCACCACGACGGGGATCGCCCGCAGGTCCGGGTCGGCCTTGAGGTCGGCGAGGACCTCCAGGCCGCCGCGGCGGGGCAGGTTGAGGTCGAGCAGGACCAGGGCCGGCCGCGGCTGGCCCGCGCCGCGCAGGAAGCGCATCGCTTCCTCGCCGTCGCCGACGACGTGCAGGCTCAGGCCCAGGTGGCAGTCCTCGAGGGCGTCGGTGGTCAGCAGCACGTCCCCTGGGTCGTCCTCGACCACGAGGACGTCAGCAGTACCCAGGACGGGGGTGGTCATCGGTCGCCTCCAGCGCTTTCCGGGTCCAGGGCCCGATCGGGCGCTATCAGGATCGGGCCGAGGGCAGAAGCCTGTCAATAGAAACATGAAATAAATTTCGTGAGATGTCTCTCACGAGCAAGATCACCCGAATAGATTCTCGCGCGGATGGTCTCGCGAGGATATACTCGGAAGTCATGACTGCTCGTGACGAGAGCGCCGGCAGCTGGACCCTGCTGACCGGGCATGGGCATGTGCTGGTGGAGATCGCCCGCAGCCCCACCGCCCGGATCCGCGACATCGCCGCCGTCGTCGGTCTCACCGAACGCACTGTCCAGGTCATCGTGGCCGACCTGGAAGCAGCGGGCTATCTCACCCGCACCCGGACCGGCCGCCGCACCCGCTACAGCGTCAACCGCGGCAACCTGTTCCGCCACACCGCCCAGGAAGGGCTCCGGATCGGCCCGTTCCTCGACCTGCTCACCACGGCCGGACCGGGCAACGGGACGGACCCGGCTGCGGCCAGCGACGGGCATGGCTCGCTGAGCACCAAGCGCTGACCCTGGGCGGGGTGAACCGGCTTCGCCCGGGGTGAACAAGGGTGGCGGGCCCGCGGGCCGCCCGGCAGAGTGGCGGGCATGAAGCTGCTGGTACTAGGCGGAACCCATCATGTCGGCCGGGCCGTCGTGGAGACGGCGCTGGCCCGCGGCGACGACGTCACCACGCTGAACCGGGGGGAGAGCAGGCCGCCGGAGCCCGGGGTCACCGCGCTGACCGCGGACCGCACCGACCCGGCCGCGCTGCGCGCCGCGCTCGGCGACCGGACCTGGGACGCGGTCATCGACACCTGGAGCGGCGCGCCGGCGAACGTGCTGGACGCGGCGACCCTGCTGAAGGACCGGGCCGGGCACTACGGGTACGTGTCCAGCCGGTCGGTGTACGAGTGGCCGATCCCCGCCGGGATGGACGAGAGCGCGCCGGTCGTCGACGGCGACCCGGCCGGCACCAGCCAGGAGGACTACGCCGCGGCCAAGCGGGGCGGCGAGCTGGCCGCGCTGGCCGCGTTCGGCGACCGGGCGGTGCTGGCCCGGGCCGGGCTGATCCTCGGCCCGTACGAGCTGGTCGGGCGGATGCCGTGGTGGCTGGGCCGGATCGAGCGCGGCGGCGACGTGCTCGCGCCCGGGCCGCCGGAGCGGCCGCTGCAGTACATCGACTGCCGGGACCTGGCGGCCTGGATGCTGGACATGGCCGCCCGCCGGCAGGGCGGGGTGTTCAACACGGTCAGCGCACCCGGCCACGCCACGATGGCGAGCCTGCTGGACGCGGCGCTGAAGGTGACCGGGTCCGACGCCAGGTTCGTCTGGGTCAGCCCGGAGGTCATCGAGGCGGCCGGCATCCAGCCGTGGACCGAGCTGCCGGTCTGGGTGCCGCCCGGCGGCGAGTACGACGGGCTGCACGACGGCAACGTGTCCGCCGCGCTGGCCGCCGGGCTGAGCTGCCGCCCGGTGGCCGAGACCATCGCCGACACCTGGGCCTGGATCCAGGCCGAGGGCTATCCGGAGGGCGATACTGCCCGGCTGCACGGCCTGGACCCGGAAAAGGAACGCGACGTGCTCCACCGGCTGCGCAGCAGCCGTGCGGGACGCCGGACCGTCGCTGGTCCGGGCTGTGCTGGCCGCTCGCGCGGGCCGCTGGAGACGCGCTGCGGCCCAGCGGCCTGCCGCCGGCGGGCGTAGCCTGGCCCCGGCCGGAGGAACCTGGCTAGTGGCTGTAGACCGGGACGATCATCGCGCGGGCGATGGTGGCGAACGTCGTGTTGAAGCCCGCCAGCGCCGGGGTCACGTCGCTGTTGATCGGCAGCGCGTCGGTGTTCAGCGCGTGCACCACGAACGCGTACCGGTGCGGCGGGTCGCCCTTGGGCGGGGCCGCTCCGCAGAAGTCCTTGGTGCCCATGTCGTTGCGGACCTGGAAAGCGCCCTCGGGCAGCCCGGTGCCGTCCGCGTTGCCCACCCCGGCGGCCAGCTCGGTCACCGACGCGGGGATGCCGTACACCATCCAGTGCCAGAAGCCGGACCCGGTCGGGGCGTCCGGGTCGAAGCAGGTCACCGCGAAGCCCTTGGTCTCCGCCGGGAACCCGGACCAGCGCAGGTGCGGGGACAGGTTCTCGCCGGTCGCGCCGAACCCGTTGAACACCTGCTTGCTGGTGAACTGCTCGCCGTCCGCCACGTCGTCACTCTCCACGGTGAACGACGGCACCGGCGGCAGGAAGTCATACGGCAGCGGGGGCTGCTCCGTCATGGTGTTCCTCCTAGGCAGATCAGGATTTACGTGGCCCGCGCCCACGCTACTCAGCCGCCGTGGCCCGCGGCACCCGCCCCCTCGGCACCGTATCCCTCAGCAAAGATCACGCGACGGCGGCGCGGCCCCGGTCGGCGCGGTGCCAGAATGGGCGCGGGGCTGCAAACGGGGGTGGCCGGCGGCTGGCGCGCCGGAAATACCGACATGACGGGCCGGAAGGGCTGACCGCAGGCATGACCCTGGTGCGCGGCCGCAGCTCAGCGGTGTGGGCCCGGCGGGCTGCGCTCGCCGTGGTACTGGCCGGCGCCGCGATCATCCCCGGCCGGGCGGCCAGCGTGATCTCCACCGGCTGCCAGGACCGGGCCTGCGGGTCCGCGGGCAAGGTGCTGTGGTCCCGTCTGCTGCCCGGGTCGTGGACGGCCAGCCCGCAGGACGGCACCGTGCCCGCGCAGGGGCAGGCCTACCTCGCGGCCGGCGGCGGGGTTGCGGCGGTCGGTTCCGGGCTGATGGTCACCGCCTACGACCTGGCGACCGGCGAGCAGCGCTGGCAGGTCCCGCTGACCGGGCTGCCGGCCGGCGCGGCGGTCGTGTCGGTGCGGGCCTGGCCCGGCGTGGTCACCGTCGGGGTCTCCGTGCCGCGGACCCGGCGGCACCCGGCCGGGCGCACCGAGTTCGTGCTCGGGGACCGCACCGGCGGCGTGGCCGGGCGTTACCCGGCCGCGGTGTACGGCGGCGCGGTCGCGGCCAGCGCGGACGGCGCGGTGGTCATCGGCCCGCGTGCGGTCACCAGCTACGCCAGCGCGACCGGCCGGGTCCGCTGGCGGCGTGCCACCGGGCCGCGGCCGCAGGCCTGGCGGCTGGACGGCGGGGACCTGTACCTCACCGTGACCGGCGGGAGCTACCTGGCCGGCGGGCCGGTCACCGCGGTGCGCCGGATCAGCCTGCTGACCGGCAGCGAGCGGGTCCTCCGGCCGGCCGGGCGGGAGTTCACCGGCACGCTCAGCGCCGCGCTGGACGGCGTGCTGCTGTTCACCGGGACCGGCGGGGTGAGCGCGTACAGCGGCCTGACCGGCCGGCTTCTCTGGCAGCGGGCCGATGTGCTGCCGCAGTCAGCCGACCCGGTGTCCGGGCTGTTCTACCTGAGCAAGGGCAGCACGCTGATGGCGGTGCAGCCGGGCACCGGGCTGCGGGTCCGCGGCCGGACCGTGACCGGCTCGGCGGGGCTGTACGGCGTGCGCGACGGGGTGGCGCTGGGCCTGGACCACGGAGCGGAAGGCGATGCGTGGGGTTACCGGGTGGCCGGGTCCAAGGTGATCTGGACGACGCCGCGGATTCCCTGGCCGCACTTCTTCACCGACCTGTCCGGGGTGGGCGGCAGCGCCGACCCGGGCAGCGCGATCGTGCTGCTGGCCTCGTGCGCGGACGTGGGGCCCAGCCCGGGCCCGGCGCCGGCACCGAGCGCCAGCGGGGCGTCCGCCGGGACGTCCGGCGGGGCCGGGAGCCCGCCGGCCTCGCCGGGGGGCAGCGGGTCGCCGGGCAGCGCCACGCCGTCAGGGACGCCGGGTGCGCCGGGCGGGGGAGTGACCAGCCCGCCGTGCCTGCGGCCGGAACTGGTCGCGATCCACCGCTGAGCCGGGGATCGCCGGGCTAGCGGATCACGGGGCTAGCGGATCACGGGGCTAGCGGGCGGCGGGCCAGATGACGGGCGGGCAGGAGGCCGCGGCGGCCTTGGCGGCCTTGGCTTTGCCGCGCGGCCTGACCTTCGGCTTGGCCTTGGTCTTGCCGTTCGCGATGAGCTGGGTGATGCCCGCGGAGCGCGGTATCGACGTGCAGCGGGCCGCGCTGGAGTAGCCGCCGCCGAGCCAGAAGCTGCACGCCACAACGGCCAGCGCGGCCGGGAAGAACAGCGCCTTGCGCAGCCGGGGCCTGGCCGACGAGCGCGTCCGCCGCCAGGAGGCGCGCAGCCAGCGACGGGCCAGGGCCGGGCGGGTGCGGAGCCAGAGCCGCAGCCAGGCCAGGCCGGCTTTGAGCTGCTCGAGCCGCGGCATTTCCTCGTCGTGGTTCAGGCGGCTGAAGATCGTGAAAAGCGCAGCCAGCCGCGGGTCGGATTCCCGCAGCCCGGTCTCTATCCGGTCCAGGCTCTTTCGCTGGCTGACGGGCAGGCCCATCGCCACCTCCCATCAGCGGCTGAATTCCTGCTCCACCGTAACAGGGCACGGATAGTGAAAAGACTCGTCCTGCCTGACTCGGGTATCCGGGGCCGAAACCGGATCTGGCCTGCTGTATCGCCGTTTCCCACCAGTCCCGCAGGGCACTGGAGCATCAGCCGCCCGGGCCCGGGGGACCGCCCGGCCGGTCGTTACGATGATCGTCCGGCCGGCCCGCGGAGCACACGGACACTGGAGGCGCTTGATGACCACGGCACCCGAGACCAGCGAGGCGCCGCGGCGGGCGCTGATCACCGGCTCGTCCCGCGGCATCGGCGCGGCCATCGCCCGGGCGCTGGCCGGCACCGGGCACACGGTGGCGGTGCACTGCCGGTCCGCGTCGGCCACCGCGCTGGCCGACGAGGTCGCGGCCAGCCTGCCGGGCTCCGGGCACACCGTGGTCACCGGCGACCTGGCCGACCCGGCCGCGGCCGCCGGCCTGGTCGGGGCCGCGGTGGCCGCCCTCGGCGGCATCGACGTGCTGGTCAACAACGCGGGCGTGTACGGCTACCACCCGATCACGGCCACCTCGTACGAGGACTGGCAGGCGTCCTGGCGGAAGGTCATCGACACCAACCTGCACGGCTCGGCCAACGTGACCTGGTGCGTCACCGACCACCTGATGCGGCGCCCGGAAGGCCCGGCCGGCGCCCGGATCATCAGCGTCGGCTCCCGCGGCGCCTACCGCGGCGAGCCGAACGCCCCGGCGTACGGCGCGGCCAAGGCCGGGCTGCACGCGATGACCCAGTCGCTGGCGGTCCACCTGGCGCCGCACGGGATCGCGGTGGCCGCGGTGGCGCCCGGGTTCGTCGCCACCGAGATGGCCGGGGAACTGCTGTCCGGCCCGGCGGGCGACGGGATCCGGGCGCAGAGCCCGTACGGCCGGGTCGCCGAGCCGGACGAGATCGCCGCGGCGGTGGCCTGGCTGGCCTCCCCGCTGGCGCGCTGGGCCAGCGGCGCGGTGATCGACCTGAACGGGGCGTCCTACCTGCGCTGAGCGGGTGCCTGCGGCCGCCGGGGGGCGGGCCAGCCGGGGCCGGGGCTGCCGGGGCGGGCTAGCCGGCGGCCAGGTTGACCAGCGCGTCGCGGTCGGGTCCGGGCATGGCCGGCGCCGGCTCGTCCGCGTAGGACAGCCGGCAAGCGCTTGCACCGGTCGGCGGGCGCGATAGCGTACCCGGCATGACCGACCGGCGTGCGGCGCGGCAGCTGGCCGCCGAGGCGGTCGCGGACGGGCAGCCGCTGCGCTGGTTCGAGCAGCTGTACTCGGCGGCGGACCGGGACGGCTCCCCGGTGCCGTGGGCGGACCATGAGCCGAACCCGAACCTGCTGAGCTGGGGCCGCCTTGACGCCGCAACCATGCGCCGGGCGCTGGTGGTGGGCTGCGGGTACGGGGACGACGCCGAGTGGCTGGCCGCGCAGGGCTGCGAGGTCACCGCGTTCGACATCTCGGCCAGTGCGATCGCCCGGTGCCGGGCCAGGTTTCCTGGCAGCCCGGTGCGGTATCAGGCGGCGGATCTGCTGAGGCCGCCGGCTGACTGGCTGGACGAGCCGTTCGACCTGGTCTTCGAGGCCTACACGGTGCAGGTGCTGCCGCCGGGCAGCGCCGAGCGGGCGACCGCGATCCGGATGCTGGCCGCGCTCACCGGCGGGACTCTGCTCATTGTGGCGCGCGGCCGGGAGGAGTCCGACGATCCGGGCGTGATGCCGTGGCCGCTGCTGCGCGCTGAGCTCGGACCGCTTCGCGAGACCGGCCTGCGGGAGGTCGCGTTCGAGGAGTACAAGGACGGTGAGGACCCGCCGGTGCGCCGCTACCGGGTCACCTATCAGCGCTGAAGCCGCCCTCGGCGGGCCCGGTGCTGCGGGCCGGTTCTAGAGCAGCGAGAGCGTGCCGGTGACGGCGTCGATCTTGTCGCTGTCGGCCGGGCCTATGGCGCAGCAGGTGAGCGTGCCCGGGTCGAGCTGGGTCCGGCCGGCGTCGCGGATCAGCTCGGCGTGCAGCCCGGCCTCGATGGCCTTCGCGACGATGCCGAGCAGTTCCTCTTCGCTTCCCGCGCGCAGCACCACCTTGGGCTGGCCCTCCTCCAGCCAGGCCCGGAAGTCCCGGCTCCGCGCGGTGGCCAGGACGGCCGCCACCGCGGCGTGCGCCACCTGAGCGGCCAGCTTCCCCCGCCCCATACCCAGGTCAGACCGGGCCACAAGCACAAGTTTCCGCGGCACCGCAGCACTCTACGGCCGCGCCGGTCCCGGCCGCCTGCCAGCCCGTCCCGCCAGCCCGTCCCGCCAGCCGCCGGAACTCCTGCCGCGCCAGTGACCGGCCAGGATGGTGGCCGGCTACCCACACCACCAATCTGTGGCGCCGGGGCCGGGGTTTCATGCTGCGCCTGCGGCTGGCGGGGATTGTGGGGTGCTGATTCGGGTAGCGCCGGGCCTGGCAGCTGCCTTGCTGGGGCCGATCGGCTTACCTTGGTGATCATGCTGAACGGGCTGCCGTCGGTGGCTGCCGGGATTGTGTTCCTGCTCAGCGCGGCGGCCAGCCTGGCGGCCAGCTGGCTGCTGGTCAGCCGGCTGGAAGCGCTTGCCGGGCGGGCCGGGCTGTCCGAGGGCATGCTCGGCCTGGTCGCCGCGCTGGCCGCGGACGCCCCGGAGATCACCGCGGCGGTGTCCGCGCTGGCCCACCATCAGACCCACGTCGGCGCCGGGATCACGCTCGGGTCGAACGTGTTCAACCTGGCCGCCCTGCTCGGCCTGGGCGCCGCGGTGGCGGGCCGGATCGCGCTGCACCGGAAGGTCATCGTGCTCAGCGGCGTGGTCGCGCTGTGGGTGGCTGCGGTCAGCGTGCTGGTCGTGACCGGGCTGCTCGCACCGGCGGCCGGGATCGGCGTCGTCGCCGTCGTATTCGTGCCCTATGTGCTCGTGCTCGCCGCCGAGGGGTGGCCGGACCGGCTGGTGCCGCGGCCGCCGGCGGGCCTGACCCGCTGGCTGGCTACCGCGGTCGCCCAGGAGGAGGCCGAGCTCGAGCCGGCGCTGCACGAGCCGGCCCTGTTCGAGTCGGCACGGCATCCCCGGCCCGGCGGCGGGCGGGCCGACGGCGCCGTGGCCGGGGCGGCGCTGGCCGCAGTGGTGCTGGCCAGCACGGCCATGGAGCTCACCGCGACCACGCTCGGCGCCCGGCTGGCCGTGCCCGGCATCGTGACCGGCGCGATCGTGCTGGCCGCGGTCACCAGCCTGCCCAACGCGGTGGCCGCGGTGTACCTGGCCAACCGCGGCCGCGGCGCGGCGGTGCTGAGCACGGCCCTGAACAGCAACGCGCTCAACGTCATCGCCGGGCTGCTGATCCCGGCCGCGATCACCGGCCTCGGCCCCCCGTCCGGCCCGACCACGCTGGTCACCGCCTGGTACGCCGGGCTGACCGCGGCGGTCCTGGCGGCCGCCTACCGGGGGAGCGGCCTGCGCCGTGGCGCGGGCCTGGCCATCATCGCCGCCTACCTGATCTTCCTCGGCTGGCTGCTGGCCGCCGCCTACGGCTAGGCCGGGCAGACGCCCCAGGAAGCGCCGGATCTGGGTGACCGGGAAGGAAACGGACAGCCGCGCGCGAAAAAAAGCCCGGGGAAGTGTGTAACGGTTGGTAACACGGGGCACAATGAACGCCCCTCGCGGCTCATAATGGAATCGATGACTACTCCACGCGCCGCGACCCGGCGATACCTGCCCGGAAGTCCCTTCAACAATCGCCCTCCGGCCCCGCCGATCGAGCAGTACGAGGTGCACGATCAGGTGACGCATGACCGCTTCGGCCTCGGCCGGGTCATCGGAGTCGAGGGCGACGTGGCCGTGCTGGTCGACTTCGGTGCCCAGCAGGCCCGCATCACCTCACCTTTTGCCAAGCTGACCAAGCTCTGACGGGTTCCCCTCGCCCCGCTCGCCCGGATGACTGGCTCGGCCTGGCCGCCGACGGCTTCACGCTGTTCTGGCATTGCCTTGGGGCGGGCGCCCCATGATTAATTGGGGCGCCAGTTCCGCGCCGCATCAGCCGAGTATGGCCGCGAACCGATCCTTAACCGTGGCCGCGGTCTGATCCGCAGGCGCATCCCACACTTTCTCGCTCATTATTTCTACTTCGACGTACCCGGCGTATCCCGCGTCCAGCACCGGCCCGGTCAGCGCCCGGAAGTCGATCGACCCGTCGCCGAGATGGCCCCGGCCCAGAAGGGCGTCCGCGGGCAGCGGCACCACCCAGTCGCACACCTGGTAGCCCGCGATGCGCCCGGCGGCCCGGGCGACATCCGCGCCGATCCGCGGGTCCCACCACACGTGGTAGCTGTCGATCACCACCCCGACCTGGCTGGCCGGGAACGCCCCGGCCAGGTCCAGCGCGTCGGCCAGCCGGTTCACCGCGCACCGGTCCGCGCAGAACATCGGGTGCAGCGGCTCGACGCCGAGCCGGACGCCGAGTTCCGCCGCCCGCGGCAGCAGCGCCGCGATCCCGTCGCTGATCATCCGCTGGGCCAGGCCCAGGTCCCGGGAGCCGGGCACCAGCCCGCCGGACACGAGCACCAGGGTGTCCGCTTCCAGGGCGGCGGCCTCCTCCAGCGCGGCCAGGTTGTCCTCGTGTGCGGCCCGGCGGGCGGCGGCGTCCGCCCGGGTGAAGAAACCGCCCCGGCAGAGGCTGGACACGTGCAGCCCGGCCCGGCGCACGGCGGCCGCGGACTCCCGCACGCCGAGTTCGGCCACCGGCTCGCGCCACAGGCCGATGGCCGGTATCCCGTGCCGGGCGCACAGGTCCGCGGTCTCGGCCACGCCCAGCCGGTGCACGGTCATCTGGTTCAGCGACAGCCGGTCGAGCCCGATCACTGCGGCAGTCCGGTCACTGGGGCAGTCCGGTCATTGCGGCACTCCGGTCATTGCGGCAGCCCCGGTCACTGGGCAGCCCGGTCGCTGGGCAGCCCGGTCGCTGGGGCAGCCGGTCATGGCGGCAGCCCGGCCGCCGGGGCAGCCGGTCACTGGGGCAGCCCGGCCAGGAAAGCGGTCATCCGGGCGGCGGCCAGGTCCGGGTCACGGAACACGCCCGCCTCCGCGGCCAGCTCGAACACTGCGATCAGGTGACCGGCCGGACGCTGCCGCTGGAAGCCGCCGGGCATGGCGAAGTGCGGCTGCAGTCCGTTCAGCCAGGCCAGGAAGGCGATCCCGGCCTTGTAGCGCGAGGTCGGCGGCTCGAACAGCAGGCGGCTGACCGGCATGGTGGGGCCGATCGCCGCGTCGTAGCCGTCCTCGTCGCCGCGGTCCAGGGCGGCCAGCGCCGCCGCGGCGGGCGCGGTTACGGCCGAGAACGCGCCCAGCAGGGCGTCGCTGTGCCCGTCGGGACCGCCCTTGATCAGCGTGTCGTAGTGCAGGTCGTCGCCGGTGTACAGGCGGACCCCGGGCGGCAGCCGGCGCCGGAGCGATACCTCGGCGCCGTCGTCGAGGACGGACAGCTTGATGCCGTCGACCCGGCCGTCCGCCGCGGCGAGCAGGTCGAGCACGGTCCCGGCGGCCGCGCCGGGATCCTCGCTGCCCCAGTAGCCGCGCAGCATCGGGTCGAACGCCTCGCCCAGCCAGTGCAGGATCACCGGCCGGTCCGCCTGCTTCAGCAGGCTGCCGTAGACCTCCAGGTAGTCGCGGGCGGAGCGGGCGCTGGCCGCCAGCGCCCGGCTGGCCATCAGGATCACCTGCGCGCCCGCCGCCTGGACCACGGCCAGCTGCTCCTCGTACGCCCGGGTGATCGCGGCCAGCGGGTGCGTGCCGTCCGGCAGCTGGTCGGTGCCGGCTCCGCAGGCGATCAGGGCGCCCCGCGCCGCGGCCGCTGTGGCGCTTTGCCGGATCAGCTCCCGGGCCAGGTCCCAGGTCAGCCCCGCGCCCCGCTGCGCGGTGTCCATGGCATCCGCGACCCCGAAACCGTAATCCCAGAGAAAGTTGCGGAACTCCAGTGTGGCCTGCCAGTCGATGCTGCCGTCCGGCCCCGCGGCGACGTGCGGGGCGGCGAGCGCCCGGCGGCTGCGCGGTGGTGGCTGGCGGGCCGGCCACGGCGACGCCGTGATCACCGTCGGCGCCGCCCGGCCCGGGAGCACGACCCGTGCCGTCACAACGGCAGGTCCGGGATCTCGACGCGGCGGCCCTCGGCGGCGGACCGCAGCGCTGCCTCGGCGAGCTGCACCCCACGGGCGCCCTCGGCCAGGTCCCAGGGAAAGGGCTTGCCGGTGGCGGCATGCTGCAGGAACAGCTCCCACTGGGCCTTGAAGCCGTTGGCGAAATCCTGGTTGTCCGGGACGTCGGTCCACTGGGAGCGGTAGTCGGCCGGGTCGGCGAGGTCCGGGTTCCACACCGGCCGCGGCGTGACGGCGGCGGGCTGCACCGCGCAGTGCCGCAGCCCGGCGACCGCGCTGCCGGCCGTGCCGTCGACCTGGAGCTCGACCAGCTCGCGGCGGTTGACGCGGACCGCCCAGGAGGAGTTCACCGAGGCGACCGCGCCGCTGGCGAACTCGAGCACCGCGTACGCGGCGTCGTCGGCGGTGGCGTCATACGGCTGGCCCTGCTCGTCCCAGCGCCGCGGCAGGTGCGTGGCCTGCCGCGCGTACACCGCGGTGACCGGCCCGAACAGCTCGGCCAGCAGGTACTGCCAGTGCGGGAACATGTCCAGCACGATGCCGCCGCCCTGCTCCCGCCGGTAGTTCCAGGACGGCCGCTGGGCCGGCTGGCCCTCGCCGTCGAACACCCAGTAGCCGAACTCCAGCCGGATGGCCAGCACCCGGCCCAGGAACCCGTCCCTGACCAGCCGCCGCAGCTTGATCATCCCGGGCAGGAACAGCTTGTCCTGGACCACGCCGTGCACCACGCCCGCCGTCTGGGCGGCGCGGGCCGCGCGGGCCACCCGCACCGCGCCGTCCAGCGAGGCGGCAACCGGTTTCTCGGTGTACACGTGCTTGCCCGCAGCCAGCGCGCGGAGCAGGGCGGGCTCCCGCTCGCTCGTGATCTGGGTGTCGAAGTACACGCTCACCGACGGGTCGGCCAGGACCTCGTCCAGGCTGGTCGTCCAGCGCGGCAGACCGTGCCGTTCGGCGATCGCGCGGAGCTTCTCCTCGCTGCGGCCGACCAGGACCGGTTCCGGGACGACCGACGTTCCGTCGGGCAGGAGAACACCGCCCTGCTCCCTGATGGCCAGCAGCGACCGGACCAGGTGCTGGCGGTAGCCCATGCGCCCGGTAACCCCGTTGAGGGCGACGACCACGGTCTTGCTCGGCATGACCCACCTTCCTGCCCGGTCCTGACCGCGAGCCATGGCCCGGGCCCGGCCCAGGAACCGGTCCAGTAACCGGCCCGCGTAACGGCTGCGGAATGGCCGCGAAATGGCCTGGGCCGGCCCGCGGAATCGGCGCTGGCCCGCACCCAGCCCAGCGCCATCCGAGCGCCGCCCCGGCGGTCTCTCCGCGGCATCCCACTAGGGAAAGTACTTTCCGAAGGCTAGGCTGACCGGCGAACCCGGGTCAAGGCCGGGTCCAGCGCTGCACCGGCCCCCGCTGGACTGCGCGGCCTCGCCTGCCGACCGCTCCGTCTACCAGGAGGCTCCGTGACCAAGCCGCGATCGCCTGCCCGCGGCCGCCGGACGACCCGGGTCACTCTGCAGGACGTGGCCGACCGGGCCGGCGTCTCGCTGACCACCGCATCCCGCGTGATCAGCGCGGGCCCGCGCAACGTGCGGCCGCAGCTCGCGGAACGCGTCAACCTGGCCGTGGCCGAGCTCGGCTACGCCGCGAACCTCCAGGCCCGGGCCGTCGCCACCGGCCAGTCCAGCACCATCGGCGTGGTCGTGCACGACATCGCCGACCCCTACTTCTCCTCGATCGCGGCCGGCCTGATCGAGGTGGCCTACCGCACTGAGCAGCTGGTCTGCCTGTCCAGCGCGCCCAGCGAGGCCGCCGAACGCGACTACGTATCCCTCATGCGCTCCCAGCGGGCCCGGGCCGTGATCCTGATCGGCAGCCGGACCGCCGACGCGGCCCGGCGGGAAACGCTGCGGGCCGAGATCGAGGCGTTCACCGCGTCCGGGGGCCGGGCCGTCTGCGTCGGCCAGGACATGCTCGGCGTGGACACGATCATGCCGGAGAACAAGGCCGCCGCCAGCGCCCTCGGCCAGGCCCTGGCCGCCCAGGGTCACCGCACGTTCGCGGTGCTGGCCGGCCCGCGGGACGTGATCACCGCGATCGACCGGGTGGAAGGCTTCGCCGAAGGGCTGGAGACCTGGTCGATCAGCCTGGACGAGGCGGACATCACGCACGGCGCGTTCACCCGGGACGGCGGCTACGAGGCGATGAGCACCGTGCTGGCCCGTGGCGGCCCGCTGCCGGACTGCGTGTTCGCGGTGAACGACGTCATGGCGGTGGGCGCGCTGGCCCGGCTGCGGGCGGCCGGGATCTCCGTGCCCGGGGCGGTGGCGGTGGCCGGGTTCGACGACATCGTCACGCTGCGGGATGTGTTCCCGCCGCTGACCACGGTCCGGCTGCCGCTGACCCGGATGGGCGAGATGGCGGCCAGCCTGGTGCTCAGCGAGGAGCCCGCGGAGCAGCCCCGGGTCATCCCGGTTCCCGGCGAGGTCGTGCTGCGGGAAAGCACCACCCCGCGCCCCGCCGGAGTCTAGAGAGCCGGCCCGCGCCCGCGAGCCGTACTCCTTTGTCCTGGCCAGCCGGATGATGACGGCCACCTCCGGGTCGGCGGGAGCCTTGCGGCCGGGCGTCTCGGAGAGGTACGTTGCCGGTCAGCGGAAAGCGCTTGCCAAAACCGGGCGCTTCGCCCACCCAGAACCACGCCCGAGCAGCCTCAGCCAACCCGCGAGCCACCCCCGACCCCAGCACCGAGCGAGCCCCCAAGAAACCCACCAAGCACCGTCGGCGCAGCCGTCACCCCGGCCCCGCCTATTGCCCTTCCCCAGCAGACAGTAAAGGGCAGGTAATGGGCAGGTAATGCGCTCTAGCGGTGATCGAAAACGCGGCGCACCATCACAAAGAGAGCCAGAACGAGAGCCATCGCCGCTGGCCCCGCCGTCGCGGGGCAGCCGGCCTGGCTGGACCAGAGGAGAGCACATGAGCGAAGCCGCCTCCGTCCCGTTCTCCGAGACCAAGGTCCCCCAGCCTGCTGAACGGCTGAACCGCGGGGCGCTTGGCCTGGTGGACATCTCCGCCTCGACGATGGCCAACATCGGCCCGGCGTACAGCTTCTATTTCGGGTTCGGGTTCCTGGTGTTCACCGCGGGGGTGGCGGCGCCGCTGACGATCGTCGCGGCGGTGATCGCGGTGGCGCTGCTCGGCAACACGCTGGCCCAGTTCTCCCGGGCGCACCCGTCCACCGGCGGGTTCATCTCGTTCGTCGGCAAGTCGTTCGGCGGCACCAGCGCGGTGACCACCGCCCTGCTGTGCGGGATCGGCTACATCATCGCGATCTCGTCGGTGCTGGCCATCGTGGGCGGCTACCTGTCCATCGTGCTGAACTACTACTTCGGCTGGAACATCCCGTGGGGCATCCTGTCGGTCATCCTGACCGCGGGCTCGATGGTGATGATGGTCCGCGGCGTGGGCGTGTCGACGCGGCTGGCGGGCCTGTTCTTCGGCTTCGAGATGCTCGTCCTGATCGTGGTCTCGATCGTGCTGATCATCAAGAACGGCGGGAACCTGAGCCTCGCGCCGTTCGAGCCGAGCCACCTCCACAACGGTTTCACCGGTCTCGCGGCCGGATTCCCGCTCGCCGTCTACCTGTTCATCGGCTGGGAGAACTCCGCCGCGCTGGCCGAGGAAACCGCTAACCCGCGCCGCGAGGTGCCGCGCGCGATCTTCCTGTCCGTGGCCCTGATGGGGGTCACCTACCTGCTGGTCTCCTACGCCACGCTGGCCGGCTTCGGGTTCAGCGCCAGCAAGACCACCGCCGCGGAAATCCCTTTCATCTCCGCCGCGCATAGCGTGCTGGCCGCGTTCACGTTCTTCGCCTTCTTCGCCGGGATGACCTCGACGCTCGGCGTGCTGATCTCCGCGGTGAACTCGCAGTGCCGCCTGATCTTCAACGCGGGCCGCGAGGGCCTGCTCCCGTCCTGGCTGGGCAAGGTGCACCCCACCCGCCGCACCCCGGTCAACGCGATCATCGCGTTCACCGGCATCGCCGGCGCGCTCATCTGCGGCTGGGCGCTGGGGCACGTGTTCGGCGGCACGACCGGGTCCATGGACCCGATCGGCTTCTTCGTGGAGTCCTCCACGATGGGCACGATCCTGCTGCTCGTCGTGTACTTCCTGTCGAACCTGGCGCTGCCGTTCTACTACCGCAAGTTCCGGCCGCAGGAGTTCGAGCCGGTGAAGCACGTGGTCCTGCCGGTGCTCGGCATGGCCGCGATCGCCGTGCCGGTTTACTACCTCTGCAAGCCCGGGCAGGATCCGCCGTACAGCTGGTTCCCGTACGCCGCGCTGGCGATCGTGATCGTCTCGATCGCGTACGCCGCCGTGCTGAACAGCCGCGACCCGGCCCTCGGCGACCGGGTCGGGTCGATCATCGCCGACGAGTAGCCGAAGCAACGCCGGGGCCCGGCAGGCCGGACTGGCTGGCCGCGCCGGGCCCCGCCCGCCCGAGCAGGACCCGGGAGGTCCGCACGCCATGACCGACGCAGCGATCAGGCCGGCCGGGACCGGAGCCGCGCCCGTCCCCGCCCCCGTCCACCCCCTGGACCCCGTCACCGCGGAGGAGTACCGGGCCGGCCGGGACATCCTGGCCCGTGCCGGGCTGCTCACCGGCCAGGTCCGGTTCGCGTACTACGGCCTGGAGGAGCCGCCCAAGGCCGAGGTGCTGGCCTTCGCGCCGGCCGCGGGCACGGGCGGGCGCGGACGGCGGCGCGAACGGCGGTGCGAACGGCGCCGCGGGCGGCGGCGGCGCCGACGGCGGCCCGGTCGGCGCCCCGCCCGACCGCCGCCTCCGCGCGTTCCTGGTCAACGTGGTCACCGGCGAGTCCACCGACGCGATCCTCTCGCTCGGCAGCCAGAAAGTACTTTCCGCCCGGACCCTCGACCCCCGCCGCGACGGCCACCTGCCGATCCTCGACCAGGATTTCGCCCTCTGCGAGGAGATCGTGCACGCGGACGAGGGCTGGCGGGCCGCGATGGCCCGGCGCGGGCTGACCGACGTGTCGAAGATCCGCGCCTGCCCGCTCACCGCCGGCCACTACGACGACCCCGGTGAGGACGGCCGCCGGATGGTCCGTGTCCTCGCGTTCGTCCAGAACGGCAAGAGCGATCTGCCCTGGGCGCACCCGGTGGACGGCGTCGCGGCCTACGTCGACCTGATCGAGCGCAAGGTCTTCCGCGTGATCGACGCCCTGGACCTGGCCGTTCCGCAGGAATCAGGCGACTACGACGACCCGGCCGTGCGCGGTCCGCTGCGCACCGGGCTGCGGCCGATCGAGATCACCCAGCCGGACGGCCCGTCGTTCACCCTCGACGGGCAGACGCTCGGCTGGCAGGGCTGGTCAATGCGCATCGGCTTCGACGCCCGCGAGGGCCTGAGCCTGCACCAGATCAGCCTGGACGGGCGGCCGGTGGTGTACCGGGCGTCGATACCGGAGATGGTCGTCCCCTACGGCGACCCGAGCCCCACCCGCCACTGGCAGAACTACTTCGACACCGGCGAGTACCTGGTCGGCAAGTGGGTCAACTCACTGGAGCGCGGCTGCGACTGCCTGGGGGAAATCGCTTACCTGCCCGCCACCATCACCGACGGCGACGGCGAGCCCCGTGAGGTCGGCAACGCGATCTGCATCCACGAGGAGGACTTCGGCATCCTCTGGAAGCACACCGACATCTTCACCGGCTCGGTCCAGGCCCGGCGCCAGCGCCGCCTGGTGGTCTCGTTCTTCACCACCGTCGGCAACTACGACTACGGCTTCTACTGGTACTTCTACCTCGACGGCACGATCGAGTGCGAGATCAAGCTCACCGGCGTGGTGTTCACCTCGGCCTACCCGGGTCCCGGCTACCCCTACGCCGCGGAAGTCGCTCCCGGCCTCGGCGCGCCCGTGCATCAGCACCTGTTCAGCGCCCGGCTCGACATGATGGTCGACGGCCTGGCCAACGCGGTCGAGGAGGTCGACATCGTCCCCGGCCCGGCCGGCCCGGGCAACCCGCAGGGCAACGCGCTGCTGCAGCGCGTGACCCGGCTGGTGAGCGAGTCCCAGGCGGCCAGGGACGTCGCGCCGGAGCGGGCCAGGACCTGGCGGGTGGTCAGCACGGAGAAGACCAACCGCTTCGGCCAGGCAACCGCTTTCACCCTCTGGCCGGAGGCCGCGCCCACCCTGCTCGCCAGCCCCGGCTCGACGCTGTACGACCGGGCCCGGTTCGCCACTCACCACCTGTGGGTGACCAGATACGACCCGGCGCACCGCTACCCGGCCGGCGACTACGTCAACCAGCACCCCGGCGGCGCCGGCCTGCCGCAGTACACCGCCGGGGACGCGAGTCTTGACGGCGAAGACGTGGTGCTCTGGCACACGTTCGGGCCCGCGCACTTCCCGCGGCCGGAGGACTGGCCGGTGATGCCGGTCAGCCGCTGCGGGTTCACCCTCAAGCCGACGGGCTTCTTCAGCCGGAACCCAACCCTGGACGTGCCCCCGCCGGGCTGCCACTAGCCCGCGAGCAGCCGCCGACGGCGCCGGCGGCTGGCGGTCGCCGGAAGCCGCCAGCCGCCGGCGCCTCCCGGGCAGCCGTCGCACATGGCGGTCGGCCGGAGCAGCCGAGCTGCCGGTTTGGGGTCCGCTCGACAAGCCGGGCAATCAGCCGGCGGGTCAGGCCGGGCGACAGCAGTGCTTCGCCGCCTGCTACCACCCGGATGCCGTGCAGCAGTTGGCCGGGATCGGTGTTCTTTGATCACAAAACCGCTGGCGCCGGCGCCCAGCGCCTCGATGACATACTCGTCGTGATCGAACGTGGTGAGGATCAGCACGTGCACGTGCGCAAGGCCGGGAGCCCCGGCGATCTGGCGGGTGGCGTCCAGCCCGTCGGCACCTGGCGTGCGGATGTCCATCAGGACGACGTCGGGGTGGGTTTGTTGTGCCAGGTCAACGGCTGCGGCACCGTCGGCGGCCTCGCCCACCACGATCATCCCTGGCTCGGCTTCGATGAGGGCCCGGAACCCGGCGCGGATCAGCGTCTCGTCGTCGGCGATGAGGACCCGGATGGGCTCGGTCATGCCCCACCGCCGGGTGAGGCTGGTGGCCGCCGGACCCTGCCCGCCCTGGGCCACCAGGAGGCCAACCCGCGTCCGGGGTCGGTCCAGAAGGCTGCGCTGCTGGGGCTAGCCGACGCCTCGCCCGCGGCTGGCGCCAAGGCCACGCCGCCGGTACTTAGCCAGCGGCGCTTCCGGCCGGGGCAGAGTTCACAGCGGGGGCCAGTCCCGCGGCCCGGCACTGCGGCCGCAGCGCTCTGGACAACCTGTCGGTCCGGGTGAACGACACCCGGCACAGCGACTTCGCCTTGTCCCCGCAGGCGTGCACCAGCCCGCCGCCGGTGGTGCTCGGAACCGACGCGGTCACGCAACCAGCGTGCGACCGGCCGTAGGTCCCGGGCGCGGCCACCGCCCACCACACCGAGCCCGCGACCAGCACGATCGCGATCACCACGGCGATCACAGCCGCCCGGCGCGGGCGCCGCCGTCCCGAGCCCGGCGGCCGGCCCCCGGCCTCGGCCGGCGGCGCCATGTCCGGCAGCTGGGCCGGATACCGCATCGGGCTCATGGCCGGACCTTAGCCCCCGCATGTTTCCGGCAGATGTCCCGTCGGCCGCCCAGCCTGCCCAATGCGATCGATGTGCCATCGCTTAGGCTAAGAAGGCAAGCGATGTCACATCGATCGCTAAACGCCGATCATCGCCGCCAGCACAGCGTCGGCGCTGGAGGTGACCACCGTCACCGAAGTGATCACCCGGCTCGCGGCCTGGCTGCGCCGGCTGCCACCGCCGCAGGAGCGTATCGACCGGCTCCTGGCCGAACTGGAGGAGCGATTCTCCGGACGAACCGAGCCGATCACTGAGGACGCGTGTGCCGAGATCGAGCGGGTCGCCTGGCCATACTCGCGGCACCTGCTGCTGCAATACGATCGGGATGGCGCCGGCGAACCTGACGAGGAAGATCCAGGCTGGCCCGAACCGGATCCAGAGGCCATCCTGCCCCACGCCGCCCAGGTCCGGCAGGTATCGCGGCTGGACAGGGGTGCGTGCCTAATCCGCATCGACGGTTTCGAGTCACTGTCCATCGCCCAGCCGTACCTCGATGCAGCATTCGCATTGGCGCGTGGCGCCACGGGCATCGTGCTTGATCTGCGCTCCAATGTGGGCGGCTACCCGGAAACGGTCGCCTACCTCGCCGGGCGGCTCCTTGGCGACAAGGCGGTGAAGCTGTCCGAGGTCACCTACCGCGACCACCACCGGCAGTGGTGGACGCCTGACCTCCCGATCGGAACCGCCGTGCCGGCCGACGTGCCGGTGGCGGTGCTGGTCAGCGGGCGGACGTTCTCCTCCGGTGAGGCGCTGGCCTACCACCTTCAGGCCCGGGGCCGGGTCACGATAGTGGGCGAGCGGACCCCTGGGGCTGCCGATCACGTGACCGATATACGACTGGCGGCGACCGTGACCGGCGAACTGCCGTTCGGGTATTGCACCGACTCGGTCACCGGAACCAACTGGGAGGGTCGCGGAGTCGCGCCCCAAGTGGACTGCGCCGCGGACGACGCTGTCGACGCTGCGCTGGCCCACATGCCGATACTGAAGCGGAGATAGGCCGATCGGCGCGCACCTCGTAGCGATCCATGATCACCCGTCTTCCCTTCCGGATCGCGGAGCTGCGGACCGCGGTGCCGCGCACGACCGCGTTCGACGAGCGCGGGTGGGTGGTCCGGTCGAGGCGGGCGGGGCGGGGCCGGGTCAGTCTGGTACGCCGAGCAGGCTCAGGCCGCTGGCCAGCACAGTGCCGGCTGCCTGGGCCAGCGTCAGCCGGGCGCGGGCCAGGTCCGGCGCGGGCGGGCCGCGGCGGGGGAGCACCGGGCATGCCTCGTCGCAGGCGGACCAGGCGGCGGCCACGCTCTCCAGGTAGCGCGCTACGCGATGCGGCTCGCCCGCCCGGCCCGCCACCGCGACCACCGCCGGGAAGTCGGCCAGCAAGCTGAGCAGCGCGGTCTCCTCACGGGCGGTCAGCCGCGCCGGGTCGAAAGCACTTTCCAGGCTGATCCCGGCCGCCGCCGCCCGCCCGCCCAGCCCGGTGATCCGCTGCCGCACGTGCTGCACCAGCCCGGCCGGGCTCGCGCTGGTCCGCCGCGCCCAGACCGCCAGATCAATCTCAACCGGCACTCCCGGCGGCCAGCTGACCAGCGCATACCACGCCGCGCCCGCCCCCACCGCAGCCGCCAGCTGCCCCAGCGTGCCCGGCGCCGGACCAGCAGGCAAGACCCCGGCGGCGGATGTGCCTTGGACGCTAGAGGTGACTTGCAGTCCTTGACTGGCTGGCGGTCCGTCCAGGGGCAAGCCCGTGCTCGACGTGGCTGGAGCCCCGGATGTGATGTGAGGGTCCTGGGCGTCTCCAGGGCTAGCCGGAGGCGATGCCGGGGCGGATGGTGTCACTGAGCTTTCTGTGACCGGCGGAGTCTGGATGACCGGTGCTTCCTGACGGCCCTGAGCGACTGGCCTGCCGGCTGCCTGCGGGCCGGGGGCGGAGGTTCTGGTCGCGGCTGGACCGGGGATCCGCAGGCTGGTCACGCCGGGTCCGGACGCGGCGGATAGCCCGGCCCCGGCCGCGCGGAGCAGGCGTCCCGTGGCGGCGGCCAGCGCGCCGCGTCTGGCCTGGCTCAACGTGGCCATGAGCGAGCGGGTCCTCGGGCGGCGGGTCGAGCCGGAAGCGCTGGCCGGCCAGCCGGTCGCTGCGGCCGTAGTCCTGGCCGTCCGCCACGATGAGTCCCGGCTAGCTCACCCGAGGCCCTGACGGTGAGCCAGATGCTGACGAAGCCGGGCCCGGCCGCTTCGGCCCGCCGCACCCCCGGATGCCGGCCCAGCCCGACGGCGATGGCCCGGGCCAGCTCTCCCGCGGGCAGTCCGGTCTCCCTGGCCAGCCGCAGCGCCACCGGCGAGGCGTAATCGCCCTGCTCCGGGTGCCGTGGCCGGCGCACCCCGGCCCGGCCCACCGCGCCCCCCGCACCCGCCACGCTGCCGACCACCGCCGAGCGCAGCCAGCGCCGCCGCGGCCGCCGCCTGGACCGCGTCGTCAAGCTCCCCGGGAGTCACCGACGGATGCTAACCGCTCAGCCCGCATTGCCGCCTGGTTCCGGGTCCCGCCTTGGCTCACCTCCGGGGTGATCGATGGCACATCCATCGCGATGTGGGCCGCCTGGCCAGCCTCACCGCAACGCGTGGATGTGCCATCCGGGTCCTCTGCCGGGCCCTGTGGCACATTCCCGGATCGCTGCCCGTCTCGCGCGGGCGGCCCGCCCCGACGCGAGTTCACACAGCTACCGGGGTGGCCGTACCGCCCGGCGCTGGACTGCTGCGGTTCCGCCGAGCTCGTCCAGGAGCCGGGCCAGCAGCTCCCGGTGCTCGGCCAGGCGCTGCTCACCGAACCGGCCGGCCAGCCGCTCGTCCACATCGGCACGCGCCCGCCGTGCCGCGGCCACGGCATCCTGGCCTCGACCGGTCAGCCGGACGCGGCGAATGCGGGCGTCCGCCGCGCCGGGAACACGCTCGCAGTAACCGAGGCGCTCGAGCTCCGCCACGGCCTTCGAGGCCCCCTGCTGCGTCATGCCCAGCTGCGTGGCCAGCTCGCCCACCGTGGGCTCGCCGTCGATCAGGTGCTGGAACACGTACCCGTGCGAGAAGCGCAGATCGCCGAACCCCTGGGCGGCCAGCTGCTCCTGGACCAGCGCCGCGGCGGCCTGGCCGACGAAGAGAGCAAGCGTCCCGGTATCCAGCTGCAGCGGGTCCAGTACGGGCGGCATAGTCCCATCCTCTACTTGACAACTATAGTTGTGCAACTACGGTTGTGGACATGCCCCTGCAGCAGCACCCCAACGTCGACACCGCGGTCCGCTATCACCAGGCCGTCTCCGGATTCGCGGCCGGCCAGGAACTCGCCGCGTTCTTCCATCCTGATGCCACCCACCACGAACTGCCCAACGCGCTGTTCCCCGACGGCAGCATCCGCGACCTGGCCGGCCTGTGCGCAGCGGCCGAAGCGGGCCGCGCAACCCTGAGCGCGCAGAGCTTCGAGGTGATCAGCGCCCTCGCCGCCGGGGACCGCGTCGCCCTCGAGGCAATCTGGACCGGCACGCTCGCCGTTCAGCTCGGCAACCTGCCCGCCGGGCACACCTTGCGGGCCCATATCGCGGCCTTCCTCGAGTTCCGCGACGGGAAGATCATCGCCCAGCGGAACTACGACTGCTACGAGCGGCTCACACCCGCCTGAGCCCAGCGCCCCCGCCTGAGCCCAGCGCCGGGGGCGTGCCAGCATAAGCGGGTGCTGGGCGATGTTCTGCGCTTTCTCGTGTGCCCGCTGTGCGGCGAGGCGCTGGCGCAGCGGGACGCGGCGGTGGGATGCCGCCGTGGGCATTCCTTCGACGTGGCCCGGCAGGGATACGTGAACCTGCTCCCCGGCGGACGCTCCGTGCCCGGCGGCGACACCCCCGGCATGGTCAGCGCCCGCGACGGGTTCCTGGCCGCAGGCCACTTCGCACCCGTAGCCGCAGCCCTGGCCGAAGAAGCGGCGGCTTCCGCCGCAGCCAGCACCGCAGCCAGTATCGCGCCCAGCACCGCGGCCACCGCCACAGCACACCCAGCCGGATGCGTCGCCGAGGCAGGCGCCGGCACCGGCTACTACCTGGCCGCAGTCCTCAGCGCCCTGCCGCCGCAACACGCCGGCCTGGCCCTCGATGCCTCCAAGGCGGCCCTGCGCCGGGCGGCGCGGGCGCATCCGCGAATCGGGGCGGTGGGCTGCGACGTGTGGCACGCCCTGCCGGTGGCGGACCAGGCCGCGGCGGTCGTGCTCAACGTGTTCGCGCCGCGCAACGGGGCCGAGTTCCGCCGCATCCTGGCCCCCGGCGGGCGGCTGCTCGTGGTCACACCGAACCCCGGCCACCTGCAGGAACTGGTCGCCGAACTCGGCCTCCTGACAGTCGACGAGGACAAGCCAGGACGCCTGGCCAGATCACTGGACCCCTGGTTCCGCCGCGTGGCCACCAGGGAGATCACCACGACAAGGCCGCTGGCCACGGCCGACGTACGCGCCGCCGTCCTCATGGGGCCGAGCGCCTGGCAAGCGGTTGCCCGCGGCAGCGTGGCCAGGATCGGTGGCCTGCCCGACCCGCTGCCGGTAACCCTGTCGGTCACCCTGTCCACCTGGACCGCCGCCCGCTGACCGGGCGAATTCAGTGCTGCCGATCATGCCGATCGTCCGCCTGGGCGGGAAGATCCGGGCCGCGCAGGCCGCGGCCGGCCAGCCCACGGACTGCTCCGGTGGCCTGGGGCTGCTGTTCGCCTTCCTGGCGGGCACCCACGTCATCTGCTACCAGTCCACGCTGAACCAGGTCATCGCCGCGAGCAACGTCCCGGCCGGGCAGCCCATCACGCTGGCCGCCTGACCAGAGCCGGCGTAAGACCCGCCGGGCCGGGGCGGCACCGCGCGCTTGCCCCGGCCCGGCGTCCCGTCCCGGCGTCCCGGCCCGCCCGCCGTACCGTAGGGCCATGACAGCGGACGGGTTCGCCGCGGGCTGCGCCTGGATCGACGGAGAGTACTTTCCAATCGGCGAGGCCAGGATCCCGATCCTGGACACCGGGTTCGTCCGGTCCGACCTCTGCTACGACGTGGTCGCGGTCTGGCAGGGCCGGTTCTTCCGCCTCGACGACCACCTGGACCGCCTGCTGGCCGGCTGCGCCAGGATCCGCCTGCAGCCGCCCGTGGACCGGGCCGGGATCCGCAGCATCCTGATCGAGGTCGTCCGCCGGTCCGGCCTCAGAGACGCGTACGTCGAAGCGGTGGTCACCCGCGGGGTCCCGGCCGCCGGCGAACGCGACCCGCGCCGCCTCACCCCGCGGCTCTACGCGTACGCGATCCCGTACGTGTGGATCGTGCCGCGGGACAAGCAGGACCAGGGCACCGCCGTGGTGGTCACCCGCGGCACCCAGCGGATCCCGCCCGCCTCGGTGGACCCGACCGTGAAGAACTTCCACTGGGGTGACCTGGTGCGCGGCCTGTTCGAGGCCTACGACCGGGGCGCGGTGCTGCCGATCCTGCCCGGCGCGGGCGGCCTGGTCGCCGAGGGCCCGGGCTTCAACGTGTTCGCGCTGGTCGACGGCGTCCTGCGGACCCCGGCCGGCGGCGTGCTCGAGGGCATCACCCGGCGGACCGTGCTGGAACTGGCCGCGGCCCAGGAAATCCGGGCGGAGGCCGCCGACCTTCCGGTGGCCAGCCTGTACCGGGCCACCGAGCTGTTCCTGACCAGCACGGCCGGCGGCGTCATGCCGGTCACCACGCTGGACGGCCAGCCGGTCGGCGACGGGCGCCCCGGCCCGGTCACCACCGCGCTCCGGGACGCCTACTGGGCGCTGCACACCGACCCGCGCTACACGACCGAGGTGGACTACCCCGGCGCGGGCTAACCAGGCCGGCCGACCGTGCCCCCGCTGAGCCGGTGAATGAGCCCGTCCAGCAGGCCGACAACCGCGGCGTAGCCCGGCACGGTCCCCGCCAGCAGAACCGTCTCAGCGCCGCCGTCCTCCTCCACGGTCAGCTGGCGGATCACCGAGTCGGGCGGCACCGCGGCGGCGGCCGGCGGGGAAGGGAAGCCCGCCTCATCCAGCGCGGTCCACAGCGCGGAAAGCCCTTGCCGATCCACCTGGCCAGCCCAGGCGCTGGTCCCGGGCCGCCGCGAGTGGTGCTGCTCCAGCTCAGCGCGCCCGTCGCCGTGCACGGTCAGTTCGCTGCGCCCCCACGGGTCGGTGGGGTTGTGCTCGTTGCCAGCCGAGTACCGCAGGATCCGCGCTGTCATGGCCCCACCGTACGGGCCTGCGCCGTCCCGCCCGCACCCGCCGACCGTCGTCAGTACCAGGAAGGGTTACGGAACCGGGGGCGCGGGCCGCCATCCCCGGCCCGGTCGCCACGCACTGCGGAAAGCGCTACCCCCGGGCGACTGGGGCTGCCTCAGCGACACCACGGCCCGCCAGCGGAAGCGCTACCCCGGGGCCGGGCTGGCTGCCCACACGACATCACGGCCCGCCTGCGGAAAGCGCTACCCAGGCCGGCGGGCTGCCTCAGCGACACCACGGCCCCGCGGCACGGTCAGCGCTATCCCGGCCCGGGGTCCTGCCTGTGACGGCATCACGTGCGGGGCCGGGCGGTGAACCACGCAAATCCCGTACTCCTCAAGCCAGGGCCCGCTCCGCACACCGGGCCCGGGCCCGGTGCGTGATCAGCTGCCGAGGTACTTCAGGACGGCGAGGACCCGGCGGTGGTCGGTGCCGGTGGGCGGCAGGTCCAGCTTGGCGAAGATATTCGTGACGTACTTCTCCACCGCGCTCGGGCTGACCTTCAGCGCGTCGGTGATGCCCTGGTTGGAGCGGCCCTCCGCCATCAGGCGCAGCACCTGCTGCTCGCGCGGGGTGAGCCGGTCCATCGGGTCGTCCCGGCGGCGGACCATCAGCTGGGCGACCACCTCGGGATCCAGCGCGGTGCCGCCCGCGGCGACCCGGCGGACCGCGTCGAGGAAGTCGGTGACCTGCGCGACCCGGTCCTTGAGCAGGTAGCCGACCGCGCTGGTGGCCGCGGACAGCAGGTCGGTGGCGTAGCTCTCCTCCACGTACTGCGACAGCACGAGCAGGGCCACGTCCGGGTGCATCCGGCGGATGGCAAGCGCTGCCCGGATCCCCTCGTCGGTGTGCGTGGGCGGCATCCGGACGTCGAGCACGGCCAGGTCCGGCTGATGCTCGGCGACCGCCCTGAGCACCTGCTCGCCGTCCGGCACGGCCGCGACCACCTTGAACCCGCCGTCGCTGAGCAGGCGGGTCAGGCCGTCGCGGAGCAGGACAGAGTCCTCGGCGATCACGATTCGCACGGCAGCTCCGCAGTGATGACGGTGGGCCCGCCCGGCGGGCTGTCGATGGACAGCGTGCCATCCACCGCCGTGGCCCGCTGCACCAGCCCGCGCAGGCCGGTGCCGGACCACGCCCCCGCCGGGCCGTCGCCGGGCGGCGGGATCGCCGCGCCACCCACCCCGTCGTCCGTGACGGTGATCCGCAAGCGGTTTCCCTGCCGGGTGACGGCGACCTCCGCGTGGGTCGCGCGGGCGTGCTTGGCGATGTTGGCCAGCGACTCGGACACGATGAAGTAGGCGATCGCCTCGACGCTGGCGCCGGCCGGGCGGGGCAGGTCGGCGCGGACTCTGACCGGCAGGGGGGCCCGGGCGGCCAGCCCGGACAGCGCGGCGTCCAGGCCGCGGTCGTTGAGCACGGCCGGGTGCAGCCCGCGGATGAACTCGCGCAGCTCGGAAAGCGCTAGCACGGCCTCGTCGTGCGCGTCGGCGATGGCCTTGCGGGCCGGCTCGGGCGCGTCGGTCAGGCTGGCCCGGGCGATGCCCAGGTTCATGGCCAGCGAGACCAGCCGCTGCTGGGCGCCGTCGTGCAGGTCGCGCTCGATCCGGCGGCGTTCCGCGTCGGTGGCCTTGACAATGTCGGCGCGGCTGCGGGCCAGGGTTTCCACCCGCTCGGCGAGTTCCTCGCTGCGGCTCGGGCCGAGCAGGGCCCGGGCCGCGGCCTCGTCCGCCCGGCTGACCCCGCGGGCCAGCCACGGCGCGGCGAGCAGCGCCGCTATCGCGAGGACGAGCAGGGCCCAGCGCCGTTGAAGCTGACGCCCGGCTCCCCGGCCAGCAGCAGGCCCACCGTCAGCACCGGGAGCAGCCAGCAGGCCGCGACCAGGGCGCCGCCGACAGGCCGGTGAACAGGCGACGGCGTGGTAGCCGAGCTGGCGCCAGGTGGCCGCGGACCGCCAGCGGGCCCAGCGGCCACGGCCGGAGGCTGGCCGGGCGCAGCGCCGCCGGGAACTCCAGGCCGAGCGTGGCGTGCAGCCGGGACCGCTGCAGCGCGGTCTGCCCGAGCACCAGCCAGGGCAGCACGGCCGGGATGACCAGGACGCTCGCCGCGTACAGCGCGACGTGCCCGACGTTGTTCTCGTCGGCGGATAGCGGCGAAGATCGCCGCGCCCCAGGCCACGCACGGGGACGCCGACCACCACCATGGCGACCACGGCGACGACCAGGCCGGCCAGCGCGCTGCGGGTGGCCCGCCAGGTGACCGGGGACCACAGCGCGGTGAGCACGGCCGGGGCCGCGTGCGTGGTCAGCAGGCGGGGCCGGAGGGAACGCATGACGTCACGGTATAGAGCGTTCGCGCGCGCCGGTACGGGGCTCTCCTTCCGCCGGCGTGGGGAAATCCCCACGCTGGCGCGGCTGGCTGCCTTACTTACGCGGCGGCCGCCCGGCGGCAGGCTCGTAGCCATGATCGAGATACACGAACTGACCAAACGCTATGGATCTGTCACTGCAGTTGCGGGCCTGACGTTTGCCGTCCGGCCCGGCGAGGTCACCGGGTTCCTCGGCCCGAACGGCGCGGGGAAGTCCACCACGATGCGGATGATCCTCGGCCTGGACCAGCCGACGAGCGGAACCGTCCTGGTGAACGGGAAACCGCCGCGGGCGCACGCCGCGCCGCTGCGTGAGCTGGGCGGCATGCTCGACCCCCGGGCCGTGCACCCGACCCGGTCCGCGTATCACCACCTGCTGGCGCTGGCCCAGACGTCCGGCATCCGCCGGTCGCGGGTGGACGAGCTGATCGAGGCGGTCGGGCTGGGCGGTGCCGCCCGGCGGCCCGCCGGGAAGTTCTCGCTGGGCATGTCGCAGCGGCTGGGCATCGCCGCCGCGCTGCTGGGCGACCCGCACACGGTGATCCTCGACGAGCCGGTCAACGGCCTGGACGTGGAGGGCATCCGGTGGATCCGCGGGCTGCTGGCCGGCCTGGCCGCCCACGGCAAGACCGTGCTGGTGTCCTCGCACCTGATGAGCGAGGTCGCGCAGACCGCCCACCGGCTGATCGTCATCGGCCAGGGCCGGCTGCTGGCCGACACCACCGTGGCCGAGCTGTCGGCCGGGCACGAGTCGCTGGAAAACGCCTACGTCAGCCTCACCGACGACGCGGTGGAGTACCGCGCCGCCGTCAGCACCAGCCAGACCGCGCAGGCCGCACAGACCGCGCAGACCGTCGAGGAGGAGCGATGACCAGCATCAGTTATCACCAGCACGGGCACCACCAGCCGCGGGCCGGGGCCGCCCGGGTGCCGGCTTACGCGCTGCCGCAGCGGGTCAGCCAGGGCCGGGTGATCCGGGCCGAGTGGACCAAGCTGCGCACCCAGCCGTCGGCCCTGTGGGCCGGGGCGGCCTCGGCCGGCCTTGCGGCCGGGTTCGGGATCCTGTACAGCCTGCTGCGCGAGGCCCGGCCGCCGCACGGCGCGGCCGCGGTGGCCGCGTTCGACCCGACCGCGATCAGCCTGTCCGGGATCCAGCTGGCCCAGATCGCGGTCGGCGTGCTCGGCGCGATGCTGATCACCAGCGAGTACAGCTCGGGGATGATCCGGTCGACGTTCGCGGCGGTGCCGCGGCGGCTGCCGGTCCTGTGGGGCAAGGCGGCGGTCGCGCTGGGCGCGGTGTTCGCGATGTCCGTCCCGGCCGTGCTCGTGGCCTTCTTCGCCGGGCAATCGATCCTGGCCAAGGTGGGCCTGGACATCTCCTTCGGCCAGCCGGGGGTGGCCCGGGCGGTGCTGGGCAGCGCGGCCTACCTGGCGCTGGCCGGCGTTCTCGGCGTGGGCCTGGGGGCGCTGCTGCGCAACACGGCGGCCGCGGTGACCGCGCTGTTCGGGCTGCTGTTCGGCCTGCAGCTGCTGGCCGGGATGATCCCGGGCTCGGCCGGGGTCACGCTGGAGAAGTTCATGCCGTCCACGGCGGGCCAGGCCATCGCGAGCGTCCACCCGGACCCGGGCACGTCGCTGGGCCCGTGGACTGGTTTGGGCCTTTTCATGCTCTACGGCATCGTGGTGCTGGCCCTGGGAGCACGACGGATGAGCCGCGGCGACGCGTGACAGAACCCGCTGGCCGCTGTGGCCGCACACGCGAAGGCCGGCCACCCGTCGGGGCGGCCGGCCTTCGCGCTGGCGTGCTGGTTCCGGCGGCGGGACGGGTCAGGCGGGCGGGTGGCCGGTGACGGCCGCGTCGAGGCGCGCCAGGGTCTCCGCCATGGCGGTGAGCCAGACCCGGCCGTCCTGCATGCCGATCCGCTCCTCCTCGGGTGCCTTCGAGCAGTCGTAGCTCTCGGTCACGATCGTCGCGTCCGGGCCGTCCGGGGTGAGCCGGTAGCTCCACCGGTGGCCCCACCGGGCCTCAGCGCCCTCCGGCGCGCCCGGCTCAGTGTCCGGGTGGCCTTCGCCCGATTCCGGCTCCCAGCCGATCAGGCGGTCCTGCTCGAACTCGACCACGTGGTTGTTCATCTGGTAGTCGCCGTGCGCCTCGAAGTACATCTTCATCACGAACACGTCCCCGGCGGCGGTCACCGGGTCCGTGGTGACCGCGCCGCGGAGCATGCCCGAACCGTCGAGCTCCAGGTGCCGCACCGGGTCGGCCAGCACCGCGAAGATCTCGCTGGCCGGCGCTTCGATCCGCCGCGACACCGAGACCGGCTCGCCGCTGTCTGCTGCCATCGCCCGCCTCCCATTACATTGCCCCCGGTCTACACCCGGGCACCGTCAGGCGGGGAGACGGGGACCGCGGGCCGGGCCGGTCAGGGCCCGGCGACCACTATGACGGGGCCGACCTGGCTGAGCATGACAGTCCGGCTGACCCGGTTGGTGGACGTCGAGATCGTGGTCAGTTTGCCCCGCTTGAAGCTGCCGACGTAGACGCTCCTGCCGTCGGGGCTCATCGCGATCGACCAGCCGTTGGTGGGGACCGGGATCGGCGTCCCCGGGATACCTGTGGCCGTGTCGACCGGCGTCACCCAGCTGCCGTGATCGGTGTGGTTCAGGACATAGGCGGTCTTCCCGTCCGGGGTGACCGCGACCCCCCAGGGCCCGGCGCCCACCTTGATCGGCTTCCCGGCGGTCAAGGTGGCGAGGCTTATCGGCGTTACCGTGTCCGACTCCCAGTTAGGGAGGTAAGCGGTCCGGCCGTCGGGCGTGAACGTGAACCCCCACGGGGATGGCTGGGCAACCGGGATCGGCTTCCCTGCGGTGCCCGTGGCGATGTCGACCGGGGTCACGGAGCCCTTTTCCCTGGGCGAGCTCGACCTTTGCTCAGCGACGAGGAGGGTAGTCCCGTCCGGGGTGAGGTTCATGGTCACCGGGTTCCACCCGACGAGGATCGGCCGGCCAGGCTTGCCGGTCGCAATGGTGACCGGCGTCACCGATCCCCGGCGAGGGTCATGAGTGACCTGGTCGAGAACGTAGGCGGTACGGCCGTCGGGCGCGATGACGATCGCCCGGGGAAGGGCGCCCACCCTGATCGGCGGCTCCGCGACGCCGCGGGTCAGATCGACGGGCGTGATCGTGCCGGAGGAGAAGTTGGCGACGTACGCGGTCTTGCCGTCCGGGGTGACGGCGATTGCCACGGGGACCTTGCCGACCTTGATGCGCCGGCCTACGGTGCCAGCCGAGATGTTGACGGGAGTGACCTCGCCGCCGGCCGGCTTGTCGCTGACCGTATAGAGAGTCTTCCCGTCGGGACTGAGCGCGAGCGACCTGGGGCCGAATGAGAACGGCCCGAGTGGACCGGTCCGTATCAGCGTGCTGGCGTCCGGGGTGACCCGCATGACCTTCCCCGCAGTCTCGTCTACCGCGTAGACCGCGTGTTCCGCCGGGCCCAGGGCGGGCGGCGCTGGGTCTCCGCCCGCCGGTCCGGCGATCCTCAGGCCGAGGCCCACCGCCACGATCGTGGCCAGTGCGCCGCCGGCCGCCAGGAGCCGGCGCCGGCGGCGGAGCCGAAGGCCCTTCCGCAGGGCGTACTGCGTGACCGGTCCCATCGGCGGCTCCTCCGTCAGCGCGCCGGCGAGCAGCCCGCGCAGCGTCGTCTCATCCATGGCGGGCTCCCCAGGCCTCGTCGGTTTCTTCTGTTGTCCAGTCGCTGCCCAGCGTGTCCCTCAGCCTGCTGAGCGCCCGTGCCGTCTGGCTCTTCACCGTCCCCGGCGAGCAGCCGAGAACCGCGGCGGCCTGCTCCACGTTCAGGTCCGCCCAGTAGCGCAGGATCACTACGGCGCGGCTCCGGGGCGGCAGCGTGGCCAGCGCGTCGAGCACGACGATCCGGTCCTCCGGGGCCAGCCGCCGGCCGGGCGGTCAGGCAGCCGGTCGGTCAGGACCTCCCCGTTCCGCCGCAGCCGCCGGTCCGCCAGGAAGGTGTTGACCAGCGTCCGGGTGGTGTAGGCGTGGACCGCCTCCTGCCGCCTGACCCGCGGCCAGGAGGCGAAGACCTTGGCCAGCGCGGTCTGAGTCAGGTCCTCGGCGGTGTGCCAGTTGCCGCACAGCAGGAACGCCATCCGGCGGAGCCGGGGTGATGCCGCCGAGGCGAACTCGGCAAACTCGGTCGCGTTGGTCACGCGGTCGGCTCTCCTCAGCGCAGCGGTCAGTAAGGGACCGGCAGGCCGTGCCCCCGAGGGCTGGCCTGCCGGTCCCTTACAGATGCGCGAGGCGCCCTATTCGGTTGCGTGATGTCCGGGACTACTTCTCAGCCAGCGGCGCCCGCGTCGCCGAAGATGCTGGTGACGATGGCCTGGGCGGCCCCGCCGTACGGCGGGAAGAACGCGTCGGCCAGGTCGCCGGTGCCGCGCACGACCACGCCGCGGGGGTTGGAGAACTCGCGGAAGCCCTCGATGCCGTGGTGGCGGCCGCTGCCGCTCTGGCCGACGCCGCCGAAGCCCAGCGACGGCAGCGCGCCCTGCAGCGCGCAGATGTTCACGCACGCGCCGCCGGAGCTGGTCTGCTCCAGCACGTGCTCGGCGACCTGCGGATCGCCGCTGTAGACGTACAGGCCAAGCGGGCGCTCGCCGGCGTTGACCCCGGCCACCGCGTCATCGATGTCGTCGTAGGCGACCACGGGCAGGATCGGGCCGAAGACCTCCTCCTGCATGATGCGCAGGTGCTCCGGCGGGTCGACGACCAGCACCAGCGGCAGCCGCCGGGTGGCCGGGTCGCCCTCGCCGCCCAGCGAGACCACGCGGGCGCCGGAGGCCTGGGCCTCGTCGACCATCGCGGTGATCCGGTCCAGGTGCCGCTGGGTGATGATGCCGGTGTTGTCTTCCGAGGACGCGTAGCCGGGCAGCTCGCCGTTGAGGTAGTCCTGCGCGTGGCCGACGAACGCGTCCACCTCGGCCCGGGGGACCAGCGCGTAGTCCACCGAGATGCACATCTGGCCGTTCTTGATCAGCTTGGTGCCGATCACGCTGCGCACGTTGGAGGCATCGACGCTGCCCGGGGCCATGATGGCCGGGCACTTGCCGCCCAGCTCCAGGGTCACCGGGACCAGGTTCTCGGCGGCGGCCTTGGCCACCTCGCGGCCGATCGCCGGGCTGCCGGTGTACAGCAGGTGGTCCCAGCGCAGGGTGGGGAACTCCTTCGCCAGGGTCAGGCCGCCGACGGCAACCGCTACCCGGTCCTCGCCGAACGTTGCCGCCACCATCGAGCGCAGCAGCTCGCCGCAGGCGGGCGTGTAGTCCGACGGCTTGATGATCACCCGGTTGCCCGCGGCGAGCATCTCGACCAGCGGGCCGAGCGACAGGTCGAACGGGAAGTTCCACGGCACGATGTTGCCGACCACGCCCTTGGGCTGGTAGCGGACGCCGGCCCGGGCGGTGCCGTACAGCGCCGGGTCGGTGTAGCGCACGTCCTCGGCCAGCCACGAGTCGAGCTGCTCGATCGCGTACGCGGCCCGGCCCGCCACCCCGAGCACCTCGACCAGGTCGGTGAACAGGTCCGGGTGCGCACCGAAGTCCTCGCTCATCGCCGCCCGGATCTGGTCCCGGTGGCCGAGCACCATTCCGGCGAGCGCGCCGAGCATCTCCTTCCGCTCGGCGGGAGCCGGGTAGGGGTCGGCCAGGAAGGCCTTGCGCTGGACCGCGTGCAGCCTGTGCAGCTCCGCGATCGCCGCGCCGTCGTCGGTCTCGGTCGTGCTGGGCGGGGGCACAAGCGTGGTCATGGGGGCCTCCCGGGGGACGCGGGTCGGGGCAATATTTGCGTCGTATGCGCGAAGTGTTTCATAGCCGCGTTCGGTTTGGCAGGGGCGGCGGGAGGGGGGCCTGGCCGGCCGGACGGGCGCCGGGCGGAATAGGTCATCCGACCGATGCCGCGCATGATTCTCGCTGCTTATGGTGAGCCCGGCCAATCTGGCAATGGATTCCGATGGGGAGCAGAAAATGGCAGTAACCGGATCGGGCCGGCGGAACACCCCGCTCTGGATCGACATTCCGCTCAGCCTCGTCGTCTTCCTGGCGGTCTGGATGGGCGTCACCGTACTGCTCAATCTGAGCTGGGGCGACCCGGCGTTTTCCGGATGGCTCGGATCCTTCTCGGCCGCCCTCCTGGGGGCGGCCATACTGACGGTGATCCGCATCTGGCGCCGGGCGAAAGGGCGCTGATCAGGGCGGCGGGCCCGGGCCGGCCCGGACCAGGAGGCCGGGCGGGAGCTGCTCGTGGCGGAGGGCGGCGAGCCAGGCAGTGGCGACGGTGAGCACGGTAAGCACGCCGGCCGCGGCGAAGACGGGGCGGGGGGAGCCGGCCAGCGCGGCGGCGGCACCGGCCAGCAGGCCGCCGGCCAGGGTGACGGCCTGGCTGCTCAGCCGCCAGGAGGCCGTGACCCGGCCGAGCACCGGGCGGGGGACCAGGGCCTGGCGGAGAGACCGGTTGGTCACGCTGGCCGCGACGATGGCCCAGGTGTAGAGGGCGTTCGCGGCCAGGGCGACGGGCGCCGAGAACGCCGCGCCGAGCAGGAGCATGGCCGCGCCGGACACGGCGCAGCAGAACATGATGACGCCGAGCGGCCCGAACCGGCGGGTCAGCCAGCCGGTGCCCGCCGCGCCCGCGAGGCCGCCGAGACCGCCCGCGCTGATCACCAGGCCGACGTGCCAGGGGGACAGCGCCAGCGTGCTGCGGAGCAGGAAGATGACGAGCTTGTCCGCGCCAAGGCCGAGGTTGAGCGCGATCTGGAACACGAGAAGGGTCAGCAGCAGCCGGGTCGCGGCCACCTGCCGGATCCCCTCGGCGAGCTCGGCCCGCGCCGCCCGCCAGGTCAGGGCGGGCCGGGGCGGGCGCGGGCCGGCCGGGTAACAGCCCCGCAGGCCGGCCAGGCAGGCCAGGGAGATCAGGAACGTCACCGCGTCGATCAGCAGCGAGGCGCGCAGCAGGCCGGCCGCGGCCAGCAGCCCGGCGCCGCCAGGTCCGAGGATCTGGCCGAGCTGGGCGGCCGACTCCAGCAGGGAGTTGGCCGGGATCAGGCGCGGGCCGGTGAACACGTCCCGCACCACCAGGGCCAGCGCCGTCTCGGAGAACACGGTGACCGCACCGGCCGCGAAGGCCAGCGACAGGATCAGCCCGGGCGGGGTGGCCCGCGCCCCCGAAACCGTATAGAGGGCCAGAAATAGTGCTGCGCGGACGGCGTCTCCGCAGGCAAGGGCGAGGCGCGGGCTCACCCGGTCGGCAAGGAGGCCCGCGGGGAGGCCGGCCACCAGGTAGCCGGCGCTGGCGGGCAGCGAGGCCAGGACCGCCGCGACCGGGCTCTGGGTCAGGCGCAGGACCAGCAGCGGGATCGCCAGCAGGGCCAGCCCGTCGCCCAGCTCGGAAACCGCTTGCCCGGCCAGGAAGATCCGTGCTCCGCGCATCACCTCAGCGTGACGCGGCGGGACCTGTGCGGCCAGGCTTTCCCGCCCGCCCGCCCGCCGCCGGCGGCGGCCGCCGGCCGGCGGCCGGGCGGTGGGTCTGGTCAGCGGGCGGCGTGCTGGTAGGCGAGCCGGAGCCAGGCGGTGAGCTCGGGGTCGATGTCCGCGCCAGCGAGCACCCGGACCCGGTGGGTGAACAGGGCATTGAACCCGGCCGCGGACTCCAGCCGCGGGCCGGGCTGGGTTTCCGGGCTGGCGGGGAGGATGAGGCCGACGTCGATCCGGCCGGCGCCGCTGGGCTGGATCATCGCGAACTGCCGGCCGCGGCGGAGGCTGAGGTAGCCCTTCTTGGGCGCGACCTCGACGTCGTCGCCCAGGGCCAGGACCGCGGTCATCAGGGCTTCGTGCAGCGGCCGGAGGGGAGCCTTGCGGCCGGTGTACAGGGCACCGACCGGGTCCCCGGTGGTGGCGGGGCCGGGCTGGCCGGGCTGGCCGGGCTGGCCGGGGCCGAGCTGCTGCCTGACGGTCAGCGAGACCCGGTGCGCGGCGCCGTGCGGCAGGCCGTGGTCGGCCTTGAGCAGGCCGACCACGTCCTGGTGCCTGGTCAGGCCGCTGGCGGCGACGATGGCCGACCACTGTGCCATCGTCTTGCCGTAGCGGGCCTCGATGTTGCGGATCTGGGTCGCGATTCCTTCTTCAGCGGTGGCCATCGGGTTAGCGCTTTCCTTCCGTCAGGCGAGGCGCTGCTCGAGTAGGGCGCGCTCGGCGGGGTTACCGGTCAGGCCAAGGGCGCGCTCGTCAGCCCGGCGGGCCTCGTCGTGGCGGCTGAGTGCGCGCAGGAACTCGGCCCGGGTGGCGTGCAGCAGGTGGTAGCGGTCGAGGAGCGGGGCCAGGGTGTCGGCCTCGGAAAGGGCTTTCTCGGGCCCCATGACCTGGCCGAGCGCGATCGTCCTGTGCAGCCGGACCACTGCAGACGGCAGGTGCTCGAGCAGCGCGTCGTAGAGCAGCAGGATCTGCGTCCAGTCGGTGTCTTGCCAGCTAGGCGCCTCTGCATGGCAGGCCACGATCGCGGCCTGGAGCTGATACGGGCCCGGCCGCCGCTGCTGCCCGGCGCGGACCAGCAGGTCGGTCGCGGCGGCGATGTCCGCGTGCCGCCACCGGGACCGGTCCTGGTAGCGGAGCAGGACCAGGCGGCCCGCGTCGTCGAACCGGGCTGCGGCACGGGCCCGGTGCAGCCGTATCAGGGCGACCAGGCCGGCCACCTCGGGCTCGGCGGGCATCAGCCGGGCCAGCAGCCCGGCCAGCCACTCGGCGTCGCCGGTCAGGTCACGCCGCTGCGGCCGGTCGCCCGCGCTGGTCAGGTAGCCCTCGTTGAACAGCAGGTAGATGACGGCGAGCACGCCGGACAGGCGCTGGGCGAGCTCGTCGTCGTCCGGGACCCGGTAGGGGATGCCGGCCGCGGCAATCTTGCGGCGGGCCCTGGTGAGCCGCTGGATGATCGCGGCTTCCGAGACCAGGAACGCACGGGCGATCTCCGCAGTGGTGAGCCCGCAGACCGTGCGCAGGGTCAGCGCCACCTGCGCCTCGGTGGCAAGCGCCGGGTGGCAGCAGGTGAAGATGAGCATGAGGCGGTCGTCCGCCTCGTCGCCGGCCGGGCTGGCAGCGGGGCCGGCTGGGAAAGCGGTCGCCGCGAGCCGGTCCCGGTAGCGGAGATCGCGGCGGAGGACGTCGATCGCACGGCGGCGGGCGACCGTGCGAAGCCAGGCGGCCGGCTGGTTGGGCACTCCGTCGGCGGGCCACTGCCGCCATGCGGCCAGCAGCGCATCCTGGACGATCTCCTCCGCGGCGGCGAAGTCTCCGCCCAGGATGCGCGTGACCGAGGCGGTCAGCCGGCTGCTCTCTTCCCGGAATGCCGCGGCCAGGGAGTCCTGAGCCGCGGCGATCCGGTCGTCCGGCGCCGGGGTCAGCCCCTGGTCATGACGGGGCGGATCTCCACGGTCCCGCGTCCCGGCCATGTCCTCGCCATCCGCAGCGCTTCGTCCAGGTCGGCCACATCGACCTCGGCGTAGCCGCCGATGGCCTCCTTGCCCTCCAGATACGGGCCGTCGGTCACCACCGGCGGGCCGTCCGGGCCGAACCGGACGGACGTGGCGGTTTCCGGGCCCTGCAGCTGGTTGCTCCCGCCGATCCTCGCCCGGTGCTCGGCGAACCAGGCCCCGACTTCGGCGTACCTGGCCCGCAGCTCGTCGGGGGTCAGCGCGGCAAACGCCGCGGCGTCGTCGGCGTCCCCGCAGAACAGCAGCACGTATTTCATGCCATCACCTCCACCCAGCATGTCGAACAAGCCGGCCGTCAGGTCGACATCCCGGCCGGCGAGTTTCCGCGGTGGGCTGCTTGGCGGCGCGCGGCGGGACAGGACAATGAGCTGTGGCATTCGGGATCATCGGGCGGCGCCGGGAGCTCAGCGCGATCGATGAGCTGCTGGACCAGGCTTCGGCCGGGACGGGCGGCCTGCTGGTGCTGACCGGGTCAGCAGGCCGAGCGGCGTCCAGCCGAGGGATCTGAGCCTGGCCGCGTGCACGCCGGTGCCGCAGGCCAGGTCGAGGACCGGCCCGGTGCCGGGACCCAGCACCGTGTCCAGCGCCCGGCCCGCCCGCTCGGTGAAGCCGCGGGCCTCGCCGGTGACATAGTCCTCGTACCAGTCGGCCCACTCGTCGTACCGCGCCGTTAGCTGCCCAGGCCCTGCCATTCCGGCAAAATACCCATAGGGCCATACCGCTAGCCGGCCAGGAGATCCGCCCTCGGCGAACTCGCCCGGCTCTCCCGGGCCCTGCGCGTGAACAGAAAACTGCACGGGGTGCCAAACCTGAGAAGGGGCGGCTGCGTTTTCAAGGTCGGGAGCCCGGGACCGGGATGGTGAGCATGACAAACCCCAGCGAGCCGCAGAGCGGCGGAACCGAGCCGCTGGCCAGCGGGACGGGGGATACGGCCACCGGCGGAGGTGACGCGCCCGGCTATCAGCCACCCGCCTATGCGCCGCCACCCGCCTACCAGGCCCCCGTTTACGAGGCGCCCGCCTTCACGGCCGAAGCTCAGCCGGCCAGCGGGCGGGCAATAGGCAGCGGACCGGCACCGGGCAGCGGACCGGTGCCGGGCGGCGGGATCCTGGCCCCGGTTGACCCGTCGCCGGGCAGCGGGACCCTTACCCCAGCTGGCCCGGCATCCGACAGCGGGACGCTGGCCCCGGCCGCTGCGCTGGCGTCGGCCAGCCCGCTAGCCTTGGCTGCCCCGCTGGCGCCGGTCAGCTCGCCGACCTCGGTCAGCTCGCCGAGCCCGGTGAGCCCGGTCGAGCCCGGTCAGCCGGTTGACGCCCGGCTCGCTGGCCCCGGCCGGTCCGCTGGCCCCGGCCGGTCCGCCGACCTCGGGCACCGGGACCGCCGGGAACCTGCCGCGGGTAGTCACGTCGCTCAGCCTGCCTGCGCTGGATCTGAGCGACCTGCGGATACCGCCTGTCCGGCCGCAGCCGTCGCCGGACCCCGCTACGGATCCGTCCGCTGACGAGGGCGACTCCCCGATCTACGAGGAGATGCGGGCCGCGACGGAACGCCGCTTGCCCGGCTACCAGGAGGCAATGTCCCGCTACCTGCCGCCGGAAAGCCAGGCCCCGCCGGGCGCGCCGGCCCGGCAGCCGGCGCGCCGGCCGGCCCCGCAAGGCCGCCAGAAGGCCTCCGCCTCCAGGTCAGCAGCCGCCCGCCGTCCCGCGCCGCAGACCCGTCCGCAGAGCCGCCCGCAGGCCCGGCAGCAGACTCCGCCGCGGAAGCCGCCGAACCGGCCCGCCCGGCCCGCTCGGCCTGCCCAGTCCTCCCGGCCGTCCCGCCCGCCGGCCAGCCGTCCCCGCGGCGGCAGCACCGGGGTCAAGGCCGTGCTGATCCTCATCGTGGGTGTCTTTGCGGTGATCGTGGGCCGCGGCGTGATCGGGGAGCTGACGGACCATTTCAGCACCGGCGGCGGCTCGGCCACGGCGGAGGCCCCGGCTCCCCAGCCGGCCGGCAACCCGGGCGGGTCCAGCGGCGGCGCCGGCCACAAGCCGCGCCGGACGGCCGGCCCGATCCGGACCGTCTTCCAGGTCCGCACCGTGCAGGGCAGCTCCATGACCGTCCAGCTGGTGCGGCTGCTCGACCCGGCCCGGCCGCAGTCCTTCCTGGACGACCCGGGCCCGGGCAAGCACCTCGTGGCCGCGATATTCACCGTGCGCGGCGTACGCGGGAGCATCGATGACGACGCCTACAACGACGCGGTCCTCATCGGCTCGAACGGAAAGCGCTACCAGTGGAGCTTTGCCTACCTGGCCGGCCACCACCCCAGCTTCACCAACGGTGTGTTCCGGCTGCAGCCGGGGAAAAGCGTCACCGGGACGGTGACCGCCGTGCTCCCCAACGGGGTCAAGGTCGTCAGGGTCCGGTGGACGGCCAGCAGCGGCTTCGGCCAGGCCGTCACCTGGCACCTCAGACGGCCGCGTTGACCCGGCACAGAGCGTCTGCGATCTTGCTGCCATGACCGAGGCAGACGGTGTCCCGGACCGTGTCCCGGGCGAAGTCCCGGCCGGCTACCGGCTGCTGGACGGCCCGCCGCCGCTGGCGGACTACCTGGCCCTGCGGGAACGCTCCGGGCTGTCCCCTCGCCGGCCGGACCAGGCGGCCGCCGCCCTGAACGGCGGGTGGGCCGCGGTAACCGTAATCCATCTGGAGACATCCGCCGCCGTCGGCATGGGCCGCGTCATCGGGGACGGCGGATGGTACTTCCATGTCATCGACATGGCGGTGCTTCCCGGGCACCAGCGGCGCGGCCTGGGCGACGCGATCCTCGGCGCGCTGCTGGACCGGATCCGGGCGCAGGCCCCGCCCGGCGCGTACGTCAGCCTGCTGGCCGACCCGCCGGGCCGCAGGCTGTACCAGCGGCACGGGTTCACCGAGACCGCGCCCGGCTCGGTCGGCATGGCTCAGCTGCTCGGCTAGCCCGCGGCGGGTCCCGCCCGTCCGGGGCCCGCGGCAGGTCCCGGCCGTCCGGAGCCCGCGGCGGGACCCGCCGTGGGGTCCCCGGCGGCCGGCCGGGGGAGGCCGGCGTGGTCGCGCAGGGTCGTCCCGGCGTACTCGGTGCGGGCCAGGCCGCGCCGCTGCAGGATCGGCACCACGTGATCGACGAACGCGGTCAGCTGATCGGGAAGCACGTGCGGCATGAGCGTGAACCCGTCCGCGGCGCCCGCCTCCCACCAGCTGGTGATCAGGTCGGCAAGCCCTTCCGGCGTGCCGGTGAAGTCGAGCCCGCCGGGCAGCGCGGACAGCTTCATGGCCACCGCGCGGAACGGGGCGGCCGGCTCCTCCGCCACCATCCGGGAGATCGCGGCGCCGAAGCTGGTCCGGGGCGCCCCGGCGAGCAGCCCGGGCGGGCACGGGGCGTCCGGATCGATGGTGGTGTAGTCCAGGCCGGCCAGGTGGGCGAGGTTGCGCCAGCGGAACTCGGGGCTGGCCGCGGCCTCGAGGGCGTCCTTCAGCGCGGCGGCCTCGGCGTCACTGCCCGCGAGCAGGAACGACAGCCCCGGCAGGACCCGTATATGCCCCGGCTCCCGGCCGCGCGCCGCGGCCTGCGCGCGCAGGTCATCCCGGAACGCCACGCCGGCCGGGACGCTGGCCAGCGGGGTGAAGACCGCGTCGGCGTACCTCGCGGCAAGCGCTTTCCCGGCGGCTGACGTGCCAGCCTGGGTCAGGAACGGGTGGCCCTGCGGCGAGCGGGGGAACGGGAGATAGCCGGCCACGTCGAAGTACCGGCCGTGGTGCCCGGGCGGGTGCAGCCGGGCCAGGTCGGCCCACTGGCCGGTGTCCCGCGCCATGACCGCGGCGCCGTCCTCCCAGGCGTCCCAGAGCTTGAGCACGACGTCCACGAACTCGCCGGCCCGCTCGTACCGGTCCGCGGCGGGCGGGTGCGGCTGGTCGCCGAAGTTGCCCGCGGCGGCGGGCTCGGCGGTGGTGACGATGTTCCACCCGGCCCGGCCGTGGCTGATGAAGTCCAGCGTGGCCAGGCGCCGGGCCACGTCCCACGGGTAGCTGTACGTGGTGGACACGGTCGCGATCAGCCCGATCTGCTCCGTGCCGGTGGCCACCGCGGAAAGCAGTTGCAGCGGGTCCAGGCCGGCGCCGGGCAGGTACCCGGACCGGAAATGGGCGACCCCGGGGCTGTCCGGCAGGAAGATCGAGTCGAGCACGCCGCGCTCGGCGGTCGCCGCCAGCCCCACGTAGTGCCGGGGATCGAGGACACTGGCCGGGTCGGCGGCGGAGACCCGCCAGGCGGCCTCGTGATAGCCCGAATTGCGCAGGTAGACGTTCAGGTTCAGGTAGCGGCGGCCGGCTGCCAACAGGACCTCCCGAGGATCATCGTCGTCGGGTTCCTGCCTACCCGATGCCGCTGCCCGGCGCGGCCCGGCCGGGTGCGAGCATGAGTGCGTGCTCCCGTCTGACCGGCATGTGCATACCGAATGGTCCTGGGACGCGCCGGAAGGGTCCATGGAGCGCACCTGCGAGCGTGCCGTGGAGCTGGGGCTGCGCTCGGTGGCGTTCACCGATCACGCCGAATTCACCGCCACGACCCTGCTCGGCGACCCGTCCCGGCTTCCCGGCCAGTTCCGGCGCTGGGTCCGCGACGGGATGCTCGTGCCCCCGCCCATGCCGCTGGAGGGCTACCTCGAGTGCCTGGAGCGCTGCCGAAACCGCTTTCCCGAGCTGCGGATCCTGTCCGGGGTCGAGCTCAGCGAGCCGCAGTGGCACACCGGCCCGGCCGCCAGCCTGCTCCGCCAGGGCCAGTTCGACGTGGTCATCTGCGGGCAGCACACGCTCCCGCACGGGCCGGGGACCTGGATCGACGTCGTGGTGGCCCACCGGATCCACGACCCGGCCGACGTAGTCCGCCGCTACCTGGCCGAGCTGCTTGGCCTGGTTGAGGGGTGGGACGACTTCGCCGCGCTGGCGCACATCGACTACGCGATGCGGTACTGGCCGCGGGACCGGGCGGTCTGCCCGCCGGCTGACTTCGAGGAGGAGTACCGCGCCGTGCTGCGGGCCCTGGCGGGCAGCGGGCGGGCCCTGGAGATCAACACCCAGCTGCCGCTGGAGCCGGACCTCCTCCGGTGGTGGCACCAGGAAGGCGGCACCGCGGTCAGCTTCGGCAGTGACGCCCACGACCCGCTCGGGCTGGCGCACGGGTTTACCGAGGCCGCCGCCATGGCTGAGGCAAGCGGTTTCCGCCCCGGCCGCCACCGCCACGACTTCTGGGTCCGGGGTTCGCCGTGACCACCGTGCCGGCCAGGCCGAGGTGCGCGGCCCGCGTGTTGACCGCGTCCAGGCCGATGCGGTCCAGCAGCGCGTCGGTGGCCACGTTGTCGCTGATCGTCAGCATGGCCACGACCAGGTCCCGGAGCGAGACCCGGACGTCGTCCTGGAACAGCGAGAACAGGACCGGGCCTGGGGTGCGCTCCGCGGCCCGCAGGGTCACCCGCTCGCGCGGATCCAGCTGACCGGCCGCGAACTGGGTCTCCGCCTCCAGGGCCACCAGGATCTTGATCACCGAGGCGGGCACGGCCGGCCGGTCCGCGTCGACCATGACCTGCTGCGTGCCGTCCAGGGACAGCACGCACAGCTGGCCGGTGCATCCGGCCCGGCCGAACAGCGCCGCGATGTCCTCGCCCATGGGATTCAGCATCTCCGGGGGCCGCGTCCGGCCGGTAATTGGGGTGCGCCTGCCTCGCTGCGGTCCGGACAATCGGGCGTGACCAAGGACAGTGAGCCAGTTGCGCTGACGGGCGGCGGGCGGTCGGTCGTGCACCGGCAGGGCGACGTGGTGATCAGGGATGCCGGGCCGTGGACCCCGGCGGTGCACGCGCTGCTCCGGCACCTCGAGGAGGCCGGGTTTGCCGCGGCGCCGCGGCTGGTGGGGACCGGCCTGGACGCCGGCGGCCGGGAGACGCTGACGTTCATCGAGGGGGAGTTCACCCAGCCGGGGCCGTGGAGCCTGGACGGGGCCGCCGCGCTCGGCCGGCTGCTGCGCGGCCTGCACCGGGCCACCCGGTCGTTCCGGCCGCCGCCCGGCGCGGTGTGGTTCGACTGGCACGGCCGGGACCTGGGCGGTCCTGACCGGGTGATCGGGCACTGCGACGTCGCGCCGTGGAACATCGTGGCCCGGGACGGCCTGCCGGTCGCGCTCATCGACTGGGAGACCGCCGGGCCGGTCGACCCGCTCGTGGAGCTGGCCCAGCTGGCCTGGCTCAACGCCAAGCTGCACGACGACATCGTGGCCGGGATCGAGCAGCTGCCGCCGGCCGCCGAGCGGGCCCGCCAGCTGGCCGCGATCGTGGACGGCTACGGGCTGGCCGCCCGGCAGCGGGACGGCTTCGCGGACCGGCTGATCGAGTTCGCGATCTGCGACGCGGCCGCCGAGGCTGACGACGCCGCGGTCACGCCGGACATGACCGGGCACCCGGTCGCGCTGTGGGCGATGGCCTGGCGGGCGCGGTCCGCGGCGTGGATGATCCGGCATCGCCGGGTGCTGGACGCCGCGCTGGCCCGCGGTGCCTGACCGGCGTGGGAGCGGTGGCCCGCGCCCCCGGAACCGTAATCCTCAAATATAGTTCGGATGTGAGATGTATATTTCCGAGGCGAATATCTTGACTCGGAATTAATCGCGGTTCTAGGCTGCGGTCAGGGGCCGGGGGAGGCCCCCGAAGCTGGGAGGGGAACCCATATGAGCGCGATCCTTGCTGTTCGCCACCAGGTCAGCGACTATGCGGCCTGGCGGAAGGTCTACGACGAAGTCGAGCCGCTGCGGGCGCAGTACGGCTGCACTGCGCAGCGCGTTCTGCGGCTGCCCGAGGACGGGAACGACCTGTTCATCACGCACGAGTTCCCGAGCGCTGCGCAGGCAAGCGGTTTCGCCGGGGACCCGGAACTGCGCGAGGCCATGGACCGGGCCGGCGTGCAGGGCATGCCGCGGATCGAGATCTTCACTGATGCCTGAGCCTGGGGGGGCAGCGAGGCCGGGGAAGGGGCGCAGTCGCCCTTCCCCGGCCTCGCTTGGCGTGGTCCGGGTCGGCGCTGGCTTCGCGGACGAGTTTCCCGGCGGCGATTCGAGCTGTACCGAGGCGTACGCGACGCTGGTCCGCACCGGCGAGGCGCTGCTGGCCGAGATCGACCGGAGCATCCGGGTGACGTTCGGTCTGCCGCACGCCGCCCTGACTGCGCTGGCGGTCATCGAGGGGGCCGGTGAGCCGGTGACTCCCTCGCAGGTCAGCGACCGGATGCTGGCCGCGTCGGCGACGATGACCGCGACGCTTGATCTGCTGGAGCGGCAGGGGTGGATCCGCCGCATCCCGAATCCGGCCGACCGGCGCAGCGTGCTGCTGGAGATCACGGCGGACGGGCAGGCGGCGACGGACCGGTTGCTGCCGGGGATCCGGACCGTTGAGCAGAGCGTCATGACAGCGCTTTCCGCCGACGAGCGGAAGAGCCTGGTTGAGCTGCTGGGCCGCGTCCTGGAGCGGGCGGCCGAGGTCGCTGCGCAGCCGGCCGGGCCGCTCAGCGGCGAGCGCAACCGGCCGGACCGCGTCAGCCGGGCGGGGAGCAACGGGAAACCGCTTGCCGGGTAGCTTCTGCGGCCGGGGTTGTGAGCTACAGGCCGCTGGCGGCCGGGCGGGATAGCGCCCTCGATCCAGGTGAGCGTCGCGGTGCTGTGCTCGCCGTCGCCGGCGTGCCGCACGCGCGGGGCCGGGAAACCGGTTCCCGCCAGGTAGCGAGCAGGCCGTGGACGGCCGGCGACCAGAACGCGGCTGGCCTTTGGGCCGTGTCCCCGGCGCGGATGACGCGATCGTTCATCACACCGCCCCCGGATAGGTCATCCGACCGATGCCCGGCATGCCCGGGATTTTCTACCTTCGATCAGGTGGCCAATCCCTGGCCACGCTGAGCAAGGAGATTCTGAGATGACGAGGCTGCGGACGGGGTTCCAGGAGGCGCCGGTCTGGCTGTACCTGCCGCTCACGCTGATCTGGTCCACGGCGACCATGATGGTCGGGTACACGATGTCGAACGTGATGATGGGGGATCCGGCGTTCTCCGGGTTCCCGACGTTCGTCTGGATTGGCGTGTCGCTGGCGTCGGTGGTAGCGGTTGCTGGCACCTGGTGGCGGTACGGCCGCGGCTGACGTGCGGTTTACGTTTACGATCCGGCCGGGCCGGAGCCGCCGAAGATAATCTGCGTGCCGCCGGGCGGGCCGTCCGGGCCGGGCGGGGTGCTGGAGCAGGTGCTGGAGCTCGTGTCGATCAGCGCCAGGTCAGCCTGCTGCTGGTCCGGGCCGAGCTGGAAATCGCCGATGCTGAGCGCGGTGCCGCGGGGATGGCCGCCGGATCGATCGTGATCGAGAGGGTGGACTGGTCAGGGGGCGGCTTGCCCGGCGCCGGATGGCGTCATGGCGACCCACGGCCCATAGAGCTGCACGGCCCGCGAGAAGCCGCCCGGGGCGGGATCGGACGAGCAGAAGCGGCCGGAGGTGACCTTCGCCGGAATGCCGTACTGCGTCAGGTCACGCTGCAGGGCCGCGGTGTCCAGCAGCTCCACCGGCGTTGATCGTGAGAGTGGCCGTGCCGTCGGGGTTGCTGGCGAGCGTGAAGGCCGCGGTCCGGATCGGGCCGGTGCCGAGGGAGGGGCCGGGACCGGGGAACCGGGGCCGGGCTGAGTGCGCTGGTCAGGCCGAGGGCCACGGCGGTGCTGGCGGCGGCGCCGGCTGCGGACAGGCTCGCGGCCGCGGTGAGGCGGCGGGCGCGGCGGGCGCGGTGGGTGCGGCCCCTGGCCATGATCGATCGCACGTCCGGGGGGCGGGCCACGGGGAGCCCGAACAGGGAATCGGCGGCGGCGCGCAGCACCTCGTGGTCGCTGTGGTCAATGGTCACTCAGTTCGTCGTGGATGCTCATCGGTCGGCCTCCGTGCTTTTGGTGATGGGGGTGAGCTCGCGGCGCAGCGCGGCGATCGCCCGGGACAGGTGCATCCGGACCGTGCCCGCCTCGATCGCCCAGCTCCCTGGACATGGTTGCGGTGTCGAGGTCAAGGAAGATCCGCAGGGCGATGACCTCACGCTGCCGTTGAGGCAGGCGTCGTATCGCGGTGAGCAAGGTGCCGTCCAGGCCGCCGCCGGGGTCGCTGCCCGGCCGTGGCCCGGGCTGCTGCCTGGGCCTCCGTCAATGCCGGCGGGAGCGGTCAGATCGTGATCCGCCAGCGGCAGCTCGCGGTTGCGGCGGCGCCACCAGGACGCGCCGGTGTTCAGCGCGGTGCGGACCACCCAGGCCTGCGGGGCGGGATGCTGGCGGACCTTCCGCCACGACGCCCAGGCGCGGGCGAACGCCTCCGCCACCTGGTCTTCGGCGGGCTGCCGGGCGCAGGTGACGGCCACCACCGCGCGGAGGCAGGGCTCCCAGCTGGTCTGGAAGAACTCCGTGAACTCGGCTTGCTGGCTTCTCACATCCTTCTAACGCGGTGTCCTGCTGATTCGCATACCCGGGCACGGGAATCTTCGGGCCGGGCTGGCGCGGGCCCTGGCCGGTCCGGGAGCGGGTCAGCGGGTGGGGTAGCTGCCGTGGACCGGCTGGTAGCCGGCGAAGCTGATGTCGGCCACGCCTTCGCCGCCGGTCAGCCCGGGGAGCTGCTCCTGCAGGCCGCGGACCTGGGCGGAGGGCAGCAGGGCGGTGACCACCGCCTGCTCGGCGTCGAGCCGGGGGATCTCAGTGGGCGCGCCGAGCCGGGCCAGGGCTGACTGCACGTCACCCAGGCTCGCAGCGGGCAGTTCCAGGCGGGCGCGGGCCATCGGCTGGCAGACGACCGTGCCTGCCTGGCGGAGCGCTTCGGCCAGGACCAGCGGGGTCAGCTTGCGGAAGTCGGCGGCGGTGGTCCGCGGGGTGGGCAGGATCTGCTTGGCGGGCCCGTCACCGACGTAGTAGCCGCACTTGTTCATCGTGATGACACAGTCCGTGACCTGCCATCCGTGGAGACCCCTTTCCAGGGCCTGCCGGACGTAGCTGCGTCATGGCGTCGGTGAAGTGGCTCGCGGTCTTGTAGATGTACAGCGGGACGAGGCGCGGGTCGACGTCGAGCCGGAACTGCAGGCCCGAGCCGGCGGGCCCGGGCTCGACGTGCAGGCCGACCGTCGCGGAATAGGGATGATGGTCGGACTGCAGGACCTCCAGGGCGCTCGCGGCGCCGGCGGGCCGTTCGATGCAGATCATCGTGGTCTCGCGGAACGTGGCGCCGACGCCGAAGTCGTCGGCCAGCGTGGACTGGATGACCTCCTTCTGGACCGCGCCGTAGAGCGACACGTAGATCTCCTGCCGCTCGTCGTCCTGGCGCAGGTTGATCAGCGGGTCCTGCTCGGCGAGCTGGCCCAGCGCGACCCGCAGCCGGTTCCCGTCACGGGGATCACACGGCACGACCGCGGACTCCAGGGTCGGCGGCGGGAACTGAAGGCCCGCGCCGTTGGCTGCTTCGCCGGCCGGGTCCCCGGCTGGGTCCCGGGTCGGGTCCCCGATCCGGTCCCCGACCTGGGCGCCGGCCAGGCCCCAGAGCTTGCCGATCTGGCCGGCGCTGACCGCCTGCCGCGGGACGGCGGGCCCGCGCTCGAAGACCGCGACCGCGGTCACCTTGCCGCTGGGGCCGTCGGCGCCGCTGGCGCCGCCGCGGCCCTCGGCCGCGCCGGGGCTGCCGGGGCTGAACCGGAGCCGGTCGCGGACATGAACGGTCCCGGAGAACATCCGCACGTAGGCGATCTTCTCCGCCCGGCTGCCGCGCTCGATCTTGAAGATCCGTCCGGACAGCGGCCCGCCGGGGTCACCGCCCGGGGCCGGCAGCAGGCTGGCGATGCCGGCGGTCAGCGGCGCGATACCCGCCCCGGTAATCGCCGAGCCGAAGAACACGGGATGCACCTGCCCGCGCCGCGTCTGCGCGGCGAGTTCGCTGCGGAGCTGGCCGTACCGGATCCCTGCCTCGTTGTGGACGTAGGCGGCCAGCAGCCGGTCGTCGTTCCCGGCCAGCAGCTCGGCCAGGCCAGCGGTGAAGCCGGCGTCGTCCGGCCCGGGCACGGTGACACGGGCCCCGCGCGTGCCGGCGCCTGCCACGCCGCCCATGGCGAAGGCCGTCACCTTGAGACGGCGGGCGATGTCCCGCAGCACACGCTCGGGGCTGGCTCCGGGCCGGTCGATCTTGTTCACGAACAGCAGAGCCGGGATGCCCAGGCGCTGCAGGGAGCGCATGAGTATCCGGGTCTGCGCCTGCACGCTCTCGACGGCGGAGATGACCAGCACAACCCCGTCGAGAACGGTCAGGACCCGGTCCACCTCGGCGATGAAATCCGGGTGACCGGGCGTGTCGATCAGGTTGACGGCGACGTCCCCGATGGGGAACGACGCCACCGCGGATCTGATCGTGATCCCGCGCAGCCGCTCCAGCGGCAGTGAGTCAGTCTGGGTCGTACCGGCATCGACCGCGCCGAGCTGGCCGATGACTCCCGAGTCGAACAGCAGCCGCTCGGTAAGAGTCGTCTTACCCGCGTCTACATGCGCCAGGATCCCCAAGTTGAGCGTCTTGTGCGACACGCGCCACATCCCGTGAATAGGTCCCAAAGGCCATCTCGAAAGACGTGGTCGCCTGGCGCATCTACCCTCCTCGGACGATCGGCGCAGTACGCGGTGGCGTACGTGCTGGCGTCAGCATAGGGCCATCAGCCGGGGTGAGCCGATCTAATTTCCGTGACCAGCACGCGGCCTGGGAGGATGGCAGCCGCCTCCGTGCCGGACCGGGTGCAGCTGCCCTGGTTGCCAGCAGAAGGGACAACGCGATGGATCCTGATACCCGGACCAGAGCCGCGATCGAGGAACACTGGCAGGCATCGGAACGCGGTGACACCGAAACCGAGCACGCCATCTACGCCACCGGCGCGATCCTCGATTACCCGCAGTCCGGTGAACGGTTCCGGGGCCGCGCGACGATCCTGGCGCAACGCGGCGGGCACCCTGCCAGCCGGCACTTCACGATCCTCCGGATCACCGGCCGCGGGAACCTGTGGGTGAGCGAGTGCATCATCACGTACGACGACGTGCCCACCTACTCAGTGAGCATCATGGAATTCGATCATGAGCATGTGGTGCACGAGACGCAGTACTTCGCAGACCCCTTCGGTGCGCCTGCCTGGCGGGCCGAGCTCGCAGAGCCGATGCCAGGCCGGACCATTTCCGGCATCTAAGAGGCCAGGCTCCGCGGTAAAATAATTGGCGTGGCCGGGCCGTTCCCCGCCAGGCCGCCAGGCGGCGCTTACTGACTGAGCGCGTCGATCAGTGCCACGCGGGTGGTGAGCCCCCGGCGCTGGCTCACGGCACGCTGCAAGTCCAGCGGGGGGACCCGCAGCTGCCAGCCTTCCCACGTCACGGTCTCGAGCCGGGACGCGGCGACGGGCCCGAAGTCGGACGGCGAGGGTGAGTCGACGGCAGCCTTCGGAGCACCGATCCATTCAAGCCGGGCAGTCAGGAAAGCGCGGCCCCAGTAGTCGCTGATCGGGCTGCTGCTGTCGCAGATGACCGGCTCGATGAGCGCGTCGGCGAAAATCCTGCCCAGGCTGAGGGCGGCCTCGCCGGAACACACGAGATCGATATCGCCTGGCTCGATCTCCGCGCCGCGCACGGCCAGGGCCGTGCTGCCGGCCAGCCACCAGCCTGACTCCCGCCCGCTGGTGCGCCGGCAGAGCTCGTGCAGCGTCTCGCGCCAAGGGACGGGCTGCAGCCGGGCTGCCTGCCGCAGCATCAGCTCGGCGCAGCTGGTGAAGTTCTGCCAGCAGATGTCCAGTCCCGGGGTGCCGGCGGGGTAGCCGCGCCGCCATTCGTCGCCGTCTCGCTGGTAGTCCATCAGGAGGCGCTCGGCTGGTGCCGCCAGCTCCTGCCCGACACCGCTGATGGCGAACCAGGTGGTGCCGGCGTCGGTCCACCGCCGCATTGCCATAGCTGTCATGGCCTCAGCGTGGCAGCTGCCACCGTCGGTTGGCCTGTCACGCTGATGGCGGGATTTCCGGCCGCGGGGCCGGCTCGGCGGCTCAGTGGCTCGGTGGCTCAGTGGCTCAGTGGCTCGGAGATCGGTGACAGGCAGTCGCTGCGCTCGGCGCCGGCGAGTGCTTAACCGCCTGCCGCCGGGTGCCCGGCGAGATACGCGGCAAGACCATCGAGCATCCCGGCCGTGCCTTCCTTGCGCAGCGCGGAGGCATCAGCGCCGTCGATACCGTCCAGGTAAGCGCCTTGCTCAGTCCAGGTCATCGCCGTGCCATCGCCGGACTTCCCGAACTCAATCGTGGCGAGCGACACCGAGATCCGCGCGCTGTCCTTGTACATCTCGTAGCTGTACACGATGCGCTGGCCCGGCACGATGTCGTAGTAGAGCGCGTCGTAGCGGTAGACGGAGCCTTCGCCCGCGACGGTGAAGCGCTCCCGGCCGCCGGCCCGGAAGTCGAATTCCGGCGGCTCAGCGTCCGCGGGGATCTCGATGCCGTCGGCACCCCACGCGGTCCTGGCCTCCTCGGAGGCGAATGCCGCGAACACCTCGGCCGGCGGCACAGGATAGGTGCGCTCGATCGAGAACGTGTCGTGGATGACAGAACGCTCGGTCATCGGGTCCTTCTCACCTGGCAGGGGCAGAAAGCAGAACTCATCCCTGCAGACCGCTGATCGGCCTCGAAATCACCGGATTGAATGAGGGGCCTCGTTACTGGCCGGCCAGAAGTTCTTGAAAGACGTCCGGGAGCCGGTGTCGGATCGGGACGGGGGCGTTCGTAGCACGGGTGAGAGGCAGCCCGCGTGGGGAGCCCCGAACCACAGGAGATGATCCAAGATGCAGTACCTGGTTTCCGTAATCCACGACTCGTCCGACCTGGCCACCACGGACGAGATGGCGGCCATCGACGTGTTCAACGAGGGGCTCCAGGCGCAGGGCCACTGGGTCTTCGCCGGAGGACTTGCGGGGCCGGGCACAGCCACCGTCATCGATAACCGGGGTGGGGCGGCGGTGTTCACCGACGGGCCCTTCGTGGAGTCGAAGGAGTACATCGTGGGCTTCTGGGTCATGGAGGCCGCCGACCTGGACGTGGCGCTCAAGCTCGCCGCCGAGGGGTCGAAGGCCTGCAACCGGAAGGTCGAGGTGCGGCCGTTCCTGTGAGCCGGACCGACGTCCGGGAGGCGATCACCGAGGCCCACCGGGAGGAGTGGGCGCGGGTGGTCGCCTCCCTGACCAGGCGTTTCGGTGACCTCGACATCGCTGAGGAAGCGGCGGCCGAGGCGTTCGCGGCCGCTGTCGTGCGGTGGCCGGCCGACGGTGTACCCCCCAGCCCCGGCGCCTGGCTGACCACCACCGCCAACCGCAAGGCCATCGACCGCATCCGGCGCGAGAACAAGCGGGACGACAAGCAGAAGGAGGCTCAGCTGCTGTACGACAACGACCCGCCCGGGCCTCCCGGCGCCATCGGCGACGAGCGGCTCCGGCTCATCTTCACCTGCTGTCACCCGGCGCTCGCGATGGAGACCCGCGTGGCGCTGACGCTGCGCATGGTCGCCGGCCTGACCGTGCCCGAGATCGCCCGCGCCTTCCTGGTGCAGGAGACCACCATGGAAAAGCGGATCACCCGCGCCAAGGCCAAGATCAAGGCGGCTCGCATCCCGTACCGGGTGCCGTCCGCGGAGGATCTGCAGGCACGCGTCTCCGGCGTGCTCGCCGTCCTGTTCCTCGTGTTCAACGAGGGCTACCTGGCGACCGGCCCCGGCACCGATCCCGTCCGTCACGACCTGACCGCCGAGGCGATCCGGCTCACTCGCCTGATCCGTGCCCTCATGCCCGACGACGGTGAGGTGGCCGGGCTGCTGGCGCTGATGCTGCTCACCGAGGCCCGCCGTACCGCCCGGGTTTCGGCGAGCGGCGCACTGGTCACCCTCGGCGAGCAGGACCGTGGGACCTGGGACACGGCGCTGATCGCCGAGGGCCACCAGCTGGTACGCGAGCGCCTGGCCGCTGCCGCCGCCGGGATGGCCCCGGGCCGCTATCAGATCCTCGCCGCCATCAACGCCGTGCACACCTCCGCCCGCGACGTACGCGCCACCGACTGGTCGCAGGTCCTCGCCCTCTACGACCAGCTCGCCCGCCTCGACTCCTCGCCGATCGTCGCGCTCAACCGGGCCATCGCGGTCGCCGAACTCGATGGGCCGCAGGTGGGACTGGCGGCCGTCGACCGTCTGGAGGACGAGCTGTCCGGCTACCACCTCTACCACGCGACCCGTGCCGACCTGCTGCGCCGGCTGGGCCGGAATCAGAAGTCACGCGAGGCCTACGACCAAGCCATCGGGCTGGCGGGCAACACCGCCGAGATCGCGTACCTGACACGCCGCCGCGACCAGCTGGGGTAGTGCCCGCGTGGTCCCGTGAGAAGTTTCTTCCAGCAGGCTGTCGGATCCGGAGCGAGACGTTCGTAGATGAGGTGAGAGGCGGCCGGAGGGGCCGCCGGGACAAGGAGCCATGGGATGACGCAGTACCTGATCTCGTTCGATGACGGCGCGATGACGTTCCCCGAGGAGGACCTGCCCGAGGTGACCAAGGCCGCGCTCAAGGTGGTCCACGAGGCCCAGGACGCCGGCGTATGGGTTTTCAGCGCCGGGCTGGAAAGCCAGCGGGCGAGCATCGTGGCCACCGACGGGACGGTCACCGACGGCCCGTACCCGGAGACCAAGGAGGTCATCGGCGGGTTCGCGGTCGTCGACGTGTCCTCACGCGAGGAGGCGCTGAAGTGGGCCGCCAAGATCGCCGTCGCCTGCCGCTGTGCGCAAGAGGTACGGGAGCTCCTGCCCAACCCGAACGCCTGACCGACCCAGACCCGCCACGCTAGAGCAAGACGTCTCAGGCCAGCCCGGCGATCGCCGGTCCAATCGGCATCCCGGGGGCGGTCACCGGTGCCTGGCCGGCATCAGGTCCTGCCACAGCGTGACCTCGTTGCCGTCCGGGTCCTGAATCCGGACCATCGTGATGATGCCCGGCTTCTCGTGCGCCGCAGGAAGATCCGGCCAGTACCCCAGCAGCCGGGACCGCTCAGCGCCCAGGTCAGCCACGCCGAGCGACAGCGACCCGGATCCCGCGGTCCGCGGGCTGAGCGTGATCCGGAAATCCACCTCCGGTGCGCGGTGCATGAACCACTCCCGCTGATCCGGCTGAGGCTGCAGGTCCGGCCCCCGGCCCAGCAGGACCGAGTAGAACGCCTCAGCCCGGCCCAGGTCACTGACCCCGACGTCCAGCACCGCGCCAGCAAAGCTCAGCTCCACTGCTTCTCCGATCTTGGGCGGAACAAGGTCCGCGGAGAGCTGTCAGCCGGCACCCGGCTAGCAGCTCCGGCCGCGTGGCGCCGCGCTGCGTCGGCTGGTCGTGGCCGAGCAGCTCGGCCGCCGCGGCGGCGTGGTCGTGGCCGAAGGGTGTGCTGGGCGCTGCGCTCGCCGAGCCCTGGTCCTCGCAGTATCCAGGCACAGTTGCAGCCTAGAAGCTATTGCAAGTAATTTGCAGATACATTTCTGGCTCACCCCGCCGCGGCACCTACGGCGCCCCGGGCCGGATCGAGTCGCTTAGGCTGGACCTCGTCGAGGTCCGGCAGCTCTCAGGCCTGCGCTGCGCTGACCGAGCCCTGGTCCTCGCAGCATCCAGGCACAGTTGCAGCCTATAAGCTATTGCAAGTAATTTGCAGATACATCTCTGGCTCACCCCGCCGCGGCACCTACGGCGCCCTGGTTCGGATCGAGTCCCTCGGCCTGGACCTCGTCGAGGTCCGGCAGCTCTCAGGCGACCTCACACTGCAGCGCCTGATTTCGCCTCGCGCTGTTCGATGATCCTTTGCATGGTGGCGGTTGCCCCGGCTGCCCGGTTGAGGGCGGGGCCGAGGGCGGGGAAGTAGTCCATGAGGGCCCGGATGAGGCGGCCAGGCCCAGGCTGGATAACCAGTTCGGCCTTGTCCTTGGTCACCGCCTTGACCACGCCCCGCGCGACGGCCCCGGCCGGCGCCATGAGACCCGAGGCTTTCATCCCGGATTCGTCGAGCATCCGTTGTCCCTGCCCGGCACCGCGGATAGCGCCCAGGATGAGCACCGAGGCGCTGACACCGCGGGGGTGGTAGTCGGCGCGCAGCACGCGGGTGAAGCCGATCAGGCCATCCTTGGCGGCGGCGTAGACCTCGGTGAAGGGAAATGACACCCGCCCTGCCATCGCGGAGATGTTCACGATGTGCCCATTCCCGCGGAGCAGCATCCCGGGAAGCGCCGCATGCGTCAACGTCACCGGGGCGACGAGGTTCAGCTGGAGCGTGCGCAGGTTCTCCTCGATGGTCATGGTGTGGAACTCGCGCAGCGGGTCGCCCCCAGCGTTGTTGACTAGCAGGTCGATCCCGCCATGCCGCTGCTCGACGGCGCGCACCAGGCTTTCGGCGGCACCGGGCAGGGTCAGATCGGCTGGGAGGAACGAGACGTCTGCGCCGTTGGCGGCAAGGTCAGAGGTGACCGCTTTCAGGTCGGTGGCCGACCGGCCGGTCAGCACCACGTGGCCGCCGTGGCGGGCGAGTTCGGCGGCGACCAGCGGCCCGATGCCGCGGGAGGCGCCGGTGACTAGCGCAGTGCGGCCCTTGCCCAGCACACCAGAAGCACCCATCTGATTCCTCCTCTAAAGGTTGGCGGAAATTCCCGCGGTCGTGGCCACCTTCCGCGACCACCAGGCCGAGATCGCGGCGGCGTAGGAATCGCGGGGTCATCGTTGAACGGGAAGTGATGGCCGTCGTCGATTGCGGCGG
>CAVYPM010000006.1:0-423259 GCA_963770375.1 uncultured Actinomycetes bacterium | reverse complement strand
TTCCTTCCGCCCGCGGTACGAAATCCTCCGTGATCATGGGAGTGACTACGCCGGTCATGGAAGCGTGGGGGTAGGGGAGCCGCGTTACGCTCGTCCTGGTAGCGCGAGGGGGTGGCGGTGATGTCAGGACCGCTAGAGCCGGGTGCAGCAGCGGGTCGTGACCGGATCCGGGCGGGTCACGCTGACCGTGAGCGGGTGATCGAGGCGCTCAAGGACGCGTTCGTGTACGGGCGGCTGACCCGGGATGAGCTCGGCGTGCGGGCGGGCCAGGCGCTCACCGCGCGGACCTACGCCGACCTGGCTGCGCTCACCGCGGACATCCCCGCCGAGCCGGGCGTCGTCCCGGCCAGTGTGCACACCCGGCCCGTCCGCCCCCCGCGTCCCAGCCGGCCGCTGGCCAGGGCGGCGGCACGGTCGGGCGGCTACCTGGCCGTCGCGTTCGGCGCTGTGCAGCTCATTCACCTCGCCGATCCGGGTCCCACGGCCGGCTCCATCCCCAAGGCGCTGATAGGCGCGCTGTTCCTGGTGGCCCTGGCCGCCATCGTCACGGCGCTGGTCAGCCTGAGCAGCGCGGCGGTATCGGCCAGCATCCGGGTGACCCCGGCCAGGTCCGCGCCGATCTGCGGGCCCAGCCGCGCTCGGCGCCGGCCTGACGACGGGCGGCCGGTTACGCGGGCGGGGCCGAGCCGCTGATGGCCGACAGGGGCTGGGTGATCCGCTCGCCGGAGCCGTCGCGTCGGCCGGTGGGCGGGGGCAGCTCCACCGGGGTCCCCCGCGTTGGTGGGCCCCCCGCGCCGGGCCGGGACCGGCCCAGGCCAGCACCAGCGCGTCCTCGCCCCAGCCGCTCCGTCTGGCTGGAGTGCTCCTGCTCCTGATCGTCAGAGCTGGGCGGTCCACTCGATGACCAGCCGGCGGGGCTCAGGCCAGCCCTGGTCATCGATTTCGGATTTGGGACGCAACCGCCCCAGATTGCGTATCTGCCGTGGTTGTGAAGGACCGCCTTGGTGATCGCGCATCATTTCCTGATGGATCATGAAACGCGCCTGGCTCCGGACATCAGAGCCCGGTGGCCCACTCGATCGTCAGCCGCCGGCTGTCGCTAATGGGCTGGTGAGGGATTTCGGATCTGGGATGCAACCCCCCCGCACCCGAAAGCCGCCGGAATCATGGAGATGGCCGGCTGTCACCGCTGCGCCGTCCGGCCGGCTCAGCTGGCTGGGAGCTGGCAACGACTGTGCCACCGTGGCCGACCAGGCTCCGGACGCGCTCCGGGGCAATCCTGTAAATCCTGTACGGATCAGTCAAATAGGTCATCTGACCGATGCCCCGCACGGAGCGCCCCTCATACCGTCCTGACTATCCGGGGCCAGCCATCCGAGGGAATGAGATCAGCACATGAGCATCAGGCACGCACTCGGCCGTGTGACAGCGATCGCGGCCGCTGCAACGGGGCTGGCCGCGCTGGGACTGACGGGCGTGGCATCCGCGAGCACCGGCCAGACGATCGTTCCGGCGACCGTCTCCACGGCGGTCTGCACCATCCGGGCCTTCGACGGGCACTACCTGTCGGCGATCGGCGGCGGCGGGCGGACCACGGACGTGATCGAGACCAACCGCACGGTGGCCAGCACCTGGGAGACCTTCACCATAGTCAACTCCTTCGATGGCGCCTCGCCACCCCACTATGGCATCAGGACCATCAACGGGAACTTCCTGACGGCCGTGGGCGGCGGCGGGCGGACCACGGACGTGATCCACAGCAACGCGACCCTGCTCCAGGCGTGGGAGAAGTTCACCCTTGTCCCGCTGGCCACGAATGGGAGCTCGGGCTGGTACGCCATCCAGACCATCGATGGCCATTACCTGACCGCGGTGAACTCCGGCGGCATCGGAAGCGCCTTTGAGGCGATTCACAGCAACGCGACCCAGATCCAGGCGTGGGAGGAATTCTTTTTCTCCTGCCATTAGTAATGAACCGGCGGCCGCTGGCCGGCTGACCGCCAGGTCCTGACCAGGCCCAGGACGCGCCCCGCGGGGCCGTCCTGGGCCTGCTGGCGGGTGGCCAGCACGCGGCCGGCCGGGCCACCGGGGGCGGGCCCGCCCGGGCTTGCGGGCTGGGCCGGGTTCTGGGCCGTAAGTGGGTGCGCTTCCTCGCGTGGTGGCCGGGCGAGTAAGGCTCAGGTCAGGGCCAGGCCGCCGCGGGGGGCGGGCGTGGGCTTCGGCGCGTACGAGGCCAGCCGCTGGCGCAGCTTGCCCCGGCCGCGGTGCAGCCGCGACATCACGGTGCCGATCGGCGTGCCCATGATCTCGGCGATCTCCCGGTACGGGTAGCCCTCGATGTCGGCCAGGTAGACCGCGGTGCGGAACTCCTCGGGCAGGTCGCGAAGGGCGCGGAGGATCTCCGAGTCGGCCAGCCGGTCCAGCGCCTCGGCCTCCGCCGACCGGGCCGGGCCCGCCAGCGGGTCGGTGCCGGACTGCCAGTCCTCCTGGAAGTCGGTCGACAGGGCGGCGAGCGGCTCGCGGCGCTTCTTGCGGTAGGAGTTGATGAACGTGTTGGCCAGGATCCGGTGCAGCCAGGCGCGCAGGTTGGTGCCCGGCATGAACTGGTGGAACGCGGCGTAGGCCTTGACCGACGTCTCCTGGACCAGGTCCTCGGCGTCCGACGGGTTCCTGGTCATGCGCAGCGCGGCAGGGTACAGCTGACCAAGGAACGGCACCACATCCTGCTCAAACCGGCCATTACGGTCCGGTGCCTGATCGCTCGGGCTCATCGCGTGCTCCGCTCCTCGTTAACCCGTCACCCTATAGACGAAGCGGGGACGCTCTTTGGCCGCGTCCAGCGGGATAAATTTGCGCTGCGTCTCATCGTACCGCCTCGCGATGTATCGCGAAAGTGCCGCCGCCCCCGGCGCGCAAGTGCCGCCCCCTCAGCAGGACCGTCAGTGGCCCCTGTACTACAGATCGCTCAGATCCAGCGGTGATACCACATTCTGGCCAGCCAGGATGTGTACGGAATGATCTTGGCGGCGAACAGCGGGTACATGTACCAGAAGTCGGCGACGACGGCGAGCAGGTACGCGCCGGCCAGGCCGGCCCCGGCGGCCCGGCGGCCGATGCTGGCCCGGGCGGGCCCGATGATCAGTCCCAGGCACAGCGTCAGCGCGATAACCAGGAACGGGTCGAACACCACCGCGTAGAAGAAGAACATCGTGCGGTGGTCGTGCCAGGCGTACCAGAACCAGGGCAGCCAGCCCGCCGCCACCCCGGCCAGCACCGCGCCGGCCCGCCAGTCGCGGCGCAGCAGCCACCACACCAGGCAGGCGATCAGCGCCGGGATCGACGCCCACCAGATCGCCGGGGTGCCGATGGCCAGCACCTCCTGCGCGCAGTTATGCACCCCGCACGCGTGCGAGTGGCCGTTGTAGTACATGGACACCGGGCGGCTCATCACCAGCCAGGACCACGGCCAGGACTGGTACGGGTGGTGCTGGGTCAGCGTCACGCTGAAGTCGAGGACCTGGCGCTGGTACTGGTACAGCGAGTCCAGCGCGGCCCAGATCGGGTTGTGGACGCCGTGCTGCACGGCCCACTGACGGTCGTAGCCGTACGGCGAGGCGAACCAGCCCGACCACGAGGCCAGGTAAGCCGCCGCCGGCACCAGGCCGAACGAGAGCGGCAGCCAGAGCCCGTCCCGCGCGGTCTGGCCGCCGGGGCTGGTGAATCCGGCGGTCTTCCGCGCGCCGACGTCCCAGGCCAGCGTCATCACCGCGAACACCGGGAGGAACCAGATGCCGTTCCACTTCGACGCGATGGCCAGGCCCAGGCACAGCCCGGCGGCCACCCGCCACCAGCGCAGCCCGAGCCGCGGCCCGGGCCCCGGGGGCAGCGGCCGTATCCCGGCCTCGGCGGCCACGTCGGCTCTTTCCGCGTCCCGCAGCACGGCCGCGGCCAGCCGGGCCCGGCTGCGGTCCCGGTCGATCACCAGGCAGCCGAACGCGGCCAGCACCCAGAACATCACGCTGATGTCCAGCAGCGCGGTGCGGCTCATCACGAACTCGAGGCCGTCCAGGGCCAGCAGCAGCCCGGCCACGCAGCCGAGCAGGTTGGACCTGGTCATCCGGCGGGCGATCCGGGCGGTCATCAGGATGGCCAGCGAGCCGAGGATGGCGACCATCAGCCGCCAGCCGAACGGGGTCAGGCCGAACAGCCACTCGCCGACGGCGATCGTCTCCTTGCCCAGCGGCGGGTGCACGACGAACTCAGGGCCGGTGGCCAGGATGTGCGTGGACGAGCCGGTGCGGAGCAGCCCGTTCGCGTTGTGGACGTGGTTGATCTCCACGCCGTGCTTCAGGATGCCGTACGCGTCGCCGACGTAGTACGTCTCGTCGAAGACGATCGCGTGCGGGATCGACAGCCGGTTGAACCGCAGGAACGTGCCGAGCGCGGTGATCAGCAGAGGGCCGAGCCAGCCGAGGAACCGGTTGCCGGGCAGCGCCGGCGCGAGCTTGGCGGCCAGCGCCATCGCCCGTGCGGTAGCCGGGCCGGGCGGGGGCGGCTCTCCGGAGCCGCCTTCCTGCCCCTGCCCCGCCTGACCGGCCTGCGGGACCGCCTCGTATGCCATCATCGGGTGCCATCGTAGGCGGGCCGGGCAGTCCGGCGCTCGCCCAGGCGGGAAGGCGGCATGGGCAACGGCACAGCGGGAACGCTGCTGGTCGCCGGGACGGGCATCGGCCGGCCGGACGACGCGCCGCCCCGGCTGGCCGCCGCGCTGGCGGAGGCCCCGGTGATCGCCGCCGAGGACACCCGGCGGGTTCGGCGGCTGGCCGCGGATATCGGAGTACGGATTGCTGGGCGCGTGGTGTCGTACTACGACGCGGTCGAGTCGGCGCGGACGCCGGGGCTGATCGCGGACCTGCTGGCCGGCCTTGACGTTCTGCTGGTCACCGACGCCGGGATGCCGGCGGTGAGCGACCCTGGCTACCGGCTGGTGGCCGCCGCTGCCGCGGCGGGCGTGGCCGTGCGGGTGCTGCCCGGGCCGTCCGCGGTGACCGCCGCGCTGGCGGTGTCCGGGCTGCCGTCGGACCGGTTCTGCTTCGAGGGGTTCCTGCCGCGCAAGGACCAGGAGCGCGGGCGCCGGCTCGCCGGGCTGGCCGGTGAGCCGCGGACCATGATCTTCTTCGAGTCGCGCCGGCGGGTCAGAACAATGCTTGCGGAGCTGGCGGCGGCGTTCGGGGCGGACCGGGCCGCGGTGCTGTGCCGGGAGCTGACCAAGACGCACGAGGAGATCCGCCGGGGGACGCTCGGTGAGCTGGCCGCGGGCGTGGCGGGCGAGGCCGGCGGTGGGGAGGCCTCCGGGCCGGTGCTCGGGGAGATCACGCTGGTCGTGGCCGGGGCGGCGGAGGGCGGGGCGCAGGGGACGGTAGCCGAGGCGGCGGCGGAAGTGGCCCGGCGGGAGCAGGCCGGGATCAGCCGCCGGGACGCGATCGCCGCGGTGGCCGCCGAGCGCGGGCTGCGCCGCCGGGAGGTCTACAACGCGGTCGTGCAGCCCGATCTGCCTGCGCCGCCGTAGCGGCATAAGCGCTGCGAGGTGGGCCTAGGCTAAGGCCATGCCCACAAGCCGCTCTATTCTGGCCGCGCCGGCCTGGCCGTACGCCAACGGACCCCGCCACATCGGGCACGTCTCCGGGTTCGGCCTGCCCTGCGACATGTTCTCCCGCTACCAGCGGATGGCGGGCAACCGGGTGCTCATGGTCAGCGGCACCGACGAGCACGGCACCCCGATCCAGGTGCAGGCCGACGCGGAGGGCGTGACCGCCCGGCAGCTGGCCGACCGGTACAACCGCGTGATCGTGAACGACCTGGTGGGCCTGGACATGTCCTACGACCTGTTCACCCGGACCACGACCCGCAACCACTACGCGGTCACCCAGGAGATCTTCACCGGCCTGATCCGCAACGGCTACATCTTCGCCAAGGCCACGATGGGCGCGATCTCCCCGTCCACCGGCCGCACGCTGCCCGACCGCTACATCGAGGGCACCTGCCCGATCTGCGGGTACGACGGGGCGCGCGGCGACCAGTGCGACAACTGCGGCAACCAGCTGGACCCGGCCGACCTGATCAGCCCGCACTCGCGGATCAACGGCGAGGCCCCGGTCTTCGTGGAGACCGAGCACTACTTCCTCGACCTGCCCGCGTTCGCCGACGCGCTGGGCAGCTACCTGCAGAGCAAGAGCGGCCAGTGGCGGCCCAACGTGCTCAAGTTCTCCCTGAACCTGCTGTCCGATCTGCAGCCGCGGGCGATCACCAGGGACCTGGACTGGGGCGTGCCGGTGCCGCTCGACGGCTGGCGGGACCGGCCGGACAAGCGGATCTACGTATGGTTCGACGCGGTCATCGGCTACCTGTCCGCGTCGATCGAGTGGGCCCGCCGGTCCGGCGACCCGGACGCGTGGCGGGCCTGGTGGCAGTCGCCGGACGCCGAGTCGTACTACTTCATGGGCAAGGACAACATCGTCTTCCACAGCGAGATCTGGCCCGCGATGCTGCTCGGCTACAGCGGCAAGGGCGCCCGCGGCGGCACGCCGGGCTCGCTGGGCGCGCTGAACCTGCCCACCGAGGTGGTCTCCAGCGAGTACCTGACGATGGAGGGCCGCAAGTTCTCCTCGTCCCGGTCCGTGGTCATCTACGTGCGCGACTTCCTGGCCCGGTACAGCGTGGACGCGCTGCGCTACTACGTGGCGGTGGCCGGCCCGGAGAACCAGGACACCGACTTCACCTGGGCCGAGTTCATCCGGCGCAACAACGACGAGCTGCTGGCCAACTGGGGCAACCTGGTCAACCGCACGGTGTCGTTCGCGGCCCGCAACATCGGCGAGATCCCGGCGCCCGGCGCGCTCACCGACGCCGACCAGGCCATCCTGGAGGCATCCCGGCAGGCGTTCGGCGCGGTGGGCGAATCGCTGGGCCGGTCCCGGTTCAAGGCCGCGATCACCGAGGCGATGCGGACCGTGGCCGAGGCCAACAAGTACCTGTCCGACCAGGCGCCGTGGAAGCTCCGTGAGTCCGACCCGGAGCGGATGAAGACGATCCTGCACGTCGCGCTCCAGCTGGTCGACGACGGCAAGACGCTGCTCACCCCGTTCCTGCCGGAGTCCTCGCAGAAGGTGTTCGAGCTGCTCGGCGGCACCGGCGAGTGGTCAGGGCGCCCCCGGGTGGACGAGGTCAGCGAGGAGGGCGGCGCGGAGTACCCGGTGATCACCGGCGACTACGGCGAGGTCGCGGCCCGGTGGGAGCACATGCCGGTCAAGCCGGGCACCCCGCTGGCCACGCCGGTCCCGCTGTTCACCAAGCTGGACCCGGCCGTGGCCGACGAGGAGCTGGCCCGGCTGGAGCAGGGGTGAGCGCAGCCCGCCCGCCCGAGCCGCTGCCCGCCCCGGCCTTCGACAGCCACTGCCACCTGGAGATGATCGACCGCCCGACGCCAGACGTGGTGGCCGAGGCGGCCGCGGCCGGCATCACCCGGATGATCACCATCGGCACGGACCTGGAGTCGTCCCGGTGGGCGGCGGCGCTGGCCGCGCAGCCGGGGCCGGTCCGGGCGGGGGTCGCCATCCACCCGAACTCGACCGCGGACGCGGCGAAGCTGGGGAAGGACGAGGTGCTGGCCGAGCTGGCCGGGCTGGCGGCGCAGCCGTCCGTGGTCGCGGTCGGCGAGACCGGGCTGGACTACTACCGCGACCACGCGCCGCCCGAGGTGCAGCAGGAGTGGTTCCGGGCGCACATCCAGATCGCCAAGGACACCGGCAAGGCGCTGGTCATCCACGACCGCGAGGCGCACGACGACGTGCTCCGGCTGCTGGCCGAGGAAGGGGCGCCGGACCACGTGGTGTTCCACTGCTTCTCCGGCGGCGCCGGGCTGGCCCGGGCCTGCGCGGACGCGGGCTACGTGATGAGCTTCGCGGGCAACATCACGTTCCCGAGCGCCCAGCCGCTGCGGGACGCCGCCGCGGTGGCGCCCGCCGGCCTGATCCTGGTCGAGACCGACGCTCCTTTCCTCACGCCGGTGCCCAACCGGGGCAAGCCGAACACGCCGGCCATGTCCGCGTACACCCTGCGCTTCATCGCCGAGCTGAAGGACATGGACACCGCCGAGCTGTGCGCCGCGGTCACCGCGACCGGCGACCGCGTGTTCGGCCCGTGGCCGGCCGCGCCATGGCCGGGCTAGCCCTGTGGTCGGGGTAGCCCCGTGGTTGGGGTAGCACTGCTCAGCCCAACCGACGTCCGGGACCTGGCCGGGCGCCTCGGCCTGCGGCCGGCCAAGCGGCTCGGGCAGAACTTCGTAGTCGACCCGGGCACCGTGCAGCGGATCACCACGGCGGCCAGGCTGCGCCCGGACGACGTGGTGCTCGAGGTCGGCCCCGGGTTCGGCTCGCTGACCCTGCCGCTGCTGGCCGCGGCCCGCGCTTTGATCGCGGTCGAGATCGACCCGGTGCTCGCCGCCGAGCTGCCGCGGACGGTGGCGGACCGGGCGCCGGACCTGGCCGGCCTGACCGTGGTCACCGCGGACGCGGCCCGCATCGCTGAGCTTCCCGGTCCGGCCGGCCCGCCCACCGTGCTGGTCGCCAACCTGCCCTACAACGTGGCCGTGCCGGTCGTGCTGCACCTGCTGGCCACGGTGAAGACGCTGCGCGGCGGCCTGGTCATGGTCCAGGCCGAGGTCGCGGACCGGATGGTGGCCGGGCCCGGCAGCCGGGTGTACGGCATCCCGTCGGTCAAGCTGGCCTGGTACGCCACCGCCCGGAGGGCGGGCTCGGTGCCCAGGTCGGTGTTCTGGCCGGTGCCCAGGGTCGACTCCGGGCTGGTCGCGTTCGAGCGCCACCCCGAGCCGGCGGCCCGGGAAGGGAGGAGGTGTTCGCCGTGGTCGACGCGGCGTTCGCGCAGCGGCGCAAGACGCTGCGGGCCGCGCTGGCCGGCTGGGCCGGCTCGCCCGCCGCGGCCGAGCAGGTTCTCCGGGAGGCGGGCATCGACCCCGGGCTGCGCGGGGAGGCACTCGGCGTGGACGGGTTCACCGCCATCGCCGCCGCGCGCCGCCGCGTACGATCTGATCATCGTGACTGAAGTAACCGTGCGGGTTCCCGCCAAGGTGAACCTTCAGCTGGCCGTGGGGCCGCTGCGCGACGACGGCTATCACGACCTGGTCACCGTGTTCCACGCGCTGTCGCTGTACGACGAGGTCACGGTGCGGGCCGCGGAGCGGACCAGCGTGAAGGTGACCGGGCAGGACGCCGAGATGGTGCCCACCGGCCGGGACAACCTCGTGGTCAGGGCCGCCGCCGCGCTGGCCCGTGCCGCGGGCCGGAAGTCCGGCAACGCGGTGGCCATCGAGATCCGCAAGCACATCCCGGTCGCCGCCGGGCTGGCCGGCGGCAGCGCGGACGGCGCGGCCGCCCTGGTGGCCTGCAACGCGCTCTGGCAGGCCGGGCTGTCCGCCGCCGAACTGGGCACGCTCGCCGCGGGCCTGGGCAGCGACGTGGCGTTCGCCCTGCTGGGCGGGACCGCGGTGGGAACCGGCCGGGGCGAGCGGCTGACCGCCGCGCTGGCCGCGGGGACCTATCACTGGGTGCTCGCGTTCGCGGCCGGCGGGCTGTCCACCCCCGAGGTCTACGGCGCCTGCGACCGGCTCCGCGAAGCGCGCGGCACCGTCGTCGGCCGGCCCGAGCTGAGCACCGAATTGATGGCGGCGCTGCGCGCCGCGGACCCGGCCGCGGTCGGCCCGCTGCTGGCCAACGACCTGCAGCCGGCCGCGCTGTCGCTGCGTCCTGAGCTGCGCCGGGCGCTGGCCGCGGGCCGGGAGGCCGGCGCGCTCGGCGCGATCGTCTCCGGGTCCGGGCCGACCTGCGCGTTCCTGGCCCCCGGGCCGGCTCAGGCGCGGGAGATCGCGGTGTCGCTGGCCGGCGCGGGCGTGTGCCGCTCGGTGGCCAGGGTGCACGGCCCGGTGCCCGGTGCGGCCGTGATCACCGCGGTGGAGCACGCGTGACCATGGAGCCAGCGTGAACCTGGTCAACCTGGAGGCGGCGGCCAAGGCGTTCGGTCCCCGGGTACTGCTGGACCAGGTGTCGCTCGGGGTGGCCGACGGGGACCGCGTTGGCGTTGTCGGGCGGAACGGGGCCGGCAAGTCCACCCTGCTGGCCGCCCTGGCCGGGCCCGCTCTGACCGGGCCCGCCCGGGACGGCCACACCGAGCTGGACGCCGGCCGGGTCACCCACGCGGGCGGGCTGAGCCTCGGCTACCTCGCGCAGGCGGACGAGCTTGACGGCCGGATCGGTGACCTGGTCTTCGGCGCGGGCGTGGCCGAGCACACCTGGGCCGCGGACCCGCGGGCCCGCGAGGTGGCCGGCGCCCTGCTCGGCGGCCTGGACCTGGACGGGCAGGCCGGGCGGCTGTCCGGCGGGGAGGGCCGCCGGGTCGCGCTGGCCGCGCTCCTCGCCACGCCGCGGGATCTGCTGCTCCTCGACGAGCCCACGAACCACCTCGACATCGAGGCGATCAGCTGGCTGGCCGGCTTCCTGCGCCGGCACGCGGCGGCCTACGTGGTCGTCACCCACGACCGCTGGTTCCTGGACGAGACCTGCGACCGGACCTGGGAGGTGGCCGGCGGGCAGGTGCACGCCTACCAGGGCGGCTACTCGGCCTACGTGCTGGCCCGCGCGGAACGGGCCAGGATCTCCGGCGCCACCGAGCAGCGGCGCCGCAACCTGGTGCGCAAGGAGCTGGCCTGGCTCCGCCGCGGGCCGCCCGCCCGGACCAGCAAGCCGCAGTTCCGGATCGACGCGGCCACCGCCCTGATCGGCGCCGAGCCGCCGCCGCGGGACACCGTGGAGCTGACCAGGATGGCCACCGCCCGGCTCGGCAAGACCGTCCTGGAGCTCCTCGGCGTCACGGTCACGGCCGGCCCGCGGGTCCTGCTGGACGACGTCACCTGGCGGCTCGGGCCTGGCGACCGGGTCGGCGTGGCCGGGCCCAACGGCAGCGGCAAGACCACCCTGCTGCGCCTGCTGTCCGGCCGCGTCCAGCCCGGCGCGGGCGATGGGTCCGCGGCCGCCGGGGCTGCGGGCGACGGGCTGGCCGCGACCGGGGAGGTGGTCCGCGGGAGCACGGTCCAGCTCGGCTACCTGACCCAGGAGGCGCCGGACATCGACCCAGGGCTGCGGGCGCTGGAAGCGGCTCAGCAGGTGAGCCGGTCGGTCCGGGTCGGCCGTGGCGAGCTGACCGCCAGTCAGCTGCTGGAGCGGTTCGGCCTGTCCGGCGAGCGGCAGTGGACGCTGGTCGGCGACCTGTCCGGCGGTGAGCGGCGGCGGCTCCAGCTGCTGCTGGCGCTGATGGCCGAGCCGAACGTGCTGCTGCTCGACGAGCCCACCAACGACCTGGACATCGACACGCTGACCGAGCTCGAGGATCTGCTCGACGGGTGGCCAGGGTCGATCGTCGTGGTCAGCCACGACCGGTACTTCCTGGAGCGGGTCACCGATCATGTGCTGGCCCTGGACAGCGGCCGGCTGGACTTCCTGGCCGGCGGCGTGACCGAGTACCTGGAACGGCGAGCCGCGGTCACCCACCGTAATCCGGCAATCAACGGCTCACCTGCGGCCGCGGCCGTGCCTGCGGGACCATCGGCGGCCACCCGGCAGCGCGCCGCGCAGAAGGAGCTCGCCCGGCTCGACCGCCAGCTGGCCGCGGTCACGAAACGGGAAGCCGAGCTGACCGCGGAGCTGGCGGCCAGCGCCACCGATTACGCGAAGCTGATCGAGCTGGGCGACGAGCTCAAGGCGGCGCAGGCGAGCAAGGCCGAGCTGGAGGACCGCTGGCTCGAGGTCGCCCATGAGGCCGACCCGGGTTAGCCCTCGTCCGGTTCGCCAGCGGTGTCGAAGGGGACCAGCAGGATCCGCAGCAGCCCGGCCAGATCCTGGCGCTGCGCCGGGGTCAGCCCGGTGAGCAGCTCGCGCTCCCGTTCCAGCAGGCCGTCCAGCGTGGCGTCGGCCACCGTGGCGCCGCGGCTGGTCAGCGTGACCAGGACCCCGCGGCGGTCCTGCGGGTCGGCGCGGCGGCGGACCAGCCCGGCCTTCTCCAGCTGGTCGATCCGGTTGGTCATGGTGCCGGACGTGACCAGCGTGGCGCGCAGCAGCGCCCCCGGGCTGAGCTGGTAGGGCTCGCCCTGGCGGCGCAGCGCGGAGAGCACGTCGAACTCCCAGGCGGCCAGCCCGTGCGCGGCGAACGCGGCCCGCCGGGCCCGGTCCAGGTGCCGGGCCAGCCGGGAGACGCGGCTGAGCACCTGGAGCGGCTCGGTGTCCAGGTCCGGCCGCTCCGCCTGCCAGCTGGCGACCAGGCCGTCGACCTCGTCGCGGCCGGCCGCGACGTCGCGCGCGGCGGGTGGCTGGGACGGCATGCTCGCAGCATATCTCTTGACATCGAGAATTCCGCCCGGTACACGTAAGAGAGGTGTCTTGATATCGAGAGAACTGGAGTGCGCCATGTGGGACCCAGCCCAGTACCTGCGGTTCGCCGGCGAGCGGTCCCGGCCCTTCTTCGAGCTGCTGGCCCGGGTCGGCGCGGAGGACCCCCAGCGGGTCGCCGACCTGGGCTGCGGCCCGGGCGAGCGGACGGCCGAGCTCGCCGCCCGGTGGCCGGGCGCCGAGGTCACCGGCCTGGACAGCTCGGCGGAAATGATCAGCGCGGCGCGCGCCTTCCAGGCTTCCGCGGTCGTCGCCGGCGGCGGATCAGGATCATGGAGTACGGGATCTGCGGCGCGAACCCCGGCGGCCGGGGCCGGTCCCGCCGCGCGGATCCGGTTCGTGCTCAGCGACCTGCGCGACTGGCAGCCCGCCGAACCGCACGACGTGATCGTCTCCAACGCCGTGCTGCAGTGGCTGCCCGATCACCTGGAGGTGCTGGCCCGGTGGCCCACGCTGCTGGCCCCCGGCGGCTGGCTGGCCGTGCAGGTGCCGGGCAACTTCGACCAGCCGAGCCACCAGATCCTGCGGGACCTGGCCGGGTCCCCGCGGTGGCGGCCGCTGCTGCGCGACGTCCCGCTCAACCGGCAGTCCGCCGAGCCCGCGCAGTACCTGGACCTGCTGGCCCGGGCCGGGTGCGAGGTGGACGCCTGGGAGACCACCTATCAGCACGTGCTGCCCGGCGACGATCCGGTTGCCGACTGGTACAAGGGCAGCGGGCTGCGCCCGGTGCTTTCCGCGCTGGATCCGGACCAGGCCGCGGCGTTCGTGGCCGAGTACGGTGCCGCGGCCCGGGCCGCCTACCCGCGCCGGCCCTACGGCACCGTGCTGGCGTTCCGCCGGGTCTTCGTGGTCGCCCGGGCCCGCTGACTCTGCGCCACCTTGGCCGAGATGCGCGGCTTGACCTCCAGTTCGTGCAGGCCGTTCCAGGCCAGGTTGACCAGGTGCGCGGCGACCTCCTCGAGCTTCGGCTTACGCGCGTCCAGCCACCACTGGCCGGTGAAGGTGACCATGCCGACCAGCATCTGGGCGTACATCGGGGCGTGCCGGGGGTCGTAGCCGCGGGCCGCCAGCGCGTCGCGGAGGGTGTACTCGACCTGGCCCGCGATCTCCGCGATCAGGCTGCCGAAGTTGCCGGTGTCCGATCCGGCCGGCGGGGAGTCGCGGACCAGGATCCGGAACCCGTCGGTGTTCTCGTCGATGTAGCGAAGCAGCCCGATTGCGGCGGCCTCGAACTTCGCCCTGGTGTCCTCGCCCTCGAGCAGCCGGTTGGCCATGGTCAGGAACCGTTCCATCTCCCGGTCCACGACGACCGCGTACAGCCCTTCCTTGCTGCCGAAGTGCTCGTAGACGACCGGCTTGGAGACGCCGGCCTGGGCCGCGATCTCCTCGATCGAGGTGCCGTCCAGGCCACGCTCGGCGAACAGGTGGCGGCCCACGTCGAGGAGCTGCTGGCGCCGTTCCTTGCCGGTCATCCGCTTCCGGTTCGAGTTCCGGTTCACGGCTGGCTGGCTTGTCACTACTCCATCATGGCCAACCGGTGGCCAGTCAGCGAATCGCGCGCGCCGCCCGCCGGGCCGCGGCCACGGGACGCCGCCGGGCCATCGAGCCGAGCCGCCGGGCGGTGCCGGTCAGCCGCCCGGTCTGCTTCCCGGTCAGCCGGGCCTCGTCCGGCCAGCGCACGTCGGAAGCCAGGCCGAGCCGCTCGGCCGCCCAGATGCACCGGGCCGCGATGTCGATCTGGCCGCGCAGCACGCCGTGCCGGGCGCAGGTCGGGTCGGCGTGGTGCAGGTTGTGCCAGGACTCGCCGAAGGACAGGATCGCCAGCCAGTTCACGTTCCTGGACTTGTCCCTGACCTCGAACTCCTCCTTGCCGAACGTGTGGCAGATCGAGTTGATCGACCAGGTCACGTGGTGCAGGAAGGCGACGCGGACCAGGCTGGCCCAGAAGAACGCGGTCACCGCGCCCTGCCACGACCACGACCACAGGCCGCCGATCAGGATCGGGGCCGCAAGCGACCCGAACACGATCCAGCCGAACCCCTTCGACAGTTTCACGATGTCGCGGTCCGCGAGCCAGTCCGGGCTGAACTTCTCCGCCGAGGTCTTCTCGGCGTCGAACAGCCAGCCCATGTGCGCGTAGCCGAGACCCTTGATCAGGGCCTTCCAGTCGTCGCCGAACCGCCACGGCGAATGCGGGTCGCCTTCGCGGTCGCTGAACTTGTGGTGCCGCCGGTGGTCGGAGACCCAGGTGATCACCGGTCCCTCCAGCGCGGAGCTGCCCGCGATGGCCATCAGGATCTTGAAGCCGCGGACCGCCTTGAACGACCCGTGGGTGAAGTACCGGTGGAAGCCCATGCTGATGCCGAGCCCGGAGAACAGGTAGAAGGCCACCGCGATGACCACGTCATGCCAGCCGAGGCCCCAGCCCCAGGCGACCGGGACGGCCGCCACGAGGGCCAGCATCGGCAGCCCGACGAACACTGCCACCAGCACCCGCTGCAGCGTGCTGGCCGGCTCGGGGTCGATGTCGGGCGCTGCGGCGCGCGGGGCGGGAGCCGGCGCCGTGGGCGCTGCGGTCGCGGGTGCGGGCGGGGGCGGGGCGGCGACCGGGGGCAGCGCGGGGCTGTCGAGGGCGGTCATGGCTTTTCCTCGCTCACTGGTTCTGGTCAGGGGGCGAGCGCCTTCGCATGCACCGAGGTCAGGGGTTGATGCAAATACGCTTACGTAACCGTAGCTTACGGATCCGTAGGTTCAGCAAGGTCTTGGCGCATTGTTTGCCCGGGTAAGCGAGAAGCAAACGGAGGCGGTTCCCGCTGGGCGCCGGAACCTGGCCGCTGACCTGCGGTTCCATCGGGTGAACGCGCGGGCGCCGCCCGGGCGGAAAGTTCTCGGTACAGTAGGCCAGGGAAGCTGCTATCCCGGGTGGTCTAGTGGCATGACTACTGGTTTTGGTCCAGTCAACCGAGGTTCGAATCCTCGCCCGGGAGCACGCCGGCAGGCGGTTTGAGTGCTGTTCCTGTGCTGCGGCGGGGACCTGAGGTTCGCCTGCTGTCCGGCGGGGCTGATGCGGCGGAAGGTATCCTGGCCGGGTCCTGGCCGCCGGGGGAGGGCAGCCGGACCACGGGGGGCCAGCACCGATACCGAGGAGCTGTGTGAGCGCGAGCGTACCGGCCGCTGTCATCGTCCTGGCCGCGGGCGAGGGCACGCGGATGAAGTCCAGCATTCCCAAGGTGCTGAACCCGGTAGGCGGCGAGACGATGCTCGGCCATGTGATCACCGCCGCCCGGGAGCTGTCCCCGCGCCGGCTGATCGTGGTGGCGGGCCACGGCCGCGGCCAGGTCGCCGCCGAACTCGCCGGGCGGGCCCCGGACGTGACCGTGGTCGTGCAGGAGCGCCGCGGCGGCACCGGGCACGCGGTGCGCATCGTGCTGGAGGCCGTCGGCCAGATCCACGGCACCCTGCTGGTCACCTACGCGGACACCCCGCTGCTGCGGGCCAGCACGCTGGAGTCGCTGATCGCGGCGCACGCCGCCGCCGGGGCGGCGGCCACCGTGCTGACCACCGTGCTGCCCGATCCGGCCGGGTACGGGCGGATCATCCGCGGTGCTGACGGCGGCTTCGAGGCCATCGTGGAGCACTCCGACGCCACCGATGAGCAGCGCGCGATCACCGAGATCAACTCCGGCGTGTACGCGTTCAGCGGCGCGCTGCTGGCCGACGCGATCAAGCGGGTGCCGACCGACAACGTCAAGGGCGAGGAGTACCTCACCGACGCGGTCGGCATTCTGCGCGCGGACGGCTACCCGGTCGCCTGCGTGCGCTGCGGCGACCCGGAGGAGGTCATGGGCGTCAACGACCAGGCCCAGCTGGCCTGGGCCCGCCGGGTGATGAACGACCGGGTGCTGTCCCGCTGGATGGGCGCCGGGGTGACCATCCGCGACCCCGCGACGACGTGGATCGACGTCGGGGTCGAGCTGGAGCGGGACGTCGAGATCGGGCCCGGCACCCAGCTGGAGGGCCGCACCACGGTGGCCGCCGGGGCCCGGATCGGGCCCGGCTGCCTGCTGCGCGACACCACGGTCGGGGCCGGCGCGCAGGTGATCCAGTCGGTCTGCGAATCGGCGGTCATCGGGGCCGGGAACACGGTGGGGCCTTTCGCGCACCTGCTGCCCGGGACCACACTGGCGGCAAGCGAGTGAGCGAGCCGCCTTCAGGCGGCCGGAGCGAGCGAGCAGGATGAGGGAGCGCAGGACAAGTGACGGGCATCACGGCGACCGGTGAGAAGCGGCTGCTGGTCATCTCCGGGCGGGCCTTCCCCGGCCTGGCCGAGGAGATCGCCGGCTGCCTGGGCATCGAGACCACTCCAACCCGGCTGTACGACTTCGCCAACGGCGAGATCTTCGTCCGGTTCCTGGAGTCGGTCCGCGGCTGCGACGTGTTCGTGGTGCAGAGCCACACCGGGCCGATCAACCAGTGGATCATGGAGCACCTGATCATGGTCGACGCGCTCAAGCGGGCGTCGGCCAAGCGGATCACCGTGGTCGCGCCGTTCTTCGGCTACGCCCGGCAGGACAAGAAGAGCCGCGGCCGCGAGCCGATCTCGGCCCGGCTGATGGCCGACCTGTTCCTCACCGCGGGCGCGGACCGGATCATGGCCGTGGACCTGCACACCGCGCAGATCCAGGGGTTCTTCGACGGCCCGGTGGACCACCTGTTCGCGCTCCCCATCCTCGCCTCCTACCTGGAGAACCGGCTCGACCTGTCCGAGGTGACCGTGGTCGCCCCGGACGCGGGCCGGGTCCGGGTCTGCGAGCGGTGGACCGACCGGCTCGGCTGCCCGCTGGCCATCATCCACAAGCGGCGCGACACCGACGTGGCCAACAAGGTGAAGGTGCTCGAGGTCGTCGGCGCGGTGGCCGGCCGTACCTGCATCCTGGTCGACGACATGATCGACACCGGGTCGACCATCGTGAACGCCGCCGAGGCGCTGTTCGAGCAGGGTGCCGCCCAGGTCATCGCCACCGCCACGCACGGGGTGCTGTCCGGGCCCGCGGTCGACCTGCTGAAGAACTCGCCGATCAGCGAGGTGATCGTGACCAACACGCTGCCGATCCCGCCGGACCGGCGGTTCGACAAGCTGACCGTGCTGTCCATCGCGCCGCTGATCGCGCGGGCCATCAACGAGGTGTTCAGTGACGGCTCGGTGACCAGCCTGTTCGACGGCCAGAGCTGACACTGTTCCAGAACGGGTTACGGTTGGCGGCCCGGCTGGCCGCCTGCTGGACGCTGATGCGGACCAGGCCAGGCCCGAAGTCGGCTAGACTGCGCAGGAATTTTTCTGACGCTGAGGAGTCCTGCCGTGCCCGAGGTACGTATCGCTGCTGAGCCGCGCAGCGAGTTCGGCAAAGGTGCCGCCCGCCAGGTGCGCCGTGAGGGCCGGGTGCCCGGTGTGCTGTACGGCCACGGTACCGACACGCGGCACGTCAGCCTGCCCGGCCACGACCTCCTGCTGGCCCTGCGCACCCCGAACGTGCTGATCCTTCTGGACGGGCTGCCCGGCGGCAGCCAGCTGGCCCTGCCCAAGGCCGTGCAGCGCGACCCGATCAGGGGCTCCATCGACCACGTCGACCTGATCCTGGTCCGCCGCGGCGAGAAGGTGACCGTCGACATCCCGGTCCAGGTGTCCGGTGAGGTGGCCCCGGACGGCATGCTCGACCAGCAGCTGATCCAGATCCCGGTGGAGGCCGAGGCCACGAACATCCCCTCCGGCGTCGAGGTCGACGTGGAGGGCATGGAGATCGGCACCGCGGTGCACGCCGGCGACCTGCAGCTGCCCGCGGGCACGACGCTGGCCGTCGACCCCGAGGTGCTGGTCCTGCACGTGATCGCGGCCCCGACCGCCGAGCAGATCGAGGCCGACCTGGGCATCGAGCCGGCCGAGGGCGAGGGTGCCGAGGCGGCCCGCCGTCGCCGGACGCGCCGGACGCCCCGGCGGCCGAGGACTCCGGGTCCGAGGGCTGAGGGTCTAGGGCTGGCGGGCCGGACCGGGGCCGGGCGCGGCCTGGCCCCGGGGTGAGCGTGCGATGACCGACCGCTGGCTGATCGCGGGCCTGGGCAACCCGGGCCCGCAGTACGCCGGCCACCGGCACAACGCCGGGTTCATGGTGGCCGAGGTACTCGCCGCCCGGATGGGCGTGACCCTGCGCCGGGACCGCAGCGGCGCGGCCGTGGCCACCGGCCTGCTGGCCGGCGTCCCGGTGACCCTGGCCCGGCCGCTGACCTTCATGAACCTGTCCGGGCGGCCGGTGGCCGCGCTGCGCGCGTTCTACAAGATCCCGCCGGAGCGAGTGCTGATCCTGCACGACGAGCTCGACCTGCCGTTCGGCGTGGTGCGGCTGAAGCTCGGCGGCGGGGACAACGGGCACAACGGGCTGCGCTCGGTGACCGCGGCGCTCGGCGGCCCCGGCTACCACCGGACCCGGATCGGCATCGGCCGCCCGCCCGGCCGGATGGACCCCGCCGTGTTCGTGCTGCGGGACTTCAGTTCGGCCGAGCGGCAGGACCTGCCGCTGGTGCTCGACCTGGCCGCGGACGCCAGCGAGGCGCTGCTGCGGGCCGGGCTGGCCGCCGCCCAGAACGAATTTCACCGCGGAATCTGAGCACGCGGCATCCTGATCATCCCGTTATTTCACGGATTTACGGTGTTCAGCGCCGTGACCGTAGTCCTGATGACTAGTTACACCCCACCCTGGGCTGCCCTATGATGCTCAGATCGCTGGGAAAAGCGTCAACCGCCCGATTTGGTTAGGCGTCTTTCCTATGTGCGCAGGGGCCGCGCCGCGTTGGGGCACCCCTGCCGCGTGCCAGCGAGACTGGAGGGGGTGCATCAGTGTCAGGTCAGACAGTCGCCTCGGGCCGACGGCCGGCTGACAAGACCGGAGCGCGAACAGGGCAGGGTCCCGCGGGGTGGACCGCCCTGCATCTGCGCGCCGTCATGATGGCCGACTTTCTGTGCGGTCTGGCCGCTGGCCTGCTGGCACTGGAACTGCGGTTCGACGCGACCGGCAGCCACCCGGTGTCCTACCTGATCCTGAGCCTGGGGCTGCCGCTGATCTGGCTGGCCTTCCTGGCCCTGGCCGGCGGGTACGACAAACGGTTCGTCGGGGTGGGGTCTGACGAGTTCCGCCGGGTGCTGAACGCGGGGGTGACGCTGACCGCGGCGGTGGCGATCCTGTCCTACGCCAGCAAATCCGAAATCGCCCGTGGCTACGTGGTGATCGCGCTGCCCTGCCTCACCGGTTTCGACCTCGGTGCGCGTTACCTGCTGCGCAAGCGGCTGCACCGGCTGCGCACCCGCGGCGTGGCGATGCGCCGGGTGGTCGCGGTCGGGCACGCCCGGGTGGCCGCGGCCCTGGCCACCGAGTTGCGCCGGGAGACCTACCACGGGCTGCAGGTGGTGGCCGCGTGCGTGGCCGACCCTGACGCCCCCGGCGACATCGACGGGATCCCGTTCGTCGGCGGCCTGCGCAACGTGCCGCAGGTGGTGGCCAGGTACAAGGCCGACACCGTGGCCGTGCTGGCCTGCCCGGAGATGAGCGGTGTGCGGCTGCGGGAGCTGGCCTGGGAGCTGGAGAAGACCGGCACCGACCTGTGCGTGGCCCCGGCCCTGCTGGACGTGGCGGGCCCGCGGACCACGATCAGGCCGGTCGCCGGACTTCCCCTGCTGCACATGGACCATCCGGAGTTCACCGGGACCAAGCAGGTCATCAAGGACGCCTTCGACAAGCTGGTCGGCCTGTCCGCGCTGGCCCTCACCGCGCCGGTATTCCTGTTCGTGACCCTGATCATCCGGCTGGACGACGGCGGCCCGGCGTTCTTCCGGCAGACCCGGGTGGGCCGGGACGGCCGCGACTTCACCGTGTACAAGTTCCGCACGATGGTGATGGACGCCGAGAAGCTCAAGACCGAGCTGGCGGCCAGCAACGATCATGACGGGGTCCTGTTCAAGATGCGCAAGGACCCGCGGATCACCAAGGTCGGCAGCTGGCTGCGCCGCTGGTCCCTGGACGAGCTGCCGCAGCTGCTCAACGTGGTGCGCGGGGACATGTCGCTGGTCGGCCCGCGGCCCGCGCTCCCGGACGAGGCGGCCAGGTACGGCGACTACGTCCGGCGCCGCCTGGTGGTCAAGCCCGGGCTGACCGGCCTGTGGCAGGTCAACGGCCGGTCCGACCTGTCCTGGGAGGAATCGGTCCGGCTTGACCTGCGGTACGTGGAGAACTGGTCGCTGGTGCTGGACCTGCAAATCCTGTGGAAAACACTGTCCGCGGTGTGGCGGGGGTCCGGGGCGTACTAACTTGGGGGGCTCCGCACATTCCCCCGAGCACTGATGGAGTACCCGCCTGATGACGGCCGCTGACGACCTGCTGGCTCACGAGCTGGCGGCCGAGGCCGGTGAGCGCCTGCTGAAGCTGCGCGCCGGGGGCGGGGACGCCACCGCGCTGCGGCAGGCAGGCGACCGGCAATCGCATGAGTTCCTGACCGCCGAGCTGGCCCGGCTGCGGCCCGGCGACGCGGTGCTGTCCGAGGAAGGCGCCGACGACCACGCCCGGCTGTCCGCCCGCCGGGTCTGGATCGTCGACCCGCTGGATGGCACCCGCGAGTTCGGTGAGCTGGACCGCACCGACTGGGCCGTGCACGTGGCCCTGTGGGAGCAGGGCGAGCTGACCGCGGGCGCGGTCGCGCTGCCCGCCCAGGGCATGGTGCTGAGCACCGCCGAGCCGGTGGCCCGCCAGGCGCCGGTGCCGGCCCGGCCCCGGTTCGTGGTCAGCCGTACCCGGCCGCCCGCGCTGTCCGCGGCGCTGGCCGAGCAGCTGGGCGCCGACCTGGTCCCGCTGGGCTCGGCCGGGGCCAAGGCCGCCGCGGTGATCCGCGGTGAGGTGGACGCCTACGTGCACAGCGGCGGCCAGTACGAGTGGGACTCGGCCGCGCCGGTCGCGGTCGCGCGGGCCGCCGGGCTGCACACGTCCCGGATCGACGGCTCCCCGCTCGCCTACAATCAGGCCCACCCCTCGCTGCCGGATATCCTCATCTGCGAGGTGTCACTAGCCCGCCCGCTGCTCGCGGCCATCGCCGCAGCCCAGGCGAGCCCGGGCTGACGCCCGCCCGCGGCCTGGCCTGGCTGGCCAGTGCCGCCCCGAGGACGACCTGTTCCCGCCCACCGGATGAGGTGCTGATGGCCACCACGCGCTCCGACTACCTGCTCTCGCAGCTCGATGTGCTGGAAGCCGAGGGCATCCACATAATCCGCGAGGTGGCCGCCGAGTTCGAGCGGCCCGTGCTGCTGTTCTCCGGCGGCAAGGACTCGATCGTCATGCTCGCGCTGGCCGAGCGGGCGTTCGCGCCCGCGCGGATCCCGTTCCCGGTGATGCACGTGGACACCGGGCACAACTTCCGCGAGGTGCTGGACTTCCGGGACCGCCGGGTGGACGAGCTTGGTGTCCGGCTGATCGTGGCGTCCGTGCAGGACTCGATCGACGCGGGCAAGGTCACCGAGGAGACCGGCCGGTGGGCCAGCCGCAACCGGCTGCAGACCACCACGCTGCTGGACGCGATCGCCGACAACCGCTTCGACGCGGTGTTCGGCGGGGCCCGCCGGGACGAGGAGAAGGCCAGGGCCAAGGAGCGGGTGTTCTCGTTCCGCGACGAGTTCGGCCAGTGGGACCCCAAGAACCAGCGCCCCGAGCTGTGGAACATCTACAACACCCGGATCCGCCGCGGTGAGCACATCCGGGTCTTCCCGCTGTCCAACTGGACCGAGCTGGACGTCTGGCACTACATCGACCGGGAGCAGCTGGAGATCCCGTCGATCTACTTCGCGCACCAGCGGACCGTGTTCGAGCGGGACGGAATCCTGCTCTCGGACAACGAGTTCATTACCCGCGGGGACGACGAGCCGCTGCAGGACATCAGCGTCCGCTACCGCACCGTGGGCGACATGACCTGCACCGGCGCGGTGGAGTCCACCGCAGCCACGATCAGCGAGGTCATCGCCGAGATCGCGGCGACCAGGATCACCGAGCGGGGCCAGACCCGCGCCGACGACCGGACCAGCGAAGCGGCCATGGAAGACCGCAAGCGGGAGGGGTACTTCTGATGACGGCAGCGCAGCCCGCGGCCAGCCACGGGGCCGAGGACGGCCGGCACATGGACATCCTCCGGCTGGCCACCGCCGGGTCGGTGGACGACGGCAAGAGCACCCTGATCGGGCGCCTGCTGTTCGACTCCAAGTCGATCTTCGAGGACCAGCTGGCCGCGGTGGAGCGGACCAGCAAGGAGCGCGGCGAGGGCTACACGAACCTCGCCCTGCTCACCGACGGCCTGCGGGCCGAGCGGGAGCAGGGCATCACGATCGACGTCGCCTACCGCTACTTCGCCACCCCGCGGCGCAAGTTCATCATCGCCGACACCCCGGGCCACGTTCAGTACACCAGGAACATGGTCACCGGGGCGTCCACCGCCGACCTGGCCGTGGTGCTGGTCGACGCCAGGAACGGGCTGACCGAGCAGAGCCGGCGGCACGCGTTCCTGGCCACCCTGCTCCGGGTGCCGCACCTGGTCCTCGCGGTCAACAAGATGGACCTGGTGGGCTACGACGCCGGGGTGTTCGAGCGGATCTGCGAGGAGTTCACCAAGTTCGCCGCCAAGCTGGACATCGGCGACCTGACCTTCATCCCGATCTCCGCCCTGCACGGGGACAACGTCGTGCAGCGCTCGGCCAGCATGCCCTGGTACGACGGGCCGTCGCTGCTGCACCACCTGGAGCACGTGCACATCGCCTCGGACCGGAACCTGATCGACGCGCGGTTCCCGGTGCAGTACGTGGTCCGGCCGCACCAGGCCACGGACCCGGAACTGCACGACTACCGGGGCTACGCGGGCCAGGTGGCCGGCGGCGTGCTCAAGCCGGGTGACGAGGTCACGCACCTGCCGTCCGGGCTGAGCACGGTGATCCAGCGCATCGACGGGCCGCACGGCCCGGTCTCCGAGGCCTTCCCGCCCATGTCGGTGACCGTGCTGCTGGCCGACGACCTGGACGTGTCCCGCGGCGACATGCTCTGCCGCCCGCACAACCAGCCGGCCGCCGCGCAGAACATCGAGGCGATGGTCTGCTGGATGAGCGACACCAGGCCGCTCACCGAGGGCAGCCGGCTGATCGTCAAGCACACGACCAGGACCGTCAAGGCCATCGTCCGCGACCTGCAGTACCGGCTGGACGTCAACACCCTGCACCGTGACGAGCACGCGGCCCAGCTGGGGCTGAACGAGATCGGCCGGGTCACGCTCCGCACCACCCAGCCGCTGTTCGCCGACCCCTACGGCCGGAACCGGATGACCGGCGGGCTGATCCTGATCGACGAGGGCACCAGCGCCACGGTCGGCGCCGCGATGATCACCGAGGCGACCTGATCCAGGCGCCGGGGCCGGGTTTCCCGGCGCGGTCAGTGCAATTTCATAAACCGGGTGGCGCGGTGGTACCACCGCGCCACCCGGTTTATGCGTTGTACCTGCGGCGTTCAGGTTCTGTACCCGGAAATATGAACTCGTCCATATCTGTCACGTCTCGTCATGCCTCATTTACAGGACGTAATATATGTATTAACTGATCACCTGCCGCCAATCTGGCATACTCTCCGAATCCGCCGCACCGGACCCCTGGCGGTTCCTTAACTTCTAGGGGACAGGTGTGGGTGTCTGCTGGTCCGGCCGTGGCACGCGGCGGCCGCCATCTCATGATCACCACGAGGCCGCGGGCCCGCGGGTCGTTTATCTCGGCGGCCTGGGCCGGTCAGGAACCACCCTCCTCGAGCGGTTACTCGCGGCCCGGCCCGGCGTGTGCGCGGCCGGGGAAACCGTCCACCTGTGGCAGCGCGGCCTCGTCCGCAATGAGCTTTGCGGCTGCGGTCTTCCGTTTGCCGCCTGCCCGTTCTGGCACCGGGCCGGCGAGCATGCCTTCGGCGGCTGGGCGGAGATCGACCCGGGGCGAGTGACCCGCCTCGCGGCTTCCGTAGACCGGTCAAGGTTTATCCCGCGGCTGGCCGCGCCCCTGCCGGGCCTGGCCCGGCGGCCGGCGCTGGCCGAGTACACCTCGTACTACCAGCGCGTCTATGCGGGGCTGGCGGCGGCCAGCGGCTGCGAGGTCCTGATCGACTCGAGCAAGCACCCGTCGCTGGCGTTCTGCCTGCGCTGGCTCGGCCCGCGCCGGCTCCGGGTGGTGCACGTCGTCCGGGACAGCCGGGCGGTGGCCTACTCGTGGACGCGGCTGATCCGCCGCCCGGACGCGGCGGCGGCCAGCTACCTCACCCGGTACTCCCCGGCGGTGTCGGCCGGGCTGTGGAACGGCCACAACGCCGCGGTGGCCCTGCTGGCCCGGTGCGGCGTGCCGGTGCTGCGGGTGCGGTACGAGGACCTGGCCGCGGACCCGGCGGCGGTGCTGGCCCGCATCGCCGGCTTCGCCGGGCTGCCCGGCGGCGCGTTCGCCGGGCCGGCCCTGGGCGGCGGCCCCGGGCGGTGGTGGGCCGAACTCGGCCCGGCGCACACCGTGTCCGGCAACCCGATGCGGTTCACCACCGGCCAGGTCCCGATCACGACCGACAACCGCTGGCGGACTGCGCTGCCGGCCGCGGACCGCCGGCTGGTGACCGGGCTGACGCTGCCGCTGCTGGCCGGCTACGGCTACCTGCGGGGGGCAGCATGATCAGCTGGCCTGACGTCGGCGTGGTGATCCCGACCCGGGACCGGCCCGCCCAGCTGCGGGCCGCGCTGGCCGCGGTCCGCGCCCAGGACTACCCGGGCCGGGTCCGGACCGTGATCGTGCACGACCGCAGCGAGCCGGACCGCAGCCTGGCCGACGGCGGCCTGGCCAACCACGGGCGGGTCCGGGTGCTGGTCAACCACCGCACGCCGGGCCTGGCCGGCGCCCGCAACACCGGGGTGCTGGCCCTGGACACCGAGCTGGTGGCGTTCTGCGACGACGACGATGAATGGCTGCCCGGCAAGCTCACCGCCCAGGTCCGGGCGCTGCGCGCGCAGCCCTTCGCGGAGTTCGCCAGCTGCGGGATCGTGGTCCTGGCCGGCGGCCAGGCCAGCCTGCGGCTGGCCGGCCGGGACCAGGTCGGCTACCGGGACCTGATCAGGTCCCGGATGGTGATGGTGCACTCGTCCACCTACCTGGCTGACCACTGCGCGCTGACCGGCGGGATCGGGCTGCTCGACGAGTCCATCCCCGGCGGCCAGAACGAGGACTGGGACCTGGCCCTGCGCGCCGCCCGGCGGCACCCGATCGTCGTGGCCGACTCGGCCCTGGTCCGGGTCAGCTGGGGCGACGGGTCGTTCTACGCCCGGCAGTGGGACACGATGGCCGACGGGCTGCGCTGGATGCTCGCCCACCACCCGGACCTGGCCCGCTCGCCCGCGGGCGCGGCCCGGGTCTACGGGCAGCTCGCGTTCGCCTCGGCGTGCCAGGGCCGCCGCCCGGACGCGTGGCGGTACTGCTGGCGGGCGGTCCGCCGGAACTGGCACGAGCGCCGGGTGCCGGTCGCGCTGGCGGTCAGCGCCGGCCTGGTGTCCGGGGAGACCGTGCTCCGCCGCCTGCACGCCCGCGGGCACGGGATCTGATGCCGGCCAGCCCCGATCCTGGCGAGTTCCCCGGGCCGGCCGTCCCGGCGGGACTGAGCCGGGGCCGGCACCGGCGCCCCGTGCTGGCGGACCCGTGCTGGCGGACCCGGTGCTGGCGGACCCCGTGCCGGCGGCACCGCCGCGGCCCGCCCCGGCGCACCGCCGGGCCCGGCCGACGGCGGGTCCGGCTGCTTCCGTCCGGGCGCGCCCGGACGGTCCGGGCGGTCCCGGCGGCGGCCTGGCCCCGCGCCGGGTGCTGCTGGCCGGCCTGGGCTTCGACCGGCTGACCGAGCGCCAGGTGATAAATCACGTGCTCGGCGCGCTGAGCCGGGGACGGGGCGGCTGGATTGCCACCCCCAACATCGACATCTGCCAGGCGGCGCAGCGTGATCCCAGCCTGGCGGAGCTGGTCGGCACCGCGTCGCTGGTCGTGCCGGACGGCATGCCGCTGCTGTGGGCCGCCCGGCTGCGCGGCGACCAGCTGCCCGAGCGCGTCACCGGGTCGTCGCTGATCTTCACCCTGTCCGCCGCGGCGGCGCGGGCGGGCCGGTCGGTGTACCTGCTCGGCGGGCCGCCCGGCGGGCCCGAGCTGGCCGCCGACCGGCTCCGGCAGCGGTATCCGGATCTGATCGTGGCGGGCTGCTACGCGCCGCCCTGGGGGTTCGAGCGGAGCCGCGAGGGCGTGCTGGCGGTGCGCAGGCGGCTGGCCGCGGCCCGCCCGGACATCGTGTTCGTCGGTCTTGGCTGCCCGAAGCAGGAACGGCTGATCGCCGCGGTCGGGCCGTACCTGCCCACGGCCTGGTATCTGGGCTGCGGGGCGGCCATCCCGCTGGCCGCCGGGACCGTTCGGCGGGCGCCGCGGTGGATGCAGCAAGCGGGGCTGGAGTGGCTGTTCCGGCTGCTCAGCGAGCCGCGCCGGCTGTTCCACCGGTACGTGGTGGCGGACCTGCCGTTCGCGGTGCGCCTGCTGGCGGCGAGCGCCGCTGAGCGCCTCCGCCGCCGCTGATCAGCGGCGCCAGCTGGGGGCCACGCCGAGCCAGGCGGCCAGGCGCTCGTCGTGCGGCTGGAAATAGTCGTCGAGCTCGGCCCACAGCGAGCCCGGCATGGCCGCGGTCCGGGGCCGGGCGTTGTGCCGTTCGAACACCGGGTAGCCGCGGTGCGGCAGCCCGAGGAAGCCGAGCACGGCGTCGTACGCCGGCTCCGGCCGGTTGAAGAAATCGGCGCTGTCCACCACGTGGATGTGGTCCCGCCCGACCGCGGCGGTGAGCCGCTCGAGCTGCTCGGCGTACCGCCCGCGGCCCCGGTAGGCGTGGTGCTGGTGGCTGTGGCTGGCGTAGCCCGGGTCGGCGGTGAGCTTGGCCTCCTCCCCGGCGAGGCGGCCGGCCTCCAGGGCCAGTGCCTGCCCGAAGGCCGCGGTCTCGTAGCCCCGGGCCAGTTCGTGCGCGTGCGCCGAGTACGCCCGTTCGACCGGGTCCCTGATCAGCACAATGACCCGCACCCCCGGCAGGTCCTGGGCGATCCGCCCCGCCGCCAGGGGATGGAAGAGGTAGTACGGGCTGGATTCAAAGGTCATCGCTGCGTCGCCCGCGGCCCGCCGGCCGGTCGCCTGCAGCGGGAAGTGCCCTAGATACCAGCCGGGCCCGTGGTGGTAGCCCACGTCGAAGTAGTGCACGCCCTTGTGCAGCACGGCCTTGACGACCGCCGGATGCTGGCTCAGCGCCCGGTACAGCGAGGTTGTCCCGCACCGCTGCGCTCCCGCGATCAGGAACGACGGCTGCATCCGGGCTCGCCAGGTCAGCCTCCCTGCCGTCGCCGCCGTGACCTGCGCCGCACGCCGGGCCGGGGCCGGAACATGAGTTAGAGCCATCCTGCTGTTTCTGCTAGGGCCGGGATCAGCCAGCGGCCGGGGCTGCTGAGCGGGTGGCCGGTCTGGTCCTGGCCGTCGGCGAGGTAGCGGGCAGTGATCTCGGCCAGGTACAGGACCGCGGTGAGCCGGGCGGCGGCCGGCGGAGTGCCGTACGGGTCGAGCACCCGGGGGGCGTCGCGGACCAGGGCAGCGCAGGCCGCCCGGGCGGCGTCCGGCCGGGCTGGGTGACGTCCGCCGAGGACCTCGGCGTGCAGCCGGAAGTGCAGCGCGTCGAACCCCGCCGGGACGCCGGTCGCGAACCGTTCCCAGTCCCACACGGCCAGGCCGGCTGGAATGCCGGACATGTTCCACGGAGTCCAGTCGCCGTGCCAGCAGCCGAAGGCGAGCGCGGCCATCCCCGCCCGCCTTGTGATGACGGCCAGCGCCGCCGAGACGGCGACCCGGTCCGGCCCGGGGCCGGCGGTGGCCAGCCCGGCGGTCAGCCGGCCGAGATAGCCGCTGCCGGCCAGCGGGCCGTACCGCAGGCCGGTCACGGCGGCCAGTTCGGCCATGGCCGCGGTCAGCTGCCCGGCCGGCCAGCGCCGCCGCCGGGGCCCGGCGGGCAGTGCGGAGAGGACCAGGACGGGGCGGCCGGCCCACTTGCCGTAGTGCAGGACCTGGGGCAGCTGCAGCCCGGTCAGCCCGGCGCGGCCCAGCCGGCGGAGCGCGGCGTGCTCGGCCGCGATGAGTTCGCGGGCCAGCGGCCCGTCGCCGAGCTTGGCGAACCCCGCCGTGACGCCGGCGTCGGTGAGCAGCTGCAGGACCGGCTTCCGGTTCGCCCGCGGCGCCCCCAGCAGCAAGCTGACCTGCAGGTCCTGCCCCAGAACACTGGCCAGGTACGACTCGATCGTCGCCGTGCCCGGCGGGATCCCCGCCACCATGCGCCGGCCGAGGCCGCCGGCCCGAGACCGGCCGACAGCAGCGCCGGCAGTACCCGGGCGGCCAGCGCGGCGCCGGGCATCGCGGGCCGTCCGTAGCCGCGGATTGCGGCGGCGGCCACCTGCCGCCCGGCAGGCACCAGCACCCGGGCCCGCTTGCCCCGCGGCAGCAGCAGGAATTCCCGTACCACCGGCACGTCGGCAGTGCTGTCCAGGGTCACGGTTCGCGGGTCCCCGGTGGCCGGGCCACCCGGGGCGGCGGCCCGGCCACGGGACCCGGCCAGCGGGCCGGCGCCCGGAGGCAGCCGGCGCCAGGGGATGGCCGGCGGCCCGTCCGGGCTGAGAACCAGCCCGCTGGTTCCGGTGATCAAGCTGCCCCGTCCGGACGACGGCGGAGCAGCGGCAAGGTCGCCCGCCAGGCTGGGGCGAGGCGACAGGATATCCAGCCCGCAGGACGGCCCACGGTCAGGCGGGACGCTGGCCAGCCGGTCGAACCAGCCGCCCGAGGCCGGCTGCCGGTCAGGCGGCCCGGGCCGGTGGCGCGGTGGGACCGCGGTCCCCTCCGGCTTGGGCTCCGCCCCGCCGCGCTGGCCCGCCAAACTGGCATCCGCGCCCAGCCCGCCGCTGGAGGCGGGCAGCGGCAGGCCAGGCGCGGAAGCATCTCCGCCCGCCGGCGAGACGAGGCCGCCCGGGGCGGGCGGCGGGGCCGGTGGACTGGCCGGAGCGGGAGGCCAGCCCACCGGCGGGCCCGGCCGCCGGGGTCGCAGGGCTGCGGGCGGCGGCCACAGCAGCCGGGCGGTTTCCTGGAGGTACGCCAGCCGGTCCGAGGCGGCCGCGGGGGCCGTGCGGTCAGTCCCGGAGCCGGCCGGCGGGCGGCCTGGCTGGGCCGGAGGAGTGGCCGGGCAGCCCGGCACCGTGGCCGTGACCGGGCTGCCCGGCAGGGTGGCCCCGGCCGAGCCAGCCAAGGCCGGGTCAGTGCTGGCTCGTCCAGGGGCCGGCCAATGATCAGCCATTTCGCCGTCCAATCAACGTGTCCAGGACACTACCGGCGCCCCTTGCCGGGCCCGCTGGGGTTCATCTTTTCCCTCGTCAGCTGGGTTTTTGGGCGGCCGGGCAGGGCCGCCAGGCGGAGTGCACCGCGGCAGCACCAGAGCCCGGCAACAGCCAGCAGAGTGCCGGCGGCGACCCCGGCCAGGCTGGCCGCCGGGCCCGGGCCCAGCGCCGTCCGCGCGGCCAGCGGCACCGCGCCGAAGGCCACGGCAGTGACCGCGATCGCCGCGGCTGGGCCGCGGCCGAACGGGTGGATCCTGGCGACCCAGGCGACCTGGGCGAGCGGAACCAGGTTGCTGACCGCCAGGGCGGCGGCCCAGCCGATCGCCGCGCCGGTGATCCCGGCCCGGGGAATCAGGGCCACGTCCACGGCCACGTTGACCAGGACGGCGAGCAGCCCGTTGAACAGGCTCCAGCGGCTCCGGCCGGTCATGGTCAGCACCAGATCCACCTGGCCGCACGCGGTGGCCAGCAGCATGGCCAGGGCCAGGATCACCACCACGGTGGCCCCGTCCTGGTAGGACCGCCCGAACACGGCCAGCAGCTGCGGGCCGAACAGCGCCGAAAGCAGGTACAGCGGCCAGGTCAGCACGATCAGCCAGGCCGTCGTCGCCTGGTAGACCGCCCCCGCGGCGGCCCGGTCACCGATCCCGAACAAGTGGCTGAGCTGCGGCTGGGCCGCCTGGATCAGCGCAGCGTTGGCCAGCTGCCCGGCGACCAGGAAACGGGTCGCCGCGGCGTACACCGCGGCCTGGGCCGGGCCGCTGATGACCGCCACCAGCACGATGTCCAGCCGCTGCAGGACGATCTGGGCCACCGCGGCCAGGGCCCGCGGCGCGGTGAACGCCCAGAACCCCGCCGCGTTGCCCGCCCCGTCCCGCTCCGCCAGGTCAGGTGCGGGAAGGCCCCGGCCCGGTGGCGGGGCAGCGGGTGCCCACGGTGGCCCGGGGACGGCCAGGCCCGGCGGCGGCGGGACCTCGTTCCACGGCAGGCCCGGCTCGCCGGGAAACCAGAACGGCTGAGTGATCGGTTCCCGCGGCGGCTCGGGCGCGGCGGCGTGCCCGGGCGGCGCATCGGCCGGCCACGGTGCTCCCGGGCCCGCGGCCTGCGGGGGCGGCGGCTTCGCGGGGTCGCCCGGCCGACCGGGAACCTGAGGAGCCCGACGTGGCCGGGCTCGGGGGAATGGGCGGGCTGGGCGTGGCCGCGGCGGGGAATCTGCCCGGCCGCTGGGTGGCCGGACTCCAGGAGGTCCCGCGTCCGTTTCCGGGCGGCGGGACCGGACGAGATGACGGCACCGGCCGGGACAGGGCCAGCAGAACGGCAAGGGCGGGCGGGACCTCCTGCAGACCCGGCCGGGCTGGGGAGAGTTCCGGGCTGCCGGCGGACAGGGTCCAGTCGGCGGGCGGGCGGCCGAGGCTGGGGTCGGGCTGGGCGGACATGGTCCAGGCGGGCGGGCGGGAGCGTGGGCCGTGGCCGGGCGAGCGCCCGGGCCCGGTCCGGCCGGAGCGCTGGGGCGGGCCTGGCGGCCGGGCGCGGACGGAGACGGGTGCGGCGCAGCCAGAGCCAGGCGGCCAGGCTGGCCGGGAGGTACGGCAGCGCCCAGAGCGGGGCCAGCAGCGCGGCCCGGCCCACGGCCACCGCGGCGATCAGGCCGGCGACCTGGGCCGCGGGCCGGGTGATCCGGTCGACGACCACCGTGGGAAGCATGTTCCTGAACCCGCGGCTGGCGCCCAGGAACGTGTCCGCCAGCGCGGCGAACGGCACCGCGACGGCCAGCGCCCGGATCGCGTCGGCCGCGGGGCCGGGAGCGGTGCCGCCCCGGGCGAGCGGGCCGCCGGCCAGAAACCGGGCCAGCGGGCCCGCAAAGACCAGCATCAGCACGGCCGACAGCACCGAGGCCACCAGCACGGGCCGCACCGCAGCCCGCAGGATCGCCGCGACCCGCCCGTCCGGGCCTGTGCCTGGTGGTCGCCCGCTTCCGGCCGGGGACTGGCCCTTCGCGCCGGGAGGCGGCTGGCGCCGGGGGGCGCAGGCGGGCGATGAAGTAGACCGCGCCGTTGCCTGCGCCCAGGCCGGCTATCGCCTCGACGATCAGGAACAGCGACGTCGCGGTGACGAAGGCGCCCGCTACGGCGCGGCTGAAGTGGCGGGTCACGATCACCGTGGTGGCCAGCGTGGCGGCGGCGGAGATGACCGCCCCGGCCAGGTTCAGCGCGCTGCCGCGGGCGACGTCGGCGAGGCCGGCCCGGCCGGCCGTCCCCGCCTCCTCGCGCTGGCTCATTCCTGGCCCGGTCCTGAGGGCCCCGGTCCGGAGGGCCCCGTGCTGGACAGCAGGGAGCGGCGATGCTGGTCGCTGCGCCACAGCAGCGCCACCGAGAGGATCGTGATCCCCAGCGCGGCCGGGAGGGCGTCGTAGGCCGGCAGGTAGCAGAAACTCAGCAGCAGCACCATGCCGCCGGCCAGCCCGTACGGCGTCGGGTCGCGGCGGAACTCCCAGGCCAGCCGGGCGAAGAAGGCGATGTACAGCAGAGCGCCGGCGATCCCGGTGGTGATCAGCAGCAGCCACAGCTGGCCGGTGCTGCCGACCTGCTGCTGACCGCACTGCGGGCAGTCCGGCGTGGGGCCGATGCTGATCGAGTTGGCGCTGCCCTGCCGCTGGCGGGTGTCGCCGTAGCCGAGCACCGGGGAGGCCAGCGCATCCGCTGCCGCCTGGGTGGACAGCGTCATCCGGATCGTGTTGCTCTTCCCGTTGGCCAGCCGCTGCGAGATCACCCCGTGCAGCGGGCTGACCAGGACAAGGACAGTCAGCGCGGCCAGCCCGGCGGCCAGGCCGCCGAGCAGCGCGAGCCGGCCACGAGCCGCCAGCCGGACGGCCAGGTAGGCCACGGCGACCAGGACGCCGAGCCACACGCCCCGGTTCAGCGAAAAGACCAGCACGACCAGGGCGGCCGCCAGCACGGCCCCGCTGACCAGCCGTCCCCGGCGGCCGCGGCCGCGGAGCGCAACCAGCAGCCACGGGAGCGACAGGGACAGGCACTCGCCCCAGATGTTCGTGTAATCGAACGGGGCCTTGGGCCTGCTCTGCCCGCCGGGCGTGCCGAACACGTCCTGGATCTGGGCCAGCGCCGGGTGCATCGACGCCTGGATGAACGTGTTCGACCTGATGCCGTGGGGCAGCAGCAGCTCGGCCGGTGAGGTGAAACCGAACCCCGGCAGCATCATCGCGGCCACCCCCGCAGCGGTCGCGTACACCGCCAGCAAGCCGACCAGCCCGGCCAGCCGCCGCCGCGGAAGCTCCGCCTCGGTCAGGTTCCCGGCGTACAGCAGCAGCACGGTCAGCGCCAGGTAGCTGCTGGTCCGCACGACCCAGGACACGATCCGGTGCGACAGCGGACTGGCCAGCGTCCCCGGCGCGGTCAGCGTGAGCATCACGATCCCGGCCACCGTGAACAGCAGGAACACCACCCACAGACCCATCCCCGGGGGCAGCCGGACCGGCCGGGACCGGTGCAGCCGCCACGCCAGCAGCCGGCCGGCCATCGGGACGGCGAAACCGATCCAGGCGAAGTCGGCCACGCCCAGCGCCCACCACAGCGGATACCCGGCCAGCAGCGCAACGACCGGCCACGCCGGATGCCCGGCCAGCCAGCGTCCCCTCGCCGTTTGCGGCCCGGCGTGGCCGGCGCCACGCCGGCGGGGCTGAGCCCCGGCTCGGCCAGGGTCATGGTCAGCCGGTCCCGGTGGCGCGGTCCTGGGTGTCTGACGGACGGGCCCGGGGCGCACCAGGGTCACGCGGGGCCGCCGGCAAGGGCCAGGTCTCGGTGGGGCCCCAGGGAGGCGGGCCGGACCGGGACTGCTGATCGGCCGGCCGGGGGGCCTCGGACTTGGCCGGGTCGGCGGTGCCGCCGGGCGGCTCGGGGCGGGACGGGTCGAGGCCGCCCCACATCGGCTCGGGCCAGGCTGACTCGCCGACGGGCCAGGCGGGCTCGGACCAGGACGGCGCTGTGCTGCCCCAGGGGGGCTCGGGGCGGCTGGCTCCCGCGCCGGAGGAGCCGGGACGGGAGGGGCTGGCGGCGCTGCGGGGCGGTTCGGGGCGAGACGGCCGGGCCGGTCCCCGTGAAGGCTCAGCGCGGGGTGGCTGCGCTGGTCCCGGTCCCCAGGCTGGCTCCGGGCGGCCTGGCTCGCTTGCCGCCCACGGCGGTTCGCCAGGTCCCGGGCGGGCGGCCGGGCCGGCCCCAGCCGGGCCCGCGCCGGCCGGGGCCGCGGAGTCCCAGGGCGGCTCGGGGCGGGACCGTCCGGACGGTCCGTGCGGCGATTCCCGGCCCGCGGGATCGTCCGCGCCCCAGGACAGGTCCTTGCTGACCGGGCCGCTGGCATCCCAGGGCGGCTCCTGATGGTCCGGCGCGGCCGCGTCCCAGGGCGAGTCGTCCGCGTCCCAGGGCGGCTGGGCTGACGCGGGCTCGGCGGGCTCCCAGCGGGGCTGCCGGCCGGAGCGGGACGGCGGGAGCGGCCGCAGGCCCGGCGGGACACGGCCGGGGTCGGCCAGCGCGGCGGAAGCCCGGCCCGCGCCCGTGCCCGCGCCCTGCGACCGGCCGCCGCCCGGCGACCGGGCCGGGCCCGGGGAGCGGCCCGCACCCGCCGGCCCACTGGCGCTCGCCGGCCGGCTGGCAGCCGCGGAGCGGGCCGGGAAGGACCGGGTCAGGGATCCGCGGGCGGATCCGCTCGGGCCGGGAGAAACCCGCTGGTCCTGGCGTGCCGGGCCGGCGCCCGCCGCGGGCCGGTGACCGCGATCGAACCCGGCGCGGCCGAAGCGGAGGCGGACACCGCGGCCGGCGCCGCCCCGGCCGGCACTGCCCCGGCCGGCACCGCCCCGGCGCGGGCCGCGGTCCGCGGTGATCTCGGGCAGCAGCGCCGCACCCAGGACCGGGGTCTGCACCCGGTCCAGACGGCGCAGGCAGGCGGCCAGCTCCGGGCGCCGGGTCCGGTCCAGCTCGAGTACGACCAGAGCCGCGTCGGCGAACCCGGCCAGCCCGAACGTGTCCGCACCGTCCCCGCTGGCCAGGCCGCAGATGATCACGTAGCGTGCGTCCCGCCGCAGGCCGTCGACCAGCCGTTCGGTCACGTCGTGCCGGACCTGGCCGGGCGCGGCCGCCGGGTCCCGGCCGGGCGTGATCACCTCGAGGCGGCTGACGTCCGCCGCCTGCCGGGTCACCTCGGCGACCGTGGCCGTGCCGCCGAGCACCTCGGCCAGCCCGCGGGCCGCACCGACGCCGAGCAGGGCCGGGGTCATCGTGTCCCGCGGATCGGCGCAGACCAGGATGACGTCCGCGCGGACCCGGGCCAGCGCGGCGGCCAGGTTCGCGGCCACCACCCCGGCGGCGGGCCCGGGCGAGCCGGCCGCGACCAGCAGGACCCGGTCCTTCTCACCGAGCCCGGCCGCGACCGCGTGGGCCAGCTCCGCGTAGCCCCGGCCCGCGGCCGACCGGGCCGGGGCCACCGCACCCGGCGGGCTGAGCCGCCGGGCGTCCACCGAGTACAGGACCGGCAGTCCGCCGAGCCGTTCCGCCTCGCGCACCGTATGAACCCGGTCGTCCCTGCGGTCCGCGGCAAACGCCGCCACCAGCCCGGCCAGCAGGCCCGCGAGCAGCCCGCTCGGCAGGTACAGCAGCGGCTGCGGGCTGGCCGCCGACGACGGCGGGACCGCGCTGGTGATGATGTAGCCGGGGTTGGTGTTCACCGACGCGTTGATCGCCGAGATATTCGTACGCAAGGTATCCAGCTTGGCGCTGACCGTCTTCAGCTCGAGTACGGCCTGGGCCCTATCGGCCGACCCGGGCGCCAGCCGCCCGATCTGATCGTGCAGCGTCACGCTGCGGGACTCCAGGCTGGCCGCCTTTGCCTGCTCCTGGGTCAGCTCGAAGGCGAGCTTGTCCGTGGCGGTGGTGTGCCGCGCGGTCAGGTAGCCGCGGGCGAAGGCCTGCGCGCAGGCCGCGGCACTGCCCGGGGACGATGCCGAGCAGGTGATGGCCAGCACCGCGGTGTTGGCCGGGACCGATACGCTCACCTGCCCGAGCAGGGCCTGCGGCGGTATCCGGCTGTGCAGGGTCCTGGCGGCCAGCACGGCCACCGTGTTGGACTCCACGATCTGCGCCTCGTTGTCCATGTTGACCGCGGTGCTCGTGCCCTTGCTGCCCAGCACCACGTTCTGGTTGGCGGAGTTGGGCGTCACGTACACGTCGGCGGTCGCCTGGTAGCTGGCCGGTGCGACAGCCAGGTAGATCACCGACACCAGCGCGCCCAGGCCCGCCAGGGCTAACGCGATCCAGCCGCGGCGGCGCAGCACGCTGGTGTAATCGGCGAGCTCGAGAAAGTCGGGACGCGGCGGGTCGGTCATGACCGCGGTTCTCCTTTGCGCCGGACGGTGCTGGCGGCAGCAGCCAGCCAGCGGGCCGCCCCGGCCGCCACCCGGCCGGGGTGCTGCGGGCCTGGACATCGGTCACAGGCCGTCCGGCGCAGCAAACCCGGTCAGGATGGTACGGGACGGCCAGCGCCGCTGGGGTATGTTCCGGCTGGCGTCCCAGAGAGAGGATCACCACGTGCCGCCGTTCGATGACCCACGGGAATTTATTCGGATGCCCAGGCTCAGCACGCTGGCGCTGTCGCCCGACGGAAGCTGGCTGGCCGTTGCGGTGTCCACGCTCGACGCCGCGGGCACCAAGTTCACCAGCAGCATCTGGCGGGTGTCCGCCGACCCGGCGGGGGCGGCCGCGTCCCGGCTGACGCACAGCTCCGCCGGGGAGAGCAGCCCGGCCTTCCTGCCCGACGGCTCGCTGCTGTTCCTGTCCAAGCGCCCGGCCCCGGCCCAGCCGGCCGGGCCCGCGGCCGCGCCGGACGACAGCAAGGACAAGGGCAAGGCCGACAGCAACGACGGCGGTGACAAGCCCGCGGTGTGGCGGCTGCCCGCGGGCGGCGGCGAGGCCACCCGGGTGGCCATCGCGCCGGGCGGGATCTCCGGCCTGGCCACCGCCCGGTCGGCTCCCGCGCTGCTGGCCACCACCTCGATGCACGCCGGGGTGACCGGCCTGGACGCCGACGCCAAGCGCCGCCAGGCGCGCAAGGACGCCGGGGTGACCGCGATCCTGCACGAGTCCGGTCCGGTCCGGTACTGGGACCACGACCTCGGCCCGGAGGGCGTCCACCTGCACGCCGCCGACCTCAGCGGGCCAGCGGCGGACCCCGCGGACGGCGGCGGCCCGGCCGGGGCCGGGATGGCGGACCTGACCCCGGAACCCGGCCGCGCGCTGGACGACTGCGCGTTCGAGCTGACCCCTGACGGCTCGCTGGCGGTGACCACGTGGACCGTCACCAGCGAGGACGCCACGCTGACCACCGAGCTCGCGGTGGTCTCGGTGGCCAGTGGCGAGCGCCGGGTGCTGGCCGCCGAACCGGGCCAGGACTTCCACGGGCCGCGGACCTCGCCGGACGGCCAGAGCGTGGCCTGCGTCCGCAGCGCCAAGGACAGCTACGACAGCCCCGGGGACGTCACGCTCGTGGTGATCCCGCTGGGCGGCGGCGCCGACGGCGGCACCGCGGAGGCCCGCGACGTGCTCGAGGGCCTGGACCGCAGGCCGCTGGAGGCGGCCTGGGCGGCCGACTCCGGCTCGGTCTTCTTCACCGCGGACGACCAGGGGCGGCGGCCGGTGTTCCGTGCCGACCTGGCCAGCGGCGTGGTCACCCGGCTGACCACCGACGACGCCGCGTACGAGCAGCTGTGCCCGTCCCCGGACGGCCGCTGGGTGTACGCGCTCCGGTCGGCCTGGGACGCGCCGCCCGCCCCGGTGCGGCTGGACGCGGCCGCGGCCGGCACCCCGGTCGCGCTGGCCGGGCCCGCCGGGGCGCCGGCCCTGCCCGGCACGCTGACCGAGGTGACTACCACCGCCCAGGACGGGACCAGCCTGCGCGGCTGGCTGGTGCTGCCCGAGGGCGCCAGCGAGGAGCACCCCGCGCCGCTGCTGCTGTGGGTGCACGGCGGCCCGGTGATGAGCTGGAACGCCTGGTCGTGGCGGTGGAGCCCGTGGCTGATGGCGGCCCGCGGGTACGCCGTGCTGCTGCCCGACCCGGCCCTGTCCACCGGCTACGGGCACGCGTTCATCGCCCGCGGGCACGGCACCTGGGGCCAGGCGCCGTTCACCGACGCGCTGGCGGTCACCGCGGCGGTCACCGCCCGGCCGGACATCGACGCGGCCCGCACGGCGATGATGGGCGGCTCGTTCGGCGGCTACATGGCCAACTGGATGGCCGGGAACACCGACCAGTTCTGCGCCATCGTCAGCCACGCCGGCCTGTGGTCGCTGGACCAGATGTTCGCCACCACCGACATGCCGGCGTTCTGGCGCCGGATGTTCGGCGACCCGTTCACCCAGCCCGAGCGCTACCTGGCCAACTCGCCGGACAAGCACGTGGCCAAGATCAGCACGCCGATGCTGATCATCCACGGCGACAAGGACTACCGGGTGCCGATCGGCGAGGCGCTGCGGATGTGGGCCGACCTGGCCGGCCGGGTCAAGGACGCCAAGTTCCTGTACTTCCCGGACGAGAACCACTGGATCCTCAACCCCGGCAACATCGTGATCTGGTACGAGACCGTGCTGGCCTTCCTGGCCCAGCACGTGCTCGGCGAGGCCTGGCAGCGGCCCAGCCTGCTGTGACCCTGCCTGCTGTCACCGGGCGGGACGTGCCAGGCTTGGCGGTATGACCCGCGCCCAGCTGGACAAGCGCCCCGGTGACGTGGCCGCCATGTTCGACGGCCTGGCCGGCCGGTACGACCTGCTCAACGACATCCTGTCGGCCGGCCAGGACCGGTACTGGCGGCGGGTCGTGGCGCGGGCCGTGGCGGCCGGGCCCGGCGAACGGGTCCTGGACCTGGCCGCGGGTACCGGGACCTCGTCGGTTTCCTTCACCAGCGCCGGGGCGCTCTGCGTCGCCTGTGATTTCTCGCTGGGCATGCTCCGCGCCGGAAAGCTGCGCGCACCTGACAAGAACAGCAGCGTCACGTTCGTGGCCGGGGACGCCCTGGCGCTCCCGTTCGCGGACGCGCAGTTCGACGCGGTCACGATCTCGTTCGGGCTGCGGAACACGGCCGACCCCGGTCAGGCCCTGGCCGAGATGCTCCGGGTGACCCGGCCGGGCGGGCGGCTGGTGGTGTGCGAGTTCAGCCACCTGGCGGCGCCCGCCCTGGACCGGGTGTACCACCGGGCGCTGCACGCCGGCGGCCCGGCCATCGCCCGGGTGCTGGCCCAGGACCCGGGCGCGTACGCGTACCTGGCCGAGACCATCGCGGCCTGGCCGGACCAGCGGGCGCTGGCCCGCATGATCGGCATGGCCGGGTGGACGGGTATCGCCTGGCGGAACCTCAGCCTGGGCATCGTCGCCGTGCACAGAGCTAGCCGAGGTGCGGGGGCCCGGCCGGCCCCCGCACCCGAATCCCCGCAGGAGGTCTAGACTGCGATGAGAAGCACTTGTGAAGCGGTTCACAAGATAGTCAGGAACCAGGTCCGTGACCGAGATAGCCCCATCCCCTGACCGCAGTGCTGGCAAAACCCCCAGCGCCGCCGTAGCCAGCGAGGACACCGCCGACGTCATCGTCGTCGGGGCCCGGCCGGCTCGTCCACCGCCTATTACCTGGCCAGCGCCGGCCTGGACGTTCTGCTGCTGGAAAAGACCCGGTTCCCCCGGGAAAAGGTCTGCGGCGACGGGCTGACCCCGCGCGCGGTCAAGGCGCTGACCGGGATGGGCGTCCCGCTCGGCGAGCAGGACGGCTGGCTGCGGAACAAGGGCCTGCGCATCATCGGCGGCGGCGGCCGCATCGAGGTGCCGTGGCCGGACCTGTCGTCCTTCCCCGGCTTCGGCCTGGTGCGCACGAGGACGGACTTCGACGAGATCCTGGCCCGGCACGCGGCCAAGGCCGGCGCCCGGCTCCTGGAAGGCGTCAACGTCACCGCCCCTGTGCTCGACGACCGGACAGGACGGGTCAGGGGCGTGCAGGCCGGTCCTGAGCGCACGTTCCGCGCCCCGCTGGTGGTCGCCGCGGACGGCAACTCGTCCCGCCTGTCGGTGGCGGTGGGCCTGCGCAAGCGCGACGACCGGCCGCTCGGCGTGGCGGTGCGCAGCTACTACCGCACGCCACGGCACGACGACGACTGGCTGGAAGCCTGGCTGGACCTGTGGGACGGCAACTCGCTGCTGCCCGGGTACGGCTGGATCTTCGGGATGGGCGACGGCACCAGCAACATCGGCCTCGGCCTGCTGAACACCAGCGCCTCGTTCCAGAACATGGACTACCGGGCGCTGCTGCGCCGCTGGCTGGCCGCCATGCCGGCGGAATGGGAGCTGACCGAGGAGAACCGGACCGCGCCGGTGCGCGGCGCGGCGCTGCCGATGGGCTTCAACCGGACCCCGCACTACACCAGGGGCCTGCTGCTGGCCGGCGACTCCGGCGGTATGGTCAACCCGTTCAACGGCGAGGGCATCGCGTACGCGATGGAAGCCGGGGAGATCGCCGCCCGGGTGATCGTCCAGGCCCTCGGCCGTCCCACCGCCGCCTCCACGGAGACGGCGCTGGCCGGCTACCCGGCGGCGCTGAAGGACGCGTACGGCGGCTACTACACCCTGGCCAGGGGCTTCGTGCACGTCATCGGCAAACCGGGAATCATGCGGTTCGCCACCCGGCACGGCGTGAAGCGCCCGGCGGTCATGCGGATCACCATGAAGCTGCTCGGGAACCTGACCGAGACCCGCGGCGGTGATGCGGTGGACCGCGTGATTAACGCACTGTCTAAGATTGCGCCGGCGGCATAGCCGACGGTGCCCGGCCCCGCCCCGGGGCCAATGTTCGGCGAACAGAAATTGGGGGTGACGAGAGACGATGAGCTTGTATGTGCCGATCCTGGTGCTTGGGGCACTGGCCGCCGTCTTCGCCCTTTTCTCACTGGTGATGGGGTCGCTGGCGGGCCCGAAACGCTGGAACCGGGCCAAGCTCGAGGCCTACGAGTGCGGCATCGAGCCGACCCGTCAGCCGGCCGGCATCCGGTTCCCGGTGAAGTACTACCTGACCGCGATGCTCTTCATCGTGTTCGACATCGAGATCATCTTCCTTTACCCGTGGGCCGTCGCCTTCGACCGGCTCGGAGTGTTCGGGCTGGTCGAGATGGTGCTGTTCATCGTCACGGTGCTTGTCGCGTACGCCTACGTCTGGCGGCGCGGCGGTCTGGAGTGGGACTGAGATGGGCCTGGAAGAGAAGCTGCCAAGCGGCATCCTGCTGACCACCGTCGAGAAGGTCGCCGGGTACGCGCGCAAGAGCTCGGTCTGGCCGGCCACGTTCGGCCTGGCCTGCTGCGCGATGGAGCTGATCTCCACCGGCGGGCCCCGGCACGACCTGGCCAGGTTCGGCATGGAGCGGGCCTCGAACACGCCCCGCCAGGCCGACCTGATGATCGTGGCCGGCCGGGTCAGCCAGAAGATGGCGCCGGTACTGCGGCAGATCTACGACCAGATGTCCGAGCCCAAGTGGGTCATCTCGATGGGCGTCTGCGCCTCCAGCGGCGGCATGTTCAACAACTACGCAATCGTCCAGGGCGTGGACCACATCGTGCCGGTCGACATCTACCTGCCCGGCTGCCCGCCGCGCCCGGAGATGCTGCTCGACTCGATCGTGAAGCTGCACGACAAGATCCAGAACATGAAGCTCGGGGTGAACCGCGAGCGGCAGATCGAGGAGCTGGAGCAGGCCCGGCTGCGCCAGCTGCCGCTGGTGTCCACCACCAGCCAGGCCCCAGGAGCGTCGCGATGACGGGCCCGAACGAGGAGCAGCCGGAGCAGGCGGATCAGGGCGCGCTGGTCAGCCCGGAGCGGCTGGCGGGCGAGGAGCTGCTGTCCGAGCCGGTCGCCAGGACCGGCATGTTCGGCACCGGCAGCACCGGCGACACGTCCGGTTACGGTGGCCTGCTGGTCCGCCGCCCCCCGGCGATATCCACCCCCCGCCCCTACGGCTCGTACTTCGACGACCTGGCCGACACGCTCAGCGGCGCGCTGCAGCGGGACGCGCTGGACTTCGGCGACGCCGTCGAGCGTGTCGTGGTCGACCGCGGCGAGCTGACCTTCCACGTGCTGCCCGGGCACCTGATCGCGGTGGCCAGCAAACTGCGGGACGACCCGGCGCTGGCCTTCGAGCTGTGCACCGGGGTGTCCGGGGTGCACTACCCGGCCGACACCGGCCGGGAGCTGCACGCGGTCTACCACTTCGTGTCGATCACCCACAACCGGCGGCTGCGGGTCGAGGTGTCGGTGCCCGACGCCGACCGGCACGTCCCGTCGCTGACCGGGGTCTACCCGACCTGCGACTGGCACGAGCGGGAGACCTGGGACTTCTTCGGGCTGATCTTCGACGGCCACCCCGGGCTGACCCGGATCGAGATGCCCGACGACTGGAAGGGCCACCCGCAGCGGAAGGACTACCCGCTGGGCGGGATCCCGGTCCACTACCGCGGCGCCACCGTGCCGCCCCCGGACGAGCGGAGGTCCTACGAATGACCGCGCCGGACGCCGAGACCGAGGGCCGCGTCTACAACGTGGCCGGCCAGGACTGGGACGAGATCGTCGCGGCCGCGGACCAGGCCGAGGAGCAGGGCGAAGAGCGGCTCATCGTGAACATGGGCCCGCAGCACCCGTCCACCCACGGCGTGCTGCGGCTGATCCTCACGCTGGACGGGGAGACCGTCACCGAGCTGCGGCCGGTGATCGGCTACCTGCACACCGGCATCGAGAAGAACATGGAGTACCGCACCTGGACGCAGGGCGTCACGTTCTGCACCCGGATGGACTACCTGGCGCCGCTGTTCAACGAGGCGGCGTTCTGCCTGGCCACCGAGCGGCTGCTGGGCGTCGAGGCCGAGATCCCGGAGCGGGCCACGGTGCTGCGGGTCCTGCTGATGGAGCTCAACCGGATCTCCTCGCACCTGATGGCGATCGCCACCTTCGGGCTCGAGCTGGGCGCCACCACCGTGCTGCTGAACGGGCTGCGCGAGCGGGAGAAGGTGCTCGACCTGTTCGAGCTGATCACCGGGCTGCGGATGAACCACGCCTACATCCGGCCCGGCGGCGTGTCGCAGGACCTGCCCGCGGGCGCGACCGAGAAGCTCAGGGACTTCCTGTCGATCATGCCGGGGCTCATGGGCGACATGCGCAAGCTGCTCGACGCGAACCCGGTCTACCTGGCCCGCACGAAGAACATCGCCTACCTGGACCTGGCCGGCTGCATGACGCTGGGCGTGACCGGGCCGGTGCTGCGGGCCACCGGGCTGCCCTGGGACCTGCGCAAGAGCCAGCCGTACTGCGGTTACGAGACCTACGACTTCGACGTGCCGGTGCAGACCACCTGCGACGCCTACGGCCGCTACCTGGTCCGGATGGACGAGATCGACCAGTCGCTGCGGATCATCGGGCAGTGCGTGGACCGGCTCGCGGCCGGCCGCCCCGGCCGGGTCATGATCGACAACGCCAAGATCGGCTGGCCCGCGCAGCTGGCCCTCGGCCCGGACGGCCTGGGCAACTCGCCGGACCACATCAAGCACATCATGAGCCAGTCCATGGAGGCCCTGATCCACCACTTCAAGCTGGTCACCGAGGGTTTCCGGGTGCCGGCCGGCCAGGTCTACGCGGCCGTCGAGGGGCCCCGCGGCGAGCTCGGCTGCCACGCGGTCAGCGACGGCGGGACCCGGCCGTACCGGGTGCACTTCCGCGACCCTTCGTTCGCCAACCTGCAGGCCCTGCCGGCCATGTGCGAGGGCGGCATGGTGGCCGACATCATCTCGGCCATCGCCAGCACCGACCCGGTGATGGGAGGGGTAGACCGCTAATGCCGCTCAGCGACGACGTGCGCGCTCGCCTGGAGGCGGACGCCGCGCAGATCATCGGCCGCTACCCGCGGTCCCGCTCGGCGCTGCTGCCGCTGCTGCACCTGGTGCAGGCCGAGGAAGGCTTCGTGTCCGAGGACGGGCTGGCCTTCTGCGCCGGGCAGCTCGGGCTGACCGAGGCGGACGTCACCGCGGTGGCCTCGTTCTACACGATGTACAAGCGCCAGCCGGTGGGCGAGTACCACGTCGGGGTCTGCACCAACGCGCTGTGCGCGGTGATGGGCGGCGACGCGATCTTCGCCGACCTGCAGAAGCACCTGGGCATCGGCAATAACGAGACCACCCCGGACGGCAAGGTCAGCCTGGAGCACCTGGAGTGCAACGCGGCCTGCGACTACGCCCCGGTCGTGATGGTCAACTGGGAGTTCTACGACAACATGACCCCGCAGAAGGCGCGGGAAGCCGTGGACGGCCTGCGGGCCGGCCTCGGGCGACGTCCGGCCCAGCCGCGGCGCCCCCCGCCAGTGCACCTGGAAGCAGGCCGGGCGGATCCTGGCCGGCTTCCCCGACGACCAGGCGGCCGAGGGGAATACCGCCGGCGACGCGAGCCTGGCGGGCCTGCGGATGGCACGCGAGCAGGGCTGGACCCCCGATGACCGCAACGGCGGGAGCACCACGTGACCCAGGTACTGACCCCCGAGCTGACCGCACGCTGGGACGAGCCGGACTCCTTCACGCTGGCCGGCTACCAGCGCGGCGGCGGCTACGAGGCCCTGCCCCGGGCCCTGGCCATGGAGCCCGGGACGGTCATCCAGACGCTGAAGGACTCGGTGCTGCGCGGCCGCGGCGGGGCCGGCTTCCCCACCGGCCTGAAGTGGGGCTTCATCCCGCAGGGCGACAGCAAGCCGCACTACCTCGTGGTCAACGCCGACGAGTCGGAGCCCGGCGCCTGCAAGGACATGCCGTCGCTGCTGGCCAACCCGCACGCCCTGATCGAGGGCATCATCATCACCTGCTACGCGATCCGGGCGCAGGAAGCGTTCATCTACGTCCGGGGCGAGGTCCTGCACGTGATCCGGCGGCTGCACCACGCCGTCCGGGAGGCTTACGAGGCCGGCTACCTGGGCGAGAACATCCTCGGCTCCGGCCTCAACGTGAGCGTCGTCGTGCACGCCGGCGCCGGCGCCTACATCTGCGGCGAGGAGACCGCCCTGCTCGACTCGCTGGAGGGCTACCGCGGCCAGCCCCGGCTGAAGCCGCCGTTCCCCGCGGTGGCCGGGCTGTACGCGTGCCCGACCGTGGTCAACAACGTCGAGTCGATCTCCAGCGTCCCGTGGATCCTGAAGTTCGGCGCGGCGGACTTCGCGCAGATCGGCACCGAGCGGTCCAAGGGCTTCGGCATCTTCTCGCTGTCCGGCCACGTGACCGTGCCCGGCCAGTACGAGGCCCCGCTCGGCACCACGCTGCGCGAGCTCCTCGACCTGGCCGGCGGCATCCGCGCCGGGCACCGGCTGAAGTTCTGGACGCCCGGCGGGTCGTCCACGCCGCTGTTCACCGACGAGCACCTGGACGTGCCGCTCGACTACGAGTCCGTGGCCAAGGCCGGGTCCATGCTCGGCACCCGGTCGATCCAGCTCTTCGACGACACCACCTGCGTGGTCCGCGTCGCGCTCCGCTGGTCCCAGTTCTACGAGCACGAGTCCTGCGGCAAGTGCACGCCGTGCCGGGAGGGCAGCTACTGGGTCGTCCAGATCCTCGAGCAGCTGGAGGACGGCACCGGGAGCGAATCCGACCTGGCGAAGCTGATCGACATCTGCGACAACATCACCGGCCGGGCGTTCTGCGCCCTGGGCGACTCGATCCAGGCGCCCATCGTGTCCTCGATCAGGTTCTTCCGGGACGAGTACCTGGAGCACCTGCGGACCGGCGGCTGCCCGTTCGACCCGGCCCGCTCGGCACTGTTCACGATGGAGCCCGCGTGATGACAGTTCCCCAGACGACTGACGGCGTGTCGGTCACCATCGACGGCTTCGAGATCACCGTGCCCAAGGGCACGCTGGTCATCCGGGCCGCCGAGGAGCTCGGCATCCAGATCCCGCGGTTCTGCGACCACCCGCTGCTGGAGCCGGTCGGCGCCTGCCGGCAGTGCCTGGTGCACATCGAGGGCCAGCCCAAGCCGCCCGCCTCGTGCACCACCGTGTGCACCGACGGCATGGTCGTGCGCACCCAGCTCACCTCGCCGGTGGCGGAGAAGGCGCAGCGCGGCATGATGGAGCTGCTGCTGGTCAACCACCCGCTCGACTGCCCGATGTGCGACAAGGGCGGCGAGTGCCCGCTGCAGAACCAGGCCATGTCCACCGGCCAGGGCGAGACCCGGTTCAGCGGGGTCAAGCGGCAGTTCGAGAAGCCGGTCGCGCTGTCCGCGCAGGTGCTGCTCGACCGGGAGCGCTGCGTGCAGTGCGCCCGCTGCACCCGGTTCTCCGACCAGGTCTCCGGCGACAAGCTGATCGACCTGATCGAGCGCGGGCCCAGGGAGCAGGTCGGGACCGCCGACGGCGTCCCGTTCAACTCCTACTTCTCCGGCAACACCGTGCAGATCTGCCCGGTCGGCGCGCTCACCGGCGCGTCCTACCGGTTCCGGTCCCGGCCGTTCGACCTGGTCTCCACGCCGAGCGTGTGCGAGCACTGCGCGTCCGGCTGCCGGCAGCGCACCGACCACCGGCGCGGCGCGGTGACCAGGCGGCTGGCGGGCAGCGACCCCGACGTGAACCTGGAGTGGAACTGCGACAAGGGCCGCTGGGCGTTCGGTTACGCGACCCAGCCCGACCGGCTGGCCGGGCCGCTGGTCAGGGACGACGACGGGGTGCTGCAGCCGGCCTCCTGGCCCGAGGCGCTGGCCGCCGCCGCCGCCGGGCTCTCCGCCGCGCGCGGGCGGGCCGGCGTGCTCACCGGCGGGCGGCTCACCCTGGAGGACGCCTACGGCTACGCGAAGTTCGCGCGGCTCGCACTCGGCACCAACGACATCGACATGCGCGCGCGGCCGCACTCCGACGAAGAGGCGTCCTTCCTCGGCACGCACGTCGCCGGGCGCAGCATGACGATGGATTACGGAACGCTGGAAGCGGCTCCCGCTGTCCTCCTGGCGGGTTTTGAGCCCGAGGAAGAATCCCCGATCGTGTTCCTGCGGCTGCGCAAGGCGGTCCGCCAGCGCGGCCTGGCCGTGTTCTCGCTGGCCGCGCTGGCCAGCGACGGCCTCGCCCGGCTGGACGGCACGCTGCTGGCCACCGTGCCCGGCGGCGAGGCGGCCGCGCTGCGGCGGCTGGCCTCCTCGTCCGACCCGGCCGCCGAGGCGCTGCGCCAGAGCGGCTCGGTGATCCTGGCGGGCGAGCGGCTGGCCGAGGTGCCCGGCGCGCTGACCGCAGCCGCGGCGCTGGCTGAGTCCACCGGCGCGCAGCTGGCCTGGATCCCGCGGCGGGCCGGGGAGCGCGGCGCAATCGAGGCGGGCGCGCTGCCCGGGCTGCTGCCCGGCGGCCGGTCCATCGCCGACCCGGCGCACCGCATCGAGGTGGCCAGGACCTGGGGCGTGGCCACGCTGCCGGCCCTGCCCGGCCGGTCGGCCAGCGAGATCCTGGCCGCCGCCGCGGACGGCGACATCGACGCGCTGCTGATCGCCGGGGTGGACCCGGACGACCTGCCCGACCCGGACGGCGCGCTGGCCGCGCTGGACGCCACCGGGTTCATCGTCAGCCTGGAGCAGCGGGTCAGCGCGGTCACCGACCGGGCCGACGTGGTCTTCCCGGTCGCTGCCGTGGCCGAGAAGGCGGGCACGTTCGTGAACTGGGAGGGCCGGCCGGGCTCGTTCCTGGCCGCGCTGTCGGTTCCGTCCGCCGATTCCGACCTGGAGATCCTCGGCGAGATCGCCGACGAGATGGACGTCCACCTGGGCCTGCCCGGGGCCGCCGCGGCCCGCGCCGAGCTGGCCGCGCTGGGCTCCGCCGCGGCCGGTCCGCCCGCCGCCGGGACAGCGGGCGGGTCTGCGGGCGTGCCGGGCCGGGCGCCGGCCGGGCCGGGCGAGGCGGTACTGTCCACCTGGCACCATCTTCTCGACGCCGGGCGGCTGCAGGACGGTGAGCCGAACCTGGCCGGGACGGCCCGCACCGCCGCCGCCGTGATGTCCGCGGCGACCGCGGCCGAGGCCGGCGCGGCCGATGGCGGTAAGGTCACCGTGGCAACCGGCCGGGGCGAGATCACGGTCCCGCTGCGCATCGCCGATATGCCCGACCGGGTTGTCTGGCTGCCGACGAACTCGGCCGGCTGCGCGGTGCGCCGCCAGCTCGGGGCCGGTCACGGAGCTTCCGTCAGGGTGAGGAGCGCGCAATGATCGCCACCGCCGCGGCGCCGTCCGCGCTGGCCGCCGCTGACCCGACGCTGTCCAGCTTCGGGCACGACCCCTGGTGGCTGGTGCTGCTGAAGGTCGTCGTGATCTTCGGCTTCCTGATGGTGACCACACTGCTGATGATCTGGGCCGAGCGCCGGGTCATCGGCCGGATGCAGTCCCGGCCGGGGCCGAACCGGGCCGGGAAGTTCGGCCTGCTGCAGTCGCTGATGGACGGCCTGAAGCTGCCGCTGAAGGAAGACATCATCCCGCGCGGCGTGGACAAGCTGCTGTTCGTGCTGGCCCCGGCGATCGCGACGATCCCGGCCTTCATCAGCTTTGCGATCATCCCGGTCGGCCCGATCGTGTCGATCTTCCACCACCACACGCCGCTGCAGCTGACGGACATGCCGGTGGCCGTGCTGCTGGTGCTGGCGATGAGCTCGATGGCGGTGTACGGCATCGTGCTGGCCGGCTGGGCGTCCACCTCGCCGTACTCGCTGCTCGGCGGGCTCCGCTCGTCCGCCCAGGTGATCAGCTACGAGATCGCCATGGGCCTGTCGTTCGTGCCGGTCTTCCTGTACGCCGGGTCGCTGTCCACCTCGAACATCGTGGAGGCCCAGGCGCACGGCTCGGAGCTGCACGTGGGCGGGGTGATCCTGCACTACCCGTCCTGGTTCGCGATCCTGCTGCTGCCCTCGTTCGTGATCTACGTGATCACCATGGTGGGCGAGACCAACCGGCTCCCGTTCGACCTGCCCGAGGGCGAGGGCGAACTGGTCGGCGGGTTCCACACCGAGTACAGCTCGCTCAAGTTCGCGCTGTTCTACCTGGCCGAGTACATCAACATGGTGACCGTGTCCGCGCTGGCGGTGACGCTGTTCCTGGGCGGCTGGCGGGCGCCGTGGCCGATTAGCGTGTGGCCCGGGGCGAACACCGGATGGTGGCCGATCCTGTGGTGGCTCGGCAAGATCGCCCTGTTCATGTTCCTGTTCATCTGGCTGCGCGGCTCGCTCCCGCGGATCCGCTACGACCAGCTGATGAGGCTCGGCTGGAAGGTGCTGATCCCGGGCGCGCTGGCCTGGACGCTGATGATCGCCACCATCCGGGTGTGGCGCCGGCAGGGCGGCAGCCCCGCGGTCTACGTGGTGGCCGGCGGCATCGTCGTGATCCTGATGGCGCTGGCCTGGGGCTGGGACGCAGCCTCGGCCCGGCAGCAGGCCGCCCTGGCCGACGGCGAGGACGCGGCGGCGGACGAGGCCGCCGCGGACAGTGCCACCACGGATAGTGCCACCACGGGCGGGGGCCAGACGACCAGTACCGGCGGGACCTTCCCGGTGCCCCCGCTGGACCTGCCGCACTATCACGGCACCGGGGTCACCCCGGCCGTCGTCGGCGGCCCGGTTGCGCCGGGCAGCGCCGGGGAAGCCACCGTCGCCGACACCGCGAAGGAGGTCTCCTCCAGTGCCTGACTTCCTCAACCCGGTCAAGGGGTTCGGGGTCACCTTTAAGCAGATGTTCCAGAAGGTTGACACCGTCGAGTACCCCGAGGTGCAGAAGCCGACCGCGCCCCGGTTCCACGGCCGCCACCAGCTCAACCGGTGGCCGGACGGGCTGGAGAAGTGCATCGGCTGCGAGCTGTGCGCCTGGGCCTGCCCGGCCGACGCGATCTACGTCGAGGGCGGCGACAACACCGAGGACGACCGGTACTCGCCCGGCGAGCGGTACGGCCGCGTCTACCAGATCAACTACCTGCGCTGCATCCTGTGCGGGCTGTGCGTGGAGGCCTGCCCGACCCGGGCGCTGACCATGACCAACGAGTACGAGCTCGCCGACGACAGCCGGGAGAGCCTGATCTGGACCAAGGAGCAGCTCGTGGCGCCGCTGCTGCCGGGCATGGAAGCCCCGCCGCACCCGATGCGGCTGGGTGAGTCCGAAACCGACTACTACAACCTGGGCGGCGCGGGCGTGGTCCCCGCCGCCGACGACGGGGACGAGCAGTGAACCACCACCTGCTGCTCGCCGCCGGCGCCGCGGCGGCGACCCAGGAGACCACCTTCTGGGTGCTGGCCATCGTGGCGGGGGTCGGGGGGCTCGGCATGGTGCTGGCCCGCAAGGCCGTGCACTGCGCGGTGCTGCTCGCCGTGGTGATGCTGTCGCTGGCCGTCCTGTACGCGCTGGCCGGGGCGCCGTTCCTGGCCTTCGTGCAGGTCATCGTGTACACCGGCGCGGTGCTGATGCTGTTCCTGTTCGTCCTCATGATCGTCGGCGTCACGTCGGCCGACGCGCTCGTGGAGACGATCCGCGGGCAGCGGGTGTGGGCCGTGCTGGCCGCCATCGGCCTGCTCGTGCTGCTGCTCCTGGTCATCGGCCACGCGGCGATCGGCCCGGCCGCCGCGCCGTCCTCGGCGAACTTCGGCACTTCCAACATCAGCGACCTGGCCGAGCTGATCTTCACCAAGTACGTGTTCCCCTTCGAGGTGACCAGCGCGCTGCTGATCACCGCCGCGCTTGGCGCGATGGTGCTGGCGCACCGGGAGCGCACTAGCCCCAAGCCGACCCAGAAGGAACTGTCCATCCGCCGGATCGCCAGCGGCCGCCCGGCGCCGCTGCCCGGGCCGGGCACCTACGCCCGGCACAACGCGGCGGACATGCCCGCGATGCTGCCCGACGGCAGCAACGCCGAACTGTCGGTCAGCACGTCGATGGTGCCCCGCGCGGACCGGCCGCAGGTGACCGCGCCACGGTCAGAATCCAGGGCCGCTGCGGAGAGCGGCGCGGAGGAGGACCGGTGGTAAGCCCCGCGCACTACATCTGGCTCGCGGTGATCCTGTTCGTGATCGGCGCGGTAGGCGTGCTGGTCCGCCGCAACGCCCTCGTGATCTTCATGTGCGTCGAGCTCATGCTGAACGCCGCCAACCTGGCGTTCATCGGCTTCTCCCGGCTGCACGGGGCGCTGGACGGCCAGGTCATCGCCTTCTTCGTGATGGTGGTGGCTGCGGCCGAGGTCGTCGTCGGCCTGGCCATCATCATGTCGATCTACCGGACCCGCAGGTCGGCCTCGGTAGACGACGCCAACTTGCTCAAGTACTGACACACCGGGCCGGCCGCTGGGCCGGCACTGCAAAGGGGTTAGCCAGTGACAGGCTCAGTTGCGGGCGCGCCGCCGTCGGCTGCCGTCATGACGACCCTGGCCGCGGCCGGCAGCCAGCGGTACGCGTGGCTGCTGCTGGCGTTCCCGCTGGCCGGGGCGGTGATCCTGCTGCTCGGCGGGAAGCGCACCAACAGCTGGGGGCACCTGGTCGGGGCCACCATGCCGGTCGCCGCGTTCGCCTACGGCGTGGTCGCGTTCGTCACCATGCTCAGCTACCCGGCCGCGCAGCGCAGCCGGGATCTGCACCTGTTCAACTGGATCGACGTCGGCACGTTCCGGGTCGACATCGGGCTGCAGCTCGACCAGCTGTCGATCTGCTTCGTGCTGCTGATCACCGGGGTCGGCGCGCTGATCCACATCTTCGCGGTCGGCTACATGGCGCAGGACCCGGAGCGGCGCCGGTTCTTCGGCTACATGAACCTGTTCCTGGCCGCGATGCTGCTGCTCGTGCTGGCCGACAACTACCTCGGCCTGTACGCCGGGTGGGAGGGCGTCGGCCTGGCCTCCTACCTGCTGATCGGGTTCTGGTACTTCAAGCCCACCGCGGCCACCGCGGCCAAGAAGGCGTTCATCGCCAACCGCGTCGGCGACGCCGGGCTGTCTATCGCGATCATGCTGATGTTCGCGACGTTCGGCACGATCCAGTTCGCCGGCGTGTTCCACGCCGCGCCGTCGGCCAGCTCCACCACGCTGACGGCGCTCTGCCTGCTGCTGCTCCTCGGCGCCTGCGGCAAGTCCGCCCAGCTGCCGCTGCAGTCCTGGCTGCTGGACGCGATGGAGGGCCCCACCCCGGTATCCGCGCTGATCCACGCGGCCACCATGGTCACTGCCGGGGTGTACCTGATCGTCCGGTCCAACCCGCTGTTCAACCTGTCCTCGGACGCCCGGCTGGCGGTCACCATCGTCGGCGCGGTCACCCTGCTGTTCGGCGCGATCATCGGCTGCGCGAAGGACGACATCAAGAAGGCCCTGGCCGGGTCGACGATGAGCCAGATCGGCTACATGATGCTGGCCGCCGGCCTGGGCCCGGCCGGGTACGCGTTCGCGATCGCGCACCTGCTCGCGCACGGGTTCTTCAAGGCCGGCCTGTTCCTCGGGCCGGCTCGGTCAAGCACGAGATGAACGACGAGGTGGACATGCGCCGCTTCGGCGGCCTGGGCAAGATCTTGCCAATCACGTTCGTCACGTTCCTGATCGGCTACCTGGCCATCATCGGCGTGCCGCCGTTCTCCGGGTTCTTCACCAAGGACAGCATCATCGAGGCGGCCTTCGACAAGGGCGGCACGTCCGGGACCATCCTGGGCTGCGCGGCCGTGCTCGGCGCGGCGATCACCGCGTTCTACATGACCCGGGTCATGTTCATGACGTTCGCCGGGGAGCGCCGCTGGGACGAGAGCGTGCACCCGCACGAGGCGCCGCCGGTGATGACCGCGCCGATGATCCTGCTCGCGGTGGGGTCGGCCGGGGCCGGCGCGTTCCTCATCCTCGGCAGCCGGCTCGCCGACTTCCTGGCCCCGGTGGTCGGGGCGCCACCGGAGTCCAAGGGACTCTTCACCCTGCCAGGAACGGTCACCCTGGTCCTGGTGGTGGTGGGCGTCGGGATCGCCTGGGCGATGTACGGGCGGCGCGAGGTGCCGGTGACCGCGCCCGCCGGGCACTTCGCCACCGTGGCGGCCCGCAAGGACCTGTACGGCGACGCGGTCAACGAGTCGCTGCTGATGCGGCCGGGCCAGTGGCTGACCCGGCTGTCGGTGTACTTCGACAACCGGGGCATCGACGGGATCGTGAACTCCCTGGCCGCCGCCATGGGCGGCTCGTCCGGCCGGCTCCGCAAGCTCCAGAACGGCTTCGTCCGCTCCTACGCGCTGTTCATGTTCCTGGGCGCGGTGCTGCTGGTCGGGACCCTGTTCGTGGTGAGGATCTGATGAGCACCTTTCCCTGGCTGACCGTCGCGGGTGCCATCCCGCTGGCCGGCGCGCTGATCGTGGCCGCGGTGCCCAGCGGCGACGGCGAGAGGTCGCGGGACCAGCTGGTCAAGCAGCTGGCCCTCGGCTTCACGCTGACCACGCTGGTCGTCATCGCGGCCATGGCGGTGCGCTTCAGGCCCGGCGGGCCCACGTTCCAGTTCACCCAGGTCACGTCGTGGATCCCGGAGTTCGGGGTGCACTACGCGGTCGGCGTGGACGGGATCGCGCTGGTGCTGATCGTGATGACCGCGATCCTCATGCCGGTGGTCGTGCTGGCCTCGTGGAACGACGCCGAGGGCGGCAGCTCACCCGAGGGCGAGGCGCCGGCCAAGCGCAGCGTGAAGACCTACTTCGCGCTGCTGCTGGTGCTGGAAACCATGATGATCGGCGTCTTCGCGGCCACCGACGTGTTCCTGTTCTACGTGTTCTTCGAGGCCATGCTGGTCCCGATGTACTTCATGATCGGCAGCTACGGTGTCGGCCAGCGGCAGTACGCGGCGGTCAAGTTCCTGCTCTACAGCCTGCTCGGCGGGCTGCTGATGCTGGTCGCGGTCATCGCGCTGTACGTCTACTCGGCCCGCGGCGGGCACACCGGCACGTTCCTGTTCACCGACCTGGAGAAGCTCACGCTCACCCCGGTCACCCAGCGCTGGCTGTTCCTCGGCTTCTTCGTCGCGTTCGCGATCAAGGCGCCGCTGTGGCCGTTCCACACCTGGCTGCCGGACTCGGTCACCGCGGCCCAGCCCGGCGGAGCCGTGCTGCTGGTCGGCGTGCTGGACAAGGTCGGCACGTTCGGCATGATCCGGTACTGCCTGGAGCTGTTCCCGTCGGCCTCGCACTACTTCACGCCGCTGGTGCTCACGCTGGCGGTGATCGGCGTGCTGTACGGCGCGGTGGTGGCCATCGGCCAGCGTGACCTGAAACGGCTGATCGCCTACACCTCGGTGTCGCACTTCGGGCTGATCGTGCTGGGCGTGTTCGCGATGACCAGCCAGGGCCAGGCCGGGGCCACCCTGTACATGGTCAACCACGGGTTCGCCACCGGCGCGCTGCTGATCGCGGCCGGCTTCATGATCGCCCGCCGCCGGTCCCAGCTGATCGCCGACTACGGCGGCATGCAGAAGGTCGCGCCGATACTGGCCGGGCTGTTCCTGGTGGCCGGCCTGGCCGGGCTCGCGCTGCCCGGGCTGTCTACCTTCGTCAGCGAGTTCCTCGTGCTGGTCGGCACGTTCACCCGGTACGAGGCAGCGGCCGTCCTGGCCACGGCCGGCATCATCCTGGCCGCGATCTACATCCTGTGGATGTACCAGCGGACGATGACCGGGCCGGTGGCCGAGAGCGTCAAGGGCCTGACCGACCTGAAGGCCCGTGAGCTGTGGGCGATCGGCCCGCTGATCGCGCTGATCGTGGCCATGGGCGTGTACCCCAAGCCGGTGCTGGACGTGATCAACCCGGCCGTTCACCAGACCCTGTCCCAGGTGCACGCCACCGACCCGGTGCCCCCGCATCCGCCGCGCCGCGCTGAACCAGAAGGGAAGCACCCCGTGACGTCGATCCTGGCCGCGGGCGCCGCGACTGCGCCGGGCCTGACCGCGCCGCACATCGAGTACGGCCAGCTGTCGCCGATGCTGCTGATCTTCGGGCTGGCGGTGGTCGGCGTGCTGGTCGAGGCGTTCGCCCCGCGGCACCTGCGCCGCCCCCTGCAGCTGGCGCTGACCCTGGGCGGGCTGGTCGCGGCGTTCGCGCTGACGATCGTGGTCGCCTCGAGCAACACGCTGTTCGCCGGCGGCAGCCCCGGGAACGCGGCCGCGGTCGGCACGGTCGGCGTGGACCAGCCCACGCTGTTCATCCAGGGCACGATCCTGGTGCTGGCCTTCATCAGCGTGCTGCTGATCGCCGAGCAGGCCCACGACATCAGCCCGTTCGCCGCGCCGGCCGCGGCCGTGCCGGGCAGCGCCGAGGAACGTGAGGGCCTGGCCGCCGGCGCGGTGCACACCGAGGTGTACCCGCTGGTCCTGTTCGCGGTGGGCGGCATGATGCTGTTCCCCGCCGCCAACGACCTGCTGACGATGTTCGTCGCGCTCGAGGTGCTGTCCCTGCCGCTGTACCTGCTGTGCGGCATCGCCCGGCGGCGCCGCCTGCTGTCGCAGGAAGCGGCGATGAAGTACTTCCTGCTGGGCGCGTACTCCTCCGCGTTCTTCCTGTTCGGCGTGGCCATGCTGTACGGCTTCTCCGGCTCGGTCCAGCTGTCCGCGATCGCCACCGCGGCCTCGTCCAACACCAGCAACACCACGCTGCTGTACGCCGGCATGGCGCTGCTCGGCCTGGGCCTGCTGTTCAAGATCGGCGCAGCCCCGTTCCAGAGCTGGAAGCCGGACGTCTACCAGGGCGCGCCGACCCCGGTGACCGCGCTGATGGCGTCCTGCACGCTGGTGTCCGCGTTCGGCGCGCTGCTGCGGGTGTTCTACGTGGCGTTCGGCCAGCTGTCCTGGAACTGGCGGCCGGTCATGTGGGGGATTGCCATCCTCACGATGGTGGCCGGGTCCGTGATCGCGATCACCCAGACCGACGTGAAGCGGCTGCTGGCCTACTCCTCGATCGCCCAGGCCGGTTACGTGCTCACCGCCGTGGTCGCCACCAGCCAGGCCGGGCTGTCCAGCAGCCTGTTCTACCTGGCCGCCTACGGGATCGCGGTGATCGGCGCGTTCGCGGTGGTCACCCTGGTCCGCGGGCCGGCCGGCGAGGCGCTGCACCTGTCCAGCTGGGCGGGCCTGGGCCGCCGGTCCCCGCTGGTCGCGGGGACGTTCGCGTTCTTCCTGATCGCGTTCGCGGGCATCCCGCTGACCAGCGGCTTCACCGGGAAGTTCGCGGTCTTCCAGGCCGCGATCGCGGGCGGGGCGCTGCCCCTGGTCATCGTCGGCGTGCTGAGCAGCGCGATCCTGGCCTTCCCCTACGTCCGGGTGATCGTGCTGATGTACTTCAGCGACCCGGCCCCGGACGGCCCGTCCGTGGTGCGGCCCAGCGTGTTCACCGGTGCCGCGGTCGCCATCGGCGCGATCGGCACGCTCGTCCTCGGCGTGGTTCCCGGCCCGCTCCTCAACCTGGCCCAGCATGCCGCCTCGAACCTGTTCGTCCGCTAGGTCACCTCGGCACGTATCTTTGGATCGGCGTTGCCCGCGCCGGTCCGGGCGGCTGGCCCCGGCGGCGGCCCCACGATAGGAGCCTCAGTGACGGCCATTGTTCCCGTTCAGCTGTCCGACCCGGCGCTGGAAAAGGTCATCGCCGACGGGCTGGCCCAGGTCGAGGCCGGCCTGCGGGAAGCAGTGAAGATCGAGCAGCCGCTGCTCAACGAGGCCGCCGCGCACCTGATCGCAGGCGGCAAGCGGCTGCGGCCCACGCTGGTGCTGCTGGCCGGCCAGTTCGGCAGCCATCCGGACGAGCGGCTCGTGCCCGGCGCGATCGCCATCGAGCTGACCCACCTGGCCACGCTGTACCACGACGACGTGATGGACGAGGCCGCGGTGCGGCACGGCCAGGCCAGCGCAAACGCCCGGTGGGACAACACGGTGGCCATCCTGACCGGCGACTTCCTGTTCTCCTGCGCCTCGAACGTGCTCGCCGGCCTGGGCCCGGAGGCCATCCGGGTACAGGCCACCACGTTCGCCCAGCTGGTCAGCGGGCAGATCGCGGAGACCCTGGGCCCGCAGCCGGGCCAGGATCCGCTCGAGCACTACATGAAGGTGGTCACCGACAAGACCGCGTCGCTGATCGCCACCTCGGGCCGGTTCGGCGCGATGTTCTCCGACGCACCCGAAGGGGTGGCGGCCGGTATCGCCAAGGCCTGCGGCGCGTTCGGGGTGGCCTGGCAGCTGGCCGACGACATCCTGGACGTGGCCAGCGAGACCGTCCAGTCCGGCAAGACCCCGGGCACTGATCTGCACGAGGGCGTGCTGACCCTGCCCATGCTGCACGCCCTGCGGATGGCCGGGCCCGGCGACGCCCGCCTGGTCGAGCTGCTGTCCAGCGGCAAGCTGACCGACCCCGGGCTGCACGCCGAGGCGCTCGGGCTGCTCCGCGCGCACCCGGCGATGGAGCTGGCCCGGGCCGACCTGAGGGAATGGGCCGGGGTGGCCCGGCAGGAGATCATGGCGCTGCCGGACGTGCCCGCGCGAGCCGCGTTCGAGGGCCTGTGCGACTTCGTGGTCGAGCGCACCGGATAGTTACCAGGCAGAAGATCGGCCTGTTACCAGTGTGATTCCGCGGTGACCGGGCCGCGGCGCGTTAGCATGCGCAGTGATGAGAACTTCTGGGCGCATTGCGAACGACCCGCCGGACCGGGACCGGGCCGAGCCGGGCGGCGAACCGGCCGCCGCGCGGAACAGCGACTTCGTGCAGTCGCTCGACCGTGGGCTGGCGGTGATCCGGGCGTTCGGCCCGGACCGGGAACGGCTCAGCCTCAGCGAGGTGGCCCGGGCCACGAACCTGACCCGGGCCGCGGCCCGGCGGTTCCTGCTCACCCTGGTCAAGCTCGGCTACGTGCGCAGCGACGGCCGGGAGTTCTCGCTCCGGCCCCGGGTGCTCGAGCTGGGCTACGCCTACCTGTCCGGGCTGACCCTGCCCGACGTGGCCGCGCCGCACCTGGAGGAGCTCGTGGCCCGGCTGCACGAGTCGTCCTCGATCTCGATCCTGGACGGGCAGCACGTGGTGTACGTGGCCCGGGTCCCGACCAAGCGGATCATGACGGTGGCCATCTCGGTCGGCACCCGGTTCCCGGCCTACGCCACCTCGATGGGCCGGGTGCTGCTGGCCGCGCTGCCGCCGGACGCGCTGGAGCAGTACCTGGCCGAGGCCGTGCTCGAGCCGCTGACCGCCAACACCGTCACCGACGCGGGCCGGCTCAGGGAGATCCTCGCCGAGGTGGCCGCGCAGGGCTACGCGATCGTCGACCAGGAGCTCGAGGAGGGCCTGCGCGCGGTGGCCGCGCCGATCCGCGGGGCCCAGGACACCGGCACCGCGGCGATCAACATCTCCGCGCACGCCAGCCGGGTCAGCGTGGAGTCGCTGCGTACCGACATCGTGCCCGCGCTGCTGGAAACCGCACGCCAGATCGAGGCCGATCTGGCCGCCCAGGGGGCGGGCTGAGGGGCGTCTGACGGGTGCCCGTACGGGGGCTGAACGGCCGGCCAGGCACCGGTTGCGGGTGGTTGACAGGGCGAGATTGACCGTGACAGAGTTCTACAGTGCGCATGGTTGTACGCTGAGCGAACACTTGCCCGTCCCCATTCCGGGGGCCCGGCTGCCCCGGTGATGCCGTTGCCCTCCGCGGACGGATCGCCGTTTTCATTCGCTGACGTCGAAGGAGACGGGATGAACCGTCAGGGACCGGAGGAGAGCCAGCCCGCTGCCGAACCGATCATCAGTGCCCCGCTCGGGCGCCGGTCGGTGCTCAAGGGCATGGGCGCGGGCGCGGTCACCGTGGGGGCAGGCGGCCTGCTGGCCGCGTGCAGTTCCGGGATCAAGGGCTCAGGCACGCAGTCCAGCAGCGGCACGATCACGATCGGCTTCGTCACCCCGCTGACCGGCCCGCTGGCCGGCTTCGCGTCCGGCGACCAGTTCGTGCTCAGCCAGGTCCGCAGCACCAGCGCGTACAAGAGCGGGATCAAGGTCGGCAGCAAGAACTACAAGGTCAACATCGTGGTCCAGGACAGCCAGTCGGACCCGAACCGGGCCTCCGCGGTGGCCAGGCAGCTGATCCTGCAGAACAAGGTGGACATGATCCTGACCACCTCGACCCCGGAGACCACCAACCCGGTGGCCGCGGCCTGCGAGAAGCTCGGCACGCCGTGCCTGTCCACCGTGGTGCCGTGGGAGTCGTGGTACGGGGGCCTGGGCGGCAACCCGGCCAAGCCGACCACCTCGTTCAAGTACTGCACGATGTTCTTCTTCGGGCTCAAGGAGTTCCAGGGCTGCTTCGTGCCGATGTGGCAGCGGGTGCACACCAACAAGGTCGTCGCCTGCCAGTACCCCAACGACGCCGACGGCACCGCGTTCCGCGAGGTGTTCATCCCGCTGATCAAGGAGTCCGGGTACAAGCCCGTGGACGGCGGCGCCTACCAGGACGGCACCACCGACTTCAGCTCGATGATCAGCACGTTCAAGAACAAGCACTGCGAGCTGTTCAGCAACGCGCCGCTGCCGCCGGACTTCAACACGTTCTGGAAGCAGGCCGCCCAGCAGGGCTTCAAGCCCAGGCTGGCCACGGTGGCCAAGGTGCTGCTGTTCCCGGCCGACACGGTCGCGCTCGGCAACCTGGTCAACAACGTGGCCACCGACTCGTGGTGGGGCCCGTTCATGCCGTACAAGTCCTCGCTCGACGGGCAGAGCGCCAAGGCGCTCGCGGACGGCGTTCACCTCCGCCACCGGCAAGCTGTGGGTGCAGTCGATCGGCTCCAGCTACTCGCTGTTCGAGGTGGCCAAGGAGGCGTTCAGCGCGGCCAGCGACCCGCACGACAAGGCCGCGGTGGCCAGCGCCCTGCACAACGTCAACTACACCGGCATCTGCGGCCCGCTGAACTTCGCCGGCGGCCCGGCTCCCGGCGTGGGCATCATCAAGCCGCTCGGCGTGCAGTGGCAGAAGGGCACCGGCCAGTTCCCGTTCGAGATGCAGGTGGTGGACAACTCGCTGAACCCGGACGTGAAGGTCACCGCCGACTTGCACCCGACGAATGCCTGATGCCGCGCCGCCGTTGCTGGAGCTCGATGCGGTCAGCAAGAGCTTCGGCAAGGTCGTGGTCGCGGACCGGCTGTCGCTGACGGTCGGCGCCGGGGACGTGCTCGGCATGGTCGGCCCGAACGGGGCCGGCAAGACCAGCGTGTTCGGGCTGATCTCCGGCACGCTCGAGCCGTCCGCCGGGGAGATCAGGTTCGCCGGGACGGCGGTCACCCGGATGCGGGCCCCGGACCGGTGCCGTCTCGGTATCGGCCGGACCTTCCAGGTGCCGCGGCCGTTCGGCAACATGACCGTGTTCGAGAACGTGCTGGTCGCCGTCCAGCAGGGAGCCGGCCTGCGGCGGCAGGCCAGCTACGACGCGGCGGCGCAGGCGCTGAGCCGTACCGGGCTGCTCGGCCAGGCCAACGTGCCGGCCGAGCGGCTCGGCCTGCTCCAGCGCAAGCGGCTGGAGCTGGCCCGGGCGCTGGCGTCGGGGCCGCGGCTGCTGCTGCTCGATGAGGTGGCCGGCGGGCTGACCGACCCCGAGGTGGCGCAGCTGGTCGGCATCGTCCGGTCGATCCAGGCCGACGGTATCGCGGTGATCTGGATCGAGCACGTGGTCCGTGCGCTGACCCCGGTGGTCGACCGGCTGGTCTGCCTGGCCGGCGGGACGTTCGTGGGCGACGGCAAGCCCGCCGAGGTGCTGGCCAACCCGGCCGTCCGCGAGGTGTTCCTGGGCACCGAGGTGACCACCTCGCTGGCCGGCCCGCTCGCGGCGGGCGGCGACGAGCCCGCGGACGGTGCCCCGTGACGGATGGCCCCGTGACGGATGGCCCCGTGACGGATGGCCCCGTGACGGATAGCACTGTGAGTGGTGAAGCCGTGCTGCTCGAGGTCCGCGACCTGACCGTGCACCACGGCCAGCTGCGGGCGCTGCACGGGGTGAGCCTGGCCGTCGCGCCGGGCGAGGTGTACGCGATGATCGGCGCCAACGGGGCGGGCAAGTCCACGCTGCTTCGCAGTATTGCTGGGCTGCACAAGCCGACGTCCGGGTCGATCCTGCTGGACGGCCAGGACCTGGCCCGGCTGCGGCCGGAGAAGCGGGTCGCGGCCGGGATCGTCATGGTCCCCGAGGGCCGGCGGCTCTTTCCCTCGCTGACCGTCGAGGAGAACCTCCAGGTCGGGGCGTCCTACGCGCGGCCCGGGCCGTGGCGGATCGAGGGCGTGTACGACCTCTTCCCGTGGATGCGGGACCGGCGCGGCCAGCTGGCCGGGCAGCTGTCCGGCGGCGAGCAGCAGTCCGTGGCGATCGGCCGGGCGCTGGTGGCCAACCCGCGGGTGCTGCTGCTGGACGAGCTGTCCCTGGGCCTGGCCCCGGCCGTGGTCCGCCGGATCTACCAGACCCTGCCCGAGCTGCTGGCGTCCGGGCTGACCGTGCTGCTGGTCGAGCAGGACGTCAGCCAGGCGCTGCGGGTCGCCAGCCATATCCACTGCCTGCTCGAGGGCCAGACCACGCTGCAGGGCCCGCCCGGCGACCTGACCGCCGAGGAGATCGAGGGCGCCTACTTCGGCCTGGCCGGGGTCAACGGCCCGGGCGGCGGGCCGGAGGCGCCGGCATGAGCTGGGTCAACGCGATCATCCAGGGGATCCTGATCGGCGGTCTCTACGCGCTGTTCGCCTGCGGGCTGTCGCTGATGTTCGGCGTGATGAAGGTCATCAACCTGGCCCACGGCGACCTGGCGGTGGTCGCTGCGTACACGGCGCTGGGCGTGATCACGATCACCCATGTGCCCGCGGTCTGGTCGTTCATCCTGGTCGTGCCGATCTTCGCGGTGCTCGGCTACGTCGTCCAGCGGACGCTGATCCAGGCCGCGCTGGACCGCAGCGTGCTGACCACGCTGCTGGTCACCTTCGGCCTGTCGGTGGTGATCGAGAACGCGCTGCTGCAGTTCGCCTCGGCGGACAGCCACTCGCTCGACATCGGCCCGCTGGTGTCCGACTCGATCCAGATCGGCTCCCAGATCTCCATCGCCTGGCTGCTGCTGGTCATCTTCGTGGTGGCGGTGGTGGTTCTGCTCGGCCTGCAGTACTTCCTGTCCTCGTCCCGGCAGGGCCGGCTGATCCGGGCGGTCGCCGACGACCAGGAGGCGGCCCAGCTGTCCGGCGCCGACTACCGGCACGTGTTCGGCATCGCGGGGGCGATCGCGTTCGGCACGGTGGCGCTGGCCGGGCTGGCGTTCGGCATGTACTCCTCGTTCGACCCGACGATCGGCACCGACCAGCTGCTGCTGTTCGCCTTCGAGGCGGTCGTCATCGGCGGCCTCGGCTCGCTGTGGGGCACGCTGGTCGGCGGGATATTGCTGGGTGTGGTCCAGCAGATCGGCGCCCAGATCGGCCCGTCCAATCAGGTCCTGGCCGGCCAGCTGGTGTTCCTGCTCATCCTGGTGGTCAGGCCGCAGGGCCTGACGGCGCGCCGGAGCACGGCATGACCGCCCCGGGCCGGGCCGCGGCCGGGGAGGCGGCGGTGCACCCCGCACCGGGCAGCGGCGGGCCGGAGCCGGCCCAGGTAACCAGGTCCCGGCGGACCACGCTGTGGGCCGTGCTGGGCGCGCTGGTGATCGTGGTCATCCTCGGCTACCTGCCCTACCTCGTGCTGTCCGGGACAACGGACTTCCTGGTCAACGTGTTCGTGCTGATGACCATGGCGAGCATGTGGAACCTCCTGGCGGGCTACGCCGGGCTGGTGTCGGTCGGCCAGCAGGCGTTCGTCGGGCTCGGCGGGTACATAGTGCTGATCCTGTCCAACCACGCGGTCGAGCCGTTCCTGGGGCTCCCGGTGGCGGTGGCCGGCTGCGCGGTGGTCGGGCTGCCGGTGTGGTGGCTGGTGTCCCGGCTGCGGACCGGGTACTTCGCGATCGCGACCTGGGTGATCGCGTCGATCTTCGAGCTGATCGTGGTCCGCTTCCCGTCGCTGGGCGGCGGGACCGGGGCCAACCTGTCCGGGTTCGAGAACCTGGACCCGACGCTGCTGACGGCCTACACCTACTGGGCTGCTCTTGCCGTGGTGGTCCTGGTCGTGCTGTTCGTGTACCTGATCCTGCGGAGCCGGCTCGGCCTGGTGCTCACCGCGATGCGCGACGACGAGACCGGTGCCCGCAGCAGCGGTGCCCGGGTGCCGCGCACCCAGGGTTTCGTGTTCGTGGTCGCCGCGGCCGGGTGCGGCGCGGCCGGCGCGATTGTCATCATCAGCCAGCTGAGCATCGAGCCCACCGCGGCGTTCAGCGTCCAGTACTCGGCCGAGATGATCTTCGCCACGATCATCGGCGGCATCGGCACGATCGAGGGCCCGATCCTCGGCACGATCATCTTCTTCGCCCTGCAGAAGTCGCTGGCCCAGTACGGCACCTGGTACTTCATCGTGCTCGGCCTGGTGGCGATGGCGGTCGCGCTGTGGACCCCGCGGGGCATCTGGGGCCTGATCTCGGAGCGGTTCGGGATCCGCCTGTTCCCGGTGGGCTACCACCTCTGGCCCGCAGGCGAGCAGCGCCCGCGGGGCCTGGCCGCGCTGCGCCGCCGCTCGTCCGGCACGGCCCCGGCTGGCCCGGCGGAGGCGTCCCGCGGGCCGGGCGATGGCCCTGGTTCGCCCCCTGGCTGACCGCCCGTGGCGGGAACATGCGGGCCGCAAACACCGTTACCCATAATGCGGTTTTCGCTTGTAACCCCAGCTCTGGAAATTTCCAGTTCAGCCTGGGCCGGCGAGGGACCGCAGGAGCCATGGCCCCAGCCAGGGGTCATCAGGAGGAGGATTCGTGGGCATTTTCGGCTTCCACAAGACCAGCATGATCACCGCCGAGGACGCGCTTCCCGGCCGCGACCAGGCCGTGCCGGTGGCGGGCGCGCACGCCGTTCTCGGCACGCCGCTGCAGCCGCCGTACCCGGACGGCTCGCAGGTCGCCGAGTTCGCGATGGGCTGCTTCTGGGGCGCCGAGAAGACGTACTGGCAGACCCCGGGCGTGATCTCGACGTCGGTCGGCTACGAGGGCGGCTTCACGCCGAACCCGACCTACGAGGAGGTCTGCAGCGGGCGGACCGGGCACGCCGAGGCCGTGCGTGTGGTCTTCGATCCGGCGAAGACGAGCTACGCGGAGCTCCTTCGGATCTTCTGGGAGTCTCATGACCCCACCCAGGGGATGCGGCAGGGGAACGACCGCGGCACCCAGTACCGGTCGGCCATTTTCTACACCTCGCCGGAGCAGAAGGCTGCGGCGCAGGAGTCGCGGGACATGTACCAGAAGCGGCTGGCCGAGGCCGGCTACGGCGAGATCACGACCGACATCGTGGCGGCGTCGCAGTTCTACTTCGCCGAGGACTACCACCAGCAGTACCTCAAGAAGAACCCGTACGGCTACTGCCCCGACCACGGGACTGGCGTCTCCTGCCCGATCGGGGTGGGCGTCATCTACGGGACGGGCGTGAAGGCTGACACGGCCGAGAGCTGATCAGCTGCATAGAGAGCGGCAGCGCGTGCCCGGAGCTACCGGGCGCGCGCTGTTGCATGTCTGGGCTGGTGTCGGTCAGGTGCCGCTGACGTAGCAGCCCTTGCCGATCACGGAGCTGTAGGGCGGATGTACCGTCGAGGAGGAGCGGTGAAGATAACGGTCCGACGCGGTGCCGAGCGCTCGGCGAGGTCTGCGGTCCCGCTCGTTGCGGTGGGGTGCGGGCTTGTCCTCGCCCTCGGCGGCTGCAGCGGATCCTCCGGGACAGCCGCGACTGCGGCCGCGCGGCCGTCCCCAGGCTCGGCCTACACGTTGATGCAGATGAACCTGTGCCTGTCCGGCCTGGGCGGCTGCTACGCGAAGGTGGAATACCCCGCGGTGGTGCGGGAGGCAATCACCCGGGTCCGTGAAGCGCGCCCGGACGCGGTCACGTTCAACGAGGCGTGCAGCGGTGACGTCGCGCTGATCGCCCAGCGGACCGGCTACCACCTGCGTTTCGCGAAGGTGATCTACAACGGCAAGCCCCTTCCCTGCAGACAACCGGGCGGCCGTGGATTCTTCGGTGACGCGGTGCTGTCGAGAGCACCGATCCTGAGCGCCGCCAGCCAGCCTTTCGAGGCGCAAGCCGGCCCCGAGCGGCGCGTGTGGCTGTGCGTCAGCACACGGATCGGCGTTGACGTGTGCACTGCTCACCTTGCCGCACATGAGCCCGTTGAGGCGGCCGCGAACAAGCTGCAATGCGGTGAGCTCCGGGCGATCCTTGCACGCCGCGCGGCGACCCGCCCTGTCATCTTCGGAGGCGACGTGAACCGTCGCTCCTCCTGCGCCCCGCACGGCTTCTGGACGCGCACCGACGGTTCCGCACACCAGGATCCCGGGAGCCAGCAGGTCTACGGAACAGGCGCGTTTCGCTCGCCCTCGGCACGGGTGGTGCCCGCCATACACACCGACCACGACGTCCTGCTGGTCCGTGCGTATCTCAGCGAACACTGATGATTTGACCACCTGTAATTCCAGGGGCACCAGGCCTGCCGTCTGCGGTGATGGCATCAGATGATCGCGATTCGTCCGCGCCTGGACCACAGCCGCCGGGGCGCCGCGTCCCGGTCCTGCCCGGATCAGTCCGTGCGGCTGCGGAGAGGCTGATTATTCCGCGTCGTCACCTGGTTCGATGCCGTGCTGGCGCAAAATGGCCCGCAGTCGCTGCAGTTCAGCGTTCACCCGGCCGAGTTCGGCGGACAGCGATGGCCGGTCGCCGGCGGTCGCCGTCCACTCCTTCTCCCTGCTGATCCTGCGGTCGATCACTTCCTTTTCCTTGTCGCGCAGCGCGGCAGCGGCTTCGAAGTCCTGGCTATCGATCGCGGATTCCTTCTCGCGGCGCACGTGCGCGATCTCCTGGTCAAGATCGTCTAGGTCAGGCGCCAAGCCGACCCAGCGCTCGATGGCTGCCAGCCGCTGATCCACCGGGCCGAAACGGGCGAGGGCGTCATCGACCAGCCGGTTGCGCTCCCGCTTGCCCCGGCGGGGACGCGCGCTGATCGCGCCCGTCCCGGCTTGGCGGGGCAGCAGCAGGATCACCTGCTGCCGCACGCTGTTCAGGTCCCCGCCCAGCCTGGCGAGCACCTGGGCGGCCACCCCATCGCCTTCTCGGACCAGGCCGAGCAGCAGGTGCTCGGTGTCGATGTGGCCATGGCCCAGGGCGTCCGATTCCCGCAGCGCCAGCTCCGTTACCTTCTTCGCGCGCGGGGTGAACGGAATGTGCCCGGACGGGGCTTGGTTGCCGCGGCCGATGATCTGCTCGACCTGCTGGCGCACCGCTTCCAGGCTGATTCCCAGCGACTCCAGTGCCTCGGCCGCCACAGCCGAGAGCTGATCAGCCCTAGATAGAGCGGCAGCGCGTGCCCGGTGAGCCTCACCGGGCACGCGCTGCCGCATGTCGGGGCTCGTGCGGGCCGGTCAGACGCCGCGCCGTGATGGTTCCATCCGCCTACCTGACCTCGGCGGCCAGGGGTTCGTAGGCGGGGAAGAGCTCGCCCATCCGCGCAGCGGCGTCGCAGCGCTCCCGCCCCGCGAGGTAGGCGCCGAGGTCTTCAACGTGGATCTGGATCCCCGTCCCGTAACCGGCGAGGTAGGCCACGGGCATGCCGCGCTCCTCCCAGACCACGGTGGTCTGGCCGTCGTCGGTGGTCAGCGTGATCTCAATGGACTGCTCGTCAGTCTGGTCCGGTTCCCGGTGCTGCAGCAGCAGGTGCCGCGGGGCCTCGCAGGCCTGCACTCGCCCTGTGCCTTCCCACCCGCTGGCAAACACCCGCTCGTGATACTCGCCGCCCAGCCGCAGGTCTCCCTCAACCTCGCCCCACCAGCGGGCCAGACGCGAGGGCTCAGTGAGCGCCGACCACACGGTCTCGATATCAGCCGGAAAGCGATCCTCCACCCGCACGACACCCTTGCCATCTGCGATTCCCAGGGTGCCCAGCAGCCGGTCGCCCATGCCTGCATCACCAGTCATCTCGTGCCCCTTCGTGAGTTCCGGTCTTTGATCAGCGAGCGTCCACCGCGGTCGCGGGACCAGGGCGGTCAGCGCGACCCGAGCCCGGTCTGGCCGTCGATGAGTTCCCGGGCGATATCCAGGTGCCCGGCGTGCCGCGCGGTCTCCTCGATCATGTGCAGTACGACCCAGCGCACATCCGGCGGTTCATCTTGCCCGGGGACACCGTGCCTGCCACGTGGCCGCGCCGATAGCGGTGTCACCGCCAGCACCGCATCCGAGCTCGCGCACTGGTCGCGGTAGAACTTGATGATCTCCGCCGAGGGCTCGTCACAGACGAATGCTGCCGTCGGATCGTAGGGAGTCTGGTCCTCATCCCCCGGCGGTGGCTCGGGGTGCTTGCCGGTCACGACCCCCTGGAACCAGTGCCACTCGGCCCCGCCCAGGTGCTCGACCAGCCCGGCGGGCGTCCAGCCCGACGGCACAACCGGCCGGTGCCACGAATCCTCGTCCAGCCCCGCCACGATGGATAGCACTGCGTCACGCTGGGCGGCGAGGAAGGCCAGCAGCGCCTGGTCCTCGGCGGTCTCATTCCGGTTACTTGTCATGGCCGCCTTCCCGGGAATTCCCCGTGGTACGTCAACTTGACGTACCTGTGCTAGTGCCCAGTTTCGTCAGCCATTTGCGTCCGGTCGAGATGGCGGCGCCGGAGGATGCGTACGGATCTACCGCTGGCCGGTGGCCAGGGATCAGTTGCATTCTGAAACGAACTGCTACCTGCTGGTGGCGATCGTTGGCTAGCCCGGCTGGACATATCTTTTGCCTGATCTGCGTGTTACCGTCTGCGGGTAACAGCGTCGCTGCTCCAGACCCTGGTAGTGGCAGGACCTACTTCCTGCTCCTGGTGGGTGAGTCAAGTGAGCAGTCCCCGCGCCTCTGGCACTGCGATGAGTATCGCGGTTGAGAGGGTCGTAACATCTCCGCCCGCCGATCAGCCCGGCCACGGCAGTGAGGCGGCCCTGCGGAGCCAGCCGGTCCGCATCGTGGACGGCCGCGTCGAGGGCGGCTACACCAGCATGTATGAGCTGATATGCCCCAGCTGCGGCGATCATCCGGAACTGGATTACTTGGAGATCTCGCCGCGGCTTCAGCGGCTTCGCGGGCCGTACGGGCTTGAGGCGGCCCTGGCTGCGTTTCACAAGCACCAGGGGATCCCCTGGCCGACGCCAGGGTGAAGTTTCACGGTCCTGGCTAGGCCAAGGCCAGTCATCCGCAGTGCCGATGCCGGGGTCGTGGCTGACATGGCCGGGCCCGCCCCGCTGGACCTTGAACCCGTAACGAGAGCTGATCAGCCGGATAGAGAAGCGGCAGCGCGTGCCTGGGGCTCACCGGACGCGCTGTTGCATGTCTGGGCCGGGCGCGTTCGCTGCTTAACTGGCCGGGTGCCAGGGCAGGCGGTAGGCGCGGTAGGTGATGTCAACGCCTGGCAACTGGGCGTTGAACAGCAGCCTGCCGGTCGGGCTGAACTCGGAGATGAAGGCCGTGTCGCCCCAGCCGACGAACAGATCGCCGTTTCTGGTGGTCTGCGCGTTCCCCTGTTCTGTAGCCAGCAAGCCCTCGGGTTGCCTGACCGACTTCACCAGTGTGGCCACTTTGGCCGCCAGGTTCAGCCGGACGGTCACCACCCGGCTGTAGCGAAGCAGCCAGCTGCTGCTGCCGCCGGACTCGTCGTCGAACAGCGTGTACTCGTTGTGCCCGATGGCCTCGGGGTCGTGCTGGTAGGCGAAGATCTCGCCCGCTTTGTCGAGCACCTGGCCGGGCCCGGCCTTGAGCCGGAACGTGCTGTGCTTGCCGCCGAGTACCCAGATGATCTTCCCGGTGCGCAGGCTGACCTTGTACACCGCCCAGGTGTAGCGGGCGCTGATCAGCAGATCGCGGTGGGTGCCGAGATGGACGGCGTTGATGTAGAACCAGTTCCAGGGAGTGGCAGCCGAGGCGGGCCGCGGCTGCTCGCTGTCCTTGTAGGGGACGTGGTCCGCGGCGTTCCACTGGAAGAGCACCTTGCCGGTGCTGATGTCGATCTCCTGCACGATGCTGTCGACGACCTTCTGGTCGGCGGGGCCACCGATGGAGGTCAGGTTCGCGGTCGTGATGGTGTCGACGATGATCAGCGCCGTGTTCCAGGGCGTGATGAGGAATTCCTGGCCGTCGGCCGAGTAGCCGTTGCCGCCCTTGACCTCGGCGATCTTCTGGTAGCGGTCGTTGTAGATGTAATCGGCCCCGCCCGAGACGGCGCCTAGGTTGGGAGGACCCTGCCACCAGGTGAGCACCGGCTTGCCCAGGTAGGACTGCGTGCGGAAGTCAGAAGCCAGTTCGTGTGCGGGAAGACGGTGAAACCAGATCACCTTGCCGGTGCTGCTGATGATCTCGGGGCCGCTCACCCTGCCCCCGCTAGGGGTGATGAAAATGTCGCCGTTGCCGTTGTTCGCGCCCCGTTTCAGCACGGTGACCGCAGGCGCCTTGGCCGGGGCCGGCGCGCCAGAGGACGCCGTGCCGCAGGCCGTCCCGGTCAAGACGATCACCGCGGCCGCGGCGGCGCCCGCGGCGGCGTGCAGCACTTGACCCTGCCGCGAACCCGGAGCCCGGTATGAGACGGCATTGTCTCCCATCGCCCAGCCCCGCCCTTCAGGCCGTCATTACCACGGTGGGCCGTTACCCTCCCAGGGGCTGACATAACCTCAGCTGCCTGCTCTGCCCCGTTTCCCGCCGGGCAGGTCCGCAAGTAGCGTGGCAAGTGACGCTGGGTCATAAATTGTGTTCTGAGTGGGTCTGCTGCCACCAGCAGTACCTCAAGAAGAACCCGTACGGCTACTGCCCCGACCACGGGACTGGCGTCTCCTGCCCGATCGGGGTGGGCGTCATCTACGGGACGGGCGTGAAGGCTGACACAGCCGGGAGCTGATCAGTCACATAGAGAGCGGCAGCGCGTGCCTGGAGTTACCGGGCGCGCGCTGTTGCCTGTCCCGGGCAACGTTCACGCGCCGTTGGATCAATGAGGGCTGAGCCTCCAGACGTTACCGAGCTCGTGGTTGGAGAGCCAGATGGAGTGGAAGCCGGTGCTGATGCAATCGCCGCCTACCCCCGTGAACTGTTCGGTCACCGTGTTGCTGAGCGGATCGATCCTTGACACGGGTGTCCCGGGCATCGTCACCCACACTCCGCCCTCACCGGCTGCGATGCACCCGCCTTCGCCGGGGACGTTCACAGGGATAGTGGCTGTCACCTGGCTCGTGTGCGGGTCGATCCGTGAGACGCTCCCGTCCGATTGGTTCAGGACCCAGACTGCACCCTCACCGGTCGCCAGGAAACGCGGCGCGGCATGAACGCGGATCGTGGCAGCCACCTTGCCAGTGGACGGATCGACACGTTCGACACTCGATCCGCCGGCAGTGGTCACCCAGACTGAGCCGAAACCCACAGCGGCCGCCGTTGACCCCACGGGAACGAGCACGCGTTCCCCAACCTTGTTCGTCGCAGGGTCAATCCGGATCAGCGCGTCGTGATCGGAATTCAGGCTGCTCAGCATCCAGACGCCGCCCTCACCGGTTGCGATCAGGCCCTCGTCGGACTCGGCGGTGACGGAGATGCGCTTAATGACCCGGCCCGCTCTGGGATCGATCCGCAAAAGCTTTCCCGTGCAGTCAACCGCCCACACTGACCCGAAGCCGGTCGCAAGACCGTCACAAGGCTGCGCGCCAATCGGCACGACGGCGGTGACCCGGTTCGTAGCCGGATCGATGCGCTGAACGGCGCTCTTCGCGGAGTTCGCCACCCAGACTGCACCGAACCCCTCCGCCTGCCAGTCTGGCGCGTCGGGAGCGCCGCCCACAGGGATCACCGCTTGCAGCCGTGTACTTCGAAGCTGCGCCATCGAACGCGCCGATACCGTCGGCGACGTGTGGGTTGGCAGCGGCGTGTGGGTCACCTGGCTCCGCGTCGGGGACGGCGCATCGCTACCACCGCACGCCGCGCCCATCGCCACGATAAATACTGCGCCGACAACCCCCAGCGCCCGATGCCCCCCGGCCATGCTCGAGAGGCTACTCCCCGTCGGGCACAGCGGCAATAATGCCGAGGTCGCCGGGGGCTGGCAGGTGCTTTCGACGCGGTCAGAATGCCGGTTACGATCGACGTCAAAACCGCGTCGCAGAAGGGGCTAACGACCCCAGATCCACCGAGGCTGAAGGCGCTATTGTCGGTCTACCGAATGAAGATTAATGAGATTCGGGTCAGACCACTAGGTGGTCTTGCCCGGCCTGCGCAGGCCGGGCTTGCAGAATGGATGGCATCAGGCCGGTCAGCGCGGACCGAGCCCGGTCTGGCCGTCGAGGAGTTCCCGGACGATATCCAGGTGACCGGCATGCCGCGCGGTCTCCTCGATCATGTGAAGCACGACCGAGCGCACATCCGGCGGTTCGTCCTGGCCGGGGACACCGCGCCGGCCGCGCCGAGAGCGGTGTCACCGCCAGCACCGCGTCCGAGCTCGCGCGCTGTTGCGTGTCTGGGGCCAGGTGGGCGGGAGTGTTAGCGTCCTGCCGTGGATTGCATGAACGCGCAATCGCGGGTGGTCATTTTTACCGGCCTGCCTGGCACTGGCAAGTCGACACTGGCCGAGAGGGTGGCGCGGACGATGGGGGCTCCGGCTTTTGCCGGGGACTGGCTGATGGGAGCGCTCAGGCCTGCTCATGCCGCGATCGGCAAGCTTGAGCCCGCCGAATACGAAGCCGCGTGGTTCGGGCTGCTGAGAACGCTCGTCATCCGGCAGCTGATGCTCGGCCAGGACGCAGTCGTCGACGACCTGCTCAGCGGGAGCCAGACCGTGGCGTGGTACGAAACGGCCGATCGCTTCTCGGCCCGCTTGTTCCTGATCGAGTGCATCTGCTCCGACGAGGTCACCCATCGTCAGCGGATCGAGGGCCGTGTTCGCGGCATCCCAGGCTGGCACGAGGTCGGCTGGGATCATGTCGAGCGGATGCGGATGCGCCCCGAACTGACTCTGCTGACCGCGGACCGGCTAACCGTCGATGCGATGGAGCCCGTGGCGGATAACCTCCGCCGCGTCCTGGATTACATTTCGGCGTGAGCGAGTCCCAGGGTTTCTGGCCTCGCCTCCGTCGATAGCGCGGGACGCAATGCCCTTGGAATTGCATCCCGAAGTGAAGTGCACTGCCGGTGCTCGATGAGGCGGTGCTCCTCACTTCGGAGCTGTACCAACGCCTTACAGCACACCAGCTCGGGGAAGAGCGGCACCTTCACCGTTACCGTCGTCCGCGAGCTCGGCCGGGCCCGCATCGAGGTGCGGCGCGGCAGCACGATCTATTGCTCAGGAGGTCGTCTGCGGCATGGTCCCTGTCTGCGCGGTGCCAGGTCAGTGGTCCCGTTGGGTTGTCCGCGAGTGACCGTGTTTCACCGCGCTTTCCCCTTCGATCGGGCACGCGGCGGGCACGGCCGGGGCAGGCCGAATTGTGACGGGTGGTGACGCGCGGTGCGGGCATAGACTCCGTTGCGATGGGAGAGGACCGGGTGGATCCCGAGGGCTGTCTGCGGTCGCTGACGGCCGAGGCGTTGTGGTGGGCTCATCCGGACAGGCCGCTGTTCCCGGTGTCGCTGGGCGTGATGGCGGTGACGAATGCGTTCGTGATGCTGGGCCTGCTGCCAGAGCCGCTGGCCGAGGCGATCCTGGCGGAGCACCGGTCGGAGCTGGAACGCCAGGGCTTCGGGGACAGCTGGGGGGTCACCAAGGGCGAGCTGACGGTCCGGCCGGGCGCCCACGGGTACTGGCAGTCCCGGACCGCGGGCCCTGCGGGCCTGCGGGAGGTGCCGGTGCTGGTCGCGGCCGCGGGGGTGCGGTGCCCGAACCCGGGCGCCGAGGTGTGTTTTGAGTGGGTGAAGCTGACCTCGACGGGGTTGCGGGTGAGCTTCCAGGTGACGGCTGCCGATCCGGGCGGGATTTCTCCGCCTGCGGATGCGGCGATGCGGCGGGCCATGTCGGAAATCTCGGTCACCGACGACACCGGCCACTCCTACGAGCTGGTGGTTGAGCCCACGAGCTGGAGCCGGGTCCGGGAGCGGCAAGAGCAGGAATGGCGCGGGGAGCTGCTGCTGGACTCGGACCCGCTACGGCCGCCTGCCTGGCTGGAGTTCACCGCCGCGAGTGGGGGTGCGTCCAGCCGGGTTGCCTTGGTGCCGCCCGCCCCGGTGCCGGTGGGCACCAGCGAGCCGCAGTGGCCGACCCCGGCCGAGTGCTACCTGGCCGACCTGGCCACCGTCACCAGTTATTCGATCAGCACCTGGGGCAGCGAGTCCACGGCCGGGCCGGAAGACACCGCGGAGATCGTTGCCAAGGTGGCGGACAGCTTGATGGCGGTCGGTGCCCTGCCGGTCACCACCGCCTTGCTGCGCGAGTCCCCCGCTGACCGCGCTCCGGCCTGGCAGCATCCGCTGGTGAACCGGTGGGGCCGCCGCGCCCGCACCGCCGCCCGCTTTGAGCCAGGGGAGCATCGCGGGCTGGCGGTGCGGCTGCCGCTGGAGCACGCCACGGCGGTGATCGAGAGCGTCTCCGCCCAGGGAGAACTGGTCGGCGTCCAGTTGTATGGGCACCCCTGGGTGATGGGGGAATACTGGCCCATGATCGCCCCGTGCTTCCGGGTGAGCGCCACCGATGACGCCGGGAACGAGTACACCGGCATGCCCGGTGACTGGCGCGGCTTCCCAGGAAATGAGGGCACCGGCAGCTTCTTCTTCTGGCCCCCGGTGCCCACAGCCCGCAAGAGCATACGGGTGACCGTGAGCACGTTGTGGGAAGCAGCCTGGGCAGAACTTGAGCTGCCACGGTAACTGCCATCCGCGCCTTGCTGGTCTGGTGCGTCGTTCTCGCAGGCGACGATAGGGCACCGGTGCATGTGAAAACTGCCGGTCAAACTTCCTTTTCTAGTTTGCCACGGAGGCTCATCCTGGCGGTGCGGAGGTATCCCGCATCTTGCGCAGCACGATCGTAAGGGTCCGACCGTAGGCCGATTAGGCCGGCCCCGCGGTGACTCTGAGCGGGAGGCAGCAATTGCCGGGAAAGCACTCAGCCAGACCTGGACGGAAAGGATGCCACCATGAAAGCACGAATACCGGGCTAAGCGGCTTCTGCGACAAGTGACGGCTCGCCTTTCTACCTTAATAGCGCTACTAGGACCTGTTACCAGGTCTTGGGGCCGGGATGATTCAGTACCTCAAGAAGAACCCGTACGGCTACTGCCCGGTGCTCACGGCTGGACCGGCGCTGTCCTGCCCGCATGAGCGCGCGCCCCGCAGCTGGGCGTGCGCTGCTGTGTATCCGGGGTGGTGTAACCGTGGCTACCGGGGCCGACCGGGGCCAACGACGTAGCAGTCCTTGCTGATCAAGGAGCTGCCTAGGTGCAGTGACCACGGACGTGGTGGTTCGGGCGTCAGTTGGGTCCGGAGTCGAGGACAAGGTGCACCAGTTGCTGGCTGGTGTGGTCGCGGTTGGCCAGGATGGCCCACAGGCCGGCCGGGCCTGCCGCGATCGCCATGGGAGCGCCGCGGATTGGTATCCCGTGGATGACCACGCGGTTCGATGCCGGGTCGATGGCCACAACGGTTCCCAAGCCGGAAGGCCCCACACCGGTGAGCGCCCAGGCCAGGCCGTGCCAGTAGATCACGGACCACGCGTGCGGTACCGGGATCGCCGCGGTCACGTGACCGTTTGCTGGATCGACGCGCCGAACCACATTGACACCGGTTGTCCAGAGTGAGCCTGCCCCGGCGGCGTCGATCCTGCTGATCCTGGCGTTCCCGAAGGAGTCAGTGCCACCCCACGGACCGCTGTGCGCGTTGGATACTGCGCCGGTCGCCGGGTTGATACGGCTCACATCATCCATGCCGGAGACCCACAACGTGCCCGCGCCGGAAACGATCGAGCCGGGGCCGAGGCCGACCTGGATGGGCGGCCCGCTGACGCGATTGGTCCGTGGGTCGATGCGAACCACGATGCCCGGGCCCTCCTTGGGCTCGGTCACCCAGACACGGCCATGGGCGACCGCGATCCCGATGGGATTGGGCTGCAGGCGGATGAAGGACATGACGCGGTTGTGGCGTGGGTCGATCCGGTAGACACCGACGTGGCCGCCGTTGCTGGTGGCCCAGACCGCACCGGCGCCAGTGACGATTTGGCTTCCTTTGCCGCTGGTTCCGGGGGTTGGGATGGTGGCCACGGTCCTGGCGGTGGCCGGGTCGACGCGGTAGATCACACCCGGGCCAATGATCCACACTCCCCCGTATCCGGTCGTAAGGGGGCCGGTGCTGCTCACATGGGTGCGGGCGCCGATGACGAGGTGCGGACCAGGCTGCGGAGGCGGATGGCTGGCGAGCGGACCCGGAAGGCCATCCCACAGATACGGCGCCACCGTGGCCGCAGTTGCGACGATCGCCGTGCACACACCCACGATCGCTGCGCGCCGCTGGGGCTGACGGCGCAGCCGGCGCTCCAGCCGAGGCCATGCGCCGGATGACAGCTGGTGTTTGGCGACCTCCCGGTCCAGGGCAAGCCGAAGCGTGGTCGCGGTGAGCTGGTCGTTGTCCGTCATGGGCCACCTTCGTTGCCACGTGCGGCCCGCACCGAGGGCGCGCTGCCGTCTGCGAGCAAGGGCCGCAGCCGCTGCAGTGCGCGGGCCGTCTGGCTCTTAACGGTGCCCACCGAGATGCCCAGTGCTGCGGCGGTGTCGGCCTCGGACAGATCCAGGTAATAGCGCAGGACGACGCATGCCCGTTTGCGGTGGGGGAGGCTGGCGAGTGCGTACAGAACGTCCGGGCTGACGGTGGCCTCGGCTTGACGTGGAGTAGCGACGTCGCGCCAGGCCCGGACCTCCCGCAGGCGCCGGCGAAGGCTGGTGCGGGCCAGGTTGATAACCGTCGCGCGCAGGTAAGCAGGCGCCGACTGCTTGCGGCGGATGCTGCCCCAGCTGCGCCAGGCCCGAACGAAGGCTTCCTGGGCCAGTTCCTCGGCGATGCTCCAGTCGCCTGTCAGGGCAAAGGCCAGCCGCACCAGCTCCGGATAGTAACGCTGGTGCAGCTGGGCCAGGCCATCGTGGCGGCTGGGCTCCACATCGGTAAGACCACTGCGGCTCCGGAAAGGTTGCCGCGCATGCTGTCCTTTCAGTCCAGACCGCCGCGGGCGCCTGCCGGGACAGTACCGGGGCCAGAAACCACCAGGCATGCCGTGGGCCGTAGCCGAATTACGTCCTGAAGTGAAGGGCGCGCTGCTCCATGTTCGGGACGGCTGGGTCAACTGGTGGTAGTAGGCACACCATTAGAAGGTAAGGAACCATCCTCGCGCCGCGGCTCTGCGCCCCCTAGCGTGGGTAATACCAGAGGTCTGACCAGCGGGCCGCAGGACCGGCTCCGTCCGGTGGGCTTTCCCGGTCTGGAGCCGAGCACGCTGGCAAGGGGGAGCTATGCGAAACATAAATGGCCCGTCGCTGGGCGTCGTTTGTTTGCTCGTTGCGCTGGCGGGTTGCGCGGGGTCTGGCAATCCTGGCGGTCAAAGCTCGGCGGTCCCGGCTTCTTCACCATCGGCACAAGCGGTCCGCGTCGTCGCCTTGGGCGACTCGGATGCGACCGGCTCGGGTGACCCGACCGGGCAGGGCTGGGTCGGGCGTTACGCCGCACTCGTGCAGGCGACTGGCTTGCAGACGCACGTCAGCAACCTGGCAAGCGACGGCAAGACCAGCGATGTGCTGCTGACTGAGGTCCGGTCGGACCCGGTCACGCGGCAAGCCCTGCGGAGCGCCCAGGTCGTCCTGCTCGGGATCGGTGGCGCGGATCTCAACCAGGGCGACGAAGACCTGCAGGCGGGCCGGTGTAAGGGCCGCGCCTGCTATACACCGCTGCTGCGCCAGTTCGGCCGGAATTTCGACACGACAGTCGCAACTGTCCGCCAGCTGGCTGGCCGCTCCACGTTGATCCGGGCTATTAGCCTCCCCGACGGATACCCCGGCGCCGGAAACGCGTTTCCGCCGTTCATCACCCCGGGCATTGCGCTCTACCAGGCGGTCACCGAGAGAACCATCGTCTGCGATGCGGTGCGGAAGTACGGAGGCGACTGCATTGACGTGGTGCGCGCCTTCAACGGCGCGTCCGGGACTGGCGACGCCTACAAGGCCGGGCTGATGACCAAGGACCCGTGCTGTTACCCAAGCGCGAAAGGCCAGCAGCTCATGGCCAAGCTGCTATATCGTCTAGGCCTCGGGCCCCTGGGCGGCTGATGAGGCCTGTCGACCTAACGCAATTACCAGTGGCGGCTGGACAACGGTAGCGATCAGGACGAATCAGGAAGTCCGCGCAAGTGATTATCGACGATGTGGATCAGCTGACCGGGGCTTTGGCTGGTGTGCGTCGCTCCGTGCGGGAGGGGCTTGCCCAGTGGCGGTATCACGGCAGGCTGGTCGCTCGCCAGCTCGATGACGCTCACATAGTGATCCGCGCTGATTTCGACTACCGGGCCTTGCTGCTGCGCCAGTACCCCGGGACGTTCAGCGTCCCGCGGCGGTACGCCAAGCACATGATGGTGGTCGCGGACTTCAGCGCGGGTGACGCTGGTGCTATTGAGGATGCCCTGGAAGCCGCATGGGAACTTCAGCGGGATTCCGGCTGATCCGCGTGATCTACGGTACGGGCGTGAAGGCTGACTCGGCCGGGAGCTGATCAGTCGTATAGAGAGCAGCAGCGCGTGCCCGGGCTACCGGGCGCGCGCTGCTGCATGTCTGGGCTCGCATGGTAGGTAACCGAACCTTGGCCTGGAACGTCTTTGGATCAGCGGCTGCGACAGAAGCAGGCACGCAGGGGAGTTCGGCAATTGCCACCCGAGGTTGAAGAGGCACTCCGCTGAAGACGATTATCCTGGCCGGTTCGGTCGCGCTGCTCACTGCGCTGCTGGTCACGCCGTTGCTCATCAGGCTGCTGCGGCGCAAGGGATACGGGCAGCCGATCAGAGTGGACGGCCCCCAGTCGCACCAGACCAAGCGGGGGACGCCGACTATGGGCGGTGCGGTCTTCGTGGTCGCGTCGCTCATCGGCTACACAGTCGCGCACGCTGCGACCGACGATCCGCTGACCGCCTCTGGTGTCCTGGTCCTGCTGCTGATGGTGGGTCTGGGTGCCGTCGGGTTTATCGACGATTACATGAAGGTTTTCCGGCAGACAAGCGTCGGGTTGCGCAGCCGCGCGAAGCTCGCCGGACAGATCATCATCGCCATAGTGTTCGCGTTTGAGGTGCTGCGGCATCCTGACGGCTTCGACCTGACGCCGGCTGACGCCCACCTTTCGTTCCTGCGGGATTTCGGGCCGGCTATCGCCACCGTGCCCTTCGTCATCTGGGTAGTCATCATCGTGGCCGGAACCGCCAATGCGGTGAACCTCACCGATGGCCTGGACGGGCTGGCCTCCGGGGCGACCACGCCGGTCCTCGCGGCCTACGTGCTGATCGGCGTCTGGCAGGAGCGCAACGACGTAACCGTCTCCCTGACCCCGCTGCATTATCAGATCCGCGACCCGCTTGACCTGGCGGTGGTAGCCGCCGCGGTGCTCGGAGCCTGCTCCGGTTTCCTGTGGTGGAACGCGCCGCCAGCCAAAATCTTCATGGGTGACACCGGGTCGCTGGCTCTTGGCGGAGTACTGGCCGGGCTTGCGATATGCACCAAGACGCAGTTGCTGCTGGTCATCCTCGGTGGGCTGTTCGTGAGCGTCACCATGTCCGACGTGATCCAGATCGGCTCGTTCAAGATAACCGGACGCCGGGTGTTCAAGATGGCGCCGCTTCAGCACCATTTCGAGATCCTCGGCTGGTCGGAAACCACCATCGTGATCAGGTTCTGGCTGGTCTCCTGCCTATGCGTAGCGCTGGGACTCGCCATCTTCTACTCATATTGACGGCTGGGATGATCGACCGGGCAGATCCACAAGCGGCCCCCTAGCCAGGGTGAAATAGCTCGGCCGGCAACTGCGCCTGGGGTCAGCCCCGAGCGCAAGCGAGTGATCGCCACAGCCAGGCCGTCCCGTGGCCGCAAGCAGCCCTGCCCTCATTACTCCGACGGTCAGGTGCCGCTGACGTAGCAGCCCTTGCCGATCACGGAGTGGATCATGCCCTTCGCTACTGTGGGCCGATGGGCGGATTCCTAGATCAACTGTCGTGGCGTCTGGTCGGGCCTCACCGTGGCGGGCGGGTAGTGGCAGTTGCGGGTCATCCCTCGGAGCGCTCTACCTTCTACTTCGGCTCGTCCGGCGGTGGTGTCTGGTGCACGACCGACGCGGGTATCACCTGGCGCAACCTGTCCGACGGGTTTTTCCGCCGGCCGGCGGTGGGTGCGATTGCGCTGGCTCCCTCCGAGCCGAGCGTGATTTACGTGGGCATGGGGGAGAGCACGATCCGCAATAATGCCTCCTCTGGCGATGGCGTCTACCGCTCGGTGAACGGGGGACTGACCTGGGACCATCTGGGCCTGGAGGCGACCCGCCACATCGCCAGCGTGCGCGTCGATCCGGCCGACTCCGACCTCGTCTACGTTGCCGCCCTCGGCCACGCCCACGGCCCCAATCCCGAGCGCGGCATCTACCGCACTCGCGACGGCGGCGCCAGCTGGGAGCTGGTCTTGACCGGCGGCGAGGACGCGGGGGCAGCCGACCTGTGCCTCGACCCGCGCAACCCGCGGATCCTCTACGCGACGTTGTGGCAGGCGCGCCGGCTGCCCTGGCGCCTGGACAGCGGCGGGCCGGGGAGCGGCGTGTGGCGGTCCACCGACGGTGGTGATACCTGGGAGGATCTGAGCCGACGGCCGGGTATGCCCAAGGGGATCATGGGCCGGGCCGGTGTGACCGCGTCCGGGGCCCGGCCGGGCCGGGTGTGGTGCATCGTCGAGGCCGAGGACGGCGCTGTCTTTCGCTCCGACGACTACGGGGACCACTGGGAGCGCCTGTCCGAGCAGGAGGATCTGCGCCGGCGGGCGTGGTACTACAGCCGCGTCATCGCCGATCCGGTCGATGCGGAGACGGTGTGGGCGCTCAACGTGGAGTGCTGGCGCTCACCGGATGCGGGCAAGGTTTTCTCCACCTTCCCGGTCCAGCACGGCGACTGCCATGACCTGTGGATCGACCCTGCCGACGCCCGGCGCATGATCCTGGGAGACGACGGCGGCGCGAGCGTGACGCTGGATGGCGGCGAGAGCTGGTCCTCGCTCTATAACCAGCCCACCGCCGAGCTCTACCACGTCACCACCGACACTCGCGAGCCTTACCGCATCTATGCCGCCCAGCAGGACAACACCACCATCGCCCTCCCCAGCCACTCTCGCTGGGGGGCCATCACCCAGATGGACACGACCCATGTGGGCGGCGGGGAGAGCGGCTACATCGCGGTCCGGCCCGATAACCCCGACATCGTCTTCGCCGGCAGCTTCAAGGGCCACATCACGCGCCACGATCAGAGCACCGGGGAGAACCGTCCGATCCTGGTCTGGCCGGAGGAAACGGCGACGGCAGGCGAGGCCCGCTACCGCTTCAACTGGACCTCGCCGATCCTGCTGTCCCCGCACGATCCGAACATCCTCTACCAGGCCGGCAACCACGTCTTCCGGTCCACCGACGAAGGCCAGACCTGGGAACCGATCAGCCCCGACCTCACCCACGCCGACGCCGGCAGACTCCGCTCCTCGGGTGGGCTCACCCCCGACAACAGCGGCGCCGAGTACTACTGCACCATCTTCGCGCTGACCGAGTCGCCGCTTGCGCCGGGCCAGCTCTGGGCCGGGACCGACGACGGCCGGCTCCACCTGACCCGCGACGGCGGCCGGTCCTGGACCGAGATCACCCCGCCCGACCTGCCCCGCTGGGCGACAGTGCGCATGATCGACGCCTCGCCCCACGAGGCCGGCACCGCCTACGTGGCCGCCGAGGCTCACAAGCTGGACGACTTCCATCCCTATCTGTGGCGGACGCGGGACTTCGGCGCCAGCTGGGAGCGGCTGGACCGTGGCCTGGACGAGGACGAGTACTGCCACGTGCTGCGCGAGGACCCCGCCCGCCGCGGCCTGCTCCTGTGCGGCACCGAGCTGGGCCTGCTGGTCTCGTTCGACGACGGGGCAAGCTGGCAGCGCTGCCACGGCGAGCTGCCGCAGGTCCCGGTCCACGACTTCGTTTTCAACGGCGATGACCTGGTGGTGGCCACCCATGGCCGGTCGATCTGGGTCCTGGAGGATCTGCCCGCGCTGCGCCAGCACCGGCCCGAGCTGGACGCCGCGCCGCTGCACCTGTACCAGCCCCGCCGGCAGGTCCGCTGGTTCACCGACCGGGGGTTTCCCGCGAAGGGCGAGGCGCGCCGCTCCTACGCCCTGCTGGGACCGGTGGTGGTGGCCTATGACAAGCGACAGCTCCCGGGCCGGACCGAGAAGGTGGACGTACCGGTGGGGGCCGGCCAGAACCCCACCGACGGGGTGGCGGTGCTGTACCGGCTCCAGGATCCCGGCGATACCGAGCTGCGGCTCACGTTCCGCGACTCCGCCGGCCGGGAGGTCCGGACGCTGACAGCGCGGCCGGGAGACGAGGACCGCAAGCCGGACAAGGGCAAGCCCAGGGACCCGGTGCCGCCGCGGCGGGAGGGCCTGAACCGCTTCGTCTGGGACGGCCGGCACGGGCGCGGCACCCAGATCGAGATCGATCCGCCGGAAGACGAGGACGCCGCCGCCAACCTGGGTCCGGCGGTGGCGCCGGGTCGCTACACGGTGCGCGTGGAGCTGGGCGGACAGGCGGCCGAGGCCGGGTTCGAGATCGCCGCCGATCCGCGCAGCCCTTACACGCTGGAGCAGGTCACCGCCCAGTATGAGCTTGAGCTGCGGCTCTGGGGCCTGCTGTCCGACCTGTACGACGGCGTGAACCGGGCGCGACGGGCGCGCTCGGAGCTGGGCGAAAGCGAATCCGGCCGCCAGCTGCGGCAGGAGCTGGAAGCAGTGGAGTCGGACCTGGTCGCGGACGGTGGCGGCAAGGAATCCATCTACGTCTCCCGGGCGGCCCTGGACACCCGCCTTGTGGGCCTGCGCCAGGTGGCCGGGGCGGCACCGCCGAACGCCCCCACGGTGGAACTGGCGGACCAGGTTCAGGCCCAGCTGAAGCAGGTGCTGGCGCGGCTGCCGGACTTGCTCGAGCGTGCACAGCAGGCGCGGGCGCGAAAGGACTGACGCGCTGGCCTACAGCTTCGGCCAGGCTGCACCGGAAACGCCACGGGAGAATCGTGAAGCGATGCTGGCGATCAGAAAGAGGTGCCTGTGATGCTAAGGGTGCGGATCGAAATTGCTGTCTCAGCCCTACTCGGGACAGCGACGATCCTGACGGCCGTGTGGCCGACGTGGATCGAGGGCTTGTTCGGGTTCGACCCCGATGGCGGGAACGGCAATGCCGAATGGTGGATCGTCGCCGTGCTTGCCGTGACCACCGTCGCCGCAATCGCGCTTACCCGTCACGACCTGCGCGTTACCCGGCGCGGCGCGTCCATCGGCACACCGTAAACGTAAACGCGCGCCGAGCCTTTGAATCAGCTTCACGACCGGGCCCATCTCCTGCTCAAGTCGCTCTACGAGGACACCGCCTCCTGATCCGCAGACCACTGGAGAGAAGCGGCAGCGCGTGCCCGGAGCTCACCGGGCACGCTCTGTTGCCTGTCTGGGTCTGCGGAGCTTGGCATATCGCAATCCGTGCTGCTGCCGGGATCTAGCCGTCTGCCAGCGAGGGCCAGTGGTCTGCGGCCCATTCCGGCCAGCCCGGCCATCCTGCTGGCGGCGGGGGGATTTCCCGGCCGTCGAGTTCGGCGGCGTCAGGCACCTGGAACTGCTCCCGCCACGCGTCTACGTCGGCCTCGGTCATCGGGAACGTCCGGTGCGGTGCCGTTGCCTGGCGGTGCGCGATCCGGGCGAGCTGGACGTCCTTGTCAACAGGCAGGTAGACCACCCGGCAGGATGTCCCTGCCGATCTTGCCAGCCAGCGCAGTGCGGACCGTTCATCGCGGCCCCAGAGCCCGAAGTCGAGCACGACGCTGGTCCCTAGCCGCAGCACCTGCAGGGCAACCGAGATGAGCTGCCCTTCCAGCACGAAGCGCTTGCCGTCGGCCATCGAATCGCCGAACAGCGGGATCATCCACTCATCCGGCGTGAGCCGAAGCGCGCGATGCTCTGCGGCCAGCTCTTTCGCCCGCGTCGTCTTCCCTGCCCCGGGAAGCCCGACGATCAGGAACAACGTCGCCACGCGGTCATCCTGGATCACGCCGATACCAGATCGCACGCTAATGAGCGCCCCGTTCCGGCCCGCTCAGGAGCAGGGACGGGATGTGGCGCAGCCAGGCGGCGAGCAGTCCGCTGGCCGCCAGGAGTGCCAGCGCCAGGGCGGCAACGGCCGGCCAGGCGCCCAGGGTCCAGGCGGGGCCCGCCACGCTCCCGAAGATGGAGGACCCGAGGTAGTACGCGAACAGGTACAAAGACGCGGCCTGCCCGGGCGAGATGCCTCCGGCGTGTGCCCGCACGGGCACCCAGCCGCTGGCCACACCGTGCATCCCGAAGAACCCGGCGAGCATCATCGCCAGGCCGAGCACGATGGCCGGCGGCGAGCCTGGCAGCGTGAGCAGCAATCCGGCGGCGCTGACCAGGCAGCTGGCCGGAACGACAGCGCGACGGGAGAAGCGGTCGGCCATGCGCCCGGCGAGTGCCGCGCTGAGGCTGCCAACCGGGTAGATGAGGAAAACGAGCCCCACGGCCCCGGCGCTGAAGTGGAACGGCGCCGAGGTGAGCCGGAAACCTATCGCGTTGAATACGGCCACAAAAGCGCCCATCGAGCAGGCTCCGATGGCGTAGAGCGCCAGCAGCCCGGGATCGGACACCGCTCGCCGGGTCGTCGCCATCAGCTGCCCGGGCCGGATCGGCGCGGGTGTGAAGTTGCGTGACGGCGGCAGCACGAAGAACACGATGACCGCGCAGGCCACCCCAAGGGCGGCGATGGCCGCCAGCGCCCACCGCCAGCCAGCTGCGTCGGCGACCGTACTAGTGACCAGGCGGCCGGTCAGCCCGCCCAGGGCAGTACCACCGATGTACTGGCCCGCTGCACGGGCGTACGTACTGGGATGTATCTCCTCACGCAGGTAAGCGGTAGCAACCGCGGGCAGCCCGGCCAAGGTGACGCCCTGCGCTAGCCGCAGGGTGAGAAGCACATCCCAGCTCGGCGCGAGCGCGCAGGCCAGCTCGAGGACGCCGGAGGCCATGAGCGAGATATGGATAAGCCGTGTCCGCCCCAGCACCTCCGAGACCGGGCCGGTCACCAGCAGCGCGGCGCCGAGGCCAACCGTGGCCAAGGACAGCGACAAAGTGCTCTGCGCGGCGGACAGGGAGAAGGCGCGGGCGAGCACCGGCAACAGTGCCTGAGTGCTGTACAGCAGCGCGAACGTCGCTACTCCGGCGGCGAACAGCGCGACCGTGATTCGCCGGTAGCCCGGGTCGCCGGGCCGGTAGCAGTCGCTGGCGGCGGACGGAAGGGCCGGGATTGCGGGTGCTGCTTTGCCAGCTGCTGGGGTCACCAGATCACTGTGCGGTGCTCAGCCGTATACCTCAAATGCATGATGCTGATCTATATCATGCGAACTACGTATAATGGCCGGGGTGCAGATTGAGGATCTCCGCCGTTTGCTCAGCCTCGCGGACTACGGGCAAGTCACCGACGCCGCTGCCGTGCTGCGGGTAAGCCAGCCCACCTTGTCGCGGCTACTCGCCCGGGCCGAGCACGAGCTCGGCACCCGCCTGTTTGAGCGGGGTGCCGACGGCGTACATCCCAATCCTTACGGCGAGGTCGTCCTCGCGGCGGCGCGGGACATCACCCGCCGGTATGACCAGCTGCGCGGGGACCTGGCAGAGCTGCTCGACCCGGACACCGGCACCGTCCGCCTGGCGTTCCTGGACTCGATTGCCACCTCCCTGATACCGCGCATCCTGCACGACTTCCGCCGGGAAGCGCCGCGCGTCCGGGTCGCCCTGCGCCAGGAGCCGGGTCATGAGATCCTGCGGGACCTCGCATCAGGCCTGTCCGAGCTAGCGCTCACCTCGCCACGGCCGCCGGGCCCGCATGGCTGGCTGCCGCTGCAACGGCAGCGGCTGGTGCTCGTCGTCCCCTCCGGGCACCGGCTCGCTGCCCGCCGCCAGGTACGCCTGGACGAGATCGCCGATGAGGACTTCGTGACCGTTTCGCGCGGTCTGGGATTCCGCTCCTTGATCGATGAGCTGCTGCAAGCCGAAGGCGTGCTGCCCCGCATCTCGTTCGAGAGCGCTGATCTGACCACCATCGAAGGGCTGGTGGGCGTCGGCCTGGGGCTGGCCATCCTGCCTGAGCAGCTCACCGGCGCCTCCAGCACCGTTGGCATCGCCCTCGCTGCCGCTGGGGCCGAGCGCGTCATCGGGCTGACCTGGCGTACCGACCGTCCGCTGTCACCGGCAGCGGCCAGGCTTCTCGAATTCCTGGGTCACCACGGGCCGTTCGGCTACGACCGCCCAGCAAGGCACTCCGGCGCAGAGCCTGAGACTGCGTGATGGATCTAGCCGTCTGCCAGCGACGGCCAGTGGTCTGATGCCCATTCCGGCCAGCCCGGCCTGTCGTGGAATAGCGTGCCCTCCGTGGCCGACTTCATTTCTGTCCCCTTCTACGACCTGCTCCAGGAGAACGGGCATGTGCCGGAGATCCGCAAGAAGCTGCCTCCGCTGCTGGCCGGGATCCGGCGCAGCATCCTGGAGATCGGCGCAGGAACCGGCCTGATCACCACGTCGCTGGCCGGCTGGACACCGGCTGAGATCTTCGCGCTTGAGCCCTCGGCTGGCATGCGCGCAGTGCTGCTGTCCCGGCTGGCTTCGCGCCCTGAGCTGCTGGAGCGGGTGACCGTGCTCCCGTGCGATGCGCTGAGCGTGGACCTGGACGAGCCGGCTGAGGCCGTGGTCATGATCAATGTGATGTATGCCCTGGAGCCGGGCTACCGCAAGCGGCTCTGGCCGGTCCTGGCGGCTCAGCTGGAACCCGGCGGCCTGCTGGTCTTCACCTGGCGCGCTGGTGGCCCGCCAGCGCCCCACCCTCTCCAGGAAATGGATTCGCGCCGGGTGGGCCGGCATACCTACACGGTTCTGTCGGAGATCCTGGAGTCGGATGAAGAGGCGATCCGCGCGCGCTACCTGCACCGCATCACCGAGGGTGAGAAGGTCATCAGCGAAGAGGAGATCACCGGTCACGCCTTTCGCCCCGCATGGGATGTGCTCCAGCGTGAACTGATCAGCGCGGGCTTCACCCAGGCCGAAGGCGCCGAACGCCTCCTCGCCTGGCGGCTCGCCTAAGAGTGGTGCGGGGGTGACATCCTCGGTTCGCGTGGTTACGCAGTGCCTTCTGGTGCTGCCAGGTCACCCACACCAACGGGATACAGGGGCGGATTGGCTGCCCCTGGTGTCCGCCAGATCACGCGGGCCCTGCCGTGATCATCCGCAATGACCTGTTCGCGTATCTCGTAGGCGGCCTCATCGGTGAAGGCCGCGGTGAAAACGAATACGATCTCGTGCTGCGTGGCGCCACCCCACGGGAAGATGTTCTCCAGCACGCCCGCTAGCCGCACTCCGGTGAGCGCCTGCCCGATCTCTTCCCGGAATTCGCGGTGCACCGTGTCCCGCGCGTACTCGCTGAACTCGACATGACCGCCGAGTGGCCGGTGAAACAGCTGCCCGGCCGGGTCCGTCTCCTCAGACACCAGCAGCGCACCGTCGCGCGGCCGCTGGATGACCGCCATCGCCTTGACAATCTGACCTCTCGATCCCACCCGGTTGTCGTATCACACCGTCTAGGCACTGGCCCGGCGGAGGCGTTCGGCTGCCTGGGCGCGGAGCGCGTCGCGGCCCACCGAGGTGCTGCCGTGCAGCGCCTCCTCCCGGGCGTTGTAGGCCGCCATCCACAAGCTGGCTGCCCACGCGACCTCCTGCTCCACAGCCGTGAACAAGCGCCCCCGGATGCTCTGATAAGCCACCAGGAACGCCGCGGAGCTTTCGACCGGCGCCAGCGTGGGCGGCCCGGCACTGGCGAACGACCCACACGCCGCTCCCGCCAGCGCCGCCTCCGGCTGCCACGCCAGGCTGTCCCAGTCGTGCACCGCCCACACCTCCCGGCCGTGCCACCGCATGTTCTGCGCCTCGAAGTCGGCGTGGCCCAGCACGCACGGCAGGCCGGCGGCGAGGATCCGCCCGCGAGCCCGCTCCGCCGTCTCAGCGACGTACGCGGGCACGACGCTCTGGTCCCGGTTATCGAGGAACTCCATCGCCGGCCACACCCCGGGATCGGCGTGGTCCCAGCGCACCCAGGGCGGGTTCGGCAGCGGCGGCGCGACGGTCACGTCGGCCAGCTCGGCCATCAGCCGGGCGAATACCTCCGCGCAGCGCGCGGCTATGCCCGGCGAGTCCCCGTGCAGCACCTCGCCGCCGGGCCGGAACTCTTCGGCGTGCACAGCCAGCGGGCCGGCACCGACGACCGGCGTGAGCGGCCGGGCGCACGGAAACCCGCGCTCGGCCAACCGGGCCTGCGCCGCGACACACGACACGGCCCGGCCGTCATCGGCGCGCGCCTTCACCACGACGTCTGTGCCACCGGTCAACCGAAGACCGAACACCATCGAGACCTGCTGCAGCTGGAACAGCACCTCGACGGGTTCGTCACCGAGATGGTCCAGGCACCAGGCTGCTAACCAGCCCGGCAGATCACCTAGTGGCACAGTCAGGACTGTGCCACTGGGCCCGTACTGAGGGAAGCTGCGAAAACCTGCGTACGCGCCGGTATCTGCCCGGCCTGGGGGAAGGTACGTGTGCGTGACTGACGTTGATGCTCTGGCCACGTTCGACTTCGCGGCGTTCTTCGCCGCGGTCAACGATGCACGCCGTAACCGTGATCTGGGCTGGTACGAGCTGGCTGACGAGCTGTGGGATCAGTCCGCGCAGCTCAACGCCCAGCGCGACGATCATCCGCTGTGCGGCGGCGCAGTCTCCCGGCTGGGCGCGCGCGGTGAGACGTCGTGCCAGTATGCGCTCTACCTGCTGCGCTGGCTGGGGAAGGCACCGGAGGACTTCCTCACCGGCCCGGCCCGGGACGTCGGAGACGTGCGGCTTCCGGATCCGGGCCCGGACAGCCGTCTCCGCTGGGACCTCGCCCAGCTCCACGCTGCGCTCAACGGGGAGCGGCAGCGGCAGGGGCTGACGTGGGCCGGGCTGGCCGGGCAGGTTGACTGCACTCCGAGCCGGCTGAGCAATCTGCGTACTGCGCGCATGGCCGATCTGGCCCTCACGATGCGGGTGACTCAGTGGCTACGCAAGCCGGCCGCCGAGTTCATCCACCCTGCGAGCATCCGGCACCGAGCCGAGCTGCTCTAGGTATCTGGCACGCTGATACCCCGTGATCGATGAATTCGCGAAGGAGTACCTGCACGGCGATCTGCGCTGGATCCGCGAGGCACTGCTCTGGAAGCTCGACGGGCTCTCCGACTACGACATCCGCCGTCCCCTGACGGCAACCGGAACGAATCTTCTTGGCCTGGTCAAGCACCTGGCGACGTGGGAGGCCAGGTACTTCGGAGAGGTCTTCGGCCGGCCGTTCCCTGAACCACTGCCCCGGTGGGACGACGAGACCGCGCGCGGCGCCGACTTCTGGGCCACCGAGCAGGAGACCCGCGACGAGATCATCGGCTTCTACCGGCGCGCATGGGAACACTCGGACGCCACGATCAGCGCGCTGCCTATCGACGCCCCTGGTCACGTGCCGTGGTGGCCTCGTCCCAACGTGAAACTGTTCAACATCATGGTCCACATCCTCAGCGAGACCAGCCGTCACGCCGGTCATGCCGACATCCTCCGCGAGCAACTCGACGGCGCGATCGGCGCCGACCCGGAGAGCACGGCCTCCGGCACATACGACGCCGCGTACTGGAAGAGCCGCTACTCGAAAATCGAGCAGGCCGCCAAAGCTGCACGCCGTCGTTCCCGCCCGGATGCGTAACTTTGGCCGGTGTGGTAAGGCTGGCCCGTGGACACCAGCCTGGTTGCCGCGCGGGTGCGGGACGCACTGCGCAGCGCCGGCTGCCAGGAATGGGAACCGGGCCGGCGAGGCTTTCAGGTCGAAGGCGATCCGCAGGGCGGATGGGTCGTGGTCACCTGCATTCCCGGGGTGCGAAGAGGGAGCCTCGGGCGCATCCGTGAACTGCAGAAATACCGGGAAATTCTCGTGGACGAGGGTTTCACAGTAAGGGACAGCCCGCACGTGGCGGACGTGCTGCGGATCACGCTCCCGGAGTGAGCAGTACTCCCTGATCGAGGCGTCACTGCGGAGCGGGGCGTGCAGGCTGAGCCCGTCGAGGGCTATAGCCAGCGAAAAGGCTGCGGCGTTACGCTTTGCCGCAGCACCGCTGGTGGGGGAGGCTCAGTGACGGCCGGACCAGGGGATAAGGCAGTAACCGGGAAGAGCCGGGACCGAGGGCGGCTCCGGGCGTCCGACTCCGAGCGCGAGCAGGTGGCCGGGGCTCTCCAGGCCGCGTTCGTGCAGGGGCGGCTGACCCAGGAGGAGCTCAGCGCGCGGGTAGAGCAGACCTATGCGGCAAAGACGTATGCGGACCTGGCGGAAGTTATCGCCGACCTTCCCACGGAACTCACCGGAACAAGGTCTCAGCGCGCCCCGTGGCGGGCGACGAAGAGGGCCTGGTGGTTCGAATACGCGGCTTTCCTGCCGGGCATCGTGGCGATCATTCTCCTGCCCCCCGGCCCCAGCACCACCATATGGACGTTGATCGTGTTCCTTGCGGTCATCTACCCGTGCTTCTGGACTCTCGGCGTGGTCAAGATGGTCGCCTCACGGCGCGCGAAGCCCTCCAGCGAGCAGCCGTTGCCGCTGCCGCGCTACCAGGTGATCGAATATCTCCAGGCCGCGAAGGAACAAGGCCGGCTGACCGAGGACGAACTCGAGGCGCGGACGGCCCAGGTGCCGACGGCGCCCTCGGTGTGGTCCCGCGCCGATCAGGACGCGCTTATCGCCGACCTTCCCGCCGATATGACCGCCCGGCGGCCATCAGCCCTCGAAGCCTGGCTGGGCGTGGGGGCGAGCACTGCCGCGGCCGGCTCGCTCGCAGCCCTCCTGCTGGTGGGATTCGACAACTCCCTGGCGTTCATGACCGCAGGACTGTGCGCCGCCACCGTGCTCCTGGCCCCGCCCGTCACCGTGGGCCTGATCGTCGACGTACGGCATCAGAAGCGGGCCGGCGGGCAGCTGCGGCTGGGACCAGCCCCCAGCCCAGGCAGCTGATCGCCGCAGTCTGCTCGCGTCCCCGATCTTCCCCGGCCGCCGGCCGAAGCGGCTGAAGCCACGCGCTGGCGGTGGCCGCGGGCCCGCGGGCGACCGCGGGCGGGGCATGATGCTGGATGGTCACGCAGGCCGAGGGACTGCGGGCGCCGACGACAGCGCACCGAAGAAGATCACCATTGCCGGCCCACCGATATTGTGAGCAGCAGTCACGGGGCATCGAGGCTGCTGGCCTGATCCAGCACCCCTGCGGCATTCTTGTGCGTTAAGTCTGACGGGCGGGCTGCTGGAAGGCACTCATTGCGATGACCAGGCCGGATTCTCCCCACGACGCGCCGCAGAACCTCATGCTGCCGTTCGGGCCGCTTGCCGATGAGGCGGGCCGCGGCGTCGTCCTGTCGGGAGAGCACGCGGACGCGGTTCTCGGATACTGCCGGGAGATGGGAGCCAGGTTCGGCGCTCCTGGCTACCTGCGCTACCTCTTCGGCCTGCCGGTCAACGAGGCGCTCCTGGCGGGATACCAGATAACGCAGCGCGCCCTGCGCGAGACGACCCCGCATGCCTGCGCGCAGGAGATCGCCCGCACCGCCCTCGAAATCCTGCCGGAGCCGGGCCGCGGCCACACCGGCCACACCGGCCACGGCGGCCGCGCCGGCGAAGCCCCGGGCGTGCTTGACCTGTTCGCCGGGATCGGCCAGATGGCGTACTCGTACGCGAAAGCCGGCTGCCGCGTCCAGGCAACCGACAACGACCCCACGACGGTCGGCGTCGCCACGCACAACATGGCGCTCGCCGGCCTGTCCGCCAGCGTCGGGTACCGCGTGGCCGATGGCCCGGCGACGCTGGCCGCCGCCGTCGAGGCAGGCCAGGAATTCTCCATCGTTCATCTCGATCCGCCCTGGCGCGGCACCTACAAATACGACCTGGCCCAGCCGTTCACGCTCGAGGCCCTCGCCGTCGACGTACCGGAACTCGTCCGCCTGGGCCTCGAGCGCGCCCGGCTCGTGGTTCTGAACCTGCCGCACAATGCCCTGCCGTCACAGCTCAGCGAGCTCGCCGCAAAGGCCGGATGCAACGTGCTCATCGAGCGCCTGTTCATCTCGGACTTCCCCGCCTCGTTCAGCCAGGCACCCGCCTACTTCTTCGGCCGGTCACCGGCCGGCCCCGCAACGGCCGCCGGCCCCGCAACGCGCCGGCACGGCCGCCCCCAGCACAGGAACGCCGCCAGAACCTGACCCTCGACGGACAGCGGGCCGCCACCCCCGCATAGCCCCGCGAGAGATGCGTCACAACGCCCCCCAGCCGGTTGCCACCAGGCCAGCAATCCGCCCACGATGACCCTCATGGCGTCCCGCCACACGATCCAGCGCCGGGTCGAGGCCTACCTCCTGAACCCTGGCATGCGTGCCATGATCCGCGCCGGCCTCGCCCCGAAGATCTTCGCGCTGGTCGAGACCACCGGCCGCCGCACCGGCCTGCGGCGGACGACACCGGTCACCGTCGCACGGGACGGCGACGTCGTCTGGCTGGTGGCCGAGCACGGCTGGCGGTGCGGCTACGTGCAGAACATCTCGGCCCGCCCGCAGATACGGCTGAAGATCGGGCGCACCTGGCACCCCGGCACGGCCACGCTGCTGCCCGGCGATGACGCCTGGACCCGCCGCAAGACCATGGACCAGCTCACCGGCTGGATGGGCCGCGCGGACGGCATCTTCTTCCGCTCGATGGCGTCCACGCCCATGACCGTACGGGTTGATCTCGGCCAGCAGGCGGCCGCTATCCGGCCCGGGCCCTAGACGCCACAGGCGCCATCGGCGGCAGTCCAGCGGTCAGCGGATCCTCGCCCCCACCAGGCGCTCATGAGCCGACTGCGCGAGCTCGGCCACAGCCGGGTAGCCGGCGGCCTCGACCAGGAACATCAGCGTCGCGTCCGGCAGATCCACGGCCCGAGCCTACGGCCGCCCCGCACCGCCGCGATCACCGGTCACGCACCCGGGCAAAGAAATCAGCCCCAGCAGTAACGCGGACGCGGCGCGGATCGCTCAGCCATCTGAAGCCGCCGGCTTGTGCTCGACCGCCAGGCCACCCGATGGTGCTCGCCGGCCAGTATCCACAGGAAGGGAACACCCATGCGCACCCGTTCCATCAAGGGTCTCTATGTGCTCGCTGCGTCGGTGGCCGTGAGCACCACCGTGGGGCTGGCCGGCGCCACGGCCGCCTCCGCCAGCAGCCACAACGTGAAGCCGGCCGAGACCACGGTCTGCCAGAACAGCGGCATGCGCTGCACGAACATCTCGAACCTGATGCTGAACCAGGGCAACGCCCCGGACTTCATCCAGAACGCGACCGGCCTGGGAGTGGTGCCGCCGTCGCTGTACCAGGGCCGCAAGGTCAACCTGCGCCAGGCCAGCAACACCCGCACCAACGAGGACTTCATCATCACGCTGGTGGGCACCCTCAGCCAGCTGTGCGGCACCGGCGGCGCGAACTCGATCGACCCGACGTCCTACGCCTGCCTCAACTACCCGCCGACCTACCGGGTGTACCAGGCGCAGTTCGCCCCCGACGGCAACGAGTCCGGCTACTGCGTCGGCGCCATGTCGGCGACCCTGGGCTTCAAGATCCGCCTCGAGCGCTGCGGCACCCCGCGCTCGTTCTGGATCCCTGACCTGCAGGCCGGCATCGTCGTCACGAAGCCGGGCCTCAAGCACCGCCTGCACTACTTCCCGCTGGAGTTCGCGGCCGACACCTCGGCCAGCAACCCCCTGGTGCTCACCCTGAACCCGAACACCACGTCCCCGCTCAACGGCCTGTTCCTGGAGCAGGAGAATTTCTCCGGCGGTCAGGTCCCCGACCGTCAGATGTTCACCCTCACCGACCCCGTCGGCCCCCGCGTCTCCTAGGCAACCAGCTCATAACGGCACCCCCGGCCCGGCCGGGGGTGCCGTTTGCCGTCCGGGCCCGCTCAGGCCAGCTGCGGCGCCCGGCCGAGCGCGGCGATGATCGCCCCGGCCGTATCAACCTCACCGAACTGCGGGAACGTCACCTCGAGGCAGTGCTGATGGGCGCGCGGGCTGAAGTCGGCCATCGCGTCGGCCGCGAACGTCAGGTTGTACCCCAGGTCGTAGCCGGCCCGGCCGGTGCTTTCCACGCCCAGGCTGGTGGCGACGCCGCCGAGGACGATGCCGGTGACGCCGCGGCGGCGCAGCTGCAGGTCCAGGTCGGTGCCGTAGAAGGCGCCGGGCTGGTGCTTGGTCACGACCAGATCCGACGGCTGCTGGTCCAGCTCGGGCAGCGGCTCGGTCCAGTTCGCCGGCGGGCGGGCCGCGGGACGGCTGACGCTGGTCCGGTTGCGGGGCGCATCGGCGAAGTCCGCGGCGAAGCTGACCCGGACCAGCACGACCGGCTGCTGCCGAGCACGGAACGCGGCCGCGAGCTCGGCGGCACGGGCCAGCGGGCCGGCCAGAAGCTGCTCGCCGGCCAGCGCCAGAAGGCCGTACTGGAAGTCGATGAGGACTAGCGCAGTACGGGGATCGAGGACGGTCAGTGGCATCGGGCGGTCACCTCGGAGCACGGAAGAAGTTAGGCAGGTTGCCTGCGCATTATGCGCAGGCAACCTGCGAATGTGTCAAACTGGGGCCGTGGACGATCAGTTCTCTGAGGTCACGGCGATGGCCCGCGCGGTGAAACGGGCCGGCAACGCTCTCGTTGAGGCGCTTCGCGTGACGGCGAACCCGGACGGCGGGCCCGTGCTGCGGGCCGCGCACGCCCAGGTGTTCGAGCACCTCGACCCCGGCGGCACCCGGATCACCGCGCTCGCCGAGCGGGCGCGTATGACGCACCAGGCCATGGGCGAGCTGGTCGCCGATCTGGAGCAGGCCGGCCTCCTGGAGCGGGTCACCGACCCGGCCGACCGCCGCGCCCGCCTCGTCCGGCCCACCGCAGCCGGTCACGCTGTGCTCGCCCGCGCGGGCGCCCGGCTGCGCGTGCTGCACGACCGCTGGGCGCGCGAGCTCGAAGGCGTCTCCGTGGCCCAGGTCGTGCAGGCCCTCGGCATCCTTATCCGGATCTGCGAGGAGCCCCGCACATGACGTCAGCCGGCCCGGCGCAGCACGCTCAGCAGCAGCTCTTTCAGGAAGGATTACGGTGGGTGCGGCGCGGGCGCCGGCCCCAGGCGCGACCGCGCAGGCGCGGGAAACGGCAATTCACCGGCCAGGAAGGGCGGCCGGGTGGCTCGCCGCGGCGCTCGGTTAGGGCTTTCCGCCCGCCGGGTCGTCGCTGCCGTTCTGGTGGTCCCTGACCAGGGACCTGAGCTCGTGGGTGAAGCTGAACGACGGCCCGCCGATCAGCTCCCAGGCGCGGGCGATACCGATCAGGAAGCAGACGACCACCAGGACCGCGATGGTGTTCACGGCGCTGGCGTTGTCCGGCTTGGCGATCACGACGATGCCCTGGACCATCTGGACCGTGAACAGGACGACCAGGCTGAGCAGGAACACCGCGTCCTGCAGCATGGGCCGGCCCCGCTGCCGCCGCCGGATCAGCGAGAGCAGCGCGGTGGCGACGAACACCAGGCCGCCGAGCCCCACCGCCAGCGCGGTCGGCCCGATCTTGTGCCCGGGGATGAGCGCGAACAGCGAAACGGCCAGCGCGTTGGTGAACGCGCTGAGCGCGGCCGAGGCCCGGACACGGTAGGACTGCGCGGCGGCTTCCTCCCGGGCCAGCCGCTCGCCAGCCACCGAGATGGCCACGAACAGCAGCCCGATCAGAGCGCCGGCCACCCCGGCGCTGCCCAGGAAGAAGTCGCGGACGTCCTCAGGAACCACCTGACGATCCTCGCAGCCCGGCCAGCAGCCCATCACCCCGTCCCGCAACATGGTGTCTAGCGGGCTGGCCCGGCCCGGTCAGATTCCCGGCCGCGACCGTGGCAACCCGCCCTTAAGGGATGGCGTTCTGATGGGCATGAACACGGGCCAGGAGTTCGACGACTTCGTGCGGGGACGCTCGGCGGCCTTGCTGCGGACCGCCTACGCACTGACCGGAGACCGTGGCCACGCCGAGGATCTGCTGCAAACGGCTCTGCTCCGCACCGCGCGGCGGTGGACGGCGGCCCGGGATGCCCCCGAGGCCTACGTCCGGCAGGTGCTGGTCAACCTGTGCCGGGACCGGGTGCGCTGGCTGCAGCGGCGCCCCCGGGAGGCCGCGCTGCCCGACGGAGCCGCGCTGCCCGGCGGGGCCGATCGGCCCGGCGTGGCCGACGAGCTCGCCGAGCAGATCGGCCAGCGGCGCTCGGTGATCCAGGCGCTGATGGGCCTGCCAGCCGGCCAGCGCCAGGTCGTGGTGCTGCGGTTCCTCGAGGACCTGTCCGTCGCCGAGACCGCTGAGCTGCTCGGTATCTCCCCGGGGACGGTGAAGTCCTACACCTCCCGTGCCCTGGCCAGTCTCCGCGTCACCCTTACCGACATCGCCGCGGCCGGTAACCGCGGCACGCAGGAGGTTTTCCATGCTCACTGAGGACCAGCTCGCGCAGCAGCTGCGTGACCAGCTGCGCCGCGAGCTCGCCGCCGTCGAGCCGGGCCCGGACCTGCTCGCGGGCCTGAACCGCCGGCGGGCCCGGCGGACGCTGGCCACGCGGGTCAGCCTGGTGGCCGCGCCGGCCGCGGCCGCCGCCGTGGCCGCCGCCCTGGTCGTGCCGGGCATCGGGGGCGGCGCAGCGCCGGGGACGCGGCCGTCCGGCCCGGTCACGTCCGGGCCCCCAGGCCCGCCGTGCTGACCGCCGCGACGGTCAAGCAGGTGGCCAGCCAGTCGCGGCGGGCCATGGCCCGGTCCGGCAAGGCCACGATCTCCTACCGGATGAGCGACAACGGCAAGATCACGGGGTCAGGTTCTGACCGCATCACGTTCGCCGGGCACAACTGGAACGACGTGATCACGCAGAACTTCCCGGCCGGCAACGGCGTGCGCGCGTCCACCCAGACCGCGATCAACCGCATCGTCAACGGCCAGCTGTACCTGCACATCGCCGGACCGGACAACCGCGTGCGGTGGTATCACGACACCAACCCGGCCGGGCACCCGAGCATCACGATCCCCGACCCGCGGACCCTGCTCAGCCTGCTGAGCCCGTCCGCGAAGTTCCAGGTCACCGGCCACCGGGACACCGGACGGGACCCGGCTGACCGGCCTTCGCGCCACCGCGATTCCCCGGCTGCGCCCGCTGAACTGGCTGCCCGGCGCGGAGGCCGGCGCGCAGGTGACGTCGCTGACGGTCTGGGTGGACGCGCACCACGTGGTGCACCAGATGTCCCTGCAGATCACGCAGAACAAGACCATCGACCCCATCTACCTCGAGAAGTCCGTGAAGAACGGGACCGAGAGGCTCAAGATCGTCGTCCCGAGCCGGGCCTACCTGACGGAAGCCAGGGCCTACGCCAGGAAGATGCGGCGGCATGCACCCAACGGTCCGCATCGACCCCAGCCCGTCCCCCACGGTCCGGCACCACCACCTGCAGGCCTCGGACGTGTCTGTCGCGTTCGGCGGCTTCGGCCAGGCCCAGGTCATCCCGGTTCCGCCGAACGCCGTGCCGCAGTTCAGCCAGGGCTGACCAGCCCGGCCCCGGGCCGGCCGCCAGCGGCGCGCCGGCCCGCTGGGCGGCCGTCCCGCACCGGCCGCCGGCGGTGGTCCTCGGTGTCAGTCCAGCCTGACGCCGAGGGCCGCCGCCTTTTCCCTCAGTCTCTTCTTCTGCGCGCGGGTGGAAATCGGCCTGGCCCCGTGGTCGACGGCCCGGTCGCGCTCGCCCTGATCGATGTCGTAGTGCCCGACCAGCGGGACCTCCGCACCGTCCGACCGGTACGGCCGGTAGAACGAGCGGTACTGGCCAATCGACTCCGCGAACGAGTGCAGCTCCTCGGCCGTATCAGCGGTCAGGCCGTACCAGGGAAAAAATGGATAAGAGGAGGTGAACGGCCGGCCCCGCTGGCCCTCCAGCTTATAGACGTAAACGGTCATGCCGGCATCCGTACTGTCGCCTCGTGGAAATGCCCTCCCCGGCAGTGTTACCACCGCGCAACGCCCGCCGCCAGATGTCAGTAGGGGCGTCTAGGCTGGACGCGCAACCCAGGAAAAAAACGACGGCCCCTTGCGGGGCCGTCAGGCCGGCCCGTGAGCCGGCGGGGTTGCCGCCAGTATAGCCAGAGCTAGCAGATCATGGTCCGGGGAGCGGCTTGGCCACGGTCATCGCCTACGTCGACGGGTTCAACCTGTACCACGGCCTGCGGGCGAAGTATCAGCACCGCTATCTCTGGCTGGATCTCGAACGGCTGGTGCAGCGGATCCGGCCGGCCGACCACATTCTCGCGGTCAGGTACTTCACCGCCCTGGTCCGGGACGACCGCCCGGCGCTGGCCCGGCAGGAGGACTACCTGTCCGCGCTGACCGCGAACAGCCGCGGCACGGTGGACGTCATCCTCGGCCGCTACCAGGCCAGACGGCACGCCTGCCGTCAGTGCGGAGCCACCTGGACCAGCTACGAGGAGAAGGAGACCGACGTCAGCATCGCGGTCTCGCTGGTGGCCGACGCCGCGGCCGCGGCGTCCGGGCTGGCCCTGATCGTCTCCGCGGACAGCGACCTGTGCCCGGCCATCCGGACGGCCCGGGCCCTGAACCGGGCCCGGGGGATGATCGCCGCCTTCCCGCCGAGCCGCAGCTCGTTCGAGATCCGCTCGCTGATCCCCGGGGCGTTCACCATCGCCGCCGCTGACCTGCGGAACTCGCTGCTGCCCGAGACCGTCACCGGCCCGGCTGGCCAGGCGTACAAACGGCCAGGCAAATGGCGCTGACCGGCGTAGCTGACCCGCCGCGCCGCCCGCGGCTACGCTGATGACGTGAAACAGCACCAGCGGAATCTGCTGGCGCTGAGCGCGATCGGGAGCGCCGCGCGCGGATACCGCGTCCAGCCGGCGCCGGGCCACGGCCCGGCCCGGGCGGCCTCACGATCGCGCCGCCGCTGCGCGACTCCGGCTACGAGCTGCTGACCCGGCCGGGGCACCCGGCCGACTCCCTGCTGACGTCGGCCGCGGTCAGCGCCGCGCTCGCCCACGGGGCGGCCTCCCCGCTCCTGGTCAGCGCAACGCGTTTCCGCGCGCCGTTCCCGCCTTTTCTGCGGTACGCGCTGCTGGCCCGCTTTACCCGGCAGAAACGCACGGTCCTGTTCAACGGCGAGAAAGTACGCCTGCGGTCCGATCCGCTGCTGGCCGGCCCGGGCGAGCTGCGGCCGACCGCCATTCAGCCCACCCGCTACTACGACACGCTGGTCACCAACGACGCGCTCCGGCTGAACGTCACCGCCAGGGACGGCCGCACCGTCTTCAGCGGCGCCGATTACTGCTTTCCCGCGGGCCTGATACCGGACTGCCGCCACAGCCGGTGCGCCAACCAGTTCGGCACGACGACGCTCGCGCTGACCTCCGACGATTACTTCGTCATCGCCGGCCAGGGGACAGGGAACGCCATTCACCCCGGCCAGTGGACCGCACCCGGCTCCGGTTCAGCCGACTGGGCCGACACCCGGGGCGTGACCGATCTGCAGGACCTGATCCGCACCGCGGCAGTCCGCGAGCTGGCCGAGGAAACCGGCCTGACCCCGGCCGGCATCGCCTGGATCAAGGTCATCGGCTACGGCCGCTTCACCGAACGCGGCGGCCTGCCGCAGTTCTTCTTCCTGGCTCGCCTCCGGCGCAGCCTGGCCGGCCTGCGGATCACCCGGTCCGAGCGCTCGCTGGTCGACTACCACGCCCAGCTGCACTTCGGCCCGCACCCGCCGTTCCGGGCCTCGGTCGCCGCGGTCCGCGCCGAGCTCCTGCGGAACAACGCCCGGGTGAGCAGCTCCCTGTGGTGGTGCACGGAGCTGCTGTCCCGCCTGGCCGAAGAGGACCTCAGCGAGCTGCTCGTCAGTCAGGCGGAGCGTACGGCCTGAACCCGAAGCTCTGGTAAAGGCGGACGGCCGGTGTGTTCTCGCTCTCGACCCGGAGCGCAGCACATCCCCGCGCGGACCGGTGCACCGCATCCAGGCACCGGGCGATCAGCACCCGCCCCAGCCCCCGGCGGCGGAACCCGGGATCGGTGAACAGATCGGTGATGAAGGGGCCGTCCGGGGTGCCGTCCCACGGCGCCCGGTGCACGGCGAGCAGGGCCGCAACGAGCCGGCCGTCATGCTCGACGACCCCGCTCGCGGCCGGCCAGAACACCCCGAACTCGCCCCGGAAGAACGCCCGGATCTCCTCGATGGCCGCCTCGGCGCAGGCGAGGCTCGCGTACGGGACACCGGCGTCGAAGTACAGCCGCCCCAGCCGCCCGGCATCACCCACGGCCGGCGACCGCACCGCAAAGCCGGCCGCCACGCCCGGCGTCTGCGCCGCCCGGCCCCCGGCAATCAGCGTCAGCTGGGTCATCGCACCGTCTTACCCGATGACCAGCCGCCGTGAGATGCTCGGCATCTGCCAGCGCTGGGAGCCAGCCGGCGCACGCCGCCCGCCGCTGGCGGCAAAGGACCCGGATCACCAGGTCGTGGACCGAGGGCCAGCCCTGAGAGATCACGAGCTGACGTCTTACCCGGCAGTGATGACGGAGATAACACACTCTTGTGCCATCTCAGTCATGATCGCTACGGTGAGCGCATGCCGACCGATGCCGAGCTGATCTTTGCCGAGCATGCCGCCCGGCTGTACGCCAGGCATCACGGGTTCCCGCCCATGGCCGGCCGCCTGCTCGGCTACCTGGCGATCTGCGATCCGGCCGAGCAGACCATCGATGACCTGGCCGAGGCGCTGCTGGCCAGCCGCAGCGCGATCACCGGCGCGGTCAAGCTGCTCGAGCCCATGCGCTTGCTGAACCGCACCCGCCGGGCGGGCGAGCGCGTGGACCGGATCAGCGCCAGCCTGGCCGCACTGGAACCGCAGAGCTTCGACTCCGGGCTGTTCAGCGAGCAGGCCGCATTGTTCCGCGAAGGTCTCGCCCTGCTCCCCGAGGACGCCAGGGCCCGCCGCGCCCCCCTCGAGGAGGGAGTGGCGCTGGCCGAGTTCCTCGACGAGCGGCTCCCGCAGGTCGCCGCCGAATGGCGCGAGCGCCGCGCCGCCCTGCGAGCCTCCGGCCAGCTCACCGACCCCGGCGGCACCCGCCGCTAGGCCGTCACGGATAGACCACGGCGCCGTCCGCTTTCCGGCCGCGGGCCGCCCCAGGGCGCCGTGTGTGCCACATTGGTTCCATGGGGGGATGGCAGCCGCGGGTGGGGCGGCCTTTGCTGGGGGCCACGGCCCGGGCCGGGACGGCCTGGCTGGTGGCCGGCTGCACGGTCCTGGTCACGGCGCTCGGCATTCTGTTCGCGCACCAGAGCACCGCGGACGGGTTCGACCGGGCCGTCGATGCGCCGGTCATCGGCTGGCTCTTCGGCCACGGCGACCTGCAGGGCTGGCTGGCCTGGCCGGGGACGCTGAAGCCCGCCGCCGTGCTGGTCGTGGCCGCCGCGGCGGGCTGCCTCCTGGCCGGCCGCCTCAACGGCGCGCTGCTCGCCGTGGCGGCCGTGCCGGTCGCCACCGGCCTGGACGAGGTCCTCATCAAGCGCCTGGTCGACCGGACCTACCTCGGCAACCTCGCCTACCCGAGCGGCCACGTGACCACCGTGTCCGCGCTGGCCGCCACGGCGACAGTGCTGCTCCTCATCCCGCCCCAGCAGGCCGGGACCCGCCTGCCGCGGGTCCTGCTCACCGTCGTGGCCTGGGCGGTGACCGTCGTGGTCGCGGTCGCGGTGATGAGCCTGGAGTGGCACTACTTCACCGACACGATCGCCGGCGCGGCCGTCGGCGTGGGCACGACCGCGGGCCTCGGGCTGCTGATCGACCTGCCCGTGGTGCGCCGCGCGCTGGGCCGGCTCTGCCAGGCGTGGCCCAGTCCGGCGGCCGCCCAGGACCAGCCCCGCCTGAATTCAGCCGACCCGCCGCCCAGCGGCCGTAAAACTAAATCATGAGCAGTCCGGACGGCGCGGTCACCGTGCACGGAGCGGAAGCCCTGCGCCTGGCCACCGTGCTCCTGCAGCGGATGCGCCAGACGCGGCCGGCCAGCACGGTCTGGGAGGCCGCCGACGTCCAGTGGTGGTCCCGCCAGGAGCGGCCGACGGACCGGGACGGGCAGTTGTTCTGGCTCGATGAGCGCGGCGAGCCCGTGGCCGCCGTGCTCGCGACCGACTTCGGCCACAGCGTCCAGCACGACGTGCTGATCATGACTAAAGATCGTTTAGGAATACGGTTGGCCTGGCGTACAGCGATAGCCCGGGCCAGCCAGACCCGCGGCGCGGGCCATGAGTTCCCCGTCCACCCGGCCGACACCACCGGCGCGGCCGAGCTCACCGCGGCCGGCTACCAGCCCAGCCCGGGCCCCGGGGTCATCTCCAGCTGGCTCGACGCCGCGGACCGGCCCGCCGTCCCGCCCCTGGCCAGCGGCTACCGGCTGCTGTCCCGGGCCGACGACCCCGGCCGGCCCTACCCGCTGGCCGCTCGCAACGGCGCCCAGGCCGAGCAGCGGCTGCGCCGCTGCCCGCTCTACCGGCCAGACCTGGACCTGATGGTGGCCGCCCGGGGCGGCGAACCGGCCGGCTACGGCCTCTTCTGGGCCGACCCGGTCACCGGCGTGGGGCTGGTCGAGCCGATGCGTACCGAGGAGGCCCACCGCAGCCGGGGCATCGCCAGTCACATCCTCGCCACCGGGCTCAGCCGGCTCGCCGCGCACGGCTGCCGGCGGCTGAAGGTCAGCAACGACCTCGGCATCTACCTGCGGGCCGGGTTCGAGCCTGACCGCGCCGCAACCGCGGCCGTCTGGACCCGCCCCGCAGGCGGCTAGCTGGCCTGCCGCGGCACCCGCCCCCGGTCTGCGCGGCGCCAGCCCCGGCCTGCGGCGCGGACGGCACGGGGACTGTCGGCGGCCCGGCTTAACCTGACCAGCGTGACCGGCTACGCCTCGCCCGGGCCCGCCTGGTACGGCACGCAGAGCCGGGTGACCGACCCCGGCCCGTTCGCCGGGCGTCTCGATGCGGTCCCGCCTGGCCTGGCCGCGATGCAGGCCACCGCGCGGCAGCTGGTGTTCCACTACCGGGCAGGCGGCGACTACGCGGCGAACGGCATCGACCCCGGCCGGATCGCCGAGATCGACACCCGGTACGCCGACGCGATGCTGGCCCGGCTGGCCGAGCTGGCCGGCCCGCCGCTGACCGCCGAGCGGCCCGCCCGCCAGCGCCTCGTTGGCTGCTGCCGCGACTTCACCGTGCTGTTCCTGGCCATCGCCCGGCACCAGGGCGTCCCGGCCCGGGCCCGGGTCGGGTTCGCCGGCTACTTCGTGCCCGGCTGGTTTGTCGATCACGTGGTGGCCGAGGTCTGGGACGCCGGCCAGCAGCGCTGGCGCCTGGTGGATCCCGAACTGGCCGACGGGCACACCGGCGGCTCAGACCCCGCCCCCGTCGATCCGCTGGACGTCCCGGCTAGCCGTTTCCTGACCGGGCCGCACGCCTGGCGGGCCTGCCGGGCCTCAGAAGCCGACCCGGAGCGCTTCGCCGTCGACCCTGACCTGAAGATCCCGGGCACCAGAGGCTGGCCGTACCTCCGGCACAACCTGGTCCACGACCTGGCCGCGCTGACCAAGCGGGAGATGCTCCTGTGGGACGAGTGGGGCCTTGCGGACCTGAACGCCGAGCCGTCCCCGGGCCAGCTCACCCTGCTCGACGACCTGGCCGCGGCCACCGCCTCGCCCAGCCTGACCATCGAGCAGGCCGGGGAATTCGCCCGCCATGACGGCCTCCGCGTGCCGCCGGTCGTCACCAGCCACAGCCCCGCGAGCAGCACACCGGTGCAGGTCGCCGTCGGCGACTGACCTCGCCGCGGCCACCTGGCCCGGCCGCGCTGACCTGCGATACTCAGGTATGCACGGTTACGGGCAGTACTGCCCGCTGGCCAGGGGCGCCGAGGTGCTCGGCGACCGCTGGACCCTGCTGATCATCAGGGAAATGCTGCATGGCGTGACCCGCTTCAACGAGCTGGAGCGGTATCTGCCCGGCATCTCCCGGTCCGTGCTCGCGCAGCGCCTCCGCCACCTCACGCGGATGGGCCTGATCGAGCACCAGGACGGAGCGGGCGGCCAGCGGCCTGAGTACCTGCTCACCGAGGCGGGCCGGGACCTGCGCCCGGTGGTCGACGTTATCGGCACCTGGGGTGCCCGGTGGGCGTTCGGCGACCCCGACCCGGAGGAACTCGACCCGGACCTGGTCGTCACCTGGATCAGCCGCCACCTGGCCCGCGAGCACCTGCCCGCCCGGCGGGTGGTGGTCCAGTTCGACGTGACCGGTTCCGCCACCCGGCGGTACTGGCTGGTCATCGAGCCAGACGACGTATCGGTCTGCATGCAGGACCCGGGCTTCGGCACAGATGCGGTGTTCCGGTCCGATGCGCGCACGCTGTACCGCGTCTACCTGGGGGAGCTGACGCTGCCCGAGGCGCAGCGGTCCGGCCGGCTCGACCTGCAGGCCGCACCCGGGATGGCCGGCCAGGTGCCCACCTGGTTCGCCTGGTCCAGGTTCGCGCCCGCGGTCCGGGAGGGGGCCGCGCGGCGCGCGGTCAGGAACGGACCGGATCCGGGCTGAGCGGATCCGGGCTGGCCGCCGGGTCGAGGTTGTGGTTGGAGCGGAACACGTTGCCCGGGTCGTAGCGCCCCTTGACCTCCAGCAGCCGGGCGTAGGCCGCCGGCCCGTAGGCCGCCAGGACCCGCTCGCCCGGCTCGTTATCGAGGAAGTTGACGTACACACCGACCGACGACCCGTGGATGCGCCGCCACTGGCGGGTGACCCAGCCGATGTCGTCGGGCTCCGGCGGCTGCCACGCCGCGTTGATGTTGACCGCGAAGCCGTGGTGCCGCCCGCTGAACGCGGCCGCGGTGCCGCAATCGGCCAGCGCGCCGCCGAGGTGAAAGATGATCGTGTAGGACCGGCGGCTGCGCACCGACCAGGAGTGCCCGGTGAGCGCGTCCGCGACCGGGCCGCTGAGGCTGGTGACGTAGTCGGACCGCCAGAAGTAATGCAGGCCGTGCGGCACCGCGGCGTCGAAGAGCCGCTGCAGCGCCGTGTACGCCAGTGGGCCAGCCGTGTCGGCCAGCGGCCGCAGCGCACGCAGCGGGGCCAGCAGCGGGCCCTCCCTGCCCGGTGCGCCGGTCCAGCACACGCCGACGAGCACCACCGGCCGCCCGTGCAGGTCCGCGGGCAGCCACGGGGCCGGCGGGGCGTGCCGCAGGTTGACGATCGTGCCCAGTTCCCTGGGCGCCTCCTGCGCTAGCGCGGTGTACCGGTCAAGAACCGCGCCGGCCCGCTCGGCCGGGAACACCAGCACGCCCGCGATCACCTGCGGGCCGGCCCGGTGCAGGGCCAGGTCCAGCCGGGTCACCACGCCGAAGTTGGCGCCCGCGCCGCGCAGCGCCCAGAGCAGGTCAGGATCACCGGCCGCCTCGATGATCTCGCCGTCGGCGGTGACCAGCTCCGCGCCGGTGAGGTTGTCGCAGGTGGCCCCGAACCGGCGGGCCAGCCAGCCGATCCCGCCGCCCAGGGTCAGCCCGGCCAGCCCAGTGTGGCTGACGATGCCGGCTGTCACGGCCAGGCCGTGCTGCTGGGTAGCCGCGTCGAATTCGCCGTTCAGCACCCCGGCCCCGGCCCGGGCCAGCCGCCGCGCCGGGTCAACCTGGACCTGGCGGATGGCCCGCAGGTCGATCACCAGGCCGCCGTCGCAGACCGCCCGGCCGGCCACGCCGTGCCCGCCGGACCGGACCGCGACCGGCAGGCCGTGCTGGCGGGCGAACCGGATCGCGGCGGCCACGTCCGCGGTGTCCTGGCAGCACGCGATCATCGCCGGGCGCCGGTCGACCGCACCGTTCCAGACCCGGCGGGCCGCGTCGTAGCCCTCGCTCGACGGGCCGATGACCGGGCCGCGCAGCACGGCCCGCAGCCCGGCGGCGGTGCCGGTCACGACCGGGCCGCCAGGGGCTGCCGGCCGGGCTGGCCGGTGGCCCGCGGGTGGCGCCGGGCCGCGGCGACGTGCTCGGCCGCCATGATCACCGGAAGGTTGGTGTTGGCCGACGGGATGTCCGGCAGGATCGACGCGTCGACCACGGACAGGCCGGCCACGCCGTGCACGCGGGCGTCCGGGCCGACGACCGCCCCGGTGGCCGGGTCCAGGCCCATCGCGCAGGTGCCGACTGGGTGGTGGTAGGACCACGTGGCCGACCTGATCCAGGCGGCGGCCAGACCGTCGTCCGCGACCGTCCGGCGGTCCGGGCCGAGCCGCTCGCCGCCGGCCAGGCTGGCCACCGCCGGATCCGCCGCCGCGGCGTCGGCCAGCCGCAGCCCTTCCCGGATCCGGTCCAGGTCGCTGGGCTCACGGTAGTAGCCGAGGTCGATCTCGGGAGCGGCGCCCGGGTCCAGGCTGCGCAGCCGGACACGGCCGCGGGAGGCCGGCTTGAGCAGCGCCGCGGCGATCATGCCGCCGTACCGCCCGTCCGCGGCCGGGTACGGGCCGCAGGTCATCAGCTGCAGGTCGGGCGGCCCGCCACGGTGAGACGTGCTGCTGTACGCGGTCGCGACCAGCTGGAAGATGGCCGGGTCACCGCCGGGCGGCGGGCAGGGCAGGTCGACCGCGACAGCGGGATGGTCGGCGAGGTTGGCGCCCACCCCGGGCAGGTCGGCCACCACCGGGCGGCCCAGCGCGGCCAGGTCGGCGGCCGGGCCGACGCCCGAGCGCAGCAGCAGGACCGGCGACAGGTACGCGCCCGCGCAGACGATGACCTCGTCGGCACCGATGACCTCGTCCGGCCCGTCCAGCCGGGCTCCGGTGGCGCGCCCACCCCGGATCAGGATCTCCCGCACCGGCCGGCCCGCGCGCACGGTCAGGTTGGCCCGGCCGCGGGCCGGCTCGAGGTAGGCCAGGGCGGTGCTGATCCGGCGGCCGTCCACGCAGTTGACCGGCAGCGGGCCCACTCCCACCGCGCCCGGCGCGTTGTGGTCCGCCACCGGCGGGAAGCCGGTGGCGGCGAGGGCCTCGGCGACCACCTGGGTCAGCCCGGACTGCTCGCCGCCCAGGTAACGGCGCACCGGCACCGGCCCGTCGCTGCCGTGATAGGCGGCCGGGCCGAAATCCAGATCCCGCTCCAGCCGGGCAAAGGACGGCAGCACGTCGGCGAAGGCCCAGCCGGGCAGCGCCCAGCCGTCGTAGTCGGCCGGGTGCCCGCGGAGCGCGAACGTGGCGTTCACCGCCGACGAGCCGCCGGTGACCTTGCCCCGCGGCAGGCTGAGCGGCGGCGCGCCCGCCACCCCCGTGCCGTGCAGGCCCCAGTCGTGGCTGGCGGTGCTGGTGCCGTGCCTCCCGTCGGCCAGGTCGGCGGGCACGGCCGCGGCCGGGTAGTCCGGGCCCGCCTCGGCCAGCAGCACCCGGCAGGCCGGGTCCTCGCTGAGCCGGGCCGCCAGGACACAGCCCGCGCTGCCCGCGCCGACGATCAGAACGTCATATCCGCTGGTCATGGTGTGCCGCCCGTCGTGTCAGCCCTGGCTGGCCGGTATCTGGCTACTGTGACCGGGCCGCCCGGGGCGCGGCTAGTTCGGAGTTCGAACCGGTCGCCGGCCGCGGGCCGGGCCGGCGGGTGGTTTGGCCGGTTTCCGCCGGACCGGGCGGCGGCGTAGCGTGAGAGCATGCGCGGGGCTCACCGGGGGCCGGCCGCGCGTCGGCCGGAAAGAACGCCCGCTGGCTGGCGGTACTGGCGGCGCTGGTCATCGGGCCGATCGCCGTGATCGCGGGCGTGATCTGGTTCTTCGAGAACGCCACGGACCTCGAGTTGTCGGCTGTCTTGCTGATACTCGGCACTGCCGGGCTGGTAAAGGCCCTGGTAGAGGGCAACCTGGTCCTGATCTGGAGTCAGCGCGGGCATGGTCGTCAGCTCCGGCTGGCGGGTCGTCAGCGATGTCACGCACCACCTGGCCGGGGGCCTGGTCGGCTTCCTTGTCGGGGCGGTGACCCTGGTCTGCTTCGGGGTTGGCTTCGTTCTGCTGATCAAGGACGGCAGCCTGGGTCAGGTGTGGAAGGCCCTCCGGGCCCGGTTAGCGTCCGGGCCTGGCGACGACGGGCCGACTGGCCCGGGCTAGCGGGGCACATCCCCGCTTCCTCGCGCTTTATTGTCCAGCGAGCTTTGGTTTTGCGCCTATGAGGAAGCGGGGGGTGGAGTCGCTTTGCCGCCGTAGGTGGCTATTGGTGCGTTGCTGTGCGTTTGCGGTGGTGCGCGGGCGGGTGGTGCTTACGCGTGTGGTGAGCTGTTGGGCGGGCGCCCAGGCTGATCACTACGTTGTTCGCGGTTGAGGAGATCGAGGTGGCCCGGCGGGCGATCATGACCGGGTTCAGCATCGTGCGGGGGTGGCCGTTGCCGACCTGGCCGACGCCGCTGACGCCCCAGGCGTAGACCCGGCCGCCGGACGAAATGGCGTACGAGGTCTTCGAGCCGGTGGCCAGCCGGACGTACCGGACGCCGGGCGGGGAGCGGAACGGGACCGGGGTGGCCTGGCTCTGCCTCGTGCCGGTGCCCAGCGCCCCGGCCTGGTTGTCGCCCCAGGACCACAGCGAGCCGTCGGTGAGGATCACCAGCGTCTGCCCGTTGTTCCACAGCGACCCGCCCTGGGCGACGAAGGTCACCGGGTGCGGCAGCCGGACCCGGACAGGGACGCCTGAGGCGTGGCCCTTGTGCCCATTGCCGAGCTGGCCGTTGGCGTTGTAGCCCCAGTTGAAGTACTCGCCGTCGGACAGCAGCGCGCCGGAGTTGGCGAACGACGCGACCAGCCGGGTCACCGCCGCCCCGGCCAGACCGGCCACCCGCTCCGGCCGGGTCGTGCTGGCCCGGCGCCCGGTGCCCAGGTCGCCGGCCACGTTCTGGCCGCAGGCCCACACCGTGCCGTTCGCGTCGTAGATCGCGTGATTGCTGGCCCCGGCCACCGCGGTGACGTGCCGGAGCGGCAGGCGCACCGGGGTGGCGTAGCTCTTCGTGTTACCCAGGCAGAACTCGCCGCCGCCGTTGTGGCCCCAGCCCCACACCCGGCCGTGGGTGTCCACCGCCAGTCCCGAGTCGTACGGCATCGCGTCGTCGGGCAGCCAGGCGATCCGCACCCCGGCCGGGAAGCGGACCCGCACCGGCGTGCGGAACGAGTTGCGCAGCCGGCCGTCACCCAGCTGGCCCTGGGTGCCCAGGCCCCAGGCGTACAGGTGGCCGTTGGCCAGCAGCGCGTACTGGGTGGAGTTCGACGAGCCGACCGCGACGACCTTGCCGGGCAGGGTCAGCGGGACCGGCGACAGCCGGATGGCGCGGTTCCCCGGCGCCCCGCCGAAGAACGAGCCCCAGTGCTTGACCATCGGGGTGAGGACCGTGAGCTCCCGCAGCCCGGCGGGCGGTCTGACCGGTGGGCCAAGCGGCCGGGCGGGCAGCGCGGAGCTGGTGCAGCCGGCCAGTACGGCCGCCGCGGTGGCGGCCATGGCGGCCAGCCGGAACCCGTGGCCCAGGCGGCCCGTGCGGGCTGTGCGGGGGAACGACGCGGGAGGGGCCAGGCTTCGGGAATTGCCGGCCGCGGCGTCCTGCGGGGAAGCACAGACGGATGATATTTGGCCTCGTCCACGGAAACACGCCGCGCCACGGTCCGGCCGGCCCGCGCGGACGGCGGCCGCGGCCCGCGTGGTAGAGCTGAGCGCATGGTTGCCGAACGTGTGACCCCGTCGCTCGAGGTGGGCGAGCGGGAGACGCTCACCGCTTTCCTCGAGTTCCAGCGGGCCACCCTGGCCCGCAAATGCGACGGCCTGACCGACAGCCAGCTGCGGGAGTGCGTGGTCCCGCCGTCCCGGCTCTCGCTGCTCGGCATCGTGCGCCACATGGCCGAGGTGGAGCGCAACTGGTTCCGGCCGGTGCTCGGCGGCGAGCCGATGTCCGGGATCTTCTCCGCGGACCTGGACTGGGAGGCGGCCTTCGCCGGCGCCGCCACGGCCAGCGTGACCGGGTCGTTCGCCGCCTGGCACGCCGAGTGCGACCACGCCCGCGCCCTGGTGGCCGCCGCCCCCTCGCTGGATGTCGCCGGGTTCCGGGTCAGCGCCTGGTTCTCGCTGCGCTGGGTGCTGGTGCACATGATCGAGGAGTACGCCCGGCACAACGGCCACGCCGACCTGATCAGGGAGCGCCTGGACGGATCCACCGGCGAATAGCGCCGGCCTGGCCGGTGTCCGGGGCCGGACCTATAGTCAGGGCATGGCCCGGGTGGCCTGGCTGGCCGCCGTGGCGGCCGTCCTTGCCGTCACGGCCTGTTCTGCTGCTCACCCCGCGCACGAGGCTTCGCCCGCGCCGTCGCGTCCGGCCACCGCTACCGCCGCCCCGGCGCCTGCGCCGCCTGCCATGCCTCCGCGCAGCGGGCCGCCTCCGGTGCCGGGCGCGAACTACGCCGCCGGCGGCTGCGGGCCCCGGCCGCTGCTCAGCGGCGCCCTGCCGTCCTGGACCGCCTCCGCCCGGCCGCCGGCCATGATCTACGTGCTCGGCCGGCACCAGCAGGTCGCCGGGTTCCTGTTCGGCTTCCCGCTGATGGCTGGCCACCCGGAGCCGTTCACCGACAAGATCCTCTGGGTCGTCCGGTCGGACCGGCACGGCGCCCCGCTCCGGCTGACCGGTCACCCGCTGAACGCCGCCACCCCGGTGGTCCGGTCGTCCTGGTCGGCCGGTTCCTCGCCCGGCAACATCTACCCGTCGGACATCGAGGTGCCCGCGCCCGGCTGCTGGCGGTTCACGCTGGCCTGGCACCGGCACACCGACACCGTCGACCTCTGGTACGTGGCGCACCGGTAAGCCCGGGGCCCCGGAGGTCAGTCCTCGCCGATGTCGGCCGCTTCGCCGCCGGTGACCTTGAGCAGCTCGGCGAACGTGGTGGGGAACACCGCGTGCGCCCGCCCGGCCGCGGCCCAGACCTGCGGGTAGCGGTCCAGCCATTCGTCCACGATCGTGCGCACCGGGGCCGGGTGCCCGACCGGCGCGACGCCGCCGACCTGCTGACCGGTGGCGGCCAGCACGAACTCCGGGCTGGCCCGCTTGACCTTGCTGCGGCTGACCCCGAGCAGCACGGCGACCTTGCGGGTGTCGACCCGGTGCGCGCCGCTGGTCAGGATCAGCAGCGGGGCGCCGTCCACGGCGAAGATCAGGCTGTTCGCGATCGCGCCGGCCTCGCAGCCAAGCTCGGCCGCGGCGGTGGCCGCGGTGGGCACGTCGACCGGCAGTTCGACCACCGCGCCCCCGAGGCCGGCGGCCGCCAGCGTGGCGGCGACCTGCTGGATGTTGTCGTCCATGAGAAGGCTCCTGGGTTCAGGTCCCGGCCTGCCCGGCCGGGTAACGGAGGATCAGCACGGCCTGGGTGTCCGCGGTCAGGCTGCGGTACAGGTGCGGCCGGTCCGCGGGGAACGCGATGAAGTCGCCGGGCCCCAGCGCGGCCGTCTCGCCCGCCGGGCCGGCCTCCAGGCGGCCGCGGTGCACGAACAGGTGCTCGCGGACCCCGGTGCCGTGCGCGGGCGACTCGTACTGGCCCCGCGTCATCCGCATGTCGTAGATCTCCTGCATCGCGTCCGGCCCGGTGCTGCAGTGCACCAGCCGCACGTCCAGGCCGTCGCCGCGGACCACGGTGCCCTCACCGGCCCGGGTGACCTGCACCACGGCGGCCGCCTGCGGGGTGATCAGGTCGGTGAGCATCACGCCGAGGTGGGTGGCCAGGGACATCAGCGTGGACACGGTCGGGTTGCCCCGGCCCGCCTCCAGCTGGGCCAGCGTGGCCTTGGCGACCGACGACTGGCGGGCCAGCTCGTTGAGCGACAGCCCGCGCGCGGTGCGAATCCGCCGCAGGTTAGCCGCCACCGGGCCCATCACGTCAGCTACCTCAGGCACGGTCCCGGACGCTACCGCCTCCGTCATGTGCTGTCAAAACGACCGAGCGGCCACTATAACGACCATTGCCGGGCCGGTCAGGATGCGAAGTCCGCAGGCCAGGGCACCTATGCTCGGGTGCTGATGGATGCCGCAACAGTCCGCCGACCACGAGAGTGCCCGTGCTGACCGATGAGGTTCCCCGGCCGTCCGGGCCGGCCGTCCGCCCTCCACGGCGGGCCCGCCGGCGCCGGCGGGTCCTGATCGCGGCCGCCGCCCTGGTCCTGCTGCTGGCCGGGCTGACCGCGCGGCTGTTCGTCTGGCCGCCAGCCGGGATGCCGGACCGGGTCGATGCGATCCTCATGCTGAACACCCCGAGTGACCCGCTGCCGGTCGCGCTCCAGCTGGCCCGCGAGCACCGGGCCCGGTATCTGGTGGTCTCCCAGGGCACGGTGGCCTCGCACTACGCCTGCCCGGCGCCGGTGCCGGGGGTCAGGCTGATCTGCTTCCACCCGTCGCCCGCGACCACCCAGGGCGAGGCCGAGTTCGCCGGGCGGCTGGCCAGTAAGTACCACTGGCACTCGGTGGTCGTCGTGACGATCGCGCCGCAGGACTTCCGGGCCCGGCTGCGGCTGGAGCGCTGCTTCGGCGGCCAGGTCTACGTGATGACCGGCTCGCTCCCGCTGCGATCGTGGCCGTACCAGATCGCCTACGAGTGGGGGGCCACGATCAAGGCGCTGACCGTCCAGCGCAGCTGCTGAAAGCGATCGATGTTACGTCGCTTAAGTAAGAAGTTAAGCGACGTAACATCGATCGGATCGTTCCCGGGGTGCTGGCTAGCGGTGCTCCCAGGCGGCCGTGTAGCAGTCCCGGTCCGGCGGCCACTCCGGCCGCGGGTGCGCGCTCAGCCAGGCCCGCGGGCCGTACCTGGCCTGCAGTTCCCTGGCCACCGCGGAGTCGGCGTCGTACTCGTCGGCGTGCTGCGGGGTGGGATCGCCGACGGCGTTGACGCGGAAGCCGAGCCACTCCAGCCGGGGCAGGTTCGGTGAGGCGGCCAGCGCCTCCAGGCCGGCCGCGCCGATCCGGTTCAGGCCCAGGTCCAGCCAGCGCAGCTCGCCCAGGTGCGGCGACGCCGCGAGCAGTTCCACCTCGGCGTCGCCAAGCTCGTTGCGCAGCAGGCTCAGCGTGCGGATCTGGCGCAGGTGCGGGGAGCCGAACAGGCGCCCGGCCACCGGGGCCACCCCGGACAGGTCCAGCTGCAGGACCGGCGCCAGCCGGTACAGCCGGGGCGCGAGATCCACGAACGCGGTGGCGTCGATCTTTACCGACTCGACGAAGCCGCGGTAGAAGCCGAAGCCGCCGACGAGGTTCCGCAGGCTCCGGGCCCATTCCCGGCCGCGGGTGGTCATCTTCTCGTGCGACCGCCAGGACAGCTCGCCGTCCTCCTGGCTGGTCCGCGCCGGGTGCCCGGCCCGGCGCCGGGTGAGCTCGACCTCCATCCGGATAAAGTCCGCGCGCTCGGGGTCGGCGCCCGCGACCGCGTCCGCGTAGGCCAGCCGGGGTGCGTCGGCCAGCGGGTCGGCGGTGACCGCCGCGTTCAGCCGGGCCAGGGTGCCGTCCGGGTCGTCGCCGAGGTCGATCACCACCCCGGATTGATAAGCCTCGTCCCACCGGCGTTCGGCGGCCTGGAACCGGGCGCGGGCCTCCTCCAGCCGGGCCTTTTCGGTCTCGGTCGGGAACCGCTCGGCCCGCCACCAGCTCAGCTGCGCCGCGCGCTGGGTGTCCCAGCCCTGCTTGGCGGCGTGCCACTCGTCGTACAGATCCTCGGGATCCGCGTCGCCGGTGGTCACGGGGCGGTGACCGCGTACAGGACGTAGCCGTAGGTCAGGCCGGTGGCGGCCGGGTGGCGGGCCAGCCAGGTGTCGGCGACCGGGGCCGGGAACTCGATGTGCAGCACCGCGTCCAGGTCGCTGCGCCGGTCGAAGGACCAGGACGACCGGACCTCGCGGCGGGCCGCGCCACGGTCCCGCCACCAGGCGTCGGTCAGCTCGGCGCGGCCCTTCGTGCCCGGCCCGTCCTTGGGCGCGGACGCGGCGAGCAGCGTGGCGAACTCGCCCCACCGGTAGTCGTTGTCCACCACGACCAGGCTGCCGCCGGGACGCAGGGCGCGGAGCACCTCGGTCAGCCCGGCGTCGCCGTTGGGCGGGAAGAAGTAGGCGAACCGGGCGTGCACCACGTCCACCGACCGGGCGGGCAGCCCGAGGTGCTCGGCCGACCCGGCCGCCACCCGCACGCTGGGCAGGTGGCGGATACGCTGCTCGGCCCGGGTCAGCAGCGCCGAGTCCGGCTCGATGCCGATCACCTCGGCGGCCTCGGCCGCGTACCGGGGGAGCCAGAAGCCCGTGCCGCAGCCCAGGTCGACCAGGGTCCGGCCGGCCCACGGAGCCAGGGCGCGCATCGCGTCCAGCACGTGCCCGCCCCGGTCCAGGGCCTGGTTCTCGATCTCGTAGACGTCCGGGCTGCCGCCGATGTTCGGCGCGAACCGCCAGTCAGGGAACGACGAGCGGGCCGCGCGCTGGTCCTGGGTCACCCGAGCAGTCTGGTGCCTGGCCGGGTCAGCTGACGTGCCAGGTGTCGCCGCCGGCCAGCAGCGCGGCCAGGTCGCCCTCGCCCTGCCGCTCGCGGGCCACGGCGATCTGCTCGTTCATCAGGTCGTCGTAGCTCGGCCGCTCGACCGACCGGAGGATGCCGATCGGCGAGTGCGCGAAGTCCGAGGTGTCCAGCCGGGACAGCGCGAACGCGTAGGACGGGTCCGTCGCGTGCGCGTCGTGCACCAGCAGGCTGCTCTCGTCCGCGGTGGTGGCGTCGATGTCCTCCAGCGAGCCGTACCGGCTGAACCGCAGGCCGCGGGACCCGCCCGGGCCGAACCGGACCGGCTGCCCGTGCTCCAGCCGGATCAGCCGGTCGTCCCTGGTGGACGGGTCGGTGACGGGCAGGAACGCGTCGTCGTTGAAGATCGGGCAGTTCTGGTAGATCTCGATCAGCGCGGTGCCCTTGTGGTCCGCGGCGGCGCGCAGCACCGAGGTCAGGTGCTTGCGGTCCGAGTCGATCGTGCGGGCCACGAAGCTGGCCTCGGCGCCGAGGGCCAGCGACACCGGGTTGAACGGGGTGTCCAGCGAGCCGAACGGGGTGGACTTGGTTACCTTGCCCTGCTCGGAGGTGGGCGAGTACTGGCCCTTGGTCAGCCCGTAGATCCGGTTGTTGAACAGCAGGATCTTGATGTTGACGTTCCGGCGCAGCGCGTGGATCAGGTGGTTGCCGCCGATCGACAGCGCGTCGCCGTCCCCGGTGATCACCCAGATCGACAGGTCGGGCCGGGTCGCGGCCAGGCCGGTCGCGATCGCCGGGGCCCGGCCGTGGATCGAGTGCAGGCCGTAGCTGTCCACGTAGTACGGCAGCCGGGCCGCGCAGCCGATGCCCGACACGATGACCAGGTTCTCCCTGGGCACCTGCAGCTCGGGCAGGAAGGCCTGGAAGGCGGCCAGGATCGCGTAGTCACCGCAGCCCGGGCACCAGCGCACTTCCTGGTCCGACTTGAAGTCCTTGGTGGTCTGCTTGACCGAGGTGACCGGAACCAGGGTCAGCGACCGGGGCCGGGGGACGGCCCCGTTCGCCCCGTTGACTCCGTTAGCCCCGTTGGTCCCGTTGACTTCGTGGGCCGAGCCGTTGATCTCAGGCATTGGCGATCACCTCCTGGATGACACCGGCGATCTCGGCCGCGCGGAACGGCAGGCCGCGGACACGGTTATAGGAGATGACGTCGACCAGGAACCGGCCGCGCAGCACGAGGGCCAGCTGGCCGAGATTGATCTCGGGGACGAGCACCTTGTCGTAGCTGCGCAGCACCTCGCCGAGGTTAGCCGGGAACGGCGACAGATGCCGCAGGTGGGCCTGGGCGACCGAGCCGCCGGCCAGCCGGATCCGGCGGACCGCGGCGCCGATCGAGCCGAACGTCGAGCCCCAGCCGAGGACCAGCACCTTGGCCTGGCCGTCCGGGTCGTCGACCTCGAGCGGGCCGATGTCGGCCGCGATGCCGTCGATCTTGGCCTGGCGCAGCCGCACCATGAGGTCGTGGTTGTCCGGGTCGTAGGAGATCGTCCCGGCGCCGTCGGCCTTCTCGATGCCGCCGATCCGGTGCTCGAGACCGGGCGTGCCGGGGATGGCCCAGGGCCGGGCGAGGGTCTGCGGGTCGCGCTTGAACGGGAGGAACTCGGGCTGCTCGCCCGCCTCCGACCATTCGTGACCCTGGGCGAAGGAGAACTCGCCGCGGAGATCAGGCAGGCTGCTGAGCTCAGGTATCCGCCACGGTTCCGAGCCGTTGGCGAGATAGCCGTCCGAGAGGATCACCACCGGCGTGCGGTACTTCAGCGCGATCCTGACGGCCTCGACCGCGGTGCGGAAGCAGTCCGCGGGGGTGGACGGGGCGATCACCGCGACCGGGGACTCGCCGTTGCGGCCGTACAGCGCCATCAGCAGGTCGGTCTGCTCGGTCTTGGTCGGCATGCCGGTCGACGGCCCGGCCCGCTGGATGTCGCAGATGATCAGCGGCAGCTCGACCGACACGGCCAGGCCGACGGTCTCGGCCTTGAGGCACATGCCGGGGCCGGAGGTGGTGGTCACGCCGAGCGAGCCGCCGAACGACGCGCCGAGCGCGGCGCCGACCCCGCTGATCTCGTCCTCGGCCTGCATGGTGCGCACGCCGAAGCGCTTGTGCTTGGACAGCTCGTGCAGGATGTCGCTGGCCGGGGTGATCGGGTACGAGCCGAGGAACAGCGGCAGGCCGGACAGCCGGGACGCGGCGATCAGGCCGTAGGACAGCGCGCTGTTCCCGGTGATGTTCCGGTACGTGCCGGGGGCGAGGTCGTCGGCGGGCTTGACCTCGTACTGGACCGAGAACACCTCGGTGGTCTCGCCGAAGTTCCAGCCGGCCCGGAAGGCGGCGATGTTGGCCTTCATGATGTCGGGCTTGCTGGCGAACTTGGTCTCGAGGAACTTGACCGTGCCCTCGGAGGGGCGGTTGTAAAGCCAGGAGAGAAGGCCGAGGGAGAACATGTTCTTGGCCCGCTCGGCGTCCTTGCGGGACGTCTCGAAGCCCTCGAGGGCCTTGACCGTCATCGAGGTGATCGGCAGCGCGTGCACCTGGTAGGCGGACAGCGAGCCGTCCTCCAGCGGGTTGCTGGTGTAGCCGACCTTGGTCAGGTTCCGCTTGGTGAACTCGTCGGTGTTGGCGATGAGGTCGGCGCCGCGGGGGAGGTCGGCCAGGTTCGCCTTGAGTGCAGCCGGGTTCATCGCGACCAGGACGTCCGGCGCGTCGCCCGGCGTCAGGATGTCGTGGTCGGCGAAATGCAACTGGAAACTGGAAACGCCCGGCAGGGTTCCTGCCGGGGCGCGGATCTCAGCGGGGAAATTCGGCAGTGTGGAGAGGTCGTTCCCGAACGACGCCGTCTCCTGAGTGAACCGGTCACCGGTCAGCTGCATGCCATCGCCGGAGTCTCCGGCGAACCTGATGATGACACGATCGCGTTGCTGGACCTGCTTGGCCACAGTGGGTGGACCTCCTCGACGCACCGCGGCCAGGACAGTGGCGAGGTGACGGCGCGTGTCCATTCAGCGTCTGCTCTGGGCGGGGACGTTGAACTCAGATGTAGCACTTCGGCTGCCGGATATGACTGGCAGAAGTGCCTATGGCGATTCTATGACATAACCCGGATCGCTCGTACGGCAACCCGGTGCGGAGCGGGGCCGCGGCGGCGTCGAGGCAGCATCCGTGGCTGTTAAGGCTGTGATCACTGATGTCTGGCCGGCGGGTCTGTGGGATTGCATGAACGAACCTTCGGGACAGGTGAGATCGCGGGTTTCCCGGGTAACGCCTGCCTATGGACGTTCCTGACGCTGCTCTCACGGAGAGTAGGCTTGATATAATGGAGCGTGACTTGATGCTGGTAAATCGGCCGGTTGGCGGGTTAACCAGGGGTTTGCCTACCTCTGCACCGGACATCACTTCAGTGTCATGCGGATCTGCCCGCTCAGACGAGGAGGCCGCCGACGCATGAACGACGCAGCACCGGAGCGCCCACCCCGCAGCGCTGAGATGTTGCCAGAGCAGCCCTCTCCTCTCGCCGGGACCGGACCGCCGCCGCCTGAACCCGCCCTTCCGGGGCCGGGCGCGGACGAGCCGGTGCTCGCCGACGGGGTGCGCGAGGATTCAGAGGGATTGCGCGAGGAATTGAGCGCGGCGCTCGCCGGAGCGGAAATTGGCCGCCGGGAACGCCATTTCATGAGCAGGCTGGTGACATGGCACCGGGCTAATGCCGGGCCGGTCGTATCCCTGCTGTGGAAGGCGCGGCTAGCGGGCCGGGCCGAGGCGTCGATGACGCCGCAGGAACTGGACACGGTCATCGGCGCGCTGCGCGACGCGGCGCGGTACCGGGAGTCCGGGGCCGACACGATCGGCTGCTGGGATTGCGAGAACGTGATCGTCGGCAGCCGGTGCGAGGAGCACAGCCGGGACTTCGACAAGGCACGGGACTGCCTCGCGCTGGCGCAGGTCCTGGCCGCGATACGGGGGGCGGCGGCCAAGGGGGTCCCGGAGGCGCCGACGACTATGAAGGGAGCGGCGGCTACCGCGGCCGCGGGTGTGCTGGCGGCACCGGTCGGGTCGCCCGAGCCGGGCGCCGGCGGCCGGAAGATCGCGGCGAAGGTCAGCTCGGGTGTGGCCGGGCGCCGCGTGGGTCTTCCCCAGCAGCGCGGGGACAGCGGCTGTCCCGCCACCGCGCCCACGTAGCCGGCTGACGAGAACGCCGGTCAGATGGTCCGTGGCCGGCGGCCAGCCGTCACCCGCCGGGCAGTCTCGGCTACGGTCCGCGGGTGGCCGGCGCGTGGCGTAACTGCTAACGGCGGCCGGCGGCCGGTCAGCGGTAGTTGACGAACTGCAGGGCGAGGTCGAGTTCCTTGCCGCGGAGCAGGGCCATCACCTGCTGCAGGTCGTCCTTCTTCTTTGAGGACACGCGGAGTTCCTCGCCCTGCACCTGGGCGCGGACGCCCTTCGGGCCCTCGTCGCGGATGATCTTCGAGATCTTGCGCGAGTCGTCCTGGGAGATGCCCTCCTTGAGGCTGACGGCGAGGCGGTACTCCTTGCCGGAGGGCTTCGGCTCGCCGGGGTCGAGGACCTTGAGCGAGACCTGGCGCCGGACGAGCTTGTCCTTGAACACGTCGAGGACGGCGCTGGCGCGTTCCTCGCTGTTGGCCTTGATCTCGACCGCGTGCTCACCGGACCAGGCGATGGAGGCGCCGACGCCGCGGAAGTCGAAGCGGGTCCCGATCTCCTTGGCGGCCTGGTTCAGCGCGTTGTCGACTTCCTGACGATTGATCTTCGACACGATGTCGAACGAGGATTCTGCAGCCACGGGTCCCAGGTTAGACGGCCTGGGAGGGGTCGGCACGCCAGGCGCAGGATCCGGCGTGCGGCGGCGGGCGACCTGGTGTGCCGAGCCGGCGCTGTTCCGCTATCCTTCACTGTGCCGTCGCGATCCGGCGGCGTCCGGCAGGTTGCCCGAGTGGCCAAAGGGAGCGGTCTGTAAAACCGTCGGCTAAGCCTACGTTGGTTCGAACCCAACACCTGCCACCACCTCTGAAAACAGCCCCTGGCCTGCGCATACGCGGTCGGGGGTTGATCATGTCCGGTGCGGCTGTATGCGGCCCGGGGCGGCGGGCCAGCACCGACGCGGCCTCGGCCGCGGCACTGGCCTTGACTGGCACCTGCCCGGGGGAGGGGCCCTCCGGGATCAGGGCCGCGGGTCGTGACGTGATGGCACGATTCCGGTTCCAGGCGCTCAGCTAGGACGGCGCAGCACGCCCTCGGCCAGAAGAGCCTCATGCGCTGCCCGGAACGCCTGACGCCCGGCTGGCGTGCCGCAGTACACGGTGGCGTGAATCAATATCTCCTGTATCTCCTCGACCGATACGCCGGTAGCGAGCGCGCCCTTCACGTAGATGCCCAGCTCGTCGGGCCGCCCAAGCGCCGTCAAGATCGCAAGATTCAGCATGCTCCGCGTCTTGCGGTCCAGGCCTGGCCTGCTCCAGGCGTACCCCCACGCCCACTCGGTCACGACGCGCTGGAAGGCCATCATGAACTCGTCGGTGCCGGCGAGGTTCGCGTCGACGTACTCAGCGCCCAGGACATCCCGCCGCGCTTGAAGGCCCCTTTCGAACAGTTCGCTCTCGGCCATGCGAACGACTCCTTTCCGGATCCCGAATGGTGCCGGTGCGACGCTATCTAGCAAGCCTTCATACCAAGCCTCTTGCCGGCCTCCGAGCAACTGTTCCCTACGCTTGCATGGGCGCGCATGCGAGCGTTGGGCTCCGGAGTCACCGCCGGCGTGCGGACAGCGTGCCGGCGTCTCGTGGCATCGGCCAGGCCGCGACGCAGCTGGGCCCGGTCGGCGTGCGGATGCGAGCGACACCGGGACGATGCGCGTCGCCGCGTGATCGTCCGCGCAGCCGCTAGACCCGTCGGCGACGGCCAGTAGCGGCGCCGGCTCGCGAGCCGGAGTCGCCGCCGGACCGCAGCGACTCCGGGCTGATGCCGACGCCTCCGGGTGCCTGCCGGCGCGATCCGGCGAGCCGCCGGGGCAGTCCTCCACGAGCCGGCGTATTGCCCGCGCGCGAACTCACCGGCGATCGGATGGTCGCGGCACGAGGCTGACATGCCGGGTTTGCACAGTGCAAGTCTCGAGACTAGTCGTTCATGCTGACCGAGGCCGCTACGGGAGTGCGGCATCGGCCGGATACGTCGTCGTTGTGCCTGGAATGACATCCCAGCTGGGGCCTCTGTCGTAGCTGCAACCGTTTCGACTTGCTCTGCCAAAATGACCAGATGGTGATGGACACCGATATCGGGTCGTAAAGAGGTATGGGGAGCCTGCAAATGTACTTGTCGAAATCGCGTGGATTATGTTCACCGCGTGCTTGCATTGGGCCCAGGCGAGTTGCGTAAGGACGTCGCTATTAAGAATTGCCGTAAGATACCTTGCCGTCAGGTGGGAAGCTGACAGTCAGGGAGTCCATTGGCCGGTCGTGAAGTGAGGGTGCCAGAAACTCAGGGGCCAGAAGAAGATGGAGATCAAGTATTGGATCCACGAGTGCAGCGAAGCGGCGGTGGCCGCTATCGCTGGCACATGAGGTGGTGCAGTGTTGACGAAGATACCGATCAAAATGTAGAGCACGATGAAGACTCCGGTGGTGCTGAACAGGGTCTTGAAGAAGTTCGACATCAGCTCACCTCCGCCGATGGGTCACGGCGCTGTAGATCGTGCCCAGGTACCCACAGCGCACACCCGCAGGTGTGCACTGTTGAGTTATCAGGTATCGAGTTCAGCCATCCCAGGATCATGCCGAATGCGTGCCCAGACATCAGCTCGTGCCGACGTTCGCGCAGGCCAGGGCGTTATCGCCGGAGGTCTGTAAAACCGTCGGCTAAGCCTACGTTGGTTCGAACCCAACACCTGCCACCACCTCGGAAAACAGCCCCTGGCCTGCGCATACGCGGTCGGGGGTTGATCATGTCTGGTGCGGCCTCGGCCCGAGCTGCTGCTGGTGTCAGTGGTGAAGGTGGCGGTGGAGGGCAAGGACATCGTGTCCGAAGTCGCGCGAGGGGTCGCGCCATACCGAGTGCGCGTGGTTCGCGCCGCGCTGGGTGTTGTCCCATTCGAGGAGGAGGTCCGGGCCTTGCAGCCGGTAGTAGTGGGGCTGGCCTGGCTCAAGCGATCCAGCCCAGGCGATGTGGACGGCATCGAGGACGTTGCCGTGGTAGCGCCACAGCGGAGAGACGCCGTCGGGGACGCGGGCGAGGTACGTGCCTAGCAGCGCGCGCAGGAGGGCACGTTGCTCCTCATCGAGTTCGGCAGCAGGCAGGCCCTTGGGGACTTCGGTGAATTCCACGGCCCGGTGGTCGTTCTCGTCGAACCCGGCGGCCGTGTCGATGGCGTCGCTGAGGGCTTGAAGCCGTTCCTGCTCGACCGGATCGAGGAATCGCCTGGCGCGCCAGATCCCGGTCAGCGGGATCACGCGGTCGCCCTCGGAGACCTTGCTGCGGTTGGCCGTGACGAGATCGGGGGGTGCCTTCGGCAGGAGAACGGCGCGGGCCGCTAGCCGGGGGCGGAGAGAGCTGACAAGTTCTCGCGCCAGATCCTCCGCGCGGCCGAGTGGTCGGTGCAGCATCTCGCCGAGGAGAGGGGAGGACGCCGGGTCGGCGCCCATGAAGCAGGGCGTGGTGGAGATCACCACGCCGTCGGCGATGAGGTAATTGAGAGAGACATGATGGCCGCCGAACCGCCATCCCCACGCTTCGGGTCCTCCTGGTTCGCCGAAGACCCTGAGGTAGTACATTCCTGGATCCCGGCCGCGTTCCCGGTCGAAGCGCGCGACGAAACCCTCGGATTGGTCCAGGACGTTCTCCAGGCCCATGGTCAGGGCGACCGTGACGTACCCGGCGGTGGACAGCCCCGAGGCCACAAGGCGCATGGCGGCGCGCTGCTGGGCGGATCGCTGCTGGTTCAAGGTCAGGCCGCCGTGATCGGTGGGGGTGTAGAACCAGCGACGCCGTTCGGTGTCCGAGTCGGCGCCCGTCGGGGCCGGGCCACAGGCCGCCGTCCGCTGCTCGGCATCGAGGCATGCCAGCCACGCCTGCGCGGCCTCGGCCATTGTTTCTGCGGCCTGGCGTCGGGCCGTGAACTCCGCCTCGGCCTGGGTGGTTCTGCTGCTCATCGCCTGACTCCTGGGTTCTTGGGGTTCTGTGGCCGACCGCCGCGGATGGCCCGCAGGACATGCCGGTAGGAGCTGCGGTCGATCCGGGCGTCCACGAGAAAGGGGCCCTGGGGGGCTCCTGCCAGCTGGTCACGCAGCTGCTCGGAGGTCGTGGCTGTCGCCGCCGGAACCCCCATGGCGCGAGCTGCCGCCGCGAAGTCGGTGCCGCGGTAGGCCACCGCGCCGGGGTCTGCCCCGGGTGGCTGCTTGAGCTCGATGAGGGTCAGTGTCGCGTCGTTGAAGACGACGACTGTGACGTCGAGGTCCAGCCGGGCCAAGGTCTCCAGCTCGGCCAGGACCATGCCCAGTCCTCCGTCGCCGACCAGGCAGATGACCTTGGAGGACGGTCTCGCCAGGGCGGCGCCGACCGCTGCCGGGAGTGCGAACCCCATGGTGGCCAGCCCGTTGGAGATCAGGACCCGGCTGGGGTGGTCGGTGTTCCACAGAGCCATGGCGACCAGCATGTGGGCGCCCGCGTCGACGGTGACGGTGACGTCTCCAGCCGTTTCCCGAACAGTGCGGATCACGTCCTGGGGCCGGAATCCGGCCGCTTCGTCTTCCAGCGCGTCCTGGGTCGCCGCCCGGAACTTTGCGCCGGTCCCGGGCGGCCAGGAGGAATGCACGTGGTCCAGCAGAGGGAGCAGGTCGGACCCGTATTCACCGATCAGTGTCCTGGCCCGCTCCCCGAAGTAGCGGGCCTCGATGGGGTGGCGGTGCAGCAGGACGACGTCGGCCTGGTATGGCCAGAGTCCTGGCACAGGCTCGACTGGATCCAGCCCCAGGCCCACGATGAGATCCGCTCGGCGCAGCAGGTCCGCCTCGATCGCTGCGCCGGTGAAAAGGCCCGCGTAGCCATCCCAGGATTCGGCGACGGCCCCCTTGGCCTGGTAGGTGGTGAGCACGGGGCAACCGATGCCGGACAGGGCAGGCCGGATAACCCCCGCGGCATCCACGGCGTCCATTCCCACGATCACGACAGGTCGCCGTGCTCTGGCGAAGACGGCGTGCACGTCATCAGCGAGGCCTGCGGTCTGCGCCGTCGTGGAGGCCTGTTCGATCCTGTCGCCGGGGACGGATCGGTCCAGCGTCAGGTGCACGGCCCCGGCCGGCGGGCGACACGCCAGAGCTGCGGCCGCTTCCACAGTCGTGGACGGCTCCTGCCAGCCGAGAACGCCGCTCTGCTTGGCCAGCGGAGCAGCCATCCGCACCTGATCCAGCCGCTGGTGGGCGGTCCGGTGCGCCTCCGCGTGCGGGACGCCGTCGGCGAGGAGCAGCAGCGGGAACCGGTCGAGGGTGGCCTGGGCCAGGCCGTTGGCGGCACTGGTCAGCCCCGGGCCGCGGGTGACGACCGCGACGCCTGCTGTACCCGTCAGGCGGCCGAACGTCGAGGCCATGATGCAGGCGGCTGACTCGGTGTGGGCCAGCGTGAAACCGATCCCCAGGCCGGCCGCCGCCTCGATGAGGTCAAGGTTCGCGCCGCCGCCAGGGACGCCGAACAGCCGGTGCACGCCGGCCTGCCTGAGGCCGTGCGCAACCGCAGCGGCAAAGGATGCGGGCCCCGCCATCAGACTGCCCGGGGAGAGAACGAGACTGGCGCGTCAGCTTCCCCGGCCGTCGGCTCATCGAGGAGGCAGGCACGCCCCGTCGTCCCGGCGAGCAGGCCAGGCAACGGACCCCTCACACGGCCCCCAGCTGTCGACGGTTGACGGCTCCGGTAGCTCTCCCACCTGCCCATATCCTGACAGTCTCGACCATACTGGCAACAGGTCGTTACAGTCCCTGGCAACGGTCGGCGGTATGGCCGGCGTCCAGCGTAGGAGCCGTGACGGGCCCGCCGACGATGCGGACGTTCGCCACGGCGGTGGCGAAATTCCGTCGACCCCGTATGCCCCGACGCGCGACCCCGAGTCCGCCGCCTGCTCGGCACCACTTGCCCGTTCGCCCGGTAGCGCCAGGTCGCACTGGATCGCCCTCTCGGGCCCCCGCCGGGCTCGCTAAGCTCATCGGCGGGACGCAACTGGTCAGTTTCCCTCAATGGTTGCGAAGACCCGAATGGCTACGGGAAGGGCGCGAGCAAGTGACCAGCCAGGACGCCTCATCGGGCGCGCAAGACAGCGACCTTCCGGGTAGTGCGGCTGAACCGCCGCCGTTCGACATCACCGTGGCTCACCCGGCCCGGATCTACAACTACTGGCTCGGTGGCAAGGACAACTACGAAGCCGACCGGGAAGCCGGTGAGCTTGCCGTCCGGTACAACCCGAACATCCTGCCGGGCGTCAGGGCCAACCGGGCATTCTTGCGCCGGGCCGTCCAGTTCCTCGCCGAGGAAGCAGGGATCCGGCAGTTCCTGGATATCGGCACCGGGCTGCCTACCGCTGAGAACACCCATGAGGTAGCCCAGGCCATCGCGCCGGAGTCCCGGATCGTCTACGTGGACAACGATCCCATCGTGCTGGCTCACGCCCGCGCGCTGCTCACCAGCACCCCAGAAGGCGCCACTGCCTACGTTGACGTCGACGCGCAGGACACCGACACGATCTTGCGCTCAGCAGCCCAGACGCTCGACTTCAGCAAGCCCATCGCGGTGATGGCGCTGATGATCCTCCAGTACGTTCCCGACTCCGACCACCCGCATGAGATTGTCCGGCGGCTGATGGAGGCCGTGCCCCCGGGCAGCTACCTGGCCATTTCTGACACCACGCGGGACATCGACACCGAGCGGGTCAGTGACACCACGGCGCAGCTCAACACGCGGATGGGCCCCGCCCGGATGACACTGCGCTCACGTGAGGAGATCGCGGGCTTCCTGGACGGGCTGGAACCCGTAGACCCTGGCCTGGTCCCCCTTCCGCAGTGGCGCGCCCTGGCCAGCCCCGCCCACGTCATACCGTGCTACGCCGCCGTGGCCCGGAAGCCCTGACGCGCCCGGTCAGGCTGACAGCGCCAGCGCGATGTCGGCGATCAGGTCGGCGGCCGGCTCGATGCCGGCCGACAGCCGGATCAGCGAGGCCGGCGCGGTTTCCGCGGGCCATCGCGCGCGCCGTTCCCAGGTCGACTCGACGCCACCGAAGCTGGTCGCCGGCACGATCAGCTGCGCCGCGGCGATCACCGCGTCGGCTTCCGCCGCCGAGTCTCCAGCCAGCTCGAACGACAGGAGCGGCCCGAATCCCCCGGTCATCTGCGCGGCGGCCACGTCCAGCGTCGCAGCGGTGACGCCGGGGTAGTGCACCGCGCTCACCCGGGGGTGACCGGCCAGATACCGCGCAATCGCCAGCGCGTTCTCCGACTGCCGCATGATCCGCAGGTGCAGCGTCCTCATGCCGCGGAGCGCCAGCCAGCTCTCGAGCGACCCGGGGATCCCACCGCCAGTGGTCCGCCACTCCCGCAGTTCGCACAGCAGATCGCGGTCGCGGGTGACCACCGCGCCCAGCAGCACGTCAGAGTGCCCGGAGAGCGCCTTGGTCAGCGAGTACAGCGACGCGATCGCGCCCAGCTCCAGCGGCCGTTGCAGCAGCGCGGTGGCGACCGTGTTGTCCACGACCATCGGTGCCCCGGCGCCCGACGCCAACTCGCCGAGGCGGGCCAGGTCGGCGACCCGTAGCAGCGGGTTCGTCGGCGTCTCGGCCCACAGCACCGCGGGCCCGGCGCGCAACTCCCGGTCCACGGCCCCGGGGTCGAGCAGGTCAACCGGAACGGGCTCGGCTCCGTGCGGACGCAGCCGCGCCGCCAGCGCCCGCGTGTTGTAGTAGCCGTTCTTCGGGCAGCACGATCCGCCGCCGGCCCGGCGCAAGGCAGAGCATCAGAGCCATCGTCGCCGCCTGCCCAGAGGCGAACGCGACCGCCTCAGCCCCCTCGATCGCGCCGAGCGCCTGCTCAAGCGCTTCCCAGCCAGGGTTCCCGTTGCGCCCGTATCCCCACGGCTCGCCCTCTGACACGTACACGCTGGCGGGCACCAGCGGCGGGCTGAGGGGGGAACCGGCTACTCGTTCGGTGCCGGCGTGAACCAGTGCTGATTCGCGCGATACCCGCGGGGAAGAAGTTGCCAACTGATCATTCTCCAGAACTGGTGATAGCGCTGGCCATGACGGCGGCATCCGCCCGGCGTTACCTGAGCGGCTCGGTCATCAGCGCAGTGGTCACGTACCGCTCGCCGGTGTCGGCAAGCAGCACGACGATGGTCTTGCCCTCCGCTTCGGGGCGGGCGGCGAGAAGGAGTGCGGCGTATGCGGCAGCGCCGGAAGAGATACCCGCAAGGATCCCTTCCTCACGCGCGAGCCGGCGGGTCGTCTGGAACGCGTCCTCGTCGGTGACCGCTATGACCTCATCCAGTATTGCCTGGTTGAGCACTTCGGGGACGAACCCGACGCCGATGCCTGGCATCTGATGCTTTCCGGCCGGGCGGCCGGAGAGCACAGCGGCACCGGCGGGTTCGACCGCCACCACCCGAACGGCCGGTTTGCGTGCCTTGAGCACTTCACCGACGCCGGTGATGGTGCCTCCGGTGCCCACTGCGGAGACGAACACATCCACCGCCCCGCCGGTGCCGTCCCAGATCTCAGGTGCCGTTGTACGCCGATGCACCTCGGGGTTGGCCGGATTGGCGAACTGGTCGAGCAGAACAGCGTCCGGGGTCTCGGACGAGATACGGCGAGCCGCCGCGACCGCCTCGCCCATCAAGATGCCCGGCGTGAGCACCACCTCGGCGCCAAAGTGACGCAGCAGGGCCACGCGCTCGGTCGACATCGACTCCGGCATGGTCAGAATCAGCCGGTAGCCGCGGACAGCAGCGGCGAGGGCCAGGCCGATACCGGTATTGCCGCCGGTGGACTCCACCAGTGTCATCCCCGGCTTCAAGAGGCCACGGCGTTCGGCGTCTTCGACCAGCGCTAGACCGAGCCGGTCCTTGACGCTGCCGCAGGGATTCCGCATCTCCAGCTTGGCGACCACCCGGCCGGGCATACCCGCGGCAAGCCGGCCGAGTTCGACCAGCGGAGTCCGCCCGACCGTGCCTGTCACATCGGGGAAAATCATGCCGTCTCCGTTGAGGTCTGGCCGGTGGCCTGCTTGATCGATACGAGAGTGCGCTGGATGTCGCGCTCATCCGTCATCCATCCGGACACGGAAAGCCTGATCGCGTCCTGCCCTCGCCAGGTCGTCGGCCCGAACCAGCACTCGCCGGATTGCTGGGCGGCCTGCGCGATCCGGGCGTGGTCGCCCCCTGTTTCGGTACGCGCGACGACCTGATTGAGGACAACGTCGTTGAGGATTTCGTAGCCGTGTTCCCGCAATCCCCCGGCCAGGGTCACGGCATGAGCGCAGCAGCGCTCGACGAGCTCCGCGACGCCATGGCGGCCGAGGGAACGCAGCGCGGCCCATACCTCAACGCCACGCGCGGACCGGGAGAACTCCGGACCCATGTCCTTGGGCGCCAGGAGCGCGCCCTCCTTGAGGTAGGGCGCCTGGGTCGCCATCGTGGCATGCAGGCTGTCTGGGTCGCGGACAATAGCCAGCCCGCAGTCGTACGGCGTGTTGAGCCATTTGTGGCCGTCCACGACCCATGAGTCGGCGTGGTCAACTCCCGCGGTAAGGCCACGGCGTGCCGGGGAGGCAGCCGCCCACAGCCCGAAAGCACCGTCGACGTGAACCCAGGAACCTGCCGCACGGGCCTTCTGGCAGACCGCGTCGAACGGGTCAAAGGATCCGGAATTGACGTTACCGGCCTGGAGGCAGACGATCGTGTTCTCATCCAGGGCCGGCAGCCGCTCGGCGATGAGCCGTCCCTGTGCGTCGGCCGGAACACGCTCGATTGTGGCCGTACCCCAGCCCAGAAGGGTCAGGGCCTTGATCACGGTGACATGAGTCTCCGCAGAGGCCACAACCCGCAGCCGGGGTCCGCTCCAGGCCCCATCACGGACGGCGTCGTGGCCGGCACGGGCGAGAAGATGGTGACGTGCCGCAGCCAGGCAGGTGAAATTCGCCATCGTGGCGCCAGTGGTAAAGCTGACGTGGGATCGCGCAGGCAGGCCGAGCAGGTCGACGACCCATTCGGCCGCGCACCGCTCCAGCGCGCAACCGATCGGCGATGTCGCGTCGTTGAAGACCACCTGGTCCCACGTACTGGCCAGCACCCGGGCGCCGAGAGCGGCGGGCAGCGTGCCGCCCACGACCAGGCCGAAGAAACGCCCGCCGGTAGAGGCCACCGTCGCCGGCGATCCGTAGGAATGCAGCTCCTGGATGACGCGTACCGGATCCACCGGGTCCGTGCCCAACGGGCCCGTCAACCGGGCCATCAGCCCGAGTGCGGCCGGTTCAGGCGATACGCGCCGCGCCGTGATCGTGCTCAGGTACTCCGCCGACGCGGCATGGGCGGCTGCCAAGGCGTCCAAGGACGGCGTGCTCACAGGTAGGGCTCCAAGTCAGTTCTGAGCGCGGCGCAGGCCTGCTCATCTCGCCGGTAGAAAACCCATCCCTTTTTGCGCGTGGCCACGATCAGCCCGGCATCGGTCAGCACCTTCAGGTGCCGCGACGCGGTCGGCTGGGACACGCCCCACCGCTCGGCGATGAAGACCGCGCACACGCCGTCGGTGACCAGGTCCCCGTCCGTTTGCGGCGGGAAGTGCGCGACGGGATCCTTCAGCCACCGCAACAGGGCCAGGCGACCTGGATGAGACACCGCCTTGCACTGGTCGGTTAGCGACTTAGCCATATAGCTATTTATCTTGGTCTGTACGCCGGCCTGTGTCAAGGCCTGCGAGGCCAGGCCGGGGCTGAGCGCTGTGGGCGGCTTCCCCTAAAGAGAGCGGGTCTCGTCCAGGATGACCCGGCCGCCGACCTCGACCGTGTTGTCCGGACCCGGCCGAGTCAGGATCTGCGATCCCTTGCCCTGCATGATGTCCAGCGCCTGGCGCAGCTCGGCGGTGAGCACGATAGCGGATGCCCCGGTGGCTTCGTCCTCGACGATGGCGTCGCCCCGGCGGGGAAATCCCCTGGCCCGCACCCGCCCGGCCGCCCGGTCCTGCCACGCCCACGCGTACAGCCACCCCTCACCTGGCGGCGGGCACGGCAGCGAGTTGACCTCGTGGACTGAGGGGTACTGCTGCATGAGCCTGCCGGGTACCCACTGCGCGCGGCCCCTGACCCAGGTGAACTCGCCGTCCTCCCAGGTTGGCACCGAGCCTGCCGGCGGGCGCAGCACTTCCGGCCGGGCTTTGAGCTGGCCCAGCAGCCAGGACGTGCCTACCAGGGGATGTCCGGCGAACGGCAGCCGGACGCTGGGCGTGTAGATGTCGATGACCCCTGCGCCGGCATCATCGACGAAGACGGTTTCGCTGAAGCCTAGCCGCGCGGCCACGGCCTGGCGGTCCTGACCAGTGGCCACAGCGTGGCCGTCAAGAACAATGCCGAGCTGGTTTCCGTGCCGACCGCCGGGACCGCAAAACACGCGAAGGACATGAAGATCTGTCACACGCGATGCTAACCGCAGCGACGTGCCCGAGCGGACCCCAGCACCATGCTGGGTAACTTCGGCTGCGCTCTTCGCTGCGCTGGCCGTTGCCGGCTCCGCAGACTGTTCAATGATCTGCGTTTGGCCCGGCGAACGCTTACTGTCCGTGAGGCCGATTCAGGACTGGGTAGTCGGTGTACCCGGTGGCGCCGCCGCCGTAGAAGGTAGCCCGTTGTGGCTGGGCCAGCGGTGCGTTGAGGCGGAACCGGGTGGGCAGGTCGGGATTGGCGATGAATAGCTGGCCGTAGGCGATCAGGTCGGCCTGGCCGTGCTGGATGCGTGCGGCTCCGGTTTCAGCGGTGTGGCCTCCGGCGGCGATGATCGCCCCGGGGAATATTGGCCGGAAGAACCCGCTGCCCAGCAGGGGTGACTGGGCGCTGGCCGGGGCTGACAGGGTGCCGTTCACGCCGGGCTCGATGACGTGCAGGTAGCCAACGCCGAGGGTCTGAAGGTCGCGGGCGGCCTGGGTGAAGGTGGCGACCGGGTCGGAGTCGGTCATGCCGTTGGTCGGGCTGAGCGGTGAGATCCGCACGCCAACCCGTTTGCTGCCCCAGATGCTGATCACTGCTGCCGTCACCTCGCGCAGCAGCCTGGCACGGTTGCGGGCGGTTCCGCCGTAATCGTCGTCACGATGGTTGGCGCCGTCGCGCAGGAACTGGTCGAGCAGGTAACCGTTGCCCGCGTGCACCTCGACGCCGTCGAAGCCTGCTGCCAGCGCGCGCTCGGCCGCGGCACGGAACTGGCGGGTAATGCCGGCGAGCTCGGTGGCCCGCAGGGCCCGGGGCTGGGTGAAGAGGTGCACGCCGTCGTACCGCTCGGTGGCCGGGCCGCCAGCGATCGGCGACGGGCCAACGGGCAGATCGCCCTGGTGGAACACCGGGTGGGACATCCGGCCCGCGTGGAAGAGCTGGATGAAGATGCGTCCTCCGGCCGCATGCACCGATTCGGTGATCTTCCGCCAGCCGGTTTCCTGATCTGCGGTGTACAGGCCAGGCCAGTTGTCGTAACCGGTCCCCTGCCGGGACACCGCCGTGGCCTCGGTGATGATCAGGCCCGCCCCACCTCGCTGGGCGTAGTACCGGGCCGCGAGTGCGGATGGGACTCCGTGCTGGCCGGCCCTGGCACGGGTGAGCGGGGCCATCACGATTCGGTTGGGCAGCTCGAGCCGCCCGAGGGAGAACGGGGAGAAGAGGGCAGCTGTGGTCGGCCGGGGGGTGGGCGGCCGTCCGTGACGCTGACATTTCACAAGATCCCTTTCGATTCACCGGCGATGCGGAACTTCGCGGAGCGTCAGCTCACGGCGACGGTCATCGTGCCTGCGGGGCCAAGCGGTGATCACGATGGCGGCCATGGCTGAGGACCGATTTTTGAGTAGTCGTTCATTTATTAGTTCGTAAGGAAGGCCGCCAGGCGGCGGCCGGAGACGAGTTAGCCGAGGCCGGTGAAGGCACTATCGGCGATTGGCTGCCGCACCTCCTCGTCAGGGTTGGCCTGGCCGGCGACCATCAGGGCCCTGGCTGGTCGCGAACCAGGCTCGGACTCCCGTGGGAGCGGCACAGCCACGACAATACAAGAACGATCGTTCAAGAACAAGGTCTGCCCTGGGCCGTCGCTGCCTGTTCGTCTCGGTATGCCAGGCGAGGCCCGGGCGGGTCTGGGTCAATGCCTCAAGAGCGGCGGGCCGGCCGGGCATTCGGACGGATACCATCGGGCATGCTGCGGCGGACCGGGAGGGATGAGGAGATGGGCGAAGGCAATGTCACCGACCAGGAGCTCACCGACCTCGTCGAGCGGACGGCGGAAGCCGCCTCCGCGCTGATCCGCGGGGATATCCGCAGGTATCTCACGCTCATCCGGCACGCTGATGACTACACGCTGATGGCGCCGTCGGGCGGGGAGCCCCGGCGTGGGTTTGACGACTCGGACCAGGCTGTTGACGCGCTTGCCGAGTATTTCCGCGGCGGTGGTGAGGCGGATCTGGAGGTCTTCGAGTCCTACCGGTCCGGCGACCTGGTCGTTCTGGTGGCCATCGAACGCCAGCACGGCGAGGTCGGCGGGCTGCCCGACCAGGACTGGTCGCTGCGAGTGACCCTGGTCTTCCGCCGCGAGGGAACGGACTGGCAGCTGGTACATCGCCACGCCGACCCACTGGTCCACGAGATCACCATCGAGCAGGCATTTTCGGTCGCCCGCGGCTGACGCCTGGTCATCGTGGACACCGACGACCCGCACCTGCCGTGCGACGACGAGCACGCGGTCCAGGCCGCAGTATCAGCTGGGCCGAACCCGGCTGGCCGGCGGGTCTTGCGCTGAATGAGGGATCGTCAGGCCTCGAGCCGGTAGCTGAGGTCGGCAGCCAGGTCGGCCACGTCCATCTGCGCCTTCTGCAGGCGGCCAGAGTAATCCCAGTTCATCGCCTGCCAGCGAGTGAACTGGTCGAGCACCCAGATGCCGGACTGGCGGCTGCCGTTACCTGACTGGCCGTTCCCGCCGAACGGCAGGTGGGCCTCGGCTCCTGAGGTGGAGTTGTTGACACTCACCATGCCGGCGCTGATTCCCCGCCGGAACTCAAAGGCCTCCCGCGGGTCACTGGTGTAGATGGCGGACGAAAGGCCGTAGCCGGGCGCGTTGGCCAGGGCGATCGCGTCCGCCAGGTCGGTGTAGGTGGTGACGCCCACCACCGGGCCGAAGGTTTCCTGGCGGAACAGGGCATCACCGGGCTGCACGCCATCCACGATCGTGGGGTGGTAGAAGAGCCCTGCCTCCGGGTCCCCGACGAAGCCGGCCCGCGGGTTAGCGGCACTGATCCGGCCTACCCCGCTCGAGCCGAGCACCTTGTGGTACGGCTGGATCCAGCCGATGTATTCCTCGAACCGGGTGGCGAACCTCTGGTCGAGCATCGGCCCGTAGAGCACCTCCTGGGCCGGGTCACCTACGGGGGCGGCCGAGGTTGCCGCGGCGAACGCCGCGATGAACTCGTCGTGGACCGAATCGTGCACGATGACCGTGCCCAGCGACGTGCACCGCTGCCCCGCAGTGCCGAAACCGGAGAACAGCGCCCCTTCCACGGCCAGCTCGATGTCCGTGCTCGGCGTGATCACCATGGGGTTCTTGCCCCCGAGCTCCAGGCATGGCACCTGCAGATGACGCCCGGCGAGCTCGCCGATGCGGGTGCCCACCGCGGTCGAGCCGGTGAACCCGATCTTGTCGATCGTGCCGTCCCGCAGGGCCTGCTCCAGCCCGGCAAAGGTCGCCGGGCCGTCCGCAAACACGATGTTCAGCACGCCGTCAGGCAGCCCGGCCGCCTGGATCAGGTCGAACAGCGCCTTCGCCGAGGCCGCCGCGTATTCGGCTGGCTTCCAGACCACGGTGTTGCCAGCCACCAGCGCCGGGACCAGGTACCAGGACGGCACAGCGACCGGGAAGTTGCCCGCCGTCACAACCGCCACCGCGCCGACCGGGACCCGGAAGGTGAACAGCTGCTTGTCGGGCATCTCGCTCGGGATGGTCTGGCCGTACAGGCGCCGCCCTTCGCCGAGGAAGAAGTCACAGGTATCGATGATCTCCTGGACCTCGCCCAGCGCTTCGGCGTAGGGCTTGCCCAGCTCACGGGTGACCAGGCGGGCCAGCGGCTCCTTGTTGGCCTCGACGATGCGGCCGATGGCGGCAATGGCCCGGCCGCGGACGGGCGCCGGGATACCGGCCCACGACTCCTGGGCTCGTTTCGCCGTGGCGCACGCCGCCGCGAACGTGGCGGCGTCGGCCAGCTGGACCTCGGCGACCAGGTCGGTGAGGCGCGACGGGTTCGGAGACCTGACCGTGCCGGCCGGCGAACCCCCGGCCGGGCGGCCGCCGATGATCGACTCAAGAATGCTAGCCATGCTCAGCCTCTCCTTGGCGGTGGCTCATCGTCACGGTGGCTCTCGCCCTAGCTGGGGACGGGGATCCTGGCCAGGCACCGGTCCAGTGCCTTGAGCCCTCGGGCCAGATCATCTTCCTCGATGGTCAGCGCGGGGCGGAAGCGGATGGACCGCGGGCCGCACGGCAGCAGGAGAACCTTCTCGTCCTCCCGCAGGGCGGTCACCAGTGCATCTCGCTCGGTGGCGCCCGGGAGGTCCAGTGCGCACATCAGGCCGCGGCCGCGGACGTTCGACACCCGGCCAGGATGACGGGAGGCGAGCGCTTCCAGTTCGCTGAGGAACCAGGCCCCAACCGAGGCCACCCGGCCGAACAGCTGGTCACGCTCGATGACTTCCAGCAGCCGGCGGCTGCGGACCATGTCGGCCAGCCCGCCGCCCCAGGTCGAGTTGATCCGGCCGCTGACGGCGAACACATTCTGGGGGACCTCGGCCACCCGGCGCCCGGCCATGATCCCGCCGAGCTGCACCTTCTTGCCGAACGCGACGATGTCAGGGGCCAGGCCCAGCTGCTGGTAGGCCCACGGCGTGCCGGTCAGCCCCACCCCGGTCTGCACCTCGTCCAGGACGAACAGCGCATCGTTGTCCTGGCACAGCCGCTGCATCGCCTGGAGGAATTCCGGGCGCATGTGGTTGTCCCCGCCCTCCCCCTGGATCGGCTCGGCAATGAAGCAGGCGATGTCGTGCGGGTACGCGCGGAAGGCCGCCTCCGCCTGGGCGAGTGCGCGCTGTTCGGCCGCCACCACCTCAGGAAGATGCTCATCGAGGGGGAAGGTGATCGCCGGCACCTCGATGCGGGGCCAGTCGAACTTGGGGAAGCGCTCGGTCTTCACCGGGTCGGTGTTGGTCAGGGACAGGGTGTACCCGCCGCGACCGTGGAACGCGCGGGTCAGGTGGAGCACCCGGGTGCCCAGCTCCGGTGACCGGCCCCGCATCTCGTTGTGCCTGCTCTTCCAGTCGAACGCGCACTTCAGCGCGTTCTCCACGGCGAGCGCGCCGCCCTCGATGAAGAACAGGTGCGGCAGCGCCGGATCACCGAGCACCCGGGCGAAGGCGTCGGCGAAGTCGGCGTACTCCTCCGTATAGATGTCCGGGTTCGTCGGCTTGTTCGCGGCCGCCTGGGCGAGCAGGCCCAGGAAGGCCTGGTCACCAGTGATATCGGGAGGGTTGATGCCCAGCGGGGCAGACGCGAAGAACGAGTACAGGTCAAGGTAGCGCTCACCGTCGCGGGCATCAGTGATCCAGGAACCGCCGCTGCGCGGCAGGTCCAGGACGAGATGAAACCCGTCGGTCAGCACATGGCGCGCCAAGCGCCCCCGGACATCGTCGTGCACCATGAGCCCTCCCAGCAGACCAGCAGCAACTCCTGCAATCTGCAGGCTAAGCCGCACAATCTTCTTCATCAAACCCTGGAGGCAGGGAACCTTCCGCAATCAGCCGCCGCGGCAGCCGGGACGGCGGCGGCCTGTGCGGCGCCAGATGGCCTGCGGTGCTGCCAGCCCAGACCGGGCCAGCACGATTGGCCAGCGCTCACTAAGCTCATCGGCGGGACGCAACCGGTCAGTCTGTCCCGGTGCAGCCAATGCTTCACGGTCCAAACGCCCACGCCACCATCAGCGGGAACTCTTCGCGCCAGAACGCGCCGCCGTGCGACCCGGCCCGCTCCGCCATCACAACGTCCGCACCCGCATCGCGCAGTGCGACCGCCCACCGGGTCGCGTTCTCGAGGAAGAACGGCTCCAGCGTGCCCGCAACGAGGTACGTGCGCGGAACCGGACGTGGCATCACCCCAGGCGGACGGTAACCCGCGCCCGGCGAGGCGCAGAAGACCGCACCGTAGACGTCCGGATGCCGAAGCCCCAGCGCGAGCGCCAGCTCTCCACCCGCGGAGACACCGAACACCGCGGTGCGTTCGGCGGGCAGCGCGACTCCGAATCGCGACCGCGCCCAGCGGCGGACGTCCCCGACGAAAAACTCCTCGTGCGCCGCGAACCGTTCCGGGTCAAAGCCCGGTGAGTACTCATGGAGCCGCAGCGTCTCATCGGCCAGGCGGTGAACACCGACGATCATCGTGGACGGTACGCCGGCCGCCTCGAGGACTCCTCCCCATTGCGGGATCAACTGACCGTCACTGGCGAACACGACTGCCTCGGGCGGCTCTGCCGGGACGTACACCGTGACCGGCCGGCCGCCGTCGTAATCGAGCGCCTCGGTGACGACCTCTCCCGCGGCTGGTCGATCATGCATAGTCAAATCCCGGTCCGTGAGATCTGCCCGTCGGCCGTCCGGCCAGCGATCAACTCCGTAAGTTCTCGCCCAGGCGATCAAGGCTAAGACGACGCGATCGTCCGGTACTAGCCGGTCCGCGTCGGCGCGGCAGCTGATAGTTTCGCGCTGGCGGCAGGTAAGCGCTTGGTCGCCTCGGACGAGATGTGTCCCGTACCTGGCCCGCTAAGACGACGCACCTGGAGGCCACGTGACGCTGCCGGATGAGCTGGCTTTCCCCGCTGGTGGGGCCGTTCCTGACCTTGACGTCGCGTGGATTCACGGGTCAGAAGCCGCCAAGTACAACACCGATCCCGACATCCAGGTTCACGCCTGCGACGAGCACACCTACATCCTTCGCCAGAACAAGGCCGTGAACTACGAGGCGCCGTTCATGTTCCTGCTCTTCGGAGCCTCCCGGGCCCTCCTGCTCGACACCGGCGCTACCGCGAACCCGCAGTTCTTCCCGCTGCGCCGCACCGTTGATTCGATCATCGACGGCTGGCTGGCCGGTCACCCGCATCCGGACGACTACGGGCTGCTCGTTCTGCACACGCACTCGCACGGTGACCACACCGCGGCCGACGGCCAGTTTGCCGACCGGCCCAACACCGTCGTCGTCGGCGCGAAACGCGATACCGCGTGGCCGTATTTCGGCTTCGCCGACGACCCGGAAGCGGTGGTCCAGGTCGATCTCGGCGGCCGCATCCTGGACTGCCTGGCCACGCCTGGGCACCACGAGGCGGCGGTCACCTACTACGACCGGTACAGCAGGATCCTCTTCACCGGTGACACCATCTACCCGGGCCGCCTGTACGTCTTCGACTGGGAGGCATTCGTCCGCTCGATCGACCGGCTGGCCGACTGGTGCGCGCAGAAGCCGGTGACCTGGCTTCTCGGCTGCCACATCGAGATGACCACCACAGCGGGTGTGGACTACCCGGTCGGGTGGAACTACCAGCCCGACGAACCGCCCCTCGAGCTCACCACGGGCCATCTCGAGCAGCTCCAGAGCACACTGCAGGCCCACGACCGTCAGCCGGGCCGCTACGTCCTGCCGGAGATGATCGTCACGCCGGTCGGCTAGGCTCGCTCGCCCCGGCGGAAACACCGCCGTCTAGGCTGCCAGGCATGGTCAGACTGGCCAGGGACAGCCGCATGTGGCGCATCGGGACAGAGGCCGAGGTCGCCTGGATCACCGGCGGAACCTCGGCAGGCCTGACCATCACCTCGGCCATCCCGCCGGTCTTCGGGGCCTACGCCACGGTCGTGCTGCCGCCCGGGGGTGAAGGGCAGGACGAACACGACCGGGCCGTGCTCACGCTGCTGAGCGAGCAGTCAGCAAGCCAGCCCTGGTGGCTTGGCTACCTCGACACCGGCGCCGATGACATCGTCTTTCCCGGCGCGCCGAAGGTGACCTTGTATTCGGGGTGGCACTACGTGCTGGTCGAGGCGGGCCCGGAGCAGGCCGCCACCTGGCGCCGGAGCGGCCCCTGGTCATTCTGGAAGGGTGCCCTGCCCAACCTGATCTTCCCCGCCGACCGCTCCTGGCTGATCTCGACGCTCTGGGATGACGACTGGAGCTGCATCGGCGGGCCAGCCGGGCTCGTGGACAGCTTCCTGCACCACCCCGATCTGGAGACCAGGCCGGTGGCGCTCGGCCAGGACGCCACACCCCCGGGCCACCAAGCCAGGTGAGGGACTTGTCCGGCCAGGCCAGTGGCGCCCGGCCCCGTCGTCCCCTACGCGGGTAGGGGGAGGCCACCCGCAAGGGCGGGATGAGGCGCGGCCGCGGGTCAGGCATGCTGGGGCTATGCGGCTGACCGCCCGCTGGCCCCTGGCAGCGGCCTCGCCCGGCCAGCGCCCGGGTACGCCCACAGCGGCACCCGGCATGGCCTGGCCAGGCACGCTGGTGGCCCGTGCGCTCGCAACTGGGCAGCAGTGGTGGCACCGGCGGGTCGCCCGGCTCACCGCCGCCGCTGCCGTCACTGCGGCTGCAGTGCTCTCCGGCCTGCAGCACCATCCCACCATCAGCGCCCGTGTCGCCGTCGTGGCGGCGGTGGCCGCCACCGCGCCACTGGCTGCGCTGCGCCGCAGCCCGGCTGCAGCGCTGGCGATCATGCTCACGGCGCAGGCGGGCATACTGCTGTCCGGCCGCCTGTCGTGGACCCCTGTGCTGGTGCTGGTCTGGCTGCTCACCCTCGCGCTCTGCCCGCTGCTGCTGCCGCGGGCCGCCGCGGTCGGAGCTCTGGCCGCGATGGAACTGGTGATCGTGGTGTCGGTGTTCCTGCCGGCCACGCGCAACCCGGTGCCCTGGGACGCGACAGCCGCCGAGGCAGCGATCGCGATCGTGGCCTGGGGGGTGGGGGAGAACGTCCGTGCCCGCCGGCGGGCCCGTGCCGAGCAGCAGGCCGCGGCTTCCCGGCTGCGCGCGCTGCGCGACCGGGATGCGGCCAGCCGGGAGCGCGTGGAACTGGCCCGCGAACTGCATGACGTGGTGGCGCATCACGTGTCACTGATCGCGGTCAAGGCGGCGACCGCCTCCTACGTGACCGGCTCGCTGCCGCCCGCTGCGGTCACCGCGTTCGACGAGATCGCGGACCAGGCAAGGACCGCTCTGACGGAGCTGCGGACGGTGCTCGGGGCGCTCCGGGAGCCGGGGGCGCCGGCCGCGGGAACACCGCTGCCCGGTCTTGACGGCCTGGCCGAGCTGGTGGAAAGCCAGCAGGGCCACGGCACGGACGTCACCCTGGAACTTGCGGTGCGCGGGCCGGCACCGCCCGGGTTCGTGCAGGTCTGCGTGTACCGGATCGTGCAGGAGGCCCTGACCAACGCGCGCCGGCACGCCCCCGGCAGCCGGGTTCGGGTCGGCGTCCGCGTGGCTGACGGGGATCTGCGGGTAACCGTGCGCGACGACGGCGGCGGGCCCGGGGCCGGGCCAGGGCCCGGGCCCGCACGGCCGGAAGAACACGGGCGCGCGGCCCAGGAACGGGACGGCGGCGCGCTGGCAGAACCGCCGGGGGGCGGGTTCGGGCTGCGCGGCATCGCCGAGCGGGTGGCCGCGCTCGGCGGCAGGGCGCAGGCGGGCGCACTTCCCGGCGGCGGGTTCGAGGTCGCCGCTGTCATCCCGCTGCCGGAGCACGCCACATGAGCGTGATCCGGATCCTCATCGCGGACGATCAGCCCGTGGTGCGGCTGGGGTTCTCCGCGATGTGCGCCGCGCAGCCGGACATGGAGGTCGTTGGGGCCGCCGGTGACGGGCGCGAGGCCGTCCGGCTCGCCGCGAGCCAGCCCGTCGACGTGGCGCTCATGGATATCCGCATGCCGGTGCTGAACGGCATTGACGCGACGCGTCAGCTGAAGTCCCTGCCGACGGCGCCGTATGTGCTGGTGCTGACCACCTTTGACCTGGACGAGTACGTGTACGAGGCGCTGCGGGCGGGCGCCAGCGGTTTCCTGCTCAAGGACGCGGTGCCCGCGCAGATCCTGGAAGCGATCCGGGTGGTCGCGGCCGGGGACGCCCTGCTCGCTCCCCAGGTGACACGCCGGCTGATCGCCGAGTTCGCCACCCGCGCGAGACTCTCTCCGCCGCCGGGACTGTCGGCGCTGACCCCACGCGAGGGCGAGGTCTTCCGCCTGCTGGCCCGTGGCCTGACCAACACCGAGATCGCCGCCCGGCTGCACCTGGCCGAGCAGACGGTGAAGAGCCACGTGAGCGCCATCCTGATGAAGCTCGGGCTACGTGACCGGGTGCAGGCCGTTGTGCTCGCCTACGAGTCCGGGCTCGTCGTGCCCGGGGACGCCCCGTTCGCCTGACCCGGTCCGCCGTGGGTGGTGTCTCCCTCTCCGGTACCGGGGCGGGCGCCGGAAACCGGCTCCGCAGCGGGATCACATCACCGGTGGCCGTCCGTACGGTCGTGGCTGGCAATCGCGAGCCGAGGGGACGCTGATGATCGAGGCGCAGAACCTGACCAAGAGATACGGCCGCACCGCTGCCGTCGACCGGATCTCCTTCACCGTCCGGCCGGGCCTGGTGACCGGGTTCCTCGGCCCCAACGGCGCAGGCAAGTCCACCACCATGCGCATGATCATGGGGCTCGACCGGCCGACCGCCGGCACGGTCAGGGTCAACGGCCAGCCGTACGGCCAGCTCAAGCGCCCGCTGCATCAGGTTGGCGCGGTGCTGGAGGTGCGGGCCGTGCACGGCGGGCGCAGCGCCTACCATCACCTGCTCTGCCTGGCCCAGAGCAACGGGATCGGCAAGCGGCGGGTGCACGAGGTGCTGGGGACGGTGGGGCTCACTGACGTGGCCGGGCAGCGGGCAAAGGCGTTCTCACTGGGCATGAGCCAGCGACTGGGGGTGGCCGCGGCGCTGCTGGGCGACCCGGGAGTGCTGGTGTGCGACGAGCCCGTCAACGGCCTGGACCCGGAGGGCATCCGGTGGATCCGGACGCTGCTGCGCCGCCTTGCCGCGGAGGGGCGCACGGTCCTGGTGTCCAGCCACCTGATGAGCGAGATGGCACTGACCGCCGACCACTTGCTGGTCATCGGCAAGGGCCGGATCCTCGCTGACGGCAGCATGGACGCGGTCGTCTCCCGGGTGGCCAGCACCACCGTGACCATCGCCTCGCCCCGGATGGACGACCTCCTCCCGCTGCTTCGCGGCGCGGGGGCGACGGTTCGTTCCAGCGGCCCCCAGGGCGCCCAGATAACCGGGATCTCCGGTGCGCGAGTGGGCGACCTGGCCGCGTCCGCGTCGATTCCCATCCACCGGCTGGACGAGGCCGGACCGTCACTGGAGGAAGCCTTCATGGAGCTCACCAGTGGTTCCGTTCAGTTCTCCGCCAGCGGCGGGAGCGGGCAATGACCACACCCGCGGCAACCACTGCCGCCCCCGGAGCCGCGACCACGATCGGCCTGGCCAACGTCGTCCGGTCGGAATGGACGAAGCTCCGGTCGGTGCGTTCAACCCGGTGGATCAGCGTTCTCACGGTGCTGGCCGCCCTCGTCCCCGGTGCCGTTATCTGCGCGCGCTGGGTCGCTGGCTTCCATACCGGGCACCAGAGCAGGCTCGGCTTCGATGCCGCCCTCACCAGCCTCACCGGCATCTACCTGGCCCAGATCGCCGTCGGCGCGCTCGGCGTCCTGGTGATCAGCTCGGAGTACTCCACCGGGATGATCCGTGCCTCGCTGTCGGCTGTCCCGCAGCGGCGCGCCTTGCTCGCGGTGAAGGCCAGTGTCTTCGCGCTGGCCGCCTTCGCAGGCGGTGAACTGCTCAGCTTCATCACGTTCGGCATCGGCCAGGCGATCCTGCACGGCGCACAGGCCGGGCTGTCCCTCGGCTCTGGCCCGGCCCTGCGCGCAGCCTTCGGCGGCGGCCTCTACCTCACCGCCGTCGGGCTGCTCGGTTTCGGCTTCGGGGCGCTGGTCCGGTCCAGCGCCGGCGCCCTGTCGGCCTTCTACGGCCTGCTGTTCGCCGCCACGGCAGTCCTCGACCTGCTCCCGACCCGCTGGCGCAACGACCTCATCCGCTACATGCCGGCGAATTCAGGAAGCCAGATCTTCACCACCGTCCGTGGTCATGACGCGCTCGCCCCCTGGGCCGGAATCGGGGTGTTCTGCTGCTACGTCGCCGTGGTCCTCGCGGCTGCATTCGTTCTCGTGGCCCGGCGCGATGCGTGACAGCAGCCGGGACAGGTGACGGTCCGGTCCTCATCACGGCACCGCGAGCCGGCGGGTGATCTCTGTGATCGCGCTGGCCAGCTCCGGCAGTGAGCGGCCTTCGGTGTGCCGCCAGTGCCGGACCTGCTCGGCGGTGAGCGCGGCGAGGATTGCGTCGGCGCGCAGGCCGGGATCGGCCGCCCCGGCCGCGGAGAGCAGGATCCGGCAGTGCTGGCACCAGAACTGGTGGGAGCCGGTGCGCAGCCGCGCGCCCGGGCTGGCGGTCTGCGACATCGCGACCAGGTCCAGGTGGGCGTCGACGAACTCCAGGTAGGCGGCGGCGAACGCGGCGAGCCGGTCAGCGGGCGGCGCCCCGGGGCCGAGCGGGGGCGGCCCGCTCAGCATGGCCGCCTGCAACCCTGACTCGCGCTCGTCGAGCAGCGCCGCCGCGAGCCCTGACTTGTCGCCGAACCGCCGGTAGAGCGTCCCCTTGCCGACGCCAGCGGACGCGGCGATGTCGTCCATGCTCACCGCGGCGACCCCACGGGCGGCGAACAGCCGCTCCGCGGCGGCCAGCGCCTTGGCCCGGTTGCGCGCCGCGTCCGCCCGCTCCTGAACCGGCCCGGCGGGCAGCAGCGGCAGTTCCTCCCGCTGGGCCGCGCTGGCTTCGTCCATGAGCAGGAATGTAGCCCAGCCCGGCGGCCACGTTTGACATAAACGGACTTGAGTCCGTATCTTTTCCTCAACTAAGCGGACTGCGGTCCGGTCGTGCTGGAGGAGGGTTCATGCTCCCCGAGGAGGGCCTGCGGCTGGTCCGCGAGTACGGCAGTGCGGACCGCTGGCTGGCTGTGCTGGTGACCCTGCGCCCGGACGGGCAGCCGTCGGTCAGCGTCGTCAACGCCGGGGTGCTGCCCCATCCGGTGGACGGGCGCCCGGGCGTTGCGTTCGTGGCCCGGGGCAACACAGCCAAGCTCGCGAACCTGCGCCGCGATCCGCGCGCCACCCTGGTGTTCCGGGCCGGCTGGGAGTGGGTCGCCGTGCACGGGACCGCTGAGCTGGCCGGCCCTGGCGATCCGCTGCCCGGGCTCGGCGCGGGCCGGCTGCCCGGCCTGCTGCGCGACATCTACCGCGCGGCCGGGGGCAGCCACCCCGACCTGGCCGAGTACGACCGGGTAATGGCGGCGGAGCGGCGCACGGCCGTGCTGCTGCGCCCGGACCGGTTCACCACCAATCCCCCCGGAACCGAACATCAGGAGCACGGATGACCACTGCTGCGGACAACGCGCCGGCTGCGCCGGCGGTGCCGCCCGGCGCTATCCAGGTCTGGTCCGACCTGCTGTGCCCGTTCGCCTACGTCGCGCTGCTGCGGCTGCGCCGGGCGCGGGAGCGGCTCGGCCTGCACGGGATCGTGCGGCTCGAGCACCGGACCTTCCCGCTGGAGCTGTTCAACGGCCCGCACCCCCGCCGGGGCACCGACACCGAAGCCGTCGGGCTCGGGCAGATCGAGCCGGACGCGCAGTTCCGGGTCTGGTCCGCTGCCGACGACCTTTACCCGCACACGGTCCTGCTGGCCGCGGAAGCTGTTCACGCCGCGAGCGCGCAGAGCCTGGAGGCCGGCGAAACGCTCGACCTGGCGCTGCGCCGGGCGTTCTGGACCCAGTCCCGCTCGATCAGCCATCGGCAGGTCATCCTGGAGGTCGCAGGTGAGCTGCCGGAGGGGGTCATCGACGTGGCCGCGCTGGCCGCCGAGCTGGACAGCGGACGGCGCCGCGCCAGCGTCATGGCCGACTTCGCGGTGTCGCAGACCGAGCGCGGTCGCGGGCAGCCCGACCTTCCGGCTGCCGGACGGCGGCGCCCTCACCAACCCGGGGATCGCCGTCCACTGGGACGGCCCGTGGGCGTCCGGTTTCCCCGTGGTGGAGTCCCACGACCCGGCTGTTTACGACGGCCTGCTCAAGCGCGCTGCCGCGGCGTGAGCACCCGGGCCGTACTGCGGCGTGTCGTCGTCGGCGTGCTCGAGACCAACTGCTGGGTGCTGCACGCGGCCGGCGACCGCCGCGCGCTGATCGTGGATCCCGGCGACGAGCCGGAGCGCATCCTGGCCGCGGTCGCGGATCTGGACGTGCTCGCGGTGCTGCTCACCCATGCGCATTTCGACCATGTGCTCGCGGTTCCCCAGGTGGCCCGCACGCTGGACGTCCCCGTTCTCGCCCATCCGGCGGACGCGCCGGTATGGCCGCACGAGCTTGCGGCGGCCCGCCAGGCCGGCCACTGGAACGCGGGAACCGCCACGGACGACCTGCTGGCGCGCGAACCGGGGGCGCTGGCCTTCCCGCCTGGCGGTCCGCTGTGGGACGGGGTGACCGACCCGGCCGCCGGCGGCCAGGTGCTCCGGATCGGCCCGCTGGCCGCGCGGATGCTGCACACCCCTGGGCACACCCCGGGCGGGCTGACCCTGTCCGTGGACGGGCATCTGCTCACCGGGGACACCCTGTTCCCCGGCGGGCCGGGGCTCACCGGCCCGCCGCTGTCGGACTTCCCGGCCATCATCGAATCGGTGCGCGGGCTGCTGCGCTTCCCCGGCCCGACGCGCATCCACCCGGGCCACGGCCGCAGCACGACAGTCGAAGCAGAGCGCCCGCACCTCGATGCGTGGATCGCGCGCGGCGGGTGACGGGCAGCGCCGCCGGACCAGAAGGCGCCCGCCCGGCGGTCTGGATCCGCCGGGCGGGCACCCGCGTGCTGGCTCTCCGGGGCGGGGCCCCGGGAACCGCTAGTGCCCCGGCTGGCCGGTGACGGGATCGAGGATCAGCGGCCGGAAGTCCGGCCGGCCGAAACTCGAAGAGGCCGCGCAGTGAGCCGGCCAGGGCATCGGCCGAACCGCTGATCCGCCGCCCGTGCAGCCAGTTGTCCTCGATGAACCGGGTGATCGACGACTGGTCGGTCAGCGTGCTGTCCACCGCGTTGCGCTTGGACCACGGGGAGAGCAGCAGGAGCGGCTGCCGCGGGCCGTAGCCGCAGCGGCCCTGCTGGCCCGCCAGCGGCGTTCCTGAGCCGCACATGCCGGTGCCAGTGAGCGCGTCGGCGACCGACGTGGACGGGTTGGTCACCCCGGAGAACGCATGGTCGTACCAGCCGTCGGAGTCGTCGTAGGCGACGATAACCGCGGTGCTGGGCCAGTCATCCGTCTGCTCCAGGGCGTTGATCTCCCTGACGAGGAACTTCTGCTCGTCGAGGGGGTCGGAGTAGGCCGCGTGGCCGTCCTGGAAGCCGGGCGCCTTCAGGAAGCTGACCCCCGGGAGCGCCGACGCCGGCAGGAGGTGGAGGTGGATGGCCGACACGAGCTGGTCGAAGTCGCTCATGTCGTACTGGTGGTTCGGGGTGTCGAACTGCGGCTGCCCCTTGACGAAGTGCTGGGTGTCGGTGCCGATGCTGCGCAGCCCGCGCAGCGTGTCCTGGCCGCTGGAGTTAGCCGGGACCGTGAGGTGGTGCGGGTTGGCGGTCGAGGCGTAGTACTCGAACGGCTCGTGGTGCGGGATGTAGTCATCCTTGAATCCGAACTGGCCGGTGCCGGTGGGCAGCGGGCTGGTCAGCCCGGCCCCCACTGCCGTATTGGCGTTGCAGATCCCCTGGTCGGAGGCGTGCGGGACGTTCTGGAAGAACTTGCCCTTGAACTCGTCGGGGATAAAGGTTGAGGTGGGCTGCCCGTTATGCCCGGTCGCGGACGCGGCGTCGGCGAAGGACGTCGTGGGCCGGAAGCCGCCCTGGAACCAGCCCCAGGACACATGGGCGGCGTTGAGCTCGTCGCCGATGTTCTTGCCGCTCATCGCGACCGCGTCACGGGTGGAGCAGTCATCCCAGTACGGCTGTGCGTCACTGGTCAGCGAGAAGCCGCCGGTCCCGTCCGGGGTGAGGTCGGCGTTGGGCGAGGCGGCGGTAGCGACCGACGGGTTGTTCACCGTGTGGGTCATGTCCACCCCGCCGGTGTCGCCGGCGGCGAGGTTGATCGCGCCAGGACTGGACGGGCCGAACGTGGTGCTGAAGGAGTTGTCGCTCATCGCGAAGCGCTGGGCGTAGTTCCACAGCGCCGTGACCGTGTTGCCGTCGTAGTAGTTCATGACGTCGCCGGCCACGCAGGTGGCGCCTTCCGGCGACTTGCTGGTGCCGTTGCCGACGGTCTGCGGGAAGCGGTCCATCTTGCCGCCGTCGAACGCCCGCTGCTCATCGTTGTAGTTGTGGTCCTGGTCGCAGGTGAGCACGTCGTTGACGTTGGCGGGGCTGTAGCGGCGGGGGTTGACGCCGTTGGGGTTCGCGGTCAGCAGCGTGCCGGACAGGCCATTGACCGAGGGCGTGCCGGGCTTTGCGTGGAACGGCTGGCCATCGGTATTGGCCGCCTGAGGGTACGTGCCGAAGTAATGGTCGAAGCTGATGTTCTCCTGGAAGATCACTACCAGGTGCTTGATGGGCGTCGCGGTCGCCCGGCCCGCCGGGTGCGGGCCCGCTGATGATGCGACTGCGGTTGCCGTGCCGGCCAGAGCGAGCGCTCCTGACGCCGCCAGCGCAAGCGTGCCGCGGATGGATGGTCGCATGGGGAAACCTCCACAGTGTTGGCCATGCCCCCGGAGACAATGGCCGGCGTGCTGGCCGATCGGGTGAACACAAGGCATCGGACCGGTGAATTCCCACGACCAGATACCTAACATCGGTACGGGCTGCCGGGCAATGGCTCGCCGTCAGACGTGCTGGCTTCGGCTCTGACCGGCTCGATGATCTCGTCGGCGAGCCACTGGACGGGGCGGCCGGCGAGGACGGCGGCCAGCACGATGTGGGTCACGCCGGCGTCGATCATCTCCCGGAGGAGGGCCCGGGTGGCGGCCGGTTCGCCGGGTTCACCGCAGCGGACGATGGTCTGCATCGAGCGGGTGATCCCGGCGGGGTCGCGGCCGATCGCGGCGCAGTGCTCGCTGAGCACCTGGTTCCGGCGCCGGAAGTCATCCGAGGGCGGCCCCGGGTAGTTCCAGATGTCAGCGTGCTCGGCGACGATGCGCAGAACCTGGTCGCCGGCGCCGCCGATCATGATCGGCGGGTGCGGCTTCTGGAGCGGCTTGGGCTCGCACACCGCGCCGGTGAGCTCGATGGACGGCCCGCGGAAGCCGAACGGCTGGTCCTCGGTCCACAGGCGCCGGATCAGGGTGCAGGTCTGGGCAAGATCGCGGACCGCCTCGCCGGGGGAGACGAGCGGCACCCCGTAGGCCCCGAACTCCCGCACGGCGGGGTTCGGGCCGGCGATCCTGCTGCCCCCGGCGCCGATGCCGAAATCGAGCCGGCCGCCCGCGATGATGTCCGTCGTCGCAGCCATCTTGGCCAGCAGCGCCGGGTTGCGCAGCCGGTTGCTGGTCACGATCACCCCGAGCCGCAGCCGGGAGGTCTGGGCGGCCAGCGCGGCCAGAAGAGTCCAGGCTTCCAGGGCGGCCCCGGTGATGTCACCGCGCAGCGGCACCATGTGATCCCACAGCCACGCGTGGCTGATCGCGGGGATCTGGTCGGCCTGGCGCCAGGTGCTGAGGATCTCCTGGTAGGTGAGGCCCATCTGGCTGGTCTTGATGCCGAAGCTGAGTTCCCGGCCCTGTGCTGTCATCTCACAGCCCTCATCTCACGCCCTCTCCACGGCAGGTAATTCGTCATGATCACTGATCATCAGACTAACTGACGATCAGTCAAACGGTAGAGTGCTGCCGTGTCAACTCACGGCCCGGCCGGCGGGCCCTCCGCGGGCGAGCTGGCGCAGCCGCCGGTTCCGGCCCTGGCCGGCCGCATGGGCTACCTGCTCAAGCACGCCCAGCTGCGGATGGCCGAGCTCAACGCGGCCGCCCTGGCGCCGTTCGGGATCACCGGCCGGGAACTCGCCGTGCTGCTCGCGATCGACAGCCAGGCCCCGCTCTCCCAGCAGGAAGCCGCCCGCCGGCTCGGGGTGGACCGGACCACGATGGTCGCCCTGATCGACGAACTGGAGGGCAAGCAGCTCGTGCAGCGCCGTCAGGACCCCGCCGACCGGCGGAAGAACGTCGTCGCCCTGACCCCGGCCGGCCGCGGCACCCTCAGGAAGGCAGGCAAAGCCAGCGACGAGGCGGAACGGCGTTTCCTCGCCCCCCTGACCGGCGACCAGGCCGCCGAGGTCAGGGAGGCGCTCCGCAGGATCGCCTTCCCTTCCGTGACGGAGCCCGCCGCGGTCGAGCGCGCGGGCTGACGATGGCCACGGTCGCGCTCGTCGGCACGCTGGACACCAAGGGCCCGGACTACGCGTTCCTCGCCGGGCGGCTGCGGGCCAGCGGCGCCGGTGTCATCGTGGTTGACGCGGGCACCGGGACCCCGGCCGGGATCACGCCGGACATCCCCGCTGAGCAGGTGGCCGCCGCGGCCGGGACGACCATCGAGGCACTGCGCTCGGCCGGGGACCGGGGCGCAGCCGTAACAGCGCTGGGCCGCGGCGCAGCCGCCCTGGTCAGCGAGCTGGCCGCAGCCGGACGGGTAGATGGCGTGCTGGCCGCGGGCGGGTCTGGCGGCTCGTCGATCGCTGCGCAGGTCATGGCCGCGCTGCCGGTCGGGCTGCCGAAGCTGCTGGTCTCCACGATGGCCTCGGGCGACGTGTCGCCCTACGTGGGCGTGAAGGACGTCTGCGTCATGTACTCGGTCGTCGACGTGGCGGGCGTGAACCGGATCTCGCGCCTGGTACTCGGCAACGCCGCGGCGGCGATGGCCGGCATGGCGCTGGCGCGGGCTGGGGAGCAGGCTGGCGAGCAGGCCAGCGGGGACGATGAGCGGCCGCTGGTGGCGGCGAGCATGTTCGGCGTGACCACCCCGGCGGTCGAGACGGCCCGGTCGCGGCTGACCGGCCTCGGCTACGAAGTACTGGTTTTCCACGCCACCGGCGCGGGCGGCCGCGCGCTCGAGGCGCTGGCCGAGGCACGGCTGCTGGCCGGGGTGCTCGACGTGACCACCACCGAGCTGGCCGACGACCTGGTGGGCGGCGTGCTCTCGGCCGGGCCTGACCGGCTCACCGCGGCGGGCGCCGCCGGGCTGCCGCAGGTCATCGCGCCCGGCGCGCTGGACATGGTGAACTTCGGCCCGCGCGAAACGGTGCCGGAGAGGTTCGCTGACCGCCTGCTCTACGTGCACAACCCGACGGTGACGCTGATGCGTACAACGGTTGAAGAGATGGCCGAACTTGGCGCCCGAGTCGGCCGGAAGGCAGCAGCGGCCACCGGGCCGACGGCGGTGTTCTGGCCGGACCGCGGGGTCAGCGCGCTGGACGCCGACGGGCAGGCGTTCTTCGACGCGGCGGCCGACGCCGCCTGCCGCGACGCGCTCGACGGTGAGCTCCGCGCGGCCAGCCAGGCCATGCAGAGGATCGACGCGCACATCAACGACCCCGCATTCGCAACGGCGATGGCCGACCGGCTGCACCAGATGATCCAGGGCAGGAGCTGACGTGCGGCGAGACGAGCTTCTTGCCCGGCTGCGGGCCAAAGCGGATCGCGGCCAGGCCATCATCGGCGCGGGCGCGGGGACCGGTTTGTCGGCCAAGTGCGCCGAGGCGGGCGGGGCCGACCTGATCATCATCTACAACTCGGGCCGGTACCGGATGGCCGGGCGCGGCTCGCTGGCCGGGCTGATGCCCTACGGCGACGCGAACGCGATCGTGACCGAGATGGCCGCCGAGGTGCTGCCCGTCGTGCGGCAGACCCCCGTGCTGGCGGGCGTCTGCGGGACCGATCCCTTCCGGATCATGCCGCGGTTCCTGGCGGAGCTTTCCGCCCTGGGATTCGCCGGCGTGCAGAATTTCCCGACGGTCGGGCTGATCGACGGGGTGTTCCGGCAGAACCTCGAGGAAACGGGCATGGGGTTCGGCCTGGAAACCGAGATGATCCGGCAGGCCGCGGAGCGGGGCATGGTGACGTGCCCGTATGTCTTCGACCCCGGGCAGGCCGCCGCGATGGCGCGGGCCGGGGCCGACATCCTGGTGCCCCACATGGGGCTGACCACGTCGGGGACGATCGGCGCCCGGACAGCGCTGACGCTCGACGAGTGCGTCGGGCGGGTGCAGGCGATGCGCGACGCGGCGGAGGCTGTCCGCCCGGGCATCCTGGTGCTGTGCCACGGCGGCCCGATCGCCGAACCGCAGGACGCCGCGTACGTTCTGGAGCGCACCACCGGCGTCTGCGGCTTCTTCGGGGCCTCGTCGATGGAGCGGCTGCCCACCGAGCGCGCCCTCACCGCCCAGGTCCGCGCGTTCACCCAACTGCCCACCCGGCGAGAGGAAAAAGACCAGCCATGACCATCGCGCACGTCCGGCCCGGCGACGTGGAGACCTTCAGCTTCGAGTGGGGCACGATGAAGTGGTTCGTGTCCCCGGTGACGATCCCCGGGGCGGCGAACTCACAGGGCGAGGTCATCGTCAACCCGGGCCAGGGCCACGCCAGGCACCAGCACGACCAGGCCGACGAGCTGATCTACGTGATCTCCGGCACGGGCGTGCAGACGGTCGGGGACGAGGAGTTCACCATCACCGAGGGCGACGTGGTCTACATCCCGATGGGCACGCCGCACTCCACGATGAACACCACCTGGCGGGCGCTGCGCCTGATCGTGACCTACACGCCCGGCGGTGAGGAGCAGGCGCTGACCGTGCAGCCGGGCTTCACCCGGCACCCGGCAGGCGACATCGTGGGCTGGACGCGGTCACCTGCATAAGCAGCCGCGCGGCTTTCAAACCGTGCTGACGCGACGGCCGGGCCGGGCTGACCGCCGCCGGCATGACGGCCCAGCCGTGGCCGTCGCCCGGAGGGCTACTTCTTCTGGTCGACGCTAATGTGGAACTTGACGTTGTTGTCCTTCACCGACGTGACGGTCAGCGTGAGGCCGATCTTCGACCCGTCGCTGGCCTCGAGCTGGCACCGCATCTTGGTGCCCTCGACCGCCTTCAGGTCACCTGGGCAGGTGATTGATTTAGGCCGCTGGCCGACCGTCTTGGTCAGCTCGTCGGAGACCTCCTTCTCGACCTTGTGCCGGGAAACGGCCGCACTGCCGGTGCTGAAGCTGCAACCCGCAATCAGCACCGCCCCACAGGCCAGGGCAACCGGGATGGCAATTCGCATGTTCTCCGTCCTATCTTTCGCACGTTGACTGCCGATCCATGCACGGACGGGCCAGCCGCCCGGTTCACGCGGACAGCAGCCCGATCGCGTTCCTGGCCCGGGCCAGCGTGGGCGCCGCCAGGTCCTGCGCCCTGGCGGCACCATCCCGTGCTATGGCGCAGAGCTGACCAGGGTCGGCGCTGATACCGGAATACCGCTCCTGCAGCGGGCCCAGCACCGCGATGACCGCCTCGGCGACCGCCTCCTTGAGCTCACGGTAGGTAGCCAGCGGCCCCGCCGCGGCGGCCGGCGTGCTGCCGGTGCACGCGGCCAGGATCGTCAGCAGGTTCGCCACCCCGGGCCGGCCCGCCGGGTCGTAGACGACGTCGCGTCCGCTGTCGGTCACCGCCCGCGCCACCTTGCGCCGGATCACGTCCGGCGGGTCGAGAAGCCGCAGCACGCCGGGATGCCGCGCCGGGCGCCGACTTGCTCATCTTCGTCGCGGTTTCCTGCAGGTCCATGACCCGCGCGGCGACCGGCGGGGTCACCGCCCGCGGCACCACGAAGGTCTCCCCGTAGGCCTTGTTGAACCGGATGGCCAGGTCACGGGCCAGCTCCAGGTGCTGCCGCTGATCGTCGCCCACCGGCACGGTCGCCACGTCGTAGAGCAGGATGTCGGCGGCCATCAGGCACGGATAGGTCAGCAGCGCCGCGCGCACCGACGCCTGCTTCGCCGCCTTCTCCTTGTACTGCACCATCCGCCGCAGCTCGCCGTCGTACGCCGTCGCCTCCAGCAGCCAGTGCAGCTCGGTGTGCGCCGGGACCTGGCTCTGCACGAAGATCGTGCACCGGCCGGGGTCCAGGCCCGCGGCCAGCAGCAAACCCAGCTGCTCCAGCGTGAGCGCCCGCACCGCCGCCGGATCGTGCTCGGTGGTCAGGGCGTGCAGGTCCGCGACGCCGTACAGGGAATCGGCGCCGCGCTGGTCGCCCGCCCACTGGCGGATCGCGCCCAGCAGATTTCCCAGGGTCAGGTGCCCGCTCGGTACGGTCAGCGACAGGGTCCGTGCCATCGAAGCCCTCCAGCACGTGTCGTGCCCCGGCCGTGGGCGGCACAGCAAGGCCGCCTCACCCGAGGCGGCCAGCAGAAGAACGTGACCTAACAGAGCCGCCTGGTCAGGCGGCCCACCACAGCGTCAGACGACGACCGGTCACGCGGCCAACGATACACGGCACGGCCCGCACCGCTAATTCCGTAATCCATAATCATCAGTCACTCCGGTAGCTGGCTATTTTTTACGGATTACGGTTCCGGGGGCGCGGGCCACCACCCGGACAGCCAGCAAGCGGGGGTGCCGTAGGCTCAAGCCGTGCTGCCGCCCCTGCCTTCCTCGCCGCGCCGGCGACCGTGCCGCCCGGCCCGGCGGGCGCGCGCCGGGGCCGGCCTGGCCGCGGTGGGCCTGGCGGCGCTGACGCTGGCCGGCTGCGCCAAGTTCAACCAGGCGCTGTCCCAGCGGTGGGTCGACGTCAGCTTCCGGGCCGGCACGACGGTCTCGGAGGTCAAGCAGATCCGGGCGGCGTGCTCGCACGTGCCGAACGTGACGGTCCAGCCGATCCACCGCAATCAGCCAACCATCGACATCACTGCGGGCCTGCGGTTCAACACCACCAACGCGAGCGACGCCAACGTGGCCCAGCTGCAGATCTGCGTGTCGAAGTTCCCCGCGGCGGTCGGCTTCAGCCCGCAGGACGCCAGCGACAGCGGCGGGTAGCTACAGGGTCTCGGCCGGCGGGAAGAAATGGTCCGCCAGCCGGTCGCGGACCGGGCCGCCCAGGCCGCCCAGGCCCGCCGGGCCCAGGTCGCCGAGGTCGCGCCGGCGCAGGCCGATCAGGCCGGCCGCGCCCGCCGCGAGCGCGATCCCGCCCAGCCACAGCAGCGGCCCGGCGGTGACGGCCGCGCCCGGCAGCCGGGGCACGTGGGTGAACGGCGAGATGTCCATCAGCCAGCCCGGCCACTGCAGCGGCGGGCCGAACACCGCGATCACCCCCACCAGCGCGACCGCCGTCCAGGCCAGGGCGGCCGACGCCCACGGCAGCAGGCCGAAGAGCAGGACCGCCACCGCCGCCAGGACCGCCGCCGCGGGCAGCCGGGCCAGCGCCGCGCCGATCAGGTCCGGGACCTGCGTGCCCACCTGCCCGGTGAGCAGGCCGTAGCCGAGGCCGGCCGCCAGGCCCGCGCCGGCGAGCAGCAGAGCCGCCCCGCCCACCGCGACCGAGATGTGGCTCAGCGCCCACCGGATCCGCCCGGTCGCCGCGGCCAGCACGGGCTCGGCCAGGCCGCCGGTCTCCTCGGCGCGGAGCCGGAGCACGGCGGCGGTCGCGAACACGGCCGCGGCCAGGCCCGCCAGCAGCATCAGCGCCGACAGGTACGCGTTGATGACCGTGGCCTGGTAGCCGACCCGCAGGAGGTAGCGGCGCAGCACGGCGTTGCCGCCGAGGATCGAGCCAGCCCCGCGGGCGCCCGCGCCGCAGGCCGCGAAGCCGAACGCGAACGCGGCCAGCCAGGCCGCGAGCATCAGCCGCTGCACCCGCCAGGCCAGGCTGAACGGGCCGCGCAGCAGGCCGGAGGCGGCCGGCCGGCCCGGCCGGTCAGCCAGCAGCCCGGCGCCCAGGTCCCGCCGGGCGGCCAGCGCGAACGCGGCGGCGACCAGGGCGGCCGACGCGGCCAGGGGGAGGAGCAGCACCCACCAGCGTTCGCCGGCCGCGCCGAACGCCCGCGCGGACTCGACCCAGCCCAGCGGCGACACCCAGGTCAGCCAGGACAGGCCGGCCGTGCTGCCCGCGTCGCCCACCGCGCGCAGGACGAAGGCCACGCCGAGCGCCCCGAGGGCGAGCCCCCGGGCGCCCCGTGCGGTGGTCGCAAGCTGGGCCGTGACCGCCGCCACCCCGGCGAACACCAGACCGCACCCGGCGATGGACAGCGCCAGCGCGGCCGACCCCGCCGCCGGCAGCCGCAGCACCGCCAGCCAGCCGAAGGTCAGCAGGGCCAGCGCCAGGTTGACCGGCCCGGCGGTGAGCAGCGCGGCGGTGAGCGGGGCCTGCCGCCCGACCGCGGCCGAGCCGACCAGCTCGAGCCGGCCGGCTTCCTCGTCGCCCCGGGTGTGCCGGATCACGATGAACACGGTCAGCAGGACCGCGAACGCCGATCCCCAGACGGCCCACCGCGCGGCCAGGAAGGCGCCGACCGTGGTGCCGTTCAGCCGGCCGAGCAGGAACCGGAGCGCCGGGTTGCCGCCCGCCCGGGCGGCCACCGACTGCCTGCTCGCGGCGGTGGGGTAGAGAACCTTGAGGTCCCGGGCGGTGATGGCGAGCAGGGCCGCGATCCCGGATACGCACACGGGCAGCAGGAGGCCGTCCCGGCGGAGGATCAGGCGGGTGAGCCGGCCGGTCCCGGCGAACCGGGGGCTGGCCGGGCTGGGCGGGCTGGCCGGGCCGGTGCGGCCGGCCATCAGCCGCCTCCGGGGGCGGAACGCTCCGGCGTGTAGTAGCGGAGGAAGAGCTCCTCGAGGGCCGGCGGCCGGCAGGTCAGCGCGCGGATCCCGGCCTGGTGAAGCCGGCCGGTCACCTCGTCCAGCGCGGCCCGGTCCACCTGGCAGCGCACGGTGGTCCCGGTGACGCTCAGCTCGTGCACGCCCGGCAGGCCGTCGAGCGCGGCCGGCCGGGCGAGCTCGGCCTCGACCGAGATCCTGGTCAGGTGCCGCAGCGCGGCGAGCGTGCCGGTCTCCACCGTCTGGCCCGCGCGGATGATCGTCACCCGGTCGGCCAGCGCCTCGGCCTCGGCCAGCAGGTGGCTGGACAGCAGGACCGTGCGGCCCTCGCGCCGCTGCGCCGCGACGCAGTCCCGGAAGATGGCCTCCATCAGCGGGTCGAGGCCCGCGGTCGGCTCGTCGAGCAGCAGCAGCTCGGCCCGGCTGGCCAGGGCCGCGATCAGCGCGACCTTCTGCCGGTTGCCGCGGGAGTAGGCGCGGGCCTTCCTGGTGGGGTCCAGGCTGAACCGCTCGGTCAGCTCGCGGCGCCGCGCCTGGTCCAGGCCGCCGCGAAGGTCGCCCAGCAGGTCGATGATCTCCCCGCCGGTCAGGGCCGGCCAGAGCGTGACGTCGCCCGGCACGTAGGCCAGCCGCCGGTGCAGCCCGACCGCGTCCCGCCACGGGTCCCGGCCGAGCAGGCTGACCTCGCCGCCGTCCTTGCGCAGCAGGCCGAGCAGGATGCGGATGGTCGTGGTCTTGCCCGCGCCGTTCGGCCCGAGGAAGGCATGCACCTCGCCGGTGCCCACCTCGAGGTCGAGCCCGTCGAGCGCGACCACGCGGCCGTACCGCTTGGTCAGCCCGGCTGCGCGCAACGCCTCGTTGCCCATACCGCCGTTATACGCCGCCGGGCCGGACTCAGGCCTCCTGCCGCTTGCGGTCCAGCCCGTCGAGAATCACGTCGAGGCCGAACTCGAACTCCGTCTGGTCGTCGCACCAGCCCAGCGTGGAATCCGGGTCGTCGTGGGCCACCTCGGCCAGCATGCCCACCAGATGCGGGATCTGGCTGGCCAGGCCCGCCAGCGCGGCGGCCTGGTCCTCAGCACTCACGTTCCCGCTGCCCGGGTCGAACAGCTCCTGGCTGAACCCCAGCGCCCGGCTGCCGAGCGCGTGCGTCGCGTGGTGGATCAGGTCCCACGAGAAGCCGCCGTCGCGCATGAGCCGGACCAGCCCGTCGTAGTAGTGCAGGACGGCCAGGCTGGTGCTGGTCCTCGTCTCGAACACGCGCGGGGCCCAGGGGTGCCGGAGCAGGACCTGCCGGGCGGCCAGGATCCGCTGCCGGGCGGCCGCCTTCCACTGTGCGCCCGCTGACGGCACGCCGAGCCCGCCCACCGCGTCGTTGATCTCGGCGACGACCGCGTCCGCGATGCCGTCGAGCAGGTCTTCCTTGCTGGCCACGTGGTAGTAGAGCGACATCGCCTCGGCGCCGAGGTCCTCCGCGACGCGGCGCATGGTGAGGGACTCGATGCCGTTCTCGTCGGCGATCCTGATCGCGGCCCGCAGCACGCGCTCCCTGCTCAGCGGAGTCCGCGGCACCGATCCCGGCTCAGCTCGGGTGGCCACCAGCATCAACCCTTCCTTGCGCCCCGATCGTACAAGGTAAGCGTGTCCCGGCTACTTGACTGACTTACAGTGTAAGAACTATCTTACGTTGTAAGTCTTACAGCGTAAGAAAGGACTGCGTCATGAAGGCCTACGTCCAGCACAGGTTCGGCGCCCCCGGCTGCCTCGAGCTCACCGACGTCCCGACGCCCGTGCCCGCGGCCGGCGAGGTCCTGGTCCGGGTGCGCGCCACCTCGGTCAACCCCTATGACTGGCACCTGCTGCGCGGCGAGCCGCGCGTCGCCCGGCTCATGCCCGGCCTGGTCGGCCTCCGCGGCCCGAAGTTCGAGATCCCCGGCTGCGACCTGGCCGGCCAGGTCGAGGCCACCGGCCCCGGCGTCACCCAGTTCGGCCCCGGCGACGACGTGCTCGCGCTGGTCAGCCACGGCTGCTACGCCGAGTACATGACCGTCCCCGAGACCCTGCTGGCCCGCATGCCCCACAAGGTCAGCTACGAGCTGGCGGCCGCGGTGCCGATGGCGGGCCTGACCGCGCTGATCGGCCTGCGCGACACCGGCCGGGTCGAATCCGGTCAGCAGGTCCTGGTCAACGGCGCCTCCGGGGGCGTCGGCACGTTCGCCGTGCAGCTCGCCGGGGCGTTCGGCGCCCGCGCCGACGGGGTGTGCCGCGCGGCGAACGCGGAACTGGTCCGGTCGCTCGGCGCGGACACGGTCATCGACCGCGGCACCGCGGACTTCACCCGCTGCGGGAAGCGCTATGACCTGCTGCTGGACATCGCGGGCACCCGCCAGGTGCCGGCCTGCCGCCGCGTGCTCACCCCCACGGGCACGATGGTGCTCATCGGCGGCCCGGCCGGGCGCTGGCTGCAGCCCGCCGGGCACGTGTTCGCCGCGATGGCGATGGGGCGGCTGGTGCGGCAGCGGATCGCGCTGACCGAGACCGTGATCGGCCCGGACCGCCAGGAGGACCTGCGCACGCTGGCCAAGCTCATCGAGGACGGCCGCCTCTCCCCGGTCATCGGCGCCCGCTACCCGTTCGCCGAGCTCCCGCAGGCGATCGCGGACCAGGAGAGCGGCCGCATCCCCGGCAAGGTCGTCGTCACCCTCTGAGGCGGCCTCGCCGCCCGGTTAATCAGGAAGATGGATTACGCATCCGTCCCGCGCGGTCTCGAACCCGGGCTGATCGCCCCGCGCGAGCATGTCGGCGGACATGTGCGTCAGCACCACCCGGCGGCAGGCCAGCTCACTGCGGTGCGCAGCCAGGTCGGCGAAGCTCAGGTGGTACGGGATCGCCTTGCTGAAGTAGTACGCCTCGGCGATGAGCAGGCCGGCCCCGTCCGCGACGGCCGGCAGCACATCGGTCCAGGCGGTGTCCCCGGTGTAGGCGATGACCTGCCCGTCCACGGTGAGCCGCAGCGCTAGCGGCGGGGCCCCGCTGGGGTGGCTGACCTCGAAGCTGGCCACATCGACGCCGCCGACGGTCGTGCGGCCGCCGGGGACAAGCTCGGTCACCCCGACCCGGAACCGCCGGGCCACGTCCGCGGACCCGGGGAACAGCACTTCCATCGCCTGCCGGAGCCGGGCCGCGGTGCCCGGCGGCCCGGCCACGTTCAGCGGGCGGGTCCGGCCGCGGAACTGGCCGTCGAGCACGAGGTACGGCAGCCCGCCGAAGTGGTCGCCGTGCAGGTGCGAGACGAACACCGTGCCGATCTCGCCCGGGTCCAGGCCGGCCGCCTTCAGCGCGGTCAGCGAGGTGCTCCCGCAGTCCACCAGGAACGCCTCCTGGCCCGGCCGGCGGACGTGGATGCAGGCCTGGTAGCGGCCGCCGCTGCCGAACGCATCGCCGGACCCGGCAAACGTCACCGTCACGGCCCGCTCAGTCATCGCCCGTCCCGATGCGATCGATGTAACATCGCTACCTTCGCCGGCTGGGGTCGGCCAGCATGAGCAGGCCGCGCAGGCCGGTGTCGAGGACGAGGCCGGCTATCGCGATCGTGATGATGCCCGCGAACACCAGCGCCGTGTTGAGGTAGTCCCCGGCCTGCATGATCAGGAACCCGAGGCCGCTGGTGGCGGCGAGCAGCTCGACCGCGACGATGCTGCTCCAGGCGCCCGCCATGCAGATCCGCATGCCGGTCAGGATCCCCGGCAGCGCCGAGCGGATCTGGACGTGCAGCAGCGCGTACCGGCTCGTCGCGCCGAGGGTGCGGGCACAGAGCCGCAGGTCCTCGGGGACCTCGTCCAGCGCGGCCACCGTGGTGACCGCCATGACCGGGATCACGCCCACGATGATCAGGACTTCCTTGGGCAGTTCGCCGATGCCCAGCCAGACGATGAACAGCGGGATGAAGGCCAGCGGCGGCAGCGGCCGGATGACCTCGATGACCGGATCAACGAGGTGGCGTACCACCCGGGAGGCGGACATCGCCGCGCCGGCCGCGACGCCGATCGTCACGCCCGCCACGAAGCCGATGAGGATCCGGCGCAGGCTGATGTACAGGTCGAACCAGAGCGGCTTGCCCTGGGCCGGGTACGGCCGGCCCAGGTAGTGCACGAACTGTGCCACGGTCTGGCTGACCGACGGCAGCGCGACCTGGTCGCCGAGGATGACCGCGGCGACCTGCCACACGGCCAGCAGGCCGGCCAGGCCCGCCGCCCCGGTGGCCAGCCGCCGGAGCCTGGCCCGCCGGGTGGCTTGCCGGTGGGCCAGGAGCTCAGCACGCTCGGCCAGATCGTCGCCACGGCCGGGTTCCTGGCCGGACGGTGCCTGGGCGTCGAGCACGCCGGTTGCGCTGAGCGAACCGTAATCCCAGCCAGACATTACGCATTTCCCTTCGGGTAGCTCAGGCAGCCAGGGCCGCGCGGACGCGGCGCTTTACCGCCAGGAATTCCTCGGTATCGGCGTCGGCCACCTGCCGGGGCCGCCGCAGCGGCACGTCGATGACCTCCCGGATGCCGGGCGGCCGGCCGCCCATGACGGCGACCCGGTCGCCGAGCATGACGGCCTCCTCGATGTCGTGCGTCACGAAGAGGATCGTGATCCGGTAGCGCTCCCACATGCGGAGCAGGAACTCGTGCATGCGCACGCGGGTGATCGCGTCGAGCGCGCCGAACGGCTCGTCCATCAGCAGCACGGAGGGCCGGGTGACCATGGCGCGGGCGAACGCCGCCCGGTGCTGCATGCCGCCGGACAGCTCGTGCGGGAACGCGTCGCCGAACCCGGACAGGCCGACCGTGGCCAGGGTCGCGTCGGCCTCGGCGTCCAGTTCGGGGTCGTCCCGTTCGTCGGTGCCGGCGGCCCGCTGGGCCTTCGGGCCGAACAGGACGTTCTTCCTGGTCGTCAGCCACGGGAACAGCATCGGGCTCTGGAAGAGGAAGCCCCGGTCGGGCCCGGGCCCGGCCACCGGCTGCCCGCCGACCGTCACCGAGCCCTCGTCAGGGTCCAGCGCCCCGGCGATGATGCGCAGCAAGGTGGACTTCCCGCAGCCGGACGGCCCGAGCAGGCAGACCAGCTCACCCGCGGCGACGTGGAGGCTGGCCCCGGCCACGGCCACCGTACGGCGGCCCGCCCGGCGGAAGGTCTTGCCGACCGAGTCCAGCACCACGTGGGCGCCGTCGGCGGACCGCCGCTCTGATGTCCCCGGCTGGGGCCCGTCAGCCACCCGCCCCGCGAGGGTGGCTGACGGGCCCGTCCCCGGGGCGACTGCGTTAGCAGCCACCGGCGAGGGCCTTCTTCATGAAGGTCGGGTCCACGTGGGCGGCGATCTGCGCCGCGGTGGGCGCGGAGGTCAGCCGGCCCTGGCCGACCAGGAACTGCCCGGTCTGCACGTAGGCCTGAACGATCGGGCTGCTGGTGTCGCCCTTGGCCGACCCGAGCCAGTGCAGCTGCTGGTTCAGCGGGATGAACGGGAAGGCCTTGGTGGCCTGGACGATCAGGTTGCCGGGGACGCCCTGGACCTTCGCGCTCTGCGTCAGGTACTTAGCCGACTGCGGCCCGGTCATCAGGCGGGTGGCCTGGACCTCGGCGCACACGTACTTCTGCACCAGGTCCGGGTTGTTCCTGACCATGTCGTCCGAGACCGCGACCACGTTCAGGCCGGGGATGCCCAGGTTGGCGATCTGCTCGGCGTCGATGATCGGGTGGCCGCCCTTGGCGATCAGCTGGGCCTCCGGGCCCGCCTGGACATAGGCCGCGTCCACCGAGCCGCCCAGGTAGGCGGCCGAGGCGGCCTGCTCGCTGGGGAACCCGACGACCTTGACCGAGCTGGTGAGGTTCTCCTTGGCCAGCCAGCCCCGCACCTCGTAGTCCTCCGACGATCCGACCAGGACGCCGATTGACTTACCGGCCAGCTGCGACGCGGCGGTGATCGACTTCGGGACGATCAGCGCGTCCGCGTCGAAGCTCTGCGCCATGACGACGCTGACCCCGGTCTTCGTGCCGATGGCGCCGACGACCGGCGGGTTGCCGACTCCGCTGATGGCCTGCAGGCTGCCACTGCGCATCTCGGCGATGGCGGTGACGCCGGCGTCGAAGGGGACGAACTTCAGGGTTGCGGGAATGGTCGTGGCCAGCGACGGCTCACTGGCGATGATGCCGTCCGAGCTCACGACGTTCCCCTGCCCGTAGGCGATGGTGAACCCGGGCGTGGAGCCTCCGCCCTGAGTGACGGCCACGACGACGACCACGGCGACGATGACGGCCACCGCTGCGGCGACGCTGCCGTAGATCAGCCGCCGCTTCCGCTTGTACACCGGGATCGGCTTCCGTCCCGGCCGCCTGATGTCGGCTGAGGTGCTCATTGGCTCTCCTGGAGGCTCGGCATGGGCCGAGCGTGGCACGCCAGGAGAAGCTAGTCAATAATTTCGATCGATTAACTAGGTAATTGGCCCGGCGGGGCGTGATTTGGGAGCCAGCTGCGGCGCCGGGCTTAGAGCCCCTGCGCCACCAGGCCGGTTTCGTAGGCGAGGACGACGGCCTGGACGCGGTCGCGGAGGCCGAGCTTGGTCAGGATGCGGGCCACGTGGGTCTTGACCGTGGCCTCGCTGAGCGTGAGGGTGGCGGCGATCTCGGCGTTGCTCAGGCCGCGGGCGATCAGGCCGAGCACCTCGCGTTCGCGCGGGGTCAGGGCGGCCAGCCCGGGGCCGGCGGCGCCCGCGGGCCCGGGCGGGGCGGCGGCCGCGCGGCCCGCCGGGGCGAAGCGCTCGACCAGGCGGCGGGTGATGGACGGCGCCAGCAGCGCGTCGCCGGTCTGCACCAGCTGGACCGCGGCGACCAGGTGCTCGGGGGTCACGTCCTTGAGCAGGAAACCGCTGGCCCCGGCGGCCAGCGCGGCGTACACGTACTGATCCAGGTCGAACGTGGTCAGGATGAGGATCCGGACCCCGGTCAGGGCCGGGCCGGCGGCCAGGATGCGCCTCGTGGCCTCGATCCCGTCCAGCTCCGGCATCCGGATGTCCATCAGCACCACGTCCGGCCGGTGCCGGCGCACGGCCGCGACCGCCTGCGCGCCGTCGGCGGCCTCGGCCACGACCTCGATCCCGGCCCGGTCGCGATATTGCGCTGTACACCACTCCGGCGGTGCTGGCCGCGGTGCGGCCGGGCACCCGCGCCGCAGGCCTACGCCAACGCGGTGTCCGCCGCGCTCGGCGCCGGCTACGAGTCCAGCACGATCAGCAGCGGCGGCCGGGAACTGCAGGCCGTGCTCACGCTGGTCGCCATGCTCACCGCCCTGATCATCGCGGTGGCCGGCCTGGGCGTGCTGAACACGGTCGCGCTGCAGGTCAGGGAGCGGGCGCACAGCATCGGGGTGCTCAAGGCGGTCGGCATGACCCCGCGGCAGGCGCTGGCGATGACCGTCTGCTCGGTCGCCCTGGCCGGGCTGGCCGCCGGGATCGTGGCCGTGCCCGCCGGGATACTGCTGCACCACAGCGTGCTGCCGGTGATGGCGCACGGGGCGAACTCCGGGCTGCCGCCGTCGCTGCTGTCGGTCTACACCCCGGCGGAGGCCGTGCTGCTCGCCCTGGCCGGCCTGGCGATCGCGGTGGCCGGCGCGCTCGGCCCGGCGGGCTGGGCGGCCCGCGCCCGCACCGCCACCGCCCTCCGTGCTGAGTGAACCGTGCTGAGTGAACCGTGCTGAGTGAACCGTGCTGAGTGAACCGTGCCGGGCAGGCGGCTCAGCGTGCCGCGAACAGGATGCGCTCGGCGCGCTGGGTGTCGGTGTACTCGCGGACGCTGGCGATCTTCCCGTCGCGGACCGCGAACACGCCGATGTTGTGGTTGAGGTAGGCGCCGCCGCCGCGGGCGGTCGCGCCCGAGGTCCACTCGGCGACGACCTGGTCGCCCGCGCTGAGCAGGCTGGTGACCTCCAGGGTCAGCGGCGTGCCCGGCTCGAACAGGCCGCCCAGCTGGCCGAGGAAGTCGCCGAGGATCGCGTCGCGGCCGCGCCAGGTGCCGGACAGCGGCAGGTCCCCGGGGTACACCCAGGTCGCGTCGCTGGTGAAGCTGGCCGCGATCGCCTCGGTGTCGCCGTCGCGGACGGCCTCGATGTAGCGGGTGACTACCGCGGCCGGGTCGGTGGCGGTCATGACGGGTTCTCCTCTTCTTCCAGGGTGAGCACGGCGTTGCCGCGGATGCGGCGCTGGTACAGGTCGGTGAGGGTGCCGGCGGTGCCCGCCCAGCCGGCCACCCGGCCGATCTCCGGGTGCAGCCGTCCGGCGGCCACCAGCCGGACGAGCGTGGCCAGGTCCGGGCCGTACCCGCCGGGCGTGTCCCAGTAGGCGAACGAGCGGATGGTGACCGTCTGCGGCCCGCCGAGGATCGTGAAGAAGTCCAGCGTGGCCGGGGTGCGGCTGGCCTGGCCGAACCAGATCAGCGTGCCGCCGGGCACGAGCCGGTTCACCGCGGCGGCCAGCGCGGCGCCCCCGGTGGACTCCAGCACGAGGTCGAACGGGCCGCCGGCGCCGGCCAGGTCCCTGACGACCGCGGCGGCGCCGAGCTCGGCCAGCCGCTGGCCGCGCTCCGCGGCCGCGGTCACCGCGGTGACCGCGGCGCCGGACGCGGCGGCCAGCTCGGTGACGTAGTGGCCGACCCCGCCGGACGCGCCGGTCAGCAGGATCCGCCGCCCGGCCACGCTGCCCGCGGCCCGCAGCAGCCGCAGCGCGGTCAGCCCGGCCAGCGGCAGCGCGGCGCCCTGGACCATGGTCACCTCCGGCGGCAGCACCGCGAGGGACCCCGCCGGGACCGCGGCGTACTCGGCCCAGCCGCCGGCCTCCGGGTGGCCCACGACGCGCTGGCCCGCGGCCGGGCCGGTTCCGTCCGCGGCGGCCCGGACGACCACGCCGGCCACGTCCTTGCCCGGCCGCGAGCCCGGCTCCGGGTTCTCCAGCCGGAAGATCTCGCCCCGGTTCACCGAGAACGCCTGCACCCGCACCAGAGCCTCGTCCGGCCGCGGCTCCGGCCTGGGCACCTCGGCCATGGTCACCAGCCCGGCCGCCCGGCCGGCGGGCACCAGCGCCTGCATCACGCTCTCCTTCTTCCGTAGTGGTCCGGCGGCCCGCGGCGATCGGCACGGCCGCGGGCCACCGTGGCTGCCAGCCAACCCGGGCCCGCTCGCGGCGGCCAGCAACGATCCGGCCCGCTTGACAACCAGCGGTTGTCAGCAAAGGTGAGAGGCGTGGATCTGGACCTGGCACAAGTGCGGGCCTTTGTCGCGGCGGCCGAGGAGCGGCACTTCGGCCGGGCCGCCGCGCGGCTGTTCCTGACCCAGCAGGCACTGTCCAAGCGGATCGCCCGGCTCGAGGACGGGCTTGGCGTGCGGCTGCTGGCCAGGGACCGGCACGGGGTGCGGCTCACCGAGGCCGGGCAGCGGTTCCTGGCCCCGGCCCGCCGGGCGCTGGCCGACGGCGACCAGGCCGTCGAGGCGGCCCGCCACCCGGGCCGGCCGGTCCGCATCGACGTGTGGGGGCACCTGTACCAGCCGATGCGCACGCTCGGGCTGATCGTCGAGGCGGACCCGGAGCTCCCCGCCGAGGTGGGGCAGAGCCGGGACCAGCAGGCCGCGGTGACCGCGCTGCTGCGTGGCGAGCTCGACGCCGCGTTCGGCCGCGTGCACCCGGCCCGCGAGCTGGGCCCGGGCCAGCTGAGCTCGCGGATCGTCCGGCTGGAGCCGGCCGACGCACTGCTGGCCGACGGCCACCCGCTGGCCGGGCGCCCGCAGCTGACCCCGGATCTGCTGCGGGACAGCGGGAGCGTGCTCTACTGCCCGGCGGCGGTCGGCCGGCTGGACTTCCTGGCCCGGTTCGCCGAGTCGTTCGGCATCACGGCCCGGGACGGCGGGGCCAACCTCGGCCTGGACCACCTGCTGGACAGGCTCCGGGCCGAGCCGGGCACGTTCACGCTGCTGCCGGCTGAGATCGCGGTGCCCGCGGGTACCGGGGTCCGCCAGGTCCCGGTGACCGGGCCGGTGCCGTTGTACGCCTGGTCGCTGATCTGGCGCGGCCAGGACGACCACCCGCTGCTGCGCACCCTGCTGGATCGGGCCGTTGCGCTCGGCCGCCAGCGGCGCTGGCTGGACCACGACCCGGCCAGGGACTGGCTGCCCGCGCCCGACCTCCAGTCCCTCAGCCAGCAGAGCCGCGCCCGCAGCTAGGCTGCGTAGCCGGTGGCCTTCTCTACCGTCATCCGGATGACCACGCGGACCGCGCCGGGCCGATCCGCAGCGGGGTTCCGGCTGTCGTATTTCCAGGACAGCTCCGTATCGACCCGCCGGCCCACGTCCGGCGTCATCGACACCGTGCCCCGCAGCTCGACATAGTTTTCCGGGTCGGCGGAGTCGATAACGGTGACGCTAACTCGCGGGTCGCGCAGCATGTTGCGGTGCTTAACGCGCCCCTCCACTGTCGAGAACAGCAGGTCGGTGCCGTCGCGGCCAATCCAGACCACGGAGGTCTGCGGGCTGCCATCGGGGTTCACCGTGGCGAGGACCGCGTAATTCCTCCCGTCGACCAGCCGGAGCGCTTCCTCGCTGAGTGGCGATTCCCATGGCCGCACGCTAGCAGCGGCGCCTTCCGCCGCATCTTCTTGTGCGCGTTACGGACTGTGCGCGAGGGCGCGGGTGCGCGGATCCTCCAAAGCGGTCGTTGCGACCGCCGAAACCGACTGCACCTCCCCCGTGGACGAGATCACCATGTCGCAGGACCTGGCGGTCCCTGGCGGACAGGTTCTCATGAACGAGGACAACCCACCTAACACCACCCGGGCCACGACGGGGATCACCACTTCCTGCGTGTCGGGCTACTACACCAACGATGCGCAGGCGCTCATCACCTTTCCCGCCGGTTACGTCCTGACGGGGGGATCGAACCCGATCCACCAGACCGTGTCCCGCTTCGTCGCCGCCAGCAGCTGCCGCAGCGGTAGCGGTGGCGGTGGTGGCGGCGGCGGTGGTGGCGGCTGCGCCGTGCACGCGCCGTCCCTGGCCGGCCACCCGGCCGGGCGTCACCCGGATCTGATCTCCTGCTCGTAACCGCCGGCCCGGCGGGCGGCGCCGGGCCGGCCCTGACGGGGCGGCGGCCTGGCCCGCGAGGGGTCTGCGGGTCACCGGTATTCAGGCACGCCGTGGGCGGCCGGCCAGCTGGCCGGCCGCCCACGGCCGTTGCCGTATCGCCCGGGACGCGTTGCCCGGGTTCGGTTGCGATCGGCTCAGGCCGGGCCCGCCGCTGGCTTCTCAAGGACCGGGGGAGCTCAGTTTCAGCGCCGTTTCAGGCCACCTGCTTAGCGTCCCGGCAGATCCCTGCCGGGCGGGACCGGCTGCCGCGGCCGGCGCCTACCTGGACGGCTGCCTGCGGCACCGCGGGACCCGCGCGCTGCTGCTCGAGGCCAGGGCCGAGCCGCAGATCGCCGCGGCCATCGCTGAGCGGAACAGCCATGTGGTGGAGCTGATCACGCCCGATTTCACCGAGCTGGGCTGGCCGAACCCGGCCGAGTCGGCCGCGCTGTGGAACGGCCTCGTGGTGGAGGCCGCCCTGCTGGAACTCGCGGCCGGCCAGGGCCGTCCCGCGATCCGGGCGGCCCTGGCCCAGTTCCTCGGCCCGCCGCCGGACCTCCGGTAGACGGATTTCACCGGCCCGTGACTCAACTGAGACCGGTTTCCGCGCGGTCCGCGCGGAAACCGGTGAACTGCGCCTGAGCAGGGAGCCGTTTAACCGTTGAACTAGTTCCCCCGGGCTGGCCGATGCTCTGGAAGCAGAGCGTCCGGGGATTGGGGCCCCGATCTATGGAGGAGATGTGCGGACCCTCGTGGCCAGCGCTGCAGGAGCGGTGATGGCCGGGTTGATGCTGGCAGCTTGCGGATCCAGCGGGTCAGGGAGCTCGACACCGCAGACCTCACCGCCCGAGGCCACGGCGTCGCCGGCGGCGAGCAGCCCGTCGAGCGCGCCGGAAGGCAGTGCGGCGACGGTGTCGCTGAAGCCGGTCAAGGGCATCGAGGACCCGACCCTGGTGGGCCCGGACGGCAAGACTGTGTACCTGTTCGAGGCAGATAAGAACGGCAAGCCCACCTGCGCGGGGGCGTGCACGAAGTTCTGGCCCCCGGTAACGGTCAGTAGCATGCCGTCCACGGGCAGCGGGCTCGACAAGTCGCTGCTCGGCACGGTCAAGCGGGCGGACGGAAGCACGCAGGTGACCTACGCCGGGCACCCGCTGTACTACTACTCCGGCGACGCGGGCCCCGGCACGGCCCTGGGCCAGGGCATGTCGGCGTTCGGCGCGGAGTGGTACGTGCTCAACGCCAAGGGCAGCAAGATCGACGAGGACTAGTGACGGCTGGGCGCCGGGGCGCTGGCCGCCTGTGCCCCGGCGTCACAGCAGGCTGACCGCGGTGTCCACGGCGGCGGCCACGTCGTCGCCCGGCGGGTAGAGGATGTTCCGGCCCACCGCCAGGCCCCGGACGTTCGGCAGCTGCAGGGCCTGCTGCCAGCGGGCGAACATCTCGTCCGGCGCCTCGCCTGAGTCCCCGCCGAGGAGCACGGTGGGCAGCGTCGAGGCCTCGGCGACCCGGTCCATGTCGTCCACCACGGGGATCTTCAGCCAGGTGTAGGCCGAGGTGTCGCCGAGGCCGGACGCGATCGCGATCGACCTGATCACCGCGTCGGGGGTCAGGTCGTTGCGGGAGCGGCCGGCCTCCCGGCGCACGATGAACGGCTCGACGATGGCCGGCACGCCGAGCGCGGCCAGCTCGCTGACCGCGCCCGCGCAGGCCGCCAGCGTGGCGGCGGTGGCCGGGTCGGCCAGGTCCATGCGGAGCAGCATCTTCCCGCCGTCCAGGCCGGCCGCCGCAATCGCCGCCGCGCGGTAGCCGGTGAACCGGTCGTCGAACTCGAAGGCCGCCCCGGTGATCCCGCCGCGGTTCATCGACCCGATGGCCAGCTTGCCGTCGAGCGCGCCGAGCAGGAGCAGGTCCTCCATGACGTCCGCGGTGGCCAGCACGCCGTCCACGCCCGGCCGGCCGAGCGCGACCAGGATCCGGTCGAGCAGGTCGATCCGGTTGGCCATGGCCAGCGGACGGCCGCCGGCCCCGAGAGAGCCGCGGGCCGGGTGATCCGCCGCGATGATCATCAGCCGGCCGGACGGGCCCAGCCAGGCCCGGCGCTTGCGCTGGGCGGCGGCCTGCGCCACGGCGGAGGGAGTACGGGCCCGGGTTTCGAGGATCATCTCCCGCTGGCCCTCGAGCACCTGGCGTCTCCTCCGGTCGGGCCGACGGCGCGCGGCGGAAAGTATCCTCTGGTGAGGTCAAGGAATGCTCGCATTCGTGAGCTAGGCTAGTCAAGATTTTGTACTGACAAACGGACCTGCCCGGCCAGGGTGGGCAGGTCCGCCCATGGGCTACGGAGGCCGCCGGGGATGCCGCGTCTGAACGTGACCAGCGAGCTCCGGGGTGTCAGCATCGACCGCAGCAGCCCGGTCCCGCTCTACTTCCAGCTGGCCCAGCACCTGGAGGCGGAGATCCGGTCGGGCAGCCTGCCGGTCGGCACCCGGCTGGAGAACGAGGTCGCGCTGGCCCGCGAGCTCGGGCTGTCCCGGCCCACGGTGCGGGCCGCGTTCGGCTACCTGGCCGAGCGGGGCATGGTGGCCCGCAAACGCGGCTACGGGACCGTGGTCACCAGGGAGAAGCTCAACCGCGACGTCCAGCTGACCAGCCTGCACGACGACCTGATCCGGGCCGGGCAGCAGCCGGCCACCAAGGTGCTGCGCAACGAGGTGGCGGTGGCCAGCGAGAGCGTCGCGGCCGCGCTCGAGCTGCCGGAGGGCTCGCTGGTCATCTGCCTGGAGCGGATCAGGTTCGCGGACGGCGAGCCGATCGCGCTGATGCACAACTTCCTGCCCGCGGCCCTGGTGCGGCTCAACGACGAGGCGCTGGAAACCCACGGCCTGTACGAGATCCTGCGGGCCGCGGGCATCGCGCTGACCTCGGCCACCCAGCGGATGAGCGCCAAGAACGCGCTGGCCGCCGAGGCGCGGCTGCTGGACGAGCCGCGCGGCGCGGCGCTGCTGACCATGGAGCGGACCGTCCTCGACGACCGGGACCGGCCGGTGGAGTTCGGCCAGCACGTCTACCGCGCCTCGCGCTACTCGCTGCGCACCAGCCTGCGGATGCACTGACGCCCGGCGGCGTCACGACGTCACGGCGATGTCACGACGGTCCGGCGGCGGTGGCCAATCTGGCCAGCGGAGGGTTAACCTGGTCAGGATGTAATGTAAATAAGTATTGACAATTTTTCATTATGGTCGGGATACTGCTGGCGCATGATCAGCCACCGGGTCAGCAACCGCCCTGGGGAAGGACGGCGAGGCGCAGTGAGCCAGCGCGTAGCAGACGTCCAGGCCGGCCTCGGCCACGGGCTCCCCAGGCGGGCGGCCTAAGGGTGGAGGTCCGCTTCGAGCAGGTCTCCAAGGTCTTCGACCAGAACCGCGTGCTGGCCGACCTTGACCTGACCATCCCGGCCGGCGACTTCCTGGTCCTGCTCGGCCCGTCCGGCTGCGGCAAGACGACCGCGCTGCGGATCGCGGCCGGGCTGGAGACACCCACCGGCGGCCGGTTCTTCATCGGTGACCGCGACGTCACCGCGCTGCCCCCGCGGGCCAGGGACATCGCCATGGTGTTCCAGAGCTACGCGCTGTACCCGCACCTGAAGGTGCGCGACAACATCGGCTACCCGCTGCGGGTCCGCAAGCAGCCCAAGGACCAGATCAGCCGGGAGGTGGAGCGGGTCGCCGCGGCCCTCGGCCTTGACACCTACCTGGACCGCAAGCCCCGCCACCTGTCCGGCGGCCAGCGGCAGCGGGTGGCGCTGGCCCGGGCCATCATCAGGAACCCGGCCGCGTTCCTGATGGACGAGCCGCTGTCCAACCTGGACGCGCAGCTGCGGGTGCAGATGCGGCTGGAGATCAAGCGGCTGCAGCAGGACCTCGGCACCACCACCCTGTACGTCACGCACGACCAGGTCGAGGCGATGACGATGGCGGACCGGATCGCGGTGCTGAAGGACGGGCTCCTCCAGCAGCTGGCCCCGCCGCTGGAGCTGTACTCCCGGCCGGCCAACACGTTCGTGGCCCGGTTCGTCGGCTCGCCGCCGATGAACATCCTGGCCGGCACGGTCAGCGACGGGATCTTCCGGTGCGAGGTGGGCACGCTGGCGGTCCCGCACGGGACCCCGGACGGTGCGACGACGGCCGGCTTCCGGCCCGAGGCGGCCACGCTGACCGAGCCGGACGGCCGGCCCGGCCAGCTTCAGCTGCCGGTCTTCGCGGTCGAGCCGCTCGGCAACGAGATGATCGTCGCCTTCAAGGTGGGCGAGGAGTTCCTGAACGTCCGGGTGCCCGCGGGCGCTCCGGTCACGGCCGGCCAGAACTGCGGCATCTCGGTGCCCCCCGGGCACCTGCATTTCTTCAACAGCCAATCGGGCCTGCGCGAGACCGGCGTACCGGACCCGGAGCCGGAGCCGGAGATCCCGGCCAGCCCTCTGAAGGAGACGCTATGACCTCAGGAAGCGGTCCCTCAATGAAGTGGTCCCGCCGCTCGGTGCTCAAGGGCGCTGGTCTTGGCGTGGCCGCCGCCGCGGCGGCCCCGCTGCTGGCCGCCTGCGGCTCGTCCGGGGGCAGCGGCGGCGGCAGCGCCAGCGGCAGCAGCAAGAAGGTCATCATCGGCAGCTTCCAGGACCCGGCGATGGCCCCGTTCCGCGACAAGTACGTCAAGCAGTACCAGCAGGAGACGGGCGTCCAGGTCCAGTACTCGGAGACCAGCTACGACGCCTGGTACCAGGCATGCAAGAGCGACGGACTGAACAAGACCGGCGCCTACGACATCTACGTGATGGACGACAACTGGGTGCCCGAGTTCGCGGCCGGCGGCATCGTGCAGAACCTGGACAAACTGGGCCTCAAGGTGAACCCTGACATCCTGTCCAAGGGCCTGGACCAGGGCTACTGGCCGCCGAAGGAAGGGGCCCGGCTGAAGGCCTTCAAGAACGACACCCCGGCGCTGTACTCGCTGGTCATCATCGACGACGTCAACCTGCTCTACTACGACACGCGGCACTTCAGCTCGCCCCCGGAGACCTGGGACGACATCTACACGGCGATGAAGAAGAAGGCGCACCCGCCGCAGCTGTACGGCTGGTCGGCGCGCGGGGTCAAGGGCAACCCGGTGGTGCAGACCTACCTGCCGCTGCTCAACTCCTACGGCGGGAACTTCGTGAACGACGACTGGTCGCCGGGCTTCGCCGGACCGGAGGGCGTGGCCGCGCTCGAGCGGCTGCTGACCTTCCTGCCGTACATGGCCGCGTCCACCCCCGAGTTCGACACCGACCAGGAAACCTCGCTGATGCTGCAGGGCAAGTGCATGGCCCTGACCGAGTACACCGGCACCGCGGTGACCGAGATCGACAACCCGTCGGACTCCAAGGTCGTCGGGAAGATCGACATGGCCACCACGCCGAAGCAGGTCAAGAACGGCCCGGCGATCGGCACCTTCATCTGCGGCATCGCCTCGGGCTCGCCGAACCCGGACGGCGCCGTGAAGTTCCTCGAGTGGTTCACCAGCGACCGGATCCAGACCCAGTTCGCCCGCGAGGGCGGCAGCGCGGCGGTCACCAAGACCGCGCTGAACGACCCGCAGGCGGTGCAGAAGTACCGCTGGCTGCCGGCCATCGCGCAGTCGGTGCAGCTGTCCACGCCCAAGCCGCGCACCCCGGACGAGCCCAAGTTCGAGGACATCCTCGGCACCCAGCTGAACCTGGCCCTGGTGCAGGCGCTGCAGCAGAAGGGCGGCTACGACCAGATCGCGCAGAAGTACCTGAACGTGGCCAAGGGCCAGATGCAGGCCGTGCTGGAGCAGAACAAGAACATCTACTTCTGATCGATGGCAGTCACTGCGGCGCCTGTCCGCCCGAGCGAGCCCGGCCGCCGTCCCGACGCGGGGCGGCGGGCCGGGCTCGACCGCGCCCTGCCCTGGCTGCTGCTGCTGCCGGCCGCGATCACGCTCGGGCTGGTCGCCATCTACCCGATCTACGCCGGCGTGCACGCGAGCCTGACCACCTACCTGTACGGCCGGCCGGTGGCCGGGGCCGGGCTGAAGAACTACACCGACACCTGGCACGACCCGGTGTTCTGGCAGGCGATGGAGGTGACGCTCAAGTTCGTCCTGATCGCCGTGACCGTGGAGACCGTGCTCGGGCTGGGCCTCGCGCTGCTGGTGGCCAACGTCGTGCGCGGCGCCCGGTGGATCCGGATGTCCATCCTCGCGCCGATGACCGTGGCCCCGGTGGTGGTCGGGGTGATCTGGCGGCTCATCTACGAGTCCGAGACCGGGTTCGTGAACCCGCTGTTCACCTCGCTGGGCCTGGGCGCGCCGAACGTGCTCTCGCATCAGGGCTCGGCGTTCTTCGGGCTGGTCCTGGTCGATGTATGGGAGTGGACGCCGCTGCTGTTCCTGATCTGCCTGGCCGGGCTGCAGTCGATCCCGCAGGAGCCGCTGGAGGCCGCGGCGGTGGACGGGGCCGGCCCGGTCCGGCTGTTCTTCAACCACACGCTGCCGCTGCTGCTGCCGGTTCTGGCCGTCGGGGTGGTGCTCCGGCTGATCGACGCGGTCGGCACGTTCGACCAGATCTTCGTGCTCACCCGCGGCGGGCCGGGCACCGCCACCCAGCTGATCAGCATCTACGCGTACAACACGGCGTTCAACTTCACCGACTACGGGCACGGCGCCGCGATGCTGATCGCGCTGCTCGCGTTCGCCCTCCTGCTGGTGCTGGTCGCGCTGTCGCTGATGCGGCGGGCGGCCAAGAGGGTGGCCCAGTGAAGCGGGCGGGCCGGTACGCGCGGTGGGCGGCGATCGCCCTGGTGATCTTCGGCTCCCTGCTCCCGTTCCTGTGGATGCTGTCGGTCTCGCTGAAGCGGCAGGTGGACATCTTCGGCGGGCCGTCCCTGCCCAAGCAGCCCACGCTGAGCAACTACACCGCGCTGTTCACCCAGTACCACTTTGGCGCGTACCTGGTGAACAGCATCCTGATCGTGGGCGCGTCGGTGCTGGCCAGCCTGCTGATCGGCACGCCCGCGGCGTACGCGCTGGCCCGCTTCAAGCTGCCGGGCGGGCTGAACGGCCAGGCCCTGTTCGCCGCGCTGCTGGTCCGGATGGTGCCGCCGATCCTGCTGGTGGTGCCCTTCTACATCATCCTGGCCAAGTTCGGCCTGCTGAACACCAGGCTCGGCCTGATCCTGCTGTACACCGGGATCAACACCAGTTTCGTCATCTGGATAATGCAGAGCTTCCTGGCCGAGATCCCGACTGATATCGAGGACGCGGCGCTGGTGGACGGCGACAGCCGGCTGTCCGCGCTGCGCCGGATCATCCTGCCGCTGGCCAGCTCGGGGCTGGCCGCCACGGCCATCTTCGCGGTGATCACCACCTACAACGACTTCCTCATCGCGCTGACCATGACCTCCACGCCCGCCGCGCAGACCGTGCCGGTCGGCATCTCCACGCTGATCGGGAAGATCCAGGTCGAGTGGGGGCCGATGGCGGCGGGCGGCATCATCGGCGCGCTGCCCATCCTGATCTTCGCGTTCATCGTGCAGCGGCACTTCGTCCGGGGCATGACGCTCGGAGCGGTGAAGTGACGTCAGGCCAGGAGAAGGGGTTAGCGCCATGCAGATCGGGCTCCTCACGGACGCCTTCGAGCATCTGACCCGGTCGCAGGCGCTGGCCTGGTGCGCCGGGCACGGGATCAGCCGCGTCGAGTTCGGCACCGGCGGCTACTCGCCGGCGCCGCACGCCAGCCTCGCCGAGCTGTCCGCCAGCGCCGCGGCCCGGGACGCGCTGACCGGTGAGCTGGCCGGGCACGGGGTTACCCTCGGCGCGCTCAACGTGTCGGGGAACCCGCTGCACCCGGACCCGGCGGTGGGCCGCAGGCACGACGCCGACCTGCGGGCCACCGTGCAGCTGGCGCACAGCCTCGGGGTCCCGACGGTAGTGGCCATGAGCGGCTGCCCCGGCGGCCCGGGCGGCGGTGGCTGGCCGGTGTTCGCCGGCGGCGCCTGGCTGCCCGACATGGAAGGGCTGTGGGACTGGCAGTGGCGCGAGCGGATCGAGCCGTACTGGCGGGAACTGTCCCGCTGGGCCGCCACGGCCGCGCCCGGGGTGCGGATCTGCCTGGAGCTGCACCCGGGCACCTCGATCTACAACGCCGAGTCGTTCCTGCTGCTGCGCGAGGTAACCGGGGACAACGTGCTGGTCAACCTGGACCCCAGCCACTTCTGGTGGCAGGGCATGGACCCGGTCAGGGTCATCGGCGCGCTGGACGGCTTCATCGGCTGGTCGCACGGCAAGGACACGCTCATCGACCCGGCCCGGCTGGCCATGACCGGAAGCCTGGACTTCGGCTGGCCCCGCGCCGCGCCGGCCGACATGGCCTGGCACTTCTGCGCGGTCGGCGCCGGCCACCCGGCGCCCGACTGGGTGGCCCTGGTCCAGGCCCTGCAGCAGGCCGGCCTGACGGACACGATCTCGATCGAGCACGAGGACCCGAACCTGACCCCGGAAGACGGCGTGCTGGCCTCCCTGGAGGGACTGCGCCAGGCACTGGCCGCGGCGCCCGCGCCGGGGGCCTGACGCCGATGGTGACCAGCCGCGCCGCGGTGATGGAGGCGCCGGGCCGCATTGGCGTCCGGGAGTTCCCGGTCAGCGACCCCGGCCCGGGCGCGGTGCTCCTGAAGATGTCGCTGTCCGGCATCTGCGGCACCGACAAGCACACCTACCGCGGCGAGTCCCGGCAGTACGTCGGCACCCCGCACGAACGGGAGATCGCCTACCCGCTGATCTGCGGGCATGAGAACGTCGGGACGATCGTGGCCGTAGGAGAAGGGGTACGGGATTCGGCGGGCGAGCCACTCCGCCCAGGTGACCGGGTCGTGCCCGGGGCCAACGTGCCGTGCGGCCGGTGCTACTACTGCACCGGCGGCTACCCGTACTACTTCTGCCAGCACCTGGAGGACTACGGGAACAGCCTGAACTGTGCCCAGCCGCCGTACCTGCTCGGCGGCTGGGCCGAGTACCTGTACCTGCTGCCGCGCAGCCGGCTGTTCCGGGTGCCGGAGGAGCTGCCCGACGAAGTGGCGGTACTCACCGAGGTGATGGCGGTGACGCACGGGGTGGAGACCGCGATGACCCTGCTCGGCCTGCAGGGCGCCAGCCCGTCCGGGTACACGGTCGCCGTGCTCGGAGTGGGACCGCTCGGGCTCTGCCACGTGATCAAGGCGCGGCTGTCCGGCGCAAGCACGATCATCGCCACTGACCGGCTCCGCGGCCGGCTGGAGATGGCAGGCACGTTCGGCGCGGACCTGCTTCTGGATGTGACCGCGACGGACGGTCCTGAGCGGGCCGCCGCGGTGGCTGCGGCCACCCGCGGCCTGGGCGCCGACATCGTGATCGACTGCAGCGGGTTCCCTGACACCTTCACCGAGGCGCTGGCGCTGGTACGCACCGGCGGCGTGGTGATCGAGGCCGGCACGTTCGTGGACATGGGCCCGGTCCCGGTGAACCCCAACTCGGCGATCTGCACCAGGAGCGTCACCGTGCTCGGCATCGGCGGCGAGAAGGCGTCGTCGTACGAGCCGTCGATGCGGATGCTGGCCGCGAACCAGGGCCGGTACCCGTTCGGCGAGATCGTCACCCACCGGTTCGGCCTCGGCGAGGTAGCCGAGGCACTGGCCGTCGCGCAGTCCGGCGAGGCCATGCAGGTCGTAGTGGACCCGGCGGCGCCCGCGGCCGGGATAAGCACAGAACCGCGATCAGCGGCAACGGACGGGAGCACAGCATCATGACGAGGCGGCTACGGACCGGCGTGGTGGGCACCGGGATCATCGCCCAGGTCATGCACCTGCACTACCTGAGCGAGCTGGCGGGCCAGTTCGAGGTCGCGGCGGTCTGCGACCTGATGCCGGATAACGCCCGGGCCTGCGCGGAACGGTTCGGCGGCCCGCCGGTCTTCACCGACTGGCGTGACCTGATCGCCGAGCCGCTGGACGCGGTGCTGGTGCTGACCTCGGGCAGCCACGCGCCGATCGCCATCGCGGCCGCCGAGGCGGGCCTGCACGTGCTGGCCGAGAAGCCGGTGTGCTACTCGGTCGCCGAGGGCCAGGCGATGCTGGCCGCCGCGGAGCGGGCCGGGACCGTGCTCATGGTCGGCTACCCCAAGCGCTACGACCCGGCCTTCCTGGCCTTCCAGAAGGAGGCCGCCGGGCTGACCGGGACCCGGCTGCTGCGGGTGACCACGCTGGAGTCGCCGTTCCTGCCCTACGTCGGGCACTACCCGCTGCTGCCGCCGCCGGCCGCGCTGCCCGCCGAGCTGGCCGGGCGGCTGCGCGCCGAGCACGACGCGAGCGTCGCCTCGGCCCTCGGCGCGGACGCCACCGAGTTCGAGCGGCGGATCTACCAGCCGGTGCTGCTGGACACGATGGTGCACGAGTTCAACACCGTGCGCGGGCTGCTCGGCGAGCCGGACCGGCTCGACTACGTGGACGTGCGCGACGACAGCGTGACCGCGATGCTGCGCTTCGGCAGCGTCCCGGTCGCTATCCACTGGATGGACCTGCCCGGCATCACCCGCTACTCGATGGAGTTCGCGCTGTTCGCGCCGGACCGCCGGGTGACGCTGTCGTTCCCGTCGCCGTTCCTGCGCAACGAGCCCGCGACGCTGGCCGTCGAGGGCGGCGAGCCAGGAACGACCCGGTCGTGGCGCACCGAGGAGGTCATCTCGTACGAGAGCGGGTTCAAGCGCGAGCTGGCCGCGTTCTGGGACTGCGTGGTCAACGGCACCGCGCCGGTGACCCCCGGCCTGGACGCCGTGCGCGACATCGCGCTCGCCGAATCCGTCATCAGGAGCCATCGCAGCGGGCGGCCGGTCGAGGCCCCCACCAGCCTGGCCGGCCGGTGAACCCGGCCCGGCCCGAACCTGACAGCGAGGTACGCATGGAACCCACCGGCGCCGCAGGCGCGATCGCCGTCGCCAACGCCCCGGTCAGCTACGGCGCCTTCGAGGTCACCGTCGGCCACGACCCGAACGTGCCCGACGGGCTGTCCGTGCTCGACCAGGTCGCGGAGGCCGGTTACGCGGGCATCGACCTGGGCCCGGCCGGCTACCTGGGTCCGGCCGAGGTGCTCGGCGAGCGGCTGGCCGAGCGCGGGCTCGGCCTGGCCGGGGCCTACCTGGAACTGCCGTACGCCGACCCGGACGCCCTCGAGGCAACCCTGCCCGACCTGGACACGCTGCTGGACATCTTCGACGCGGTCCGCGGGTACCTGCCGGGCCCGCCGCCGCGGCCGACGCTGGCCGACGCGGGCACCGAGGCGCGGCGCGCCCGCCCCGGCCGGTCCGTGACCGACCCGTCGGCCGGGCTGGACGCGGACGCGTGGAAGCGGTTCGCGGCCGGGCTGGCCCGGGTCATCGCCCGCTGCCGGGACCGGGGCTACGAGCCGACGTTCCACCCGGAGACCGGCACGAACGTCGAGGCGCCCTGGGAGATCGAGCGGGTCCTTGACCTGTCCGACATCGGGCTGTGCCTGGAGACCGGGCACATGATGCTCGGCGGCGGCGACCCGGTGGCCATGCTGCGGGACTGGGGTGAGCGGATCAACCACGTGCACCTCAAGGACGCCCAGCTCGGGGTGATGCGGCAGGTCATCGCGGAAGGGGGGCCGGTGACCGACATCTGGGCCCGTGAGGCGTTCTGCGCGCTGGGCGACGGCGACCTGGACACCGACGCGATCCTGGACGGCATCCGCGGCATCGGCTTCGGCGGCTGGCTCGTGGTCGAGCAGGACATCTTTCCCCGCACCGCGGAGCGGTTCGCCCGGGCGGCGCGGGACCAGCGGGACAACCGCGCCTTCCTGGCCGCCAGGGACCTGTGATGACGGTCTTGCGGAAACCGGACAGTTAGGTATCGTCGGGCACGGAACGGCCGAGCGGACAGGACTGTGCCGATGACCGACGTAGCGCCCGAACCCGGACTTCCCTCCGATGCTGACACCACCGTTCCGCACTCGGCGCGGATCTGGAACTACTGGCTGGGCGGCCGCCTCAACTACCCGGTCGACCGGGCTGCGGGGGAGGCGTACCAGCAGGTGTACCCGCAGATCGTGGACGTCGCGTTAGCCTCGCGGGGGTTCCAGAGCCCGGACCCGGGCCAGCCGGGGCCCGCGGACGTCCCCAACGTCGGCGGCGCGGCCGGAAGGCCTGACCGCTCCTGGTTACCCTCGATTGGTGGCCGACCTGCACCGGTACGTCAACGATGAGGAGGACAGCGCCCGCTGGGCGGGCGTGGAGTTCCGCGACGGCGACATAGTGATCAGCACCCGGTCCAAGACCGGGACGACCTGGGTGCAGATGATCTGCGCCCTGCTGATCTTCCGGACCGCGGAGCTGCCGGCCCCGCTCAGCGAGCTGTCCCCCTGGCTGGACCACCTGATCACGCCGCGCGAGGAGGTGCTGGCCGTACTGGCCGCGCAGCGGCACCGGCGGTTCATCAAGACGCACACCCCGCTGGACGGGATCCCGCTCGACCCGCGGGCCCGGTACATCGTCACCGGCCGGCACCCGCTGGACACCGCGGTGTCCCTCTACCACCAGGGCGACAACCTGGACCGGGCCCGGATCGCCGCGCTGACCGGGGCGCCCCCGCCGGCCGGGTCGCCGCGGCCGCGCAAGCCGCTGCACGACTGGCTGATGGCCTACGTCAACGGCGACGCGGCTCCCTGGGTGGCCAGCCAGGACCCGCGGGACGACCTGGACTCGCTGCCCGGCCTGCTCTGGCACCTGTCCGACGCCTGGGCCCGGCGTGCGGCGCCCAACGTGCTGCTCGTGCACTACGACGAGCTGTCCGCCGACCTCGAGGGGCAGATGCGGCGGATGGCCGGATGGCTCGGCCTCGATGTGCCGGAGCCGGCCTGGCCGGCCCTCGTCCGGGCGGCCAGCTTCGAGGGCATGCGGGGCAACGCCGACCGGCTGGTCCCGACGGCCGGGGTGTTCAAGAGCAACGCGGCCTTCTTCCGCCGGGGCCGGTCCGGCGCGGGCCGCGAGGTCCTCAGCGACGCGGAGGTCGCCCGCTACCACGACCGGGTTGCCGGACTGGCGCCACCCGGCCTGCTCGCCTGGCTGCACGATCCGCGCCAGGGCCCTGGCCCGCGCAGGCACTGCGGCTAGCGCCGGGCCGGGTCTGACTTACCCGGCCGGCCGCGCATGTCCGGGGGCTTGACGTCGCCGGCCGCGACCCGGGCGGCGAACGCGATGTTCCGCCACCGGTTCTTCTCCTCGTACGCCAGTTCGTCCCAGCTGGCCCCGGGGGTGGCGTACTCGTAGGCCACCCGTGCCGCGCGGTCGTTGCTCCCGGTCGTGAACATGCGCTAGTCCTTTCTGATTGTCACCGGGATCTCGCCCGGCACCGGCATCAGTCCTGGCTTCCAGCTGACGGTCCTGGCGGCCATGCGCAGGCCGGGCAGCCCCACCAGCGCCACCATGGCCTCGGCCAGGAACATGAGGGTGAGGGCCTTGCCCGGGCAGACGTGCACGCCGGCCCCGAAGGCGAGGATCGCGCGGTGCGGCCGGCCGAGATCGAAGGCGCCGGGGTCAGGATCGTGCGCCGGGTCCCGGTGCGCGGCCCTGATGACCGGCAGCACGTTCGCCCCCTCAGGGATGAACAGCTTGCCGACCTGGGTGTCCCGCATGCACCGGCCCGGCAGGGCGAACGTGAAGTGCGCGTTCCGCCGCAGGTGCTCCCAGATGACGTGGTGCAGCAGCCGCGGCTCGCGGTGGCACAGCCGCATCACGTCGGGCCGGCTGACCGTCTCGTAGACGATCACGGTCAGCGTGGGCAGAACGCTCGCGTAGCCGCCGTAGATCGTCGTGCAGGCGTCGACCACCTCGCCGGGCGGCATGCCGTGCTCGTCCATGACCCGGACACAGGCCGACAGCAGATGGTCCTCGTGGCGGCTCCGCTCGACCAGCGGAGTGCAGAAGTCGTGCAGTTCGGCCCGGGCCAGGTCAATGTCCTGATGGCCACCCAGCACCAGGGCATTGGCCCGGACCCCGAGGCAGTTCAGCCGATCCCATTCGGCTGGCTGCAGGCCGGCCGTCAGGCAGGCCAGATCGCCTGCCAGCGGCGCGCAGAAATCCCGGATCAGGTCGGCTTCGGCGGGCAGTTCCCTGGCCCGCCGGCGGGCGAGAGCCCGGAGGCCAGGCCGCCACCGCTCCACCGCGGGCGGCGCGAACAGCGGGTTCAGCGCCGTCCTGATGCTGGTGTCCGGCCCGCTGCGGCGCAGCAGGCCGCCGGGGCGCTCGCGGGTAATGCCCGCGATCGCGGCGTCCGGCTCGATCGCCGCCAGGTCCCGCAGGTAGGGGTTACGCAGCCCCTCCAGCGCGGCCCGCCAGGTCCGCAGCAGGATGATCTCGCGGCCGTTGACCGTGAACACCGGGCACGTGGCGTCGTCGTCGTGGTAGCCGAAGCAGTCGGCCGGGTCGCCGTCCTGGTCGATGCCGTGGTTGAGCCTCACTGCCGCGGTGCCTGGCGGTGCAGGGTCGGCTCCCGGAACCGGCGCAGCGTGAAGAACGCGCAGCAGGTAAAGGGAATGGTAAGGAAATACTCAAGACGCAGGCTGGCGTAGTGCGCCACGCAGGCGCTCAGCAGCGCACCCAGGATGAACGCGGTGGCGTACAGCGGCCGGAGCCGTGTCTCTACGGGCCGCGCGGTCAGCGTCATCGTGGTCATGGCATGGTCCTGCGCCGCGGGTAACGGCAGCCGGTCAGCCCGCACCGCGCTGGGCTGAACACCATCGCCAGGACGGACCGGCGGCACCGCACCGGCTGTCCCTCTGCCACATCCGGGCCGAACCGCCCGTGCCCCAACTGCCGCATCGATTGCGCCTTCCGGTAGCTGGCCGCCAGCGACTCCCGCTGTCGGGAATTGCGCTTCCAGCGTGCGCGGAGGACCTTGACGGCCGGCTTGCAGTGACCTTGACGCCGGGCTTGCTGCCCAGGTCAGCAGGTCTGGCCGGAAAATACGCGGAGCGTGTAAATAAGAGGGCTGGGCGTAACCAGGAGACCGGTGCTGTCTTCCGGGCGAGCGAATGCGAGCTGGCTAGCACAGTCGCCACAGCCGGCCGGGCCGCGTGCTGTCCGCCCGGATCAGCCCACGGCGCCACGGCCGGCCGCGGCACGCCCTAGGAGGGGATGCGCAGATCGAGAGCGGGCGTGATGGTCTCGATCCGTATCGCCGTGGCCTCGGCTTCCGGCACGCCGAGCCGTTCGTACAGGTCCAGCGCCTGCCGGAAGAGGATCCTGGCGGCGTCTGGACCCCGGGTGGTGAACGTCGATTCCGCGATGCCCTCGAGGATCTTGGCTTCCTCGTACGGGTCGCCGATCTCCCTGGCCAGCCGGAGTGCGGTGTAGTAGTGCTCGAACGACTCGGCGTACTGGCCGCAGCCACGGTAGATGTCGGCGGTCCGGCGCAGCGCGGTCAGCTGGTGCGCCAGGTTCCCGATTTCCTCGGCGATCGACCGGGCCTGCTGATGGTGGATCAGGGCCTCGTCGTAGCACCCGGCGCTGTAGTAGATCGCGCCGATGTCGTTGAGCACGTCGGCCTGGTCCGGCAGGTCGCCGATCTCGCGGTAGATAGCCAGTCCGCGCCGGCAGGAGGCGAGCGCCTCCTCGTAGCTGCCCTTGTAGTGATGCACGCTGCCGATGTTGTGGTACAGGATGGCCTGGTTCAGCGCGCCGCCGATCTCCTGGAAGATGACCAGCGATCCGTTCAGTGCGCCCAGCGCGTCCCGGTGGTAACCGCAGTACAGCTGGATGCGGCCGAGGTTGTTCAGCGTCTTGGCCTCGCCCCGGCGGTCGCCCACCTGGCGGTAGAGGGCCAGTGCCTCGTCCAGGTGCGACAGCGCCTCCGGGTAGCGGCCCAGGTGCCAGCAGGTGATCCCGGAGTGGCCCATGGTGGTGGCCACGCCGTGCTGGTCGTCCGCCGCGCCGAACAGGATCCGCGCCTCGTGGAAGTAGGCCAGCGCCTCACGGGGTCGTGCGGACCGGGCGTGCGCCATGCCGATCAGGTCCAGGGCGGCGCCCTCGCCCTGCCGGTCGCCCAGCGACCGGTAGATCACGGCCGCTTCCTCGGCCAGCGGCAGCGCCGCCTCGTGCCGGCCGGTCTGCTGGCTGACCGCGCTGAGCTCCAGGCACGCCTGGGCGATCCGGGCCGGGTCAGCCAGGTCGCGGCTGGCCTGCAGGGCCATGGTGTGGGCCGCGATGGCCTCGTCCCAGTACGCGCTGATGTCGATGAAGTCGGCCAGCACGTGGGTCAGGTCGGCGCACGTGCGCTTCCACTCGTGCCGGCCCGCGTGCTGCGCGGCCTCGAGCATGCTGCGCCATTCGGCTTCCAGCCAGTCCGACGCGTCGTCCGGGGTGCCCACCGCTGGCTGCACGGCCGGCCGCTGGGTGACCAGCACCCGCCCCCGGCGCCGGAACGGGTGCAGCACCCGGTCGGCCCGGTCCGCCGTGTCCAGGTAGTAGTCGAGGAGCCGGCTGACCGCCTGCCGCCGCTGGCTCTCCGGGTCGTCCCGCACCGCGCGGACCGCCGCGTACCCGCGGATCAGGTCGTGGAAGCGGTACTGGCCGCCCGGCGCCCGCGCCAGCAGGTGGTGGTCGAGCAGGGTGATCAGCGCCTTCTCGGCCTCGGCGAGCGTGCTGTCGCCGAGCGCGGCCGCTGCGTGCAGGCTGATGTCCGTGCACGGGCTGACCCCGAGCCGCCGGAAGAACCGCTGGTGGTCCGGTTCCAGCGCCCGGTAGGTCAGGTCGAAGGCGGCCATGACCTCCGGGCTGGCCGCGCCGGTGCCGCCGAGCTGCCCCGGGGCCTGGGACAGCTCGTCGATCAGCCCGGCCAGCCCGGTGGGGCTATCGCCGGCCACCCGGCCGGCGGTGAGCTGGATGGCCAGCGGCAGCCGCCCGCACAGCCGCACGGCGGTGGCTACCTGGCCGGGGTCCGCGGCCCGGCCGTGGCCCGCGATCCGCTGGAACAGCGAGACCGAGTCGTCCACCGGCAGCACGTCGAGGGTCAGCGTGCGGGCTCCCTCGAGCTCCGGCAGCCGGCGCCGGGTGGTGATCATGATCAGGCACCGGCCCGCGGCCGGCATCAGCGGCCGGATCTGGTCCAGCCGGACCGCGTCATCGAGGATCACCACGGCCCGGCGGCGGCTCAGCTGGGCGCGCCACAGCGCGGCCCGCTCGCCGCTCGCGTCCGGGATCTGGGTGGCCGGCACGGACAGCATCCGCAGCAGCTGGTAGAGCGCCTCGGCGGGCTCGAGCCAGGGGTTGCCCGGCTCGCGGGAGTGCAGGCTCAGGTAGAGCATCCCGTCCGGGTACTGGTCCGCGACCAGCCGGGCCGCGTGCAGCGCGAGGGCGGTCTTGCCCACGCCGGGCATGCCCTCCAGCACGGCGACCCGGGGGCTGTCGCCGTGCTCGGCGGTGAGCAGCGCGAGCTCGCCGTGGCGGCCGACGAAGTCGGCGGGCCCCGGCGGGAGCGTGTCCGGCGCGGCGGCCCGGCCCGGCCGGGCGTCCGCGGGACGCACCGCCAGGTGGGGGTCCCGGGCCAGGATGCGCTGGTGCAGCCCGGCCAGCAGTGTGCCGGGCTCGGCGCCCTGCTCGTCCACCAGCCGGCGGCGGGTCTCCCGGTACAGGCTCAGCGCGTCGGCCGGCCTGCCGGTCCAGTACAGCGCGGCCATCTGGTGCGCGGTAAGGGTCTCGTCCAGCGGGTACTGGGTGAGCAGCTGGTGCAGCTCGCCGACCAGGTCGGCGTGCCGGCCGAGCTCCATCTCGCACTCGACCCGCTCCAGGATGGCCGCGCGGCGCTCCTCTTCCAGGCTGTCGCGCATCCGGGCCACCCAGTCGCCGCGGACCCCGGCCAGGGCCTGACCGCGCCACAGCCCGTCCGCCTCGCGCAGCAGCCGGGCGGCGTGCTCGTAATCGCCGCTGCCGGCCAGCGCGTCGGCCTGCCGCCGGAGCCGGCGGAACTGGTGCAGGTCCACGGCCTCGGGGTCGACGTCGAGCTGGTAGCCGCGGGCTCGCCCGATCAGCTGCACGTCCTCGCCGACCGCCTGGCGCAGCGCGCCCCGGAGCCGGGCAATGTAGACCGACAGGCTCTCCCTGGCCTTGGGCGGCGGCTCGCTGTCCCACAGCCGGTCGATGAGTACGTCGGACGGCACGATCGTGCGCGGCGTCAGCAGGAGGATGGCCAGTACGCCGCGTGCCCGGGCAGGACCAAGATCATGTGGCTGCCCGTCCGCCCAGAGCTCAATCGGCCCGAGTGCCCGGAATTCCATGATCGCCTTGCATCTTCTACCACCTGTGGACGTGGTCGCCGCTGATACCTAAGGAGATGCGCGGGGAGCATTCCGCACCGTTAATACCCGTCGCTCGTTAGTCTCACCCAATCTCGGTAAAAAATGCAAAAATTGCTATTTGAATAGCGGATTTCCCGGGCGGTGTTGCTGCAAGTTGCAGCGACGATTTCAGCGAAGCTCTTAAAACCCTCGGTGGAGCCTCCCGTGAGGCGGCAGATAAGGGCATAATGACCAGGGGGCCGGGCACCAGAGTGAGAGTCGTTGTTCTCTGTGACCGGTGTGACTGGTGCCGCTGCTGGGATAACCGGGGCCAGAGGAATTCCTGATGCCTTCCGGTAGGAAAGCGATGTCGAACTCGCGAGCTGACGGCCGGCCCGGGCAAAAAAAATTCCGGCGGAATTACCGGCCTCCAGCCGGCCCGTCGCGGGCGCCGTGCTGATCTTCGCGGAACCGCCAGAAGCCGCCCGGCGCGGCCCGGCGGGCCTGCAAGCGGCCCGCCGCCGGGCACTGCTTTAGGCAGGTCACCGGCGCGATCCAGAAGCAGTGCCGGCGGCCGTAGCGTCGCCGCCGCGCAGCTGGGCCACGGCGTCCACCGGAGCCGGATCGAATACGCCATGAATGGAATAGCTCGCTGTGTGTTACCGGTATTGCCGGGTGCTCTGGCGGGCCCGTAACTGGATCGACCGGAATACCTCGTACCCGGCTGGATGGTGGTGTAGCTTCTCCGACCTGGAGGCCCCGGTAAGACCCGGAGCGATCTATTCCAAATGGTCAATGGGAGGATTTCTCAATGAAAAACCGAGGGTGGTTACCACACAGGACCGGCGGAATGCCGGGCGGTGCGCACCGTAAATCACCCACCAGGTCAATTCGGGCCTGGGCGGCTCGTGGCGCACTTGCGCTCGCGGTCGCGGCAGGCGGCGCGGGTGCCGTTGCGGCCGCCGCGGCGGGGCACGGAAGCGCTGGCCATATCCAGAGCGGCGCACATCACCGGACGAGTAGCGAAGCAGTTTCGGTGCATAAGTCAGTCAATGGCCCGGCCGTAGCCGCGAGAATGCCCTGGATGTGGTAATGCGTGAAATCGCTAATTCGGCGAGCGGCGTGAGTCGCATCAGCCCCGCTCGTCACGCGGCGTGCGGGCTGACCGCCGGATCCGCGATCTGAAGGACCCGTATTTCCGCTGGTAAAAGAGCCGCTGGCGCGGCTGGCAGCATTCCTGGCTTGATCGGGTGGCATGCTGCGAGAGGCGCCGGAAAGGCGATCGCTACCGCCAGCGGGAGGAACGACGAGGCTGGCCGCCCGGCGGCCTCGCCCCCCGCCCGCTAACGAAACCTCAGCCGGACCGGACCGGCCTAGTGCCGCCGAGCTGGGGTTCCCCGTGACCATGCTGGCCCTTGCCGAAGCAGGCCAGGGCTGCTGTGGCCGCGATGAACCCGTACCGGTCCCCGGCCGCCCGTGAGCGGCCCCCGAACCCCGGCCCTTGCCCGGTTTACTGCCCGGCCAGGTCCAGCTCCAGCACGGTGAACGAGTGCGGCGGGAACGTGATGTCGAAGTCATCACCGCGGACCCGCTGCTCGAACCGGCGGACGCTGATCTGGCCGGGCTGCTCCGGGGTGTTGATCACGCCCGGGTGAGCGCCGTTCACCTCGTGGCCGGTCATCCGCCCGCTCGCGCGGCCGCCGTGCAGCGCGACCCGGGTGGCCAGCGCGCGCTCCGGGTCCCGGTTGACCACCGACAAGGTGAGCTGCCGGGACCCGGCGTCACGCGACGCGGCCACGTCGAGGTACTGGAACGGGCCGAGCCCGGCGACCCGGTGCGGCCGCCGCAACCCGGGCGGGTCAGTGTGCACGTGCACCCCGGACTTGACGAACACGTCCACGCCCACCTCCTTCGTGGCCCTGGTCATCAGCTGCAGCGGGTAGTAGATGCCCTGCAGGAACAGGCTGTCCGGCGAGGTGACGATCGGCGCGATGACGTTGACCAGCTGGGCCAGGTTGGCCATCCGGATCGTCCGGCAGCGGCGCACGAAGATGTTCAGGTAGGTCGCCACGGCCAGCGTGTCGGCCAGGTTGTAGCGCTCGTCCAGCTGCTCGTCGTCGGTCCGGTACCAGACGTTCCACTCGTCGTAGGCCACCCCGATCTCGCGGCTGATGTGCTGGAAGTACCGGGCCCGGTCGATCAGCGCCCGGGTGTTCTGGATCGCCCGCTCGGTGTAGTGCGGGCCCAGCACGTTGGCCCAGTAGTCGTCGTCGCCGCTGTACAGGTGGACGCTATGGAGGTCGATGAACTGCGCCAGCCCGTCGATGACGATCCGGTCCCAGTCGTCGATCCCGGTCTTGCCGCAGCTGACCAGCGAGATCTCCGGGTCCATCCGCTTCAGCGCGCGGGCCCAGACCCGGGCGGTCTCCACGTAGTTCTCCGGGGTCCGCTGGCCGATCTGCCAGGGCGCCCAGATCTCGTTGCCCAGCCCCCAGCAGCGCACGTTGTACGGCTCGGGGTGCCCGTTCTCCCGCCGCTTGTTCGCCCAGTACGTGTTACCGGTGCCGTTGCAGTACTCGACCCAGGCGAGCGCTTCCTCCATCGTCCCGGTGCCCATGTTGAAGCACAGCACCGGCTCAGTGCCCACTTCCTCGCACCAGGCCATGAACTCGTCGGTGCCGAACCGGTTGCTCTCCTCGGCGTGCCAGGCCAGATCGGCCCGCCGCGGCCGCTGGTCGACCGGGCCGATGCCGTCGGCCCAGTGGTAGTTGGACACGAAGTTGCCGCCCGGCCAGCGGACATGGGTCGGGGCCAGCTCACGGACCGCGGACAGCACGTCGGTACGGAACCCGCGCTTGTCGGACAGCGGCGAGTCCTCCTCGTAGATCCCGCCGTACACGCAACGGCCGAGGTGCTCGATGAACCCGCCGAAGATCCGCCGGTCAATGGTCCCGACGGACCGGTTCAGCAGCACGTCAATCGAGGCCATCGGGCCCACCTTCCCGTCCCTGGCCGGTCATCATGGCCGGCCAGCAGACGAGCCTAACGCCGCGCCGCCAGCCCGGGACGGGGATTCGGCCGCTGCCGCCGGCCCGTCCTAGCCGACGGCGGTGGGCTCGGTTTCCCGCTGCGGCTCGTGCGAGGTGTCCCTGGCCAGCCGGCTCGGCCACCACAGCCACCGGCCCAGGTCCAGGTTGAGCGCGGTGACCAGGACCGAGCGGACCACGATCGTGTCCAGCAGCACGCCGAACGCGACCGCGAAGCCCAGTTCGGTCAGGAACGTCACCGGCAGCGTGGCCAGCACCGCGAACGTGCCCGCCAGCACCAGGCCGGCCGAGGTGATGACCCCGCCGGTGGCGGCCAGCCCGTTCAGCGCGCCGCGCCGGGTGCCGTGCCGGATGGCCTCCTCCCGGACCCTGGTCATCAGGAAGATGTTGTAGTCGATCCCCAGCGCGACCAGGAACACGAACGCGAACAGCGGGAATGACGTGTCCGCGCCGCCGAAGCCGAAGACGTGGTCGAACACCAGCGCGCTGACCCCGAGCGTCGCGGCGAACGACAGCACCACGGTGGCGACCAGCATCAGCGGGGCGATCACCGCGCGCAGCAGCAGGGCCAGGATGATGAACACCACCACCAGCACGACCGGGATGATCAGGTTCCGGTCGTGCGCCGCGGCCCGCTGGACGTCGAGGTTGATCGCGGTGTTGCCGCCGACCAGCGCGTCCGCCCCGGGCACCGCGTGCACGGCGGCCCGGACCTTGTCGATCGTGGTGTAGGCGGCCGGGCTGTCCGGCGCCGCGGTCAGCGTCGCCTCCAGGTAGGCGTGCCCGGCCCGGGTGGCCGGCGGCGTCACCGCGGTGAGGCCCGGCACGGACCGGACCGCGGCCGCCAGCTGGGCGCCGCTGCCGTCCCGGCCGATGATCACCACGGGCTGGCCGCCGCCGCCGGGGAAGTGCTGCTCGAGCACGGTCTGCCCAATCACCGAGTCGGGGTGGCCGCGGAACGACTGGGCGTTGGTCAGGCCGCTGGCCTTCAGCCCGGTCAGGCCCAGGGCCATCGCGCCGAGCACCAGCGCGGTGGTCACCCAGACGATCCGCGGCCGGGCGGCGATGCCGTTGCCGATCCGGGCCCACAGGCCGCGCGAGGTCGGCTCGGCGGAGCCGAAGGCGGGCCGCACCGGCCAGAACACCCACCGGCCGGTGATCACCAGCAGGGCCGGCAGCAGCGTCATCATCGACAGCAGGGCCACGGCCACGCCGATGGCCAGCACCGGGCCCATGCCCTTGGTCGAGTTCAGCTCCGCGATGACCAGGGCCAGCAGGCTGACGATGACCGTGCCGCCGCTGGCCACCACGGCCGGGCCGGCCCGGCGCAGCGCCACGGCCATGGCCTCGTGCCGGTCCTCGTGGCGGCGGAGTTCCTCCCGGTACCGGGCGGTGAGCAGCAGCGCGTAGTCGGTCCCGGCCCCGAACACCAGCACGTCAAGGATCCCCGCGCTCTGCGCGTTCACGGTCAGCCCGGCGTGCGCCGCGAGCAGGTAGATCAGGGCCTGTGCCGCGATCAGCGCCACGCCCGCGGAGATCACAGGGAGCAGCCAGAGCACCGGGCTGCGGTAGGTGAACAGCAGCAGCACGATGACCACGCCGAGGGTGGCGAACAGCAGCGTGCTGTCGATGCCCTTGAACGACTTGGCCGAGTCGGCCGCGGTGCCCAGCGGCCCGGTGATGTGCACGGTCAGGCCCTGGCCGTTGGCCTCGGCGATGGCGCGCAGCGAGTCCACCGCGGGCCCGGCCTTGTCCCAGCCGTCCGTGCCCAGGTCAACCGGGACGACGGTCTGGATCGCCTGCCCGTCCCTGGCGGTGAACGGCCCCTGCACCTGGCCGGGCACCACCCCGGCCACCGAGCGGAACCGCCCGGCGTCGGCGGTGGCCTTGGCGCGGTCCGCCGCGGTCAGCCCGCCCGGCCGGTCGTAGACCACCACGGCCGGGAACACGTTGGGCGACAGGAACTGCGACTGCAGGGCCAGCACCCTGGTGGACTCCGCCTGCGCGGGCAGCCAGGCCTGCGCGTCGTTCTTCTCCGCGCCCATCAGCTTCCCCGCCAGCGGGCCGGCCACCGCCAGGATGGCCACCCAGAGCACCAGGACCATCCATTTGGTCCGGCGCCCGCTCGGGATGCTGACGATCGCACGGGCTCGTCTCATGGCAAGTCCTCCAGGGCTCGGCGGCAGGCGGGCCGCGGTCTGCGCTCACGGTCCTGACGGACCGGGCCGCAGTAACTCATCGCTATCGAGGGCGGTAACTCATCGTTACCGGCATCCCCGGCCGGGCGCCACCTAATTTCCCGCAATCGCTCCGCCGGGAGTACCGGGCCGGCCTGCGCAGCCCAGCCGGTACTCCCGGCGGAGCCGGTCATGTACTTCCGGGAGAGTACGGCTGGGTCAGCCATCTGGCTGACGCGAGCGCCGCCCGCGCGCAGTAGCCTTTTTGGTTGTGCATATCGACGCGATTTTCGGCGCGATCGGGCGCTTCGCGGTGCGGTTCCGGTGGCTCGTCCTGCTGGTGTGGATAGCAGCCGCGATCGGGGCAGCCACCCAGTTGCCGGCCCTGTCCAGCGTCACGCAGAACAACAACTCCAAGTTCCTGCCCGCCAGCGCGCCCAGCCAACATGCGATAGACCTGTCGGCGCCGTTCGGCACGGCCAACTTCATCCCGATCCCGGTGGTGGCGGCCAGATCCGGGTCGGCCCTGACCGCCGCCGATGACGCGGCCATGACCTCCCTGCAGAAGCAGCTGATCACTGTGCCCGGCGTCGCCCGGGTGCTGGACGGAGGCCGGTCCGCCGACGGCCAGGCCGAGCAGCTCGAGGTGCTGGCCGACCAGAACAGCGGCAACGGCAACGAAACCGTCAACTTCATCGACAGGCTGCGCGCGAAGATCGCGCAGGCGGACCTGCCCGCCGGGCTGAGCGTGCACCTGGCCGGCGACGTGGCCATCCAGGTCGACCAGCAGAAAGCCTCGGGCAACCAGGGCAACAAGATCGAGAACCTGTCGATCATCTTCATCATCGTGCTGCTGGTGCTGATCTTCCGGTCGTTCACGCTGGCGCTGGTCACGATCGCGCCCGCCGCCTTTTCGGTGATCATCGCCGGGCCGCTGGTGGCCGAGGCGGCCAAGCACGGCCTCCAGGTGTCCCCGCTGGCCCAGTTCCTGCTGATCGTGCTGGTGCTCGGCGCGGGCACCGACTACGGGCTGTTCCTGGTCTTCCGGGTCCGTGAGGAACTGCGGGCGGCCGGCCACAACCAGCCAGGCGGCGGCGGTCCCGTCGAGCGGGTCGGCATCTTCGCCGACCTGCTGCACCCGCGTCCCGCGGCCCGGCTGGCCATCGTCCGGTCGGTCACCAAGGTGGGGGAGTCGATCACGTTCTCCGCCGCCACGGTCATCGCCGCGGTGCTCACCCTGCTGCTGGCCAGCTTCTCCTTCTACTCCGACCTGGGCATCCCGTTCGCGATCGCGATCGGCGTGATCCTGATCGCCGGGCTCACCCTGCTGCCCGCGCTGCTGTCCATCCGGCTGTCGCTGCTGGCCGTCAAGCGGACCATCTTCCAGGGCGTCTTCAAGCGGCCCAAGCTGCTGCCGTGGAACATCCAGGGCAGCGGCAAGGCCGGCGCGTGGAGCCAGGTCGCCACCCGGATCGTCCGCCGGCCGGGCATCACCCTGGCCATCGGCATCGTGGTGTTCGGCGGGCTGGCGCTGGGCTCGCTCGGCTACGTGTCCGGCGGGTTCGGCGGCGACACCACCCCGCCGGCCGGCAGCGACTCGGCGGCCGGCACCGCACTGCTGGCCAAGCACTTCCCGCAGTCCTCGGCCAACCCGACCGTGCTCCTCTTCAAGTTCAGCCAGCCGGTCTGGGATGACCCGTCGCCGCTCGTGAAGGCCCCCCCGCAGCTGTCGGCCAGCGGGCTGTTCACCCAGGTCGCCGGGCCGCTGAACGCGGCCGGGGCGCAGCTGACCCCGGCCCAGTTCACCGAGCTGCACAGCAAGCTCGGCCCGGCCAAGGCGCTGCCGGCCGACGAGCCGGCCACCGCCGGCGTGCCGCCCGCGCTCTACCAGGCCTACCGGGCCAGCGGGAACCTGGTCAGCCCGGACGGCCGCACCGTGCAGTTCCTCACCGGGCTCAAGGCCGGTAACCCGGGCACCACCCCGGCACTGAACGCGGTGCCGCAGGTCCGCGCGGTCACCGCCAAGGTCGCGCAGTCCATCGGCGCCGTCGATAACGCGGTGGGCGGCGAGGCCCCGGCGCTGTACGACATCAGCGCGATCTCGAACAGCGACCTGTCCAAGGTGATCCCGATCGCGATCCTGGTGATCGGCCTGCTGCTGGCCCTCGTGCTGCGCAGCCTGGTCGCGCCGCTGTACCTGATCGCCTCGGTGGGCATCTCGTTCCTGGCTGCGCTCGGCCTGTCCGTGCTGCTGTTCATCGACCTCGGCAACAGCGGCGGCCTGGTGTTCTTCATGCCGTTCCTGATGTTCATCTTCCTGCTCGCGCTCGGCGAGGATTACAACATCCTGGTCATGACACGGATCCGGGAGGAAGCCCAGAAACAGCCGCTACGGGCCGCGGTCACCCGGGCGCTCACCGCCACCGGCACCACGGTGACCTCGGCGGGCCTGGTGCTGGCCGGCACGTTCGTGGTGTTCGGCCTCGTCGCGGGCAGCGGACAGGGCGGCGAGCAGTTCCGCGACATCGCGCTCGGGCTGGCGTTCGGCATCCTGATGGACACCTTCCTGGTGCGCACCCTGCTGGTGCCGTCCACCGTGGTGCTGCTCGGCCGGTGGAACTGGTGGCCGTCCCGGATGAGCAGGCCCGGCGCGGAAGCCGCCGCGGTGGCCGCCGCGGAGCATGCTCCGGAAGGCGACCCCACCGGCGGTGCCCGGCCCGGCAGCTAGCGCAGCGGGTCGAAGGGCCGGAGTTCCGGCGCTGGCCGGCCGGTGACCAGGCCGGCCAGCAGCCGGCCGGTCACCGGGCCCAGCGTGATCCCCCACATCCCGTGCCCTCCGGCCACGAAGATCCGGGCCGACCGGGTCCGGCCGATGACGGGCAGCCCGTCCGGGGTGCAGGGCCGCGCGCCGACCCATCGCCGCGAGCGCCGGCAGCGCGCGACCTGCCACCCGGCGGGGCGGGACGGGTGCCGTGGGCACGTCAGGCGCACTCGCCGTCGTCAGCCGGGGCCGCCGCATGCTGGCGGGCCCGGCTGACGACCAGCTCGCCCAGGGCCCAGTCCTGCGCGGCGATGCCGACCGACTTGAAGATGGTCAGCCCGCCGGGCGGCCTGAACTGGCCGCCGTCCAGCAGCGAGCCGATCTCCACCAGCTCATCGCGGCTCACCTGGCCGGCCTCCATGGCCTGCAGCACGTCGCCCGCCTCGGCGAGCACGGCGGCCAGTTCGTCGATGACGACCAGGCTGGCCCGGGCGAAGGCCAGGGAAGGGATCTCGCACATCTGCGGCGTGTACGCGCCGACGGCGTTGATGTGCACCTGCGGCCCGAGGTCGGCGGCCTCGAACAGCGGCCGCTGCGACCGGGTCGCAGCGCAGATCACCTCCGCCCCGCGCACTGCCTCCGCGGGGCTGGCCACCGGCCGGAAGGCGACGCCGGGATGGCTGGCCGCCAGTTCGGCGCACAGCTCCTCGCGCCGCCCGCCGTCGCGCCCGCAGACCCGTACCTCGCGGACCGGGCGCACCGCGCACACCGCCGCGACCTGATCGGCGGCCTGGCCGCCGGTGCCCAGCATGGCCAGGACGCTGGCCTCCGGCGGGGCCAGCAGGCTGGTGGCCAGCCCGCTGGCCGCCCCGGTGCGCAGGGCGGTCAGCGCGGTGGCGTCCAGCAGGGCCGCGACCCGGCCGGTGCCGCCGTCCACCCACAGCACACTGCCGCCGATGCTGGGCAGCCCGTGCCGCCAGCCGTCCGGCTGCACGCTGATGACCTTGACGATGGCGCTGCCCGAGGTGTGCTCGGCGGGCATGACCAGGACCCGGTGCCGGGACAGAGCCGACCGGGGCGGCCAGCTGAGCTCGCCGCGCGCCGCCGCGATGAACGCCGCACGGCTGGCCCCGATCGCGTCCGGCATCGGCACCAGCGACCGGAGCAGCTCACCGCCGATCTGGCGAGGGGACCGGTCAGCTTGCGACGGTGAGCTGCCCATCGCGGCCTACTGCCCCGCGGCTGCGTCAGCGGGCCTGGCCTCCGCCTGCCCGGCCCAGATCCCGCGGGTGTGCTGCAGGTGGCGGGTCATGATGCTGGCCGCCGCGCTGGCGTCGCCCGCGCTGATCGCATCCAGCAGCTCCCGGTGCTCGTGAGCGGACTCCTTCAGCTCCCCGCGCTCCGCGAGCCGCGGCAGCCCGTACAGCCGGGCCTGATACCGGAGCCGGGAGATGATGTCGGTCAGACGGCCGTTGCCCAGGGTCTCGGTCAGCCCCAGGTGGAATTCCCGGTCAGCCTCCAGGAAGGCCGGGACGTCGCCGTCGCGGGCGAGCCGGTCGAGGTCGTCGGCCAGCGCCCGGAACCGGTCCATCTCCGCCCCGGCACAGCCGGTGGCGGCCACCTTCGCCACCGTCGGCACCTCCAGCATCAGCCGGACCTCGAAGATCTCGTCGAGGTCGTGCGGGGACAGCTCCACGACCCGGTAGCCCTTGTTGGGCACGGACTCGACCAGCCCGGCCGCGGCCAGCTCGAGCAGGGCCTCGCGGACCGGCGTCACCGACACCCCCAGCACCCCGGCCAGCACGGGAGCCGAGTAGACCTGGCCCGGGGCTATCTCGCCGGCGACGATGCGGACCAGGATGGCCTCCCTGGCCAGCGTGCTGAGCGTGCTGGGCCGCACCAGGTCGCCTGCGGCCCCGCCGGTGTCCGCGGCTCCAGAGCCCTTTCGCTGCCGCTGGCCGTCCATGAACTGGCGAACTCCTGCCCTTCGGGCCCGGCTGTGCGCCGGGTCATTTGTCCGTGCGGGCCCACTGGCGACCCGCACGGCCGTCAGTCAGCTGTGACCTGGGATCTCCGGGAGCACCAGATGGGAGGCGAACCCGCGGGAATGCCAGACCGAGTTGGTTGCCGTGACCATCTCGGTTCCGGTGTCCAGCGGACCGCCGGTGTTGAGATTCCGATCGTACTTGGGGAAGGCGCTGGAGCTTACTTCGAGCCGTATCCGGTGCCCGGGGGCGAACACGTGGGAAGTGCTCCACAGGTCAATCCCGAATTCGGTGACCTCGCCCGGAGTCAGCCGGGTCTCCGGCTGCCGGTGGCCGTTTCGGAAACGGGCCCTGACCATGCCGTCGCACAGCCGCTGGCAGAAGCCGTCCGGGTGCACGTCGAGCAGCTTGGCGGTGAAGTCGGTATCGACCGCGCTGGAGGACGCGTACAGCTTCAGCCGGACAGGACCGGTGACCTCCAGCGCTTCGGCCAGCGGTGCGGTCGAGTAGACCAGCACGTCGGGGCGCTCCTCGACCTCGGCGTAGTCGTCCGGGCCGCCGATCTGCGACGAGGAGGCGTGGTTGCTGATAAAGGGCACCGGGTCGGCCGGGTCGTAGCGATAGGTGTCCGCTGGCGGGCCGTCGCCGGGCTCTTCTTCCCGGCGCAGTTCGCCGCCGCCGTGCCTGCTATTAGCGTCGCCCGCGCTGGCCAGGAAATACCGGGACCACCGGGTCCGGGCCAGCGGCCATTCCTGCTCTTCCCGCCAGGTATTCGTGCCCATCACGAAGAGCCGGACCGGCGCGGGCGGGTCACCCTGTTTCCGCAGAACCGAAGCCAGCCATTCCCGTTCCAGCGCGGGCAGGTCGGTCTCCGCGCCGGGCCCGAAGTCGACCGGGCCCAGCTTCCGGTTGCGGGTGGTGGTGCACCCGTGGTCCCACGGCCCGACGATCATCCACTGGTTAGCGCGGACCTCCGCCGGGGCGTCCGGCGCGGTCAGCAGGGTGAAGTTCTGGATCGTCCCGCGCTGCACGTCGTCGTACCAGCCGGTGATGGCCAGCACGGGGACCGTCACCTCGGTGATCCGCGGCTGGAAGCGGATCGGGTCCCAGTGCTCGTTGGCGGTGACCGGGTGGGTCACGAAGTCCCGCCAGTGCTCGCTGCGGAACCCGGCGTTGGTGTCCATGGTCAGGTACGGCAGGTGCCAGAACAGGGACGGCCAGTCGATCCGCTCGACGTGCTGCTGGGTGTGCCCGTCGAGCATCCGCATCCAGCAGATCTCCCACGGGATCGCGACCCCCGAGGCGTTGTCCTCGAACGGGTCCGACGGGGATACGTAGACGATCATGCCCCGCAGGTGCGGCGGCTGCTCCAGCGCCGTCATCCACTGGATGCACCCGAGGTAGGACGCGCCCCAGGTGACCACGTCGCCGTCGGACCAGTCCTGCGCCGCGATCCACTCGATCGTGTCGTAGCCGTCGCGGCCCTCGGCCCGCCACGGGCGGAACTCGCCGTCGGAGTCGCCCCGCCCGCGGACGTCCATCCAGACGAAGTTGTACCCGTCGGCGACGTACGCCTCGGCCCGCGCCTGGTGCTCGCCGTTGTTCTTGTTGTACGGCGTGCGGGCCACCAGCGTGGTCCGCGGTTCCCCGTTGCCGCTGCGGAAGACGTCGGCGGACAGCAGCGTGCCGTCCCGCATCGGGACCCGGGTGTTCCAGTCGACCCGCATCTCCCGCGGCTCCTTCCCGGTCATGGGCTGAGCGTGACGTGGTTGGTGACGGCGATCCTGGTCAGCGAGAGCGAGCTGGTCGTGATGTCCATCGTGTACTGGCTGACGGTCGGCCCGGTGATCACGATGTTGCGGCCCCACACGTACGGCACCCAGGCCATGACCTTGGTCATCATCGTCTGGTCCAGGCCCGCGAAGCAGCTGTTGCGGGCCGGGCCGTTACCAAGGGCCTCGCACTTGGTGATGATGGTGTCCACGCTCGGGATCCCGGTCGGCGGGTAGGGCACCTTGTACGTGCTGGCCTGCTTCTTCGTCAGCCCGACCAGCGAGTAGTTGCAGCAGGCCACCGGCCCGCTGAGGGCCGTCGAGCCGAAGTTCGGCTGGGCGAAGCTGTAGGTGCCGGTGTAGTCGGCGTAGCCGCCGCCGAGCGCCGACATGGGCTCCAGCTGCTTAATCGTGAACAGCGCGGTGAACGCGGTCGTCACCGACAGGTCGCGGGGCTTGATCTCGATGCCGATCTTGGCCAGGTCGTTCTGCACCACGGTGTCCACGCCGGAGAACGCGCTGATGTTGATGAAGGCCAGGTTGCGGCAGGCGGCCACGTCGCACTTGCCGTCGTGGTTGGGGTCGAAGGCCGACAGCTTCATCTCCGCCTGGGCCTTGGCCAGGTCACCGGACTCGTTCGGGGTCTGGTACGGGTCGTAGCTGGCCGCCAGCCCGCCCGGCAGCGTGGGCGGGATGATGTGCGTGGCGATGCTGAAGTGGGAGGCGCCGCCGAGCGCCCGCAGCATCGCGCTCTTGTCCAGTACCCAGGCGACCGCCTTGCGGACGTGCACGTCGGTGAACGGCGCCACGGCCAGGTTCATCGTCACCGACTCCACCTGGTTGATCAGGTCGGAGTGGAAGTACTTCTTCAGCGACGGGTCGGTCAGGTACTGGCGGGTGACGGTGGCCGGCGGCGGGTCGGTCATGGACCCGTCGAGCTGGCCCTTCTGGACCCGGGCGAAGATGTCCGCGACGTTCGGGTCCACGCTGATCTGCACGCCGTTGAGGTAGCTGGGCCGGGTGCCGTCCGTGGCCGGGTCGTAGTTCGGGTTGCGCACCAGCGTGATGTTCTTCGTGGGGTCGAAGCCGGACATCGGCTTGATCGTCGAGCAGCTCTTGATGTCGACCGCGCCTGAGCCCTGGAACATGTACGGGCCGGACGCGACGACGTCCCGGCCGTAGGTCCCGGCCTGGTTGTAGCACTTGGCCACCTCGGGCGGCACCGGCGCAGCGGCCGGGGACGCGATGCGCTGCAGGAAGTCACCGACCGGTGCGGTGAGGTGGAAGATGATCGTCTTCGAATTCGGCGTCTCGATCCCGGAGATGTGGTTGTCCGGGGTCTTCGCCGTGCCGGTCAGCCCCTTGATGACCCCGACGTAGTAGTAGCCGTACTGGGCGACGAGCTTCGCGTCGTTGATCCGCTGGAAGGCGTAGGCGATGTCCTGGGAGGTGATCTCCCGGTTGACCGGCGGCGCGAACTTGATCCCCGGCTTCAGGTGGAACGTGTAGGTCAGCCCGTTATCCGTGGGGGTGGGCACGCTTGTCGCCAGGTCCGGCACGATCTGGGTGCCGGCCGTACCGCTTTCGTGCCGGAACGTGACCAGGGTCCGGAGCATGGCGTCGTAGAGGGCGAACGCGAAGCCGATCTGCGTCTCGCCGACCGGGTCCATGTTGTTGGTCAGGCCGAACGACGAGACCGCGGTCCGGTACACCCCGCCCCGCACAGCCGTCCCGGTCGCCGTGCTCCCCGGGCTGCTCCCGCCGCCGCTGTTCCCCCCGCTGCTGCCGCCGCAGGCGGCCAGGGCCAGCAGGAGCAGGCAGCCGCCGGCGGCCAGCAGCCGCCGGGCCGGTCCGCGTCCGGCCGGGCGTGTGTCGTCACGAGTATTCATGGTCGGTCCCTCCGCCGGGCAGGCCGCATTGCCTGCGGGCCAGAACTGGATGAACGGGCGCCAGCGCGCGGGCCGCGGCTACTCATAGCGCACCCGCGGGTCGACGTAGGCGTAGAGGATGTCCACGATCAGGTTGGCCACCATCACCGCGAGCGCCGCCAGCACGGTGACGGCCAGCACCGACGGGATGTCGTCCGAGGTCACCGACTGCACAACCCACTGGCCCAGGCCATTCAGGTTGAACACCACCTCGACGATCACGGTCCCGCTGACCAGCGCGGCCAGGTCCATGCCGAACATGGTCAGGATCGGGGTGAGGCAGGCCCGCAGCACGTGCCGGAGCAGGATCCTGGTCTCGCCCAGGCCCTTGGCCCGGGCGGTGCGGACGTAGTCCTGGCGCAGCGTGTCCAGCACCGCCCCGCGGGTCATCCGGGCGTACCACCCGGCGTACAGCAGGGCCAGCGTGAACCAGGGCAGGATCATGTGGTCCAGCCAGGTCAGCAGGCCGTACTGGCCGGGCGGGAAGTAGCCGGTGCCCGCCGCGACGCCGAGCTTGTACCAGAACACCCAGAGCAGGACCAGGCCGAGCCAGAACACCGGCGCGGAGATGAAGAAGATCGCGAAGCCGAGCGCGAGCCGGTCCCAGACCGAGCGCTGCCTGATCGCCGAGATGACCCCGATCGTGATCCCCATGGCCAGCCACAGCAGAGCCGCCCCGACGGCCAGCACCACGGTCACCACCACCCGCCCGGCCAGCAGCGACTTGACCGAGGAGTGGTTGACGTAGGAGAAGCCAAGGCCGGGCCAGCCGAACTGGTCGCCGAGCACCAGGTGCTTGAGGAACAGCAGGTACTGAACCCAGACCGGATGATCGAGCCCGAGTTCGTGCTGCACGGTGGCGACGAGCTGCGGCGTGGCTTCCTTGCCGGCGAACAGCACGGCCGGGCTGACCGGCGGGAGCACGAAGTAGATCACGAAGGTGATCGCGGTGATCACCAGCAGGGTGATCACCAGCCAGAACAGCCGCCGGGTCAGGTAGACCAGCATCACCCGTCACCGCCGATGGCATCCCTGGCGCCGTCGCCGAGCAGGTTGAACGAGAACGTGATCAGCAGCAGCAGCACGCCCGGGAAGAGCATCATCCACCAGGCGTAGGTGAACAGGCTGCCCGCGGTGGCGTCCGCGATCATCTGGCCCAGCGACGGGGTGGTCTGCGGGACGCCGACACCCAGGTAGCTCAGCGCGGCCTCGAACAGGATGTTGCTCGGGATGATCAGGGTCATGTACACGATGACCTGGGCGGTCAGGTTCGGCAGGATCTCGCCGAACATGACCCGCCAGTGCTTGGCGCCGAAGCCGCGGGCCGCGTTGACGAACTCCTGCTGACGCAGCACCAGGGTCTGGCCGCGGACCAGGCGGGCGATGTAGGGCCAGGTGAACAGGGCCAGGATGGCCACCACCAGGCCGATGCCGGGCTGGACGGTGCCGGCCAGGCAGCCCTGGGCGGTGATCGAGCAGACCGACGAGATGCTGATCGCGAAGAGGATCACCGGCAGGGCGAGGAAGATATCGGCGCCGCGGGACAGCAGCGTGTCCAGCCAGCCGCCGAAGTAGCCCGCCGCGAGCCCGACGGTCACGCCGACTGCGGTGGCGATGGCCGCGGACAGCAGTGACACGACCAGCGAGGTGCGCAGCCCGTAAGCGCACCGCACGAACAGGTCCCGGCCCTCCTGGTCGATGCCGAACAGGAACTGGCGGCTGGGCCCGGTGGGCAGGCCCAGGTCCGGGCTGAGCTGATTGGGAAACAGCTGGTTGGGGCCGTGCCCGACGAGGATGGCGATCAGCGGCGCGCAGACCGCGACCGCGGCCAGGATCACGATGACGACCAGCGCGGCCATGGCCGGCCGGTCGGATCGCAGCGCGCGCACGATCTGCTGGCGCTGGGTGCGGGTCGCGATGGCGGCCGGGCCCGGCAGCACCGGTTCCATGGTCGCCGGGACGGTCACGGGGACGCCGCCATCCCGGCCCCTATTGATTCGTTGAGCAGCCGCCGCAGGTTGCCGCCCAGGACGGCGGCCACGTCCGCCGGGGCGAACCCGCGGCGGTCCAGTTCCGCGGCCAGGTTCGGCAGGTCCGCCGGGCCGGCCAGGCCGGGCACCGCGGCGGCCATGTCGCAGCCCTCGATGACGTGCCCGCCGCCGTACAGCACCTCGGCGATCTCCCGGGTGAAGTCGGGCCCCAGGCCGACGTGGCAGAGCCCGGCGACGCTCACCGCATGCTCGACGTGGTCCGCGACATCGCTGATCGTCACCGGGCCGTCGGAGAGGAACAGGGGGAAGAAGTTGATGCCGATGACGCCGCCGGTGGCCGCGATGGCCCGCATCTCGGCGTCCGGCAGGTTGCGGTGATGCTCGCGCAGCGCCCGGCACGAGGAGTGCGTGGCCAGCACCGGCCCGCGGGTGATGTCCAGCACGTGCCGGGTCCCGGTCAGGGAGAGGTGCGAGACGTCGACCAGCACGCCGAGGGACTGCATGAGCTCAACCGCGGCGACCCCGGCCCGGGTCAGCCCGCTTCCCGTGGCGTCCTCGGCGCTGCCGTCGGCCAGCGAGTTGCGGCCGAAGTGGGTCAGCGAGGCGACCCGGACGCCCAGGCGGAACAGGGTCCGCAGCAGCTGGACGTCGGTCCCGATGGCCGGGCAGCCCTCCAGCGCCAGCACGATCCCGATCCGGTCGCTGGCCAGGGCCTGCTCCACCTCACCCGGCTGCCGGCAGAGCATGAGCTCCGGGCAGGAGCCGACGGTGGCCAGCGCGGTCTCGATCAGCCGCAGGGTCTGCCGCAGGGCCATTTCCGGCAGGAACTCCTCGTCCACGTACACCGGGAGCACCTGGGTCCGCACCTGGCCGGCCTGCAGCTGCGGCAGCCAGTTGCGGCGGAAGTAGCCCGGGTCGTCGCGGAAGTGCTCGACCAGCATCAGCAGGTCGTTGTGCGCGTCGGCAGCCGGCACCGCGGCCGGGGCCGGGGTCATCTCCGGCCGCGGCGAAGGCCTGCAGAAGCCTTGCCGCTATATGCCATGCGACGTATGGTATGTCATACATTACTGCTGTCAAGAGAGTGATTTACGCAGCTGGGAGGGGTCGGTGTCGCAGACCAGGCCGGCCCGCCCCCACGATCCAGGTCGCCCGGGCGGCCGGGATTTCCTCGAGGTTGACGATCTGAAGGTGGCCTTCCGGACCCCGGACGGGGTGGTCCGGGCGGTCGACGGGGTGTCGTTCGGCGTGCAGCGCGGCCGCACGCTCGGGATCGTCGGCGAATCGGGCAGCGGCAAGAGCGCCATGAGCCTGGCCGTGCTCGGCCTGCAAACCGGTAAGAACGCCGACGTCAGCGGCCGGATCTGGCTGAACGACGAGGAACTGCTGGCGGCCGGGCCCGCCCGGGTCCGCGACCTGCGCGGCGCTGCGATGGCCATGATCTTCCAGGACCCGCTGTCGGCGCTGCATCCCTACTACACGGTCGGCTGGCAGATCGCCGAGGCCTACCGGGCCAAGACGCCGGCCACCAGAAAGCAGGCGTGGGCCCGCGCGGTGGAGATGCTGGGCCGGGTCGGCATCCCGCAGCCGGATCACCGGGCCCGGGAGTACCCCCACCAGTTCTCCGGCGGCATGCGCCAGCGGGCCATGATCGCCATGGCCCTGAGCTGCGAACCCGAGCTGCTCATCGCCGACGAGCCGACCACCGCGCTGGACGTGACCGTGCAGGCGCAGATCCTCGAGCTGATCGCCAGCCTGCAGGCCGAGCTGGGCACGGCGGTCATCATCATCACCCACGATCTCGGCGTGGTCGCCGAGGCGGCGGATGAGACCCTGGTCATGTACGCCGGCCAGATCATGGAACGCGGCACCACGGACCAGGTCTTCAGCGACCCGCAGCACCCCTACACCTGGGGCCTGCTGACCTCGGTCACCGGCCTGGACCATCCCCGCCGCGACCGGCTCGCGGCCATCCCCGGGACCCCGCCCAGCCTCAGCGACCGGCCGTCCGGCTGCCCGTTCGAGCCCCGCTGCCGGTACTCCGACCGGACCGGCGGCCTTTCCGCCGGGAGCCGGCCGCCGCTCCGGCAATCCGCGGCCGGGCAGTTCGTGGCCTGCCACCTGGCCGACGAGACCCGGGCCGGGATCTTCGCGGAGGAGGTGCAGCCCGTCCTGTGAACGGATACGGAACCGCCCCCGCAGGCTCCCCGCCGGCCGGTGCCGCCGGGGACCTGCTGCGCGTGGAGAACCTGGTCAAGCACTTCGACGTCGAGCCGGGGCGTGCTGCTGAGCCGGACCACGGGCCAGGTGCGCGCGGTCGACGGCATCTCGTTCTCGATCCGCCGCGGCGAGACGCTGGGCCTGGTCGGGGAGACCGGGTGCGGCAAGTCGACCACCGGCCGGGTGCTCGCGGGCTTCCTGCCCGCCACCTCGGGCCAGGTGACCTTCGACGGCCGGGACGCCGGGGAAACCCGCCGCGGCCGGCGCCACTCACTGCACCGCGAGATCCAGATGATCTTCCAGGATCCCTACTCGGCGCTCAACCCCCGCCATACCGTCGGCACGATCATCGCCGCCCCGTTCCGCTACCAGGGGATCATGCCGCCGGGCGGGATCCGCGCCACCGTAGAGGACCTGCTCAGCCAGGTCGGCCTCAGCCCCGAGCACTACAACCGCTACCCCAGGGAGTTCTCCGGTGGCCAGCGGCAGCGCATCTGCGTGGCCCGCGCCATCGCCTTGCGGCCCCGGCTGATCATCGCCGACGAGCCGGTGTCCGCCCTGGACGTGTCCATCCAGGCGCAGATCATCAACCTGCTCAGCGACCTGCGGGACACCCACGGCCTGGCCTACCTGTTCATCGCGCACGACCTGTCCGTGGTCCGGCACATCGCCGACCGGGTCGCGGTGATGTACCTCGGCAAGCTCGTGGAGCTGGCCGACAACGAGCTGCTCTACGCCGCGCCCCGGCACCCCTACACCAAGGCGCTGCTGTCCGCGGTGCCGGTGCCCAGCACCCGCGCCCGGCGGCAGCGGCTCAGCCTGCCCGGCGAGCCGCCCAGCCCGCTGAACCCGCCTGCGGGCTGCCGCTTCCACACCCGGTGCTGGAAGGCCCAGGACGTCTGCCGGACCACCGAGCCGCCGCTGGCTGGCGACGACCCCCGCCATCTGGTCGCCTGTCACTTCCCCGAGCCGGCGCCGGCCCCCGCGGCTGGGTCACCAGCCGATCGCTGACGGCCGGCTGGGATCGGCGGCCGGCCGTCAGCCTCCCGTGGCGGACAGCTCGCGCAGGGCGCGGATGGCCAGCTGCGCGTGCAGCAGGCAGCCGTCGGCCAGCACCGAGTCGTCGAACGAGGCCAGCGGGCTGTGGTTGTCCGGGGCGGTCTCGTGGTCGTCGCCCGGCCACGAGCCGAGGAACAGGTAGCAGCCCGGCACCTCCGCGAGCACCCGGGAGAAGTCCTCGGAGCCGGCCTCGGGGTCCGGCATTGCCGCGTACCGGCCGTCGCCGAACACCTCGGCCGCGACGCCCGCGGCGAACGCGGCCTGATCGGCGTCGTTGACCGTGACCGGGTACTCGGTCACGTACCTGACGTCCGCGGTCAGCCCGTGCGCGGCCGCGATGCCCTGGCACAGCCGCACCGACGCGGTCTCGATGCGCTCCCGCGCGCCCGGCGAGAAGGCCCGGACGGTGGCCTCGAAGGTCGCCTCGGCCGGGATGATGTTGCGCCGGGTGCCGGCCTGGAACAGGCCCACGGTCAGCACCACCGGGTCGAAGATGCTGAACTGCCGGGTCACCATGGCCTGCAGCGAGACCACCATCTCCGCGGCCACGGTCACCGGGTCCTGCGACCGGTGCGGCGCCGAACCGTGCCCGCCGGTGCCCTGCACGGTCACCCGCAGCGAGTCGCTGGAGGCCATCAGCGTGCCCGGCCGGGTGGTGAACTGGCCGCGCGGGATCCCGCCGGAGATCACGTGCATCCCGTAAGCGCGCTGCACCCGCGGCCCGGCCGCGTCCAGCACGCCCTCGCCGATCATCACCCCGGCGCCGTTGTGGCCCTCCTCGCCGGGCTGGAACATGAACACCACGTCGCCCGCCAGCTGGTCGCGGTGCGCGCTGAGCAGCCGGGCTGCCCCGGCCAGCATCGCCGTGTGCAGGTCGTGGCCGCAGGCGTGCATGGCCCCGTCGATCCGGCTGGTGAACTCGAGCCCGGTGTCCTCCTGCACCGGCAGCGCGTCCATGTCCCCGCGCAGCAGCACGGCCGCCGCCGGCCCGCCGTTCGCCGCACCGGCCGCACCGGCCGCGGCGCCCGTACCCCGCAGCACCGCGGTCACCGAGGTGCACCCGGTGCCGACGGCGATCTCCAGCGGCAGTCCCTCCAGGGCGGTGAGCACGGCCTGCTGAGTGCGCGGCAGATCCAGCCCGATCTCCGGGTGCCGGTGCAGGTCATGCCGCATCTCGATCATGCCGGGGGCGAGTTCGTCGGCGTCGTTGCGGAGGCGGTCATCCAGCGTCATCGGGCGCTCCCGGGGCCAGGCCGTGCGTCATCGCGCGGCAGGTGAGACGGCCGGGCCAGCCTACGTCCCGTCCGTGCTACGGTCACTACGACCTCACCCGCAGGCCGGGGAGCGAGCCTTATCCGCCGGCCTGCTGGGACGTTCGTTTTGCTAGCCATTTCGGCGTTCTCCGGCAGGCCTGTGATCATGCCGGAGGGCATCCGTGAGAAAGACACACCGCCGGGCCGGACCCGGCCGCTTCGCCACCGCCAGCCGGCCTGCTGACCGCCCTGCTGATCTCGTCATGGCCCGCCGCCGGGGCCGCGGCGGGCACCGGGCCCGCGCCGCACTCCCAGCCGCGGCCGTCCGTCAGCCACCAGGTGATCCACGCGCTGCCGAGAACCGGACTGCCTAAGACGATCCGTCCCGGCGGGTCAGGGTCAGCGGCCCGGCCCCGGCCAGTCAGCCTTCGCGCGCTGGCCCGCCAGGCCCGCCACCAGACCCTCGGCCGGGCTGGCACGGGGAGCAGTGACCCCGCACGCCGCGCTGCCGACCGCCCCCAGCGTCACGATGAACGTGCCCGGTATCAGCCAGAACAGCATCCCGGCCTCGGCTCTGACCGCCGACCCGACCGTGGCCACCAACGGCTCGAAGATCCTCCAGGTCACCACCACTTTCCTGCAGGTCTACGACAACTCGGGCAACGTGGTGTGCGGCGGGATCACGCTCGAGCACCTGCTGAACGCCACCGATGCCACGTTCCCGTCCGAGCCGCGGGTGCAGTACGACCCCACTAGCGGGCGCTTCAGCCTGATCGCCGACCTCAACAGCCCGCAGACCGGGCAGCCCATCCTCTACGTGGCCGTGTCCGCAACCAGTGACCCGTGCGGGACCTGGTTCCCGTACCAGATCCCGTTCCAGGGCGACGCGTTCCCCGCGGGCACCATCATCGACTACCCGACGCTCGGCCAGGACGCCCGGGCGCTGCTGATCGGCATCTCCAGCGGCTCGCCCAGCGACAGCGGGCCCAGTGACTTCAGCATCTTCGCCATCCCCAAGAGCCTCGTCTACGCCGACTCGGCGCTGCCGTCCTTCCCGGTGTTCGTGCTGGGCTCCGGGGTGAACGTCGCGCCGGCCGTGGTGGCCGGGAACCCGCTTCTCACCACCGCGTCCAGCTACTTCGTGTCCGCCGGGCCCGGCAATTACACGCTGTGGCGGATGGACGGCAGCGGCGGCACCAGCCCGTCAGTGACCGAGCAGGCCGCCTTCCTCCCGCCGTTCGGCACGCCAGCCCGGGCCCCGCAGCCGGGCACCAGCGACACCCTGGACTCCCTGGACGGGCGAATCCAGTCGCCGCCGGTGTGGGACGGGAGCCGGGTCTGGTTCGCCAACGTGGTCGGCCTCTTCAACGGCCCGCCCACCATCGTGCAGTACGGCTTCATCACGCCGTCCAGCAACAGCATGCAGCTCGCCACCGTCCGGCACGACTCGACCAGCGCCGACTTCAACCCGGCGATCGGGGTCGGCCTGAACCCGAACGGTACCGAGACCATCTTCCTCAACTGGGTCTTCACCGATACCGCGTTCAACCTGCCCGCCACCGACACGGCCGCCACCTTCTTCTACAACGGCGGCGGCCCGCCCTTCCTGCAGGGCGCCGACGACGTGCTGACCTCCGGCAGCGTCACCCATACTGATGGCCTGCGGTTCGGTGAGTTCGCCTCGGTATCGGTCGACCCGGCCGTGCCCGACGGCACCTGCGCGATCATCACCAACCAGAGCTTCGCCTCCAACGGGGCCTGGCAGACCGACCTGGCCCGGCTGTGCAGCCCGGCCCCCCAGGTGCAGGTGCCCAACGTGGTCGGGGACACGACCGCCACCGCCCAGAGCGTGCTGCAGAACGCGTCCCTGCGCGGCGACAACGTGCTCAATTCCACCGGCTGCACGGCGGCTAGCCAGGGCCTGGTGCTCAGCACGGACCCGCCCGCCCAGAGCGTGGTCAGCATCGGCTCGGAGGTGACGCTGACGGTCTGCAACCTGCTGGTCAGGGTGCCGTCACTGAGGGGTGAGGACGAGGGCACGGCCGAGAGCCGGATCCGCGGCGCCGGGCTGACGGTCGGGACCGTGAGCTCGAATACCCGCTGTATCGAACCGCAGGGGACGGTGGTCAGCCAGAGCCCCGGCTCGGGTTCCTCGGTGATGCGCGGGTCCGCGGTGAACATCAGTGTCTCCACCGGCACCGATTCCCACGGAAAACCCTGCGTGTTCCAATGACCAGGTCCTTCCGCGGGCACCCGGCGGTCTGACGGCCCGGCCGGGTGCCGGCCACCTGCGCATTGCGCTGAGCACCGCCATTTCCGCGGCATGGCCCCGGCCGGGATGATTTCCGGCTGGGGCCGGCCGCCGGCGCTTTCCGCCGGCTAAGCCAGATCACCAAAGCGCTGGCGGCGCGGGAAATAAGCCGGACACCCAGGCACGGCAGGCGCTAATCGGCTCAGGTGTCTCACAAGACCCGGGCGCGTCTTTTGACAACTGTGGTCACGAACAGGACGATCTTGTCATGGCCAAAACTGTGAACGTGATCGTTACCGACGACCTTGACGGGTCCGAGGGCGCCAAGGCGGTGCTGTTCAGCTTCCAGGGTGCGTCGTATGAAATCGACCTGTCGCCCGCCAACGAGGCAAAGCTGGCCGAATCCCTGGCGCCTTACATCAAGGCAGCGCGAAAGGCCGGCGGATCGCGGCGGGCGCCGCGGACTGCGGCGGTGCGCCAGGACCGGGCCGCAATCCGGGCCTGGGCCAGAGACCAGGGCATCGCGGTTTCCGAGCGGGGCCGGATCAGCTCCGACATCATCGCGAAATACCAGGCCGCGCACTGACGCATAGCTGCGTGCTCCCGGACGGATACCGGTTGCTCACTGCACCGGTGACCGCGGCGGGCCGCGCCCCGGTTCCGTTAACCGGCGCTGCGCTGGCCGGCCCGGAATAACCGGCGCCGGGCCGCGGATTGTGCAGGCAGGGCTATTTCCCGCCCGCACCGGTCGTAACCAGACGACACCGCAGCTCAGCGAGAGGCCGCAGCCGTGACTGTCCGCGCTATCGACAAGGACACGTTCGCCCGGGAATGGGCGGACTGGCACCGCCTGCACGAGGAGAACCTGGCCAGCCCGAACGGCTGGCTGACGATCACCGGGCTGCACTGGCTCGGCCCGGAGCGCCACCGGATCGACCGCGCTCCCGGCCTCTGGTCGGCCGGCCCGGACGGGGTCACCGTGGTGCTGTCCGGCGATGATCCCGGCGACCTCGTGGTGGACGGCCGCCCGGTGCACGGCGAGTATGCGTTCGCCCCCATCCCCGAGCGCGGCGGCATCAACGCGGTCTGGGGTGACGCGGTGATCGAGGTGGCCAGGCGCGGCGGCGAGTACATCGTCCGGCCCCGGCACCCGGACCACCCGCTGCGGGCCGCCTTCCACGGCGTGCCCGCCTACGCGCCGGACCCGGCCTGGGTCCTGGACGGCCAGTACACCCCGTTCGCCGCGCCGGAGCCGGTCACCGTCGGCGCGGTGGTGGACCGGATCAAGCACGTGTACGACGCGGTCGGCCGGATCGAGTTCGAGGCCGGCGGCCAGCCGCTGGCGCTCACCGCGTTCCCTGGCCGCGCCGCGGACCAGCTCAGCGTGCTGTTCACCGACGCCACCTCGGGCCGGACCACCTACCCGGCCTGCCGGTCACTGACCGTCGGCGTCGCGGGAGGGCAGCAGGCCGTCACGCTGGACTTCAACCGCGCGGTCAACCTGCCCTGTGCCTACACGGACTTCGCGACCTGCCCGCTGCCGCCCGCGGGGAACCGGCTTCCGGTGGCGGTCGAGGCAGGCGAGCAGACGCCGTACGAGCGGGCCGCGCATTAAGGGTTACGGTTAGCCGCGACTCGCTCCCGGCTGTCTGAGCTGAGCCGGATTCGGTTTCGATCAGGAACCGGCCGGCGCTCTTGCCGCCGGGTGCGAGGATGGCGGTATGAGGGGGACCAAAGCGGCTGGGCCGCCCGCCGCCCCATCAAAGGCAGCACCGTCGCGGGCCGCCGAGCCGTCCCGGCTGAGCCGCGAGGTGCGCCGGGACGCGCTGCTGGACGCGGCGCTGGCCCTGATCGGAGCGGACGGCGTCGAGGCGGTCTCCATGGAGGCGGTCGCCGAGGGCGCCGGCGTCAGCCGGCCGCTGGTCTACAAGCACTTCGCGAACCGGGGCGAGCTGCTCGCCGCGGTCTACCGGCGCGAGTCGGTGACCCTGTATCACGAGCTGTCCGCCGAGGTGGCCGCGGCCACCTCGCTGGAGGATATGTACCGGATCCTGATCCGCGGCTCCCTGCGGGCGGCCAAGGAACGCGGGCCGGTGTTCATCGCGCTGCGCCAGGCCGGGGCCTGGACCCGGGACCTGCGCCGGGAGCAGCGCGGCCGGGACCGGGACACGGTCCGCGCCTTCGCCGACCGGGCCACGGGTGAACGCCAGCTCGACCGGGCCGCCGCGACCTCCGCCACCGTGGTCGTGCTCGGTGCCATCGACCCGCTGCTGGCCCAGTGGCGCCGCCGGCCCACCGCCGCGCACGCCCGGCTGCTCGAGGAGATCTACCTGAACATGGTCCGGGCCGCCTACGCCACCGTGCCCCAGGCGTAAGGCCAGCCCGCCGCGGTCAGCGGAACGACTGCATCAGCTCGCCGAGCGACGCGCCGAACTGCAGCTGGCCGCTGTCGGCCAGGTTGCCCACCACGTTGCTGAGCTGAAGTTCGAACGCGGGCTGCAGGCCGGCCGAGGAGCGCAGGGCCGCGTGCGTCACCACGCCCTTCCGCTTGGTTTTCAGCTCGGCCGGGGCGAGGTCGCCCCGGTCAAAGGAGAACGCGTACACCGACCCGGCCGTGTCGTCCAGCCGGGTCCCGCCCGCCGACCCCCGGGTGAAGACGCCGACCACCCGGTCGCCGGTGACGATGAGCTGCCCGAGCTCGCTGACCTCGGTGCCGTCGCCCAGCCGCAGCGACATGTACGCCGCGTACCTGACGTGCGGCATCAGCCCCGGCCCCTGCTCGGGGAACAGCAGGAGCAGCGGCCTGCCGTTGTTGCCCGCGCCCTGGGCGAAAACCACGCCCAGCTCGGCCGACCGGGTCGGCAGGGCCATGAGATCCAGCGCGAAGCCGCGGGACTGAAACGCCACCTGATCCTCCAGGAGTGCACGGGGCCCGGGCACCGGCCCGGCCGCCGCGCTACCGGCTGGCCGCGGACCCGGTACTCACCGGATCGTAGTAGTGCGCGTACTGCCACAGACCTTGGGTCACCAGCGTTTCCGCGGAAACCGGCCCGAACCGCGACGGCGCCAGCTCCGCCACCCCCGGCGGCGCCTCCCCGCCGGTGATCCACGCGGCCAGCGCCTCGCCGAGCGCAGGTGACGAGGAGAACCCGGACCCGTTGCACCCGCTGTTCACCCACAGCCCGTCCACCCCGGGAACCGGGCCCAGCACGAACCGCCCGTCCGGGCTCATCGTGAACAGCCCGCCGCGGTGCACCGCCACCGGCCCGGCCGAGGCCACCGGCACCTCGGCCGCCACCTGGCCGGTCAGGTGGCGCAGGACACCCGCGTCCAGCGGCACGTCGTCGGTGCTGAACGAAGCCGGCTGCTGCCGCGGGTCCACCGGCAGCGCGCCGGTCTCGAACCCGCCGGCCATCAGGCCGCCCCGGGCCGGCCGCAGGTACACCGCGGCATCCACCACCCGCACGATCGGATCGCCTGCCCTGACACCCGGATCAGGTTCGGTGATCAGCAGCTGGTGCCGCACCGGCGCGACCGGGACCACCCCGCCGGCCAGCGACGCCACCTGCGCGACCCACGCCCCGGCCGCGTCCACCACGGCCCCCGCGGTGATCCGCCGCCGCTCCGTCTGCACCGCGCGGACCTGGCCGCCGGTTACCTCGATCCCCACGACGGGCTCGTTCCCGGCAACCTCCGCGCCGTGCCGCAGGCACGCCGCGGTGTAGGCCCGGATCAGGCTGATCGGCTCCTCGATGTACACGTCCTCCGGGCACCACAGCGCGTATCCCTCGCCCGCCGGGGTGCAGTAGCTGACCTGCTCCCCAAGCCGGGCCGGGCGCACCGGCTGCAGGTCCACGCCCCAGCCGGCCGACTGGGCCAGCTCCCGGCGCAGGTAGTCCGCGTGCGCCGGGGTCCGCGCCAGCAGGAAGCTGCCGGACCGCTCGACCTCGAGCGGCTCGCCGGCCCAGCCCGCGAAGCCCAGGGCCAGCTCGATGCTCCGCCGGGCCAGCCGGGTGCGCAGCTCGTCGGCCTGGACCGACTTGAACAGCCCGGCAGCCCGCCCTGACGCCTGCGACCCGGCCTCGTACCGGTCGAGCACGATCACCGACCGCCCGGCCAGCGCGCAGTGCAGCGCGGTGCTCAGGCCGAGCGCGCCGGCCCCGATGACCACGACATCCGCATCCATCTGGCCAGTGTGCAACAGCAGGCCACGCAGCCGGAAGATCACCAACCGCCGCTGGTTATCCTCCGGTCAGGGGCCGGCCGGCCAGAGGAGGAACCTAAGTGACGGACCTGTGCCTGCACACCGCGATCGAGCTGGCCGGGATGCTGCGCCGCCGGGAGGTGTCCGCGCGCGAGGTCATCGCCGCGCACATCGACCGGATCGAGCGGCACGACGCGGTGGTCAACGCCGTGGTCACCCGCACCTTCGAGCGGGCCACGGAGCAGGCCGCGGCGGCCGACGAGGAACTGGCGCACGGCCGGGTGACCGGGCTGCTGCACGGCCTGCCGGTGGCGCACAAGGACCTGGCCGAGACCGCCGGGGTGCGGACCACGTTCGGCTCGCCGCTGTTCGCGGACAACGTCCCCGCCCGCGACGCGCTGGTCGTCCAGCGGATGGCCGCGGCCGGGGCGATCAGCCTGGGCAAGACGAACGTGCCCGAATGGGGCTCGGGCTCGCACACGGTCAACCCGGTGTTCGGCGCCACCCGCAACCCGTGGGCGCTGGACCGCACCGCGGGTGGCAGCAGCGGCGGCGCGGCCGCGGCGCTGGCGGCCCGGATGGTCTGCCTGGCCGACGGCAGCGACCTGGGCGGATCGCTGCGCAACCCGGCGGGCTTCTGCAACGTCGTCGGCCTGCGCCCCAGCCCCGGCCGGGTGCCCGCCTGGCCGCTCTCCGACGTCGAGGATCAGCTCAGCACCGCCGGGCCGATGGCCAGGACCGTGGCCGACACAGCTCTGCTGCTGGCCGTGCAGTCCGGCCCGGACCCGCGGATCCCCATGGCGCTCGATCAGCCCGCCCCGGCTATCGCCGACCCGTCCGGCGTCCCCGGCCTGCTGACCACGGACCTCCGCGGGCTGCGGGTGGCCTGGAGCCCCGACCTCGGCCTGCCGGTCGAGCCCGAGGTCCTCGAGGTCCTCGGCCCGGCCCGCGCGGTGCTGGCCGGGCTCACCGGCTCGGTCACCGACACGGCGCCGGACCTCAGGGACGCCGACCAGATCTTCCGCACCTTCCGGTGGTACAGGGCCAGTACTTTTTACGCTGGACTGGCCTGCGGGTCACCCGGCCAGCTCGGCCGCAACATGGGCTTTGACGTCGAGCGTGGCCTGGAGCTGACCCTGGCGGACCTGAGCCGGGCCACCCTGGCGCGCGCGGCCCTGGCCGAGCGGGTCAGCGAGTTCCTGGCCGGCGCGGACGTGCTGGCCTGCCCGGTCAGCCAGGTCGCCCCGTTCGACGTGACGCTGGACTGGGTGCACGAGATCAACGGCCAGGAAATGACGACCTACCTGGACTGGATGGCCTCGGCGTACCTGATCTCGGTCACCGGGCTGCCCGCGATCAGCGTCCCGGCCGGGTTCACCAGGGACGGCCGCCCGGTCGGCCTGCAGCTGGTCGGCCGCCGCCGCGGCGACTGGGACCTGCTCGCGCTGGCGCACGCGTTCGAGGCCGCCACCGGCTACGCGGCCCGGGTTCCTGACCTGCCCGCCGGCCCACCGCCGCGCACGCCCCGCGAAAGGGGGTCAGGGCTGGCTCCGCCAGTAAGGTAACAGTGTGTACAGGATGACCCGTAAGCGGCTGAGGCCTGCTCACGTTCTGCTAGCGGCCGGGCTGCTGATCACCCCGGTGGTGCTCATCCTGGACTGGGCCGGGCTGGCCGACGAGCTGGTCCTGTTCGTGCTGGCCGCGCTGGCCCTGCTCCCGCTGTCCTGGGTGATCGGCGAGGCCACCGACCAGCTGGCCAACCACACCGGCCCGGGCATCGGCGGCTTCCTGAACGCGACGTTCGGCAACGCGCCCGAGCTGATCATCGCGCTGATCGCGGTGTCCAGCGGGCTGACCGAGATCGTCCGGGCCTCGCTGGTCGGCTCGGTGGCCGGCAACCTGCTGCTCGTGCTCGGGCTGACCCTGCTGCTCGGCCGGCAGGGCCCGATCGACCGGCCGTCCGCCTACCTGTCCCTGGGCCTGGTCGGGTTCGCCACTCTCCTGGTGCTGGCCGCGGCCGCGCCCGGCTTCCACGGCGACGAGAACCGCCGGTCGCTCGCCGAGCTGTCGGTGCTGATCTCGGTCGTGCTGCTGGCCGTGTGCGCGGTGGTGACCAGGTACGCGCTGCGCCGCCACCGGCAGATCGGCCTGGCCGCCGAGCCCGGCTCCGGGGACGGCTGGCCACTGCCGGCCGCGCTCGCCGTGCTGGGCGTGGCCACCGCGCTGACCGCGCTGGTCAGCGAGACGCTGGTCAGCACGCTGCAGGCGTTCGCGGCCGCGGCGCACCTGCCGGAGTTCTTCGTCGCGTTTGTCATCGTGGCTATCGTCGGCAACGCCACCGAGCACGGCAGCGCGATCATGCTGGCCCGGCGCGGCCGGGTCAAGCTGGCCACCGAGATCCCGCTGGCCTCCGGCGCGCAGATCGCCGGCCTGGTGCTCCCGCTGATCGCGCTGCTCTCCTGGGCCTGGCAGCCGCTGACGCTCAGCTTCCGGCCGTTCGAGCTGATCGCGCTGGCGGCCGCCGCGGCGCTGCCCGCGCTGGTGCTGCGCAGCGGCCGCACCAGCCGGCTGAGCGGCGCGATCCTGCTGTCCGCCTACTCGGTGCTGGCGGTGACCTCCTACCTGGTCGGCGACGCATAGGGTCTGTCCCGGAGTCCCGGGTCGATCAGGGAGCGGGCATCCCGCGCCCGGCTGGCAAGGCGGAGGAGGAGCCCATAGCGGAGCTATGGGCGACGACGACAACGCCGCCAGGCGGGTGCGGGGGCCCGCGGCCAGGGACTCCGGGACAGCCCTGGGCTGCGTCCCTAAGCGGGGCCCTCAGCGGGCCCGCCCAGCTCGCCGAGCAGCTTCGCCCGGTCCGCGGCGTACCGCGCTATGGCCGCCAGCTTGATGTGCTCGTAGCCGCGGATGCCCAGCGGCAGCCGGGCCAGCTCCACCGTGGCGGCGAGCCGGCCCTCATCCAGGCCGGGCAGCACGGCGCGCAGGCCGTCCTCGTACTCGGCGGCCAGCCGCCGCTCGGTACGGCGGACCCGGCTGTAGCCGAACACGTCGGCCGGGGTGCCGCGGACGTGCCGCATGGCCCGCAGCACGCCGAAGGCCGGGCGGGCCACCGGGGCCGGCAGGGCCAGCTTGCGGCGCATCCCCAGGGCCCGCAGGACGGGCGGGTGCAGCTGATACCGGACCCCGTGGCCGCCCGGCACCGCCTCGGCCAGCGCCGCGCGGAACTCGGGCAGCAGGTGCAGCCGGGCCACCTCGTACTCGTCCTTGTAGGCGAGCAGGTGGAAGAAGCCGTCAGCGACCCCGACGGCGAGCTCGCCTGGTCCGCCCGCGCCGCCCGGCAGGTCCGCCTCGGCCCGGGCCGCGGCGGCGACCAGGTCGAGATACCGGCCGGCCAGCGCGGGGTTCTGGTAGCCGACGAGCTCGGCGGCCCGGCGGGCGGCCAGGTCCGCGGCCGGCCCGGTGATGCCGCGGTCCGCGGCCTGCGCGGCGGCGGCCTTCAGCGCCCCGGCGGCCGGCTCGCGGCGCAGCTCGCCGGCCCGCCGGGCGGAGGGCAGCCGGCCCGGGTCGTGCACGGCCAGCCGCCCGGCCAGGAACGCGGCCTGGTTCCGGTCCACCGCGACGCCGTTCAGCTCGATGGCCCGGGCGATGGACGCGGCCTCCAGCGGCACCGCGCCGGCCTGGTAGGCCGCGCCGAGGGCGATCAGGTTGGCCGCGATCGCGTCCCCGAACAGCGCGGTGGCCAGCGCCACCGTGTCCACCTCGGTGAACGAGCCGGGCTTCGTCAGCTCGCGGAGCGCGGCGAGCAGCGGCACCAGGTCGGGCGCGCCGGTGGCGCCGCGGACCATGCCGGCCGTGGGCACCAGCGAGGTCGACGCGACGGTCACCGTGCGGTCCGGGCGGAGCCGGGACAGGTGCCGGGGCTCGGCCGCGACCAGCACGTCCAGGGCCAGCAGCAGGTCGGCCGACTCCTCGCCGACCGCGTTGGACGCCGCCGGGTGCGCTACGTGGGCGTTCCGCGGGCCGTCCGCCGGGTCCTGGTCGCCGCGCCACAGCCGCAGGTGGGACACGACCGGGCCGGCCTTCTGGCTGAGCCCGGTCTGGTCGAGCCCGGTCACGCCGAGGCCGTCAAGGAACGCCGCGGTGGCCAGCACCTGGTTGAGCATGACCACGCCGGTGCCGCCGATGCCGGTGGCCACCAGCGAGTACCCGCCCGCGGCCGGGACGGTGGCCTTGTCCGCCGGCTCGGGCAGATCCGCGGGCAGGTCGGGCAGCGGCCGCGGCTTGTCCGCGCTGGGCGGCGGGGACTGCACGGTCACGAACGAGGGGCAGTCGCCGTCCAGGCAGCTGTAGTCGGTGTTGCAGGAGGACTGGTCGATCTGCGTCTTGCGGCCAAGCTCGGTGTCCACCGGCCGGACCGACAGGCAGTTGCTCTTCACCCCGCAGTCGCCGCAGCCCTCGCAGACCGCCTCGTTGATGACCACCCGCTGGGTGCGCTCCGGGGCGCGGCCGCGCTTGCGCAGCCGGCGCAGTTCCGCCGCGCAGGCCTGGTCGTAGACGAGGACGGTGACGCCGGGCACCGCGGCCAGCGTGCGCTCGGCCTCGGCGAGCCGGTCCCGGCCCCAGACCCTGGTGCCGGCCGGCAGCCCGGACCGGCGGCCGTACTTCGACGGGTCCTCGGCCACCACCATGATCCGGGCGACGCCCTCGGCCGCCATGGCCTGGCACAGCCGCGGCACGTCCAGCTGGCCGGCCGGGTCCTGGCCGCCGGTCATCGCGACCACGCCGTTGTAGAGGATCTTGAAGGTCATCGTGGCCCCGGCCGACACCGCGGCGCGCACGGCCAGGCTGCCGGAGTGGAAGAACGTGCCGTCCCCGACGTTCTGCACGTAGTGCGGCACGTCGGTGAACGGCGCCCGGCCCAGCCACTGCGCGCCCTCGCCGCCCATCTGCGAGTACGACACCGCGCCGCGGTCCAGCCACATGACCATGGCGTGGCAGCCCACCCCGCCGCCGACCGGTGAGCCCGCGCCCGCCACCGTGGACCGGTTGTGCGGGCAGCCGCTGCAGAACCCGGCCGTGCGGGTGGCCGCCGGGCTGGGCGGCAGCAGGGTCAGCTGGGTGCGCGGCCGCGGCGGCTCGGCGGCCGCGATCAGCGCGGGGGTGCTCAGCCGCTGGGCCAGGCGGCGGGCCAGGATCGGGCGCAGCCGGTCCGCGGTCAGCTCGCCGTCGACCGGGATCAGCGGCCGGTCCTGATCGTCCCGCTTCCCGGTGATCCGCGGCCGCTCCGCCAGGTCGTACAGCTGCTCCCGGGCGAACCGCTCGATGAACGGCCGCTTCTCCTCGACGACCAGCAGTTCCTGCACCCCGCGGGCGGCGGCGCGGAGCACCCCGGGCTCGACCGGGTAGATCATGCCCAGCCGGACCAGCCGGATCCCGGCGCCGCGGACGTCGTCGTCGGAGACCAGGCCGAGGTCGGCCAGGGCCTGGCGCATCTCCCGGTAGCACCGGCCGGCCGACAGGATCGTCAGCCACGCGTCCGGCGGGTCCACCTCGACCACGTCGAGGTGGTTCTCCGCGGCGTAGGCCCGGGCCGCGGCGTGCCGGCGCTCGTACAGCTCGGCCTCCAGCTCGATCGTGTCGGGCAGGAAGAACCGGGGCCGCTGCTCGTGCCGCCAGGGGCGGCCGCCGAAGGACAGTTCGGGGAACCGGGCGTCGATCCGGCCGGCCGCGACGTCGGCCGAGCCGAACCCGTCGGCCACCGCGGTGACGATCTTCAGGCCGACCCAGCAGCCGCTGTACCGGGACAGCTCGTAGCCGTGCCGGCCAAGGTCGAGGACCTCCTGGGAGGTGCCGGGGGCGAGCACCGGCATGCCCGCGTCGTACATCGCGACCTCGCTGGCGCCGGGCAGCGTGGAGGACTTGGACGCCGGGTCGTCGCCGATCGCGCAGAGCACGCCGCCGTTCCGGCCGGCCCCGTGCAGGTTGGCGTGCCGGAACACGTCGCCGCTGCGGTCCACGCCCGGCGCCTTGCCGTACCACATGCCGATGACGCCGTCGTGCTTGGTCAGCGGGGCCAGGTTGTCCTGCTGGCTGCCCCACACCGCGGTGGCGGCCAGGTCCTCGTTGACGCCGGGCTCCCAGTGCACGTCGTGCTCGCCCAGCAGCGGCCCGGTGCGCTGCAGGGTCTGGTCGAAGCCGCCCAGCGGGGAGCCGGGGTAACCGCAGACGAAGGCGGCCGTCCGCAGGCCGCGCCGCCGGTCGGCACGGATCTGGTCGAACAGCACCCGGGCCAGGGCCTGGACACCGGTGATGAGGATGCCGCCTTCGGTGACCCGGTACTTCGCGTCCAGGTCAAAGCCCGCTGCGGTGACGGTCATGGCGCACTCCTGTCGGCCGGGCCGTCATCGAGCGTGACAAGCCGGGTAACTCTCACCTATCCATGTTCGCAGGTGAGCCCGGCGCGCAAGCACGCATCCGGCAGGAGCAGGCGGCCAGCGGCGGAGGGACCGCTGGCCGCCAGGTCAGGGCCTCGTCAGGGCGACCAGCTGCCGAACTGGTGCCGGTTCCAGCCGCCGGGCCAGTTCGGATGGTGAGAGTGGCCCGGGCCGTACCCACCGTAATCCTCACTCATTCGGGTCCACTCCCGCCGGGCGCGCCGCCAGAACCGGGCCGCGACGAACGTGCCCGCGAGCATGGCCACCAGCATGACCAGCAGAACCGCCTGGAGCACGCTGAACAGGACCCAGCCCGCGCCGGGCAGCACCAGCGTGACGAGCAGGGCCAGCAGCACCAGCGGCGCGACCCGCGGCCGCCGCCGGACGGTGACCCACACCGGTGCGGACTGCGGCGGCCGCCAGCCGCCCGGCTGCAGCACCCGGGCCGGGCCTGGCAGGTCGGTCAGGACCTGGTTCAGCTCGCCCAGGGTCCGGGCGCTGAGCGCCGTCGTCAGCCGCTCGTCCAGCTCGTCGGCGGACAGCCGGCCCGCCGCATAGTGCTCACGCAGCGCGTCGGCGACCCGGTCGCGGTCGGCGTCCGAAGCGCGGAAGCGATCATCCATTGCCGTCCTGCCTTCTGCTACTGCTCGTCGTCCTCGTCCGGTTCGCCGGACTCGTCGTCGGCCAGGATCTGGTACAGCCGCCGCCGGGTCTGCTCCAGCAGCCGCTCCGCGGCCCGCACCTGGGCCGGCGTGCCCGCGTGCGCGACCTGCACGATGCCGCCGCCGAGGCGGGCGGCCACCGCGAACAGGCCGGGCAGCTGCCAGGCCTCCTGCTGCTCCTGCGACTCCCAGGCGCCGCGGGCCATCTCCGGGTTCTCCTCGATGTACCGGCGGCCCTCGTCGGTCAGCCGGAAGACCCGGCGGCCGCTGGACTCCTCACCCACGATCAGGCCCTCGTCGGCCAGCTGGGACAGGGCCGGGTAGACCGCGCCGGGGCTGGGCCGCCAGGCGCCGCCGCTGCGCTCCTCGATCTCCGACATGATCTGGTAGCCGTTGCACGGCCCGCCGGACAGCACGGCCAGGATGGCCGCGCGCACGTCGCCCCGGCCGGCCTTGGTCCCGCGCGGCCCGGCCGGCTTCGTGGCCGCCCCCGGCGGACCCGGCCACCAGGCGCCGGCTGGGCCGCCGAAGCCGCCGCCCCACGGCCCGGACCAGCCGCTGCTGGGGCGGGACCGCCTGCTCTCCGTGCTGTGGCCCCAGCCGAACGCGGCCTTGGTGCCGGCCTTCTGCGCCTCGTGGCACAGGACGGCCAGCTTGCCGAGCGCGCCAGGCAGCAGAAAGTCGAAGTCCCAGGCCGATGAACCGGTTGATGGCATCTCGCTCCCCTGCCTTGACTCTGTCGATACGATCACGATATATCGACAGAGTACGTCACGATCCGGCCGTACACAAGTAATAACGCGTCAGCCCGCCAAACGTGCCCGGCACAGCCCATCGCCGAACGCGAGGATGTGCCATCGAAGGCATAGAAGTCGTCGATGGCACATCCTCGGGACGGGATAAGCCGGCGAGGGCACATCCTCGGGGCGGGACCGGGCCGCCGGGGGTGGCAGCACCACGGGGGCGGGGTCGTCCTAGCACCCTTGGCCTGGCCGGCCCCGGTGGCCTTAGATAGGGGCAAGCCGCTGCGGGACGCCAGGACGGGCCGCGTGCGGTACGGGGAGGGGCTGGAACCCATGCGCGTGACGCTGGCCTGGCTGCGGCTGGACACCCGGCGGCGGTGGCGGTCGCTGACCGTGCTCGGGCTGCTGATCGCGCTGTCCGCGGGCACCGTACTGGGGGCGATCGCGGCCGCCCGGCGCGGGGACACCGCGCTCGGCCGGCTGATCGCCAGGACCCTGCCCGCCACCGCCACCGTGCTGCCCAACCAGCCGGCCTTCGACTGGGACAAGATCCGCGCGCTGCCCGAGGTGGCCGCCCTGACCACGTTCGCGGTGTCCGGGTACGGCATCAAGGGCCTGCCCGATGCGGTGGCCAGCGAAGGCTTCCCGCCCGGCGACGACGCGGTCATGCGGACCATCGAGCGGCCGGTGGTACTCGCGGGCCGGATGTTCGACCCGCGGCGCCAGGACGAGGTCGTGGTCACCCCGGCGTTCCCGGCGGCCTTCGGCAAGGGCGTCGGTGACTACCTGACGCTGCAGCTGCCCACCCCGAAGCAGACCGACAAGGGCTACGACCCGACGACCGGGGCCCGCGCGAAGGGGCCGGAGATCCGGGTGCGGATCACCGGCGTGGTCCGCTCTCCGTGGTTCTCCGACAACATCGGGAACCCGGGCGCCGTGCTGCCGTCGCCCGCGCTGTTCGCCCAGCACCGGGCCAGCTTCGTCGGCGCCCATGACGTCGGCTGGGTAAACGCGCTGGTCCGGCTCAGGAACGGCCGCGCCGGCCTGCCGGAGTTCCGCGCCGACCTGGCCCGGATCACCCACCGCAACGACATCGACATCTGGGACAACCTCGGCGGCTTCGGGGTGGCCGCACAGCAGGTGGATTCCTTCGAGGCGGCCTGCATGCTGGCCTTCGGGCTGGCCGCGCTGGTGGCCGCGATCCTCCTGCTCGGCCAGTCCATCGTGCGGTACATCGCGGCCACCGTGGCCGAGCTCCAGCTGCTGCGCCCGGTGGGCCTGGCCCCGCGGCAGGCCGTGGCCGCGGCCACGGCTGGGCCGTTCCTGACCGCGATCGCCGGTACCGCGGTGGGCGTGGCCGGGGCGATTGTGGTGTCGCAGTGGATGCCGATCGGCGCGGCCTCGCTGTTCGAGCCCAGCCCGGGGATCAGCGTCGACGGGCTGGTGCTGGGCGTCGGCGGGGCGGTGATCCCGCTGCTGGTCCTGGCCGGCTCGGCGGCGGTGGCGGCGGCCGCGCTGGCCGCGGGCCGGGTGGCCCGCCCGGCCCGCCGCTCGGCGATCGCGCTGGGGCTGGCCCGGGCCGGGGCCCCGGTGCCGGTGGTGGTCGGGGCCCGGTTCGCGTTCGAGGCCGGCCGCGGCCGGTCCGCGGTGCCGGTGCGCCCGGCGCTGGCCGGCGCGATCGTGGGCGTCCTCGGCGTGCTGGCCGCGTTCACCTTCACCGCGGGGGTCACCGACGCGGCGAATCACCCGGAGCGGTTCGGCCAGACCATCGCCCTGGAGACGGGAGTCGGCTTCAACGGGCAGTCGCCGCCCCGGGTGCCGCAGGCGCTGGCCGCGGCGGCGAAGGACCCCGACGTCACCGGCCTGAACGACACGTATAGCGCGGTGGCCTACTCCGGCAACATCTCGCTGACCACCTACAGCATCGCCCCCGTCGCCGGGAAGCAGATCCCGGTCGTGCTGACGGCTGGGCGGCTGCCCGCCCGGGCCGGGCAGATCGTGCTCGCGCCGAGCTCGGCCCGGCAACTGGGCGCGGCGGTCGGCTCGGTGGTCCCGGTGTCCGGTGGCAAGGGCACGCACCGGTACACGGTCACCGGTATCGGCTTCGTCCCTGAGGGGCCGCACAACGGCTACGCCGAGGGGGCCTGGGTCACGCCGGCCGGCTTCCGGCAGATCTTCCGCGGTGCGCACTACCCGTACAAGTTCCGGGTGGCCATGGTCTCGGTCCGGCCGGGCGCCGACGTGGCTGCGGTGGGCAAGCGGATCAGCAAGGCGGCCAGCCGGGCCGCGCACGAGCCCGCTCAGTTCGAGATCCCGCCGCCACCGGCTGAGGTCCGGCAGATCAGGGATGTGGCGGTGCTGCCGGTCGCGCTGTCCGGGTTCCTGGCCCTGCTGGCGGCCGGGGCGGTCGGCCACGCGCTGGCCACCGCGGTCCGGCGGCGCCGCCATGAGCTGGGCGTGCTGCGCGCGCTGGGGCTGACCCGGCCGCAGTCGTGGCTGGTGGTGATCACCCAGGCGTCGCTGCTGGCGCTGATCGGGCTGGTCTTCGGCGTGCCGCTGGGGCTGGCCCTGGGCCGGCGGCTGTGGCACCAGGTGGCCGAGACGACCCCGCTGGCCTACCATCCGCCGCTGGCGGTGTGGGCGCTGCTGCTGATCGTGCCCGCCGGGCTGCTGGCCGCGAACCTGCTGGCGGTCTGGCCCGGGCACCGGGCGGCCGGGCTGCGCAGCGGGCAGGTGCTGCGCACCGAGTAACCTCCTCCTGCCAGACAGAAGGAGCTATCGGTGCGCAACCACGAGATGGCGCGGTTCGTGGCCGCGCTGCCCAAGGCCGAGCTGCACCTGCACCTGGTCGGCTCGGCTTCGCCGGAGACCGTGCTGGCGCTGGCCCGGCGGCACCCGGACGGCGGCGTGCCCACCGAGCCGGACGCGCTGGCGGAGTTCTACCGGTTCACCGACTTCATGCACTTCCTGCAGATCTACTCGCGGGTGAACCTGCTGGTGCGGACCGGCGCCGACGTGGTCACGCTGCTGGACGGGATGGCCGCACATCTCGCCGCCAGCCGGGTCCGGTGGGCCGAGGTCCAGGTCACCGCGGCGCGCAACCGGATGGCCGGGATCACCTTCGACGAGCTGGCGTCCGCGCTCGCCGACGGCCGGGCGCTGGCCGCGGAGCGGTACGGCGTGGGGCTCGGCTGGATCTTCGACGCGGACGCCGCGCTGGGCCCGGACGGAGCGGCGGAGACCCTGGACTTCGCGGTCCGCTACCGGCCGCCGGGAACGGTCGGCCTGGGCCTGGCCGGGCCCGAGGACGCGGTCCGGCAGAGCGACTACGCGCCGTTCTTCCGTGCCGCACGGGAGGCCGGGCTGCACTCCGTGCCGCACGCGGGCGAGACCGTCGGCCCGTCCGCGGTCTGGGCGGCGGTCAATGAGCTGGGGGCGGAGCGGATCGGGCACGGCATCGGCGCGGCGTCCGACCCGGCGCTGCTCGCTGTGCTGGCCAGCCGGCGGATCGCGCTGGACGTCTGCCTGATCTCGAACCTGCGCACCGGCGCGGTGCCGTCGCTGGCCTCGCACCCGCTGCCGGTGCTGCTGGCCGCGGGCGTGCCGGTCACCCTGTCCACCGACGACCCGGGCATGTTCGACACCGACCTGAACGGTGAGTACCTGGTCGCGCATGAGCAGTTCGGGCTGGGCCGGGACGAGCTGGCCGGTCTGGCCCGGGCCAGCGCGCAGGCCGCGTTCTGCCCGGAGGACATCCGGGCCGAGATGCTGGCCGGCATCGATGACGCGCTGGCCGCGGGCGCTGCGGCGGCTGACTAAGGCGGGGTCAGCGGGGCGAGGCCGGGTTGCGGGGGTCAGCGGGGTCAGCAGCCGCCGGGCGGGCCGGGGGTGCCGGGGCCGTCGGCGGGCTGGTCGACGACGCCGGCCGGGGTACTGCGCAGCACCGCGCCCAGGTGCACCACGTACCACCGGCCGCGCCAGGAGATCAGCGAGGCGATGCCGATCGAGCGGATCCGGCCGTGCTGCCGGTAGACCAGCCGCGGGCCGGCCACATGCCAGTACCCGACCTTGTTGTCGCACACGCCCGGGTCGATCCAGGCGGCCTGCGCAGCCGGCACGATCACCCGGACCAGATGGGGCCGGCCGGGTGCCTGCCGCAGGAAGTGATGCGCGGCGGCCACGTCGAGCCGGAAGTCGGCCAGCAGCCGGCTGTGCCAGTCGGCTGACGGGTCGGCGATCGCCTTCACCTGCTGGTACGCGGTCAGCGGGAAGAACGCCTGCACCCCGGGCCGGACCCGGCCCGTGACCAGTGCCGTCCACAGGTCGGTCATCTCCGCCCGGAACACTGCGGTGTGCGCGCGGGGCAGCGCCCTGGTCTGATGCAGCCGCGCAGGCGGCCGGGGGACAGGAATGACGCTCGGCGAGCCCGACGGCGTGGGCGCAGGGCTGGCCGGGCTGGCGGGGCTGGCCTGCGGTGCCGAGGGGGTCGCGGCGCCGGTGCTGCGGGGGGCCGGCCCGGCGGTGGGATGGGCGGAGGGGCTCGCGCAGCCGGCCGCGAGGGTGGCCAGTCCCGCAGCAAGAGCCGTGAGCGCCGTCAGCCGGCCGCGTCTGCCCGTCATCGGCCGCCTCCATTGCCATTCAAGGGGAGCACTGCCCAAAAGGGCACCGTTCTCAGGGGAGCACCGCGCCGCGCGGAGGCCGTTGGCCCGGGGGCTTTGGCGTCACGGGGACGGAGCCCCGCGCCGGGCCCGGCCCGCCGGATTGGACTCTGTTCAGCGCCCGGAAGATCGATCAGGATGGCCTCCGCGTGCCGCGGCCAGCGTACCGGCCGCCCCGCGATCACGTGCCCCGCCCGGCGCCATTAGGAACCGTTCTCATGATCGCGGAGGTTTTGCCACCGCCCGCGGTACACAATCCTCCGCGATCATGGAGAACACCGGGATCCCCGGCCCCGTAAGGAATCCAGGGTCCGGAAAGACCCGCCGCCCCGCAGTCCCGCCGGAAAGTGAACCCACGAGAATGACAGCAGCCGGTCACCAGCAGATTTCCCTGGGTCACGAAAACCCCTAACCCCGGTAGTTCAGCCGGGGCCCGGATACCGGGCTTGGCGACCCGCGCGAACGCCACCAGGAAACGGCCAGCCGCCCATGCACGCCGCGGGCCCGTCCCGGTCCCGCGGTAGCGGATCGCTGGCTCAGCGTGCGGGCGGCAAATAACCCCGGGTAGCTCATCCAGGAGCCCTGCCGGTCATCTGCGAGGGCTGGGAGGGCTGGGATTCCCGCGGCCGATGCCGGCCGAACGTACGGGGTGACGCAGCAGACCAGCCCTGTGTGGCGCGGGGCGGGGAGGCGCCTGGGGATACGCGGCGCGGGCGCGCACCGGGGCCGGGGGACCGGTCCTGGTGTCCTGGGCAGGGAGGCCATCACGGGCCGTCGTGGCCGGGACCCCCGTAGCTGGATGCTGGCGGTCCGGGCGGAAGCGCCAGTCCAGTGGTCCTAGCTCACGGACGGCCCGGCCTGGTGCCGGGACGGCGGATGTTCTAGTGAGCGGCTTTGTATTTGTTAATGATCTCGGTGCTGAGCCGGCCGCGGTCGGAGATCGCGATTCCCTGCTCGCGGGCCCAGGTTCGGATCGCGGCCCGGTCGAGCCGGTGGGCCGTGGTCCGGGTGGCGCGCCGGGCCGCACCGCCGGGGGTGCGCCGTGCGGCCTGGATGAAGGGCGCTAGCGCCTCTTCGAACTTGGCTTTGTTCTGCGGGGTGAGGTCGATCTCGTAGGACGAGTTCTGGTAGCCGAACACCACTGGTCCGGCTCCCGCGGATCCGTCGATATCGTCCGTCACTAGCACGTTTACCGTTTTGGCCATACTTGATCGTCGGCGCCCGCCCTTGACCTTGTCAAATTGACGCGCCGCCGGACGACCCGGGCCCCCGTTTGGCTGCTCCATTAATGCCTAGTTTACCGATTTAGGGGCCTTTCCCGCAGCCCTCTGGCGTGTCGTGTCGCGACCGTCCGGCGAGAATTTCCGCGGACCCGCCAGCCGGCCGGCGGTGCTTTCCGGGAACGGCCCGCCCGGCCGTGGTTTCGCTCCGCAGTCGGGTGATACCAGATAAGTGATGACGGCCGGGCGGCCCGGGTTGCGGCGAGCGGGATTAACGGCGGGCCGGCTGGTTAGCGAGATAGGCCTCGATTGCGTCCCGGTTTCTGGTCAGGCAATCGATCCGCTGCTGCACCCGGCCGAGCTCCGCGCGGATGAGCTCGACCGTGGCGGCCGGCAGGCAGCCGACCGTGCGCCGGACATCCTCAGGGTCGTTCAGGCAGGGCAGGATCGTGCGGATGATCTCGGTGGTCAGCCCGGCGTCGAGCAGCCCGCGGATCTGCCCCGCCTGGCTGACCGCGCTGTCCGGGTAGGACCGGTAGCCGCTGCTGGTCCGCTCCGGGGTCAGCAGTCCCTGCTCCTCGTAGTAGCGCAGCATCCGGGCCGATATCCCGGTCCACGCCGCCAGCTCGCCGATCCGCACCGGGCCCTCCACGAAGATCAGATCCGGCATCTGCCGGCGCTCAGGCTCAGCATTTGCCTTCACACTGATGTGAAGGTTTGAGCATAGCGTCATGCCCACCAGCACCCCGCCGGCCTGCGCCCCTGACCCCGCCCTGGAACTCCGGCCCGCTGAGCCGGAAGCGATCCCGGATCGGCTGCCCCTGGGCGGGCTGCTGGCGCTGGCTGCGGTGGCGACGTGGATCGTGGTCACCGAACTGTTCCCGGCGGCGGTGCTGCCGCAGCTTGGCGCGGCACTCCGGGTCGCGCCCGGCCAGGTCGGCTATCTGGCCAGCGGGTTCGCCATCGCGGCGACATGCGCGGCGATCCCGTTCGCGGCGCTGACCCGCGGGCTGCCCCAGCGGCCGCTGCTGCTGGCCCTGGTGGCCGGGATAGCCGCCGCCAGCGCGGCGACCGCGGCCTCGTCGAGCTACGGGCTCACGTTCGGCCTGCGGATCGGAGCCGGGCTGCTCAACGGGATGGTGTGGTCCATGCTGGCCAGCTACGCCGCCCGGATCGCGCCGCCCGCCCAGCGCGGCCGCGCAGTCGCGATCACGCTGGCCGGGATCACCGTGGCGCTGACGGCCGGGCTCCCGGCCAGCGCCGCCGTGGCCGGCCTGATCGGCTGGCGGGGCACCTTCGCCGCCCTGGCCGTGCTCGGCGCCGTGCTGATCGGCTGGATCCGGGCGACGATCCCGGCCCTGGGCGGCGAACCGGCCGGGACCCGCCCCGGGCTGCTCACCGTCGCGCGGCGGCCGGGGATCCGCCCGGTGCTCGCCACCACGGCGCTCCTGCTGTCCGGCCACCAGGCCCTGTACACCTACATCGCGCCGGTCGCGGCCCGGGCCGGGCTGCACCATCCGGGCCTGCCGCTGCTCGTCTTCGGCGCGGCCACGGTGGCCGGTATCGCGCTGGCTGGCTGGCTCGCCGACCGCTGGCCCCGGCTGGCCCTGGGCGGCGCCGTCGGCCTGGTCGCCGCGGCGCTCGGCCTGCTCGCCCTGGACGGCCAGTCCCTGCCGGGCTTGCTCGCCGCCGCGGCCCTGTGGGGCACCGGCTTCGGCGCCGCCCCGGCCCTGCTGCAGGCCGCGCTGACCGCGGCCTCCGGCCCGCGCTACGCCGTGGTCGCCTCGTCCTTCCAGACCACGGTCTACAACACGGGCATCGCCGCAGGCGCCTTCGCCGGGGGTGCCGTCCTGGACGCCCGCGGTGCCGCCGCCCTGCCCTGGACCGCTCTCCCGCTCGTGGTCGCCGCCCTCGGCGCCGTGACCCTGACCGCCCGCCGCCGGGCATCCACGCCCTAGGATCCGGCCAGCCACGCCAGAAAGCGGCCCCGCGACCAGCAGCGGCCGATGGCCTCGGCGCGCAGAGCCGGCTGGCCGGGCACCGCCGGGCCGGGCACCGCCAGGCCGATGATGCTGTGGCCAGAGGCGCGTCGGTCACCAAGCGTCGGTACCGAAGGCGCGACCCCAACCCCCTCCACGGACACCCACGCCACCGTCCGTCCGGCCGCCGCTTCGCCGAGGCGGTGCAGGAAGCGCTGGCGGCTCGCGGGCGGCAGGGACGACAGCGCCCACGTCGTGATCACGACCGGCAAGGCGCCCGCGGGCACCCGGGCGAACGCGCCGGGCAGCAGTTCGGCGGCGTCACCGTGCAGCAGCTGCGGAGGGGCCGTCGCCGCCAGCGCGATCCCCGCCTCGAGCCCCGCGGACCGCTCTGGCTGACCCGGCCACAGGCAGGCGCGCAGCCATCGGGCCTCAGCCGCGTCGGTCACGTCGAACGGATCGGGGCCGACGCCGATCCGGGTGACGACCTCCGGCATCGCCCGCGCCGGGAGGGGCCGGTCTCCCGCGACCGACGACGACAGCTGCACGGGAGACGACGGGTCACCCAGCGACTGCCCGTTGCTGTACGTGATGCCCACGCGGTCGGTGCTGAGGTTGAGCCCAGCCGAACCGCCCACGTCGATCAGCCCGGCCGCATCCGCGCCGAGCCGCCCCGCCGCCTCGGCAATGGCCGGGTACAGCACGGCGCATCGCACGGTCTCGTAGGTCCGCACCGGCCGGCGCACGGCGATGGCCACCACCGCACCGGTCATCCGCAGCAGCGTGCCGATCGCCGCGCCAGCGGCCGCGTCGCCGTCCGCCGCGGCGTACGCCGCGGCCAGCTCCGGGGCGCGCCCGGCGAGTGCGAGGTCATGCAGCGCGGCGAGGATCACCGTGGGATGCCGCTTGCGGGCCGGCGCCGTCTCGATGGCGCGCAGCGCCTCGCCGGATTCGCTCAGGGCGACGGCGACGCGCTCGTACAGCGGCGATGTCCCGGCGGCCTCGACCTCACCGAAGCGCCGGTACACCTGAGCGAGCGTGCGGGCCTTACCCACTGCTAGCCGGTGATGCTGATCTCGGTGTGCGCGTTGCGGACCCGGGTCAGCGCGGTGGTCAGCACCGGCTTCTCGTCCGCGGTCAGGTAGCGGGAGAAGTGCTTCTCGATGCCGCGCAGGTAGGTGGGGGCGGTGGCGAGCACCGCCTGGACACCCAGCTCGGTGATCCCCGCCCAGATCACCCGCCGGTCTTCCGGGTACTGGGTCTTGGTGGCCAGCCCGACGGCGGCCATGGCGTCGACCACCCTGCTGACCCTGCTCCGGCTCAGCACGACCCGCTCGCCGAGCTCGACCATCCGCAGCCGGCCGTCCGGGGCGGCCTTCAGCTCAATAAGAACGTCATACCAGGTCAGCGGGATGTGCCCGGCGTGGCTGAGATCGTTCTCGATAGCCCGCAGGGCAGCCGCATGCGCCAGCAGCATGGCCCGCCAGGCCGCCATCCCGGCCTCGTCGGTCGTGGCGGCCGGGCCCGGCCCGGGTGGGGCTTCCGGCTCGTTATCGGTCGTGCTCACCGCGGCAGCATAGCGAATTATGTGCGCACGCACACATCTGCTAGATTATGTGCGTGCGCACGCACATAACAGTTAGCTGTTATGACTGACATTACTAACGCTGGTCTGGGCAACGGCAGCGGCAGCGGGCGTGCGCGGCGAACGACTGCGCGGCAAACGACTGCGCGGCAAACGACAAGGAGGCAGCAGCAGTGACCACAGCATCAGCGGCGACCCGGGAAGTCGGCGGCGCCGAACTGCCCGCGACCGGGCTCTGGAAGGTCGACCCCGGCCACGCCGAGGTGGCCTTCGTGGGCAGGCATTTCCTGCTGACGAAGGTGCGCGGGCGGTTCACCGGAGTGGACGGCGAGGTGCACATCGGGGCGGACCCGGAAGCCAGCAGCGTGACCGTGACCATCGACATGGCCTCGGTGCACAGCGGGGACGGCACCAGGGACAGCCATCTCCGCTCGGCGGACCTGTTCGACGTGGCGAACCACCCGACGGCGACGTTCCGCTCGACGGCGGTCGCCTGGGACGGCACGTCCGGCACGCTCGCCGGCGACCTGACGATCAAGGGCATCACCAAGCCGGTCACGCTGACCGTCGGCTACATCGGCTACGCCCAGGACCCCTGGGGCAGCGACCGCGCGGTGTTCTCCGCCCGGGGCCGGATCAACCGCGAGGACTGGGGCGTGAGCTGGAACATGCCCCTGGCCCGCGGCGGTCTCCTGGTCTCCACCGAGATCGACCTGGAGCTAGAGGTCGAGCTCATCCGCCAGCCCTGATTTCCCGCCCTGCGCTCCGCGCCTGGTCCCCTGCCCCCGGGCCCGGCGAGGGCGCGGCCGGCCCGGCCTGCGCGGCCAACTGGATCGGGGATTGGCTTGACGGGCGGCCATTTGGCTGGCTATTCAGGGAAGGCGGTAATGCGGGGTCTGCCCGTTACGCCGTTACGCCCAGCGCCTACCGAGGGGACGGGGAATGGGTGCTGTTCCTGTCCCTGTGCCCGGGCTGGCCCCGCCGTCCGGCCCGGCGAGCCCACGGGGCACGGCCCAGCGGCTCTGGTCGCGCCTGCGGCTGTCCGGCCCGCACCCGGGCGCGCTGATCGCCTTTATCCTCCTGGTGTCCGGCGCCGTCTGCGCGCTCCTGCAAGGGCCCCTCTGGGGACCGCATCCGCTGCTCGCCGCGGTCAACGTGGCCACCTCGGTCACCTTCATCTGCACCGGCCTCATCCTCCACCGGGACCCGCGGACCCGCGCCGTCGCCTGGGCGCTGATCATCGCCGGGGCGCTCCGCTCGGTTGATTTCACCGATCCGCTGGGCGGCCCGTGGCCGTTCTACACGCTGGTCTTCGGCGGAATGGACCGCCTCGCCGGGGCGTATGCCCTGCTGCGTTACCCGGAGCCGCGGCTGACCAGGCCGCAGCGCGTCTTTCTCATCCTGCTGGGCACGTGGATGGTGATCGGCCGCACCCTGGCCACGGTCCTCTCCACGCCACGATGGGACGGCTACCCGGCCTCGTCCTGGTGGATCTCCATCTACCCCGACCGCCAGCTGGCCCAGTTCGTCACCGACATCGTCAACGTGGGCCAGGGTGTGCTCGGCCTCACCCTCCTGGTCCTGCTGATCCTGCGGCTGGTGCGGACCCGCGGCCTGGACCGCCTGGTCATCACGCCGATCATCGTCGCCGGCCTGGCCGCGGTGGCCGCCGCGTCCGGCACCGCCATCGCCCAGATGCTCAGCAGCATCAGCGAGACCCCGAACGACGCCTACATCGTCGAGGGCATCGTCGACCTGGCCCTCCCGCTCGCGTTCGGGGTCGCCGTGCTGCAGAGCGCCCTGCTGCTGCGCAGCATCCCGGGGCTGACCGCCCAGGTCTCGGTCGGCGCCGACGTGGACGCGGTGCGCTACGCCCTGCGCACCACGCTGCGCGACCCGACGCTGGAGGTCCTCGACCTGACCGAGGCCGGCCAGCCCGCGCCGGCCCCGGCCACCGACCCGCCGCCGCGCCCGCCAGCCGGCGATCCCCCGGCGGCCAGCGATCCCGGCCCGCCGGCCGCATCCGGCGAAGGCCCGGCTCTGGACGTGGCCGGTGCCGTCCCGCCGGACCGCCTGGTCGAGCTGATCCGCACCGAGGGCGGCACCCCCATCGCGGTCGTCATCGCCGACCCGGGCCTGGATCGCTACCGGGGGCTGTTCAACGCGGCCGTGCAGACCAGCGGGCTGGCCCTGAAGAACGCCCAGCTCCAGGCCCGCGCCGCGCAAGCCGAGCTGGGCCAGGTCCGCGCGGTGGCCGCCCGCCTGGTCGAGGCCGGCCTGGCCGAGCGCCAGCGCCTGGAACGCGACCTGCACGACGGCGCCCAGCAGCACCTGCTGGCCCTCGCCGCGCAGCTCACCGCGGCCATGACCCGGACCACCGACCCGGCCGCGGCCGAGGCGTTCCGGCAGGCCAGGACCGGGCTGACCGAGATCCTTGCCGAGCTGCGGGACTTTGCCCACGGCATCCACCCGGCCGTGCTGACCGAGGGCGGGCTGGCCGCCGCGCTGGAGGAGGTCGCGGAGCGGCTGCCGCTGCCGGTCCTGGTCACCGCGCCGGCCACCCGGGCAGCCTCCAGCGCGGCCGAGGCCACCGGCTACTTTGTGGCCTGCGAGGCCCTCACTAACGTGGTCAAGCACGCCCGGGCCAGCCAGGCCACGGTGGATATCCGGATGCCTGACGGCGCCCTGGAGGTCAAGATCAGCGACGACGGGATCGGCGGCGCCACGGCCTGCGGCCGCGGGATGTCCAACATGCGGGACCGGGCCCGCGCGCTGGACGGCGAGCTCACCGTCCACAGCCCGCCCGGCCAGGGCACCACGATCACGGTGCGGATCCCATGCGGGTAGCGCTCGCCGACGACTCCGGGCTCTTCCGGGCCAGCCTGGTGCTGCTGCTCGAAGCGTCCGGCGCCGAGGTCACCGCCGCGGTGCCGGGCGGCGCCGAGCTGCTCGCCGCGATCCGGCCGTCCCCGCCGGACGTGGTCATCCTGGACATCCGGATGCCGCCGACGTTCACCGACGAGGGCATCAGGACCGCGGCCGAGCTGCGCCGCCAGCATCCCGCCACGGGCATCCTGGTGCTGTCCACCTACGCCGAGACCAGGTACGCGAGCCAGCTGCTCGACCGGGTCCCGCGCGGCGTCGGCTACCTCCTCAAGGACAACGTCACCGACGCCGGCGCGCTGATGGACGCGCTGTCCCGGGTGGCCGCCGGGGAGATCGCCATCGACCAGTCGATCGTGGCCCGGCTGCTGTCGCGCAACCGCACGCCCGGCCTGGTCAGCGTGCTGAACGACCGTGAGCAGGCGGTGCTCAGCCAGATGGCCGAGGGCCGGTCCAACCTCGGCATCGCGCAGCAGCTGTACCTCTCGCCGCGGACCGTCGAGGCCCACGTGACCAGCATCTTCGCCAAGCTCCGGCTGGAGGCCACGGACACCGACAACAACCGGGTCCGCGCCGTCCTGGCTTTCCTCCGCTCGGCCAGCCCGGCCGGCTGACAGCCGGCGGCTCCAGCTGGCCCACCCGGTCGCGCCGCAAGAGGGGAAACCCGCATCATTGCGGTGCTTTCCCCGATTACCCGGGGTCCCGCCGTTCGCACAATCTCGGATATGACGCCGACGGATCCCTACGGCGGCGCGCAGCATGTCCAGACTCTCCGGCTCGCTGAGATGATCATGGCCATCGTGGACTGCCGCCGCCGCCTGCCGCAGGCCACCTCCGCGGCCTTAATCAGGGAGCCGCACGGCGACGGCACGCTGATCCGGGTGGTGTTCATGGACGAGCGCCAGCAGCCGCTCCCGGTGGACGCGGGCACGATGATGGCCACCGCCTACCTGGCCACCGAACTGGACGACGACCTGCACCAGGCCTTCGGCGCCCGCAACGTCATCGTCCTGAAGTAGCCAGCCCGCAGCAGCCCGCCGCAGCAGCCAGCTCAGCCCAGCGCCGACGCGATGATCGCCCGCGCCTCGTCCTGGATCTGCGCCAGGTGCCCGGGCCCGCGGAACGACTCCGCGTACAGCTTGTAGACGTCCTCCGTCCCCGACGGCCGGGCCGCGAACCACCCCGACGCGGTGATCACCTTCAGGCCGCCGATCGGCGCCCCGTTGCCTGGCGCCGTCGTCAGTGCCGCGGAAATCTTCTCCCCGGCCAGTTCGCTCGCGCTGACCTGCTCCGGGGACAGCCGCCCCAGCGCCGCCTTCTGCTCCCTGGTCGCCGCGGTGTCGATCCGCGCGTACGCCGGCGACCCGTACCGCTCAGTGAGGTCGCCGTAACACGAAGACGGCGACCGCCCGGTCACCGCGGTGATCTCCGAGGCCAGCAGGGCCAGGATGATCCCGTCCTTGTCCGTGGTCCACACCGAGCCGTCGCGCTGCAGGAACGACGCCCCGGCGCTCTCCTCGCCGCCGAAGCCGACCGACCCGTCCAGAAGCCCCGGCACGAACCACTTGAACCCGACCGGAACCTCCAGCAGCTTGCGTCCCAGGCCCGCCGCAACCCGGTCGATCATCGAGGAGCTGACCAGCGTCTTGCCCACCGCCGCGGCGGCCGGCCAGCCGTCCCGGTGCTGGTACAGGTACTCGATGGCGACGGCCAGGAAATGGTTGGGGTTCATCAGCCCGCCGTCCGGCGTGACGATCCCGTGCCGGTCGGCGTCGGTGTCATTCCCGGTCGCCACGGAGAACTCGTGCTGCCGGGCGATCAGGCTGGCCATCGCGGACGGCGACGAGCAGTCCATCCGGATCTTGCCGTCCCAGTCCAGGGTCATGAAGCGGAACGTGGCGTCCACCACCGGGTTGACCACGGTCAGGTCCAGGCCGTACCGCTCGGCAATATCAGCCCAGTAGGCCACCGAGGCCCCGCCCAGCGGGTCGGCGCCGATCCGCACCCCGGCCGACCGGATCGCGGCCAGGTCCACCACCTGCTCCAGCGCCGCGCAGTACGCGCCGAGAAAGTCGAACCGCCCGGTGGTGCCGGCCGCCAGGGCCCGCGCGTACGGCACCCGGCGGACCCCGGCCAGGCCCGCGGCCAGCAGCTCGTTGGCCCGGTCCTGGATCTGCCGGGTGATGTCGGTGCCGGCCGGCCCGCCGTCCGGCGGGTTGTACTTGAACCCGCCGTCCGGCGGCGGGTTGTGCGACGGCGTGACCACGATCCCGTCCGCGCGCGGCCCGGACCCGGCCGCGTTGTGCGCCAGGATCGCGCGGGACACGGCCGGCGTCGGCGTGTACCCGCGCCGGGAGTCAAGCAGCACGTGCACGCCGTTCGCGGCGAGCACCTCCAGCGCACTGACCTGCGCGGGCTCGGACAGCGCGTGCGTGTCCGCGCCCAGGAACAGCGGCCCGCCGATGCCGTGGCCGGCCCGGTACTCGCAGATCGCCTGGGTGGTGGCCAGGATGTGGTCCTCGTTGAACGTCGCGGTCAGCGCCGACCCGCGGTGCCCCGACGTGCCGAACGCCACCCGCTGGGCCGCCTCGCCGGGGTCAGGGTGCACGGCGTAATACGCGGTCACCAGCCGGGCCACATCGACCAGGTCCTCGGCAGCGGCGGGCTGGCCCGCCCGGGGGCTCGTCATGCCGTCATAGTGGCACGCAACGCTGATACTGAAACATGAGGATGGATTACGGAAGGCTGTACGCGTGCGTGTGCTCCTAGGCGAGCCCGCCGGGTGGTATCTCCTCGAAGACAACGGCGAGCTGTATCTCGACGTCAACTGCAATCAGTCAGCGGTGGGCTTCGGCATCACCGTCCGGCTCGACCCGGCCGAGCGGGCCGCGTTCGCCGAGCGCGGCCGGGCCTTCGCGGCCGAACTGGCGGAGCAGATCGCCTACTCGCCCCGCACGCTACTGGCCGCGGAACATCACCGGCCCGCTGACCGACCAGATCACCGAGGCGATCATGGCCCACCTGCGGGACACCGGAGGAAACCCGGCCGGAGAGTGCGGGCGCCCCTCTAGACTTTGTACCAAATGTCCGACAATCCCGCTTCCCGCGCGGCTGCGCTGCTGGTCGACGAGGCGTGGGACGCCTACCGCGAGGGCCGTTACCCGCGGGCGCTGGACGCGGCCCAGCGCGGGGTGGCCGCCGCCGAGCTCACCGGCGACCTGGTCGCCCTGGTCCGGGCGCTGCGGGCGGAGGGCAGCGTGCTGCAGATCCAGGGCGATCACGCGGCCGCACTGGTGCGTTTCACCCGGATCCTGGCGCTGGCCGAGGACCGGGCCGCCGCGGGCAAGCTGAACGACAACCGGGCCGCGTGGGCGGTCGCGGACGCCTACGCCAGCTGGGTGGACAGCGCCCGGGTGCTGACCACGATCCCGGTCCGCGACCTGTTCGGCGTGCTGGACGCGGGCGAGCAGTTCCTGACCGTGACCGGGCACCGGGACTGGCGGGCCGACCTGGTGCTGGCCCGCGCGTTCGTGCACCGGTCGCTGGACGAGCTCGACACCGCGATCGATCTCGCCCGCGAGGCGCTGGCGCTGAAGCTCGCGCACCGCGAGACGCCGAGCTGGATGCTCGGCAGCTACCAGTTCAACCTCGGCGACATGCTCTGCGAGGCGGGCCGCAGCGGCGAGGCGCGGCCGTACTACCAGGCCATCCTGGACGACCCGGACAGCGGCCGGTGGGACCTGCGGATCGCGCACATCGGGCTGGCCAGCTGCGCGCTGGCCGCCGGGGACAGCGAAACCGCCCTGGTGCAGGCGCGCACCGCGACCGAGCTGGCCGAGCCGCTCGGCGACAACGCGCTGTGCACCAGCCTGCACGTGCTGACCCGGGCCTGCCGGGCCCGCGGCGACCTGGACGCGGCCTGGCAGTCCGCGACCAGGAACCTGGAGGCGGCGAACCGGATCGGCAGCCAGTTCCGCCGGTACTACGCCACCCGGATAGCGGTCGACGTCGCGCTGGACCGCTCCGACCTGGACGCGGCCCGGCCGCTGCTGGCCGAGCTCGACGGGCTCGCGGCGGCCATGGACGCCGCCACCGGCCTGCGGCGCTGCGCGGACGAGACCACGGCCCGGCACCTGCGGCTCGGCCAGGTGGTGAGAAGCCAGGCCCTGGCTCAGCTCAACCAGGTCGCGCAGCTGGGCGCCGTGTTCCTGAAGCGCTGGCTGCGCTGGGACTGAGCCGCCGCCGGCGCCGGGCCGGCCGCCGGTCAGGTCTTGTGCTGCAGCGTGTAACGGACGGTCTGGGTGCGGATCAGGCCGTCGGCGAACACGAACGTGTCGATGCCGTCCTCCACCTTGGTGGCCGCCGCCTCCGCGGTCCATTCGAGGAACAGCACGTCGCCCTCGTAGATCTGGGTCGGCAGGGCCCAGGCGGCGTCCGGCACGTCCCCGAGCAGCTTGGTGAACGCCTCCCGGATGCCGTCCTTGCCGCGCAGGGTGCCGGACGGGCTGATGAACACGGCGTCGTCGGCGTAGTCGGCGACGATCTCGTCCAGGTCGCCCGCGCCGAGCGCCTCGGCGTGATGCTGGAAGACTTCCTGGGGTGTCCGCGTCATGTGCTCTCCCTGGGTGGCGAGGGGCGGTCCTGGCTAGTCTCACTGTTACAACCGTAGGCCCGCGGCGGGGCGGTGCCCAGGGCGGACCGGGACCAATCCGGGCAGCTGGGGGCAACGGCGGCGGGCCGCATGGTAGACACGTGCCATGACCGTGCCTGACCTGGCCGTGCCTGACCTGGCCGAGGTGCTCGCCGCCCGGCAGCGCATCGCGCCGTACCTGCGGCCGACCCCGCTGCACCGGTATCCCGCGCTGGACGCGGTGGCCGGCACCGAGGTGTGGGTCAAGCACGAGAACTACCAGCCGGTCGGGGCGTTCAAGGTGCGCGGCGGGGTGAACCTGATCAGCCAGCTCAGCGCGGCCGAGCGCGAGCGCGGGGTGATCTCGGCGTCCACCGGCAACCACGGCCAGTCGATCGCGTTCGCCGCCGCTTTGTTCGGCGTCCGGGCCATCATCTGCGTGCCCGAGCAGGCCAACCCGGTCAAGGCCGAGTCGATGCGCGCGCTCGGGGCCGAGCTCGTGTTCCACGGGCGCGACTTCGACGAGGCGCGGGAGCACTGCGAGAAGCTCGCCGACGTGAACGGCTACCGGTACATCCACTCCGGCAACGAGCCGATGCTGATCGCCGGGGTGGCGACGGCCACGCTCGAGATCCTGGCGGAACAGCCGGGCACCGAGGTGATCGTGGTGCCGGTCGGCGGCGGCAGCGGTGCGGCCGGGGCCAGCTCGGTGGCCCGGGCGGTCCGCCCGTCCATCGAGGTGATCGGCGTGCAGGCGGCCGCGGCGCCGGCCGCGCACCGGTCCTGGCAGGCCGGCCAGCTGGTCGAGGCGGAGATGGGCACGTTCGCCGAGGGCCTGGCCACCAGGACCGCGTTCGAGCTGCCGCAGCAGATCATGCGCGCGCTGCTGCGCGACTTTGTGCTGGTCTCCGAGGAGCAGTTGCGCAGAGCGACCCGCGTGATGATTGAGAAGACCCGTAGCCTGGTGGAACCGGCTGGGGCGGCCGCCCTGGCCGCGGTGCTGGCCGAGCCCGCGCGGTTCGCGGGCCGGAAGGTGGCCATCATGTGCAGTGGCGGCAATATAAGCCCGGCGCAACTGACCGCGCTGTGGTCCGACGCAGGCCCGGAGGCCGGACCACCCGGTCCGCCGACGGCGCAGGCTGGGCGGGAAGGCGGCCCGGCATGACCGCCGCGTGGGGACCGCCAGGAACGCCAGGACCGGCGGACTACGGGGACGGCCACGGCCGCAGCCCGGCCGCGACCCGGACCGGGCCGCAGGCCAGTGTGCCCGCCAGCGCGACCTGCTGGCTGTGCGGGACGCAGATGCCCACCGCGGTCATGGTCGCCGACGGGGGGACCGCCTGCGCCGACGTCCGCTGGTACTGCCAGGACGCACAGCAGTGCACCTGGCGGTGGACCAGCAAGTCCTCGCTGACCCGCTAGCTCACCGCTGACACCGCGAGCGGCGGACGGCCCGCTCGGCCGTCCGCCGCTCTGCCGTGCCTGCCGGAAAAGCCCGGACCTGACCTGATCTGGCTGACGTACTGCGCGCTGAATTAAGCCGCCATTAATGGTGCCTGCCAGGTCTGCGAACGGTGGGCTATCCCTCTATTGGCGACGTTTCCCCCGGCCTGGCCGCTGAGCCGGCCCAAGCGGCATGCCGAGCCCCACAGCCCTCGATCTGCGGTTTCGGGGTCAAGCACGCTGCGCTGAGACATATCCTGGGCAGAAATGTCCATTCAAAGATCGTTCAGCGCATTGCTGTTAGCTCGGGCTGGCGAATTCCTTAAGAGATCTTTGCGTCAGCATTACCTGAATTGTATTTCCGTTACTCACTGATTGGTTCTCCATGGTTCAGGGCTGGCGTCGCGGGCAGTCGCTGCGGCCGCTGATCTTCTCCGGCGCGCTGGGCCTGCTGCTGGTGCGGTTCCTGCTGCCGGTGCCGGTCGGCCAGGCCGACAACCGGGACGGCCCGCGGCTGATGTGCGGCAAGGGCATAGGGCTCGGCCCGGTCTTCCCGGCGCACTTCCCGCGGTTCTTCCGGTACGCCTACTTCCAGTACGCGCCCAGCCCGGAGTGCCGCCTCATGGGCCGGCCCTACCCCACGTCCGAGATCCTGCCGCTGGAACTGGCCCGCGGGCTGACCCGGCTGCTCGGCCTGCCCGGCACGATCAACCTGATCGCGCTCGGGCTGATCTTCTGCGTGGCGGCCGCGACCGGGATCACCGCGCTGGCCACCGGGCTGCGGGTGCGGCCGTGGGCTCAGCTCGTGATCGCCGCCGCGCTCTGGCTGATCATCGCCGACGCGGCCTTCTTCGACGTGTTCGCCAGCCCGTTCGAGGAGCCCGCGGCGCTGACCGGGCTGCTGCTGTTCGCGGCCGGGCTGCCGTACCTGGGCCGCGGCTGGCGGTCCACAGTGAGCGGCCTGGCGCTGGCCGGCCCGGGCGGCATCGCCGTGGTGGTGTCCAAGGAGCAGTACCTGATCCTGGCCCTGCCGGTGTGCGCCACGCTGATCCTGGCCAGCGCGCCCCGCGGGACCCGCGGCTGGCGCCGCTACCTGACCCGGCAGACCTACGCGGCCACCGCGGTCGCGGCCGCGATCGCCCTGGCGGCCGGGGCCTACACGGTGTGGGACACCCAGAGCTGGGCCGCGCAGCGGCTGCACCACCTCCAGACGGTTGACGTTGTCTTCGTGAGCATCGTCAACGGGCATGACAACGAGCGCGCCGACCTGCGTGCCCTGCACCTGCCGCCGGGCTGGGCCAAGTACGCGGGCAAGTTCTACTGGGCGCCGGGGTCCGTCCGCACCGATCCGCTGTTCCGCCGCTACGAACACGAGTTCACCGACGCCAACGTGGTGCACTTCCTGCTCACCCACCCCGGGCGGCTCTGGAGCATCGGCAACGACGCGGCCATCGACGCCAACCTCGTCCGGGTCAATACGCTCGGCGACTACCCGCCGGACTCCGGTCACCCGCCGGGCGCCTACGAATCCCGGGTCGCCGTCGTCTCCTGGCTGACCCGGCACCTGTCGGGCAACGCCGGGCTGGGGTTCCTGCTGCCGCTGTGGGCGGCGCTGCTCGCGGTCGGGCTGATCGCGCTGCGGCGCCGCTCCAGTCAGCCGTGGCAGCGCGACGGCGCCGTGCTGGTGCTGTGCATGACGACGTGCGCGTTGCTGGCCTTCATCCCGCCTGCCTTCTTCGACGGCATCTCCACCACCCGGCACATGGTGGGTGAGAACCTGGCCACTGACCTGGCCCTGACTTTCGCCGTCGCGCTGGCGGCGTCGATGGCCTGGCACGAACTGGCCCGTCGCCGCGGCCGCGGGCCCGGGTCAGCCGGCCAGCAGCCGGACCGGGTTCTTCCGCGGCCGCGCCGGGACGAGCCGGACGTGGTACACGAACCGCCAGCGCTTGCCGGTCAGCAGGAACTCGCCGGGGTCCGGCAGCGCGGCGATGCCGTTTCCGATGGCCTGCGGGTCGCCGCGGATCCGCTCCCACGCCGCGCCCGCGTCGACGACGTCGGTGACCTCGCCGGTCGCCGGGTCGATCCCGGCCAGGAACGGCCGCCCGGCCAGGTTGGCCCATACCCGCCCGGCTGAGAAGTCCAGGTCGTTGAGGCCGTCCACCCGGCTGCCGTCCAGGCGGACCCGGATCAGGCCGGCCGGGGCCAGCGTGGCCGGGTCCCGCTGGACCAGCTCGCTGGTGCCGTCGCTGGTCAGCACCTGATCACCGGCCGAGCAGATGCCCCAGCCCTCCCGGTTGAACGGGACGCTGCCGGCCGGGTCGAGGGTGTCGGCCTGCCAGCGCAGCGCGACCCGCTCCTGCCAGGTGAGCTGCCACAGGTCGCCGCCGACCCGGCAGATGCCCTCGCCGAACAGCTCGGGCGGCAGCGGCACGCGGTACTCCGGATCGGCCAGGCCCAGCCGGTAACGCAGCACCGCCGACTCGCCGTAGAGCCCGGTGCTCTCCCACACCATCCCGTCCGCCCACAGCAGGCCCTGAGTGAAGCCCCGGCCCGGATGCGGCACCCGCCGCAGCACCTGCAGCTGGTGGAACCTGAGCATGCGGGGTCTCCAGATGGTCCGGGGGCAGCCAGATTACGCGGCCGGCACGGGCTGGCCCGCCTGGCCCGCCACGCGGTGCCGCAACTGGCGCAGGCCCGGCCGCAGCGGCCGGTCGGCGTACCCGCCGTCGGCCAGCCCGGCCCGCCGCTCGAACACGTTCCACGCCCCGAAGTCACCGGCCAGCAGCCAGGACACGCCCGCCGCGGCGAAGTACAGGGGCAGCATCGGCAGGCCCGCGCAGCAGGCGTACTGCGTCGCGTGCCGGGCCTCGTGCGCCAGCAGGGCCGGGGCCCGGGCCAGCGCGGCCCGGTCCATCCGGCTGATGATCACGTTGCCCACGCAGAAGGCGGGCGCGACCGGCACCGGCAGCCGGTAACCGTCCGCGATCAGCAGGCCGTCCGGGCCAGCCGCCAGCCGGGCACGGCCCGCCGCCGCGATCAGGACCCCGGCGGCGGTGGAGCCGTTGACCAGGTTGGCCGCCAGCCGGACCCGGTAGGCGGCGCGCACCCGGTCAGGGTCCGTCGGCCAGGCCCGGGCCCGCCGCTGGGCGCTCCGGGGGGCGGGCCGCTGCCGTTACCGCCGTCGTCGCTGCTTCCGCCGGCGTCACCGCCGGGCGCGCTGCTGCCGCCCGGCGCGCTGCCGTTGCCGTACGGGCCGCTGGCCGCGGGCCCGCCCGGGCCGGCCGCCGGGGGCGGCGCCGTCGGCCGGGCTGCCGTACGGGTAGGCGCCGTTGCCGGGCGGCAGCGGCGCGGGGGCGGGAGCGGCCGGCCCGGCCACCGCGCCGACCAGCACCCGGCTGGGCAGCTCGGGCATGCGCAGCGCGGCCATGCTGTGCTCCTGGTGCGCGGCCATCGCGGCCCGGTGGTACTGCTCGATCTGGGCAATGAACCCGGGCACGGCGTACAGCGTGCCGTCGACCGTCGGGCCCTGCGTCCGCTCGATGACCGCGATGACGTCGTCACCGTTCAGTGTCTTGTACGTCTCCAGGGCGTGCGCGATGCACAGGACGTTGGCCCGGTTCTCGGTGAGGAGGTCCTCGACCTTCTGCAGCAGGCCGCCGAGGTTGTCCTCGATCCGGTCGGCCAGCGCGCGGCGCATCTCGGCCTCGTGGTCCTGGCCCTTCTTCTTCCGGCCGCCCGCGCCGCCGCCCGGCGACCCGACCTCGAGCCGCTTGGCCATGGAGTAGGACGACACCGTGGAGCCCATGCCCCAGAAGCCCTCCATGAACGACGCCACCGCGGTGGCCGACTCCAGGTCCCCGGACACGCCGGACGAGCTGTCGTTCTCGAAGAACATCCGCTCCCCGGCCAGCGAGGCCAGGGACACGAGGATGTCCGTCTCGTACTCGGTGCGCCACCGGGTGAACTGGTCCTCGGGCGGGATGCTGGCCACCATCCCGAGGTAGTCGCTGCCCTTCTCGATCGTCGCGATGTCGATCTCCATGTGCTGGCGGCTGCGGTAGGCCACCAGCGCGTGGCAGGCCTCGTGGACGGCCACGGCGTGCCGCTCGCGCTCGATGTACTCGACGTCCTCGGGCGGGCCGAGGTCCTTGAGCTGCTTGGCCTTCAGCACGTCCTGGAACGTGACCACGTCCCGGTCGTGCCGGATCGCGTGGATCAGGGACTCGTTGACGAGGTCCTTCATCGTCGCGCCGGTGGCGTACGGGGTGATCGTGGCCAGCTTGTCGATGTTCTCCGGGGTGAGCTCGTGCCGCACCTTGCCGAAGTAGCCCTCGTACGTGCGGATCCGGCCCGCCTTGGACGGGTAACCGACCTTGTAGATCCGGTCGATCCGGCCCGGCCGCAGCAGCGCCTCGTCCAGCGCCTCCGGCAGGTTGGTGGCCATCATGGTCAGGATCCGGTACTTGGGCGGCGGCTTCGGCCGCATGCCGAATATTTTCCTGACGTGCCGGTTGAACAGGCCGCGGGGCTTCTTCAGCCCGGAGATCTCGGTGAGCAGCGCCTCGAGCGTGCCCATGCCGCCGCCGCCGCCCATGCCCATGCCCATGACCTGCTTGTTCCTGCGGGTGTCCGGCTCCTCCTCGGCGCGGGCCGACATGGCCCGCTGGGCCAGCCGCCACTGCGTGTCGGAGGACAGGTAGGAGAAGCCGTGGCAGCCGGCCGCCTGGAACGGGGCGGGCGACATGCCGCGCGGGAAGTTCTGGCCGCCCTGGGCCAGCGCGCCGCGGCGGCCGAGCGAGTCGGCCTCGTCGAAGAAGACGATCACGCCGCCGTACCGCAGGGCGAGCTTGCGCAGCTTGCGGAACAGCCCCTTGACCTTCAGGACGCCGATGCCCATGAACATGTTGATGAACGCGCCAGGGTCCACGAACACGTACGGCCGGCCGGTCTCGCCGGCCACCGCCTCGGCCATCAGCGTCTTGCCGGTGCCCGGCGGGCCCCACAGCAGGATGCCGCCGGGCACGTAGCCGCCGCGGTCCTCGATCTGCTCGGGGTGCTCCAGGTACAGGATGTTCTCCTGGACCCGCTCGAGCACATGGTCCTGGCCCCAGACGTCGGAGAACCGCGTCTTGATGTCGTCCGGGTAGTACACGTCCACGCCGCCGCGGGACAGGAACCAGAACAGCGCGACGAACTGGATCAGGACGAAGAGCACGCCGGCCAGGATCTGGAACACCAGCGGCAGCGCGTGCCAGATGTAGCCCGGGATGCGGACCAGCGCGGCGATCGGGCTCTGGTGCGTCACCCGGCCCGCGATCACGGCGACGACAGCGATCCAGAACAGGAAGAGGGCCAGCCGCCAGAGCCGGAACCGGGTCCAGTCGGACAGCCGGCGGTGGGTCAGCCGCTCGGTCCCGCCGAACACCCGGTGGGTCCAGAACTGGTGATAGCCAGCCCAGTGCTCGCTGATCAGGAAGTGGATCTGGCGGATCACTTCCAGCCCTGCGAGCACGATCACCCAGAACCCGGAGCGCAGCTGGATCCGGAATGCATCCGAGTACGGCACCAGGGGGTTGCTCGAGGCGGTGTTCAGGACCAGCAGGAACCACAGCGCGGTCAGCAGCACCAGGAACTTGATCCGGTCCCAGAGGGGGAGCGGCTTGCGGGTGCGCCGGTCCTCGTCTCGCGGTCGTCCGTCAGGCGGCCGGAGGCCCTCAGGGGCAATCGCTGGGGGCATGTGTCATGAGCTCCTGACCGTAAAGGACTTCATCACAGAGTCAATCTGGCTGGCGTCCGAGTTGTAACAGGTCGCAAGGCAGTGCACCAGGAGCACGTAGACCTCGGTCGAATCGGCGTTGGTCAGGGCAACCTGGTCAAACGTGTTCTGACTGCCGTCCGGGTAGGTGTAGTCGAACGTCTCGCGCACGCCGTGGAAGCCCTGCCCGGGCGTGAGCACGCTGCTGCGGATCAGCCGGAAGCCGGTCAGGCTGAACCCGTCCTTGGCCGCCGTCTGCCGGGCGTCGGAGGTCACCGGCAGGAAGAAGTCGCGCAGCAGGTTGTAGGACAGGATGCTCGAGGTCTGCTCGTTGACCTGCTCCACCACGGCGTAGGCGAACGGCTTTTTGGCCTTGGGGCTGAGCACGTCCTGGGCGGCCGGCTTGGCGCTGGCGTCGTAGCCGACGGTCCACACGCTGGGCGGCAGCGTGGCACCGCCGCTGATCGCCTTGACCAGCTCCTTGCTGTCGATCTTCTGCCACTCCCGCGGGACCTTGAAGTACGTGTGCGCGTCGGAGTTCGTCACGTACGTGTACGCCGGCGCGCCGCAGGCGCTGACCAGGACGGCGAGCAGCATTGCCATCATCGCCGCAGCGAGGTGGCCGCCCTTCCTCATCCGCTCGCTCCTTCCGGGTCAGGCGGCTGGCCCTGGTGCTGCCTGAGTTTCGCCCCTAATGCGAGTATCGCTCGTGCGCTGGCCGCTGGGTAGTCAGGGGGCGAATCGGTCACAGTTCTGTCACACATACCTGCCCGTTTTGCTGGTCAAACGAACAGGACCCAGGCCTGCGAACAGTATCTGGCCCGCGCGGAACGGCACATACCGGGCCGGTCCGTCCCGTATCGGCCGGCCGGGATCAGTCCCGCCGGGCGGGGGAGAGCGGCGCGGTGATACCGGCCAGCGCGAAGGCCACGATGAGCAGGGCGCCGGTCACCGCGATGCCGTGCTGCACGCCGATGTGGTCGGCCACGAAACCGACGCAGGGCGGCCCGGCCAGGAACGCCACGTAGCCGATGGACGCGGCCGTGCTCACCCGCCCGGCCGAGTACCGCGGGTCATCGGCCGCCGCGCTGAGGCCGACAGGGAAGCCCAGCGCGGTGCCCACGCCCATGGCCAGCGCGCCGATCAGCGCGGCCGTCAGCACGCCGCCGAAGGCGATCAGCAGCAGGCCGCCCAGCGCGGTCGCGGCCGACACCCGCAGCACCGGGACCCGCCCCCAGCGGTCGATCGCCCGCGGCCCGAACCACCGGCCCGAGGTCATCGCGGCCAGGAACACCGCGAACGTGATCGTGCCCACCGCGGCCGGCTCCCGGTAGCCCTCGATCACCGCCAGGCTCAGCCAGTCGTTGCCGGTGCCCTCGATGATCGTCACGCACAGCACGAAGATCCCGATCAGCAGCGTGCGCCGCTCGGTCCAGGCGGCCAGCGGGTGGGGCAGGCGCTCGCCGCCCTCGTGACCGGCCCCGTCCGCGCCGATCGCGGTACCGGTGGCGGGCTGCAGGTAGCCGCGGACCGCGGCCGGGATCACCACCGCGGTGGCCACCGCGACCGCGAGCAGGTGCGGCAGTACCGGGACGTGGGCGGCGATCAGCGCCGCGCCCAGGCCGGCCCCGGCCACCGTGCCCATGCTCCAGCCCGCGTGGAACCGCGGCATGATCACCCGGCCCATGGCCTGCTCCACCGCGGCGCCCTGCACGTTCATGGCCACGTCCCAGGAGCCGGTGCCGAACCCGTAGGCCAGCAGCCCGGCCACCACCGGGGCCACCCCGAACCGGACACCAACCGCCACCACGGCCAGGCCGGCCGCGGCGATCAGCGCCATCAGCGCGGTCGTGGCCCGGTCGCCGAGCCGCGTGATGATCATCCCGGAGGCGGGAGTGGCCACCGCGGACCCGATGGCGATGCACAGCAGGACCAGCCCCAGCTCACCGGGCGTCAGCCTCAGCTCGGCCCGGACCTGCGGGATCCGCGAGGCCCAGCTGGCGAAGTCGAACCCGTTGATGATGAACGCGAGGTACACCGACCGCCGGGCCACGGCCACCGCCCGGCCGCCGGGCGGACCAAGGTCCGGCACGCACTCTCCTTCCGGGGAAACGGCTGACTGTGACCCAGCTCACAGTCAGCTGACCGTCTGCTGAGTAACGGGGCGGCGGGCCCGGTCGCTTAGCCGGTGTTGTCCTCGTGCCTCAGGGATGAGGCCAAACCACAGGAGATCTGATGATCGCATCCCGAGTGTCCCTGCTGACGCGGGCGGGGGCGGCGACCGCGGCGACCGCGATCGCCCTGACCGGCGCGGCAGTTACCGGCAGCGCCGCGGGCGCGGCCACGCACCACACCAGGAAGCTGCCCACCTCGCTGTCGATTCGCCTGGTCAAGCACACCAGCGACGGCTTCGACGTGATCCGCGGCCAGCTCCGGTCGCACCGCGTGCCGCTGCGCCACAAGACCGTGCTGCTGGAGAGCCGCACCGCCACCACCACGTTCACGGTCGTCGACTCGGCCCGGACCGGCGCGCACGGCGTGGCCGCCTTCAAGGTGACGCTGCCCGCCGAGACCACCAAGTACAAGCTGGTGTTCGCGCCGCACCCGAACTTCCGGGCCAGCCACAGCGGCGTGGTCACCATCCGCATCCCCAGCACGACGCCCCCGCCGCCGGTTCAGCTGCGCACCTCGCTGTCCATCCGGCTGGTCAAGCACCCGAAGAAGGGCATCGACGTGATCAGCGGCCAGCTCCGGTCGCACCATGTCGGCCTGGACGGCAAGACCGTGCTGCTGGAGAGCCGCACGGCCAGCACCACGTTCGCGGTGATCGACACCGGCACGACCGGCGCGCACGGCGTGGTCTCGTTCAAGGAGGCGATCCCCACCGAGACCACCAAGTACAAGCTGGTGTTCGAGGCGCTGCCGAACTTCAAGGCCAGCCACAGCGGCGTGGTCACCGTCCGCATCGCCAGCACCCCCCCGCCGCCGGTTCAGCTGCGCACCTCGCTGTCCATCCGGCTGGTCAAGCACCCGAAGAAGGGCATCGACGTGATCAGCGGCCAGCTCCGGTCGCACCATGTCGGCCTGGACGGCAAGACCGTGCTGCTGGAGAGCCGCACGGCCAGCACCACGTTCGCGGTGATCGACACCGGCACGACCGGCGCGCACGGCGTGGTCTCGTTCAAGGAGGCGATCCCCACCGAGACCACCAAGTACAAGCTGGTGTTCGAGGCGCTGCCCAACTTCAAGGCCAGCCACAGCGGCGTGGTGACCGTTCTCATCAAGCCTGCCGCGTAGCACGGCGATGACCCTCACGCCGGCGGGCCTGCTTGACCCCACCCGCCCTGACGCAAGTCCAGGTCAGGCAGGCCCGCGGTGTGAGACCCTGACTGGCGCAATGGTGGCGGAAACGAGTCAATTGGACAGCGCGCTGACGCTCGCCCAGGCGGGCGACGAGGCCGGGTTCCTCGAGCTATGGCGGCAGCTGCAACCCCGCCTGCTCCGCTATCTCCGCGTCCTCGGCTGCCCCGACGCAGACGACGTGGCCAGCGAGACGTGGCTCCAGGTGGTCCGCGACCTGCGCCGGTTCAGCGGCGGCGAGCAGGAGTTCCGCCGCTGGCTGTTCACCATCGGGCGGAACCGGGCCATCGACGCGGCCCGGGCCGGCGCCCGCCGCCGCACCAGCCCGGTCCCCGACGCCGGACTCGACCTGGCCGCCGAAGGCCAGGTCGAGGACAGGGTGCTGGACGGGATGTCGCTCCGCACCGCGATCTCGCTGCTGGCCGGCCTGTCGCAGGACCAGGCCGAAGCGGTCGCGCTGCGGGTCATCGCCGGGCTCGACACCGCCGCGGTGGCGGACATCCTCGGCAAATCGGCGGGCGCGGTCCGGGTGGCCCTGCACCGGGGCCTGCGCTCACTGGCCGCCGACCCGGCGGTGCAGTCTCTGGCCAGGTCAGGAGCGACGGAAAACGGCCTGGCGGGCCTGAAGGAGAAGGACCAATGAACGAGGGCTTCATGGAGGACCCCGGCCCTCGCGAGCCGGGCATCGACCCCCTGATCAAGCTGCTGACCAGCGAGGGCACGCCTTCTGAACTGGCGGGCGAGGCCGGCGCGCTGGCCATGTTCCGCGCCGCCAGCGCCGCCGCCGACGCTGCCGCCAACGCCGCCACGGACCGCCACGCCGTCCCGGCCGTGACCGCCGGCCCGGCCGGGACGCCCCCGCCGGGCGTGACCGCGCCGCCGGACATGGCCGACGGCCCCCCCGTGCCTGGACCCCCCGTGCCCGGACCCACCGTGCCCGGCGGCCCGCGGCCCGCCACCGTCCGCCCGCTGCACGCCTGGCGCCGTCCCGGCCGGCTGATCGCCGTGGCCGCGCTCGCCGCCGCCGCCGCGGTGGTGACCGCCGCGTACACCGCGGACCTGCCCGCGCCCGTGCAGCACGTGGCCTACCGCGCGCTGGGATTCGCCGGCGTGCCGGACGCCCCAGCAGGTCGTCGGTCAGCCCGGCGGGGCCGGGAACGCCCCGGCGCCGTCCGGGCCCGGCGCCACCACCCGCACCGGCGGGTCCGGGTCGGACGGCGGCCAGCCGGGCAGCGGCGCCAGCCCGGCTCCCGGCCAGTCCGCCCAGCCGACCCCGTCCGGGCCGTCCCCGAAGCCCAGCTCGCCCGCGCCCGGCCGCGGCCACAGCCCCGGCGGCGGGCACAGCCCGAGCCCCACGCCGACCCCCACACCCACCCCGAGCACGCCGCCGCCGGTCCCGGCCGCCCTGACGATCAGCGCGTCCGCGGTGAAGATCATCGCCGGGGACAGCGTCAGCCTGACCGGGCTGCTCACCGACGCCGACGGCAACCCGGTGCCCGGCCAGGACGTCACCCTGCTCCAGCACGACGCGGGCGTGCCGGGCTGGCAGCCGGCCGGGCAGGCCACCACCGACGGCACCGGCACCGCCACCGTGCCGGTACTGAGCCTGGGCGCCGACGCCGGGTTCCGGTTCCGCGGGCCCAACGGCACGCACAGCGGCCACATCCGGGTCGTAGTGGTCCCGGCTGTCTCGCTGACCGCCAGCCCGGGCAACCGGCCGCTGAACGAGCGGCTCACCGTCAGCGCGCCGTACGCCATCGGCAGCGACGCCATCCTGCAGATCTGGGCCGGCGGCACGTGGCGGACCCTGCGCTCGCACCCGATCGGGCCGGCAGGCCAGGTGGTGTTCGGCGTGAAGCTCCAGCGGCACCAGCGGATCTACCGGGTGGTCGTGCCGCGCACCGTCCAGCACGCGAGGGGGATCAGCAACCCGGCCGTCGTGCCGGCCCGGGCCTGACCGGCCGCGGGCCAGCCCCGGCGGCGGCCGGGAAATAGTGGTGTGACCCGCGCCGCCGCCTCCGTAATCCTCACTGCCAGTCGATCTCGCCGCCGGTGAGCTTCGCCAGGACGGCCGGGGTCACACCCGGGGCGGCCGCGGCCACGCGGAACTGGCCGTCGCGCACGTCCAGCGTGGCCAGGTCGGTGTAGACCCGGCCGACCACGCCGCGGGCGGTCAGCGGCAGCGAGCAGGCGGCCACCAGCTTCGGCTCCCCGCTGCTGGCCGTGTGCCGGGTGATCACCACCACCCGGCGGGCGCCCGCGGCCAGGTCCATGGCCCCGCCGACGGCCGGGGCCTTGTCCCCGGGGATGGACCAGTTGGCCAGGTCGCCGTTCTGCGAGACCTGGAACGCGCCCATCACCGAGACGTCGATGTGCCCGCCCCTGATCATCGCGAAGGCCTCGGCGTGGCTGAAGTAGCTGCCCCCCGGCAGCAGCGTGACCAGGTTCTTCCCGGCGTCGATCAGCTCCGGGTCCGCGGTGCCTGGCTCTGGCGGCGGGCCCATGCCGAGCATGCCGTTCTCACTGTGCAGCACGACCTCGCGGCCCGGCGGCAGCAGCGCGGGCACCAGCGTGGGCAGCCCGATGCCGATGTTCACGTGCGCCCCGTCCGGCAGGTCCGCGGCCGCGTGCGCGGCGACCTCGGTCATGGTCCACGGCGTCACGCCGTCGGGCAGCAGAGCCGGCCCGGTCATCGCGGTCCCTCCCCGTCCCAGGCCAGCGCGGCGCCGGTATGCACGACCCGGTCCACGTAGATCCCCGGCGTGATGATCTCCTCGGGGCCGAGGCCGCCCAGCTCCGCGACCGGTTCCTCGGTCTCGGCGATGGTCAGGGCGGCGGCGGCGGCCATGGTCGGGGCGTAGTTGCGGGCCACCGAGTGGTAGGTCAGGTTGCCCCAGCGGTCCGCCCGCCGGGCCCGGATCAGCGCCACGTCCCCGGGCAGCGCGTACTCCAGCAGATACGGGCGGCCGCCGAACTCCCGCACCTCCTTGCCCTCGGCCATCTCGGTGCCCACCGCGGTGGGCGTGAAGAAGGCCGGGATGCCCGCCCCGGCGGCCCGGATCCGCTCGGTCAGCGTGCCCTGCGGCACAACCTCGAGCTCGATGGACCCCTCGGCGTAGCGCTTCTCGAACCAGACCGAGCCGCGTGACCGCGGGTAGGAGCTGATCATGCGGCGGACCCGGCCGGCCCGCAGCAGCGCGGCGATGCCCCGCTCGGCGGTGCCCGCGTTGTTGGCCACGATTGTGAGATCGGTCGCCCCCTGCTGCACGAGAGCCTCGAGCAGCACGGTCGGCACCCCCGACTCGCCGAACCCGCCGACCAGGACGGTGGCACCGTCATGGACCCCGGCCACCGCTTCCAGGGCGGTCGCCACCCGCTTGTCGATCACGCTGCGCGCCCCGTCTCCCGGAGCGGCAGGCCGAGGACGCCGCTGAGGTAGTCGGTGAACGCCCCCGGGGCGGCCGGGTCGGCGGGCCCGTCCCCGGCCGGCCCGGCCAGCGCCTGCTCGCACCAGGCGTCAAGGACGCCTATCGCGCTTCCGGTGTCCAGGTCGCGGGCCAGGTGCCCGGTCGCCGCGGCGGCCGCGCCGTCGAACGGCGGGGCCGCGGTGAGCGCGATGGCCTGCTGCCAGCGGGCCAGCCGCTGCGCGGCCGCGTCCAGCAGTTCCGGCTCCCAGTCCAGCTCGGTCCGGTAGTGCGGGGTCAGCAGCGCCAGCCGGATCGCCGCCGCGCTGTGCCCGTCCGCCAGCAGGCGGGGGACCAGCACCAGGTTGCCCAGCGACTTGCTCATCTTCTCGCCGCCCAGGCGGAGCATGCCCACGTGCATGTAGCCGGTGGCCAGCGGCTGGCCGGCCAGCGAGACCGCCTGCTGCCTGCTGATCTCGTGGTGCGGGAAGATCAGGTCGGTGCCGCCGCCCTGGATGTCGATGGGCAGCCCGCCGAGTGCGGCCCCGGCGATCGTGACGCATTCCAGGTGCCAGCCGGGACGGCCCGGGCCGAGCCCGCCGACCTGCCAGTCCGGCTCGTCCGGCGCGGACCGCACCCACAGCGGCGCGTCCAGCGGGCTGTGCTTGCCCGGCCGTTCCGGGTCACCGCCACGCTCGGCGGCCAGCTCGACGAGCATTTCCGGGGTGGCGTCCGGGTAGGCGCCGAGTGCCCCTTCGGTGGACACCTCGTAGTAGACGGTGTCGCCGAGCACGTAGCCGGCGCCGGCGTCGAGCAGCCGGGCCGCGTCCTTGCCGATGTCCGTGACCATCTCGGACACCGCGACCATGTGGTCCGGGGGAAGGATGCCGAGCGCGGCCATGGCCTCGCCGTACTCCTGCACCTGGGCGGCGCCCAGCGCGATCCAGTCCCGGCCGGTCTCCCTGGCCTTCTCGAACAGCGGGTCGTCCACGTCGGTGATGTTCTGCGCGAACGCCGTGTCGTACCCGGCGTAGGTCAGTACGCGTCTCAGCAGGTCGAACGTCACCGAGGTGAGCGCGTGGCCCAGGTGGCTGGAGTCGTACGGGGTGATCCCGCACACGTAGACGCGCACCGGGGCGGCGCGGCGGTGCGGATCGCCGAACCCCACCAGGGCGCCTGACCTCGTGTCGAAGAACTGCACCTCGCGTGCTGCCGGGCCGGCCAACGCCGGCACCCGACACTCCCATGCCTGGGTCACACCGCTCTCCCGCCTCTGCCGGTCACCTGGCTCCGGGCCGGTCCCGGGGCCGCCTCGGCGCGGCCACGATGTCCCGGCTCGTCACCATTCTTCCTGGTGGTGCCCGCCACGGCGGCCGCCGGGCGGTTGGCCCGCCGCGCGGGCGGCCGCGACGAAGGCCCGGATCAGGCCGTGATCCTTGACCCCGCGGGCGGATTCCACTCCGCTGGACACGTCCACCCCCCACGGCCGGGCGACGGCGATCGCCGCGCCGACGTTGCCCGGGTCCAGCCCGCCGGCCAGCAGCCACCGGCCCTGCGGTCTCGACGTGCGGAGCCGGCCCAGGTCCCAGCGCTGCCCCGAGCCCGCCGCGGGCGAGTCGAGCAGCAGCAGTTCCTCGCCGTACGCGCCCACGGTCAGCTCGGTGCCCTCCTCCAGCGGGGTGGCCCGGATCAGCCGCATCCCCTCCGCGGCCAGCACGGCGAACGCCTCCCTGGGATACCGGCCGTGCAGCTGGACCGCGTCCACCCCGGCCTCCCGGGCCAGCCGGGCCGCCTCGGCGGCCTCGATCCCGGCGAGCACCCCGACGGTGAGCACGGACCCGGGCACGCCCGCGGCCAGCCGCCGGGCGTCCGCGGCGGTGACCTGCCGCGGGCTGGCGGCCAGCACGAAACCGACGGCGTCCGCCCCGGCGGCCACCGCGGTGGCCACATCCGCGCTGGTCCGCAGCCCGCACACCTTCACGAACATGCAGCCGACACTAACCGACCAGCTGTGCTGCTGGCAGCGCCGGGCCGCTAGAGCGCTGCCTTCCCCCGCTCCCTCGGCGGCCTCGTGCGCCTGTTTTCGCCGGGAAAACAGCGCCGCGGCCCTGGCGCTCTCGCCGGTACGGTCGAGCAGCGCTCGCCGGGAAGGCAGCGCGGCCTCGCGGCCGTGGCCTGACGAGCCAGCAAGCACTGCCACCGGGGGAGGACCATGTACTTCCAGCATTCCGCGGCGATGTGGGCGGAGTTCCCGGGCCTGGTGCCCGGCGTGCTGCGGGCCGAGGGCGTCACCGCGGGCGCAGACGTCAGCGCGGCGGTGGACCGGCTGACCGAGACCGCGGCCGGGCGGCTGGCCGGGCGTGCGGAGAGCGAGCTGCCGGAGATCCAGGCCTGGCGGCGGGCCTTCGCCCAGCTGGGCTACAAGCCGACCCAGTACCGGTGCGCGGCCGAGGCCCTGCTCCGCCGGTTCCGCAAGGACGGCTCGCTGCCCCGGCTGCACCCGCTGATCGACCTGTGCAATGCCGCGTCGCTGGCCTTCGCTATCCCGGTCGCGGTCTTCGACCAGGGCCGGCTGGCCGGCGGGGTCGAGGTCCGCCGGGCCGCCGGGACCGAGGACTACCTGACGTTCGGCGGCGAGACCGAGCACCCGGCCCCGGGCGAGGTCATCTTCGCCGACGAGGCCGGGCGGGCGCACGCCCGGCGGTGGACCAGCCGGCAGAGCGCCTGGTCCGGCGTGACCGGGCAGACGTCCGCGGCGCTGATCGTGGCCGAGGCGCTGCACCCGTCCGCCGCGGCCGACATGGCCGGGCTGGCCGAGACGCTCCGCGCCGAGCTGGACGCGGCCTGGTCGGTGCCGGCCAAGCCGGTGATTCTCACCGCGGACGCTCCCCGGCTGGAATTCTGACCGGCCCGGCAGGCGGGCCGCCCTATGATCGTGAGGTCACCGATCGCCGGCAGGCCGTTCGCGCCGAGAGCCGCCCCGCCCGTCGCGAAGGGAACCTGGACATGAGTGGTGCCGCCCGGTACCTGGCCGGCCACGGGCCGGGTCAGGCCGCGGACCCGCCGGACAGGGTTGTCGAGGCCGAAGCCTCGAGCGCGGTCCTGGCCGCCGCCCGGGTTGCCCGGGTCGCCGCCCGGCAGCTGGCATCCACCCCGGACGGGCAGCTGGACGAGGCGCTCCGCGGCATGTCCGCCCAGCTGGACCGGCGCAGCGCCGAGGTCGCCGTGGCCAACGAGCAGGACGTGCGGGCGGCCCGGGCCAACGGCCTGCCGGCCGCGATGATCGACCGGCTGCTGCTCGACACCGGCCGGGTGCGGGCCGCGGCCAGCCAGCTCACCGCGCTGGCCGGGATCGCCCCGGAACCGGGCATGCGCGTGATCCGGGCCCTGCCCGGCGGTCTCGAGCTGCAGGAGTGGCGCCGGCCCGTGGGGGTCATCGGGGCCAATTTCGAGGCCCGGCCGAACGTGGTACTGGACATGGCCTCGCAGCTGATCAAGTCGCGTAACGCCGGCGTGCTGCGCACCGGGTCGGCCGCGCTGCGCACCGCGGCGGTGCTGGCCGACGAGGTCATCGGCCCGGCCATGCAGGCCGCCGGGCTTGACCCGCGGGCCATCCAGCTGATCCGGGTGCCCGGCCGGGCCACCGCGTTCGCGCTGGTCCGGCAGCCCAAGCTGATCCCGCTGGTGATCCTGCGCGGCAGCGGCACCAGCACCAGGGAGCTGGCCACCGAGGCGGCGATGCACGGGGTCAGGGCGCTGGCCCACGCGGACGGTGGCGCGGTCATGTACCTCGACCACTCCGCCAACCAGGAGCTGGCCGGCCAGCTGATCGAGTCCAGCCTGGACCGGCTCGGCGTGTGCAACCGGCTGAACCTGCTGCTGGTCCAGGACTCCGCCTGGGACATGACGCTGCCCATGATCAGCACCGTGTGCCTGCGGCTGGGGATCTCGATGTCGCTGCCGCCGCACGATCACCCGCTGGGCCACGAGTGGGCCCTTGACCACGGCCGTGAGGCCACGATCACGGTGGCCAGGGCCGCGGACGCGGGCGACGCGGCGGAGATCGCCAACACCGAGACCTCCGGGCTGGCCGCCAGCGTGATCGCCGAGGACAACGCGGCGGCCCGCCAGTTCCTGCACACCTACGCGGGCACCGGGGCGTTCTGGAACGCCTCCACCCGGCTGCTGGACGGCTACAAGATGCTGTCCGTGCCGGAGACCGGGATCAACATCGACGCCGTGCCCGGCCCGCGCGGCCCAGTCACCTTCCGCGACCTGGTTCTCCGCCAGTACGTGGTGATGCCCTCCGGGTAGCGCGGGCCGGACCGGAGTCGCCTACCCTGCCGGGAAGATCGCTAGCCATCCGATGGGTAGATCACTAGCGAGTCCCGGTGCACCGCGTGCATGCTGCGCACGGCCCGCCGGGCGGCCGGCCCGGCCGGTGCCTGCCCGGCCAGGAAACCGCCGTCCAGCAGCACGGCCGCGGACAGCTGCGGCTGGGCCAGCATCAGCGAGTCGGCCAGCTCGGCGGCGGCCTCGGCGGACATCGCGGCCAGCTGCTCCCGCGCCTGGGCCGCGGCCCGCGAGCTGCTCTTGGCCAGTTCGCGCACGTCGGCGTACTCGTCCGGGCTGGTCAGCCGGGCCCACGCGGCCGCCGGGGCGGCCCGCCCGCCACGGCCAGGGGCCGCGTGCCGCAGCCGGAAGATGACCGAGATCGCGCAGGCCGCCTCGGCCGGGGACAGCGCGCGGAGCAGCCGCAGCACGGCTGACGGCAGCGCCACCGAGCCGCGGCCGATCAGCCGCTCCGGGTGCCGCACGTCGGCCAGCTCGACCACCGAGCCCGGGCCGAAGTCGCCGTCGACCCGCTTGACCCCGGACAGGAACAGCGTGCTGCCGGCCCGCAGGCTCTGCTCGGCCTCCCGGTTCAGGTGCAGTGAGCCGCCCGGGTAGGCCATCCCGCCGATCCACCGCTGGGCGGCCGGCAGCTTCGACCCGGCGGGCCGGATCACCGTGCCGAGCCGGGCCCGCGGGTTCAGGCTCCGCTGCACCACCGCGGGTTCCCGGGCCGAGCTGATCACGCATTCGATGCCGCAGTAGGCGGCCCGCGCGGCCGCGTTCAGCTTGGACCGCATCCCGCCGGTGCCCGCCCCGGACGCCGACGTCCGCAGGCCCCTGGCCTCCTGCGGGGTGAGCCGGCTGATCCGCTCGGCGAAGTCCGCGTCCCGGTAGGCGGCCCGCACGTCGGTCAGGAACAGCAGCCGGTCCGCCTGCGCGGCCACCGCGACCGCCACCGCGATCTGGTCGTTGTCCAGCGCCCGCAGCGGGTCGGTGACGTCGTTGCCGTTGATCACCGGCAGCAGCCCGCGGCCCGCCGCGGTGTCCAGCAGGCTGCCCAGGTCGGCCATGGCCCGGGCGGAGTCCAGGTCGGGCTTGGAAACCAGGATCTGGCAGACCTCCACGCCGACCGCCGCGGCGAGCTGCCGGTACAGCGCCATCAGGGCCGGCTGCCCGACCGAGGCCGGGAGGGCCATGCCGACCTGCGGGGACAGCGGCCCTGGCTCGTGCTGGCCGAGAGCGGCCTGCACCGCGGCGTCCAGCTCTTCATAGTCATCCGCTTCGGCGAGCGCGGCCCGGACCGAGTCGACCATGGCCCGCAGCGCCGGGGCGGCGCCGGCCGTGGGGCCCTCGAAGGCCAGCAGCCGCCGGCCGAGCCGGGCCGCGCCGGAGGTGACCAGGAGCACTTCGTGGCCGTCCCGGTGCGCGGCCGCGATCTGGCTGACCAGCCCGGCGATCACATCCAGGGCCAGGCCGTCGCCGCTGGCGATCGACCGGGACCCCAGTTTGACGACAAGCCTGGTCACGCAGTCTCGCTAGCGGTCGGGAACGATGTGATGGGTTACTGGCGGGCCAGGTTCGGCGCGCCTTCGCGCAGGGCGAACTTCTGGATCTTACCGGTTGCCGTCTTGGGCAGCTCGGTCACGAACGTCACCCCGCGCGGGGCCTTGAAATGCGCCAGGTGCCCGCGGGCAAACTCGATCAGCTCCGGTTCGGTGGCCGAGGCGCCCGCGCGCAGCACCACGAACGCGTGCGGGGTCTCGCCCCACTTCTCGTGCGGCAGACCGACGATCGCGGCCTCCTGCACGGCCGGGTGGCGCAGCAGCGTGCCCTCCACCTCGACCGAGGAGATGTTCTCGCCGCCGCTGATGATCACGTCCTTGATCCGGTCCCGGATCTCGACGTAGCCGTCCGGGTGCACCACGGCGGCGTCGCCGGTGTGGAACCAGCCGTCGCCCATGGCCTTCTCGGTGGCGCCGGGGTCGTTGTAGTAGCCCTGCATGACCACGTTGCCGCGGACCACGATCTCGCCCATGACCTGGCCGTCCGGGGCGACCTCGGCGCCGTCCTCGTCGATCACCATGAGCTCGCCCGAGGTGATCAGCTCGACGCCCTGGCGGGCCTTGACCACCGCCCGGTCGGCCGGGGACAGCCCGGCGTGCTCCGGCAGCGGCGCGCAGACCAGGATGAACGGCGCGGTCTCGGTGAGCCCGTAGATGTGGGTCACCTCCCAGCCGAACTCCTCCTCCATCCGCTGGATGGTGGCCGCGGCGGGCGGCGCGCCCGCGGTGACCACGTGCACCCCGGGCCGGATCTCGCCGCGCGCCTCGTCCGGTGCGTTGGCCAGCGAGATCAGCACCGTGGGCGCCGCGCACAGCCAGCTCACCTGGTGTTCCCTGATCAGCCGGAAGACGTCGGCCGGGACCACCTGGCGGAGGCAGACGTGGGTTCCGCCGGCCGCGGTCACGGTCCAGGTGTAGGTCCAGCCGTTGGCGTGGAACATCGGCAGCGTCCACAGGTAGTTCTCGCCCACCGCGATCGGCAGGTGCAGCAGCGTGCCGATGGTGTTCATGGTCGCGTTCCGGTGCGTGATCATCACGCCCTTGGGCCGGGCCGTGGTGCCGCTGGTGTAGTTGATCGTGAGCAGGTCGCGCTCGTCGGTCTCCGGCCGGGGGAAATCGGTCCCGGCCGCGGCCACGGCGGCCTCGAAGTCCAGCCAGCCGTCCTTGCTGCCGTCGAACGCGACGAAGTGCCGGACGTCCGGCAACTGGTCGCGAATGCCGTCCACCGCGTCCAGGTACTCCCGGGTGGCGCAGACCACGGTGGCACCGGAGTGGTTGATGATGTAGCTGAAATCGTCGGCGCTCAGCCGGTAGTTGACCGGCACCAGCACTGCGCCGAGCTGCGGTACCGCGTAGAACGAGGCCAGCTGGGCCACGGTGTTCGGGGAGATGGTGGCGACCCGGTCACCGGGCTGCACGCCGAGCCCGTGCAGCACCGCGGACCACCGGTCGCACAGGCCGAAGAACTGCTCGTAGGTCAGCTGCCGGTCGCCGTCGATGACCCCGATCCGGCTGCCGTGCAGGCGGCGGGTCCGGCGGGCGAACTCCAGGGGCGTCAGCGCTGCTTCCAAGGCTGCCTCCACGCGGTGACGACTATGCCGGGATGCTATACCTGCGTCAGCAGCACCGCGGCCGTCACCACGGCCACGATCGCCGCGCTGATCAGCACCCCGGTCAGGATCTGGTGGGCCCAGTACCAGGACACCGACCCGGGGTACTCGCCGCGGAGCGTTACCGGGCCCAGCGGGTCATACCGGACCGCGGCGGGTGCGCCCGTCGCGGCGGCGAACGCGTACAGCGCGGCCCCGGCCACCCCGGCCCCGCTGACCGGCAGCAGGCACCGGCCGTCGTCGCCGATGATCAGCAGCAGCGGAACGGTCAGCGGCCGCAGGGCGCTGAGGTCGGCGGTGACCAGCACGACCCGCCGGATCTGGTCCCTGTCCACCCGGCGGCGGCGGCCGTACCAGGTGGGCGCGCTCACCTCCGTGGCGGCCAGCCGGGCCACCCCCGCCCGGGCCCGGATCAGCGCGATCACGGCCAGCGCACCCGCGATCAAGCCCGCCCCGGCGGCCACCGCGGCTGTCACCACCAGCGCGTTGCCCAGCACGTACAGCCCCAGCACGGTAACCAGTGCAGCGAGGGCAGCCACCCGCGCGGCGCCCTGGCGAACCACCGATGGCCTGCTGCGGGACGGGCGGAGCAGCAGGGCGCCGTCCGCGGCAACGGTCAGCCCCGGGGCCGACAGCGGCTGGCCGTCCTGCCACGCCTGCCGCAGCGCGGTCAGCTCGGGGTCACCGCGCTCGGCCAGTTCCGGGTGCTCGCCCAGGCGCGGGCCGGGTTCTTTCGGCATGGTCAGGTGGCGTGCTCGGCGCGCCGCACGATCGGGGCCCGGCCGTGCGGCTGGGCCGGCCGCGGGCGGGCCGGGGTTTCCGGGATCGGGAACACCTTCGGCTGGCCGGCCTGCAGGGTTACCGCCGTGCCGTGGTGCATGATCTCCCGCGGGTCGCCCTCCTCCAGCAGGTAGCGGGCGCTGGCCGCGGTGACCGTGACCCGCAGCCGCTGGCCGCGCAGCACCACCGTGAAGGCCAGCCGGGACAGCCCGTCGGGCAGCCGCGGGGCGAAGCTGATCTCGCTGCCGATGTGCCGCAGCCCGCCGAACCCGGCCACCAGCGCGACCCAGGTCCCGGCCAGCGACGCGATGTGCACCCCGTCCCTGGTGTTGTTCTCCAGGTCGTGCAGATCCATCAGGGCGGCCTCGCCGAGGTAGTCGAAGGCCAGCCCGAGGTGGCCAACCTCGGCCGCGAGCACCGCCTGGGTGCACGCGGACAATGACGAGTCCCGCACGGTCAGGGACTCGTAGTAGTCGAAGTTCCTGGCCTTCTGCTCCGCGGTGAACGAGCCCGAGCACAGCACCATGGCCAGCACCAGGTCGGCCTGCTTGATCACCTGCTTGCGGTACAGGTCGAAGTAGGGGAAGTGCAGGAACAGCGGGTACTGCTCCTCGCCGCAGGCCTCGAAGTCCCACCGCGCGTGCCGGGTGAACCCGGCCGACTGCGGGTGCACGCCCATCTCCTCGTCGTAGGGGATGGCCATGGCCGCGGCGGCGTCCCGCCAGGCGGCCATCTCCTCCACGTTGATGCCCAGCTCGCGGGCCCGGTCCGGGTCCTGCTGCGCCCAGTCCGCGGCCACCTTCATGTTCTGCGCGGCCATCAGGTTGGTGTAGACGTTGTCGTCGGCCACCGCGCTGTACTCGTCCGGGCCGGTCACCCCGTCGATGTGGAACTGCCCCCCGGCGTCGTGATGGCCCAGCGAGCGCCACAGCCGGGCGGTGTGGATGAGCAGCTCGAGGCCGATCCCGCGGCGGAAGTCCTCGTCGCCGGTGGCCAGCACGTACCTGATCGCCGCGTCGGCGATGTCGGCGTTGATGTGGAACGCGGCGGTGCCGGCCGGCCAGTACGCCGAGCATTCCTGCCCGGCGATCGTCCGCCACGGGAACGCCGCCCCCTTCAGGCCAAGCTGCTTCGCCCGGTCCAGGGCCAGCGGCAGCGTGCTGTGCCGCCAGCGCAGCGCGGCCGCCGCCGCGTCCGGCACGGTCAGCGACAGCGCGCCGAGCACGAACGTCTCGGTGTCCCAGAACGCGTGCCCGTCGTAGCCAGGACCGGTCAGCCCCTTCGCCGGGATGGCCCGGTTCTCCGCCCGGGCCCCGGCCTGCAGCACGTGGAACAGCCCGAACCTGACCGCCTGCTGGATCTCGGTGTCCCCGTCGATCTGCACGTCGGCCCGGTCCCAGAAGTCGTCCAGGTAGCCGCGCTGCTCGGCCAGCAGCCCGTCCCAGCCGGTCTGCACCGCCGTGGTCAGCGCGGCCCGGACCTGGTCCCGCACCGCGGGCAGCGAGCGGGTGCTGGACCAGCCGTAGGAGACGAACTTGATCAGCTCGAGCCGCTCGCCGGGCTGCAGCATGACGGTAGCGGTGACCTCGGCGCTGTCGGTGTACGAGGCGGACGCGATCTGCACCGGCGACGGCGCGCTGACCAGGTGGTCCATGGCCGCGCCGATCCGCAGACCGCTGGCCCTGGTGCTGTGGATGAGGATCGCCCGGCTGTCCTCGGACGCGTTGAACTCGCTGGCCAGCGGGTTGGCCAGGGCCGCCGCGACCCGCGGATCCCCGGCCTGCTCGGGCAGCTGCTCGTTGGCCAGCAGGCCGGACTGCAGCGCGACCCTGACCGGCCCGTCCATCGGCTCCACCCGGTAGCAGATCGCGCCGATGGCCCGCTGGGTGAACGACACCAGCCGGGTCGAGGTGACCCGGATGGCCTGCCCGGCCGGCGACGCCCACTCCGCGACCCGGTGCAGCGTGCCGGCCCGCAGGTCGAGCACCCGCTCGTGCCTGCGGAGCTCGCCGTACCGCAGGTCGAACGGCTCGTCGTCGACGAACAGCCGGATCAGCTTGCCGTTGGTCACGTTGATCACGGTCTGCCCGGACTCCGGGAACCCGTAGCCCGCCTCGGCGTAGGGCAGCGGCCGGATCTCGTGCACCCCGTTCAGGTAGGTGCCCGGCAGCCCGTGCGGCTCGCCCTCGTCCAGGTTGGCCCGCCAGCCCAGGTGCCCGTTGGCCAGCGCGAAGATCGACTCGGTCTGCGCCAGCACCTCCAGGTCCAGCGTGGTTTCCCGGACCGTCCACGGCTCGACGGTGAACGTCGCCTGCTTGATCATGGCGTCCGCACCAGCTCGGCGAGATCGGTCACGACCACGTCCGCGCCGTGCGCGCGCAGCGCGTCCGCCTGGCCCACCCGGTCGACCCCGATCACGCAGCCGAACTGGCCCGCCCGCCCGGCCGCCACCCCGGCCAGCGCATCCTCGAACACCGCGCACTGCGCGGGCGGCAGCCCGACCGCCCGGGCCCCGGCCAGGAACATGTCCGGCGCCGGCTTGCCGCGCAGGTGCTCTTCCCTTGCGGTCAGGCCGTCGACCCGGGCCTCGAACAGGTCCTCGATGCCCGCCGCTACCAGCACGTCACGGCAGTTGGCGCTGGACGACACCACCGCCCGGTGCAGCCCGGCGTCGCGGGCCAGCTGCACGTACCGGACCGAGCCGGGGTAGGCCTCCACGCCGTCCTCGCGGATCCGGCGCATCACGATGTTGTTCTTCAGGTTGCTCAGCCCCGCGATGGTCTCCGTGCCCGGCGCGTCGCCGGGCTCCCCCTCCGGCAGCGTGATGCCCCGCGATTCGAGGAACGACCGGGTGCCGTCCTCGCGGGGCTTGCCGTCGACGTACTCGTCGTATTCGCGCCCCGGGTCGAAGGGGACATACGGCTCGCCGCTGCGGGCCGACCGTTCCCTCAGGTAGCGGTCGAACATCTCCTGCCACGCCGCGGCGTGCACCTTCGCGGTCATGGTCAGCACGCCGTCCAGGTCGAACAGGCAGCCGCGGATCTGGTCCGGGAGCCCGAGCGCGGTGCTCACCACCCGTAGATCCGTACCGGGAGCTCGTGCAGCGGCGCCTGGTCGGGCCCGGGGTAGGTGATCATCACCACGATGTCGTCCGGGTCCCGGCCCTCCACCGCGGTGACGTGCTCGGTGGTTCTGCTGTCCCGCCAGGCCGACCGGTCCTTCAGCACCTTCTCGCACCGGGCCAGGTCATCGGCGTCGTCCGCGGTCCAGATGACGTACTGGACCCCGACGCCGCCCAGCGCGTGCTCGGCGCCGCGGCCCATGGCCCGCAGGATGAGCTGGGACCGCTTCGCGCCGATCAGCAGCGCGGCGGTGGCGCTGCGGTCGGCGACGTGCAGGTTCAGAACGTCGGAGTAGAAGCTGACCGACCGGTTCAGGTCATGCACGAACATGACCACCGAGTCGAGTCGGGCGCCGTGTGCCATCACTGGCCTCCCGCCGGTTGCTGCGCGTCCGGTTAGATCACCCGCCCCTAGTCTGGCCCGCCCGCGCTGCAGGGCATGATCCGCCAGGGTTTTGCAGCGGGACATTCGAAACCCTGCGGATCATGAAGTGCCCGGGGCAAGTAGCCCCGGGGGCACGGGTGTGGTGGCCGGTGGCTACGCAAAGTTATCGGTTTTGTCCACAGCGGAAGCGGTTTGTAACCCGTTATCCACAGGGCGCGAGATTATGGCTGGCCCCGGGCCCGGCGGCAGGTCCGGGTGCGGCGCGGCGGCCGGAGCGAGTACCGCGATCTGGTCTACGGCGCCTACGGGGTCGTGGTGGAAACCGACGGCCGGATGGCCCACCTGGTGACCGCGGCGTGGCGGGATGCCCACAGGGACAATTCCGCGGCTGCGGATGGTTTTCTCACATTGCGTTACAGCTGGTCAGACGTGAACGGCCGTGCTACGTCGCCCGGCAGGTCGCGGCCGCGCTGGCCCAGCGCGGCTGGCCGGGCCCGTCCGCCGCTGCGGCCCGGCCTGCCTGGTCCCCGCCCCGCCCTGCGCGCGTCCGTATGACCCGCGCTGGCCACGGTCAGGCCGGGCGGGCCGGGCGTAGGCGGCGCGCTTGAGGGTGGCCAGGGCCTGGGTGAAGGCCGCGGCCTGGCCGCCGAGCGGGGCGAAGAAGGCCGCGTCACAGGCTTCCACCGCGACGACGGCCTGGTCGGCCAGGGCGCGGCCGGCCGGGGTGACGGCGAGGGCCCTGGCCCGCTTGTCGTCCGGATGCGGCAGCCGGGTGAGCAGTCCGAGCTCTTCCAGGGCCCGCACCACCTGGGAGGTCATCATCGGGTCGGTGGCCGCGTGATCGGCCAGCTGGCGCTGGGTGACCGGCCCGCCGGCGGCCAGCCAGGCGAGCGAGGCCAGCAGCACGAACTGGACGTGGGTCAGGCCGTGCTCCTTGAGCGCCGCCCGCTGGGCGGCCTGCCACCGGTTGGTCACCTGCCACAGCAGCAGGCCCGGGCTGTCCTCGGCCGCGCTGAACTGGGTGGCGAGCCGCGGGCCGGTCACGCGGTGGCCGCGGCGGCGTGCCGGGCCTCGGCGGCCGCGACCAGCCCGGCCAGGTCCGGCGCGAGGCTGGCCGCCGCGCCCTTGCCCAGCGCCCGCGTCCACAGCCAGCCCAGGGGGCCGCTCATGGTGATCGTGACGTGCAGGTCGCAGCCGCCGTCCGGGCGGGCCTGGACCAGGTGCCGGAACGTGAGGCGGGCCCCGGCCAGCCGGGACACGTCGGTGAACTCCCGGTCCGGCACCAGCGCGGTGACCTCGAACTTCACGCGGGGACCGCCCCGCGGCTTGAGCACGCCGCGGGCCCCGGCGGTGAACGGCCCGTCCAGGCGGACCCACTCGGTGTCGGAGTTCCACTCCGGCCAGGTCGCCATGTCGGCCCAGCAGGCGAAGAACGCCGACGGCGGAGCGGTGGAGGAGGCATGAGCCTCAGCGATGGTCGTCATGAATTTAGTATGCGCGCTTACTAGTTTGCTGTCAACGGTGAGGCCGGCACTGTCCGGGCCTATCCTGGCGAGGTAGGCCGCCGACTTGATCGCCACTGACCACCGTCCTGGTCATCACCGGAGGATGGGAACCATTCGCACCGGGAGCCGCTCCGGGACCGCCCGGTCCAGCACGGGGGAGCTGGTGGCGGCGCTACGGCGGGCCGGGGTGGGCGACGCCAGTGACCGCGCCGTGGACCGGGCCGCCTACTCGTCAGATGCTTCCGCGTTCCGGGTGGTCCCGGCGGCGGTGGCGCGGCCGCGGGACGCCGCCGAGGCGGAAGCGGCGCTGGCGGTCTGCCGGGAAGCCGGGATACCGGTGACCGCCCGGGGGGCGGGGACCTCGATCGCGGGGAACGCCGTCGGGACCGGGCTGGTGCTGGACTTCAGCCGGCACATGAACCAGGTGCTGGACGTCGACGCCGAGGCCATGACCGCCACCGTCCAGCCCGGGCTGGTGCAGGCCGAACTGCACCGGCAACTGCCGGCCGGGCTGCGGTTCGGGCCGGATCCGTCCAGCCACACCCGGTGCACGATCGGCGGAATGATCGGCAACAACGCGTGCGGCTCGCGGGCGCTGCGGTACGGGCGCACGTCAGACAACGTTCTGGCGCTGGACGTGCTCACCGCGGCAGGGCGGCCCCTGAGAATGACCGGCCCAGTCAGGCTGACCGGCCAAGGGGGTGAAGCGCCGGAACTGGCTGCGCTGCGGAAGGTGATCAACAGCGGGCTCGCGCCGATCAGGACCGAGCTCGGGCGGTTCGGCCGGCAGGTGTCCGGTTACGCGCTCGAGCACCTGCTGCCGGAGAACGGGTTCGACGTGCGCCGGGCGCTGGTCGGCAGCGAGGGAACGCTGGCCCTGCTGACGCAGGCCACGCTGCGCCTGGTCCGCGAGCCGGCCTGCCGGGTGCTGGCGGTCGCCGGGTACCCGGACATGGCCAGCGCCGCGGATGCCGCGCCGGGCTTCACCGCGCATGAGCCCACCGCCTGCGAGGGCCTGGACTCGCGGATCACCGACGTGGTGCGGGCGCAGCGGGGCGCGGGAGCGGTGGACGCGCTGCCGCCGGGCTCGGGATGGCTGTTCACCGAGTTCGCCGCGGGCACGGCCGCCGAAGCCGAGGCCCTGGCCCGGCGCGCGCTGGCGGACGCCGGGACCGGCGCGACCGGCACGCTGCTCGTCACCGACCCGTGGCGGGCGGCCGTGCTGTGGCGGATCAGGGAGGATGGCGCCGGGTTCGCCGGGCGCTCGCCGGACGGCCAGCCGGCCTACCCGGGCTGGGAGGACTCCGCGGTTCCGCCGGGCGAACTGGGCGGGTACCTGCGCGAGCTCGAGGAGCTCATGCGGCAGTACCGGCTCACCGGGCTGCCGTACGGGCACTTCGGCGACGGGTGCCTGCACCTGCGGCTCGACTTCCCGCTGGGCCAGCCCGGCGGCCAGCGGATCATGCGCGACTTCATGACCGACGCGGCCCGGCTGGTGGCCAGGTACGGCGGGTCGCTGTCCGGCGAGCACGGCGACGGCCGGCACCGCAGCGAACTGCTCCCGGTCATGTACTCACCCGCCATCCTCGACCTGTTCGGCCAGGTCAAGGCGGCCTTCGATCCGCGCGGCACGCTGAACCCGGGAATTCTCACCGACCCGAGCCCGCTGGACGCCGGCCTGCGCGCCCGCGGCGCCGGCACGGATGCGGGCCCGCGGGATACCGCGAACCTGGCCCTGGCCTACCGTCACGACCACGGCGACTTCGGCGCGGCCGTGCACCGGTGCACCGGGATCGGCAAGTGCCGCGCGGACCTGACCGGCAGCGGCGGCGTGATGTGCCCGTCCTACCTGGCGACCAGGGACGAGGAGCACTCCACCCGCGGCCGCGCCCGGGTGCTGCAGGAGATGGTCACCGGAACGCTGGTCACCGGCGGCTGGCGGGACCCGGCCGTGCACGACGCGCTCGACCTGTGCCTGGCCTGCAAGGCCTGCGCCAGGGAGTGCCCGGCCGGGGTGGACATGGCCAGCTACAAGGCCGAGGTGCTGTACCAGGCGTACCGGCGCCGGCTCCGGCCGCGGTCGCACTACGCGCTCGGCTGGCTGCCCCGGTGGGCCCGGCTGGCCTCGCTGGCTCCCCGCACGGCCAGCGCGCTGACCGGCGCCCCGGGCCTGTCCCGCGCGGCGAAGTGGGCCGCCGGGATCGACCAGCGGCGCCAGCTGCCCGCGTTCGCCCGGCATCCGCTGCGCGGGACCGGCATCGCGACCCCGGCCAGCGGCCGGCCCGTGCTGCTGTTCGCCGACACGTTCACCCGGTACTACGCCCCGCACACCGCCGCGGCGGCGGTGCGCGTGCTGCGGGCCGCGGGGTTCGAGGTGTCGCTGACCAGCCCGGCCGTCTGCTGCGCGATCACCTGGATCTCCACCGGCCAGCTCGGCACGGCCCGGCGGAAACTGCGCCGCACCGTGGACGCGCTGCTGCCCGCCGCGCAGGCCGGGATCCCGATCGCCGGGCTCGAGCCGTCCTGCACCGCGGTGCTCCGCTCCGACGCCGCCGAGCTGCTCGGCTCGGACGCCGCGGAGCAGGTCGGCCGGTCCGTCCGGACCCTGGCCGAGGTGCTGGCCACCGCGGACGGGTGGCAGCCGCCGGACCTGACCGGGACCACGCTGGTGGCCCAGCCGCACTGCCACCACAACGCGGTGCTCGGCTGGGACGCCGACGAGGCCCTGCTGCGCCGGGCCGGGGCCGAGCTGACACGGGTGGGCGGCTGCTGCGGGCTGGCCGGCAACTTCGGCGTCGAGCGCGGCCACTACGAGGTGTCCGCGGCGGTGGCCCGCACCGCGCTGCTGCCCGCGGCGCAGAAGGCGGGCCCGGGCGCGGTGCTGCTGGCCGACGGGTTCTCCTGCCGGACCCAGCTGGCCGACCTGGCCGGGCGGCCCGCCCGGCACCTGGCCGAGCTGCTCGACCCCGCGGCGCGGCCCGAGTAGCCGGAAGCCGGTGGACGCCGGGAATCCCGCGGCTGGAACATGTTCTCGTGAGCGTGCATCATCGGCCCGGCGGCGGGCACAGCCCGGGCATGAACCTGGCTGGGCTGGCCGCCCGGTGCGCATCGGTGCGGCCAGCGTGGACATCAGCGCGACCGGGCTCCGCTCGCCGTCGCTGGTGGCCTACATCAGCTCCGGGCACCTGGCCGCGGACTTCGCCGCGCCGCCCGGCCGGCTCGCGGTGACGCTGGCCTCGGCACAGGCCACGATCCGGCTGCCGGATTCGGTCCGGTACGCGGTCACCAGCAACGTGATTTCCGGCTACCTGCAGAACGGGATCCCCACCTCGGCGACCGCGGCCAGGACCATCAGCGTGCGGATCAGCTCCGGCGAGGTGGCCCTGCTGCCCGGATGACCTGGCCGCGGGCGCTACTGCCCGGTCCGGGCATTACCTAGCATGGGGGGATGCAGCGGCTAGAACGCACCCCCTGTCCGCCACCGGAGGCCCGGTGACCTCGCCGGGCGGCCGGCGGACCGCCATCCTGACCGTTGACGACGACCCCGGGGTTTCCCGGGCGGTAGCCCGTGACCTGCGCCGGCGGTACGGCGAACAGCACCGGATCGTGCGGGCCGAGTCCGGCGCCACGGCGCTGGACGCGCTGCGCGAGATCAAGCTGCGCGGCGAGCTGGTCGCGGTGATCCTGGCCGACTACCGGATGCCCGAGATGAACGGCATCGAGTTCCTCGAGCAGGCCATGGACATCCACCCCGGGGCCCGGCGGATCCTGCTCACCGCCTACGCGGACACCAGCGCCGCGATCGACGCGATCAACGTCGTCGACCTCGACCACTACCTGCTCAAGCCGTGGGACCCGCCGGAGGAGAAGCTGTACCCGGTGGTCGACTCGCTGCTGGAGACCTGGCTGCAGTCCGATCACCGGCCGGTGCCTGAGACCCGGATGGTGGGGCACCGGTGGTCCGCGCGGTCGTCGGCGGTCCGCGAGTTCCTGGCCCGCAACCAGGTGCCGTACCGCTGGTACTCCTCCGACGAGCCGGAGGGCGAGCGGCTGCTCGCGGCGGCCGGGGCCGACCTGCACCGGCTGCCGGTGGTGATCACCCCGGACGGCGAGGCGCTGATCGAGCCGACCGACGCCGAACTGGCCGGGCACGTCGGCCTGGCCACCGCGCCGGCCAAGGACTTCTACGACCTGATCGTGATCGGCGGCGGCCCGGCCGGCCTGGGCGCCGCGCTGTACGGCGCGTCCGAGGGGCTGCGCACGGTGCTGGTCGAGCGGACCGCCACCGGCGGGCAGGCCGGCCAGAGCTCGCGGATCGAGAACTACCTGGGCTTCCCCGACGGGGTGTCCGGGGCGCAGCTCACCGACCGGGCCCGGCGCCAGGCCGCCAAGTTCGGCGCCGAGGTGCTGACCACCAGGGACGTGGTCGGCCTGGACATCAAGGGGTCGGCGCGCAGCGTCCGGTTCGCGGACGGCACCGCGATCAACGCGCACTCGGTGATCCTGGCCACCGGGGTGTCCTACCGGCAGCTGGACGCCCCGGGGGTGGCGGAGCTCACCGGCGCCGGGGTGTACTACGGGTCCGCGCTGACCGAGGCGGCGGCCTGCGCCAGCCAGGACATCTACATCGTCGGCGGGGCCAACTCGGCCGGCCAGGCCGCCGTCTACCTGGCCAAGTCGGCCCGGTCGGTGACGATCCTGGTCCGCGGCGGGTCGCTGGAGCGGTCCATGTCGTACTACCTGATCCAGCAGATCGCCGCGATCCCGAACATCAAGGTGCGGGTCTGCACCGAGGTGATCGGGGCGCAGGGCGACGGCCACCTGGAGACGCTGACCCTGCGGGACAACTCGACCGGCGAGACCGAGACGGTCAGTGCCGCGGCGCTGTTCGTGTTCATCGGCGCCGCCCCGCTGACCGGCTGGCTGGACGGGACGGTGGCCAGGGACAGCCGCGGTTTCGTGCTGACCGGTCCCGACCTGGTGACCGCCGGCGACGGGAAGCTGCCCACCGGCTGGGAGCTCGACCGGCCGCCGTATCACCTGGAGGCCAGCGTGCCCGGGGTGTTCGTGGCCGGCGACGCGCGGGCCGAGTCGGCCAAGCGGGTCGCCTCCGCCGTCGGTGAGGGCGCGATGGCGGTCATGCTCGTGCACAGATACCTGGAGAAGCTATGACCGCAGAAACCGCGCCCGGCGAGGCCGCGCCCCGGCCCCGGGCCCGTGCAGCCCGGACGAGCTGCGCACGCTGTTCCTGTTCGAGAAGCTGACCGGCGAGCAGCTGGACGAGCTCTGCCGGGAAGGCCACATCGAGGTCATCCCGCCCGGCCCGGTGTTCGCCGAGGGTGACCCGGCGACCTGCTTCTACGTGCTGCTCGAGGGCGGCCTGGTGCTGTCCCGGCGGGTCGGCACCGACGATGTCGAGATAGTGCGCAGCTCGGACCGCGGCGTGTACTCCGGCGCGTTCACGGCCTACTTCGGCGACCGGATCCCGCAGCTGTACACCGGCTCGATGCGGGTCACCGAGCCGTCCCGGTTCTACGTGCTGGACGCGGACGTGTTCGGCCGGGTCATGCGGGACTGGTTCCCGATGGCCGTGCACCTGCTGGAGGGCCTGTTCTTCGGCAACCGCAACACCCAGCTGGTGATCGGCGAGCGGGAGCGGCTGCTGGCCCTCGGCTCGCTGTCGGCCGGCCTGACCCACGAGCTGAACAACCCGGCGTCGGCCGCGGTCCGGGCCACCTCGGCGCTGCGCGAGCGGATCGCCGGGCTGCGCGAGAAGCTCAGGTCGATCGCGGCCAAGGAACTGCCCGCGAGCGCCCTGGACACCCTGATCGTGCTGCAGACCGAAGCCGTGGAGCGGGTGGCCAAGGCGCCCGCGCTGAGCCCGATCGAGACCTCGGACCGGGAAGACCAGCTGGCCGACTGGCTGGACGAGGCGGACGTGCCCGGCGGCTGGGAGCTCGCCCCGGTGTTCGTCCAGGCCGGCCTGGACACCGCCTGGCTGGACCGGGTCGCCGCGGCGGTGGATCCGGACCTGCTGACCGGGGCACTGAAGTGGGTGCACTGCGCGGTGGAGACCGAACTGCTGATCAACGAGATCGAGGACGCGACCGGCCGGATCTCCACCCTGGTCGGCGCGGCCAAGCAGTACTCCCAGCTGGACCGGGCCCCGTACCAGGTGGCGGACGTCCAGGAACTGCTGGACAGCACGCTGATGATGCTCGGCGCCAAGATCGGCGACGGCATCACCGTGGTCCGGGACTACGCTCCCGGCCTGCCGCGGATCCCGGCCTACGCCGCCGAGCTGAACCAGGTGTGGACGAACCTGATCGACAACGCGGTGGACGCGATGGGCGGGACCGGCACGCTGACCGTCCGGACCGCGATGGACACCGACCGGAACCAGATCCTGGTCGAGATCGGCGACACCGGGCCCGGCATCCCGCCGGAGATCAGGAACCGGATCTTCGAGCCGTTCTTCACCACCAAGGACGTCGGCCAGGGCACCGGCCTCGGCCTGGACATCTCCTGGCGGATCGTGGTGAAGAAGCACCACGGCGACATCCGGGTCGAGTCGTCGCCCGGCGACACCCGCTTCCAGGTCCGGCTCCCGCTCACCCCCGCCGAAGGCGAGATTGGCTAGCGGCTAGCACAGCCTAGCGGCCGGCCATGATGTCGTTGATGACCTTGGCCGTGGCGGAGGCCGGGGAGGCCTCCAGGCACAGCCGCTCCATCACGGCCAGGTAGTGCTCGACGGTCTCCCGCTTGTCCAGGTACAGCGCGCTGGTGAGCTGCTCCAGGTAGACGACGTCGGGCAGGTCGAACTCGGCGAACCGCAGGATGCTGAACGGGCCGCCCGCGGCGGCGTGGCCGCCGGCCTGGAAGGGGATGACCTGGATCGTGACGTTCGGCCACTCGGTGGCTTCCAGCAGGTGCTTGAGCTGGCCGCGCATCACGCCCGGGCGGCCGACGGACCGGCGCAGCACGGCCTCGTCCAGCACGACCCACAGGTGCGGCGGGTGCGGCCCGGTGAGCACGTCCTGGCGAGCCATCCGCAGGCTGACCCGGCGCTCGATCTGGTCGGCCGGCTCGTTGGCGTGGCCGAGCATGGTGACCGCGCGGGCGTAGTCCTCGGTCTGCAGCAGGCCGGGCACGAACTGGATCTCATAAGCCCGGATACCGGTCGTGGCCTCCTCGAGCCCGACGTAGGCCTCGAACCAGTTCGGCAGGATGTCGGAGTAGTCGTGCCACCAGCCCTGGGCGCTCGCGTCCCGGGCCAGGCTGCGGATCGCGTCGCGCTGCTCGGTGTCGGTTACCCCGTACAGGGTCAGCAGGTCGGAGATGTCGCGGTCCTTGAAGCCGACCCGGCCGGTCTCCAGCCTGCTCATCTTCGATCCGGACGCGCGGATGACCTGACCGGCGTCTTCGAGAGTGATCCGCTTGGCCTCGCGCAGCCGGCGCAGCTGGGCGCCCAGAAGAATGCGCAGCACAGTGGGGCCGCCGCTGCCGGGTGGTGCGGTCAGCGGGCGTACCCCGGGTCGCCCGTTGAGCTCAGGCGTAACCATGTTCTCCCTTTCCGGGGGTATCCGGATCCCGGCAGTGTTTCATGATTCTGGCGGGTTCCGCCATGCTTCCGCCGGGGCAAACCGAGCCTGCCCGTAAGGGCATTGCCCAGAGTGGCCAGAAGGGCGGGGCAGGGTCACGCCGCGTGTACTGTGGCGGCGTGGACGCGGCGACAAAGGCGACGGCGCGCACCGCCGCCGGGCCGCCGCCCGGCCCGCCCGCAGGGGCCCGGATCCACGCCCGGGCCGGCCTGGACGTGCTGTCCTGGCCCGCGCTGGAGCAGGCCGGCCTCGACGCTATCGTGACCACCCGCCACGGCGGGGTGTCGTCCGGCCCGTACGCCTCACTCAACCTCGGACTGCACGTCGGCGACGAGGCTGACCTGGTACTGGAGAACCGCCGCCGGGCCGCGGCCGTGCTCGGCGCCGCCCCCGGTGACGTGGTCTGGGCCGCCCAGCCGCACGGCCCGGTGGCCGCCGTGGTCACCGCGGCCGACCGGGGCCGCGGCGCGTTCACCGGGCCCGGGGCCGGGGCCGGTCCTGGCGGCCGGCTCGCGGTGCCGGACGCGGACGCGCTGGTCACCGCGGACCCGGCCGCGGTGCTGGCCATCCTGGTCGCGGACTGCGTGCCGATCGTCCTGCACGACCCGGTGGCCCGGGTGCTGGCCTGCGTGCACGCGGGCTGGCGCGGCACGGTCGCGCGGGTCACCGACGCGGCGCTGGCCGCGATGGCCTCGCTCGGCGCCCGTCCCGCGGACGTGCGGGCCGGCCTGGGCCCGGCGATCGGCCCGGACCGCTACCAGGTCGGCGACGACGTGGCCGGCCCGGCCCGGGAAACCCTGGGCGGCGACGCGGACCGGGTGCTGCGGCCGGACGGCACCGGCCGGTGGCTGCTCGACCTGCCCGGCGCGAACGCCCTGCTGCTGGCCGCGGCCGGGGTGCCGGCCGGGCAGATCTACCCGGCCGCGGAGCGGACCGGCGGCGACGGGCCGTTCTTCAGTCACCGGGACTCGCCGCCAGGGGGCCGGTTCGCCCTGCTGGCACGACTTCAGCCAGGACGGCGGCAGTGAGCGCGCAAGCACCGTATTCCTATCAGGGTTTTGACCTTGATCCCTCGCGCGGCCTGCTGACCTGCCGGTACGAGGCGGGCGGGCGGGAGTTCGCGGAGCGGGTCGGCTTCGATCCCGGCGGCCGGTGGGACGCGCCGGGCGTACGGGCGGCGGCGCGGCTGGTGTTCCTGCTGGCCGGGGTGTCGTACTACAAGACGACCGCGGCGCCGGTCATCGATCTCGGCGAGACCGCGGTGACCAGCGCCGAGCGGGACTTCCTCCGCTCGTTCTACCTCGACGGCCTGGGCGAGTTCGCGTACCGGAACGGGCTGGACCTGTCAGGGCTGGAGATCGTGGGCCCGCTGAGCGGCGAGCCGGATCCTGCGGCAGGCCCGGCCCCGGCGGCCGGCGGCGGTCCCGGGCGGCCGCTGGTGCCGTTCGGCGGCGGCATCGACTCGATCGTCACCGTGGAGATGGTCCGCGACCGGGCCGACGCCGCGCTGTTCATCATGGGGCGGCCGAACGACAGGTTCGCCGCGATCGAGGCCCCGGCCGCGGTGACCGGGCTGCCGGTCGTCCGTGCCGCCCGGGAGATCGACCCGCTGCTGCTGCGGTCCCGCGAGCTCGGCTTCCTGAACGGGCACGTGCCGATCACCGGCATCCTGTCCGCGATAGCGCTGATGGCCGCGGTGCTCGACGGCCGGGACGCGGTGATCATGTCCAACGAGTGGTCCGCGTCCGCGCCGACGCTGGAGGCCAACGGCAAGCCGGTCAACCACCAGTACTCCAAGAGCGCCGCGTTCGAGGCCGGGTTCCGTGACGTGGTGGCGGCCGCGCTGGGCGGCTCGGTCGATTATTTCTCCGCGCTGCGGCCGTTCTCCGAGCTGTGGGTGGCGCAGAGGTTCGCCGCGCTGGAGCCGTACCACCCGGTGTTCCGCAGCTGCAACCGTGCCTTCCATATAGATAAGGCCAAGCGGCTCGGCCACTGGTGCGGCCGGTGCGACAAGTGCTGCTTCATCGACCTGATCCTGGCCCCGTTCCTGAGCCCGGATCAGCTCGGCCAGGTGTTCGGCGGGCGGGAGCCGCTGACCGACCCGGAGCACCCCGACGGCTCGCTGGCCGAGCGGTTCCGCACGCTGCTTGGCACCTCGGCCGGGGCCCGGCCGTTCGAGTGCGTCGGCGACATCGACGAGAGCCGCGCCGCGCTGCTGCTGGCCGCGCGGCGGCCTGACCGGGCCGGACCGGGGCTGCTGCAGACCCTGGCCGCCGAACTGGCCGGCTACCCGGCGCCGCCGGACCCGGCCGTGCTGCTCGCGCCGATCGGCGCCCACTTCATCCCGGAGAGCTATGCGCCCGCTGATCTCCTGGGCTGACCTGGCCGGACGCCGCGTCGGGGTGTGGGGCCCGGCGGGCGTGGAGGGTCAGGCCAACCTGCGCAAGCTGGCTGCGCTAGGGGTGACGCCAGCCGTCCTGGTGGACGACTCACCGTCGGGTGGTGGCGGCCCTGGCGGGGCGGCCGTGCTGGCCACCGCGGACGGCGGGCTGGACGCGCTGGCCGCCTGCGACGTGGTGGTCAAGGCGCCGGGGATCAGCCGCTACCGGGAGGACGCCCGGTGGCTGGCGGGCCGCGGCGTGGCGATCACGGGCGGGGTCGGCCTGTGGCTGGCCGGGCTGTGGCTGGCTGGCTGGGCGGACGGGCACGTCATCGCGATCACCGGCACCAAGGGCAAGAGCAGCACCACGGCCATTGCCGGGCACCTGCTGACCCGGCTCGGCTACCCGGCCATGACCGGCGGCAACATCGGCCGGCTCCCGTACGACCCGGACCTGGACCAGGCGGGCCCGCCGCCGCGGTACTGGGTCATCGAGGTGTCCAGCTACCAGGCCCTGGATCTGCCGGTATCCGCGCCGGTCACCGCGGTCACCTCGCTGCATCCCGATCACCTGCCCTGGCACGGCGGGGTCGAGCAGTACTACGCCGACAAGCTGTCGGCCTGCTCGCAGCCCGGCGCCGAGGTCACCGTGGCCAACGGCGACAGCGACCTGCTGCACGAACGGGCCGCGCTGCTCGGCCCGCGGGTCGAGTGGGTGAGCGCGGACGACGACCCCGGCGCGGACTGGATGGCCCCGCTCGGCCTGCTCGGTGCGCACAGCCGCCGCAACGCGCTGATCGCCCGGGCCTGCCTGCGCGCCGCGGGCGTGCCCGAGGCCTCCGACGAGGACGCGCTGCGGTCGGCCGCCGCGGGGTTCACCCCGCTGGCCAGCCGGCTCCAGGTCATCGGCACGGCGGGCGGCGTGACGTTCGTCGACGACAGCCTGTCCACGAACGTGCTGCCGACGCTGGCCGCGGTCGGGGCGTTCCCCGGCCGGCGGATCGCGCTGATCGCGGGCGGCCACGACCGCGGCATCGACTACGCCCCGCTGGCCGCCGGGCTGCACGGCCGGGACGTGCCGCTGCTGGTGCTGGCCCTGGACGAGAGCGGGCCGCGGATCCAGGCCGCAATCGAGGCGGAGAGGCCGGGCAAGGTCGAGGTGACCGCGTGCCCGGACCTGGCCGCGGCGGTCCGGCAGGGCTGGGAGTGGGCCCGGCCGGACGGCGTGGTGCTGCTCTCGCCCGCCGCGGCCAGCTTCGGTACGTTCCGCAACTACGCCGACCGGGCGGCCGCGTTCGCCCGGGCGATGCGCGCCTGCACCGGTGAACCGGGGTCGGCCGGGTAGGGGCAGGTCATGGCCGACCCTGCGCTGCCGCCCGCCCTGCTCCGCGACCTGGCCGCGGTGCTGGGCGGGAACCACGTGCTGACCGGCGACGCCACCGCGGGCTACGTCACCGACTGGACCAGCCGGTACCGCGGCACGACCCCGGCGGTCCTGCGGCCGGAACGCACCGAGCAGGTCGCCGCCGTCCTCGCCCTGCTGTCCGGGGCCGGGATACCGGTCGTCCCCCAGGGCGGCAACACCGGCCTGGTCGGCGGGGGCGTGCCGCTGCACGGCGAGGTCGTGCTCAGCCTGGCCCGGCTCACCGGGCTCGGCCCGGTGGACCAGGACTCCGGCCAGGTCACCGCGGGTGCCGGGGTCACGCTGGCGGCGGCCGCGGCCGCGGATCCCGGTCTGGACGTGGGCGTGCTCATCGCCAGCCGGGACAGCGCGACGGTGGGCGGGGCGGTGGCCACCAACGCGGGCGGGCTGCGTGTGCTCCGCTACGGCCCGATGCGCGCCCAGCTTCGCGGGGTGCAGGCCGTGCTGTCCGACGGGACCGTGATCGAGCACCTGGGCGGTCTGGTCAAGGACAACACCGGCTACGACTACCCGTCGCTGCTGGCCGGCTGGAAGGCACGCTGGCCGTGGTGACCGCGGCCCGGCTGCAGCTGGTCCCCCGCCCGCGCGACCCGGTCACGGTCCTGGTCGCCGCCGCCGACGGCCTGGAGGAGGTGCACGGCCTGGCCCGGAGCGCGGTCCGTACCGTGCCCGGGCTGCTGTCCGCGGAGTTCCTCACCCAGCCGGGCCTGGACGTGCTGATCGCGCACGCCGGGCTGGTCCCGCCGCTGCCCGACCCGGCCCCGGCCTACCTGATCCTGGAGGCGGCCGGCCGGGGCGCCCTGGACGACCTGGCCGGGCTGATCGGCGACCGGCCCGTCGCGGTGGCCGAGGCCGCCGCGGACCGGGCCCGGCTGTGGGCCTACCGGGAGCGGATGCCCGAGGCGGCCGGGTTCCTCGGCCCGCCGATCAAGCTGGACGTGTCGGTGCCCGCGGCCGCCTGGGTGGAGCTGGCCTCGTCCGTGGCCGGTGTGGTGGCCGGCGCCGACCCGGACGCCACGGTTATCGCCTACGGCCACGTCGCGGACGGCAACGTGCAGGTCAACATCGTCCCGGCGGCCCCGGCCGACGGCCGGCACGAGGACGCGGTGCTGAATTTCGTAGCCGAGCTCGGCGGGTCGGTGTCCGCCGAGCACGGCATCGGCGCGCTGAAGGCCCGCTGGCTGCCGCTGGCCCGCTCCGCGGCCGAGCTCGACCTGTTCGCCCGGATCCGTGCCGCGCTCGATCCGGCCGGCCTGCTCAACCCGCACGTCCTGCCGCGCCAGTCAGGCTGACCGGCACTGGTTCCGGCCGCCTGACCCCCACGGCCGGAACCAGCACTCCCCTCCGCGCCACGCCCCAGCGCCGTGTGGCGGGCTTCAGCTGGGCATTCGGTGCAGGACAGGGAGCAGATTGCCGCAGAACGGTAAAAATTTCCGGCCCGTGGTCAGCGGCGGATCCGCCGCCAGAGGGGCCGGGGGATCAGCCGCAGCGCCACCGCCATGATGCGCAGCGAGCCCGGCACCCAGACCGTGGTCCCGCCGCGCCGCAGGGCCGCCGCGACCGCCGCGCCGACCTGCTCCGGGGTGCTGGACATCGGCGCGGGCGGCATCCCCGCGGTCATCCGGCCGATCACGAACCCGGGCCGGACCAGGACCACCCTGACCCCGGTGCCGTGCATCGCGTCGGCCAGGCCGCGGCCGAACGCGTCCAGGCCGGCCTTGGCCGCGCCGTACACGAAGTTGGCCTTGCGCGGCCGGACCGCCGCGATCGAGGAGAGGATCACGATCGTCCCGTGCCGCTGGCCGCGCATCCGCTCCGCGGCGGCCAGCACGGTGGTGACGTGGCCGGTGAAGTTGGCCTGGACCAGCTGCCCGGCCCGGACCGGGTCCCGGTCCAGCTCCTCCTGCGGGATCAGCACCCCGGCGGCGGAGATGACCAGGTCCACCGGGCCGTCACGGAACACCCCGTCGATCAGCGCCGGGTGGCCGTCCGGCTGGGTCGCGTCGAACGGCAGCGTCCTGACCTCGTAGGGCAGCGCCTTGCCCGCGGCGGCCAGCCGCTGCTCGTCCCGCCCGGCCAGCAGTACCTCGGTGCCCGCCGGGGCGCGCAGTGCGGCCAGGATGGCCAGGCCGATCTCGCTGGTCCCGCCGAGCAGCAGGATCCGGGCCGGCCGGGTGTCAGGCAGGGTGTCAGGCATCGCAACCGCCTCGTCGGGTCAGCGTTGTTCCGGTCATTGCCGCAGGCCGATCGCGAACGCCACCAGCCAGGCCAGCTCGGCGGCGGCCATCAGCCGGTCACGCGTGATCAGGTCCTCGATCGGCCGGGTGTCCCCGCGGCGGGCCAGCACGCCGAACCTGGCCAGCGCGGCGACCAGCGGCACGGCGCTGATCAGGTGCCAGGCCCGCATCCCGGGGCCGGGCTCGCCCAGCGCCCACAGCAGGTAGCAGACGGCCATCGCCACCGCGGTGACCAGGCCCGCGGCGCGCAGGTAGCTCTCCCGGTAGTAGCGCATCGCGGGCCGGTGACGGGCCGCCCCGGGGCCCAGCGACCGCAGCTCGGTGCTCCGCTTGGTGATCGCCACCATCAGCGCGCCGAGGCTGCAGACCAGCAGGAACCAGCCGGACGGCGACACCTGCGTGGCCGCCGCCCCGCCCAGCGCGCGGAGCAGGAACCCGGACGCGACGAAGCCGAGCTCGACGAACGGCACGTGCTTGAGCCGCAGCGAGTACAGGAACGACAGGGCGAGATACCCGGCGACCGCGGCGATCAGCCACGGCTCGCCGATCACGGCCCCGGCGGCCAGCGCCACAGCGGTGGCGGCCACCGCGAGCAGCACCGCGTGCCGGGCCGGCAGCGCCCCGGACGCGATGGGGCGGTTCCGCTTGACCGGGTGGCGGCGGTCGCGTTCCGCGTCCACCGTGTCGTTGACCAGGTAGACCGCGGAGGAGGCGGCCACGAAGGCGGCCACCGCGACCAGCGCGTAGCCGAGCCCGTCACGCCGGCCCAGCGAGGCCCCGGCCAGCGGGGCGGCCAGCACCAGCAGGTTCTTCGGCCACTGCCGTGGCCGGGTGGCGCCGACGGCGGCCCACAGCCAGCGCCTGGCCGACGGGGGCCTGGCCGGCGCCTCGGGGGCGGCGACGGCGGCGGGGACGGGGGAGGTCACCGCGCGTAGACCGCCGTGAAGTCGCGGTTGGCCACGGCGTAGTAGCGGGTGGCGGGCTGGATCTGGGTCGGCAGCAGGTTGACCGGCACCGGGTTCGCCGGGTGGTGCTGGGGGTGGTAGGTCATGTAGGACATCCAGTCGGGGTTGATGTCGAGTTCCATCGCCGTGACACAGCCGGCCCGCTGCAGCAGGCTGGCCAGAGTCCGCACGTCCAGCGCCGGCCCGTAGACATAGATAATCCGCCCGTCGGCGGTCACGCCGACGCCCGAGCGCCACACGAAGTACCCGCCCCCCAGCGTGGCGCCCCAGTTGGTCTGCACGTTCTGGTCAACGGACGAGGGCACCCGGCCGTTGACCACCACCGGGCGGAGGTTCTGCCGCACCCCCGCGACCTTCCCGGTCATCCGCAGGCCGTGCTGGCCCCAGACACCGATCTTGAGGTCGCCGTTCTTGTAGAAGACCATCGAGGCGATGCCGCGCTGCAGCACGCCGCGGGTGGTCCCGTTGAGGAAGAAACCGCCCTGCGAGGACGCGACCTTGAACCCGCCGTTGAACGTGGCCAGCAGGCCGCGGCGCTGGCCCGGCGGGATGTCCGGCTGGGCCTTGCCCCAGTTCCCGGCGCCGGGGTCTTCCGAGCCCGGGTGCAGCTCGAACTTCAGCAGGTGCGGGTTCATCGACGCGATGCCCGCCACGTAGGACGTGTGCACCTTGTCCGGCCGCAGGTAGGTGCCGTAGATCGCGGGCACGCCGTGCACCCTGGCGAGTATCCGCCAGTGGCCCTCGCCGTTCACCGGCTTTCCCGCGGGGGAGGTCAGCTTGTCCGGGCGGCCGAACCCGGGGCCGGTGATCTGGTGCTTGTTCTTGTGATGGTGATGCTTGTGCCCGCCGGTCCGCACGGTGGTCCCGGTGGTGGGCATGGCCAGCGAGAACGACGGCTGGCCGCCGACCTTGGGCGGGGTGTACATGACCCACTCGGCGAACGTGACCACCGGGCCGAGGTAGTGATCCCTGGCCCACTCGGCCAGCCGCTCGGACACCGTCCCGCCGCCGGGCGCGGTCAGCGCGTGCTCAACCGACCAGGCGGTCCAGCCGAGGAAGACGAGCAGCACCAGGGCGATGATGCGGAACGTCGGCCGGCTGCGCAGCTTGCGGCGGACCGGCAGGGCGGCCTGCGGGCCGGGCCCCGGGGTCACCGATGTGCGCACGCATCTCCTTCCCGGCCGGGCTCAGCCGCGGCGGCCGCACGCGGCAGAGCAGCCCGGCTGTTACCTGGCTCTGCCGGACGCCGCGGCGCGTGCGCCGGGCGGGGCCTGCCAACCCAGAAGACGTAGCCAGGCAGAGAAAGGTTGATTGTGGCGGGAACTTGTCCCGGACTCCGACAGCCTATCCGGCCCGGGTCAGCGATTCCGTCATTCGGCGGTCCGCTGCGGCCACTGTGCGCCCGGCGCTGGACGCCGCCGACGCGGCGGACGGCCAGCCAGGACCGGTCCCGGTGGCAGGACCGATCCGGATGGCTCAGGCGGGCCAGCTGGCCACGGTGACCTCGGTTCCGCTGACGGTCACCACGGCGGCCGGGGTGGACGCGTCCCGCCACAGGGTGTAGACGCCTGCGGGCAGGTCCGGGTACACGGCCGCGTACCTGACCCGGCTGCCAAGACGGCGCTCGCGCACCTGGGAGTGCGTGCGCGGGAAGCCCTCCCGGCTGATCTCGATCTCCCGCCCGTCGAGCTCCGGCGGCACGTTCAGGACCAGCGCCCCGGTCCCGCCACCGACGTTCAGCACGACGGTGCCCGGCCCTGACGGGCCGAGTGCGGTCTCATGGTGATGCGAATGCATGAGCCCTGGTCCTTTCTGTGGCCGGGGTCTATGACCGGGGCCGGCGGCCGCGGCGGTGCATACCCGCACCACCGCGGCCGCAGGCCGGTCAGGGGTTGTGGAACCCGTCGTACGGCACGCCCATGTACGGGAAGTGGCTGAGCGGGCCGTTCTTCACGCTGGACCCGGTCAGGCCGTCGGTCAGGGCGCCGGCCGCGGCGTCCGGCTTGTACTTCGGGTCGACGAGCGGGACGGTCAGGCCGGCGATGGCCCGCAGCTCGATCGAGACCACGTCGTCGACGATCCGGCGGCCGTTCGGGAACCCGGCCAGGTCACCGCCGAGCACGCCGAGGACGTTCGGCTTGTGCGACGGCTTGATCTTCGTGTTCAGGCGCAGCATGTCCGCCGGCACCGGGCCGGTGAAGTTGCTGAAGTGCGGCACGATCCCGGCCGGGATGCCGGTCAGCAGGATCGCCTCCAGGTCGGCCCGCGGCTTGCCGGTCGCGTTCAGCGCGGCCAGGTGCGGGAACACGCCCGGGTACAGGACCGGCAGCAGCTTGGCCAGCTCGGGGTGGGCGACGTACTTGGCGAACTGCTTGTCCCACTGCGGGGCCAGCCGGTTCCACCGGTCCTTCGCCCCGATGGGCACGATGACCTCGTTGAACAGCGGGTTCCCGAGCCGGGAGACCTGGGTGAACGGGCCGTGGTGCTTGTGGCCCGCGCCCTCGCCGTTGGAGATCCTGGCCCGCTGGCGCTCGGCCGAGGTCCAGACCCCGATCGTGTGGTGGCCGGGCCTGGTCACCTGCGAGATCGGGATCTGGATGGCGATCGTGTGCACGTTCAGGCGGTTGGTGGCGTTGACGCCGTGCGCGTCGGCCATCTTGTGGAACGCGTTGAGGTGCTGGAACGGGCGCAGGTCGCCGAGGTCGAAGATCGCGCCGAGGTCGACGTAGAACTGCTCGGAGCGCTGTCCGGCGAAGACCTTGATGCCGTTGCCGATGTCGTGCACGGCCGGCGCGCCCAGGTTGTGCTCGTAGTCCGGGGTGGACGCGACGCCGACGTTGCACGGGGGGCAGGCCAGGTGCTCGGCGATGACCCGGTGGCCGTGGTGGTCCCAGCGGGTCACCGTGTAGAACTGCTTGCTGTTCCAGCTCGCGGAGTTCAGCGAGGTGATCGGGCCGGTGTTGTAGAGGAAGCTGTCCGGCGTGGTGAACTTCGTGTGGAAGCGGAAGCCGAACGCGAGGTCGGACTGGCTCTTCCCGGCGTTGCTGATGTGGATCTTGTAGAGCACGTCGTCGCCGAACTCGTAGAAGTTCGGGCCGCCGGCCGGTGACTGCAGCGGGATGTAGTTGGCGATCAGGGTGACCGTATCGGGACGGTCCGGGCTGACGAACGCGTAGACGTCCGTGCTATCGGCGACCGGGTCCTTGGAGATCTCCGGGGCCTCACGATGCGAAGACATGTGGTTACTCCTCGTAAGGAAGCAGGTGCGTGCGGTGCTGTCGGCCCGGCGGGTGGCCGGGAAGTGGGCAGCCTTCAGCCACGAGTGGCGTGGGCAGGTTCCGGCGGGGCCGGGTTCAGGAGGTGTGCGGGCGGCCCGGGCGGGTGCCGCGGGCCGCGGGGGTCAGCGGCTGGCGCGGACCAGGCGCGCGGCCAGGGCGCGGTCGGTGAGCTCGACGTGGCTGGTGCCGCGGAACACGTCGATCTTGCCGGCCCGGGCGTTCGTCACGTGCACGACCACCTCGTCGTTGGCCTCGTTGTCGCGCAGCGGCTGGTCCTGCGCCCGGGTGCTGGCGCCGGCCAGCGCCGGGCCGGCCATCCCGGCCAGGGCGGTGGCGGCCACGCCGGCCGCCCCGGCGGTGGCCGCGCCGCGGAGCATGGTGCGGCGGGACACGCGCTGCGGCTGCGACTGCGGCTCACCGGCGTCCACGCCCGGGCCCGCGTGCTGCTTGGTCTCGTCGTGATCGGGCATTGAGAGTTCCTCCCCGGAGCGGCGGCTCCGTGCCGCCGTCCTTGCTGTGAGCCGCGGGACTGAAGGTGCCCCATCGCGCTCAGTCGGCTACTCTGCGTATCCGTCTTTCGGTCCGGCGTATCGCGGCCCGCGGGCTCTTTCCCCGTCGTATTCCGCTGTCCCGACCGGTGATCCGATCTACGGCCCTTGTTCGGTACCCGCGGCAATATGGATGGGTGCGAGTGCCGCCGTTGCCGGATCGTTACCGTAGGACTGCTGACCTGCGCGGCCCGATTCCGCCCGCGGTGCCGTGACTTGCCGAAAGCGTGACGGATGCGGCAGGAAGAGAGATGATGGAGACCTGCCCGAATGACCCCAAAAGGGGTCAGCCGCCTCCTTCTGCCCCGGTCCTGGGTGGCGCCGGTCACGCCGAGCTGTGCGCAGCCCCGGGGCGTGCCCGGTGGCCCGCCCCACGAAAGCAACCCCCGGCGAGCCGCCATGATCACCGCAGAACAGCACAACCTGCACGAGGAACCGAACCGGTTCATCGGCCGGGAGCGTGAGCTCGGCGAGCTGCGCGCGTCCCTGCTGAGCTCGCGCGCGCTGACGCTGTGCGGCACCGGCGGGATCGGCAAAACCCGGCTGGCCGGGCGGATCCTGGCCGCGCTGCGGGACGAGTTCCCCGACGGGGTGTGGATGGTTGAGCTGGGCGACCTGCAGCAGCCCGACCTGGTGGTCTCCCGGGTGGCCTCGGTGGTCGGGGTGACCGAGGAAAACGGCCGCCCGCTGCTGGACACGCTCGCCGACGCGCTGGCCGCGCGCAGCCTGCTGGTCGCGCTGGACAACTGCGAGCACCTGATCGACGCGGCGGCGCGGGTTGCCCAGCGGCTGCTGGCCGGGGCGCCCGGGCTGCACATCATCGTCACCAGCCGGGAGCCGCTGCGGGTGGCGGCGGAGACCGTCTGGCAGGTCCCGCCGCTGACCGTGCCGCCGCCGCCACCGCCGCCGACGTCGGTGGCCGATCTTTCCAGCTCCGAGGCTGCCGCGCTGTTCGCCGACCGGGCCGCGGCGGCGCTGCCCAGCTTCACGGTGACCGGCGGGAACGCGGCGGCTGTCGGCCGGCTCTGCCGCGCTCTCGAGGGGCTGCCGCTGGCCATCGAGCTCGCCGCGGCCTGGGTGCGGATGCTGTCCGCCGAGCAGATCGAGGCGCTGCTGCACGACCGGTTCCGGCTGCTGGCCACCCAGGACCGCACGGTGCCGGCCCGGCAGCGCACGCTGCGCGCCACCATCGACTGGAGCTACAACCTGCTCACCCCCGACGAGCAGGTCCTGTTCCGGCGGCTGTCGGTGTTCACCGGCTGGTCGCTGGAGATGGCCGAGGAGATCTGCTCCGACGAGCAGCTCCCGGTGGCCAGGGTGCTCGACCTGATCACCGCGCTGGTCGACAAGTCCCTCGTCGTGGTCGAGCCCGAGGTCCTCGGCCAGTACAGGTACAGGATGCTCGACGCCATCAGGGAGTACGCAGCCGAGCAGCTGGCCGCCGCCGGCGAGGCGGAGCAGCGCGAGCAGCTCCTGCGGGACTACACGTTGCGGGTGGCGGAGCAGAACATGGCGATCGGCATGGCGCTGATCCCTGGCCCGTGGTCGGCCCGGGTCGACGTGTTCCGCCGCTACGACATCGACACCGTCAACGTCGACCAGGTGCTCAGCCGCTGCATGGCCCGCGGCGACGCCGAGGGCGGGCTGCGGATCTGCACCGGTGTGCGTCCGTGCTGGATCGTGCGGGGCCGGTTCGCCGAGGGCCGGGACTGGTTCGACTCGTTCCTCGCGCTGGACGCGCCGGGCCTGCCGGGCTGGGTGCGGGGTGCCGCGCTGGCCGGGCGGGCCCAGCTGGCCATGTCCATCGACCCGGCCGAGGCCGAGCGGGGCGCGCAGGAGGCTCTTGCGCTGTGCGTGGCGGCCGGTGACTCGTTCTGGACGGCGACCACGCTGAACTTGCTCGCCGAGGCGGCGCTGCATCTGGGCCGGCTGGAGGAGGGTATTGCGCGGGCTACCGAGGCGCTGGAGCTGGCCCGGGAGTCGGGTGACTCGTTCAACGAGGGCTACGCGCTGGGCAGCCTGGCCCAGGCCGCCGCCTTGCGGCTCAACCTGCGCGACACGGAGGAATTCGGCTTGGCCGCGCTGGCCGTGATGCAGCGGATCGACCAGCAGTGGGGCGCGGCCCGTACCATGATCGGGCTCGGTGACCTGGCCCGGCTGCGGTCCGAGCCGGACGTGGCCCGCCGTTACTACACCGAGGCGCTGCCGATCTTCCGGGAGATAGACGCGCGGCCGGATATCGCCCGCTGCCTGGCCGGGCTCGCCCGGGTGGCGCTGGAGCAGAAGGATCATGAGACCGCCGGGGAGTACCTGGGGGAAAGCCTGGTGCTCAGCCACTCGACCGGGTCGCGCATCGGGGTGGCCCGGGGGCTGGAGGCGTTCGCCGAGCTGGCCGCGGCGCAGGACGAGCCCGCGCAGGCGGTCCGGCTGATCGCGGCGGCGGCGGGGCTGCGGGACACCGCCGGGCTGCGGCCGCTGTCCGGGGGAAAGGTAAGTCAGTACCTGGCCGCGGCCGGGGCACTGGGCGACGCCGTGGTGTCGCGGCTGTGGGAGGAGGGCGCGGCGATGACCCCGGACCAGGCGGTCGCGCTGGCGCTGTCCGGGGCTGGTTCCGCTGGCCTTGATGCGGCGGTGAACGGTGCCACGGCGGGCGGCGGCGCCGGCGGTCCGGGCGGCGGCGCGGGGGCCGCAGCGGCGCTGCCGCTGCCGAACCAGCTGACCCCGCGGGAACGGCAGATCATCGAGCTGATCGCGGCCGGGCTGAGCAACCGGCAGATCGCCGAGGAACTGGTGATCGCGCCGGCCACGGCGGCCAGGCACGTCGCGAACATCCTGGCCAAGCTGGGGTTCTCGTCCCGGTCGCAGATCGCGGCGTGGGCGAGGTCCGCGCGGAACTAGCGGCTTCCCCGGTCAGCAGGCCGGACCTGGCCGGTCCAGCAGGGGCCGGTCCGCCAGCGACCGGGCCAGCGCGGACGGATCGAGCTCGGCGGAGTCGGTGAGCCGCAGCTTGCGCCGGGCCCGCTCGTAGAACGTGGTCATGCCGAGCCGGATGACCCGGGCCGCGTTCGGCCGGGCCCGCAGGTCGACCCGGTCGCCGGGGCCGACGTACCGGGCCACGTTGCCGTCCACCTCGACCGCCAGCCGTCCGCTGTCCGGCAGGATCTCCAGCGCCAGCGAGTCGTCCGTGGACAGGACCAGGCCGCCGCGGTACGCGGAGTGCGGCGCGGCCGGGGTGACCAGCAGTCCCTTCACCGCCGGGCTGACGATCGGGCCGCCCGCCGCGAAGCTGTACGCGGTCGACCCGGTGGGCGTGGCGATCACGACCGCGTCGGCCGCGTAGCCGACGAACGGTGCGCCACCGACCAGCAGGTTGACCCGTGCACTGCTGCCCTCGCCGGGCACCCGGACCACCGCGACGTCGTTGAACGCGGTCAGCGTGCGGCCGTCGATGAACGCGTCCAGGGCCAGCCGGTACTCCGCGGTGAAGTCCTTGTTGTCGATCGCGGTCAGCGCGGCGGGCAGATCCGGGACGTCGACCTCGGCCAGGAAGCCGAGCCGGCCGAGGTTGACGCCGAGCACCGGGGCCCGGGTCCCGTCGGACAGCCGCATCGCGCGCAGCATCGTTCCGTCGCCGCCCAGGCTGACCAGCAGGTCGACCATGGCCCCCAGTTCGTCAGCGGGGACCGCGGTGGCGCCCTGGACCCGGCTGATCTCGTCGGTCACGCCGTAGAGCCTGGCGCCGTGGGCCATCGTCCAGTCCAGCACCGCGCCGATGGCGCCCTCGCAGTCGCGGCGCGGGTGCAGTACAAGGCCTACCGAATGCACGGTGCCAGACCCCTATCGGTCGCCGGTCGCTAGCCGGCGCTGGAGCCGGCCCACAGGTTGATACCCGATTCCACCGCGTCCCGGTCGATCGCGGCCAGTTCCTCTTCGGAGAACGTGGTGTTCTTCGTGGCGGCGAGGTTCTCCTCCAGCTGGGCCACGCTGCTGGCGCCGATCAGCACCGAGGTGACCCGCTGGTCGCGCAGGGCCCAGCTCAGCGCCAGCTGGGCCAGCGACTGGCCGCGGGCCCTGGCGATCTCCGCGAGGGACCGGATGTGGGCCAGGGTCGACTCGGTGAGCTGGTCCTTGTCCAGCGAGCTGCCGTTCAGGCTGGCGCGGGAGCCGGCCGGGATCCCGTTCAGGTACTTGCCGGTGAGCAGGCCCTGGGCCAGCGGGGAGAACGGGATACAGCCCGCGCCCTCCTCTTCGAGGGTGTCCAGCAGGGACTCCTCGATCCACCGGTTCAGCATCGAGTAGGACGGCTGGTGGATGAGGAGCCGCACGCCCATCTGCCGGAGGATCGCGGCGGCCTCGGCGGTCCGCTCCGCGGAGTAGGACGAGATGCCGGCGTACAGCGCGCGCCCGGACTGGACCGCGGTGGCCAGCGCGCTCATGGTCTCCTCGAGCGGGGTGTCCGGGTCGGACCGGTGGCTGTAGAAGATGTCGACGTAGTCCAGGCCCATCCGGGCCAGCGACTGGTCCAGGCTGGCGAGGAGGTACTTGCGCGAGCCGCGGTCGCCGTACGGGCCGGGCCACATGTCCCAGCCGGCCTTGGTCGAGATGATCAGCTCGTCCCGGTACGGCCTGAGGTCCGAGCGCATGATCGCGCCGAAATTGACCTCCGCCGCCCCGTACGGCGGGCCGTAGTTGTTGGCCAGGTCGAAGTGGGTCACGCCGAGGTCGAAGGCCCGGAACAGGATCTCTTTCTGGGTTTCGAGCGGCTGCGTGTCACCGAAGTTCTGCCACAGCCCGAGCGACACCTCAGGCAGCAGGATGCCGCTGCGCCCGCAGCGCCGGTACGGGGTCTGGTCATAACGGTCAGCACTGGCGAGATAGCTCATGCCCGCCAGTCTTTCAGTGCGCCGGTGATGCTGCTGGGCCGGGCGTGGCCGGTGGGCTGGCTAGGGAAGCTTCCAGTCGACGGGGTCGCCGCCCATCTTCTCCAGCAGCTGGTTGGCGCGGCTGAACGGGCGGGAGCCGAAGAAGCCGCGGTCCGCGGAGTTCGGGCTGGGGTGGGCGGACTCGACCCAGGCGACCTTGTCGTGGCTGGCCAGCAGCGGGACCAGGCTGCGGGCGTCGCGGCCCCACAGGATCGCGACCAGCGGCGTGCCCCGGCTGGCCAGGGCGGTGATGGCCTGGTCGGTGACGGTCTCCCAGCCCTTGCCGCGGTGCGAGGCCGGCTGGCCCGGCTGAACGGTCAGCGCCCGGTTCAGCAGCATGACGCCGCGCTCGGTCCACGGGCTCAGGTCCCCGCTCGACGGCCGCGGGTAGCCGAGGTCCTCGCAGTACTCCTTGAAGATGTTGATCAGGCTGGCCGGGATCCGGGTCTTCGGCGGCACCGAGAAGCTCAGCCCCACCGGGTTGCCCGGCGTCGGGTACGGGTCCTGGCCCACGATCAGCACGCGGATGCTGGTGAACGGCTGCCGGAAGGCCCGCAGCACCAGATCCCCGGACGGCAGGTACGTCCGCCCGGCGGCCACCTCGGCGCGCAGGAACGCGCCCATTTCCCGGATCTTCGGCTCGACGGGCTCCAGGGCCTCGGCCCAGCCCGGATCCATCATGTCCCGCAGCGGCTGAGGGGTCATGACCCCTCACCCTACGACCCGCAGCGCGGCTCATCAGCCAGCGGCGGGAAGAGGCCGCCTCAGGACATGGCGGTCAGCATCGACACGAGGCCGGAGATCTCCGTCCGTAGCGGTGAGGTGGCCATCCAGCAGGCCTGGTAGGCGATCGTGACGGGAACCTCGCCACGCTGCACCGGGCGGGCCGGCGTCCCGGCGGCGACCTTGGGGCCTGGCAGCAGGGCTGAACCCAGGCCCAGGGCCACCCAGTCCTGCAGGATGCGGCAGTCGTGCGCCTCCCCGGGATAGGTGGGCAGCGGCAACCCGGAATCGGCGAACACCCGGCGGGTGAACGGGGCCAGCCCGCATGCGTCGGTAGGCAGGATGAGCGGCACCGCGGTAGTGTCCTGCAACTCGATCGGGATGGCCTCGGGGCCGTCCGCTGCCGGGCCCGCCTTGGCCGCGATGAACACCATCGGATCCCTGGCCACGATCGCCTGCCGGAACACGGGCGCCATGTCTCGTTCCGGGATCAGCAGCAGGTCCAGCTCGGCGCCGGCCAGCGCGCCCTGCAGATCGGAGACCGCTCCCGCGCGGAGCACGACGGCGTGCTCGGGCGCTGCCGCGCTGGCCGCCTCGAACATTCTCCCGATCAGCTCGCGGTTGATGAGCGGGGAGACGCCGACCCGCAGCGGGCGCGGTTCCTGCCGGGTGGCCAGCCGGGCTTCGGCCAGCACCGTGTCCAGCCCCTGCAGCGTGCTCTCGATCAGCGGCAGCAGGCGCTGCCCGAGCGGGGTCGGCGTGACGCCGCGGGTCGTCCGTCGCCCACCAGGTCGTGCCCGGCCTGCGGGGCGGCGGTGACCACAGCCTGTTCGGGCCTGAGGTGCCCGCCCCTGGCAGCGCGACGCCCACCGAGCGGCTGATGGCCTTCCTGGGCCGGGCCCGCCGGCCATGAGCGGCAGCTCGTAACGGGTGATCACGGAGGGTTTTGCACCGCCGGCGGTGCACAACCCTCCGTGATCATTGGCCGATGCGGCCGTCGATCCGTTCGCGCAGCAGGTCGACGTGGCCCATGTGGCGGGCGTACTCCCCGATCATCCCGACCAGCACCTCGCGCAGCGAAATCAGGCCTCCGCCGCTGCCGTGCTGATTGAGGGGATCGTGGCCGGTGATGTCGAGACTGGGGGCCCCGGCGACAAACCGCGTGGCGAAGTCCACCTCCGCCCGCCAGGCGTCCCACGCCTGCGCCACCACCTGGGGGTCGGGAACGGCACCGTCGAAATCACCGTCACGGTCGACGGCGGAGCAGAACAGCCGGGGCACGTCCTGCCCGGCCATCAGCACCCGGAACGTCGCCCGCTCCGTCTCGGCCAGGTGCCGCACCACACCCAGGAGCGACATCGTCGACGGCTCGACGGAACGCCGCGCCATAGCCTGCGCATCCAGGCCCGCGCACTTCAGCTCCAGCGTGAGGCGCTGACAGCGCAGGGCTTCGGCCAGCGTGGCGCGCTCGTCGCCCAGCCGTGGCCCGTTCTCACGCGGGTCGTCGTCAGACGGCCTGCCGTCCGCGGTGAACATGTCGGCTCGCCGGCTCGTGGCCATGGCCGCCATCCTCGGCCAGGCGGACGGCGGCCGGCAAAGGGTTAACGGCGCCGGCACTCATGGTCAGCGGGTTCTGGTGACCCTTCTATCCGCCGAAGTGCCTGGTCAGCGGATCCTGGTAGAAGGCCGAGTAGCCGGACTGGATGTGGTCCTCCCACTGCGGCGGGATCGCATCGTGGTCGATCACGAACCTGGTCGCGTCCCCCTCGGCGTACATCGTGAACCGGACAATTGAGTAGACGCCCGGTTCCCATTCATCCGGGTGCGTGCTGCCGAACCGCCACGCCTGCACGACGCGCTGGCCGGGCACCAGTTCGATCTGCCGGCCCTCCACCCGGCCGCCGAACAGCGAAAAGGGCTCACCTTCCCGATCGCTCACCTGGGCTGGCATCTCCGTCGCCGCGGCGAAGACCTCCCCGCTCGTCAGGAACTCATATACCTGCGCCGGGCTCACCTTGATCAGTGCTTCCTCGTGGATCGACATCCGTTCAGGCTCTCCCTCGTCGGGCCGCACATCGTGCATCCGGGTCACAGCTGACCCGCCAGATGTCTCCACCATCGGTCATTTGCCGACTGTCATGATGATGAGCCGTGCTACGTTCGGCAGATGGCCGATGCGGTTGAACTCGATCCGGTTGATCTTGAGATCCTGCGAGTCCTGCAGAACGACGCCCGGACTTCCTACCGTGACCTCGCCGCCGCCGCCGGGGTCGCCCCATCCACCTGCCTGGACCGGGTCAACCGGCTCCGTCGTACCGGCGTCATCCGCGGCTACACCGTGCGGCTGGACCCGGCGGCCCTCGGCCTCCCCCTGCAGGCCTTCCTGGCCGTCCGGACCGGCCCGCACCACCGCCCGCTGGTCAGCCAGTTCGTCGAGCACGCCCTTGCCCAGCCGCACACCCGCGCCGTCCACCTTGTCGCCGGGCCCGACGACTACCTCATCCACGTGGCCGCCCGTGACGTGGAAGACCTTCAGCGGGTGGCCGTGGATGCCCTCACCGACCGTCCCGGAGTCATGTCGGTCCGCACCAACCTGGTCTTCCAGAGCTGGCAAGGCGGGCCGCTCCTGCCACCCACCTGACGCCGGCTGGGCCCGCCAGAGTAGCTAGCGGCCCGGTGCCTGCGGTGGTGGCGGCGCCGGTTGGCTCGCGGTCCCCGCCGCAGTGGCAGGATGGCGGCCATGCCAAAGGCCGAGAACGCCAGGCCCGGAACGCGCGCTGCGGGGCGGGCGGTACACACGATCAAGGTCACCCTGCGGGGGTCCAAGCCGCCCATCTGGCGTCGGCTGCAGGTGCGGTCGGACTGCACGCTGTCCCAGCTGCACGGCGTCATCCAGAACGCCTTCGGCTGGGAGGACTACCACATGTGGGCCTTCGAGGCCGCGGGAGAGCAGTACGGCATTGCTGACCGCGAGCTGGAGATCCGCAGCGCGGCCGCGAAGCGGCTCAGCCAGGTCGCCCCGTCCGCCGGTGACCGGCTCAGCTACACCTACGACTTCGGTGACGACTGGGAACACGACATCGTGGTCGAAGCGGTCGGCGACGCGGAACCCGCCGTCAGCTACCCGCGTTGCGTGGCCGGGCGGCGGGCCTGCCCTCCGGAGGACTGCGGCGGCATCTGGGGCTACAGCGACCTGCTGGAGATCCTGGCCGATCCCGCTCACAAGGAGCACGAGGACCGCCTGGAATGGCTGGGCCTCAGCTCGGCCGCCGGGTTCGACCCCGGCGCATTCGATCTGGATCAGATCAATTCCGGGCTCCGCGGCCGCTCATGAGGGAATCCCGGAGGCTCGTGTATGTCTCGGGCGCACCGGGGTCGGGGAAGACCAGTCTGGCCGTGCCGCTGGCGGCGGAGCTGGGGTGGGCGCTGCTGACCAAGGACCGGATCAAGGAGACCTTGCACGACGCACTGGAACCACCTGAGCCGGACCGGGAGTGGTCGCGCAGGCTTGGGGCCACCGCGATGGAACTCCTCTGGGCGCTGGCGGCGGATGCGCCTGCTGTGGTGATCGAGGCTAATTTCCGGCCGTATAGCGAGTACGAGCGGGGGAGGCTGGCGGGACTGGCCGCGCGGCCCGTTGAGGTGCATTGCGACTGCCCGGCTGAGGTCGCGGTCCAGCGGTACAACTCGCGCGTGACGCATGCGGTTCATGTGGTTAAGCGGCTGGAGCTGGCGGCGATGGCGGAGTATGACCGGCCGGTCGGGATCGGGGCTCTGGTCAGAGTGGACACAACCCGGCCGGTCGACGTCGTGGCCATGGCTAAAGAGGTCCGCGGGCACTTCGGCGCATGATCAACTGGCGAGTAGGTGGTGCCTCGACCCCCGGGAGGATCTTTAGCGATGTACCTGAGCCCGGCGGATGAGGAACGGTTGCGGGTCTTCGGGGCGGCGGAGCTGGCCCGGAAGACGCTGGCGCGGGGGCTGCAGCTCAATGTGCCGGAGGCGGTCGCGCTCGCGTGCGACGAGATGCACATGGCGGCGCGGGCGGGGGCCTCGTTCGACGACGTCGCCGCGGCCGGGCGGCGGGCCGTGCGGCCGGGGCAGCTGCTGCCCGGGGTGGGCGACCTTATCGACGAGATCTGCCTCGAGGTTCTGCTGGGCGACGGGACCCGGCTCGTCGTGCTGCGCCAGCCGTGGCAAGGGCGAACCGGGGACGCCGACGGGCCGGGGGCGGTCCGCGTGCGGGACGGGGACATCGAGATGCACGAGGGCCTGGAGCACCGGCAGTTGCTGGTGCGCAACGCCTCGGCCCGGGCGATCAGGGTCGCCTCGCATTTCCCGTTCTGGCGGGTCAATCCGCGGCTGGAGTTCGACCGGGACGCCGCTCACGGCTGCCGGCTCGCCCTGCCGTCCGGGCACTCGGTTCGCTGGGCCCCGGGCGAGGCCAAGGAAGTGGAGCTGATCCGCGTGCCCGGGCTGGAGACCCAGTGATTCTGGAGGCGCAGTGATTCTGGAGGCGCAGTGAAGCTGTCCCGCGCGGAGTACGCGCGCCAGTTCGGGCCGACCACCGGCGACCTGCTCAGGCTGGGCGACACCGACCTCTGGGTCCGGGTCGAGGCCGATGACGTGGGGTACGGCGACGAGCCGGTCTGGGGATACGCCAAGAACTGGCGCTCCCGCCAGGCGCAGGACGACCGGCCCGCCAAGGACAGCGAACTCGACATGCTCATCGCCGGGGTCGTGATCATCGACCCGTTCCTCGGCGTCCGCAAGACCAGCATCGGCATCAAGGACGGCCGGATCGCCGGGATCGGCCGGGCCGGCAACCCCGGCATCATGAACGGCACCGATCTCACCATCGGCCCGAACACGTGGCCGGTCAACGGCTACGGGCTCATCGCCACGGCCGGCGCGGTGGACAGCCACGTCCACCTCATCACGCCGCGGCTGGTCCCCGTGGCCCTCTCCGCCGGGGTGACCACACTGATCACCGCCGGTTTCGAGGAACCGCCGTACGTCATGGACAAGACCCTGCGCGCGTTCGAGTTCCTGCCGGTCAACCTGGGCCTGCAGGCCAGCGCGAGGACGGACGCGCCCGGCCAGCTGGACCAGGTTCTCGAGGCCGGCGCCTGCGGGCTGAAGATCCACGAGGACTGGGGCGCGTACCCGGAGATCATCGACGCCACGCTGCGGTTCGCCGACCAGCACGACATAGCCGTCTGCCTGCACACCGACGGGCTGAACGAGGCCGGCGAGCTGCCGGACACGATCGACGCCATCGGCGGCCGGTCGGTGCACGCCTACCACGTGGAGGGCGCGGGCGGCGGCCACATCCCCGACCTGATCGGGATCGTGGCCGCGCCGAGCGTGGTCTGCTCCTCGACCACGCCCACCGTGCCTTACGGACGGGCCGCGGCCGCGGAGCACCTGGAGATGATCCTGCTCTCGCACGGCGGCTCGCCGGATGTCCCGCACGACGTCGAGATCGCCGCCGAGCGCGTCCACCCGGCCAGCATGGCCGCCGAGGGCCCGCTGCACGAGCTCGGCGCGATCAGCATCATCAACAGCGACTCCCAGGGCATGGGCCGGATCGGCGAGACCATCCGGCGGACCTGGCAGCTCGCGCACGCGATGAAGCACTGGCGGCAGACCGGGCCGCGGGCAGGACTGGCCCGGCGCCGACCCGGCCGGCGCCGCCGACGACAACGCGCGGGTGCTCCGCTACCTGGCCAAGTACACGGCCGAGCCGGCCCGGGTGCACGGGGTCGAGGCCGAGGTTGGCTCGTTGCGCCCGGGGCGGCTGGCGGACATCGTGCTGTGGCGGCCCGGGTACTTCGGGGTCCGCCCGGAACTGGTGCTCAAGGGCGGCTGGTTCGCCTGGGGCCCGTTCGGCTCCGGCAACGCCACGGTCGAGGGCGCCGAGCCGCGCCGCTACGGAGCCCACTGGTCCGGCCAGGGCACGGCCGCCCCCGAGCTGTCGGTCACGTTCGTGTCCGCCGCGGCGCAGGCGGCCGGCCTCAGGAAGCGGCTGGCCACACGGCGCCGCCTCGTCCCCGTCCAGGGCACCCGCGAGGTGACCAGGGCCAGCCTGCTGGCCAACACGATGGTCCCGCCGGTCGAGGTGGACCCGGCCGACGGCACGGTCCACCTGGGTGGCCGCACCCTGCACGCCGACCCGGTCACCGACGTCCCGCTCAGCCGCCGCTACCTGCTCGGCTGATCCTGATCGAAGTGCCGTTGCTTCACTTCTCTGTGCAGCAACGGCACTTCGTGAGCATCCGGCCCGCGGTCGGCTGCCCCGGCCCCGTCAGCCGATCGGGCAGCCGGGCTTGGCCGTGGCCTGGCCCGAGTTCGCGCTGGTCTTCAGGCAGGACTCGTCCACCGCCTCGAACGCGCTGGCCGGGATGCGCTTGAGCATCTCCACCAGCGAGTCCGGCCACTGCGGGTTCGCCGAGCCCTGGAAGAACCAGTCCGAGCCGTTGTCGGCCAGGATCATCCCGTAGTGCTTCATCTCGGTCAGGATCGCCTTCGCGGACCGGCAGGTCAGCCCGCCGCCCGAGCAGAAGCGGGTGACGGAGAAGCTCGCCTTCAGCCGGAACCGGGCGCCCATCGGCGGCAGGCTCGCGCTGCTGCCCGAGCCGGCCGAGTGCCTGGCCGGCCAGATGAACGCGTCCCTGGTCGGCTCCGCGGTGAACCTGATCGCGTGCGTGATCGGCGTGTGCGTCTGCAACGGCTTCCTTGACCTGGTTGTAGTTCAGCAGGCCGGGCAGGATCGGCAGCCCGGCGGCGTCCGCCGAGGTCCAGCCGTTCGGGCGGAGATGGTTGGAGTTCAGGTTCCAGGTCGCGCCGGCGTACGCGCTGGCCCGGCCCCCCGAGAAGCTGGCCAGGTACAGCTCGTACAGCTTGCACGTGTCCTTGTTGATCATGATCGCGTGCCGGTCGCCGGGCTCGATCCTGATGTCCGAGCCGAACGGGTACGGGGCCCTGTTGCTCTCTGACGGCTGGCTGAAGTGAACCTTGATCAGCGAGTGCTTGCTGGTCACCACGTTGAACGGGATGCCGAACGGCGTCCCGCCGGGGTTGGGCCCGAAGTCCGGGTGCAGGTTCAGGCTGGACGCGTGCATGCTGCGCATCCAGGCCGCGCTGTGCTTGTTCACCGGCAGCTGGGAGATGTCGGTGTTCCACACGTTGTCCGACGGGAACATCGGGCAGTTCGGCGCGCCGGGCACGGTGGTGGACGGCGAGACCGGGGCCGGGCTGGGCGCCGGGGCCGCGGCGGCGGCCGGGGCGGCCGGGGCGGTGTCCGCGACCGGCGTGCTGCTCAGGGACGCCGTGCCGCAGGCGGTGAGGAAGAGGGCCGGCGCCGCAGCGGCGGCAATCCGGCGGGCGGATGGGACGCGGAGGAGGGGGCTGAGTCTGCGCATCGCGCGTCATCCTGCCACCGCGGCCGGCGGAGCCGGGACGGAACGGGCAATGATCCAGGTCGCCCAGCACACAGGCAGTGATCACCGCTTGCCGTGAGCCACGAACGGGGGCCCACTACGGCCGCGGCTCTTGCCATGCCGCTGCGCGCGGGACGGCTGGCCCGGTACGGCGGGACCCGCGCGGCAGATCCCGTATCCCTTCATCGTCATGACGGGCGTGCTGGGCAGCTCGCCGTGGCGGCCTGATCCGGGCCGGAATACGCCAGTTATCCTCGTGCGATGCAGACACTGGCAAGCATGCCGGCCTGGCCGGATGGCGCTGACGTGGCCGTTGCGCTGACCTTCGACGTGGACGGCCAGGCGCCGTGGCTGAGCGACGACCCGGAGAACACCCGGCGGCTGACGATCCTGTCGCAGGGGCAGTTCGGCCCGGTCCGCGGTCTGAGCCGGATCCTGGCGATGCTGGACGAGACCGGGATCCCGGCGACGTTCTACATTCCCGGCTACACGGCCGAGCACCACCCCGAGGCGATGGCCGCGATCCTGGAACGCGGGCACGAGGTGGCTCACCACGGGTACATGCACGCGCCGACCGACCCGCTGGACGACGCTGGCCAGCGGGCCGAGCTCGAGCGCGGGCTCGAGGCCCTGGACCGGTACGGGGTCCGGCCGGCCGGATACCGTTCGCCGGGCTGGGAGCTGACCCCCGAGACCCTCGGCTTGCTGGCCAAGCTGGGCTTCCGGTACGACTCCAGCCTGATGGCGGACGACCGGCCGTACTGGGAGACGTCGGGCGGCGAGCCGCTGCTCGAGCTGCCCGGGCACTGGAGCCTGTGCGACTGGCCGCTGTTCGGGTTCACCTCGCGGCACGGCGGCCTGCTGGCCGACCCGGCCGGGGTCGAGCGGGTCTGGCTGGACGAGTACGAGTCGGCCCGGCGGGACCGGCGGGTGGTGACCTACACCATGCACCCGGAGGCGATCGGCCGCGGGTACACGATGCAGATGCTGGAGCGGATCGTGGCCGGGATGCGTGACCGTGGCCGCCCCTGGTTCGCCACGCACACGCAGATCGCCGACCTGATCGGCCCGCCGCCGGCCGGGTGACGACGCTGGGGTCCGGCCCCCGGGCTTGCAGGCCCGGGGGCCGGGTTACCCCTTCCCCAGGAGGGGGTGGACGCCCTCCCGGGGAAGCTCAGCGTGCGCCGGCCAGCTCGCGCTGCGCCGGCGGGCGGCGGCGGGGCCAGCGCCCCGCGGCGGCGAAGCTCGGGCAGCACGCCCTCGCCGAACCAGTAGGCCTCCTCCAGGTGCGGGTAGCCGGACAGGATGAACTCGGTGATGCCCAGCGCGGCGTACTCCTCGATCCGGTCGGCCACCTCCGCGTGGCTGCCGACCAGGGCGGTCCCCGCGCCGCCGCGGACCAGCCCGACCCCGGCCCACAGGTTCGGGTAGATCTCCAGGTCACCGGCTGCCCCGCTGGACCGGTACGCGGAGTGCAGCGCGTGCATCCGGTCCTGGCCGACGGACTCGGTCGAGCCGAGCACCTGCTGCGCGGCGGCGATCTCGGCCGGGTCCAGGTCCGCCAGCAGCCGCCCGGCCTCGGCCCAGGCCTCCTGCGCGGTGTCCCTGGTGATCACGTGAACCCGCAGGCCGAACCGCAGCGTGCGGCCCTGCTCGCCGGCGAGCCGCCGCATCCAGGCCAGCTTCTCCGCGACCTGCGCGGGCGGCTCGCCCCAGGTCAGGTAGACGTCGGTGTACCTGGCGGCGACCGGGCCCGCGGCCGGCGACGAGCCGCCGAAGTAGACGTCCACCGGCGGGTCCGGCGGGGCGAGCACGGTGGCGCCGCTGACGTTGTAGTACTGGCCGGCGAAGTCGTACGGCCGGCCGCGCCAGGCGCCGCGGACGATGTCCAGGAACTCGCCCGTCCGCGCGTACCGCTCGTCGTGCGGCAGGTGATCGCCGAACCGGCGCTGCTCCTCGGCCTGCCCGCCGGTGACCACGTTCAGCATCAGCCGGCCGCCGGAGATCCGCTGGTAGGTCGCGGCCATCTGGGCGGCCAGCGTCGGTGAGGTGAGCCCGGGCCGGAACGCGACCAGGAACTTCAGCCGCCGGGTCTGCGCGATCAGCGCCGCGGTGACCAGCCAGGCGTCCTCGCACCAGGTGCCGGTCGGGGTCAGCACGCCGGTGAAGCCCGACTGCTCGGCGGCCCTGGCGACCTGGCCGAGGTAGTCCAGGCACGGCGGGCGGCTGACCGCCCGGGCCCCGGTGGCCTGGCCCGCGGCGTCTGCGGGCGCAGTGTTTGCCAGCACGGGGCCGCCGGCCATCGGGATGCTGTGCCCGCGGCCGATGATCGCCCGGCCGTCGCCGGAGGTGGGCAGGAACCAGTGGAAGGTCAGGCTCATGACGAGGCCCCCGCGGTGCTGTCGGCAGTGCTGTTAAACCGGGTGACGACGAAGTTCGCGAGGTCGACCTTGCCCGGGATCAGGCCCGCCGTCTGGTACGCGTCGGCGATGTGCTGCTCGGACGCGACCACCGCCGGGGTGATCGGGATCGGGGTGGACTGCGCGTCCCTGGCCGCGGTCTGCATGATGCTGTCCGGCAGGCCGGTGCCCTGCGCCCAGACCTTGGCCCAGGCGTCCGGGTGGGTGTTGGCCCAGATGTGCGCCTGGTTGATGAGCTTCAGGTAGGCCTTGATGGCGGCGGCCTTGGCCGGGTCGGCGAGCGCGGCCCTGGACGCCACCTCGAACGAGTACGGCGAGCCGTAGCCCTGCCCGGTGACCAGGATCCTGGCCCCCTTGGCCACCGCCGCCTCGGTGAACGGGGTCCAGATGTCCCAGGCGTCCACCGCGCCGGAGGACAGCGCGGCCTGGCCCTCGGCCGGCTGCAGGTAATCGAGGGTCACGTCCTTGACGGACAGGCCCGCCTTCTGCAGCACGGTGAGAATGTGATAGTTGGCCGAGCTGCCCTGGGCCACCGCGATCTTCTTGCCCTTGAGGCCGGCGACGCTGTGAATCGGCGAGTTCTTCGGCACGACGATCGCCGAGCCCGCCGGAGAGGACTTCAGCGCCCCGACGATCGTGATCTGGCTGCCGCCCGCGGCGGCGAACACCGGCGGCGAGTTGCCGACCGCGCCGATGTCGACCGCGCCGGCCCCCATGGCCTGCAGCATCGGCGGGCCGGAGGTGAAGTCGGAGAACGTGGCGTGGAACGGCAGCTTGTGGATCAGGCCCGCGGCGGTGAGCAGCGCCTCGGCGCCGCTGCCGGCCTGGTCGCCGATATGCAGCGTGACGTTGCCCACGCTGGTTTCGCCCGCCTGGGAGGTGGTGCCTGAGCTCGCACCGGCCGTCGAGCCTGAACCAGATCCGCCGGACGAGCAGGCGGCCACCACGCCGGCGGCCAGCACGGCTACGGCCAGGGGGGCCAGCCGGCGAAGCGGGCCTTTTTTATCGGAATACGGGATTTGCGCGGTCATATCGTTCCTTCCAGGCTGACGCCAAGCTCGGACAACAGACGGCGGCGCAAGGCCACCAGCGCCGGCTGGTCGCGGTCGCGGGGCCGGGGCGCGCGGACCCGGCCGTCGAAGCTGATCCGTCCGCCGTCCAGCACGATCACCCGGTCGGCGAGCGCGATGGCCTCGTCGACGTCGTGGGTGACCAGCAGGACGGCGGGCTGGTGGTGCGCCCACAGGCGGAGCACCAGGCGGTGCATGCTGATCCGGGTCAGTGCGTCGAGCGCGCCGAACGGCTCGTCGAGAAGAAGCAGGCCAGGCTCGCGGACGAGCGCCCGGGCCAGGGAGGCGCGCTGGGCCTCGCCGCCGGACAGGGTCAGCGGCCAGGCGCCGGCGCGGTCGGTCAGGCCGACCTCGGCGAGGGCGCCGGCCGCGGCTTTCCTGGGGTCCGGGGTGCGGAGGCCCAGGCTGACGTTGGCCAGGACTTTCTTCCACGGAACCAGGCGGGGTTCCTGGAAGGCCATCGCGACGGGGACCCTGACGTTGAGGTGGCCGGTGACGCCGGGGTCGAGGCCGGCCAGGGCGCGCAGCAGCGTGGACTTGCCGGAGCCGCTGCGGCCGATCAGTGCCGTGAACTCGCCGGGGGCCAGGTCCAGGTCGAGGCCGTCGAGGATGCGGCGGCCGTTGAAGGCACGGCCCAGGCCGGTGACGCGGGCGACGGGGCCGTCGCCGGTGACGGTCGCGGCCGGTGCGGCTGATCCGGCCGGTGCGGCCGGATCGCCGTTGGCGGTCGCCCGGCCGTTGGCGGTCAGCTGGCCAGGAAGCCGCGGCGCCACGCCAGGGCCCTCCTCTCCAGCAGCCGTACCAGCGCATCGGTGAGCAGGCCGAGCGCGCAGTACACGAGCAGCGCAACGAAGATCACGTCGTTGCGGAGGAACTGGGTGGCCTGGCTGATCATGAAGCCCAGGCCGGCGTTGGCGTTCACCTGCTCGGCGACCACCAGGGCCAGCCAGGCCACGCCGAGGCTCTGCCGCAGCCCGACCAGGACCTGGGGGAGAGCGCCGGGCAGCACGATGTCCCTGATCAGCTCGGTCTTGCTGAGGTGCAGGACCTGGCCCAGCTCGCCCAGCCGGGCGTCGACGTTCCTGATGCCGGAGAACGTGTTCAGGTAGAGCGGGATGGCCGCGCCGATCGCGATCAGCGTCAGCTTCGGGGTCTCGCCGATGCCGAACCACACGATGAACACCGGGATCAGCCCGAACAGCGGGAGCGTCCGGAGCATCTGCATCAGCGGGTCGATCGTGGACTCGCCGAGCCGGCTCAGCCCCGCGGCGATGGCGATGGCGAGCCCTGCCAGGGCGCCCGCCGCGAACCCGATGGCGACCCGCTCGAGCGAGATCAGCATCGCGCCCTGGAGCGTCCCGTAGGCGGGCGAACTGGTGGTGATCAGGCTGATCGCGGTCTGCCAGATCTCGGTCGGGGGTGGCAGCTTCTGCCGGGAAATGAGGCCGGCTTCGCTGACGGCCTGCCAGAGGATCAGTACGGCCACCGGGCTGATCAGCCGGAGCAAACCGGCGCTCGAGGTCAGCCTGCGGGCCCGGCGCCGGGCCGGCGGGGCCGCGGCGGCGGCCGGCCCTGGAGGGCGGGTTTCGGCGTCTGGCGGGGGTGCCAGCCGTTGATCGAGGCTCATGCCGCCCATGCTGCGCGAGATTACCTATTAAGTCAATCGACAAAATAGAAATTAGCGTGAGACGCTGACTGCAGCCGCGCCCGTGTGGTTGTTCCGTCCCTTCAGGGGCGGCCGGCCGGAGACCGGAAGGAGCTGGTCAGGCGGATGGTGCCGGTTCCGCTCAGGACTGCAGGCCGTCCCAGGACCAGCGCGGGATGGTCAGGCCCTCGGGGACGTCGTCCGCGGACTCGTGGTAAGCGGCCATGACCGTGGTGGTGGCCCAGGCGAAATAGTCGTGCAGGACCTGCCGCAACGGTCCGGCCTTATCCAGGCCGACGTCGTCGAGGGCCTGGTCGAAGCACTCGACCGCGCGCCGGTCCATCTCCTCGTGCGGGCCGTTGCCACTGTGCATCCGCACAACCGACGTCTCGTCCCCGCAGGCCGCGGAGTAGCTGGCCGGACCGCCAAGAGCCTCGGCCCAGTAGGCCGCCAGCCGCTCGCTGTGCTGCGGGTGGAACCCGTGGCTGAACGCGTGGCTGACGACCTCGTCCTCCATCACCCGGGCGTGCCAGGCCTCGGCCAGCCGCAGCAGCCCCGCCTGGCCGCCCGCGGCCTCGTACACGCTCTGCATGCCCCCAGCCTGCCAGGTCTTTCCGTCCAGGCGGGTGAGGCTGGACTGGTCAGGAGACTGCGGCCCGGACCAGCTCGGCGACCCTCTTCTCGACCGTGGGGGTCCAAATCGTGAGCGCGAACGCGATCGGCCACATGTCACCGTCGTTGAGGTGGGCCGTGTCCTGGAAGCCCAGGGTCGAGTAGCTGTAGTTGAACTTGCCCGAGTTCTGGAAGAACAGGACGACCTTGCCCTCGTCGTTCGCGTAGGCGGGCATGCCGTACCAGGTCTTCGGCGACAATCCGGGGGCGTTCGCGGTCACCGTCACGTGCACCCGTTCGGCCAGTTCACGGTCGTCTGGGCTCATCGCCTCGATGGCCTCCAGCAGCGCCTCCAGGCCGTCGGCCTTCTTGGCGCCTTTCTTGCCCTCGGCGCGCAGCTCGGCGGCGCGCGCCTTCATCGCGGCACGCTCGTCGGCGGTGAAGCCACCGGACTCGGCTGCGGTCTTCTTGGCAGGCATCTGAGCTTCCTTCCGTGTCGGTCTCCGGGGCCCGGGGTCAGGCCCGGCCCTCACGAGAAGGCTAGGCGCCGGGCACGCGGTGGCACTTCTTGATTCCTGACCACTGCGCGCCGGCCCGTTACCGTGGGATGGAGCGGGCAAACGGGCAGGAGGAGCGCAGTGCTCGATGAGGTGGAGTACGACGACAGCGAGTCGCCCGCCATCGGCCTGGTGCCCCCGGGCGTGCCGTGGGAAGAGATCCAGGACCACATAAAGATCGCTCACCACCCGCTGCTGGTCCTTCCCGACGGCAGCGATGACTACGTGGGCGTCTACTGGGCCAACGCGGCCATGGCCGTGACCGGGGATCTCGGCTCCGACCTCGACCAGGCCATCAGCGACTTCCGCGACTTCCTCCGCGAACGCGGCCAAGCCTGATCGCGAGCGGGCCCGGCCTCGACTTTCAACCAGGTGGTTGACAGGGTGGGGGTCCGGGTCTAGGGTCAGTTTCAACCAAGAGGTTGAAACGGGGAGCCGATGGCCACGGACACACTCACCCGGGTCTTCTCCGCCCTCGCCGATCCGACGCGCCGCGACATCGTGGCCAGGCTCGCCGAGGGCGACGCGACGGTGGGCCAGCTGGCCGAGCCGTACCGGATGACACTGCAGGCTGTCTACAAGCACCTGCGGGTCCTGGAGGACGCCGGGCTGGTGAGCCGGCCGCCTGGGCCGCAGCCCCGGCCCGTGCGGCTGGAGACGGAGGTCCTCACCCAGATGGAGATCTGGATCGAGCGGTACCGGCAGCGCGCGGAGCAGCGGTACCGCCGCCTGGACGCCCTCTTGGCGACCATGAGCCCCATCGACGACAAGGACGGTGCCGACGATGTCAACGACTCCAGAAACGACCCCAGAGACGACCATCGAGGCTGACCCGAAGCTGCCGATCATCCGGATGACCCGCGAGTTCGCGGCCACGCCCGGGCAGCTGTTCCGCGCCCACACCGATCCCGCGCTGTTCGCCCAGTGGGTCGGCCCGAACGCCGCCGACACCCGGATCGAGCACTGGGACGCCCGCACCGGCGGCAGCTGGCGGTTCACCGGCAGGATCGGCGGCACAGAGTACGCGTTCCACGGCTGCTTCCACGAGGTGCGCCCGGACCGCATCGTGCAGACCTTCACCTTTGAGGGCGAGCCCGACGGCGTCGCCCTGGAGACCCTGTGGTTCGAGGACCTCGGCGGCGGCCGCTCCCGGCTGCGCGCGCAGTCGCTTGTGGACAGCTTTGAGAGCCGGGACGCCTGGCTGGCCAGCGGCATGGAGACCGGCGTCAACGACGGGTACGCGAAACTGCAGAGGATGGTCGACGATGGCGCTGTCTGAGCACCCCGCGGAGCGGCACCGGCAGGTCGGCGGGCTGTTCACCGAACGGGTTCTCGGGGCCCGCGACTGGGACGCCCCGGCTCCGGTCGCGGGGTGGGCCGCGCGCGACGTGGTGCGGCACCTGACCGAGTGGTTCCCCCCGTTCCTGTCCGCCGGCGCCGGCATCCAGCTGCCCGGCGGGCCGTCGGTGGACGAGGACCCGGTATCGGCCTGGCGGGTGCACTGCGATGCGGTGCAGGCCCTGCTGGACGACCCGGCCACCCAGGACCGGGTGCTGGCCAACCCCCACATCGGCGAGCTGCCGCTGGACCGCGCGGTCGATCAGTTCTACACCGCGGACGTCTTCATGCACACCTGGGACCTGGCCAGGGCCACCGGCCAGGACGACCGGCTGGACGCCGGCCTGTGCGGCCAGATGCTGGCCGGCATGGAGCAGGCCGAGGAGGCCATGCGCTCCTCCGGCCAGTACGGGGCCAGGGTCGAGGTGCCCGAGGACGCCGGACCCCAGATCAGGATGCTGGGCTTCATCGGCCGCGACCCCTTCTGGTCTCCCCCTCGCCCGGCCGGGTGAGGCGCCGTCCCGGCCCTGGCCTGTCACCGGCTCGCGGCTGGCGGGCTAACGGGCGCCGGTGACGTCGTGGAGGTGGTGGATGGGGTCATGGCCCGAACGTACCGACCTCAGCGCCCAGTTGCTTAGCGAAGAAGACCCGGCGGAAGCCGTCCTCCTGCGCCCGGTGGGTCTCGGTGTAGCCGTGCCGCGGGTAGTAGGCGAGGTTCGCGGTCATGGCCTCGTTGGTGTAGAGCCGGATCTCGGCCAGGCGCAGCGCCCTGGCCTGCTCCTCGGCGAACGCCAGCAGGCGGGCGCCGATGCCGCGGCCCTGGGCGGCGGGCACGACAGCCACGTTCTCCAGCAGCAGGAAGCCAGGATGGCGGATCAGGACAACGAGGCCGAGCGCAGCACCGTCGGCCCCGGCCGCCACCCACACCTGGCCGGCCTGCACCGCCGCGGCGTAGTCGGCCGTCATCGGGGCCGGCGCCCGGCCGATAAGCGGCACGTACTGCTCGTAGGCCGCCACCGCGATCTCGCGCAGGACAGGCACATCGGCCCCGGCCGCGGGCCGGACAGTGATCATGCTGCCGGCCCTCCGGACTCCTCGGCACTCCCGGCCTGGCGGGCCGGGCCGCTGTCGCTACGGCACGGGAAGCGGCGGGGTCAGCGTACGGCCACGACGTGCGCCGCACCAGCCACGGCAGCGCGCCCGGGTCGCCGCCGTGCCCGGGCTGTAGGCCGTGACCTGCCCGGACTCGTCCGCGATCAGGAGATACCGCCCGGCGAACACAGGCTGGGCGAACGCGCCGCCCAGCAGCGGCAGCGTGCCCCGCAGGCCGCCGGTCGCGGCGTTGAACAGGTACACCGCCGGTGACCCGTTCCGGCACGGGGACCAGGTGGCCACCGCGAGCACCCCGGTGGTCACATCGAGCGCCGGTGTGCCAAGAACGGTGCAGCCCAGCCCGTGGATCCACCGGGTCGCGCCGGTGCCGGGGTTCACCTCACGGACCGAGCCGAAGTAGAGCTGCCCGTTAATGGTCGTGGCGTTGCCCGCCAGGTACAGCCGGTCGGCCGGGGCGTTCCACACCGCTGACGCCAGGCACATGCCCTGCTGGGTGTGGGCGGCCGCGCCCACCGGCACGGACCAGACCGGCCCGCGGTTCAGGGCATCGCGGCGCAGCGCGTAGTACCGGCCGTTCTTGTTGCAGGCCCCGACGAGCGCGGTCTGTTTCCCGCCCACGGTGCCGTAGAACAGCGTCGGCGAGCTGCCGAAGTCCAGGTCCGCCGACTGCGGGAGGCTGAGCCGCCAGGACCCGCGGAGGGCCAGCGTGCGCGGGTCCAGCCGGAGGAAGGAGTACGCATGGAACGGGTGCACCCCGTGATACCGCGGATCCCCGGTCGTCACCCAGGCCGAGTCGCTGGTGGCCGCGACGCTGCTCCACACGCTCGCGCCGACCACACCGGGCGGAACGGTCCAGAAGCTGTGCTGCAGGGCGCCGGTCCGCTGGCTGAAGGACTGGATCCCGCCGCGCACGAACGGCTCGTCGCAGCTCGATGACACGCCCATGTAGACGAGCCCGTTCGTCACCGTCGGCGATGCGTAGTTGTAGTAGGCACCCACCACGGACTCGCTGCCCGGCGCCCCGACCAGCGACTTCCAGCGCAGCGCACCGGTCGCCGCGTCCAGGGCGTAGAGGTAGCGGGCACCGGGAACGTAGACGGTCGCGCGGCCGGTCCGCGGGTCGGCGGCCACGGTGGCCGTCCCGGTGATCCCGTGGGCGTTCTTGCAGTTGCCGTTGTTCCCGACGGCCTCGTGGTCCAGCACCCGGTGCCAGAGCACCTGGCCGGTCGACTTGCGGAGCGCGTAGAAGTCACCCGTCTCGGAGCCGATGAAGACCTTCCCGGCCGCCACGGTGGGGCTGGCGCTGAAGCCGCCCGGCGGCTGGTTCCCGGTGGACGGCTTGGCATGGAACGCCCACACGGCCCTGAGGCGCCCGGCGTTGTCCGGCGTGATCGTCGTCGGCCCGCTCGTCGCCGACCGATGGCGGGCCGCGAACAGGTAAGCCGGCCAGTCCTGGCTGGTGGCGGCCCGGTTCACGGCCGGGCGCGCGGCCGCCGGCCGTGGCGCGCTGGCACCCGCCCGCTCCTGCGCCGCCGCCGTGGGGACGGCCGCCGCGCAGCAGAGCGCCGCTGCGCCGCACAGCCCTAAGGCGCCGGCCCGGCGCGCTATCCCCCCTGGTACTGAACTACGCGATTTCGCTCTCAAAGCGTCCCTTCGCCCGGGGGCTAGTCACTATGACCGACCCCCCGGCGGTCAGAACACCCAGCTCGCGCCGTCTCCGTCCCAGCAGCCACAGTAACCACAACAGCGATCGACCGTCACGGAAGCTCCGCGGTTAAGCGTGCTTGTATTCCTGGACCGCCCAGGTGTTGCCGTCCAGGTCGTCGAAGAAGCAGAACCGCGAACCGGGTGTTCCTTCCGGCCCCATCTGCTGGACCTCGCTGATGCTCACGCCGCGCCCGGCGAGCTCGCTCCGCACCGCGTCGAGGTCCTCGACCACCAGCTGGACGCCCTTGACCGAGCCCGGCTCGCCGAGCGGCAGACCGGTGCCGATCACCACCGAGCAGGCCGACCCCGGCGGGGTCATCTGCACGATCCGCATGCTCTCGTTCGGGCTGACGTCGTGGTCGACGGTGAAGCCGACCTTGGCGGAGTAGAAGTCTTTCGCGGCGTCCACGTCACGGACCGGCAGGGGAACAACCTCGAGCTTCATGTCCATAGGACCCACGCTAGCGAAGCCGGCCCAGCGCGGGGGTGCCTGCGCTCGCCGCGCTCGCCGACAATGGGGCTGTGATCGACATCGACCCGGACCGGTTCGAGGACCTGGTGGCCACGGCGCTCGACGGGCTGCCCCCGGAACTCGGCCGCGAGATGCGCAACGTCGCGGTCACCGTGCAGCACGAACCCGGCCCGCCCAACCTGCTCGGCCTCTACGAGGGGATACCGCTGACCAGCCGCACCACCGGTTACGCCGGCGTGCTCCCGGACCGGATCACGATCTACCAGCAGGCGATCTGCGAGATCTGCGGCACCGAGGAGGAAGTCGCCGACCAGGTGCGACGCACGGTGATCCACGAGGTCGCGCATCACTTCGGCATCGACGATGAGCGCCTGGACGAGCTCGGCTGGTGACCCGGGTACAGGTCGCAGCCGACCACCAAGAAGCGCGGGGCGGGCCGCCCGCTGGCGGCCCGCCCCGCGCCGGATCGGCAGAGCGAGAGAAACGGCTAGCCGGCTGGCTCGCTGACGCGGGCTGGTGCTGCGGCCGGCCCGGGGAGGGAGGACCCGGCGGGGGCCGGGCGGCGGCGCCAGGTTCCGACGAAGGCCAGGATGATCAGCGCGGCGATCATGTCGAAGATTGCCGCCGTGCCGAAGGCGGCGCCCATGCCGTGCACGATGGCGTCCCTGGTGGCCGGGGAGGCGGCGCCGATGCCGCCGGCCGCGGCGCCGTGGCTGGCCGAGGTGAACACGTTGACCAGGATGGCCAGCCCCAGTGAGCCGCCGACCTGCTGCATGACGTTCACCATGCTCGCCGCGGCGCCCGCGTCGCGGGGCTCGACCCCGGCCAGCGAGGCCATCGTCAGCGGCACGAACACCACGCCCATGCCGGCGCCGAGCAGCAGCATCGGGCCGAGCACGCCCGGCACGTAATGCGTCCCCGGCGCGATCTGCGACAGCCACGCCATCCCGGAGATCACCGGCACCAGGCCGGCCACCATCAGCACCTTGGGCGCGAACCGGGCCAGCAGCCTCGACGCGCTGGTCGACACCGCGAACAGCATCGCCGTCATCGGCACGAAGGCCAGCCCCGCCTGCACCGGCGAGAAGCCCAGCTCATCCTGCACGAACAGGGTCAGCAGGAAGAACATCCCGAACATGCCCGCGACGAGCAGCAGCCGGGCCAGGTAGGAGCCCGCCCGCCCCGGGGCGGCGAACAGCCGCAGCGGCGTGATGGGCTGCGCCGCCCGCGCCTCGTTCAGCAGGAACAGGCCGAGCAGCACAAGCGCAGCAGCCACCGCAGCCAGGGTCAGCCGGTCCTGCCAGCCCGCCGCGGCGGCCCGGATGAACGCGTACACCAGCGCGGACATGCCGGCCGTCGAGGACAGCGCCCCGGCCAGGTCGAAGTGCCCCGGCTGCCGCGGGGTCTCGGACAGGAACCGCGGCGCGAGCGCCAGCACCAGCGCGCCGATCGGCACGTTGACGAACAGCACCCAGCGCCAGGTGGCCCACTGGACGATCACGCCGCCGAGGACCAGGCCGAGCGACGCGCCGCCCATGGCCACGGCGGTGAACAGGCCGAGCGCGCGGGTGCGCTCCCGGCCCTCGGGGAAGCTGGCGGTGATCAGCGCCAGCACGGCGGGGATGGCCACCGCCCCGCCCGCGCCCTGCGCCACCCGGGCGGCCAGCAGCTGCCCGGCCGACGTGGCCAGGCCGCCGGCCAGCGAGGCCACGGTAAACAGCGCCAGACCGGCCATGAACACCCGGCGCCGGCCGAGGATGTCCCCGGCCCGGCCGCCGAGCAGCAGCAGGCCGCCGAACGGCAGCGTGTAGGCGTTGAGCACCCAGGACAGCCCGGTCGGCGAAAAGTGCAGGTCACGCGCGATGCTTGGCAGCGCGACGTTCACGACGGTCATGTCGAGGATGATCATGAGCTGGGCGCCGAGCACGAGGGCGAGGGCCACCGCGCGATCGCGCCCGCTGGAGCGCGGCGCGGCAGGCGGGGCACCCCTGGTCGTTGCGATCGACGAAGTCGACATGTAATGCCTTCCTGAAAGCGTTGTACTTCACGCGCGGCTCTGGCTGGCTCGCGATACCGGCCGGCACGCGCTACGATGAAACGGAGGCTTCCTCCGGTAACTATACGGAGGCTGCCTCCGGTTTGCAACCTGGATTAGGTGACGAGGACATGAGCACGACCGCCGGGCCGCCCACCGCGGGCCCCACGCTGCCCACCGCGGAGGCCAAGCCGCTGCGCGCGGACGCCAAGCGGAACCAGCAGCGCCTGCTGAGCGCCGCGGCCGAGGTCTTCGCCGAGCGCGGTGCGGACAGCGCCTCGCTGGAGGAGATCGCGCGCCGCGCCGGGGTCGGCATCGGCACGCTGTACCGGCACTTCCCGACCCGCCAGGCCCTGCTCGAGGCGGTCTACCAGGACCAGATCGAGGCGCTCCGGGCCCGCGCCGACGAGCTCATTGACACCACCGACCCGGTGTCCGCGCTGTCCGGCTGGCTGCTCGCGGTCGCCGCGTGGAGCAAGACCAAGCAGACCCTGGTGACCGCGCTGATGGCCACCTCGGACGCCGAGTCGCCGGTCCGCTCCTACTGCGGCAAGCTGATCCGCGACACCGCCGAGGACCTGGTGACCAGGGCCCAGAAGGCGGGCCAGATCCGCGCCGACGCCCGCGCCGACGACCTGCTCAAGCTGACCCACGGGATCAGCTACGCGGCCGACCGGACGCCCGACGACGACGGCCTGGCCGCGCGGATGCTCGGCATGGTGATCGACGGGCTGAGGACCGAGCCCTCGTGACGGCCGGCACCGCCGCGCCGGGCGACGGGGATGCCGCGCCCGGCGAAGGGCCGGCCGCGCCGGACGTGCTCGCCCCGCCTGCCGATCCGTGGCTGGACGCCTACCCCCTCGTGCCCGCCTCGGCGGGCGCCATGATCTTCGACCGGGCGGGCCGGCTGCTCATCCTCAAGCCGACCTACAAGTCCGGCTGGACCATCCCGGGCGGCGTGATGGAGGCCGACGGCGAGTCGCCCTGGCAGGCCTGCCGCCGCGAGGTCCGCGAGGAAACCGGCCTGGACGTCACCTCCGGCCGCCTGGCCTGCGTCGACTTCCGGCGGCCCAAGCCCGGCAACCCGGGCGGCATCCGGTTCCTGTTCGACTGCGGCCGGCTCAGCGACGCGGCGCTGAAAGCGGTCACCCTGCAGGCCGAGGAGATCTCCGAGCACCGGCTAGTGCCGATGAAGGAGGCGCTGACCCTGCTCAGGAAGCCGATCCGGCGCCGGGTCCGGGCCGCCCGCACCGCCGGCGCGCCGCGCTACCTGGAGAACGGCCGCCCGGCCGGCGGCGTGGCCGGCTGAGGCGACCGACGCAGCAGTCCCCGCAGGTACGCGGCCTGCCCGGCGTGCTGCAGGTCGTCGGAGATCACGCTGATCAGCCGCACGCCGAGGGTCACCGGCGGGTCCCAGCGGGTGTCCACGATCCGGTCCAGGTCCGGGCCGGACAGGCCCCGGACGTACTCAGAAGCCCGCTGGATGACCGCGTCGCAGTAGCCGGTCAGCAGCCCGGCCGAGGCCACCGTGACCAGCGCGACCTGCCCGGGCCCGTGCCCGTACCCCGTGTCGGCCGGGTCCAGGGCCAGCCCGAACCGGTCCGCCCAGCCCTCGTCCGTCCACACCTGCCCGGTCCCGGCGGCGTCGGCCAGATGATCGTCGGCGACCCGGAGCAGGTGCCAGATCAGCCAGCCCACCGAGTTCGACTCCGGGTCCGGCCGGTACGCCAGGTCATCCGCGCTCAGCCCGTCGACCGCGGCGTGCACCTCTTCGCGGATCCGCCCGAACGCATCGGCCAGCAGGTCAGCCACTGTCACAGCGAGCCTCCTCAGGATGGGATACGGAACTTGCCCAGCCAATCAGTAAGCTAGGTCGATCCGGAGGCCCGGGCTGTTCGAAGCGCCGGCGGAGGGGAGCGGCCGCCGTGCCGAGGAGTCAGCTTGCGCCGTTGCGCGTCGTCCTGCTGGGCTGCGGGACGGTCGGCTCGGAGGTATACCGGCTGCTCGGCGAGCAGGCCGCGGACCTGGCCGCGCGGGCCGGGGTGCAGCTCGAGGTGGCGGGCATCGCGGTCCGCCAGCCGGCGAAGTACCAGGACCTGCCCGGTGCCGCCGCGCTGCTGACCACCGCCGCGGACAGCCTGGTGACCAGGCCGGACACCGACATCGTGATCGAGCTCATGGGCGGCCTCGAGCCGGCCGGCACGCTGCTGCTGGCCGCACTGGCGGCCGGCAAGTCCGTGGTCACCGGCAACAAGGAACTGCTCGCCGCCCGCGGCGCGGAGCTGCACCGGGTGGCCCGCGACCACGGCGCCGACCTGTACTACGAGGGCTCGGTGGCCGGCGCGATCCCGCTGCTGCGGCCGCTGCGCGAGTCGATGGCCGGGGACACCGTCCGCCGGGTGCTCGGCATCGTCAACGGCACCACGAACTACATCCTGGACAAGATGGACACCTCCGGCGCGGGCTTCGCCGAGGCGCTGGCCGAGGCCCAGGCGCTGGGCTACGCCGAGGCCGACCCGACCGCCGACGTCGAGGGCTACGACGCCGCGGCCAAGGCCGCGATCCTCGCCAGCCTGGCCTTCCACACCACGGTGACCAGCGCGGACGTGTACCGCGAAGGGATCACCTCGGTGACCGCAGCGGACATCGCCACGGCCAGGAACCTGGGCTGCGTGGTCAAGCTGCTGGCCATCTGCGAGCGGTGCAACGGCGGCATCTCGGCCCGGGTGCACCCGGCGATGATCCCCCGGCTGCACCCGCTGGCCGCGGTCCGCGAGGCGTACAACGCGGTGTTCGTGGAGGCCGAGTCGGCCGGGCGGCTGATGTTCTACGGCGCGGGCGCGGGCGGCCGCCCGACGGCCAGCGCGGTGCTGGGCGACATCGTCGCGGTGGCCCGCAACCGGGTGGCCGGCATCTGCGGCCCCGAGGCGCTGCCCTACGCCGAGCTCCCGGTGCTGCCCATCGGCGACGCGCGGACCCGGTACTACGTGGCCCTGGACGTGGACGACCGGCCCGGTGTGCTGGCCCCGGTGGCCGAGGCGTTCGCCAGGCACAACGTGTCGATCAAGGACGTCCGCCAGGACGGCCGGGGCGACGACGCCAGCCTGGTCATCGTCACGCACACCGCGCGGGAGGCGGAACTCGCCGCCACCGTGTCCGACCTGGGCGCGATGCCCGCGGTCCGCGCGGTGGACAGCGTGCTGCGGGTCGAGGGCGAGGAGGAGCAATGAGCCCGGCAACCGCCCGCCCGCCGGTCAGCGCGGCGGCCGGCCGGTGGCGGGGCGTGATCGCGGAGTACGCCGGCCGGCTGCCGGTGCCCGCGGACTGCACGCCGGTGACGCTGGGCGAGGGCGGCACACCGCTGCTGCACGCGCCCGCGCTGTCCCGGCAGACCGGCTGCGAGGTGTTCCTCAAGGTCGAGGGGGCCAACCCGACCGGGTCGTTCAAGGACCGCGGGATGACCGTGGCGGTCACGCTGGCCGCGGCCCGCGGCGCCACCATGGTCATCTGCGCGTCCACCGGCAACACCAGCGCCAGCGCCGCCGCCTACGCGGCCCGGGCCGGCCTGGGCTGCGCGGTGATCGTGCCCAGCGGCATGATCGCGATCGGCAAGATGGTGCAGGCGCTGGTGCACGGCGCCAAGCTGCTCCAGGTCGACGGCAACTTCGACGACTGCCTGGAAATGGTCCGCAAGCTCGCCGCGGAGTACCCGGTGGCGCTGGTCAACTCGGTCAACAACGACCGGCTCGAAGGCCAGAAGACCGCGGCGTTCGAGATCGTGGACGCGCTCGGCGACGCGCCGGACGTGCACTGCCTGCCGGTCGGCAACGCGGGCAACATCACCGCCTACTGGCGCGGGTACACCGAGTACCGCGCCGCGGGCCGGGCCACGAAGGCGCCGCGGATGGCCGGGTTCCAGGCCGCCGGGGCGGCGCCGATCGTGAACGGCGCGCCGGTCCGCGATCCGGACACGATCGCGACCGCGATCCGGATCGGCAACCCGGCCTCCTGGCGGCTGGCCGAGCAGGCCAGGGACGAGTCCGGCGGGATGATCGGCGCGGTCACCGACGAGGAGATCCTGTCCGCCTACCTGCGGCTGGCCCGGGACGAGGCGGTGTTCGGCGAGCTGGCCTCGGCGGCCAGCGTGGCCGGCCTGCTGCAGGCCAGCGCGGCCGGGCAGATCGCGCGCGGCTCGGTGGTGGTGTGCACGATCACCGGCACCGGGCTGAAGGAACCGGACATCGTGACGGCAATCACGAAGGAGCCGGCGCCCACCATCGGGACGGACCCGGGCGCCGCGGCCGCGGCGCTGGGCCTGGCGTGACCGGCCCCCGCTGGACGGACGCCGCGGTCACCGTCCGCGCCCCGGCGACCAGCGCCAACCTGGGCCCCGGCTTCGACGCGCTGGGCCTGGCGCTGACCCTGCACGACACGGTGACCGCGCAGATCATCGGCGGCGGCCTGGCCATCGAGGTGACCGGGTACGGCGAGGAGACCCAGGACGCGGGGGAGGCGCACCTGGTCGTCCGGGCCATGCGGGCGGCCTTCGAGGCGGCCGGCGCGCAGCCGCCGGGGCTGGCGATCAGCTGCCGGAACATGATCCCGCACGGGTTCGGCCTGGGCTCGTCGGCAGCCGCGATCGTGGCCGGGCTGGTGGCCGCGCGGGCGCTGATCAGCCCGGGCGGCCCGGGCAGCGGGGACGGGCCGGCCGCGCCGGGCGGGCCGCTGGACGAGGCGGGCCTGCTGCGCCTCGCCAGCGAGCTGGAGGGGCACCCGGACAACGTGGCCGCGTGCCTGTCCGGCGGGCTGACGATCGCGTGGCTGGCGGCGGCCGGGGAGGACCCGGCGGTGCTGGCGCCGCGCGCGGTGCGGCTGGCCCCGCGGCCGGGACTCGCGCCGGTTCTCTGCGTACCCCTGAAACCAGTGTCCACGTCCGTGGCACGACAGGCCCTGCCAGCGTCGGTGCCGCACGCCGACGCGGCCCAGAACTCGGCGCGGGCGGCGCTGCTGATCGCGGCGCTGACCGGGGCGGCGGACGCACTGCTCGAGGCCACCGAGGATTACCTGCACCAGCGGTACCGGGCCGGGGCCATGCCCGGAACGGCCGCGCTGATCGGCGCGCTGCGCGCGGCCGGGGTGCCCGCGGTGGTGTCCGGGGCCGGGCCGGCGGTGCTGGCGCTGACCGTGGCCGGCCAGCGGCCGGGCGCGGACGAGGTGGCCGCGATCGCGGACGCCCAGCCCGAGCAGTGGCGGGTGCTGCCGCTGGCCGCGGACCTGACCGGGGCCACGGTCCTGAGCTGAAGACGCCAGCGGCCCGGCCCCCGCGCGAGGGGACCGGGCCACCGGGTTGTCAGCCGGGCCGGGCTGGCCGGGTCAGGCGGCGACCGCGGTGCGGGCCACGGCCGGCTCCAGGGCCAGCTCCAGCACCTGGCGCACGTCGCTGACCGGGTGAACGGTCAGCTCGCCGCGGACGTCCTCGGGGACGTCGTCCAGGTCCGGCTCGTTGCGCTGCGGGATCAGCACGGTGGTGATCCCGGCCCGGTGCGCGGCGAGCAGCTTCTGCTTCACCCCGCCGATCGGCAGCACCCGCCCGGTCAGCGAGACCTCGCCGGTCATCGCCACGTCGGAGCGGACCAGCCGGCCGGACAGCAGCGAGGCCAGCGCGGTGGTCATCGTCACCCCGGCGCTCGGCCCGTCCTTGGGCACGGCGCCGGCCGGCACGTGGACGTGGACCCCGCGGTCCTTCAGGTCGGCGACCGGGAGCTCGAGCTCCGCGCCGTGCGAGCGCAGGTAGGACAGCGCGATCTGGGCCGACTCCTTCATCACGTCGCCCAGCTGGCCGGTCAGCGTGACACCGGTGCTGCCGGTCTCCGGGTCGGCCAGCGACGCCTCGATGAACAGGACGTCGCCGCCGGTGCCGGTCACCGCCAGGCCGGTGGCCACGCCGGGCACCGCGGTCCGCTCCGCGGACTCCGGGGTGTGCCGCGGCCGGCCCAGGTAGCCGGTCAGGTCGTCCGGGCCCACCGTGACCGGCAGCTCCGCGTCGCCCGACGCCACCTGCGCGGCGATCTTCCGCAGCACGCGGGCCAGGCTGCGCTCCAGCGCGCGGACGCCCGCCTCGCGGGTGTACTCCGCGGCCAGCCGCCGGATCGCGCCGTCCTGAATGGTCACGTCGGGCGCGTCAAGACCGGCGCGCTCCAGCTGCCTGGGCAGCAGGTGGTCGCGGGCGATCGTGACCTTCTCGTCCTCGGTGTAGCCGTCCAGCGTGATCAGCTCCATCCGGTCCAGCAGCGGGCTGGGGATGGCGTCGACCACGTTCGCGGTGGCGATGAACAGCACGTCCGACAGGTCGAGCTCGACCTCCAGGTAGTGGTCGCGGAACGTGTGGTTCTGCGCCGGGTCGAGGACCTCGAGCAGGGCCGCGGTCGGGTCACCGCGGTAGTCCGAGCCGAGCTTGTCGACCTCGTCCAGCAGGATGACCGGGTTCATCGAGCCGGCCTCCTTGATGGCGCGGGCGATGCGGCCGGGCAGCGCGCCGACGTAGGTGCGCCGGTGACCGCGGATCTCCGCCTCGTCCCGCACGCCGCCCAGCGCGACCCGGGCGAACTTGCGGCCCATGGCCCGGGCCACCGACTCGCCGAGCGAGGTCTTGCCCACGCCGGGCGGGCCGGCCAGGGCCAGCACCGCGCCGCTGCGGCGGCCGCCGACCAGGGTCAGGCCCTTGTCCGCGCGGCGCTTGCGGACCGCGAGGTACTCGATGATGCGGTCCTTGACGTCGTCCAGGCCCGCGTGATCGGCGTCCAGCACCGCCCGGCTGCCGGTGATGTCATAGGCGTCGTCGGTGCGGGTGTTCCACGGGATCTCCAGGACCGTGTCCAGCCAGGTGCGGATCCAGCTCGCCTCCGGCGACTGGTCGGAGCCGCGCTCCAGCTTGGCCGCTTCCTTCAGAGCCGCCTCCCGGACCTTCTCCGGCAGGTCGGCGGCCTCGATCCGGGACCGGTAGTCGTCCTCCTCGGAGGCCGGCTTGCCGTCCAGCTCGGCCAGCTCCTTGCGGATCGCGGCCAGCTGCTGGCGGAGCAGGAACTCGCGCTGCTGCTTCTCCATGCCCTCGCGGACGTCGTTCTCGATCGTCGCCGCGACGTCGAGCTCGGCGAGGTGGTCGCGGGCCCAGCCGATCAGCTTCGTCAGCCGCTGCTTCAGCGTCCGCGGTCTCCAGCAGCTCGGTGCGCTGGGCGTGGGTCAGGTAGCTGGCGTAGCCCGCGCTGTCGGCCAGCGCGGACGGGTCGCTGATCCGCTGCAGGACGTCGACGACCTGCCAGGCGCCGCGCTTCTGCAGGATCGCGGCGGCGATGCCGCGGTACTCGCGGGCCAGCTCGTGCGCGCGGGCGGTGGCGTCCGGCTCGGTGACCTCCGTGCCGTTGACCCACAGGGCCGCGCCGGGGCCGACCGTGCCGACGCCGACCCGGACCCGGGACAGGCCGCGGACCACGGCGGCGGGCTCGCCGCTCGGCAGCCGGCCGGTCTGCTCGACCACGCCGAGCGTGCCGACCGCGGAGTACTTGCCGTCCACCCGGGGCACCAGCAGCACCCGCGGGTTATCGTCGCCGGTGGCGGACACCTGGGCGGCCTCGATCGCCGCGCGGGCCTCGGGGCCGGATATGTCGAGCGGGACCACCATGGTCGGCAGCACCACGGAGTCGTCCAGCGGCAGCACCGGCAGGGAAAGGGTTTCGCTCACTCGGGTTCACTTCCCTGGTCGAATTACTTGCTTACACCTCTCAAGCAAGTGACGACCAGGTTTGTTTCCGCATGGGTGTTCGCGGTGAGCGGACAAGCGATACTGATCTATATCCGCAGGTCAGAAGGGCCAGCTACGCCGGCGGGGGATCGTCGGGGATGGCGATCTGGAGGCAGTCGAGGCCGCTCAGGTCCAGCCAGGCCCGGCCGGTGTCGCGGACCAGCCGGAGCACGACCTCGGCGCAGACCGGGCAGCGGGCCACCATCCCGGCCGCGCTGGAGAACACCCAGGTCTCCGCCACCGGCCCGCCGTTCTTGCAGTGCGTGCACTGCCCGAACGCCGCGGTGATGTCCACCCGGAAGATCTCGCTCAGGTTGCCCGCCAGCGCGTTGCCGTCGAGCCGGGACTGCGTCATGGCCTGCCTCCCGGACTGCCAAACCGCTCGGTCCTGATCCGCTGCGGGTCGTGACCTAGGTCGACCAGCAGGTTCGCGGCCGACTCGACAAAGCCAGTCGGGCCGCAGACGAACACATCCGGCTCGTCCACTGAGGGCCAGCCGGCCTCCGCGAGCAGCCGCGCAGTGATCCGCCCGGTGCGCCAGGCGGACCCGGGCGGTGCTGTCCGGGTAAACGCGAAGGTGACGTGCAGGCCGCCGTCCTTGCGGGACAGGCGATCCAGTTCCTCACGGTACAGCAGTGACCCGGAGTCGCGGACGGAATACACCAGGCGGAACGGGACCCTTGTCGCCGATTCCGCCCGGACCCTGATCATGGCCATCAGCGGCACCAGGCCGGAGCCGCCGGCGACCAGCATGACCGGCCGGAACGGGCCCGGGGCGTCCGGCCGCCAGACGAACCAGCCGCCCACCGGGCCGCGGACTTCCATCTGGTCACCGGCGGCGACGATCGTTGTCAGGTACTCCGAGACCTCGCCGTCGTCGACTTCCACGACGGTGAGCTCCACGCGGTCGCCGTCCGGCGCCGAGGCGATCGAGTAGGACCGCTGGGCCTGGTAGCCGTCCTCGGCGGTCAGCCGGAGGTCGACGTGCTGGCCGGCCAGGTGGCCGGGCCAGCCGGGCACGTCCAGCACGATCGTGACCGCGCGGGCGTTCTCCGGGCGGACCGCGACGACGGTCGCGACCCGCCAGGTCAGTCGCCCCAGTACCGCTGCTCTTGCCACGGGTCACCGTAGTTGTGGTAGCCGACGCTCTCCCAGAAGCCCTGGGTGTCCTGCTCCTGCAGCCGGATCTCGTTCACCCACTTGGCCGACTTCCACAGGTACAGGTGCGGGACCAGCAGCCGGGCCGGGCCGCCGTGCTCCGCGGGCAGTTCTTTGCCCGCGTAGGAGAACGCGATCCAGGCCTGGCCGTCGCGCAGGTCGGCCAGCGGCAGGTTGGTGGTGTACCCGCCGTAGCTGCCGACCAGGGCGAACCCGGCGGCGGTGGTGATCCCGTCCAGCAGCGTGTCCAGCGAGATGCCGGTCCACCGGGTGCCGAGCTTGGACCACTTGGTCACGCAGTGCAGGTCGACGGTGATGTCCTCGCGGGGCAGCGCCTGCAGCGCGGGCCAGTCCCAGGTCTGGGTGTCGCCGGTCTCGGTGACGAGTTTGAGCTGCCAGCGGCGCAGGTCGACCCGCGGCGTCGGCCCGGCCGACAGCACCGGGAAGTCGGTGACCAGGTACTGGCCCGGCGGCAGCTCGGGGTCTGAGCTGCGGCCCCGGCCCTTGAAGCCGCGCGACACGATGGCCATGTGCGGATCATCCCTCCCGGTGGGTCCTATCCCCGATCGTAAGCGCCTGCCGGCCGCGGTCCCGGTCGGTCAGCGGAAGGCGCGGGTCACCGGGGCCAGGCGGAGCACGTCGCCGGGGCCGGCCAGGTCCGGCAGCGCGACGAACACCCAGTGCACGCCGCGGGCGGCCAGCAGGCGGTACCGGTCCACGTGCTGGCCTGCCGTCCCGGCGTGATGCCGCCGGGCGAACGCGGCCGCGGTGGTGCGCCCGCGCAGCCGCTCGACGAGGGCGGCGGCGTGCTCCCGGTCCCGGCCGACGACCGGGAGGTCGAGGACGGTGATCAGCAGGCTGGCCGGGTCCCGGTCCGCTTCGGCGCAGTACGCGCGCAGCACGGCCAGCTTGCGGTCCAGGACGTCGTCCGGGCCGGACGGCAGGTTGCAGCCGTCGCCGAGGCGGGCCGCGATGCGCAGTGTGCGCCGCTCGCCGGAGCCGCCGACGATGACCGGGACCTGGCCGGCCGGGCGCGGATAGCAGGTCGTCTCCGGCAGCGACACCCGGTCGCCCCGGTACGGCTTGGTGCCCGCGCGCCACAGCGCCCGCATGGTCTCGATCGCCGTCTCCAGCTGATCGAGACGAGCCCCCGCGGGCGGGAACGGCAGCCCGAACCCGGCGTGCTCGCGGTCCCACCAGCCCGCGCCGATGCCGCAGAAGGCCCGGCCGCCGCTCAGCACGTCCAGCGTGGCCACGGCCTTGGCCAGAACCCCGGGCGCGCGGAAGGTCACCGGCGTGACCAGCGTGCCCAGCCGCAGGCCGGTGCCCAGGCCGGCCAGCAGGCCGAGGGTGACGAACGGCTCGGGGATCGGCTCCCAGGCCCGGTCCACCTGCGGGATCTGGATCAGGTGGTCCATCAGCGCGACGCCCTCGAAGCCGGCCTCGGCCGCGGCCCTGGTCACCGCGGCCAGCCAGGCCGCCGGGTCGCCGCCCCACGGGAACCGGGAGATCTGCAGGACGAAGCCGAGCCGGCCCGGCTCCGGGCGGAGCGGGCCGGCGTCCCCCGGTGCGGCGGGGCCGGGTGCGGCAGCGGCGGCGGGCGCGGCCGCGGCGGCGAGGCCCGGCTGGGCGGCGCCCGGGGCGGGGCCGGCCAGGACCACGTCCCAGCCCTCGGCGGCGACCTCGGCCGGTACCGCGGCCATCCGCCGCAGCTGGCCGTCCAGGACGGTGGCGGGCACCGGCCGGTCCCGCGCCCGGTTGCGGGCCCGGCACTCCGCCGGGCTGGTCTCCAGCAGCACCGCGACCGCGGGCAGGCCCACGCGTCGGGCCAGTTCCCGCTGCGCCCGGCGGCGGGCCGGATCCAGCCCGAGAGTGTCCACCACGGTGGTCAGGCCGCGGCCCAGCCGGGCCGCGACGATCTGGTCGAGCAGACGGAACGCGTCCGTGGAGGCGGCCAGGTCATGCTCACCGCTGCCGACGACGCCGCGCAGCTGGTCCGCGGAGACGATCTCGGCGGGCCGGTAGCGGGCCGTTGCCCAGGTGGATTTCCCCGACCCGGCCGCCCCGATCAGGACGACCAGCGCCGGGTCCGGCAGATCTGCGGCCGGCTCTGGCACCGCTAGTTGGTGAAGTCCTGGGTCATCCAGACCGTCCCGGCGTCATCGACGATCACCGCGATGCCGATGGACGTGAACGAGTGGCTGAGCATGTTCTTCCGGTGCCCGTCGCTGGGCGGGCTCTCGTTCAGCATCCGGCGGGTGAGGCTCAGGGCGATCGCGGTGATCTCCGAGCTGGACGTGGCAAAGCGGCCGTTGGCGATGTTCTCCCCGGCCGAGGTCCAGTGCACACCCGCGGCGGTCTCCCGCGCGCCCAGGTCCGGCTCGTGCGGGCACTGGTGCGACAGCCCGCAGCCGTCCTCCATCCGCAGGTCATGGCCCAGCGCGCTGGCCATCAGGTCCGGGTCGACCTCGTAGGGCGGCAGGCCTTCCTGCGCCCTGGTCTGGTTGATCAGCCCCAGCACCTGGGCCGCGGCCGAGTTCTGCTGCAGCATGCCGGGCGGCGGGCTCCCGGTCGGCGGGCTGCCCGCCGGCGGGCTCGCGGGCGGCGACTGCGCTGGGTGCGGGCCACCGGCCCGGTGCTGGCTGCCCGGCCCGGAACCCTGCCCGGTGCGCGAGGCGCCGTTGCTCTTCGGGACGCCGGTGCCGCCGCGTGCGCCGTGCCCGCTGGTGCGGGTGCAGTTGGCGGCGATGGTCACGGAGTCCTGGGCTGCGGGGCACGGCCCGGGCGGCGCGGACCTCCCGGCGGACGGCACCGGCGGCCCGCCCGAGTTCCTGCTGACCACGAAACCACCCGCGACCAGTGCCGCGGCCAGCGGGAGCACCCAGCTGACCCGCCCCCAGCTACGGCGCCGACCGCGCCGCTGGGAGTGCCGGCCTGGCATCCGACCACCTCAATCGCCGTTGTCCGCGCGACAATCCTATGGTCCGTCCTCGGGCGCATTTCGCGCCCGCAGGCCAGCTGCGTGCGGCACAGGGGAGTCCCGCTGCTATTACGTTTCGCGGCAATGGTAGCGATAACACACGATTCGCGCCTGAAGATCACGTAGGTGACCGTGGCGTGTGCACGTTGTGTATGTGAAGGCTGAGGTGGGCAGGACCGGCACGTGGCCGAGGAACTTGTGATCACCGCCCGGGTTACGCTGGCTGAGCCGCCCGCGCGGGTCTGGCAGGTCGCGCTGGACTGGTCCCGGCAGCACGAGTGGATCTGGGCGACCAGGGCCCGCGGCGGTGCCGCAGCCGGGGCGGCGGTGGTAGCGAGGACCGGCATCGGCCCGGCGGGCTTCACCGACACGATGGAGATTACCGAGTGGGATCCGCCGCGCCGCGCCGTGGTCAGGCACACCGGCCGGGTGATCCGCGGCATTGGCATCTTCGAGGTCATCCCGGCCGGGAATGGGGCCGGAAAGGGCCAGGAGAATGGCGCGGAATTCCGCTGGACCGAGCGGATGCCCGTGCCCGCCCCGCTGGCCGGCCCGCTCGGCGAGCGCCTGCTGATCCCCGTCGGCCGCTGGTTCCTGCAGTCCTCGCTCCGCCGCCTAGCCCGCCTGGTCTGAGGCGCCGGCGGCGCCGCGGAGGGCCGCTACGGCGAAGTCGCCGAGGGAGGGCAGGTCGTAGCCGCCCTCCTGGATCAGGACCAGCGGGCCGAGGCGGCGCAGGCGGCGGCCGGCCTCGTGGTAACCGGCCGCGGTGACCCGCAGCGGGCTCTCCGGGTCAGGATCCGCGGCGTCCACGCCCAGCGAGACCACGACGGCGCCGGGGCGGTGACCGGCGGCGTCCGCGCACAGCACGTCGAGCGCGGCCAGCCAGCCGTCGTCGCCGGTGCCCGGGGCGAGCGGGACGTTCCGGTTGGCGCCCGCCCCGGCGCCTTCGCCGCGCTCGGCGGCGTACCCGGCGTAATGCGGGAACCAGCCCGCGCCCGGGTCCACGTGCAGGCTGCCGTAGTACACGTCGCCGCGGCCGTAGAAGATCGCCTGGGTGCCGTTGCCGTGGTGGGCGTCGATGTCGATGATCGCGACCCGGCCGGCCCCGGCCCGGGAGAGGGCCTCCGCGGCGACCGCCGCGTTGTTGAGGTAGCAGGAGCCGCCGTAGGCGGCCGGCCCGGCGTGATGGCCGGGCGGCCGGCAGATCGCGTACGCGGCCGGCGCGCCGCCGGACACCAGCCCGGCCGCGGTCTGCGCGGCGTCCACCGCGCCCCGGATGGCCTCCCAGCTGCCCGGGCCGACCAGCGTCATCGTGTCGTAGCAGAACTTCCCGAGCCGCCCGTGCAGCGCCGCGGGCGACCGCTCCGGCAGCCCGGCCAGCAGGCCGGCGGTGGGGAACACGTACGGCACCACCCGGTCCCGGCCGTACTCGGCCACGTACCCGCCGGCCACCCAGTCGGCCCACACCGTGCGCAGGTGGCCGACCAGTTCGGGCGAGTGCACCGCGGTCAGCACCTCGTCGCCGTGCGGCTCGGCGCTGACCACCCGGGCGCCCTCCGCCCGGACCGCGGCCAGCAGCACCCGGGCCCGCTCGGCCACCTCGGTCCCGGTGTCCCGCTGCCCCAGCCACACCTCCCCGCCCGGGTCATGGCGCAGGCACGCCTCGTCCCAGACCACGAGGAGGTCGTTGAGCCCGGTCCCTGAGGGCCGCGGCCGGGTCATGGAAAGATCGCCGGATGCGGGATGATCATGGGATGACGCGGACCGCAGAGCTTGGGCTGAAGATCGGGGACCTGCCGGCCGGGCCGACGGGGTCCATCATCGACGTGCCGGGCGCGGGGGTGGGGCACGCCACCGTGTGGCGGGACGAGCCGGGCCCGCCGGAGGGCCGGGGCGTGGCGCGGACCGGGGTGACCGTGCTCGACCCGGGCGGCAACCTGTTCCGCAGCCCGGTGCCGGCCGGCGGCGCGGTGCTCAACGGGTCCGGCGAGTGCACCGGGTTCCTGTCCGCGGCGGAGTGGGGGCTGGCCGAGACGCCGGTGTTCCTCACCTCGACGATGCAGGTGGGCCGGGTCTACGACGCGGCCTGCGAGCTGATGCTGGCCGAGGACGAGGGCATCGCCGACGACGTGATCATCCCGATCGTGGCCGAGTGCGACGACAGCTTCCTGTCCGACCCGCGCCGCATGCAGGTCAGCGCGGACGACGTCAGGACCGCGCTGGACATGGCCAGGGCCTCGGCGGGCGGCAGCCAGGCCCCGGCCGAGGGCGCGGTCGGCGCGGGCACCGGGATGAGCTGCCTGGGCTACAAGGGCGGCATCGGCACGGCGTCCCGGGTCGTGCCGTCCGGGCACACCGTCGGCGCGCTCGTGCTGGCGAACTTCGGCGAGCGGGAGCGGCTGACCATCGGCGGCCTGCCCGCCGGGCGGCTGCTGCCCGCCCCGCCGGGTGAGTCCGGCCCGGCCGCCCCGGCGGGCTCGTGCATCGTCGTACTGCTCACCGACGCGCCGCTGGACTCCGCGGCCTGCGTCCGGCTGGCCCGGCGGGCCGGGCTGGGCCTGGCCCGGACCGGGTCGTCCGCGCACCACGGCAGCGGCGAGATCTTCCTGGGCCTGGCCACCGGGCTGCGCGCGGCGCGCGGCGGCCCGCCGGCCCCCGGGCCCGCGATCACCGGCCGGGCCCTGAACCCGTTCTTCGACGCCGCCGTCGACGCCACCGAGGAAGCCGTGCTCAACTGCCTGCTGGCGGCGCCGACCGTGACCGGGCGGAACGGGAACACCAGCTACGGCCTCCCGGCCGAGGACGTCCGCGCGCTCCTCCAGGCGGGTCGCTGACTCACGGCGCGTCATCGGGCTCCGGCGTCACGTCAGCCAGATGGCAGACGGCCATGCTGCGGCCGCCGGGAGCGGCGGCGGGGAGCACCGGCAGGGCCACCCCGCGGCACTGGCTGTCGACTCCCGCCGCGGCGGCGGCGCCGCTGGCCAGCTCGGGGCAGCGCGGGTGGAACCGGCAGCCGGCCGGGATCCGGGTCGCGTCCGGCGGCTCGCCGGTCAGGACCACCGGCTCGCCGGGGGACTCGGGCAGGACCGACATCAGCGCCCGCGTGTACGGGTGCCGCGGGCTGGCGAAGACCTGCTCGGGCGTGCCGACCTCCACGATCCGGCCCAGGTACATGACCGCCAGCCGGTCCGCGATGTTCCAGGCCAGGCCCAGGTCGTGGGTCACCACCAGGGCGGCCAGGCCCAGGTCGTCGCGGAGCCGGAGCAGCAGGGACAGGATCTCGCCGCGCACCGACGCGTCCAGCGAGGCCACCGGCTCGTCGGCGATCAGCACCTGCGGCTCGAGGACCAGCGCGCCGGCGATCACCACCCGCTGCCGCTGGCCGCCGGACAGCTCGTGCGGATAGCGCTGGAAGAACCGCTCCGGCGGGCGCAGCCCGCAGCGGGCCAGCGCGTCCGCGACCCGGCGCTCCTCGTCGCCCAGCCGGTGGATCCTGACGCCCTCGGCGACCGCCTCGTACACCGTGTGCCGCGGGTTCAGCGACCCGGTCGGGTCCTGCAGGATCAGCTGCACGGCCCGGCGGTAGGCCTTCAGCGCGCCGGTCCGGTAGGACAGCGGCTCGCCCGCGAACCGGACCTGGCCCGCGGTCGGCTGCTCCAGGCCGAGCAGGGTCCGGGCCAGCGTGGTCTTGCCGCAGCCGGACTCGCCGACCAGCGCGACGATCTCCCCGGCGGCGATGTCCAGGTTGACCCCGTCCACCGCGCGGGCGGCCGGGCGGCGGCCCCGCCCCGCGAACCGGACCGCCACCCCGTCCGCGGACAGCATCGCGGTCCCCGGGCCGGCCGTCCCGGGACCGGGACCGGCGGGCTTCACCGGCGCGGTCATCCGGCCTCCTCCCTGGTGCTACCGGAGCGGCGCTGGCGGCGGCGTGATCCGGGCGGACCCGGATGCAGGCGGCCACCCGGGCCGGCCCGGCCGGCCACAGGGCGGTCTCCACCGACGTGCACTCCGGCTCGGCGACCGGGCAGCGCGGGTGGAACGAGCAGCCGGACGGCAGGTCGGCCGGGTCCGGCGGGTCGCCGCCGAGCCCGCGCGGCCGGAGCCGGGACCGCTCGTCGCCGATCACCGGGAAGGCGAAGGCCAGCGCCTGGGCGTACGGGTGCTGCGCGCCGGTGAACACCTCGTGCGCGGGGCCCTCCTCGACCACCCGGCCCGCGTACATCACCGCCAGCCGTTGGCAGGTCACCGACAGCACGGACAGGTCGTGGCTGATCATGATCATGCTGATGCCGCGCTCCGCGACCAGGCCGGTGATCAGCCGCAGCACCTGGGCCTGGATCATCACGTCCAGCGCGGTGGTCGGCTCGTCGGCCACGATCAGGTTCGGCGAGCAGGCCAGCGCCATGGCGATCATGATGCGCTGCTTCTGCCCGCCGGACAGCTCGTGCGGGTAGCCGTTGGCCCGCCAGGCCGGCAGGCCAACCTGCTCCAGCAGGCTGGCCACCCGCTTGGCGGCGGCGGCCGGGGTGACCTTGGGCTCGTGCAGCAGGATCGGCTCGGCGATCTGCTTGCCGATCTTCTGCACCGGGTTCAGCGAGTGCATCGCACCCTGGAACACGATCGACGCGCCCGCCCAGCGGACCGCGCGGAGCTGGCCCCAGCGCATGGTCAGGACGTCCTCGTCCTGGAACAGCACCTCGCCGGTGACCTTCGCGGTCCGGGGCAGCAGCCGCAGCACGGCCGCGGCCAGGGTGGACTTGCCGCAGCCGGACTCGCCGGCGATGCCGAGCGTCTGGCCCTCGTCCAGGCGCAGGCTGACCCCGCGCACCGCGGGTACCCGGCCGTCCGCGGTCCGGTAGGTGACGGCCAGGTCGCGCAGCTCGAGCAGGCTCACCGGCGCTCCCGCAGCTTGGGGTCGAGCGCGGACTCCAGCGCGTGGCCGACCATCGTGAAGGACAGCACCACCAGGATGATCGCGATGCCGGGCGCGATCAGCCATATCTGGTTGCCAGCCGAGCCGCCGCCGGTGAAGAACGCCTGGTTGAGCATCTCCCCCCAGGACGGCCGGAGCGGGTCGCCCAGGCCCAGGAAGGACAGCGTGGTCTCGGCCAGGATCGTGCCGGCCACGGTGAGGATCGTGTTGGCCAGCAGCAGCGGCATCACGTTGGGCAGCACGTGCCTGATCATCTGATGCGTGTGCCCGGCGCCCAGTGCCCGGGACCGCTCCAGGTACGGGCGGGTCTCCACGGCCATCGCCTGGGCCCGGATGATCCGCGCGGTGCCGGGCCACGAGGTGATCCCGATCACGAAGATGATCACCCCGAGCGACGGGCCGAGGGTCTTGGCCAGCACGATCGCCAGCGGCAGGAACGGCACGACCAGGAACCAGTCGGTGACCCGCATCAGCAGATTGTCGGTGACCTTGCCGTAGTGGCCGGCCACGATGCCGACGACCGCGCCGATCACCATGCAGAGCAGCGTGGCGGTGAAGCCGATCAGCAGCGAGATCCGGGCGCCCCAGATCAGCTCGGTCAGCACCGACCGGCCGTCGGCGTCGGTGCCCAGCGGGTAGTGCCAGCCCGGGCCCGCGTTGGCCGGGTTCGTGGACAGCGCCGCGCTGAGCCCGCGGGAGCTGGCCAGCAGCGGGGCGGCCAGCGCGAGGATCACCAGAACGGTCAGGAAGATGAGCCCGGCCACGCCGCTGCGGTCCTTGCGGTACTCGCGCCAGAACGCGGCCAGCGCCCGGCGGCGCCGGGCCCAGGAGAGCTGCCGGGCCGAGGGCGGCGCGGGCGCCGGGGCAGTGGCGGGCGGGGCGGTCATGCGACACGCACCCGCGGGTCGAACACGGTCAGCAGCACGTCCGCGATCAGGTTCGCGATGATCACCGCGGCGGAGAACAGCAGGAACGCGCCCTCCAGCACCGGGTAGTCCGGCGCGTTCAGCGCGATGTAGGACAGCTGGCCCAGGCCCGGCCAGGAGAACACGACCTCGGTGGTGATCGCGCCGGAGATCACGAAGCCGAGGTTCAGCATGATCAGCGTGATCGACGGCAGCAGCGCGTTGGGCACCGCGTGCTTTCGCCGCACCATGATGTCGCGCAGCCCCTTGGCCCGGGCCGTGGTGAGGTAGTCCGCGTTCAGCTCGTCGAGCAGCGAGGAGCGCATGATCAGCGAGTACTCGGCCAGGTAGACCAGCGTCAGCACGAGGCAGGGCAGGGCCAGGTGCCAGAGCAGGTCACCCGTGCCGGCCAGGCCGGCCCCGCCCCCGTCCGGATTGTGCATGCCCGCCGTCGGAAAGATCGCGATCTTCGACGCGAACGCGATCAGCAGCACCATGCCGAGCCAGAAGTCCGGCATGGCGTACAGCGTGTTGCAGACCGCGGTGGACACCCGGTCGAACGGGCTGCCGCGGTGCCAGGCGCCGCGGATGCCGATCCACACGCCGATGATCGTGGACAGCACGGTGGAGGTGCCGACCAGCAGGATCGTCGGCCACAGCCGGGAGCCGATCAGCGTGGAGACCGGTTCCTGGTTCAGGAACGACCGGCCGAGGTTCCCGTGCAGAGTCTGCACCACGTAGTTCCAGAACTGCGCGGGCAGCGGCCGGCCCAGCCCGAAGGTCTTGTTGACCTCCGCCAGCTGGGCCGCGGTCAGCGCGTTGCTCCTGGTCAGGTTCTTAGCCGGGTTGGCGGGCAGGACCCGGAACAGGAAGAAGTTGAAGACCAGCACGAACAGCAGAGTGATCAGCGCGCTGCCGACCTTCACCGCCAGGCTGCGCAGCAGACCGGTTGGCCTGGAGTCGGCCCTCTCGAACCGCTCCTCCGCGGCACGGCCGGCCCCGGCCTGCAGCGCCGTCACCGGGCGCCGCTCCTCATCGGCGTCAGCACCGGCCGCTACTCCCGGTCATCCGCGGCTGCGACCTTGCGGCGCCGGGACGAGATCAGCCAGCCGCCGCCGAGCAGCACCACGGCCGCGATCAGCGCGCCGATCAGGATCCCGCTGGTGCCGGACCCGCCGTCGCCGGACGACGAGACCGCCGGGGCGGCGGTCAGCCCGGTGATGTGCTGGCAGCCGACGTTGTGGCTGGTGAGCGACGGGCTGGTGCCGACCGGCCGGATGCACCGGTAGCTCCAGTAAGACGTCTCCTGGTACAGCAGCAGGCCGCCAGGAACGTTGGGCTGCGGCGCGAACCCGGTGAACTTGTCGCTGCGGTAGGCCTGGGTGTCGTTGTAGTAGTACAGCAGCGCGTACGGGTCGTCGGTGTACAGCTGCTTCTCCATCTGCTGCACGACCTTGGCCCGGGCCGCGCCGTCCAGGCTCTTCTGCTCGGAGTACATCTGGTCGTACCCCTTGTTGCAGTAGAAGCTGTCCGACCAGCCCGGCGTGTACTTGCCGTTGGAGCCGATGGACCGCTGCCCGCAGGTGAACACCGACAGCTGGAAGTCCGGGTTGGGCTCGACCCCCCAGCCCCAGACGAACATGTCGTAGTCACCGTCGCCGATGACCTGGGTGAGCTGGTTGTCGTTCATGAAGCTGGTATTGACCTTGATGCCGATGGCCTCCAGCCAGCTCTTCAGGTACGGCGCGGCCTGGGTCTCGGTGGGCGACGAGGAGCGGATGAACAGCCGCAGGGACAGCTGCTTGCCGTCCTTGACCCGGACCCCGCCGGGGCCCACTTTCCAGCCGTCGGCGTCCAGGATCTGCTTGGCCTTAGCCGGATCGTAGGTGAAGGCGGTGGCGCCGGGGTCGTAGTGGTACTGCTTGTAGATCGGCGGGATGACGGACGTCCCCGGCGAGCCGTAGCCCAGCAGCACGCGTTTGACCAGCAGCGGCTGGTTCAGCGAGTAGCTGATCGCGTGCCGGACGTTGATGTCCTTCAGGGCCGGGTTGCCGTTCCCGATCGGGTGGCCGGACACGGTGGCCGCGCCGTTGTTGAAGGCCAGCTCGTCGAAGTTGCCGGCCAGGGCGTTGTTCTGAGTGACCCCGGGCGCGCCCTTCAGCGACTTGTACAGCAGCGTGGGCAGGTTCTCGGCGAAGTCGATGCTGCCGTTGCGCAGGGCGAACGCCTCAGCGCTCGGGTTCGCGAAGGCCTGGAAGATCACCTGGGCGACGCCCGGCTTGCCGCCCCAGTAGTTGGGGTTGGCCTTGAGGTCGACGTACTGCCCTTCCTGGTACTTGGTCACGATGAACGGGCCCGAGCCAACCGGGTTGCTGTTGGCGAACGTGGTGACCTTGCTCTCCGGCACGTTCTTCCAGATGTGCTCGGGCAGGATCGACACGATCAGCAGGTCCATCCCCGGGGTTGGCTTGCTGACCTTCATCACCACCGTGTACTTGCCGGTGGCCTTCACGCTGGTGATGTTCTGGATATAGCTGAGGGTGTCGGCGCGCTCGGCCTGGCCGTGGATGTCGCGGTTGAACGTGTAGGCCACGTCGGCGGCGGTCAGCGGCACGCCGTCGGACCACTTCACCCCGTGCCGGATGTTGTACGTCCAGGTCAGCCCGTCCGGGCTGTGCGACCAGGAGGTCGCCAGCCGCGGTGACGGCTTGTAGTCCAGCTGGCCGTAGTCCATCAGCTGGTCGTAGACCATCCCGTAGACCTCGAAGTCCTGCTGGGTGAAGCCGACGTACGGGTTCAGCGTGTCGACCGACTCGGTGTTGCCGACCACGAACGTCGAGGACCCGTGCTTCTGCACCGGCGGCGAGCCGGACTTGCTGGCCGACGGTGAGGGTGTGTTGTCCGCCGCGGCCGGGCCGGCCGCCATCAGCACGAGGCCGGCTACGGCCACGCCCGCCATGATCCGGCTTCGCATCCGCCGGGCCGGAGCATCGGTTGCGCGCACGCTGGCCTCCCCTGGGGTTCAGGCCCGTGGACAGTAAAAATGACAGCCCGTACCGTCCGCCTGTGCACGTATTTATAGCTCTATCCACCCGGTTAGGTCTATGTGCGTGATGCAGTCGTGGCCGACCGGAAACCTGATATCCCGGCTGGCCCCGGCGCCGTTATGGTCCTGGTATGGCCGCTGAGGATGATCTTGTGCCGTCGCCTTCGCCAGTCCTGCCGCGGGCGCCGCGCCGCCCGGTCCGCCGGGACCGGCACGGCGTCACCGACACCGACGACTACGCCTGGATGCGCGACCCGGACGATCCTGACCTGCGCGGTTACCTGGCCGCGGAGCGGGCCTGGTACGACGCGCACGCGGCCCGGTGGTCCGGGCTGGCGGCGGACCTGGAGCGCGAGGCTGCCGCCCGTACACCGGCGTCGGCCGACTCGGTCGAGTGGCCCGCGGCCGGCGGACCGTATCGCATCCATATGCCCGCAGGGGCAGAGAACCCGCAGCTCATCCGGGTGCGCGCGGGGGAGGCGGACCAGGTGCTGCTGGACGCCGAGCAGGTCGCCGCGGCGACCGGGTTCGCGGACATCGGCGACCGGGTGGTCAGCCCGGACGGCCGGCTGCTGGCCTGGTCGGCGGACACCACCGGGGCGGAGAACTACCGGCTGCGGGTGCGGGACACGGCCACCGGCGCGGACCTGCCGGAGGCCATCGAGCGCACCTGCCCGGGCCTGGCCTGGGGAGCCGGCTCGGACTGGCTGCTGTACCTGGTGCCGGACGAGCTGCACCGGCCGTGGCAGGTGTGGCAGCACACGGCCGGCACCCCGGCCAGCGACGACGTGCTGGTCATGGCCGAGCCGGACGCCCGGTTCGAGCTGGAGCTGCGCGCCTCCCGCAGCGGTGAGCTGGCCCTGGTCACGGCCCAGTCGCGGGACACCACCGAGGTCACGCTGATCCCGCTGGACCGGCCGGGCCGCGACCCGGTGCTGGTCGAGCCGCGGCGGCGCGGCGTGGAGTACCGCGCCGATCACCTGGCCGGCCGCCGCGGCGGCGAGCTGTACCTGGTCACCGACGACGGCGAGGCCGAGTTCCGGCTGATGCGCGCGCCGGTGCGGGCGCCGGGCCGGGTCAGCTGGCAGCCGGTGGACTGCCCCGCCGTCGCCCCGGCCCGGGCCGGCACCCGGCTGCTGGGCTGCGACGTGTTCGACGGCCACCTGCTGCTGACGCTGCGCCGTGACGGCGGGCCGATGCTGGCTATCACGGACACCGGCGGCGGCGCCGTGCGGGAGGTCGCGCCGCAGTTCCCGGCCGGGGATATCCGGGTCGGGCACGCCGAGGACTACCGCCGCGGGTCGGTGATCATCGCGGAGGAATCGCTGACCGAGCCGCTGGCCTGGTCTGAGCTGGATCTGGCCAGCGGGCAGCGGCGGCTGCTCAAGCGGGCCGAGGTGCCCGGCTACGACCCGGGCGCGTACCGCACCGAGCGGACCGCGGCCCGGGCCGGCGACGGCACCGCGATCCCGGTCACGCTGGCCTACCGGGACGGCACCCCGCTGGACGGGACCGCGCCGTGCCTGCTGTACGGCTACGGCGCGTACGAGGCGTGCAGCGACCCGGAGTTCAGCGCGAGCCTGCCCGCGCTCCTCGACCGCGGCGTGGTCTACGCGATCGCGCACATCCGCGGCGGCGGCGAGGGCGGGCGCCGCTGGTGGCAGCAGGGCCGGCTGCGGGCCAAGCCGACCACGTTCAGCGACTTCATCGAGGTGGCGGACGGCCTGGCGGGGGACGGGCCGGACGGCCGCGCGGCCGTGGTGGACGGCCGTCGCATCGTGTCCCGGGGGCTGTCCGCCGGCGGGCTGCTGCAGGGTGCGGTGTTCTCCCGGGCCCCGCAGCGGTGGCGGGCGGTCGTCGCCGAGGTGCCGTTCGTGGACTGCGTGACCACGATGCTGGACCCGTCCATCCCGCTGACCATCAACGAGTGGGACGAATGGGGCGACCCGCGTGACCCCGGCGACTTCGCCGTCCTGCGGTCCTACTCGCCGTACGACAACCCGCCGTCGGGCCCGCGGCCCGCGCTGCTGGTCACCGGCACGGTGCACGACCCGCGGGTGCTGATCCACGAGCCCGCCAAGTGGGTGGCCCGGCTGCGGGACACCGGCCCGGGCACCGACGGGCCGCGGCTGCTGTTCCGGGCCGAGCTCGGCGCGGGCGCGCACACCGGTCCGTCCGGGCGGTTCGCCCAGCTGGCCTACGAGGCCGAGGTGCAGGCGTTCATTCTTTCCGCGATGGGTCTGGCTGGCCCTGCTGCGGGGACTGCGGAGAGGACTGCGACTGATTCCGCCGGCCCCGCAGCCGCCGGATCACCTCCACCAGGGCGCTGACCGCCAGCACCACGCCGAGGGCGAGCAGCAGGCCGGCCCACGGCTTGCTCTCGAAGACGTGGCCGCCCAGGCGGCCGATGAAGAACGCGTAGCAGGCCCAGAACATCGCGGCCACCGCGGTGGCGAGCATGAACGACCGGCGGTTGTAGCCGATCAGCCCGCAGGTCAGCGTCACCGCGGTGCGCCCGCCGGGGATGAACCGGCAGGCGATGATCAGCCGCCAGCCGTAGTGATCCAGCGACCGCTCGGCCCAGGCCCGCTGCCGGGTGCCGCGCTCGCCGGACAGGAACCGGCGTGTCACCCACGGGCCGAACCAGCGGCCGAGCAGGTAGTTGAAGTTGTCGCCGCACCACGCGCCGGCCGCGGCCAGCACGACCAGCACGCCGATCCGCGGGTCCGTGCTGCCCGCGGTGGCCACGCCGAGCGTGATGATCGCGGTCTCGGCCGGCACGACCGGCAGCAGCGCGTCGAGGGCCGGCAGCACGAACGCGACCAGGTAGGACGCCAGGGATGTGACGTCCAGGTCAGAGAACGAAATAGAGAGGCTGATGACCAGGGAGGTTACCCGGCATCCACCGATCGGCTGATATCGCGCGCCATCCGGTGGGTTTGCGGATCAGCCCGCGGCCAGAGCCGGAAGGGCCAGCTGGGCGATGTGCTGAGGGGACGCCGGCGGCCACGCTGGAACGGTCATCAGAACCCAGCGGAGGCAGCGGCATGGCAACGGTCATCGAGGTGCGGGACCTGCATAAGGAGTACGGCCCGACGGTGGCGGTCGACGACGTTTCGTTCACCGTCGAGGCCGGGGAGATCTTCGGGATCCTCGGCCCGAACGGGGCCGGGAAGACCACCACGGTCGAGTGCGTGGCCGGGCTCCGGGTCCCCGGCGCCGGGTCGATCAGCGTGCTCGGGCTCGACCCGCGCCGGGACCGCGCCCAGCTGCGCCAGGTGCTCGGCGTGCAGCTGCAGGAGAGCCAGCTGCCGGACCGGCTGCGGGTCGGCGAGGCGCTCGAGCTGTACAGCTCGTTCTACCGGGACCCGGCCCCGTGGCCGGAGCTGCTGGACGGGCTCGGGCTGGCGGGCAAGCAGAACACCAGGTTCGGCAAGCTGTCCGGCGGCCAGCGGCAGCGGCTGTCGATCGCGCTCGCGCTGGTCGGCAACCCGCGCATCGCCGTGCTCGACGAGCTCACCACCGGCCTGGACCCGCAGGCCCGGCGGGACACCTGGGCGCTGATCTCCGGGATCAGGGACCGCGGGGTCACCGTGGTCCTGGTCACCCACTTCATGGAGGAAGCCGAGCGGCTGTGCGACCGGGTCGCGGTCATCGACGCCGGCCGCGTGATCGCCACCGGCAGCCCGGCCGACCTGGCCGCCCGCGCGGGCGAGGACCAGGTGATCAGGTTCCGCCCGTCGGCCGAGGTGGACGAGGCGGTGCTGCTCGCGCTGCCCGAGGTCACCGGCCTGTTCTGGCACGGCGACCAGCTCGAGGTCACCGGCCGCGGCGACGTGCTCGGCGCGGTCATCTCGCTGCTCGCCCGCCGCGGGATCATCGCCCGGCAGCTGCGGGTCGAGCAGACAAGCCTGGAGGACGCGTTTGTCGCCCTCACCGCCCAGCACGGGAACGGCCGGGAGCAGCCCGCGGCGTCCCGCTCCTGACTATCCATCACAGAGCGAGGGAGAACACCGATGTCTGTCACGACGGTCACCGGAACCGCCGCGCCCCGGGCCACCGCCTCGCGGTCGGCGCTGGTGCGGCTGACCGCCACCGAGGCGAAGCTGTTCGTCCGCGAGCGGGTCGGGCTGGTCTGGGGGGTCGGCTTCCCGCTGCTGCTGCTGATCATCTTCGGCAGCATCCCGGCCTTCAAGGAGCCGTCGAAGCAGCTCGGCGGGCTCACGACCCTGGACGCCTACGTGCCGATCCTGATCGCGTTCGTGCTGGCCATGCTGGCGCTGAACGCGCTGCCGCCGGTGCTGGCCGGCTACCGGGAGAAGGGCATCCTGCGGCGGCTGTCCACCACGCCGGTGGGTGCGGTCCGCGTGCTGGCCGCGCAGCTGGCCATTCAGCTGGCGGTCGCCGTGGTGACCCTGGTGCTGATCATCGCGGTGGCCAGGATCGCCTACCACGTGCCGCTGCCGCGGCAGGTCCTGGGCTTCGCCGGGACCGTGCTGCTGGCCGCGATCGCGCTGTTCTCGCTCGGCCTGTTCGTGGCCGCGGTCGCGGTCAGCGGGCGGGCCGCCAACGCGGCCGGCGCGCTGCTGTTCTTCCCGATGATGTTCTTCGCCGGGCTGTGGCTGCCGATCGCGGAGATGCCCTCGGTGCTGCGGCACATCAGCAACTTCACCCCGCTCGGCGCGGCCGTGCAGTCGCTCGGCGAGACCACGTCAGGAGCCTGGCCGCACCCGCTGCTGATCATCGTCCTGGCCGCGTGGGCCGTGGCCGGATCGGTGGCGGCGGCTAGATTGTTCCGGTGGGAATGACTCCCGTTCCAGGACCACGCAGATGAGGATCCGGCGGCCATCGGCCCAGCTGGAGCTATGGGAACGGTGGGAACAGCCGGCCATGGCCGCGCTGCCCTACGTCATGCTGGTGATCGTCGCCTCCATGACGGTGGTCCTCAAGTGGGGCGAGTCCGCCGGCGACCTGCTGATCGACCTGGGCCTGGCCGCGGCCGCCGGGGCGTGGATGCTGTGGAACTTCACCCTGCATCCGGCCTGGCGGCAGCGGCCGCGGCGGATGGCGGTCTTCTTCATCGTCCTGGCCATCCTGATGGCGCTGCTGGTCCTGCGGGCGCCGTGGTACGGCTTCTTCACCTTCACCGGTTACCTGTACGCGTTCTACCTGCCGACCGGCCGGGCCCGGGCGGCCGGCGTGGCGCTCATCGCGCTGATCACCGCGACCTCGCAGAACGGCGGCCTGCCGAAGCACTGGACGGCCGGGGCGGTCGTTATCTACCTGGTCATCATCTGCATCAACGTGGGCGTGGCCGGCGCGCTGACCTGGTTCGGCTGGGTCTCCGCGCAGCAGAACGACCAGCGCAAGCAGATGGTCGAGGAGCTGAGCGAGGCCAACCGGCGGCTCGAGTCGATACTGGAGGAGAACCAGGGCCTGCACGACCAGCTGCTGGCCCAGGCCCGGGAGGCCGGGGTGCTGGACGAGCGGCAGCGGATGGCCAGGGAGATCCACGACACCCTGGCCCAGGGGCTGACCGGGATCATCACCCAGCTGCAGGCGGCCGAGCGGCACGGGCAGTCGCAGGACGAGCGGCGCCGGCACATCGAGCTGGCCACCCAGCTGGCCAGGGACAGCCTGACCGAGGCCCGCCGGTCGGTCCGGGCCATGCAGCCCGAGCCGCTGGAGTCGGCCCGGCTGCCCGAGGCGCTGGCCGACGTCGCCAGCAAGTGGACGCGGATCCACGGGGTGCCCGCTACGGTCACGACCACCGGCCAGCCACGGCGGATCCGGCCCGATGCCGAGATCACCCTGCTGCGCGCCGCGCAGGAGGCGCTGGTCAACGTGGCCCGGCACGCCCGGGCGGGCAAGGTCGGGCTGACCCTGTCCTACATGGAGGATCAGGTGAACCTGGATATCCGCGACGACGGCGTGGGCTTCGACCCGCAGCCGGCCGGCGCCACCGTGCCCGCCCGGGCGGGCGGCAGCGGGTACGGCCTGCTGGCCATGCGGCAGCGGGTCGAGGGCGTGGCCGGGACCCTGGAGGTCGAGTCCGCGCCCGGCGGCGGCACCGCGATCTCGGCCAGCGTGCCCACGGACGGTGGCTGGTGAGCGCGGCGCCGATCCGGCTTCTCATCGTCGACGACCACCCGGTGGTCAGGGACGGGCTGTCCGGCATGTTCAGCGGCGACGACGGGTTCGAGGTCATCGGCGAAGCCGCGAACGGGGCCCAGGCGGTCACCCTGGCCTGCGCCCTGGAGCCGGACGTGATCCTGATGGACCTGCGGATGCCGGAGATGGACGGGGTGGCCGCGATCGCCGAGCTGGCCCGGCGGAAGGTCGCAGCCCGGGTCCTGGTGCTGACCACCTACGACACCGACAGCGACGTGGTCCGCGCGGTGGAGGCCGGGGCGACCGGCTACCTGCTCAAGGACTCGCCGCGGGGCGACCTGCTGCGGGCCGTGCGGGCCGCGGCCCGCGGCGAGGCCGCGCTGTCGCCGTCGGTGGCCACCCGGCTGCTCGGCCAGGTCCGCGCGCCCGCCCAGGAGCCGCTCAGCCAGCGCGAGTTCGAGGTGCTCGAGCTGGTCGCGCGCGGCGCCACCAACCGGGAGGCGGCGGCGAAGCTGTTCATCAGCGAGGCCACGGTCAAGACCCACCTGCTGCACATCTACGCCAAACTCGGGGTCAGCGACCGCGCGGCGGCAGTCGCCGAGGGGTTCCAGCGGGGCCTGCTCCGGCAGTGCTGGCTCGCGCGGGCCGCTATGAGCGCTGCCTTCCCTCCTCGCTCCCTCGGCGCTCCTTCGTCGCGCCTCATCGCTCGTCAGGAAAACAGCGCCGCGGCCCTACGCGAGCGGGCTGGCGCAGGCCGGGCGCGGAGGCGGACGCAGCAGTGGCCGGGCTGGGGCTGCAGTTCGGCGGTGACCGTGTCGGTGCCCAGGCCGTCGAGCAGGCCGCCGAGGAACGCGTGGTTGATGCCGCAGACCAGCTCCGGCGCTTCCGCGGCGAGCGGGTGGAACGGGCAGTTGAGCAGCTCGATCTCGGTAACCGCGGGCCGGGCCGGCTCGAAGCCGTGCGCGCCGAGAACGGCCTCGGTGATGGTCAGGGCCCGCTCGGCGCCCAGCCGCCCGGGCCGCAGCCGGTCGCGCTCCGCCGCGCCGAGCTGGCGGCCGCGCGCCGCGGCGACCCGCAGTGCGGCCTGCCGGGCGTCTTCCCCGTCGGCCTCGGTGAGCACAGCGTCGAGCAGGATCCGGGCCAGCTCCTCGTGCCGCCGCTCCGGGATGCTGATCTGGATGCCGGGCTCGGCCAGCAGGTAGAGCTTGGGCGCCCGGCCGACCTTCCTGATCCCGCCGAGTGGGCCGAACCTGGCCTCCAGCAGGCCCGCGGCGACTAGCTTGTCCAGATGGTGTGCGGCCAGCTTGCGGGAGATGCCCACGCTGGCGGCGGCCTCCTCGCGGCTCACCGGCCGGTGCGCACGCTGCACATAGCTGAACAGGCGCCGCCGCTGCTCGTCGCCGAGCGCGGCGATCGCCGTGATCGATGCCTCGCTGTCCAGAGGTTCTGGTCTGGTCCCCGCCACCCCTTCACCATATCGCCTACCTGCTTGGGTTCAGCAGTGACGAGCCCGTCACAGTTAGGTGCTCTTGACTTGACGGCGAAATAAGTCCAACATCTGTTAGTGAAATGTAGGGTTGGAGGTCAGGTGAGCAGAGGTCCGGTGAGCACCGGCATGCGGCAGGCCAAGCAGCCGGTCAGCCCCCTGCTGGCCGGCCCGTACGGGCACCCGCTGCACCCGCTGCTGGTCACCGTGCCCATCGGGTCCTGGCTGGCCAGCCTGGTGTTCGACGTAGCCTCCCAGTTCGCGGCCCACCCCGGGTTCCTCGCCCAGGGCGCGGAGTGGCTGATCGGCATCGGCGTGGTGGGCGCGCTGGCCGCGGCCGCGGTGGGCTTCCTCGACCTGCTCGCGATCGCGCCCGGCACCCCGGCGTTCCGCACCGCGATCTGGCACATGTCGCTCAACCTCGTGGTCACCGCGACGTACACGGTGAACTTCGCCTGGCGGCACGAGGGCTACGCCAGCGGCGGCCCGGTCCCGCCCGGCATGCTCGCGCTGTCCGCGGTGGCCTTCGCCGCGCTGGGCGTGTCCGGCTTCCTGGGCGGCAAGCTGGCCTACCGGTACGGGGTCCGGGTCGCCGGCGAGGACACCCAGGCCGAGGGCTTCGCGCCGCCCGCGGACGGGACCGCCGGGCCACCGCGGCCGGACCCCGGCCGGCCCGCGCCGTCCCGCCGGGCCAGCTAGCCGGCCCGCTGGCCGGGCTTGCCTGGCTGGTCGCCAGTAGGGCCCCCAGCGTCTTGCTTTCCATTGCTAACCCAGGGTCACCGAAGGAGCGTCCGCTATGCGTCGATGGAAGCGGCGCAGCCAGCCCCGGCCCGGCCGAGCGGGCCCTGCGGGTGGTGCACGACGGCAGTGAGATCGACGTGGGCGCGGCCGAGCGGGCCGCCGGGGATTTCCTGCGCGCGCTCGGCATGGACACCACCGCGGAGAGCCTGCGTGACACCCCGCGGCGGATGGCGCGGGCCTACGCGGAGCTGCTGCGGCCCAGCCCGTTCAGCCTGACCACGTTCCCCAACGACGAGGGCTACGACGAGCTGGTGCTCGCCCGGGCGATCCCGGTGCGCAGCGTGTGCGAGCACCACCTGCTGCCGTTCACCGGCGTGGCGCACGTGGGCTACCTGCCCGGCGACCGCATCCTCGGGCTGTCCAAGCTGGCCCGGGTGGTGGGTCACTTCGCCCGCCGGCCGCAGGTCCAGGAGCGGCTGACCAAGCAGATCGCCGACTGGCTGACCACCCAGCTGCGGCCGCGCGGGGTGGGTGTGGTGATCGAGGCCGAGCACACCTGCATGACGCTGCGCGGGGTGCAGGCGGTGGGCTCCACCACGCTGACCTCGACCCTGCTCGGCACGCTGCGGGCCGACGGCCGGTCCCGCGCCGAGTTCTTCACCCTGGCCGGGCTGCCGCACTAGGGGCTGCCCGCCCGGGCTAACAGCCGCCAGTCCGGGCCGGGCGCCGGCCGCGGTCCGTAGGATGCCTTCCATGACGGAGTCCTCATCGGCGGGTTTCCCGGTCAGTACCGGCTTTGCGCTGCCGGGCATGACGGTAGAGAAGGACCTCGGGGTTGCGTTCGGCCTGGTGGTCCGCAGCATGGGCGTGGTGAAGTCGCTCGGCGCCGGCTTCAAGGCGATGCGCCAGGGCGAGGTCACCCAGTACACCGAGCTGCTCGAAGAACAGCCGGCGGCACGCGGTGGACCGCATGATCGAGAACGCCCGGCTGATGGGCGGCAACGCGGTCGTCGCGATGCGGTTCGACTCCTCGGAGATCGGCCAGGGGCTGACCGAAATCGTGGCCTACGGCACCTCCGTGGTGGTCCGCCCGGCTGCCGGGTAGCCGTGGCCGCGGGGCCGCCCGCCGGGCCGGGCGCCGGGTTCGGCGACGCCGAGCGGGACCGGCTGACAATCGTGCTGCGCGAGCACTACGCGCTCGGCCGCCTGGACGAGGCCGAATTCGACCGGCGGCTGGGCATCGTGCTGTCCGCGGACCACGCCGAAGCGGCGGCGGCCGCGCTGGCCGGCCTGCCGCCGCTGATCCCGCAGGGAACCGGCCAGGCGGGCCAGGCGCCGGCCAGCGGGCGGCGGTCCCGGCGGCGGCACGCCCAGGTCACAGCCCCGGACCCGGGCTGGGTGCCCACCGCCGAGCGGTTCAGGGACCCGTCGAGCGGCGCCATCATGCGGGTCTGGCTGGACCCAGCCGACGGCAGCCGCCACTACGTCCCCGACAGTGCTAGCTGACGAGCTCCGGGCCGCTATGAGCGCTGCCTTCCCTCCTCGCTCCCTCGGCGCTCCTTCGTCGCGCCTCATCGCTCGTCAGGAAAACAGCGCCGCGGCCCTGCGCTCGCTGGGCGGCTTGCCGGCTGCCCGGCAGGCCGGGTCCCGGTTCCAGAGCGGTCCATACCGCTTGTTAGCGCACTGCGCAACAGCTAATGCTAATATCGTCGGAATACGGGGGCTGCCGCGATGCGCGGCACTCTCCGGTGGCTGGGCACCCGGACTGCCCGTCCTCATCTATCAGATTTCGCATGCTGCCGTGGACCGCAATTGCGGGGACGGCGGCAATGCCGGATGGGAGACAGCAGACCGTCATGTTCACGATGAATGCGCAGCCAGGCGCAGCACAGGCCGCCGGGCAGGTGGCCGGGGCCCACTGGTTCAAGAGTTCCTACAGCGCCTACAACGGCAACTGCGTCGAGGTTGCCATGCTCGCGCCGGGCTTGGTCGGGGTGCGGGATTCCAAAGCCGGGGCGAACGCTCCCGTGCTGCGGTTCCGTGCCGCCGAATGGCAGAGCCTGATCCGGCGCCTGCGCGCAATCTAATCCCGCGCAATTGCGCGGTATTCGATTGCATATGCTGCCCTCGCTAACGGCGCGCGGCCCGGGCCCGGCGGCCGGGCCCGACGGTCACGGCGAGGTCATGACCTGGTCACGACGAGGCCTCGGCCGGCCATTTCTCGGCCTGGTATTTCCTGATCAGCCGCAGCGAGTCACGCTCGGACAGGGCCCGGTCGGTCAGGGCCCGGAATGCGGTGAAGTACTGATAGGACTCGTTTTCGTCCTCAACCTGTTCGCTTCCGGTCAGGTGCTCTACTATCACCATGTCATGCATGGGCACGTGATGAACCTGAGCGAATTTCATATATGTGAAGGCTCCGGTCAGCACGGACTGCTGGCCGGTCAGCGCCAGCACGCGCACGGTGATGTTGGGCTGCTGCGCCTGGCGGACCAGGTGCGCCAGCTGGGCCCGCATGACCGGCGCCGGGGCCACGCCCCGGGCCAGCACCGACTCGTCGATGACGGTGGCCAGGGTGAACACCGGCTCGCGCGCCAGCACGCGCTGGCGGAGCAGCCGGGCCTCCACCCGGCGCTCGATCTCGCCCGGCGGCACCGGGAACATCTCGCGCCAGCCGGACATCACCGCCCGCGCGTAATCGGCGGTCTGCAAAAGGCCGGGCACGATCAGCGGATCCCACGTCCACACCGACTGCGCCTCGGCTTCGGCAATGACTGACGCCGCGTACTCCTCGGGCAGGCTGGCCGTTGCCAGGTCGAGCCGGTTGGCCTTACTGGACTCCTCGGCCAGCGCGATCAGGCTCTCCCGGTGCCTTTCGTCCTGCACCCCGTACAGGTCGAGCAGCTGGCGCAGGTCGCTCTGCTTGATGCCGGTGCGGTGCAGCTCGATCCGGCTGACCTTAGACGCCGACCAGCCCAGCTGCTCGGCGACCTGCTCACCGCGGAAACCCGCGCGCTCGCGCAGCCGCCGCAGTTCGGCGGCCAGCCGGCGGCGCCGGACAGCCGGGCTGCCGTATTCGGGCACCGGCCCGCTCCCCTCGGTGAATGATCTCAAGTGGCCTGTTGCTGGAATGGAGTATAGGGACTGGCGTTAAGCAAGTGAAGCCTGTCACAGACAGTTTCTCTGCAAGCTGCAATGCATCCTGCATTTCAATGAATTGTGCCGCGATACTGACTACGAAGGCAAATCCCGGGCAGGGGGATCCGGCCGGATTTCCCGGGAAAGCACCGGCCGGGCGCGGTGAAAGGCAGGGGCGGCAATCTCGTGATAGGCGCACTGGAGACGATCGGGTGGATCATCGTCGCCGCGGTGGCAGCGTGGGGACTGACGCTGGCGCACGCTACATCGGCCGCTGATCATGGCGGCTAGGAGTCCCCGCCACGGCTAACGGCGACCAGGACCTGGCCGGCAAATCCTGACTGGCAGGCGCCATTCCGGGACGTCCGCAACCGGCCCATTTATGTGCACTATTCACGTCAGGCGTGCCGCACCAGCCCCCGGCAGGCTGAATCACAGGCCTAGGGACCAGGCACGCGATAGTGGCCGGCCCGGGGCCGCCATCCGGCCGGCGGGTCCTCGCCGGTCCGTCCGTCCACCGCTTCCCTGAGCAGGTCGGCGTGCCCGGTGTGCCGGCCGTATTCCTCGATCAGGTCGCACACGAGCCGGCGGAGGCTGGCCTGGACGCCGTCGGACCGGGAGGCATGGACAAGCTGGCCGGGCCCGCCGTCAGCCAGGGCCGCGCTGAGCCTGCCGCGGGAGCGCTCGACGGCGTCGTCCCACAGCGCGTAGAGCTGCTCTGGCGTATCGTCCGCGGCGGTGGTGAACTCCCACTCATCGTCGCTGCCGTCAAAGCCGAGGGCATCCCAGGGCGCACCCAGGGGCTCCCCGGCCAATTTGGTGGCGGACATGTAGTCCTCATTGAGGGCGAGGTGCTTGAGCAGGCCGCCGAGGGTCAGCGCGGACGCACCGACCCGGGCCTGCAGCCCGGGGGCGTCCAGGTCATCGGCCTTCCAGCGGAAGGTGGTGCGCAACCGGTCCAGCGCCCCGGTCAGCTGCTCGGCCTCGGTGCCGGCCATGGGCGGTTCCCACGGGTAGTCAGTGCTAGCCATACCGGCACCGTAGACCCCGCTAAGGACGTTTCTGCGTCCGGAATGCCGGTGCTCCACGAGGAGCTGCGACCCGGCGCCGGCCGGGCTGAGGCCGGGACGGGACCTCCGGATCAACGGGACCCCGGGGATAGACGGGGGCCGCCCTGCATCGCAGAATCGCTCTTGGTGCCGAATGCCGTTCGGGACCCGGGCGGCCCGTGCGGGCGCGCCGGGGCCACGGCGGCCGGCGGCCAGCCAGGGCCGTGCGCGCACGGCCGAAGCGGCAGCGGTGAAAGGGCGGCAACGGATGACCGTGCTGAAGGCTGAAGTAGACCCGGCAGAGGTAGGGATCGACCCGGCCCGGCTCGGCCGGCTGGACCGTCATTTCATGCGGTACGTGGACGACGGCCGGCTGCCCGGCTGGCTCATCACGGTCAGCCGGAACGGCCGCCTCGCGCACGTGTCCGCCTACGGCCAGCGGGACATGGAGGCCGGCCTGCCCGCCGAGACCGACACCCTGTGGCGGATCTACTCGATGACCAAGCCGGTCACCTCGGTCGCCGCGATGATGCTCTACGAGGAGGGCGCCTTCGAGCTGGCCGACCCGGTCAGCAACTTCATCCCGTCGTTCGGCAGCGCCCGCGTCTACACCGGCGGCTCGGACCAGCGCGCAGTGACCGAGCCCCTCACCGAGCCGGTCCGGATCTGGCACCTGCTGACCCACACCTCCGGGCTGACCTACGGGTTCCACCGGGTCCACCCGGTGGACGCCATGTACCGGGCCGCCGGGTACGAGTGGGGCGCACCGCCCGGCACCGACCTGGCCGCCGCCTGCGACCAGTACGCGTCGATCCCGCTGCTGTTCCAGCCCGGCTCGGAGTGGAACTACTCGGTGTCCACCGACGTGCTGGGCCGGGTCGTCGAGGTGGCCTCCGGGCAGAGCCTGGACGAGTTCTTCGCCACCCGGATCTTCGCGCCGCTGGGCATGACCGAGACCGGGTTCTGCGTCAGCGAGGACGCGCTGCCGCGGCTGGCCGCGCTGTACGGCGCCGGCCCCCGCGGGAACATCGGCAGGATGGAGCAGATGGGCCGGGTGGCCGTCGGCCGCCCGCCGAAGCTGCTGGGCGGGGGCGGCGGCCTGGTCTCCACCGCCGCGGACTACCACCGGTTTACCCAGATGCTTCTCGGCCGGCCGGGCAGCCCGGGCGGGGAACTGGACGGCGCCCGCCTGCTCGGCCCGCGCACGGTCGCCTACATGACCCGCAACCACCTGCCGGGCGGCGCCGACCTGGCCACCTTCGGCCGTCCGCTGTACGCCGAGACGCCGTTCCGCGGCACCGGCTTCGGCCTGGGCTTCGGCGTGGTCATCGACCCGGTCGCGAGCCTGGGCATCTGCTCAGCCGGCGAGTACTCCTGGGGCGGCGCGGCCAGCACCGCGTTCTGGGTGGACCCGGCCGAGGCGCTGACCGTGTCGTTCTTCACCCAGCTGCTGCCCTCGAGCACCTACCGGGGGCTGCGCCCGCAGCTGCGCCAGCTGGTCTACCAGTCGCTGACCGGGTAACCCGGCGCGGCGCTCAGCCGACCGGGGTGCCCGCGTCGTGCTCGTGCTGCTGCGCCTCGGCGTGTTCCTTCCGCATCTCGCGCACCCGGTAAAGGATGAACGCGATGAAGCCGACACACAGCACCGCTGCCACCGCGTAGCCGCCGACCGCCACGTAGTGCTCGACCTGGTCCCAGGCGCCGCCGGCCGCGTACCCGATCAGCGTGAGCGTGGTGGCGTACACCGCGGTGCCGATCAGGCTCATCGCGCCGAACTTGACCGGCGGGATCTCCACGAAGCCGGCCACCAGCGGGGTGAACGCGCGCAGCAGCGGTATCGTCCGGCCGACCGCCACGGCCCACTCGCCGCGTCCGGTGAAGAACCGCTCGACCCGGTCCACGTCGGACTTGGTGATCAGCAGATACCGGCCGACCCGCTCGACCAGCCGGCGCCCGCCCAGCCGCCCGGCGTAGTAGGAAACGAAGGAACCGCAGAGCTCAGCCAGCGTGCCCACGACGATGACCAGGACGACGTTGAGGTGGCCCTGGTAAGCGAGCACGCCCCCGAAGAGGAACGTCACCTCGGACGGGATCGGCACGCAGCAGGCCTCGAGGAAGCCGAGCAGGGCCAGGGCCGCGTAGCCCGAATGGATGAGAAGGTGCTCCATGGCTCCCTGTTGTACCGCATCGTGCCTGGTGCCCCGGACAAAAACGGGACACCGGGCCGTATTGGCCCCGCCGCGGGGAACCGCCCGCCGCCGCCGGGTGACTCCGGCGGTGCGGCCCGGTTAATGGCAGGCGGCCTGGGCGGCGGTCCGTGACGAGCCCGGGGTGCCCGGCGCGGGCGTGGCCGGCGACGGCGACGGCGACGATCCCGGCAGCGCGGAGACCGAGTAGCCGGTGGTCCCCAGGATCACCCGGAGCCTGGTCAGCGAGGACACCTGCCGCAGCTTCGCGCCGGGCAGCGCCTTGTGCAGCAGCCGGGCCCAGCTGAGCTTGCCCGGCGGGTAGCCGATGATCGTGCGGCCGATGTCGTGGGTGTCCCAGGTCAGCCCGGACCGGTTCACCGCGAAGCCGGCCGTGGCCAGCTGCCGCCCGGTCTCCGCGGACAGCCCGCTGATCAGCGTCCCGTTCCAGATGTCCACCGCGACGTCGGCGGGCTTCACCCTGGGCCGGGACGAGTGGTGCCCGCCCCCGCTCCGGTGCGGGTGCGGGTGCGGGGTCTTCCCGGTGACGGGCTGGTCGGTCTTGATCCGGTTGAACATCGTGCTGGCCGCGGCGGAGTCCCAGAGCACCGCGGACTGCCCGGTGGGCGTGGTGTAGTTCATGTTCTTGATCGGCACCGTGGTGAACGTGACCTGGTTCGGCGGCACCGTGCGCAGCTCGTCGGCCAGGCTGGTCACGTTCAGGTTCTGGTCGACCCGGATCGCGGACAGCGCGGCGTGCAGGAAGTCAGAGAGCCGGACCGGATTGGTGAGCGTGCCCGAGCTGATCGCCTCGTGCAGCAGCGAGGACAGCAGCTGCTGCTGGTCGCTGATCCGCTGGAAGTCGGACAGCGCGAACGAGTGCCGGTCCCGGGCGAACATCAGCGCCTGGATGCCGTTCACGTGATGCTTCCCGGCGGACATGTTCAGCCCGCTGTAGGGGTCGTCGACCGCGGTGGGCAGGCAGATGTCCACCCCGCCGAGCGCGTTGACGATCTTCACGAAGCCCAGGAAGTTGACCTCGGCGTAGTCGTTGATGACCAGCCCGGTGTTCTGCTCGACGGTCCGCACCATCAGCTTGGGGCCGCCCAGGCCGAACGCGGCGTTGATCTTGTTCATGCCGTGCCCGGGGATCTCCACCCAGGAGTCCCGCGGCAGGCTGACCACCGACACGCTGCGGTGGTCCGCGGCCACGTGCACGACCATCAGCGTGTCGGAGTTGCTGCTGGCGACCCGGCCGACGTGCAGCTGGAGCTGCTGCCTGCGGGTCAGCCCGGTGCGCCGGTCCACCCCGGCGACCAGGATGTTCAGCGGCCCGGTCGACGGCGCCCCGGCGGTGCCCGCGCTGACCCGGGCCACGTGGCCGTTGATGTAGCCGGTCAGCGCCCAGGTGCCGGTCGCGACCAGGAGGACCACGATCGACAGCAGCGTGCACGCGACGATCACCGTGCGCTGCCGCCGGGCCTTGCGGGTGGCCGAGATCCTGGCCATCAGCCGCTGCTGGGCCAGCCCGGTCGCAGCGGCAGGCCGGGTGCCCACCGCGCCCGGCGGCGGCGGGTAGTAGCCAGGGCGCGGCCCCGGCGGGTCCTGCCCGCCGGTTCCTGGCTCCCCGCCGTACCCTCCGTCGTCACCGCTCATACTCGGCCTCCGGGCTCCCCCTCCCGGCCAGGCTAGCGCGGCCGCCCAGTGATCAGCGCGGATCAGCGCCTGGCGCGCCGGGCGGGTCGGGGTCCCTGGGCAGCTTCAGTATCCGCTCGCCGATGATGTTGAGCTGGATGTCGGTGGTGCCGCCGCCGATGGTCAGCGCCCGGGTCTGCAGCACCTGCCGGGCCCAGTGCGCCCCGTCCGGCGCCCCGTCGCGGACCGGCCCGCCGCCACCGTGACCACCCAGCGCGCCCGACGTCCCGGACATCGACCAGCACAGCTCGGCGACCTGCTGGGCGTGCCGCATGCCGAGCAGCTTCCGCACGCTGCCGGTGGCCCCCGGCTCGGTGCCGGACAGCTGCTTGAGCGTGACCCGGGCGCCCAGCGCCTCGATGGCCTGGGCCTGCGCGGCCAGCGTGCCGATCCGGGCCAGCGGTACAGGACCGAACCCGGCCGCCGCCCGGGCGGTGACCAGCAGCTCGCGCACGCCGGACCCGAACGTCCAGGTCCGGGCCAGCGACACCCGCTCGTTGGCCAGCGTGGTGCGGGCGATCGGCCAGCCGGCGTTGATCTCCCCGACCACGCAGTCGTCCGGCACGAACACCCCGTCCAGGAACACCTCGTTGAAGAACGAGTCGCCGGTGATCTCCTTCAGCGGCCGGACCTCGATGCCCGGCGCGGCCATGTCGACCAGGAAGTACGTGATCCCGTCGTGCCGGGACCCGGCCGGCCCGGTGCGCGCGAGGCAGATCGCCCAGGCCGCCTGCCGGGCCAGCGAGGTCCAGATCTTCTGCCCGGTCAGCCGCCAGCCGCCGTCGGCCCGCTCGGCCCGGGTGGTCAGCCCGGCCAGGTCCGAGCCGGCCCCCGGCTCGGAGAACAGCTGGCACCACAGGAAGTCGCCGCGCAGCGTGGGCGGCAGGAACCGGTCCTGCTGGGCCTTGGTGCCGTGCCGGATCAGCACCGGGGCCGCCCAGGCCCCGATGGCCAGAATTGGCATGGCCACCTTGGCCGCCCGGAGCTCCTCGTCGATGATCAGCTGCTCCAGCGGGCTCGCGCCGCGCCCCCACGGCCGCGGCAGGTGCGGCAGCACCCACCCGCCCTCGGCCAGCAGCCGCGTCTGCTCCGTTCCGCTGGCCGCGGAAACACGCGCCAGCTCAGCCCGCACCTCGGCGCGCGCCGTCTCATCGTCATCGGAAATTTCAAGGGTTACGGTTTGCCGGACGCGGGCCATGGCCAGATCGGCGACCCGGGCCGCGGCGTCGTCCGAGGGGCCGAGCAGGGCGCGCAGCGACATCGCCCGGCGGTAGTACAGGTGCGCCTCGTGCTCCCACGTGTAGCCGATGCCGCCGAGCACCTGGATCAGGCCGTCCGCGCAGCGCACCGCGGCGTCCACGGCGACCAGGCCGGCCACCGTGGCGGCCAGCTCCCCGGGGCTGCCGCCGGGGCCCGGCCCGGTCCGCGCCGCGTCCCACACCGCGGCGGCGGCCTGCTCGGCCTCGGTGAGCAGCCAGGCGCAGCGGTGCTTGACCGCCTGGAACTGCCCGATCGGCCGGCCGAACTGGTGCCGGTCAGCCGCGTAGCGGGCCGCCGCCCAGGTGGCCCAGTCGGCCAGGCCGCAGGCCTCGGCCCCGGCCAGGATGGCGGCCAGGCCGGTCACCAGGGCGCGGCTGACCCCGCCCAGCACCAGGCCGGCCGGTACGGTCACGCCGTCCGCGCTGACCGAGGCCAGCGGGCGGGTCAGGTCCAGGCTGGCCAGCACGCTGATATCCAGGCTGGCCGCGTCCAGGACGACCCAGCGTTCCCCGCCGCCCTCTTCCTGGCTGGCCACCGCCACCGGCGCGATGATCACATCAGCCAGGCTGCCGCCCAGCACCGGCCCGGCCGTCCCGCGGACCACCAGACCGCCGTCGCCGTCCGGCTCCCCGGTCAGCCCCGCCGCCAGGGCCACCGCCCCGGTCAGCGACCCGTCCGCCAGGCCGGTCAGCAGGTGGCCGGTGCCGGCGTCCGGCGCGGCGGCGAGTCCCGTGCTGGCCAGGACCGTGCTGGCCAGGACCGCGCTGGCCCAGACCGTGGGAAGGAAGGCGCCGGGCAGCAGGGCCCGGCCCAGTTCCTCGGCCGCCACGGCCAGCTCCGGCAGCCCGTAGCCCTGGCCGCCGTGCTTCTCCGGCAGATGAAGGCCGAGCACGCCCTGGGCCGCCAGCGACGGGCCGAGCGTGTCCCGGTACTGCTGCCCGCCGCCGTCCGGCTGCCCGGACGCCGCGCGGGGCACGTCCACCGGGCAGTGCCGCTCCGCCCAGCCGCGCACCGCGGCCGCCAGTTCCAGGTGCTCAGGGGTCAGGCCAAGCGCCATCGTCCACCTCACTCGCGCCGCGTCGCCCTCACTGTAAGCCCGCCCCTCCCGGCTCCCCAGTCCCATCCCCAGCCCGACGATGTGCCATCGCACGGCATAGATGCCGTGCGATGGCACATCGTCGTGCTCGATGCTCGGCCGGGGCGGGTCTCGCTGGGAGGTCGCCGGGGAAGGTACTATTCAGTAAGTTACTGACCAGTAGCGAACCTGACCCGGCCTGGAGGCGGACATGGGGCACTACCGGAGCAACCTCCGCGACATTGAGTTCAATCTGTTCGAGCTGCTCGGCCGGGACGAGATCCTGGGCACCGGGCCGTTCGCGGAGGCCGACCCGGAAACCGCCCGCGGGATCCTGGCCGAGGTCGAGCGGCTGGCCGCCGGCCCGGTCGCCGAGTCGTTCGCCGCGGCCGACCGGCACCCGCCGGAGTTCGACCCGGCCACGCACGAGGTCCGGATGCCGGCCGGGTTCAAGGCGTCGTTCCAGGCCTTCATGGACGCCGAGTGGTACCGGCTCGAGCTGCCCGAGGAGCTGGGCGGCACGACCGTGCCCCGGTCGCTCAACTGGTCGGTGGCCGAGCTGATCCTGGGCGCCAACCCGGCGGTGTGGATGTACGCCAGCGGTGCCTCGTTCTCCCGGGCGCTGTTCCACCTCGGCACGCCGGAGCAGCGCGAGTTCGCCCGGCACGCGGCGGAGCGGCGGTGGACCGCGACGATGGCGCTGACCGAGCCGGACGCCGGCTCGGACGTCGGCGCCGGGCGGACCAAGGCGATCGCTCAGCCGGACGGGACCTGGCACATCGAGGGCGTCAAGCGGTTCATCACCAGCGCCGAGCACGACATGGCGGAGAACATCTTCCACCTGGTGCTGGCCCGGCCCGAGGGGCACGGCCCGGGCACCAAGGGCCTGTCCATGTTCCTGGTCCCCAAGTACCTGCCGGGCCCGGACGGCACGCCCGGCGAGCGGAACGGCGTCTACGTCACCGGGGTCGAGCACAAGATGGGCCTGAAGGCCTCGACCACCTGCGAGCTGACCTTCGGTGAGCAGCACCCGGCGATCGGCACGCTGGTCGGCAACGTGCACGACGGCATCAGGCAGATGTTCGTGATCATCGAGTCCGCCCGGATGATGGTCGGCACCAAGGCCATCGCCACGCTGTCCACCGGCTACCTGACCGCGCTGGACTTCGCCCGGACCCGGATCCAGGGCGCGGACCTGACCAGGCTGACCGACAAGACCGCGCCGCGGGTGCCGATCATCGCCCACCCGGACGTGCGCCGGATGCTGATGCTGCAGAAGTGCTACGCCGAGGGCATGCGGGCGCTCCTGCTGTACACCGCCAGCCAGCAGGACACGCTGCAGCTCGCCGAGGCCTCAGGGCAGCCAGACCCGGCCGCCGCCGAGCTCAACGACCTGCTCCTGCCGCTGGTCAAGGGCGTCGGCTCGGAACGGGCCTACGAGATGCTCACGCTGTCCCTGCAGACCCTGGGCGGGTCCGGGTTCCTGCAGGACTACCCGATCGAGCAGTACGCCAGGGACGCGAAGATCGACAGCCTGTACGAGGGCACCACCGCGATCCAGGGCCTGGACCTGTACTTCCGCAAGATCCTGCGGAACGGCGGGCGGGCCCTGGACGGGCTGCTCGGCCAGATCAGCGCGTTCACCGCGGCCGAGGGCGGCAACGGCCGGCTCAAGGCGGAGCGGGCCGCGCTTGACCGCGCCGTGGCCGACGTGCGCGCGATCGTCACCGCGATGCACGGGTACTCCACGGCGAGCATCGAGCAGCCGGCCGAGATCTACCGGACCGGGCTGAACACCACCCGGCTGCTGCTCGCCCTCGGCGACCTGATCATCGGCTGGCTGCTGGCCCGCCAGGCCGAGGTGGCGCTGGCCCGGCTGGACGCCGGGGCCGGCGGTCCGGACAAGGACTTCTACACGGGCAAGGTGGCCGCGGCCCGGTTCTTCGCGGCGACCGTGCTGCCCCGGCTGGCCGCCGAGCGGGAGATCGCCGAGACCACCACGCTGGACCTGATGGAGCTGCCCGCCGGGGCGTTCTGACCCGCTCGCCGGAGCGCTACCCCCAGGCCAGCATCCGGAGCGGGTCGGTCAGCATGGCCCCGACCTCGGTGAGCACGGCCGAGCCCAGGTCGCCGTCCACGATCCGGTGGTCGAAGGACAGCGCGAGCGTGGTGACCTGGCGCACGGCCAGCTGCCCCTGGTGCACCCACGGCGCCTCCCTGACCCGGCCGAAGGCCAGGATGGCAGCCTCGCCCGGGGTCAGGATGGGGGTGCCAGAATCCACCCCGAACACGCCGACGTTGGTGATGGTGATGGTGCCGCCGGTGAGGCCGGCCGGGGTGGTCTTGCCGGCCCGGGCGGTCTGGGTGAGCTCGTTCAGGGCGCGGGCCAGCCCCGGCAGGCCGAGCGCGTGCGCGTCCTTGATGTTCGGCACCATGAGGCCGCGGGCGGTGGACGCGGCGATGCCCAGGTTGACGTAGTTCGGGACGACGATTTCCTGGCTGGCCTCGTCCCACCGGGAGTTGATCATCGGGTTCCTGGCCACCGCGATGAGCAGGGCCCTGGCCACCAGCAGCAGCGGGGAGACCCGCACCTCGGCGAAGTCCGGCAGGGCCTTCAGCCGCTCGACGGCGGACATCGTCTCGGTGATGTCGATCTGCAGGAACTCGGTCACGTGCGGGGCGGTGAAGGCGCTGGCCAGTACCGCGGCGGCGGTGTGCTTGCGGACCCCGCGGATCGGGATCCGCTCCTCCCTGGCCCCGGGGGCGGTTGCCGGGGCGGCGGCCGGGGCCAGCGGGGCGTCCGCGGCGGCCAGCACGTCCTCGCGGGTGACCGTGTTGCCCGGGCCGGTGCCGGTGAGCGTGGCCAGGTCCACGCCACGGTCCCGGGCCAGCTTGCGGACCGGCGGCTTGGCCAGCACCGCGACCCGGCTCGCCGGTTCCTGCGCCGCCGCGGCGGCGTCCGCCGGCTCGGGTGACCCGGTGGCCGGGGCTGCCGCGGGGGCACCCGTGCCTGATGCTGCGGCGGCGGGCTTCTTGCGGGGGCGGCGGGTGGTTGGGCCGAGCTTCACGCCGTAGCCGACGAGCACGGCCTGGCGCTCGGGCGGCGGCTCCGGGGCTGCGGCCCCGTTGCCGGCGCCGTTGCCGTCCGCCTCCGGGCCGGTGGCCGCGGCCGGGACGAGGTCCTCGGCCAGCGCCGCGGTGCGGCTCGACGTCCCGGGGCCGGGCTCCGCGCCCCCGCCATCCGTAACCCTTCCTGGAGGTGAACCAGCCGACGATGCGCCTGGCGAGGTGTTCACCGCGATGATCGGCGTGCCCACGTCCACGGTCGCGCCTTCCGGCACGAGCAGCGCGTCGACCGTCCCGGCCCACGGGCAGGGCAGCTCGACCACGGCCTTGGCGGTCTCGATCTCCACGATGATCTGGTTGACGGTGACCTGGTCACCGGGCTGCACGTGCCAGCGGACGATCTCCGCCTCGGTCAGTCCCTCCCCGACGTCGGGGAGCCGGAACTGCTGCACACCGGTCACGCTGGCTCCTTTCAGAAGGCGAGGCTGCGGTCGACGGCGTCCAGCACGCGGTCCAGGTCGGGCAGGTACAGCTCCTCCAGCCGGGACGGCGGGTACGGGGTGGAGAAGCCGCCCACCCGCAGCACCGGCGCCTCCAGCTGGTAGAAGCACTCCTCGGTGACCCGGGCGGCGATCTCCGCGCCGAGCCCGCCGGTCACCGCGGCCTCGTGCACGACCACGCACCGGCCGGTCTTGCGGACCGAGGCGAAGATCGCCTCGGTGTCCAGCGGGGCCAGCGAGCGCAGGTCGATGACCTCGACCGACTTGCCCTCCTCGGCGGCGGCGACCGCGGCCTGGACGCAGGTGCGCACCATCGGCCCGTAGGCCAGCACGGTCACGTCGGTGCCCTCGGCCAGCGTGCGGGCCCGGTCCAGGCCGATCGCGCCGGCCAGCCCGGCGGCGGTGTCGACCTCGGCCTTGTCCCAGTAGCGCCGCTTCGGCTCGAAGAAGATCACCGGGTCGTCGCGACTGGATGGACTGCTGGATCATCAGGTAGGCGTCGGCCGGGTCGCCGCAGGCCACCACGCGCAGCCCGGCGATGTGCGCGAACAGCGCCTCGGGCGACTCGCTGTGGTGCTCGACCGCGCCGATGCCGCCGCCGAACGGGATCCTGACCGTCACCGGCAGCGCGACCTGGCCGCGCGAGCGGTAGCGCATCTTGGCCAGCTGGCTGACGATCTGGTCGAAGGCGGGGAACACGAACCCGTCGAACTGGATCTCGCAGACCGGCCGGTAGCCGCGCAGGGCCAGGCCGATCGCGGTGCCGACGATGCCGGACTCGGCCAGCGGGGTGTCCACCACGCGGGCCTCGCCGAAGTCCTTCTGCAGCCCGTCGGTGACCCGGAACACGCCGCCGAGCTTGCCGACGTCCTCGCCCATGATCAGGACCTTGGGGTCGCTCTCCATGGCCTTGCGCAGGCCCTCGTTCAGCGCCCGGGACAGGGTCAGCGTCGTCATCGGGCCACCTCCTCCGGCTCGGCGAAGGAATCCAGGTAGGCCTCGGTCAGCGCGCGCTCGGCCTCGATCAGCGGGTCCGGGCCCGCGTAGACGTTGTCGAAGATGGACAGCGGCGCGGGGTCGGGCATCGCCCGGCAGGCCTGCCGCACGTGCGCGCCGACCTCCTCGGCCTCCGCGTCGACCGCGTCGAAGAACTCCTTGGTCGCCTGCTCGGTGCGGACCAGGTACGCCTTGACCCGCTCGATCGGGTCCTTCAGCTTCCACGCCTCCAGCTCGGCGGCCAGCCGGTACCGGGTCGGGTCGTCGGTCGTGGTGTGCGCGCCCATCCGGTAGGTGAACGCCTCGATCAGCGTCGGGCCCTGGCCCTCCCTGGCCGCCTGCAGGGCTGCACGGGTGACCGCCAGGCAGGCCAGCACGTCGTTGCCGTCCACCCGCAGGCCGGGGAAGCCGAACCCGAGGGCCCGCTTGTAGAGCGGCACCCGGCTCTGCCGCTCCAGCGGCTCGGAGATCGCCCACTGGTTGTTCTGGCAGAAGAACACGACCGGGGCGTTGTTCACCGAGGCCCAGATGAACGCCTCGTTCACGTCGCCCTGGCTGGTCGCGCCGTCGCCGAAGTAGGCGATCACCGCCTCGCCGTCCTCGCCCACCGCGCCGTCCCGCTGGATGCCCATCGCGTAGCCGGTGGCGTGCAGGGTCTGGCTGCCGATCACGATCGTGTACAGGTGGAAGTTGTGCTCCTTGGGGTCCCAGCCGCCGTGGCTGACCCCGCGGTACAGCTCGAGCAGCTTCACCGGGTCCAGGCCGCGGCACCAGGCCACGCCGTGCTCCCGGTAGGTGGGGAAGGCCATGTCCCGCGGCTGCAGGGCGCGGCCCGAGCCGATCTGGGCCGCTTCCTGGCCCAGCAGCGAGGCCCAGATGCCCAGCTCGCCCTGGCGCTGCAGGGCGATCGCCTCGAAGTCGATCCGGCGGACCAGGACCAGGTCCCGGTACAGCGACCGGAGTTCCTCGGCCGAGACTTCCAGCGGGTAGTCGGGGTGGTCGGTCCGCTCGCCCTCGGGGGTGAGGAGCTGGACGAGCTCCCCGGTGCCAGGCTGCCCGGCCAGGCCCAGCGGATCGGGCCCGGCAGCGGTTGCACCATTGTTATTGACGGCCACGCGCCACTCCTTGCCTACCTCGGGCCGGTCACGGAGATCGTCATTGACCGGCCGGTCTACCGTCCCGCTGTGACAGTACCCCCCTGACTGGCGGATAACTGACACACGGGGTGTGACTCTGCTCATTGGCTCGCGCCGGGCCGCTGGGAGGCGCTGCCTTCCCTCCTCGCTCCTTCGGCGCTCCTTCGTCGCGCCGGCGTCGCTCGTCGGGAAAACAGCGCCGCGGCACCTCCGCTCGCATGGCCGGCTCCGCCAGCGGCGAGCTGCGTCCTCGCGTACGCTGCGGGGCGTGGCCAGAGTCGTCGTCGAGGTGATGCTCAAGCCGGAGATCCACGACCCGCAGGGGGAGGCCATCGCCGCGGCCTGCCAGCGGCTGGGCTTCGGCCAGGTGCTCGGGGTGCGCCAGGGCAAGCGGTTCGAGGTGGAGATCAGCGGCCCGGCCGGGGCGGACGAGGTCGGTCAGATCCGCGCTCTGGCCGCCGAGTTGCTGGCGAATCCGGTGATCGAGGAGTTCTCCGTGCACGCACCGGATCTGTCCGAATCCTGAGCGTAACTGACGGTGAGTCTGGAAGGTCACTTACCGCGACGAAACGCTGTGTTCGCCCAGTAATCACCGGAGTTCAGGGTTACTCCGGGTACTTGCGGGAAATCTTTCACATGTGAATCGCAAACTGAGCGGCGAGCGCGGCTGGTTCGGCGGAGGCGGAGAGTAGAGGACGGATGCGTACTCGGACGAAGGCGACCGAGGAGGCGACCGTGGACGTGAAATTCTGTCTGATGTTCCCCCGAGAAACAGTCAGCGTTCCGGTCGTGCGGCGGGTCCTGGGGGACACGCTTCGCGAGCTCGGTGTCGATGAGGACGCGGTGGCCGACCTTCTGCTCGCGGTGACTGAAGCGTGCACCAACGTTCTTCAGCACAGCGGCCAGGGTCACCGGTACGAGGTCGTGGCCAGCATCAGCGAAAACGGCTGCCTGGTCGAGGTGGTGGACAGCGGGGCCGGGTTCCGGCCCGGGCGCCAGGTCCGCGGGCGGCTGACCGCCCACCGGGGGGTGCTGGCCGCCACGCACGGCCCGGTGACCCCGCGCGGCCGGCTGGCCCGGGTGCGGCGCGCGGCGGTGAGCCGGGCCGCCGGCGTGCGGGCCGGGCAGCGTGCCCTGGACGACCTGCCCGAGTCCGGGCGCGGTCTGGCGATCATGGAAGCCTGCGTGGACACCGTGAGCCTGCGCACCGGCCCGGGCCGGGGCACGGTGGTCTCCCTGCGCAAGCACATCGACTGGGACGCCAGCCAGCTGCGCGACGCGCGGGTAGACGCGTTAGCACTCCGGGGTCGCACGCGTGCCGTCAGGCACGGGCGCGCAGCCAGAGCGCTGGGAGCGCGGGCAGCGAGGCGGGCAGGTATCCTGCCTGCATGACGGGCCGTTGGGGACGCTCATGACGGCGCGGGTGGGGGTTATCACGTTCCCCGGCTCGCTGGACGACCGGGACGCGGCCCGCGCGGTGCGCCTGGCCGGCGCCGAGGCGGTGCCGCTCTGGCACTCAGAAACCAGCCTGGCGGGCGTGGACGCGGTGATCCTGCCCGGCGGGTTCTCCTACGGGGACTATCTGCGCTGCGGGGCCATCGCCCGGTTCGCGCCGGTGATGACCGAGCTGGTCGCGGCGGCCGGGGCCGGGCTGCCCGTGCTCGGCATCTGCAACGGCTTCCAGATCCTGTGCGAGGCGCACCTGCTGCCCGGCGCGCTGACCCGCAACGCCGGGCGGCGGTTCATCAGCAAGCCGGTCGCGCTCCGGGTGGACAGCACCGCGACCGCGTGGACCAGCGGCTACCGGGAGGGCGAGCTGATCACCGCGGTGCTGAAAAGCGGCGAAGGCGCGTACGTGGCCAGTGCGCCGGTGCTGGCCGCGCTGGCGGCCGGTGACGGCGGGCAGGTGGTGCTGCGCTACGCCGGGGCGAACCAGAACGGGTCGGCGGACGCCATCGCCGGGGTGGCCAACGCGGCGGGCAACGTGGTCGGGCTGATGCCGCACCCCGAGCACGCGGTCGACGGGCTCACCGGGCCCGGGGCCGACGGCCTGGGCTTCTTCACCTCGGTCCTGCGCACCCTGGCCGCCGCGTGACTGGCCCCCCGGTGACTGGCCCCGTGGTTGCTGGCCCCGTGGTTGCTGGCCCGGACACCGTGGCCAGCGCGGCGGCCACGCCGGAGCGCCCGCAGCCGTACGCCGAGCTGGGCCTGACCGAGGCCGAGTACACCCGGATCCGCGGGGTCCTCGGCCGCCGCCCGACCGACGCCGAGCTGGCCATCTACTCGGTGATGTGGAGCGAGCACTGCTCCTACAAGTCCTCCCGGGTGCACCTGCGGCAGTTCGCCGAGAAGGCCCCGCCGAGCGCGGCGCTGCTGGCCGGCATCGGGGCCAACGCCGGGGTGGTCGACATCGGCCAGGGCTACGCGGTCACCTTCAAGATCGAATCGCACAACCACCCGTCCTACGTGGAGCCGTTCCAGGGCGCGGCCACCGGGGTGGGCGGCATCGTCCGGGACATCCTGGCCATGGGCGCCCGGCCGGTGGCGGTGATGGACGCGCTCCGGTTCGGCCCGGCGGACGCGCCGGACACCCGCCGGGTGCTGCCCGGCGTGGTCAGCGGCATCTCGTTCTACGGCAACTGCCTGGGCCTGCCGAACATCGGCGGCGAGCTGTCGTTCGACCCCTGCTACGCGGGCAACCCGCTGGTCAACGCGCTGTGCGTGGGCGTGCTCCGGCACGGCGACCTGCAGGAGGCCTCGGCCCGCGAGCCCGGCCACCAGGTCGTGCTGCTCGGCTCGAAGACCGGCCCGGACGGCATCGGCGGGGCGTCCGTGCTGGCCAGCGCGTCGTTCGGCGGTAACGGCGAGGGCGCCAAGCGGCCCAGCGTGCAGGTCGGCGACCCGTTCATGGAGAAGCTGCTGATCGAGTGCTGCCTGGAGCTGTACGCGGCCGGGCTGGTCGCCGGGATCCAGGACCTGGGCGCCGCCGGGGTGGCCTGCGCCACGACCGAGCTGGCCGCGGGTGGCCGGGCCGGGATGCGGGTCACGCTGGACCGGGTGCCGCTGCGGGACGCGGCGCTGGGCCCGGCCGAGATCCTGATGAGCGAGTCGCAAGAGCGGATGATGGCGATCGTCCCGCCCGGCAGCGTGCCGCGGTTCCTGGAGATCTGCGCCCGGTGGGAGGTGCCCGCCACGGTCATCGGCGAGGTCACCGGGACCGGCCGGCTGGAGATGACCTGGCGGGGCGAGCAGGTGGTGGACATCCCGCCGGGCAGCGCGGCCGACGACGGGCCGGTCTACCACCGGCCGCTCGAGCGCCCGGCCTGGCAGGACGCGCTGACCGCGGACGACCCGGCGGCGCTGCCCCGCCCGGCGGACGGGGCTGCCCTGCGGGCGGACGTGCTCGCGCTGCTGGGCTCCGCGGAGGCGGCGGACAAGGCCTGGGTCACCGAGCAGTACGACAGCTACGTGCGCGGTGACACCGTGCTGTCGGCACCGCAGGACGCCGGGCTGGTCCGGGTGGACTCCGGCACCCACCTGGGGCTGGCCCTGGCCACCGACGGCAACGGCCGGTACACGCTGCTCGACCCGTACGCGGGCGCGCAGCTGGCGCTGGCCGAGGCGTACCGGAACGTGGCCGCCACCGGCGCCCGGCCGCTGGCCGTGACCAACTGCCTCAACTTCGGGTCCCCGGAGGACCCGGCGGTGATGTGGCAGTTCGCCGAGGCGGTGCGCGGCCTGGCGGACGGCTGCGCGGCCCTGGGCGTGCCGGTGACCGGCGGCAACGTGAGCTTCTACAACCAGACCGGGGCGGCCGCGATCCACCCCACGCCGGTGGTCGGGGTCCTCGGCGTGCACGCCGACGTCCGGCAGCGGGTGCCGATCGGGTTCACGGTCAGCGGCGCCAGCGTGCTGCTGCTCGGCGAAACCCGGCCGGAGCTCGGCGGCTCGCTGTGGGCGCTGGCCCGGCACGGGCACACCGGCGGCCGGCCGCCCGCGGTGGACCTGGACGCCGAGCGGCGGCTGGCCACGGTGCTGGCCGACGCGGCCGCGGCCGGGCTGCTGGCGGCCGCGCACGACCTGTCCGACGGCGGCCTGGCGGTGGCGCTGGCCGAGTGCTGCCTGGCCGGGACGGTCGGCGCCGTGGTGGCCCTGCCCGCGTCCCCAGCTGCGTTTACCAGCCTGTTCAGCGAGTCCGCGGCGCGGGCGGTGGTCGCGGTCCGGCCGGGCGCCGAGGACCGCGTGCGCGGCCTGTGCGCGGAGCACCAGGTGCCCGCCGCGGACCTGGGCCGGACCGGCGGGGACGCGCTGACGGTCAGCGGGCTGTTCCGCATCCCGCTGGCCGAGCTGGCCGCGGCGCACCGGGGCCCGCTGCCCAGCCTCTTCAGCTAGCACAGCTCAGCTAGCACAGCTCGGCTAGCACGGGGTTCGGCTAACCCGGGCTGGCTAGTACGCCGTCTGCATCCGGATGAGCTGGCCGGCCGGGCGGGACTTGTCGCACGGCTCGAGCCGCGCGGCGTGCTGGGTGGACGTGCCGTTCAGCGGGCCGCCCGAGTTGGCCAGGCAGCGGCCGTTCAGCTGGCTGCGCAGCTCCCAGTAGTACAGGCCGGTGCTCAGGAAGCCCAGCTGGACGCGGTGCCACCGCTGGGTGACGCCCAGGTCGCACTTGGCCAGGAAGACCGCGGCCAGGTTGTGCGCCGACGCGGTCAGGCACTGCCCGCTGGGCACGAAGATGTAGATGTAGCTGTCGTCGCTCATCTTGTCCGCGGTCCACCGCTCGAGCGCGTGCTGCGTGCCGGCATCCAGCGCCGCGGTGAACGTCAGCAGGCCGGACTGGGCGTCCAGCATCTGGCGCAGCGGGCGCTGGCCCTGCGCGGGGGCCGGGCCCGGGTTGTACAGGCCGACCGTGAGGGCGCTGGTGACCTTCCTGGACAGCTTGGTGGCGGTGTCCTTGCGGGCCTGGACCCCGGAATGGGCCAGCAGCAGGGCGCTGGTCACGGCCGCCGCGGCCACGATGACCAGCGCGGTGCCGCCGACCCGCAGCGCCCAGGAACCGCGCAGCGGCCCAGCACCTTTGCTGTGCGCGCGTGCCATACCGCAGTTTGGCCGATTAAGGGGCCCTGTTGCCGAGGAATCCCGATGAAATTAGTGAAAACGATGACAACGAGGGGTCAGATGGGGCACGCTTCGCCCCCGCGCTGCCCGCCCGGCCGCCCGCTCCAAGTGATCGATGTGACGTCGCTTCGCTAAGTAGATGAGCGACGTTACATCGATCGCTACGGGCCGGGGCGTCTGGGGGCCTGGTAAGGTCGCGGGGTGGCTCCGCGGCGGCTTGATCCGGTTCGGCTGCTGGCGGCGCTGAACGAGCAGCGCGAGCGGCTGGGGCTGGCGCCGTGGGCCGGGTCGCGGGAACCTGGGGCGCTGGGCGACGCGTGCGTGGTGGCCGTGGGGCAGGCGCTGGACGATGAGGCCGAGCCGGCCCGGGAGGCCCTGCGCGCGGCGGTGACCCGGCTGCTGGCCCGTCTGGAGGAGCTGGCCCCGGGGCGGGCGGTCGAGGTGCGGGTCCCGCCGTTCGCGGCGGTTCAGTGCGTCGAGGGGCCGCGGCACACCCGGGGGACGCCGCCGAACGTGGTGGAGACCGACCCGGCCAGCTGGGTCCGGCTGGCCACCGGGCGGCTTCGGTGGGCCGACGCGGTCGCGGCCGGCAAGATCGCGGCCAGCGGCCCGCGGGCGGACCTGTCCGGCTATCTGCCGCTTCCGCTGCGGGCCGGATCGGCAGGTCAGTAGCGCCGGTCAATAGACTGGCCGGGTGACCAAGCCCGATGGCCGCCTGACCGCCGAGCTGGAACCTGGGATAGGCCGCGGGACGCCTGCGGCGTATTCGGGGTCTGGTCGCCGGGCGAGGAAGTCGCCAAGCTGACCTACTTCGGCCTGTACGCGCTGCAGCACCGCGGCCAGGAGTCGGCCGGGATCGCGGTCAGCAACGGCGAGTCGATCGTCGTCGTCAAGGACATGGGCCTGGTCCCGCAGGTGTTCGACGAGGGCGCGCTGAACACGCTGCGCGGGCACCTCGCGATCGGGCACTGCCGGTACTCCACGTCCGGCGCCTCGGTGTGGGAGAACGCCCAGCCGACGTTCCGGGCCACGCCGTCGGCCAGCCTGGCCCTCGGGCACAACGGCAACCTGATCAACACCAGGGAGCTGGCCGCGCTGGTCGACCCGGCGGCCGGGGCCGGGGGGCCCGGGGCGACCAGCGACACCGACATCCTGACCGCGCTGTTCGCCGGGGCCGCCGCGGACCGGCTGCCGGCCGGGGACGGCCCGGGCAGCGCCACCATCGAGGAATCGGCGCTGGCCGCGCTGCCGCTGGTCCGCGGCGCGTACTCGCTGGTGTTCATGGACGAGCGGACCCTGTACGCGGCACGGGACCCGCAGGGGTTCCGGCCGCTGGTGCTCGGCCGGCTGGCGAACGGGTGGGTCGTGGCCAGCGAGACCGCCGCGCTGGACATCGTCGGCGCCACGCTGGTCCGCGAGGTCGAGCCCGGTGAGCTGATCGCGATCGGCGAGGACGGGGTCCGGTCCCGGCGGTTCGCCGAGCCCGAGCCGCGCGGCTGCCTGTTCGAGTACGTGTACCTGGCCCGGCCGGACACCACGATCGCCGGGCGCGGGGTGCAGGCCACCCGGGTGGCGGTCGGCCGCCAGCTGGCCGCCGAGTACCCGGTCGAGGCGGACCTGGTGATCCCGGTGCCGGAGTCCGGCACCCCGGCGGCCATCGGCTACGCCGAGGCCAGCGGCATCCCGTACGCCCAGGGCCTGGTCAAGAACTCGTACGTGGGCCGCACGTTCATCCAGCCCAGCCAGACCATCCGCAAGCTGGGGATCCGGCTCAAGCTCAACCCGCTGCGGGACGTGATCGCCGGCCAGCGGGTGGTGGTCGTCGACGACTCGATCGTCCGCGGCAACACCCAGCAGGCCATCGTGGCCATGCTGCGCGAGGCCGGGGCGGCCGAGGTGCACGTGCGGATCTCCAGCCCGCCGGTGATCTGGCCGTGCTTCTACGGGATCGACTTCGCGACCCGCGCCGAGCTGATCGCCGGGCACCAGTCGGTGGAGCAGATCAGGGACCTGCTGGGCGCGGACTCGCTCGGCTACGTGTCGCTGGAGGGGCTGACCGCGGCGACCACGCTGCCGGCCAGCCGGCTGTGCCGGGCCTGCTTCGACGGCCGGTATCCCATCCCGGTGGCCGAATCCGAGCGGGGCAAGCACCTGCTGGAAACGGGGTGACCGGGCCGGGCCCGGAGGGCGGGCCTGGCCCAGTGACCGGGACCGGCCGGCCCGGCCCGGTCAGCTACGCCGCGGCCGGGGTGGATATCGAGGCCGGGGACCGGGCCGTCGAGCTGATGCGGGCCGCGGTGGCGCGGACCGCGCGGCCCGAGGTGATCGGGGGGATCGGGGGGTTCGCCGGGCTGTTCGACGCGAGCAAGCTGGCCTCCTACCGGCGGCCGGTGCTGGCCACCGCGACCGACGGGGTCGGGACCAAGGTGACGATCGCGCAGCGGGCTGGCCGGTACGGCACCGTGGGCCAGGACCTGGTCGCGATGGTGGTGGACGACCTGGTGGTGTGCGGGGCCGAGCCGCTGTTCATGACCGACTACGTGGTGTGCGGGCGGGTCCATCCCGAGCGGGTGGCCGCGATCGTGACCGGCGTGGCGGAGGGCTGCGTGCTGGCCGGCTGCGCGCTGCTCGGCGGCGAGACGGCCGAGCACCCCGGTCATCTTGGGCCGGATGACTTCGACCTGGCCGGCGCGGCCACCGGGGTGGTGGAGGCGGACCGGCTGCTCGGCCCCGGCCGGGTCCGGCCTGGTGACGTGCTGATCGCGATGGCCTCCTCGGGGCTGCACTCCAACGGGTTCTCGCTGGTCCGCAAGGTGATCGACGAGCCGGGCCGGGAGCTGCCGCTGGACCGGGATCCGGGCGGCCTGGGCCGCACGCTGGGCGACGAGCTGCTCGAGCCGACCCGCATCTACGCGCTGGACTGCCTGGCCCTCGCTGACGCCTGCGAGGTGCACGCGTTCGCGCACATCACCGGGGGCGGGCTGGCGGCCAACCTGAGCCGGGTGCTGCCGCCCGGCGCCGGGGCCGCGCTGGACCGGGGCACCTGGCGCCCGCCGCCGGTGTTCGGGCTGCTGGCCCGGCACGGCGGTATCGCGGATGCGGAGATGGAGCGGGTCTTCAACCTGGGCATCGGGATGATCGCGGTGGTCGCGCCGGACGCGGCCGGGCCCGCGCTCGGGCTGCTGGCCGCGCGGGGCGTGCCGGCCTGGGTGGCCGGCCAGGTCACCGCGGGATCAGGGGAGGCCGTGCTGACCGGGGTTCACCCCGGCGGTGATTAGTGTCCGGGGGTGCGGCTCGCGCCCCAGGAACCGTAATCCTTAAAAATCATGCTGCGCGAAATGCGGGCATGATCGTAGGGCACGTGACCGCCGCGGCGGTGGTCAGGCGCTTCGCGTCACCCAGCGGTAACTTCGCGAACCCCGTGTGCCTGATACCCGGCCCTCAGTACTCGTCCGGGTCCTCGTCGTCGTCGGTGTCCTCGCCGTCGTCGTAGTCGCCGGCGTAGCGGTCGCCGAGTTCGGCGTAGGCGTCTTGCGACTCCGCGTCCTGGTCTTCCGTGACGACACCTAGCTCGGCCCGCAGCCGGTCAAGGTCGGTTCCGCCGCTGTTGTACTTCAGCTGACGGGCAACCTTGACCTGCTTGGCCTTGGCTCGGCCGCGCCCCATTGGCTCGACCCCCTCGAACGTACGTGGCCCCGGTCAGGCCCTGGTCACCGCCGCACCATCGTGCGGTTTGATCGCGCCAATGCTGGCGAGTTCCGTGCACGGCGGGCAGAGCGGCCGACCTCCCACCGGGTGGGAAGCGGCGCGTTTGCAGCCTCCGTACGGACATAACCGTACCTGGTTTGAGCGCGGAGCGCTTCCGCGCACCCGGGACGGGCCGATCAACGGCTGATGAATCGGTTGCCGGCCGGGCTCAGAGCGGCCGGCCGGCCTTCGTTCAGCCTGCGTTCAGCGTCCGAGCCAGATCCGGCCCAGGCGGCCGATGTCGGAGATCCGCCGCTCGGCCAGCCGGTCCGCGGCCACCGCGGGCGGCACGCCCTCGTCCCTGGCGCTGGCCAGGATGGTGCGCGTGGTGCTGAAGATGCCGGTGGCGCGGGCCTTGGCCCGGTCGAAGTTGAAGCCGTGCAGCTCGTCCGCGACCTGGATGACGCCGCCGGAGTTGACCAGGTAGTCGGGCACGTACACGATGCCCCGGTCGGCCAGCTGCTTCTCCAGGCCGGCGTGGGCGAGCTGGTTGTTGGCGCCGCCGCAGATGATCCTGGCCTGCAGGCCCGCGGCGGTGGTGTCGTTGACCGAGCCGCCGAGCGCGCACGGGGCGTAGATGTCCATCGAGGCGGCGGCCAGTTCTTCCGCGCTGGCGGCGACCTGGACGGACGGGTGCTCATCGCGGACCCGGTCGATCGCCGCGGCGCTGACGTCGCAGATCAGGATCTCGGCGCCGGCCTCGGCCAGGTGCCCGACCAGACGGCGGCCGACCTTGCCGACACCCTCGACGGCGACGCGGCGTCCCTGCAGGTCTGAGGTGCCCCACACGTGCTCGGCGGCGGCCAGCATGCCCTGGTAGACGCCGTAGGCAGTGAGTACGGAGGAGTCGCCGGCGCCGCCGTTGGCGGGGGTCCGGCCGGTGACGTGGGAGCACTCTCTCGCGATGACGTCCATGTCCTCGCTGTAGGTGCCCACGTCGCAGGCGGTGACGTAGCGCCCGTTCAGCGACTCGACGAACCGGCCGTAGGCGCGGAGGAGGGCCTCGGACTTCAGCTGGGCGGGGTCCCCGATGATGACCGCCTTGCCGCCGCCGTGGTCCAGGCCGGCCAGGGCGTTCTTGTAGGCCATGGCCCGGGACAGGCGGAGCACGTCCTCCAGGGCCGCGGCCTCGTCCTTGTAGGGGTAGAACCGGGTTCCGCCCAGGGCGGGGCCGAGCTGGGTGGAGAAGATCGCGATGATCGCGCGCAGCCCGGTGGCGGAGTCCTGGCAGAACACCACCTGTTCGTGACCACTCTCGCCACTTCCGAAGACATTTGCCACATTCACCACAGCAGCAACACCTCTGATCCGCAGCCGTCGCCTTTGGCGGCTGAACACGGTCAAGGGTATGCCCGGGCGCCGGCGGGCGAGGCTGGGCCGTCGTTTGCGGGCGGGCCGCGCCATCCGTTTGCGCCTAGTTTGCGCCTGAGGCCATCTCGTTAACCCTGGAGCCTTCTGCTGGCCGCCTGTGCCGTGTCACGATCGGCATATGCTGCCGTGCGCTGCCTATCTGCGTATTTATGAGCCTCTGAGTGCCTTTGCGGCAGATGAGCGTGCTCGGTGGTCGAACTATGCCGCTTCGTCCGACCGGCCGCGCCGCGCGCACGCGCTGGCTCAGGAGTACACCGATGAGCTGCGGCGGCTGTCGGCGCGGCCGCCGGTCATCGTGCCGGCCCGGGAGTCCGGGGACGCCTACGTGCGCTGGGCTGACGGCATCACCTATATCTGCCCGTGGCAGACCCGGCTGAGGTCCTGGCTGGCGCTGCGCACGCTGCGGTCGACGGCGGCCGCGCCGCTGTCGGACGCGTTCGCGCCGCGGCAGGCGGCTGCGGCGGCGGAGAACTTCGCGAAGTGGGAGAGCCAGGGCGGTTCGGCGCGGGTCTACATCCAGACCAGCGGGTGGTCGGTGCCGCTGCCGTGGTTCGTGCCCTTCGCGCCGGCCGAGCGGTGGCTGGTGCTGGGGACGCCGAGCAGGCCGGGCGCTTCGCCGGATGGCTCGCCGGGGGCGGCGGGAGCGGGGGCGCCCGGGGCGGAGGGCGCAGCAGGTGCAGCGGGCGCGGCGGGCGCAGCGGGCGCGGCGGACGTCGGCGCGGCGGAGGTGAGCAAGGGGCCGGCGACCGCGTCGGCGACCCGGATGCTGGTCTACGCGACCGCGATGTCCCAGGCGCGGCGGCGGGTGGCCCGGTGCCTGGCGACGACCCGGCGGGTGTCGGTGCGCGGCCTGGAGGGGGCGGCCCAGGTGGCCGCGGCGCTGGTGCAGATCGGGGACGACCTGGAGGAGATCGGCCGCTGGCTGGAGGAGTTCCACCCGCACTCGCTGGTGGAGCTGGACTACGGCGGCCTGGTTCAGCTGATGGACGACGACACCTTGCGCGGCGATCAGTCCGTCGCCGAGGTGGCGGCCGCGTGCAGTGCACTCTCGGGCGGGGAACTGGAACTGGCGACCGCCATGTATCAGCGTCTCCGGACGAGATGGCGCGCACTGGAGGCAATTGAGTCAGGTAGTTAAGGGAGGGGGATGGACTTTTCGGATTCGGCCCGTTGCGACGTTCCGTATAGCTGGAATAACGCAGCGTGACTCCGATTAGTGGACCAACGGGGTAATTCACGCAGAAACTTTGCTCCTGGTGGTCGACTTGTCACGGCTGGTGATGGCAATATGGTTCGAGTAGGCCATATAGGACATCAACGGCGGGCTTCCAATGGAGCCAGGGGAAACCACAGCAGGATCGCAGTGCCGGTCCAGGAGGAGAGGCCGTACACATGTCTGCACGAACACCAGAAGCAGAGCCGCTTCTGACGCCGGCGGAAGTCGCAACGATGTTCCGGGTCGACCCGAAGACCGTCACGCGTTGGGCTAAGGCCGGCAAGCTGACGTCAATCCGGACGCTGGGTGGCCACCGCCGGTACAGGGAAACAGAGGTCCGTGCCCTGCTGGCCGGGATCCCGCAGCAGCGTTCGGAGTAAGACCGGGTGTACCTGGCGCCGTGCATGGCATCAGGGCAGCCCAGCCGCGGCCTTGCTGTGGCGACCAGAAAGGCAGGACAAGGGGGGTCGGCCCCGGTGGCCGTAGCGCCAGGTCGGGGGGCGTAGTTGACGGATCCCGCCGGATAGGGCGGTTTCCATCGGACGTTGCCGGGGTCGGCCGGCTCCCAGGATTCACTCCCGCCCGCCCGATTGAGGCGGATTGTTAAGCGCGCCCGCAGGGCGTTCGCGGCCCGCCGAGCGTTCGCCGCCACGACTCCAGCCGCTGCCAAGGCGGCCGCAGCTAGTTCGCACAGCAGCCAGGACGGCGACCGCCCAGCCGCTCGGCGCAGCCTTGCGACTGGCGTGCTCATCGGGTGATGGCTCAGTGCTGCCCGGCTGCTTCAAGGCTCGCCTGTCCTGTCTCGCTAGTGTCAGCGCATTTTTGGGGCTGGTCTGGGCTAGTGCAAGTGCGGGGTCGCGCGGCGGATTGTCAGTGCCTGGCTGGAGAATCAGAGAGTGCGGGTGGCTGTCGCGGTAGGCGCGGACGGGGCTGCGCTGAGCTGCGAGTTGCTGGATGACGGGAGTGCCCACGCAAATCCCGTAATCCATAAAGATCTATTGACTGCGGTAACGGCGGCTGAGCTGGCTGGGCCAGTGCGGTGGGTGTGGGCGTCGACGGCGCGGGTGTACCCGGAGTTGCTGCGGGCCGGGCGGCGGGTGGACCGGTGTCATGATCTGGAGCTGATCGAGCGGCTGCTGACCAGCCGGGATGGGGAGGTGTCGGAGGGAGCGGAGGCGCTGGCGGCCGGGTCGGCTGGGTCTGCTGGGCATGGGCCGGGGCCGGAGCGGGCGGCGGGCGCGGCGGCGCAGGGCATGCTGTTCGAGCCGCCGGGCGACGGGGCGGCCGATCCGGCGGCCGAGCTGGATGCGGTCGTTGCGGTGCACGCGGCGCAGGTGCGGCGGATCGCCGCGGACCCGCATCCGGGGCGGTTCGGGCTGCTGGCTGCGGCGGAGTCGGCGAGCGGGCTGGTTGCGGCGGAAATGAGCCTGGCCGGGCTGCCGTGGCGGGCTGACGTGCATGATTCGCTGCTGGCCGGGATGCTCGGGGCGCGGGCACCGGCTGGGCTGGCGGGTGCGCGGCCGGCCCGGCTGGCCGAGCTGGCGGCCAAGATCGACGCTGCGTTCGGGACGCGGCGGGTCAACCCGGACTCGCCGACGCAGGTTGTGCGGGCTTTCGCGGCCGACGGGGTGCGGATCAGCTCGACCAGGTCCTCGGTGCTCCGCGGGGTTGATCATCCGGCGGCGGCGCTGATCCTGGAGTACAAGGAGCTGGCCCGGGTGCACGCCGCGCACGGCTGGGCGTGGCTGGAGAGCTGGGTGTCCGGCGGCCGGTTCCGGCCGGAGTACGTGGTGGGCGGCGTGGTGTCCGGGCGATGGGCGTCGCGCGGCGGCGGGGCGCTGCAGATCCCGCGGATCCTGCGGCGGGCGGTTGTCGCGGATCCCGGCTGGGTGCTGGTGGCGGCCGACGCCGCGCAGCTCGAGCCGCGGATCCTGGCTGCGCTGGCCGGGGACCGGGCTTTTGCTGAGGCGGCGGCCGGCGGGGATTTGTATGAGGCGCTGGCGGGGGTGTTTGGCGGGGACCGGGGCAAGGCCAAGATCGCGTTGCTATCCGCGATGTACGGCGGGGGCGGCGGGGAGGCGCTGCAGCTGCTTGGCGTGCTCCGGCAGCGGTTCCCGCGGGCGGCGAACTACGTCGAGGCGGCGGCGCGGGCCGGCGAGGAGGGCCGGGTCGTGCGGTCCGTGCTGGGCCGGACGTGCCCGCCGCCGTCTGCGGCGTGGCGGGCGATTACCGAGGAGTCGGGGGATCCCGAGGAGGTACGGGACCCGGGGGCGGGGGCGGCGTCGCGGGCGCGCGGGCGTTTTACCAGGAACTTCGTTGTGCAGGCGAGCGCGGCTGACTGGACGGCGGTGCTGCTCGCCGGGCTGCGGCGGCGGCTGGCGCAGATCCCGGTTCCCGGCGCTGGGGTGCTCACGGCGGAGCCGCACCTGGTGTTCTTCCAGCACGACGAGGTCATCGTGCACACCCCGGCGGCGGTGGCGGACCAGGTGGTGGCCGCGATCGAGGCTGCCGGGCGGGAGGCGGGGCAGCTGGTGTTTGGCGCGACACCGGTCCGGTTCCCGATGGCGACGGCGGTGGTGGAGTGTTACGCCGACGCGAAGTGAGCCGGTTGAGCCGGTTGCGTCGGGTGTGGTTGGTGGAGTGTCAGGGTCAGGGGGTTTCGGCGGGTCCTGCGGCCGGGGCGACCACCGAGGTGCAGTACATGCAGCGGCGGGCGGCCAGCGGGATCTTGCTCAGGCACTCGGGGCATTCCTTCTCGGTCGCGGCCTCGGCCTTGTCGGACATCGACAGGAGCTTCGTCACCGGGAGCACGACGAGGAAGTAGATGACGGCGGCGATGACCAGGAAGGAGATCAGCGCGTTGATGAAGGAGCCGTAGAAGAACTTGCTGTGGTTGACGGTGAAGGTGAGGTTGCCGAAGTTCGGCTTGCCGCCGATGGCCGCGATCAGCGGGGTGATCAGGTCTGCCACCAGGGCGGTCACCAGGGCTGCGAACGCGAGGCCGATGACAACCGCGACGGCGAGGTCGACGAGATTGCCGCGGAGCAAGAACTTCTTGAAGCCGCCCATCTTGGTCCCTCCCATGCGCTGCTGGCCCACGGCCGGATGGTGGGCCACTAGTCCTGGGTGAAATCCCAGGCGTGGGGGTAACGCTAGCGATGCGGGCCGGTCGCCGCGAATAAACCACTATGACCCGCGTGTCACGAGACGGAGCTCGAGGCTCGTCAGCGCGGCTGTCACATTGCCAGCTAGCTTGGCTGCTCCCCCAGAGATCCCGGAACCTGCTCGATAATCCTGTTCAGCGTCGTCTTCTGAAATCACTGATCAAGATCGTCGGTTGATTTACCTCGCTCCCATTCGACTATCATTGGTGTGAAGTGCCAGGTAAAGTCTCATGACAGAGGCCTCATCGTTGAAACCTCCATCTGATCTCGTATCGTCGCCTGACAATTCCAGCAGGGTTCTGCAATCGTAGATCAGCGTCAACTATCGCATAGTATGTGAACTTCTAGTCACATCGAAGCCTGACTCTTCCTGTCGGAAGCTCAGGATTTCTGAGCACCGGCTGGATGCGCACATTCTCGTCACAAGTCCGTTGGAATTGCTCTAAGTTCACCCGTCTCTTCTTCGGTAGTCAGATCTGGTGCGTATCCGTTCGTAGGCCGGATGGGTCAGCTGCTTCGCTTCGAAGCTGTCTCGTTGTGTGAAACTGGACCTCGAAGAGTTGACCGAGTGGTAGTTTGCCAGCGCGTGTTGATGCCTTTGTACTGTGAATCAGCCCAGAAATTCCTGCTCAGTACAAGCGTAACCGTCTTCCTGGAGATTCGACTCGACACAGCTTCTTCGTAACCGCTGGTGTAGCCGTCGCTGGCAAGTTGATAGGTGTAGCGAAGCATGTCGTGGATATCAGCTGATGCTCACTTATCGTCTGAGCTTCGTGGCTTAGCATTGCCGGAGGTCCTCGGCGACCTTTTCCTTGAAGCGATCTTCATGTTTTAGGCGGTGCGTCAGGCCTACCAGGCTCGCGCCTGGGATTTCTGCTTCTATCGCCGTCATGGAATCCGTCAGCTTTTGCTCGGTCTGGCGTGCACGGTCCAGGATGCGGTCGGCCGTCTTATTGTCTGCTGCGCTGAGAAACAGGCCGCTGTCTCCGCGCCACGATCCAGGCTCATCTGCCGACCGATCGACGCTTGGAGTCGGCTTCTCGGGCCAGCGTTCCAGGTGGCGTTCCCATAAGGCACGCATCTCTGGGAGGCGCTCCTGCCACGAGCTCGCGTCACGGCCCTCAGATAATCCGTCACCATCAGTCCGATCTGGTGGCGACTGCAGTTGCCTTTGCTCGTGGTCGCTACTTTCGTCAACCAGTTCAAGCTCTCGCAGATCGACGGTTGGTTTTCGGGGGGCTCCGTTTTCGTCGTTGGGGGAGGACGGGTGGCCGTCGGGGAGGGTGGTTAGTCGGCGGGATAGGGAGTCCTGCTGATGTTCCTGAGGCAGATCGGGTTGCTGGTGCGGAGCGTCGTGGGCCCGGTCGGCGGGTAACGGCATCGGGTGGTCTCCGTGAGGGATCGCAGCGATCTGGATCGTGTCATCCCCGGCTCGGGATCGGTTCAAGCGGTTGAGCCATCGTGGGCTTGGGGCACCGGGTTACGCTCGGCGGATGATCGCGTCGGCGCCATCGCCGGGGGCCGCCGGGAGCACGCCGTTTGCGGGCCGGGAGTCCGAACTAGCCACCCTTGATTGCGCTGCTGAAGCGGCGGGCCGGGGCGAGCCCAGAACGGTGATCGTCGAAGGCCATGCCGGGATGGGGAAGTCGGCCTTGCTGGGCGAGTTCGCCCGGCGATTGCCTGACGGGGCGCTGCTGGTGCGGGTGAGCGGAGCCGAGCCTGAGAGCCGGTTGCCTTACTGGTTGGTGGGACAGCTTCTTTCCGGACTGGAGACGCTGGGATCGGTAGCCGCGCGGCATGCTGCTGATACCGCGAAGGACGATGCCCTGGCGACCGGGGCGGGACTAGCGGGGGCACTTAACCAGGCGACTGCTGGGGGACGGCTGGTCGTCCTCGTCATCGACGATCTCCACTGGGCCGATCCGGGGTCTGCAGCCGCGATTCTGCATGCGTTGCGCCGGATGCAAGGCGGGACCTTGCTGCTGGTAGCCGCCGCCCGGCCGCGGGAGCTTGGGAGGCTCGGCGGTGGCAGCTGGAGCCGGTTCGTGGCCGGTGATCACCGGGCGATACGGCTCTGCCTTAGCGGGCTCGGCGTCCCCGACGTGCGGGCGCTGGCCCGTGTCGTGGGGCTGGCTGGGCTTTCCGACTACTCGGCGGCGAGGCTGGTGCACGGCACGGCGGGTCGGCCGGGGTACTGCTGGGCCTTTCTGAACGAGGCTGGCCGGAGGGTGGAGGGCGCCTCGCTGTTTCGGCCGCTGACCGGGGACGTTGCTTGGGTTCCGCCCGACATCGTTGACCAGGTTGAAGGTCGCGCTGGGACTCTGAGTCCGGAGGCGTACGGGCTGCTCGAGGCTGCCGCCGTCCTCGGTTTCTCCTGCAGCCTGACCGACGCGGCCGAGATTGCTGGTCTAGCAGATAGGTGGAAGGCGCTAGCCGAGACCACCGAGGCCGGATTGCTCGCGGAAGGTTCGCAGTTCGGCGAGTTCAGCCAATTCGGTGGGCTTGGTGGGCAGGTTCAGTTCGCTGATCGAGTCAGCCAGCTCGTCATCTACCGCCAGGTGGACCCGACCCGGCGCCGCGAGCTGCATCGGCGGGCGGCCGAGATCAGCTCGCCAGAGCAGCGTCTCCGGCATCGGTTCGCGGCGGCGGTCGGCCCGGATCCGGGGTTGTCCGAGGAACTCGAGCGAGCGGGCCGACGGCTGGCCGGTGATGACAGCGAGGTTGGGCGGCGTCTGCGGTACCGGTTCGAGGCGACCGAGCTGGAATCTGGGCTTGAGGCGGGGTTCGAGCGGACAGATCGCTGGCTAGCCGAGGATGGCCTGGCCGGTGCGAATAATACGGCTGGTCATGCGGCTGGTCATGGACCGCGGGCCACGGCCGCGGAGCTGGGTGATCTTGTTGAGCCTGGCGGACCGGGCGTCGACGGACTGGCTGCTGCTGATCAGGTGATGGCCGGGAGCGGGTCTGGCAGCGTGACGGCCAGGCGGACGGCTGCGGTCTGGCTGGCGCAGGCGGCCGCGCTGGCGGCGGACCGCGCGGATCGAGACCGGCTGCTGCTTGATGCCGTGGAGCTTCTTTTGCGCTGCGGCGAGGCGGCCGCGGCCGGAGAGCTCGCGGTCATGATCACGCAGGCGGCGCCCGCCCCGCGGCGGGACGCGCTGCTTGGCTGGCTGGACCTCCTGACCGGCCGTTTCGCCCAGGCCGAAGAACGGCTCACCGCCGCCCGGCGGGCAGACCAGGCCGGCCTTGATCCGGTCAGCTACGCACACGCGACCACCGGCCTGCTGTGGTGCCGCCTGCACGCGGGTCGGCTCGACGACGCCGTCTTGCTTGGCCAGCAGGCAAGAGAAACAGCCTCGTGCCGGCTACCGGCGAGGTCGGCGGCGGGTGAGGTGGGTCCTGGTCACATTGCCGTGGCGGACGGAACAGGCGACCCGCGGAGTCACACCGATGTTCACAGGGGCCATGAAAGCATCGGAGATGACACGGGGAGACAGTGGTCCGGCCAGGCGGTGACCTGGGCGGATAGTGATGGTGATCTGGCGATAGCGCTGGCTTGCGCGCGGCGGGGAACCGAGGCCAAGGCCTGCTTCGGTTCGCTGCCCGCGGGGGCCGGGGAAGTGCCGATGGGCGCGACCGGAGTGCTGGCCGCGCGGGGAATTGTGCGCGTGATGGACGGGGCCTTCGAGGCAGCCGTGACGGACCTGCTGGTGGTCGCTGGCCGGCTGGAGGCAGGCTGCGCGGTGCGGCTGGGCGGGCTGGCCATGGGGTTCCTGGCTGAGGCCGAGTATCAGCTAGGCGACTGGAGTGCTGCGGCCCAGCACGCCGGCCTGGCGCTCCGGCTGACCGGCGAGTCGGGGCGGGCAGGGGAGCTGAGCCTGGTTCACGCCTTCGCCGCACTGGTTCCTGTCAGCCGGGGCGACTGGGAGGCGGCAGCCGGGCACGTTGAGGCGGCGGGGAAGGCGGCGCGGGGCTCGGGGACGGCGCTGGGCATGGCGGCGTGGGCCAGCGCCCGGGCTGGGCTTGCGCTCGCCAGAGGTGACGACGAACTGGCGCTGCGCGCCGCACAGATAGTCAGAGACACCGGACGAGAGGAGGCACTGAGCCGGCTGGGCTTCTGCCCATGGCCGTTGCTGGAAGCAGAGGCGCTGATCGCGCAGGGCCGGACAGCGGAGGCCCGCGTCCGGCTCAAGGCCAGCGGTTATCCAGCGCCAGACCGGCCTGGAATGACGAGCTCGGCCTACGGCGAGCCCAGCGTCGAACCGGCCAGGAACGACTCGGGGCGCGACGGCACGGCCGGTACTGGAGAGGAACGGAGGGGCGTTTGTCAGGGGAGCGAGGTCAGGCGGTTCACTGAGGAGCTGGCAGCGTTGCGGTTGTACGGGTTGCTGGCGGCGGATGGTGGAGACGCAGCTGGAGCGGCGGCGATCTTTGCGGCGGGCCGGGGAGACTCGCGGGCTGGGGTCGTGCCTTATCAGCTGGCGCAGCTGGAACTGGCGGCGGGGCGCGGGCTCCGGTTGCTGGCCCAGCGCCCGGAGGCGATTGCCTGGCTGCGGGAGGCGCGCGGACGGCTGGTCCGGCTGGGAGCGGCGCCGGCCCTCGCGGCGTGCGATCAGGAACTGGCGGCTTGCGGAGTGCAGACCGGACGGGAGGTTAGCGCGGCGACTCTGGGGCTGACTCCGACCGAACTGGCAGTAGCCAGCCTGGTGGCGGCCGGCCGGTCGAACCGGCAAGCCGCAGCCGAGCTGTACATCAGCATCAAGGGAATCGAGTTTCACCTGCGGAACATCTTCGCGAAGCTCGGCATCCGGTCCCGCAAGGACCTGGCCGACCGGCTCGGCGATGACGCCGACGTGATGACCCTGGCCTGATTGAGGGGCACCGGCCTGGCCGCACGGCTCGCCCCTGTTCATCCTGGGGGCGACCTGGCCCTAGCCCGATGTGAGCGCCTGGTTTCGACCTGTCTGTGGCAACCACGATGTCGCTGGCGCTGTGTGCGTTATCAGATGGGCCTGGGGATTGGCTGAGACCCTGGAGCAGTAGCGAATCTGCCGACGGAGGTGGCCTGAGCAGGCAAAACAAACCGTTGGTTGGCCTGGCAACCCGGGCGGGGTGTTGCGATACTAGGGTAAATACTCGGGCTGAACCTAGGGGTATTGCTATCGAAAGATGACCGGCGACCGACGAGGATTGCCGCGGCGCCGTGTACCCCGCTTGCCGGGGTTTGTCATGTGCCTGCCTGTTTCTCCCGCTGGTCGCTGGTTTCGCGGCCGCGGGGGCTACTGCTGGGGCGGGCGGCGCAGCAGACGGACGGCTCTACGAGCGCAGAAGCGCGTCTCCAGTCACCCATGACAGGAAGCGCTTCAGCAAAGCAAGCGGCACGGAGCGCAGCTCCGGCCAGGTGAAAGGCGGAATTATGGTGTGCTCCAATTGCGGCAGCGAGGTTGCCGCAGGTTCGCCCACGTGCGCTCGCTGCGGTGCGCCGCAGCCGGCCGGCGTGGCCCCGGGGGCCCAGGCCCACGGCTACCAGCAGCAGCAGCAGAACCCGGCCCCCGGTGGCGGCTGGAGCCCGGCGCCCACGTACGGCGGCGGCCAGGCCCCGCAGGCCTCTGGCTTCAACTTCGACATCACCCGCTGGCAGCGGGCTGAGCAGATCACCGGCGGGGCGACGCTGCTGCTGATCATCTCGCTCTTCCTGCCCTGGTTCACCGCTTCGGTGTCCAGCACGATCGCGGGCCACACCATCTCCGACAGCGCGTCGGCCAGCGGCACCACCGCGCACGGTTACCTGTGGCTGGTGTTCTTCATCGGGCTGGCCGTGCTGGCCGTCCTGATCATCCAGGCCGGATTCGCGCGGTTCCCGATCAACCTGCCGTTCGGCGTTCCCGCGCTTCTGGTCGGGCTCACCGGCGTCAACCTCCTGCTCGTCCTGGTCGCCTTCCTGATCAAGCCGGGCACCGGCGGTGTGGACACGGCCGGCCTGAGCGTGTCGATCGGCTGGGGTCTGGGCGCCTTCATCGGCCTGATCTGCGCGATCGCGGCGTTCGTGCCGCTGGTCCTGCCGGCCACCAAGCCGCAGGCCCGCTAGCCGCCGTAAGGTCGCTGGCCGCCGCAGGTCGCTCCGGCCCCCGTAGGCTGGCCGCCCGCAGGCACCGTGAACTGGGCCGCGACTCCTCCACCGAGGGTCGCGGCCCAGTTCCGTGTCCGGCTCATGTCAGGGTCGTGTCCGCTCGCCTAACACCTGCCTGCCGGCATTGCGCCGCGGCCCGGCGGGGTTGACGCTGATACGACCATGAAAACGATCAGCGACCACCCGGCGCTGCGCGGACTGCCCGCGGTCTGGCTGCGGGTCAACTGCCCGTGCCCGCGCTGCCGGGACCCGCGCTCCGGGCAGCGTCTCGCCGCGATCACCGATGTGCCTGCGGACGTCGCGGTCGACGAGGTCACGGTCACCGACAGCACGGTCAGGGTCACCTTCGGGCCCGACGGGCACCGCGCCGACTTCGACCCCCGCTGGCTGGCCCAGTACGGCCCGTTCGGCACCGCCACCCCCGACGACCGGACCGAGGCCGCCAAGCGCCTGTGGACCGCGGGCGACATCAGCGCCGACCGGCCGTCGGGCCGGTGGCCGCGTTACCTCGCCAGCCGCAGCCACCGCCGCGAGTGCCTGCACGCCCTCCTGTCGACCGGCTTCGTCCTGCTGCATGACGTCCCCGCCGAACCTGGCCTCGTCCTTGACGTCGCCGCCACCATGGGCTTCGTCCGCGAGACAAATTACGGCCGCCTGTTCGACGTCCGCGTCGAGGCCACCCCGGACAACCTGGCGTACACCGGCCTCCCCATCACCCCGCACACCGACAACCCGTACCGCGACCCCGTGCCCACCGTCCAGCTGCTGCACTGCCTGGTCGCGGCGGCCGACGGCGGCGGCGAGACCGGCCTGGTCGACGGTTTCATGGCGGCACGCACCCTGCGGACCGAGCAGCCGGCCGCGTTCAGCCTGCTGGCCAGCACCCCGGTGCAGTTCGCCTACTGCGACGCGACCGCGGAACTCCGCGCCACCCGCCCGGTCATCGGCCTGGACCCGCTCGGCCGGGTCCGCGAGATCCGGTTCAACCACCGCTCGCTCCAGCCGGTCCGGCTGCCGCCGCGCGAGGCGGGCCCGTTCTACGCCGCCTACCGCGCGTTCGCCAGCATGCTCAACCGCCCCGAGCTGATGCTCACATTGCCCCTCGAACCCGGCGATTGCCTCGTCTTCGACAACACCCGTATCCTGCACGCGCGGACCGGGTTCGCCGCGACCGGGCGCCGCCACCTGCAGGGCTGCTACTCCGACCTGGACGGGGTCGCCTCCACGCTGGCGCTGCTGCGCCGCGAGCAGGCCGCCGCCCGCTGAGGCCAGCGGCCGGCGACCGGCCGTCGGCCGCTGACCGGCCGCGAAGGGAGCAGTATGGACCGCGCCGAGCCCGCCGGCGGGCACCATGACGCACATCCGGACGGGCCGGTCGGTGTCATCGCCGGCCTGTTCGCCAGCGAAGGCGCCGCTGAGTACCTCGGCGAGCCCGTCACGCAGGCGGCGCACATGCTCCAGGCCGCCGCCCTGGCCGAGCAGGACGGCGCCCCGCCGGCCCTGGTCGCGGCCGCCCTGCTGCACGACGTCGGCCACTTCCACGGCGCCGTGACCGGCCACGACCTGATGCGCGGCACCGACAACCGGCACAGCCACACCGGCGCCGACTGGCTGGCCCAGTGGTTCGGCCCGGAGGTCACCGAGCCGGTCCGGCTGCACGTCGCGGCCAAGCGCTACCTGTGCGCCACCGAGCCCGGCTACGCCGCCACGCTGTCGCCCGCCTCGGTGTACACGCTGGGCGTGCAGGGCGGCCCCATGCAGGGCGCCGAACTCGAGGAATTCACGGCCAGCCCGTACGCGGCCGATGCGGTCCGCGTCCGCCGCTGGGACGATCAGGCAAAGGACCCGCAGGCCGGGGCGCCCGAGTTCAGCCACTTCCGGCCGCTGCTCAGCGGGCTGCTCCGCTAGGGCAATGCCGTAATGAATCTTAAAGATCTTTATTGGATACGGTGCCCGCGAGGTTGGTCCTGACCCTAGACGGAGTCGTATGCTCCCGGACTGTGACTTCTCCACCATCTCCACAGGGCCCGCAGTCAGTGCTGGGCGTCCCGATACAGGAGGTCGACTTCAGCGCGTACGACGCGGCCGTCGGCGGCTGTGTCCGGGCGCATATCGAGGACGGCTTCGCGGGCATCGAGGTGATCGTGCGGTCGGGCCTGGCCGCGGACCTGAAAACCAGCTTCGCGGAGTGGGCCGAGTCGCGGATCAACCGGTTCCTGGAGCACGGGCCGGAGCCGGACGGCTGGCAGCGGACCGCGGACGGGGTCTGGCAGCTGTGCGCCCGGCAGGAGGTGCTGCCCAGCCTCGATTAGGCGAGCCGGAGGGCCGGGGCCGGTAGGCCGGCGGCCCGGCGGGCCGGGGCTCGCGGGCTGGGCGGACGGGCATGGTAAGCAGGACGCATGGCGGAACCGATGGGCGGCAGGCGGTGAGCGACGATCCGCTGGCCGTGACCGTGCGTGGCTCGGTTATCCCGGCCGACGAGCTGACCTGGCGGTTCTCCCGGTCCCCGGGGCCGGGCGGGCAGTCGGTGAACACCACCGACAGCCGTGTGTCGCTGTCGTTCGACCTGGGTGCCTCCGGCGCCCTCCGGCCGGAGCTGCGGGACCGGGCGCTGGCCGCGCTGGCCGGGCGGCTGACCGGGGGCGTGCTGACCGTGACCGCCTCGGAGTTCCGGTCCCAGCTGCGCAACCGGGTGGCGGCCGCGGAGCGGATGTCCGCGCTGCTCACCGCGGCGACCGCGGCGCCGCCCCGGCCGCGGCGGCCGACCCGGCCGACCCGGGCGTCCAGGGAGCGGCGGCTGGCCGACAAGCAGCGCCGTTCCGAGGTCAAACGGCTGCGGCGGGACCACGGCGAGTAGACCGGGTCCGGGTAGCGGCGGCGGGCGGCGGGTGGGGGCGCTGCGCGGTGCGGCGCCCGGCTTATGACGAGCAGATTCCCCTACGAGCAGGGCAGGAGCGTTTCTCATGACGGACCGGCTGGACGGGACAGTGGCGCTGGTCACCGGCGCATCGAGCGGGATCGGCGAGGCGGCCGCAATCGAGCTGGCGTCGCACGGGGCGGCGGTGGCGCTGGCCGCCCGGCGCACCGACCGGCTGACGGAGCTGGCGGCGAAGATCCGGGCGGACGGCGGGACGGCCGCGGTGTTCACCGCCGACGTGACCCTCGAGGAGGAGGCGCAGGCGCTGGTCGAGCAGACCGTGGCCGAGCTCGGCCGGCTGGACACGCTGATCAACAACGCGGGGGTCATGCTGCTCGGCCCGGTGCAGGACGCGCCCACCGAAGAGTGGCGGAGGATGGTGAACGTCAACCTTCTCGGCCTGCTGTACTGCGCGCACGCGGCGCTGCCGCACCTGCTGCGCGCGGCGGGTGGCGGCCCGCGCCAGGTCGCCGACCTGGTCAACATCAGCTCGGTGGCGGGCCGGGTGGCCAGGAACGGCAGCGGCGTGTACAACGCGACCAAGCACGGCGTCGGCGCGTTCAGCGAGGCGCTGCGCCAGGAGGTCACGCGCCGGCACGTACGGGTCTCGCTGGTCGAGCCGGGCGCCACCAGCACGGAGCTGGCCAGTCACAACCGGCCGGAGATCCGGGAGAGGATGGGCCAGCGGTTTGCCGGGATGGAGCGCCTGGAGGCCGCCGACATCGCGGAGACCATCGCGTTCATCGTGACCAGGCCGCGGCGGATGGCCGTGAACGAGGTGCTGGTGCGGCCGACCGAGCAGGAAGGCTGACGCTAAGCGTTCGGCCACTGGCGGTCGGCGTCTGCGCTGGTCAAACCCGTTGCGCGGATGTTCCGGCTTGGCCGGCGCCGGCTGGCTCAGCAATGTAGCGTCGTATTCGAACCCCCAGGTGGAGAGCCCCCATGCCTGAGCAGCCCCTGATTTCCGTCCGAGGCGAGGCCGTGGTCAAGGTCGAGCCAGAGATCGCGCGCCTCGAAGTGAGCGTGGTGTCCCGGGATGCGGACCGGGCGGCCGCGCTCCACCTGCTGGAGGAGCGGGTCGAGAAGGTCACCAAGATCCTCGCCAGCTTCCCCGACGTCATCGACGCGATCGACAACACCGGGCTCCGGGTCAGCCCGCAGCTCAGCAACCGGCGGCCGCCGGAGAAGCTGCCCGGGTTCGTCGGCATCGCCCGGCTGAGCGTGGTGGTCACCGGCTTTGAGCGGATCGGCGAGCTGATGGCCGAGCTGACCGGGCTGGAGCTGACCGAGGTCGGCGGGCCGTGGTGGGAGCTGCGGCCCGACAGCCCGGTGTACAAGCAGGCCAGGATCTCCGCCGTGCGGGACGCGATCGTGCGGGCGAGCGACTATGCCGAGGGTCTTGGCTGCCAGCTGACCGGGCTGGTGGAGCTTGCTGATGCCCGGATGATGTCGGATGGCGGGTCTGGCGAGCAGGGCGCGCGTTTTACCACGAAGCTGCCGCAGCGTACCCGGGTGGCGGCGCCGGAGGAGTTCTCCTTCGACCTGGCGCCGGCGCAGCAGACGGTGCGGGCCACGATCGAGGCCCGGTTCCGGATCAGCCAGCCGGACCTGGTCAAGCTGGCGCGCGGGTAGGGCGGCGCGCGGCGCGGGGATAAGGCGGCGCGCCGGTGGTCGGCGGTCGCGTCGGCGGCCGGTGTCAGGGGGCGCTGGTGCCGGTCCGGCCGTAGGCGTCTTCGAGCCGGACCACGTCCTCCCGCCAGCCGGGGTACGCGGTGGAGGACTCGACGAACGTGACGTCGGTGATGGCCGTGATCCGGTGCAGCACGCCCGGCGGCAGGTGGATGGTGTCGCCCGGGCCGAAGGTCGCGTCGGTCAGCTGATCGGCGGCGGGCCCGTAGCGGACCAGCGCCTCGCCGGTCACCATGCTGATCGTCTCTTCCTTCTCCCGGTGGTACTGCAGGCTCAGGCTGTGGCCCGCGTTCACCTGGATGACCTTGCCGACGTACTTGCCGGGGACCACGGCGAAGATCAGCTCCTGCCCCCACGGCTTGGCCTGCGTGCTGGCCGGATAGATCTCGGCCTGCGGAACACCGGCCGGATTGTCCGCGGCAACGTCGGCGGCCCGCGGCTGGGCCTGCGGCTGACTGGTCACCTGGCCTCCCTAGGTAGTCCCGAGGTGGTCCTGGTCCCGATCCTACGGCCCAGAGCACGGTAACTGACCGTGTCAATGCTCCTCATGGTAAACACAGGCAGCAGCGATACCAGTGGATTTAGAGCACAGTGGAGACTTAGCTCGTGCAATTTCACGCGAGCCGTCCGGTGGGCACGGCCTTTTGCCAGTAAATAGCGGGCCAAAGGCGGGTTAGCTCCCGGTAACCCAGCTCTGCCCAGGCTGAGCGCTATGACCCGGTATCCAGCAGGCGGCATAACGCCATCAATATGCGAGCATCGGATCCGCCCTGCGGCGGCACCCGGACAGCGCAAAGGCCCGGCTGCTCGCTCAGGCAGCGAGGGTGCGGGCGGCATCAGGGCCGCCCGCACCCTCGCTGGCGGCCAGGTAGGTCAGAGCGGACGGACCTCCTCAGCCTGCGGGCCTTTCTGGCCCTGGCCGGAGGTGAACTCGACCCGCTGGTTCTCCTGGAGGCTGCGGAATCCCTCGGCCTGAATCGCGGAGTGGTGAACAAAGACGTCGGCGGTGCCGTCGTCAGGGGCGATGAAACCATAACCCTTGTCGGCATTGAACCACTTCACGGTGCCCTGCGGCATGCACTCTCTCCTACCTGAATGATCTCCGGGCTCCACGGATGAGGACCCCGGGCTGTACGGCAGCGAGCCATCGTACGGACGGCCACCGGATTTCCCGGGCGGCAATCCGGGTAAACCGGCCCGCTGTCATCCGCGCCAGGAAATGACTCTGGCGGCAGCAGGCTTATCCAACACCATTAGCGCCCTGGCCGCCCTGGGTATCCGCTATATTCCGCAGGTCGGCGGGCTGAACCCGGGCCGCGACCCCGTCCAGCACGCAGTCGAGCCCGAACTCGAACCGCTCGTCCCTGGTGTCCTCGGCGTCCGGGTCGACATCGTCCTCGATAATCCGCAGGAAATGCCCGAACCGGCCGTCGGCGCGCAGGCGCCTGGCCCATTCGGTCATCCCGATCTCGATCTCCGCCTTATCCAGGCCGCTGGCCTCCAGGTCCCGCTGGGCGCGCAGTTCGCGCATCTCCCGCAGGACCGCGCCCATCACGTACGTGTTGACCGTCATCAGCACGTTCATCGCGGTGGCGGTGTCCAGCTGCAGGCTGTCCAGCGCGGTCAGCGACCGCTCCAGGTTGGCGATCACGTGCGGGCCGAGCGGCGGGCGGCCGCCGATGAAGTCCATCACCCACCGGTGCCGGTGCAGCAGGGCCCGCTGGCTGAACGCGATGGCCCGCAGTGCGGCCCGCCAGTCGCCGCCCGCGTCCGGCACCTCGGTCTCGCCCAGAACCGTGTCCAGCATCAGGTCGAGCAGGTGCTCCTTGTTGTCCACGTGCCAGTACAGCGACATCGTGCCGGCCTGCAGGACCTGGGCGATGCGCCGCATGCTGATCGCCGCGGCGCCCTCCGCGTCGGCCACCGCGATGGCCGCGTCGACGATCTCGGCCTGGGACAGCGAGGAACGGTGCCGGTGCCCCCGGCCGCCGATCTCCCGGCCACTGGCCCGCCGGGCGGCCTGGCCGCCGCGCGGGTCGCGTGGATCCCGGCCGCCGCCGTGCCGGTCACCCGGGCGGTCACCGGGCCGGCCGCCGCCGGGGCGCCAGGCATGACCGAAGGGCGGCCACAGGTCCTCGGGGCCGCTGCTCATCGCTGCCTCCCGAACCACGCCGACTACGCCGGACTACCCGTGAACTGCGCCTGCACCACGCCGGCCAGGGCCGGCCGGAAAGGGGTCTTGACTCGTACATCGTACGTCGTAGTACGGTGTACGAGTCAACTAGTACACCGTACTGGAATCGCGGAAGGGGTCCCGACGATGAACACTGACCCGGCCAGCGAGGCCGCCGGGCGGGCGAGTGCGTCCGCCGGGCTGGCCATCGAGGCCACCGGCCTGGTCAAGCACTTCGGCCGCACCGCCGCCCTGGACGGTCTCGACCTGACCGTCCCGGCTGGCTCGATCCTGGGCATGCTGGGCCCGAACGGGGCCGGCAAGACCACCACCGTCCGCGTGCTGACCACGCTGCTGCGCCCGGACCACGGCGAGGCCCGGGTCGGCGGCTTCGACGTCCGAACCGACGCGGCCCAGGTCCGCGCGCTGATCGGCCTCACCGGCCAGTACGCCGCGCTGGACGAGTACCTCACCGGCCGGGCCAACCTGGTGATGATCGGCCAGCTCAGCCGGCTGTCCCGGCGGGCGGCCCGGCAGCGCGCCGCAGAGCTGCTGGACCAGTTCGACCTGGCGGACGCGGCCGACCGGGGCGTGAAGACGTACTCCGGCGGCATGCGCCGGCGCCTGGACCTGGCCGCGAGCCTGGTCGGCCGGCCGGGCATCCTGTTCCTTGACGAGCCCACCACCGGCCTGGACCCGCGGAGCCGCCTGGTCCTGTGGGACGCGGTCCGCGAGCTCGCGGCGGCCGGCACGACCGTGCTGCTCACCACCCAGCACCTGGACGAGGCCGATCAGCTGGCCGACCGGATCGCGGTGGTGGACCACGGCCGGGTGATCGCGGAGGGCACCGCAACGCAGCTCAAGGCCAAGATCGGCGGCGAGCGGGTGCAGCTGACCGTGGCCGCCGGGTCCAGCCTGACCGACGCGTCCGGGGTGCTGGCCAGCTACGCCGACGGCCCGGCCACGGTCAGCGAGCCGCAGCGCCTCGTCGAGGCCCCGGTGGCCAGCGGCGCCCGGCAGCTGGCCGCGATCGTCCGCGACCTCGACCGGGCCGGTGTGCTGATCGACGACCTGGCCGTCCGGCATCCCTCGCTGGACGACGTGTTCCTCACCCTCACCGGCCGGGCGACCGGCCCCGACGACGGTGCCGCGGCCCTGGCCGGGGCCACCGGGAAGGACGCCGCATGACCGCGATGCTGGCCGCCCCCGCGGCGGCCCGGCCCCCGATAGCTGAGCCCTGGGCCGCCCGCGCCCGCTGGGCGCTGCAGAACACCTGGGTGCTGACCCGGCGCAGCATCTCCCGGATCCGGCGGGAACCCGAGTCGCTGCTCGACGTCACCGTCCAGCCCGTCATCTTCGTGCTGCTGTTCACCTACGTCTTCGGCTCGGCCATCCAGCTGCCCGGCGGCGGCAGCTACCACCAGTACCTGATCAGCGGGATGTTCGGGATGACGATGGCGGGCACGGCCCCGGGCACCGCCGTCGGGCTCGTCACCGACATGTCCACCGGGCTGATCGACCGGTTCCGGTCACTGCCGATGTCCCGCGCGGCCGTGCTGGCCGGCCGGACCCTGGCCGACCTGGGCACGCAGGTGATCGGTATCTGCGTCCTTGCGGTGACCGGCCTGGCCGTGGGCTGGCGGGTCCTCAACGGACCTGGCCCGGCGCTGGCCGCGGTCGGCCTGTCGCTGCTGTTCGCGTTCGCCATGACCTGGGCCGGTGCTTGTGCGGGCATGGTGCTGCGGAGTCCGGAGTCGGCGCAGGCGCTGGGCTTCATCTTCTTCCTGCCGCTGTCCTTCGTGTCCAACGCGTTCGTGCCCACTCAGGGCATGCCCGCGTGGCTGCAGGCCTTCGCCAACTGGAACCCGCTGTCCGCGCTGGCGGCCAGCTGCCGGGTGCTGTTCGGCGGGCCGAACCCGGCGGCCAGCGTGCAGGTCTGGCCGATGCAGCATCCTGAGCTGACCGTGCTGCTGTGGTCGGCCGGGCTGATCGCGGTGTTCGCGCCGCTGGCGGTCTGGCTCTACCGCAGGAAGGTGCACTAGTCAGGGCGCGGAAGATCGGAGGCCCCGCTTCCTCGCGCTTGATTGCCCAGCGAACGGGCGCCGTGTCAGAACGGGACGGGAGCCGTGCCCAGCACCTGGATCCGGTCGATGTTCCCTGGCGCCGTGGTGCGCGGATCGGCCGACAGAAGAGTCCGCCCGGAGGCTTGATCACTCATGATGGAATACGCCAGCGCCGCGGTGAGCCGCGAGCTCGCAGGCGCAGCCACCGGGGTGCGGAAACCGTCCCGCTCGCTGTGCCCGGCGACCAGGCGCGCCAGGCCGGGCAGCGGGTCGAGCACCTCGATCGGGAAGTCCGAGCCGGCCAGCAGCGGCGCGCCCGCGGCGGCCAGCGCCGCCCACGGGTAGGCGGTCGCCGCCCGCGCGGCGTCGAGCCCGGCGCCGACGTCGGGCACGTCGGTGACCGCGAACGACGGCTGCAGGCAGGCCACCACGCCGGAGGCGGCCAGCCGGCTGATCAGCTCGGCGGACTGCAGGCTGGCGTGCTCGATCCGCGGCGCGGCGGCCGCGATCGCCGCCCGGTCGCCGTCCCAGGCCAGGTCGTAGGCGTCCAGCACGGTGGCCACGCCGCGGTCGCCGATCGCGTGCGTGGCGATCCGCCAGCCGCGGGCCGCCAGCGGCGTGATCCGCCGGGCCAGTTCCGCCGCGGTCAGGAACAGGATCCCGGTGCCGCCGCCGTCGGCGAAGCCGTGCTCCATCGCGCAGGTGCGCGGGCCGAGCCAGCCGTCGGCGTAGAACTTCACGCCGTCGAGGCTGACCCAGCTGCCCGGGCCGGCCGCCGCGCGGCGGGCGTCGGCCTCGCTGGGGCTGGCCTCCTCGGCGAGCCCGCTGGCCAGGTAGACGCGGACACGGGCGGGCAGCGGGCCGGCCTGCTGCAGTTCGCCGAGTGCGTCCAGGTAACGCCAGTCGCGCATACCCATTTCGGTGATCTCGGTAAGCCCGGCCGCGGCGGCACGGCGCAGGCCTTCGTGCAGGCGGCCGGGCAGCGCCCCGGGCGGCCCCGGCGGCGGCGCGTCGGGCACGTCCATCGGGGTGATCCCGGCCTCCGCGGTCGCCCGGTGGAATCCGGCCACGGTCGTCCCGGCCCACGGGAACGGGGCCTGGGCGGCCTCCTTGAGCAGGTGGGTGTGGCTGTCGATGAAACCGGGCACCTCAGTGGCCGGGGAGGCAGTGTCAGGGGAGGCAGTGGCCGTCACGGGCCTAGCATGGCAAACGGCGGCTGGCCCGGCCGGCGCCGGTGCCGGCGGGCGGAACGGGGTGCGATGAGCGGAACGGGGTCGCGGGAGCCGCTGCCCGGCTGGGTCGATCCGATGCTGGCCACGCTGACCAAGGACCGGTTCTCCGACCCGGGCTGGCTGTTCGAGCGGAAGCTGGACGGCGAGCGCTGCCTGGCGTTCCGCGACCGGTCCGGGGTCCGGCTGCTGACCAGGAACCAGAAGCTGATCACCCGGACCTACCCGGAGCTGACCGAGGCGCTGAGCGGGCAGCCGGAGCTGGACTTCGTGGCCGACGGCGAGATCGTCGCGTTCGACGGCGAGCAGACCAGCTTCCCCCGGATGCAGCAGCGCATGCAGGTCGCCGTGCCCGAGCCCAAGCTCGTCCGCGAGGTGGAGGTCTTCTACTACCTGTTCGACCTGATGTTCCTGGACGGGCGGGACCTGCGCGGGCTGCCGCTGCGCGACCGGAAGAGCCTGCTGCACGAGCTGATCACGTTCGGCGGCCCGCTGCGCGAGACCGGGCACCGGGACGGCGACGGGCTGGCGTACTACCAGGAGGCCTGCGCGCACGGCTGGGAAGGGCTGATCGCCAAACGGGCCGCCGGGCCGTACCGGGGCGGTCGCAGCCGGGACTGGCTGAAGTTCAAGTGCGAGACGTCGCAGGAGTTCGTCATCGGGGGATTCACCAACCCCAAGGGCACCAGGACGCACTTCGGTGCGCTGCTGGTCGGGTACTACGACCCGGACGGGCGGCTGGTCTACGCGGGCAAGGTCGGGACCGGGTTCTCGGCCGCGGTGCTGGCCAGCCTGCACGCGTCGCTGGCCCGGCGGGAACGGAAGACCTCGCCGTTCCAGGCCGGGACCGACATCCCCCGGCACGAGGTGCACTGGGCCCGGCCGGACCTGGTGGCCCAGATCGGGTTCCAGGAGTGGACCCCCGACGGGCTGCTGCGGCACCCGCGGTATCTCGGCCTTCGCGACGACAAGGACCCGGCCAGCGTGGTCCGCGAGACGCCGGTGCCGGCGGGGCCGGGCGGCTGACGCCGGCCGAGGCCTGCCGCCAGGCCGGGCGGGCTACCACTCCCAGTAGAAGCCGACCACGGTGTGCTCGATCGCCTCCAGGTAGCGGTGCGCGGAGTGCTCCTCATCCAGGGCCAGCTCGTCCTTTTCGAGGATGGACCCGGCGGGCTCCCGGTAGTCCGCCCACTGCGCCCACCAGAGCTGCCGGGGCCGCCTTCCGGGGTGGAATTCCACCCGCATGTCGAGGTGCTCGACCCGCCGGTGGGTGGCCCGCCGGAACTCGGTCGACGGCGGCCGCGCGTAGTGGAACACGGTCAGGCAGTCGAAGTAGGCCTCCTCGCCGTACCGCAGCGGATGGTGAAACGTGATGTCCACCGCCCACAGCTCCCTGGTCAGCCGGTACACGTCGCTCTTGCGGCCGCCGCGGTTGACCCGGACCTCGGCTTCCGGCGTGTCGATCAGGTACTGATAGCTCTCCAAGCCGTCGGTCAGCGACCGGACGGTCTGCTGGGTGTGGTGGCGGTCCGGCACGCCGTCCGGGCCGAGGAAGTGGTGCTCGAAGAGGAGCGTGGTCTCGTGTCCTGGCCGCTTGGTGGTCAGCGGCGGCGCGAGCTGGCCGGAGATCACCGTGGGGTGCAGCGCGCCGCGGTACAGCTCGCGGACCCGCTGCTGGTCGTTGCGGGAGAGCCGGAACGCGCCCTCGATCCAGCGCAGGGTCTCCAGGCTGAGGCCGCGCCCGCCGAGGGCCCGGCTGACCCGGTCCTTGAGCGTTCGCGCCAGTCCGGTGTTGGTCTCGCCGCGCTCCCCGGTGTCCTGCAGCCAGTCGGCGATGACCTGGCAGACCGCGTCCTGCCGGATCTCGCCGGGGCGGGCGTCGCGGGCGAGCCGCTCCCAGGAGTCCCGGTAGGGCCCGGGCCGCAGCAGCAGCTGACGCAGGTGGAGGCCCGCGGCGCGCTGCCCGCGTTCGTGCCGTGCGTCGGCGTTCATCGCGTCCTGGCCGCGGTGCGACAGCCATGCGACAGACCCTCGGTAGTCTGCCGCCGGAGGCACGAGGAGCCCGTGGCTGCGCCCGCTGGGGGGTCGGAAGGCCACACAGTAACGCGCCCGCGGGTAAAGGGACGGTTGCCTGACAGTCAGGAAATCGTCATGCGATAACGCCGGCAGTTCGGCCCGCACGTCGCAGGCCCGGGGGAGAGTGGCGAAGGGGCGGAGCCCTCAGCTCCGCCCCTTCACTGCGCTCGGACCCGGTGCCGGCCCGCCCGGTGCGGATGCGGGTCTGGCCGGCGCGGTCCCCGTGCGATGCTGGCGCCATGTCCGATCTGCAGCGGCTGCGCGACGGGATGCGGCGGTTCACCGACGACCGCGACTGGGCGCGGTTCCACGACCCGAAGTCGCTCATCCTGGCCCTGACCGGCGAGGTCGGTGAGCTGGCCGAACTGTTCCAGTGGCTGCCCGCCGGCCAGGCCGCCGAGCTCGCCCAGGACGATCCGCTGCGCACCCGGGCCGGCGAGGAACTCTCCGACGTGCTCCTCTACCTGATCCGCCTGGCCGACATCCTCGGCGTCGACCTGGCCGTGGCCGCGACCGCCAAGCTGGCCGCCGCCGAGCTTCGCTACCCCGCCGGCGCCCAGCCGCCAGCCGACGGTCACTCCCCGTCCGCGAGCACGTGAACGGCAGCGGGACTCGCCCGGGGGCCAGGAACCGCTGGTGCCGAGGCGCCTGGCCGCGGCGCCCGGGCCGGTTCGGCTGAGCCGGTTACGGCAGCAGCGGGTACAGCGGGCGGCTGGTCACGTTGTCGTGGAAGGAACCGGACCCGGTGGTCAGCCAGTCCTGGTCCCGGATCGTGACCTGGACCGGACGGCCCAGCCGCCGCTCGGCCGTCTCCAGCGCGGCGTACAGCTGGTCGCGATCGGGGTCGCCGAGCACAAGGACGTCGATATCGCCGACCGGGCGGACGCCGGGCTGACCGGCCTGCCGGGCCGCCCACGAGCCGTAGATGCAGGCCTCAGTCAGGCCGGCGATAGGGCGCAGGGCGGCCGCCAGCACGGCCGGGACGCCAAACGCCCTGGTCAGCACGTCGGCCAGGCCTGGGTAGTAGGGGCTGGCCGGGTTCGCCCGGACCAGCCGGGTGTTGCCGATCTTCCGGCTGGTGACCAGCCCGGCCTGCTCGGCCCGCTCGACCTCGCGGTACACCGAGGGATGCGGCGCCCCAGTCCGCTGCGAGATTTCGGTGAGGCTGAGCTCCAGGTCAGGGTCACCGAGCAGCAGCGCGAGGATCTCGCCCTGCTGCTGGGACCGCAGCACCGGCAGCAGTGACGGCGCCGACGTTCTTTCCACAAACTGAAGAATACTCTTCATTTCGTGGAGACTGCCAGCCGCGTACGCCGGCTAGCTAGTGGTGGACGGCGGCGAGCAGGGCGGCGTAGGAGCGGACCAGGGCGGCGTGCTCCTGCGGAAGAAGCGGGCTGTCCGGCTCGCAGCCCCCGGCGACCCACTGGTCGGACAGGTCCATAGCCTGGACCCGGTACGCCGCCGCGGCCCGGACCGTCTCCTCCGGCTCGCCGTAGAGATAGCTGTACAGCCGCGTCACCGACCCGATCAGCTCGTCGTCGTTGGGCCGCGCCGGCTCTGAGTACTGCACCTCGCGGTGCACGCGCCACCAGTCGACCTCGAGCTCGGCGGCCTTGCCGGGGCTGTCCGGCTTCCCGTAGGTCAGCTTGACCAGCGCGTAGAACTTGCGCATGGTGGCGCGGCACTTGTCCGGGTCGTTGTCCTTGGGCGCCCACAACTGGATGGCGCGAAGCATCAGCCACGACCCGTACAGCGTCCGCGGCCAGCTCATCCCGAACCCCTGGCGGACGAGGCTGACGAAGGCGGCCAGCACCGAGAACCACCGCCGCTGGTAGTAACCGACCCAGGCCCTGGTACTCCAGGTCCGCGATCCGCAGCGGGTCGAAGGACCGAAGCGGCCCTGGCTGGCCCGCGGGACGATCGTGTCTGCGGAAACGATCGATCACCACGCTTGGTCCCCCTTTGCCTCGGCGGTGGTCAAGCTATCAGGACTGCCCGGTTTCCCCGGCCTCCTCCGCGACACTGCGCAGATGCTCGGCCTCGGCGGGGCGCACGCTGCCGTCCGCCATCCGGGCCCGGGCGGCTGCGGCCAGCACCGGCGACGGGTCGTGCCCGACCGAGGCCAGGAACTCCCGGAGCATGGCGCCGCGCAGGGAACGGGCCGCCGGGCGGAGCCAGCCGGGCAGGCCATCCACCTCCGAGGTCAGCATGATCACGTAAGTGGTGGCCACGTCCGCGGCGGGCAGGCCGGCCCGGACGCCGGCCCAGTCGATCACCACCGGCCCGCGCGAGGTCAGCATCACGTTCCCCGGATGCAGGCCCAGGTGCACCACCCGGTCGCCCGGCGCGAAGCACCCGCGCAGGCCGGGCGGCGCCTCGATCTCGTGCAGCCGGTCGTGCAGCCGGGCCAGCGTCCTGGCGTGACGCCGCACCCGCGCCGGCGCCCGGGTCAGGTCGGCCAGCATGTCGCGCCCGTCGAGCCGTTCGAGCACCAGGTCGCGGCCGTCCGCGTCGTACACCGCCGGCACGGGATAACCCGCCTCGGCCAGGTACGCCATCGCCGCGGCCTCGGCGGCCACGTCGCCATCGCCCCGGTAGCGCCGCAGCACCCGCCCGCGGTCCAGCGCGTACACGTCCGCGGTCCGCCCCGCCCCGATCAGCCTCCCCGGCGGCTGTGCCATGCTCCGTGCTAGCAGCCCCCGCCCGGCTGCGCAAGCCCGGCCGCAGCCGCCCGCTCTGGGCGTAGCCTTGGCTGGTGCCAACCTGGCGACGGCTGGCCGCTCTGCCGCTGGCCCTGGTTCTGGCTGGGTGTTCCGCGGAGGCGCCGTCGCACCTGGCCCCCTCGCATGCCCCGGCCCGCACGAGCCCGGATCAGAAGCCGAGCCCCGGCTCCGGTCCGGCCGCCCACCGGACCGCCGCCCCGCACGCGGTCACGCTGGCGTTCGCCGGGGACGTCAACTTCGCCAGCCGGACCGCGCGGCTGCTGAAGCACCCGCTGGCGGCGTTCGGGCCGATCAGGCTCGTGCTCAGCGCGGCCGACTTCACCGCGGTGAACCTCGAGACGGCGGTCACCACCCGCGGGGTCCCGCAGCCCAAGCAGTTCCACTTCCGGACCACGGGCAAGGCGTTCACCGCGGTCCGCGCGGCCGGCATCGACCTGGTCACGATGGCCAACAACCACGTGCTCGACTACGGCCGGACCGGCCTGCACGACACGATCGCCGCGGCCCGGCGTGCGCGCTTCCCGTACGTCGGCATCGGCAGGAACGCGCGCGCCGCCTGGGCCCCGTACATCACCACGATCCACGGTGCCCGGATCGCGGTCATCGGGGTGTCCCAGGTGACCGAGCTGGCCTCGTCCTGGGTCGCCACCCGGACCCGGTCCGGCGAGGCGAACGCGATCAACGTCCGCCGCACGCTGGCCGCGGTCCGGGCCGCGAGGAAGCGCGCCAGCGTGGTCATCGTGTTCATGCACTGGGGGACCGAAGGGCAGTCCTGCCCGGACTCTGGCCAGCTGAGCCTGGCGCCGCGGCTGGCCGCGGCCGGCGCCAGCATCATCGTCGGCGCGCACGCTCATGTGCTGCAGGGCTCGGGCTGGCTCGGCCACACGTTTGTGGCCTACGGCATGGGCAACTTCCTGTGGTGGGAGCACTCCTACAGCACCGCCACCGGGGTGCTGAAGCTCACGCTCCACCCGCACCGGCCGCTGACGGCCAGGTTCGTGCCCGCGGTGGTCTCCGCCACCGGCCAGCCCGTGGTCCTGCACGGGCCCCGGGCCCGCCGCGCAGCCCGGGCCTACGCCCGGCTGCGGGGCTGCACGAACCTGACCGCCCGGCCCACGACACCAGGATGGGGCACCGGATGACGCCGGCCACCCTGTCCGCGAGGGCGCTGAACCGGGCCACGCTGGACCGCCAGATGCTGCTGGACCGGACCCGGAAGAAGGTCCCGGCCGCCCTCGAGCACCTCGTCGGGATGCAGGCCCAGGTCCCGGACGCGCCCTACGTCGGCCTGTGGACCCGCCTGGAAGACTTCCGCCCCGGCGACCTCGCCGGGCTGATCGAGGCCAGGAAAGCCGTCCGCGCCCCGCTCATGCGGGCCACCGTGCACCTGGTCACGGCCGCCGACTGCGCAAAGCTGCGCCCGTGGGTGCAGCCGGTCCAGGAGCGGACCTTCGCCAGCCAGCCGTTCGCCAGGAAACTCACGGGCACCGACCTCGCCGAGGTCATCGCCGAAGGGCACGCCCTGCTCGACGACCACCCGATGACCCGCCCCGAACTCGGCAAGGCGCTGGCCAGACGGTGGCCGGACCGCGACCCGTCCTCGCTCGCCTACGCCGTCACGTTCCTGCTCCCCGTGGTCCAGGTCCCGCCGCGCGGCGTCTGGGGCAAGCGCGGCCCGGCCCGGCTGGCCCCGGCCCGCGACTGGACCGGCCGGCCGCACGACGGCGAACCGGACCCGGCCCCGCTGATCCTGCGCTACCTCGGCGCGTTCGGCCCGGCCACCGTCCAGGACGTGCAGGCCTGGTCCGGCCTGACCAGGCTGCGCGAGGTCACCGACCAGCTGGGCCAGCGCGTACGGCGCTTCCGCGACGAGGACGACCGGGAACTTCTCGACCTGCCCCGCGCCCCGCGGCCCGACCCGGAGACACCCGCGCCGCCCCGGTTCCTGCCCGAGTACGACAACCTGCTGTTCTCGCACGCCGACCGCAGCCGGGTCATCACCGGCAAACGGGCCGTCCCGCTGCCGCCCGGCAAGGGCGCCGCCCAGGGCACCCTGCTCGTGGACGGCCTCTTCGCCGGAACCTGGCGGGCCACCCGCCGCAACGGCCAGGCGGACCTGCAGGTCACGACCTTCGCCAGGCTCCCGAAGTCCGACGCCAGCGCCGTCATCCGCGAAGGCCTGGACCTGCTCACGTTCATCGCCCCCGAGGGCAAGCCCGACGTCGTCGTCCGGCACGACAAGCATTAGGGATTACGGCAGCTGATCAGCCCGTCCCGTTCCCCAGGCCGTCACGCTGCCGCTGCAGGAAGGCCCGTTCGGCGTCGTTGCCGGCCAGCGCGATGGCCGCGTCGTAGGCGGTGGCCGCCTCGCCGGCCCGGCCCAGACGGCGGAGCAGGTCGGCGCGGGTCGAGTGGTAGAGGTGGTAATCGCCGAGCCCCAGCTGGTCGACCAGGTCCAGGGCCGCAGCCGGGCCGTGCACCTCGGCCACGGCCACGCTGCGGTTCAGGGCCACAACCGGCGTCGGCACCAGCGCGGTGAGCTGGTCGTACAGGGCGAGAATCTGCCGCCAGTCCGTATCCGCCGCCGTGGCCGCGTCGCTGTGCACCGCGTTGATGGCCGCCTGGATCTGGTAGGGCCCCGGCTGACCCCGGCGCAGGCAGGCGCGGACCAGGTCCAGGCCCTCGGCCAGCATGTCCCTGTCCCACCGGCCCCGGTCCTGATCGGCGAGCCGGATCAGCGTCCCGCCGGGCCCGGTGCGGGCCGGGCGGCGGGCCTCGGTGAGCAGCAGCAGGGCCAGCAGCCCGGTCACTTCCGGCTCGTCGGGCATCAGCGCGGCCAGCAGCCGGGCCAGCCGGATCGCCTCGGCGGCCAGCTCGGCGCGGCCCAGGTCCTGGCCGGCCGAGGCGGTGTACCCCTCGTTGAAGATCAGGTACACCACGGCCAGCACGAACGGCAGCCGGCTGGGCAGCTCGGCGTCGCGCGGCACCCGGTACGGGATACGCGCGTCGCGGATCTTCCGCTTGGCCCGGACCAGCCGCTGCGCGACCGTGGCCTCGGGCACCAGGAAGGCGCGGGCGATCTCGGGAACCTGCAGCCCGGCGATGAGCCGCAGGGTCAGCGCGATCTGCGCCTCGGCGGCCAGCGCCGGGTGGCAGCAGGTGAAGATCAGCCGCAACCGGTCGTCCTGCACCGGTCCCACCTCCGCGTGCGGTAGTTCATTCCCGTGCAGCAGCACGGCCTGGGTTTCCCGGTGATACCGGGAGGACTCGCGGCGCAGCCGGTCCAGGGCTTTGTTCCGGGCCGTGGTCACGATCCAGCCGCCCGGGTTGGGCGGGATACCGCCGGCTGGCCAGCGCTCCATCGCGATCGCGTAGGCCTCCTGGACCGCTTCCTCGGCGAGGTCAAGATCGCCGAGGAAGCGGGTCAGGATGGCCACGGCGCGGCCGGCGCTTTCCCGGTAGGCGCGCTCGATCGCGGCGGTGTCTGCGCCAGGCACGTGCCTACTCCCCGGGGAAGTCCTCGAACGGCCGGACCTCGACCGGCTGCCGGCAGGCCTCCGACGCGCGGCCCGCGTAGTCCAGCGCGGCGTCCAGGTCCGCGACCTTGATCACCCAGAAGCCGCCGAGCTGCTCCTTGGTCTCCGCGAACGGGCCGTCGGTGGTGACCACCTTGCCGCCCTGGGCCCGCACGACCGTCGCGGTGTCGGGCGGCAGCAGCCCGCCGCCGAACACCCAGGCGCCCGAGGCCTGGATCTCGGCGTTGAAGGCGTCCGTGTCCCGGTACGCCTGCTGGATCTCTTCCTCTGACGGGATGGGCGTGCCCTCGGTCATGTGCACGGCCAGCATGTAGTGCTTCATCGTGAATCCCTCCGGTCCGGGGCGGCCCTTGCCGCCCTCTCATCCCAGTCACGAACGCCCTGCCGCGGAATCGACACCTGGCCGAAAAATATCCGGCTGGGTCCCGCCGCGCCCGCCGCGGCTTGACCGGCCGAGCCGTGGTCAGGCACATTTGCCCCAGTCAGGGCCATAGCGACCGGACGGAGGCGGGCCGTGGGGGCAACCGGACCCGGCAACTGGCAGCGCACCCTCCCGCCCGACCCGGGTGCTCTCTTTGCCTACGGCACCCTGCGCTTCCCCGAGGTGCTGCGGGAACTGCTGGGCCGGGTGCCCGAGCTGACCGAGGGCACCGTCGCGGACTGGCGGGTCGCCGCGCTGACCGACCGAACCTACCCCGGCCTGATCCGGGCGCCCGGCGCGACCGCGGCCGGCGTCCTGATCACCGGCCTGGCCGGCGGCGAGTGGCAGCTGCTCGACCGGTACGAGGACGACGACTACGGCATCGAGCAGCTGGTCCTGACCGACCAGCGAAACGCGACGACCTACGTCTGGCGCAACGAGTCCGAGGCCGCGCCGCACGACTGGTCCGCGCCGGACTTCGCCCGCCAGCACCTGGCCGACTTCGCCCTGCGCTGCCGCGCCTGGCGGGAACGCTACGACGCCGGCCAGACCTGGCGGGTCACGGACCCGTACTGAATGGTTCGCCCCACGTACCAGATGAGTTGGTGTCACGAACTAGATGGTTGGTGTCACGAACCTGAGTCGGTGTCACGTACTAGTGGGCGGTCACGTCGGACGGCGGGCGGGTAGAAGCGGGACGGGGTCGGGGGCGGCGAGACGGGCCTGGTAGGCCAGCTTTTCGTCGGGCTCGGCCTGCGCGGCCAGATCGGCCGCGACCGCCTGCCGGTACTCATCGAGCTCGCGCTGGGTGCGGGCCGGGTCCCAGCCCAGCTCGGCGGCCATCAGCGCGGCCGCGGCCGGCGGCGGCGTCAGGCCACGGTCCCGGATCTCGATCGCGATCCGGGTCCGCCGGGCCAGCACGTCGTCCAGCCGGACCGCGCCCTCGTGCGAGCAGGCGTAGGCGATCTCGGCGGCCAGGTAGCCGGCCGCCGCCGGGCAGTTGCTGGCCCAGGTCCGGCCGCCCGGCGATCAGGTCCAGCAGGTCGTCGGCGCACGATCCGTACCGGTTGAGCAGCCGCTCGACCTGCGCCGCCGGCCAGGCCGCTGCGCGCCGCCAGCTGGTCCGCCGAGGCGAGCCCGCGCGTACCCGGCCGCGCCGAGCAGGGGGTCTGGTGGGTGAGCGACGGCCCGGTCGCGGCCTGGCCGACGGCGCCGGACGTCCGGGCGCCGAGGTCGGCCGCCGCCGCGTCGATCAGGTCCCGGGCCATCACCCGGTACGTGGTGAACTTCCCGCCCGCGATCACCGACAGCCCGGGCTGGGGCGACGAGACCGTGTGCGCCCGGCTCAGCCGGGTGGTGTCGGCGCCCTCCGCGGCGACCAGCGGCCGCAGGCCGGCGAACACGCCCTCGATGTCGCCGCGGTACCAGCGGGTCCCGCAGCACCGCGTTGACCTTGGCCAGCAGGTACTCCAGGTCGGCCCGGCTCGCCGTCGGGTGCGCCGGGTCGTACGGCCACTCGGTGTCGGTGTCGCCGATCAGCCAGTGCGGCCCCACGGGATCACGAACAGCACGCTCTTCTCGGTCCGCGTCAGCAGCCCGGTGTCCATCGCGATCCGGTCCCTGCGGCACCAGGATGTGCACGCCCTTGGACGGCCGGACCCGCAGCGGCCCCGCGCCGGCCCCGCCGCCGGTCCACGCGCCGGTGGCGAGCACCACGTGCCGGGCCCGCAGCGGCCAGGCGCCGCCGGCCTCCAGCAGGTCGCGGGCCCGCACCCCGGTCACCCGGCCGTCCGCAACGATCAGCCCGTCCATCCGCACGTTGGTGGCCAGCGCCGCGCCGTGCGCGGCCGCGGTCCTGGCCAGCACGGCGACCATCCGGGCGTCGTCCTCCTGGGCGTCATAGAACTGGACCGCGCCCGACAAACGCCGCCGGGTTCAGCGCGGGCGCGATCCGCAGCGCCCCGGCCCGGGTGAAGTGCCGGGCCCGCGGCACCGCCCGCCGGCCGCCCATCGTGTCGTACAGCACGAGCCCGGCCGCCAGGTAAGGCCGCTCCCAGACCCGGTGCGTCAGCGGCCACAGGAACGGCACCGGCTTGACCAGGTGCGGGGCCAGTTCGGTCAGCAGCAGCCGGCGCTCCCGCAGCGCCTCGCGGACCAGCCCGAAGTCGAGCATCTCCAGGTAGCGCAGCCCGCCGTGGATGAGCTTGCTCGACTTGCTCGACGCGCCCGCCGCGTAGTCCCGCGCCTCGATCAGCGCCACCGACAGCCCCCGGGTCGCGGCGTCCAGCGCGGCCCCGCACCCGGTCACCCCGCCGCCGACGACCACGACGTCGAACGTCTCGCGCTCCATCCGGCCGCGCGACCACGCCCGGTGCGCCGGGCTCAGCGCCCCGGAGCGTCAGGTGCCCCGGAGGTCAGTGCCCCGGAGGTCAGGCCCCGCGGCCGGCCAGTCCCGCCGCTGACTCAGCCGCTGTTTCACGGGCCAGCCGACGGGCTCAGCCACCACGGGCCACCTGCCACCGGGCCAGCGCCGCGTCCAGGACCTCGCGCCAGCCCGCGCGGGCCGCCGCCCGGCCCGCCTCGGCCAGCGCCGGGCTGATCCGCTGGCCGGTGTCGAACGGCAGTGCCGCCAGCCCGGCCATATCCCACAGCCCCGCACCGAGCCCGGCCAGCGCGCCCGCGCCCAGCGCGGTCGCCTCGGTCACGCCCGTCCGCTCCAGCGTCACCCCGGCCAGGTCGGCGACGGCCTGCAGCACCGAGTCGTTGCGCGCCATACCCGCCGTCGACCCGGATCACCTCCAGCGGCCCGTCCAGCCCGCCGCGCACCGCGTCGATCGCGTCCGCCACCTGGTGCACCACGCCGAGCAGCGCGGCCTCGGCCAGGTCGGCACCGGTGCTGCCCGGCCCCAGGCCAGTGATATCGGCCCGGGCCGCGGTGCCCCAGTGCGGCGTGCCCAGCCCGAACAGCGCGGGCACGCACCACAGCCCGGCCGCCGGATCGCCGTCGCCGCCGCGCCCGGCGCCGTCCCTGATCTCCGGCCACCGGTCCGGCGGCACCGCGCCGAGCCCGCGCAGCCAGGTGACGACACCCCCGGCGTTCGGCACGAAGCCCTCGAAGGCGTACGCAGTGCGCGTCGGCTGGTCTGCCAGGCGCAGCTGGCCACCACGCCCGGCGGGACCGCCGCAGGCGGCACCGGGCCGGCGTGGCACCACAGGAACGCGCCGGTGCCCAGCGTCAGCTTGGCCATCCCGGCGGACCAGCAGCGCTGGCCGAACAGCGCGGCCTGCTGGTCACCGAGGCTGGCCCGGATCACCGCCCGGCCGCCGGCCACCGCCGGGTCGGTCACGGCCAGTTCCCCCGCGGTCGGCACCACCTCCGGCAGCAGCGCGGCGGGGATGCCGAAGAGCGCCAGCAAGTCCGTCGTCCCAGGCCAGGGTCGCCGCGCCGAACAGCATCGTCCGGGCGGCCATCGACGGCTCGGTGACGTGCGGGCCCCGCCGCTGACAGGCACCAGGTCAGCCAGCAGTTCACGTCGCCGAACCGCAGCCGCCCGGCCTCCGCCGCGGCCTGCGCGCCGGGCACCTGGTCCAGCACCCAGCGCAGCTTCGGCGCGCTGAACGCGGCCTCCAGCGGCAGCCCGGTGCGCTCCCGGACCAGCTCCCCGTGCCCCTGCGCCCGCAGCCGGTCGCACACCGCGCCCGCCCGGGTGTCCCGCCAGCTCACCGCCGGGTACACCGGCTCGCCGGTGGCCGCGTCCCAGACCACGAACGTCTCGGTCTGCGCGGCCAGCCCGATCGCGGCCACGTCCGGCCAGCCGGCCCCGGCCTGCTGCCAGCGCGCCGGCCATCGGCGCCGGTCACGCTGGCGGTGATCTCCTGCGGGTCGTGCTCGACCCAGCCGCTGGCCGGGAACTGCGACCGCAGCGGCCGCCCGGCCTGCGCCAGCACCCGCAGCCGCGGGTCCAGCACCACGCACCGGCTGGACGAGCTGCCCTGGTCGATCGCGAGGAGAACGGACACCGCCGTGAGAGTGCGCCGGTCAGACCAGGGCGCCGGTGGCCCTGAGCACCTCGCGGACCTGGCCGGCCACCGACGGCCCGCCGGGCAGCAGGCCGTCGAAGATCGCGCTGCCGATCGTGAAGCCCCACGCCCCGGCCGCCTCCAGCGTCTGCACCTGGTCCAGGCTGGCCACCGAGCCGGCCGCGATGACCGGCCCGGACGCAGCGGTCACCACCGCCCGGGTCAGCTCGGCCACGTCCGCGGTCTGGTGCCGGTAGGCGAGCAGGTCCAGGCCGTAGACGCCGTCCAGCGCGGTGATGTCCCTGGCGCTGTCCGCGATCTCGGCGATCTCGCCTTCCAGGATGCTCGGGTGCCCGACCACCGGCCGGGGAACGGGCAGTACTTCGCCGGGCGCCCGGCCAGCAGCTTCACGCCCTCGGCCGGGTGGGTGCCGCCGAGCACCCAGTCCACCCCGATGCCCGCGGCCGCCTCGATCGAGCGCAGCTCGTCCGCCTTGCTGGTGGACACCACCTCGAGCATGACCTCCAGGCCGTCGCGGTGCGCGGTGTCGCAGATGTCGCGCAGCACCGGCACCGGCTGGCCGATGTCCTTGAAGCCGACGTACCGCAGGCCGGCCGTCGCGCAGCTCCTCGTACACCTCCCGGGCCCCGTCGACGGTGCGGTCGTCCTTGGTCAGCATGAAGACGAACTCGATCACCGTGAGCTCCCGGGATAAGGGATAGGGCCAGCCGTCGGGCCGGCGGGCAGCAGCTGCCCGATTCCGTCGATCACAAAGTCCGGCTGGACCTCCGCGCCAGCCAGGTCGGCCGGCGTGGTCGCGCCGGACAGCACCAGCACCCTGGCCATGCCCAGGGACTGGCCCATCCGCACGTCGGTCAGCAGCCGGTCGCCGACCACCGCGGCCCGGCCGGGCGGGGCGGCCAGCCGCCGCAGCAGTTCCGCGGCCATGTGCTCGCTGGGCTTGCCGACCACCGCCTCGGCCCGGGCGCCGGTGCACGCCTCGACCGCGGCCAGCATGGCCGCGCAGTCCGGCAGCCCGCCGTCCGGGGTCGGGCAGAACGGGTCCGGGTTGGTGGCCACCAGCGCCGCACCGTGCAGCCGGACGGCACGGTAGGCGGCGAGCAGCTTGGCGTAGCTGAACGTGCGGTCGAACGACACCGCGACCACCCCGGCGGCGGCCGGATCCCCCGTCACGGTGATCCCCGCCGCGGCCAGCGTCTCGTCCACCAGCGGCTCGGCCACGGTCAGCACGGCCGCGCCCGGGTGCCGCCGGTGCAGGTAGCTGGTCAGCACGCCGAGCGGGGTGACGACGTCGGCCTCGGTCGCCGGGACGCCCAGGCCGGTCAGCTTGGCCGCGTAGCGGCCGCGGGCTTCAGCGGGTTGTTGGTCAGGAACACCACGGCGGACCCGGCCGCGCGGATCGCCGCGATCGTGTCCGCCGCCCCGGGAAGCAGTGCCTCGCCCAGGTACACGGTGCCGTCCAGGTCCAGCGCGTAGCCGCCGAACAGCCGGTCAGGGCGTTCCCAGCCGGTCACCGGTCAGTGCTCATGACGGGCCGGCCAGCACCCCGGCGGCGGCCAGCACCTCGTCCACGTCGTCGTCCTCCCAGCAGCCGAGCAGCATGGCCAGGTCGGTCACGCTGAACCGGGCCCGCTGCAGCGGGCTGCTGGCCACCGCCCAGCGCGCCAGCTCGTCGTCGACCGGCTCGGGCAGCGCGCCGAACCGGTCCGGCAGCCCGGCCGCGCGCAGCGCGGCGGCCAGCACAGCGGGCTCGCCGAGCACCGCGCCGAGCGCGGCGTCGTGCCGCTCCCAGCCGTCGCGCAGCCGGGCCAGCGGGTCGCCGCGCGGCCAGCGCGCGCAGCTTCTTCGAGTAGTCGGCGAAGCACTCGGCGGCCATCGCCCCGGTCTCGTCCAGGTCCTTGAACGCCGCCGTGATCCGGTCCCTGGCCTGGTCCGGGTCCGGCAGCACGGCGGGCCGGTCCAGCGCCCCGCCGTCGATCGCGCGGCGGACGTGCGCCCAGGTGGCGGCGGCCACCAGGGTAGCCACGCCGACCTGGGTGCCGTGGTAGCTGCTGGCCTGGCCGCGGGCCCCGGCGGCCATCTCCAGCAGGTGGCTGATCATGTGCTCCATGCCGGAGCTGGGCGCGGTGGACCCGGCCACGCCCATCGCGATCCCGCTGAGCGTCAGGATCCGGGCCAGCTCGGCCAGGCTGGCCGGGCTCAGCAGGTCCCCGGCGGCCAGCTCCAGCAGCCGGTCCCCGTACCGGCGGTTCAGCCCCGCGACCGCCGGGCTGTAGGTCGGGTCCAGGCCCACCGCCCCGGCCAGGTACCAGTCCGCGGTGCAGGTGAACATCGACACCAGGTCGCCAAGGCCGGCCCGGTTCAGCTCAGCCGGCGCGCCGGCCAGCACCGCCGGGTCGATGACCAGGACGTCCGGCCAGCGGGACGGCGTGGTCCGCTTGACCCCGGTGCGCAGCAGCACGGAGAACGGGTCGGAGTAGCCGTTGACGCTGGTCGCGGTCTGCACGGCGACCAGCGGGACGCCCGCCGGGGCGGCGGCCTTGCCGATGTCGGTGAGCGTGCCAGACCCCACCGAGACCACGCAGCCGGACCCGGCCACGGCCGCGCGGGCCGCCGCCACCGTGGCCTCGTCGGCGTGCAGGTGGCCGTCCGGCGGGCCCACCGTGACCCACTCCGGGTCGCCGATCAGCCCGGTGATCTCGGCCCGCAGGTCCCGCCCGGCCACCGTCATCGGGGTGGCCGCGGCCAGCACGGTCACCGGCCCGCCCGGCCGCTGACGGGCGGCGACCGCGGCGGTCAGCCCGGCCAGCGCCCCGTCGCCGTCGATGACCTGGCCCAGCCCGAGCGGCTGGAGCGTGCCCTGATCCGCGGCGGCGGCCAGCTCGGACGCAGTCGCGGCCAGGTCAAGCTGGACCGGCCCGGCGGTGCTCACGCAGTGCCTCCTGGAGGGCTCAGCCGAGGGCTCCCTCGGCGCCGTCGTACAGCGCCCGGTACTGCGCGTACCGCTCGGCGTACACCGCGCGGGCCGCCTCGTCCGGGTGATAGGCGCGCGGCGCGACCTGCACGGTCCTGGCCACCGCGTCGGCGGCATCGCCGAACGTGCCGGCGGCCAGGCCGGCCAGCACCGCGGCGCCGAGCGCGGTCGGCTCCTCGGCCAGCACCGGCTGCACGGTCCGGCCGGTCACGTCGGCCTTGACCTGCAGCCACAGCTCGCTGCGGGCCCCGCCGCCGACGACCCGGATCTCCGGCCCGGCGAGGCCCAGCGCGTCCAGCCGGCCGAGCACGTCGTTCAGCGCGAACGTGCAGCCCTCGATCACGGCCCGGGCCAGGTGCCGGCCGTCGTGGTTCATGGCCGAGCCCGGCGAACACGCCGCGCATCCGGTCGTTCCAGCGCGGCACGGTCGCGCCGGACAGGGTGGGCAGGAACAGCACGCCGTCCGCGCCCGCCGGGGCCTGCGCGGCCTGGGCGAACAGGCCGGCCTGGTCGGTGCCGAGCACGGACTGGGCGCACCACAGCGTGCAGCCGCCGGACACGAAGCCGGGGTTCTCCACCAGCAGCAGGCCGGTGATCGCGTGCGCGTGCGTCTCCACCACCCGCTCGCCGTCGAAGACCGGCTCGGCGCGGTCACCGCGACCGGCTCGGCGGTGCCGGTCACGTCCGCGACCAGCCCGGGCACGATCGCCCCGGCGCCCATGCAGGCGGCGTGCTCGTCGCCGGTGCCGATGACCACCGCGCAGTCCGTGGTCAGCCCGAGCGCTCGGCCGCGGCCTCCGGGGTCAGCGTGCCGGCCGATCTCCGCCGAGGGCCGGATCGGGGCCAGCACCGCCGGGTCGAGCCCGGCCGCGTCCAGCAGCCCCGGGTCCCAGTCGCCGGTGCGCACGTCGTACAGCAGCGTGGACGACGCGTTGGCGTGATCCTGGGCGAGCACGCCGGTCAGCCAGCCGAGCACGTAGCCGCCCACCGGCGGGCAAGACCGGGCCTGGGCCGCAGACCTCCGGCTCGTGGTCGCGCAGCCACATCAGCTTGGGCGCGATGTGCGACGCGTCGGTGTTCAGCCCGGTCCTGGCGAAGATCTCGTCGGTGCCGGCCGCCGCGGCCAGCGCGGCGGCCTGGTCGCTGGCCCGGCGGTCCAGCCAGATGATCGCCGGGCGCAGCGGGCGGAGCTTGGCGTCGACCGGCGCCACCCCGTCCACCTGCGACGCAAGACCGAGATGGGATACCTGCCCGGCGGCCACGCCGTGCTCCGCCAGCAGGTGGCGGACCGCGGCGGTCAGCCCGGCCGTCCAGTCGGCCGGGTCCTGCTCGGCCCAGCCGCTGGCCGGGTGGCTCATCGCGTAGCCGTGCCCAGCGGTTCCGGCGATCTGGCCGTCGGGGTCGAGCAGGACCGCCTTGACCGACTGCGAGCCGATGTCCGCCCCGATCAGGTATCCCATCCCGGTGCTTGCCTCAGAGCCCTTCGTTGACGAGCCGTCCGGCGGACTCGTACTTCTCCCGGTTCCGGTGCTTGAAGTAGAACGCCGCGCCGATGCCGATCAGCACCACCAGCAGGTCGATCGGGCCGAGCCAGACCGCGTAGTGATACCCGCTGCCGAGGAACAGGAGGTTCTTGAACAGCAGGTAGATCACGAAGACCTGGGCGATGAACGAGATCGCCGGCGCGATCCTGGTCTTCCACCAGTGCACTTCCTCCGGGTGCTCCTTGGTGTAGTAGATCAGGATGCTGAGCGAGACCAGCGCCTGCACGCTCAGGATGATGATCACGCCCATCACCGCCATCAGGCCGTAGACCTGGAGGTAGGCGATGTGCAGCGGGTCACCGGTGCCGACGAACACGGCGAAGCCGAGGATGATCAGCGCGGCGATGACCGACTGGGTGACCGACGCGATGTGCGGGCTCTTCCACTTGGGGTGGGTCCTGCCGAGCGCGCGGGGCAGCAGGCCCTCGCGGCCGAGCGAGTAGAAGTACCGCGAGGTCGTGTTGTGGAAGGCCATGCCGCAGGCGAACGAGCCGGTGATGATCAGGAAGCTCATCACCGAGCCGACCCAGTGGCCGACGATCTGGTTGGCCGGGCTGCAGGTAGTACTCGGCGGAGTTGGTCTGCGCCTGGACCTGCGCGGCGTGCACGCTCGGGTAGCCGGCGAACGGCGCCCACGTGGTCAGCAGTGTAGAACACGCCGAGGCCGATGACCGAGATGTAGGTCGCCCGGGGCACGATCTTCTTCGGGTGCCGCGACTCCTCGGCGTAGTTCGGCGCCATCTCGAAGCCGACCCAGGACCAGAACGCGAAGAAGATGCCGATGCCCGCGGCGCCGGCCGCGAGCCCGTTGGCCCCGGCCGGGAAGCCCTTGAACGCGTTCACCGGGTTCAGCGAGGCCAGCGGCAGGCCGCCGTGCGCGAACATCGCCGATGTCGAAGATGATCAGGATGACCACCTCGGCGATCAGCGCGACGCCGAGCACCATGCTGGACAGCCGGACGTCGAAGCAGGTCAGCATCGAGATCAGCACCACCATGCGCCAGGGCCAGCCACGGCCAGGCGATGTTGGATGCCGAACTGCGGCCAGCTTGATGTTCAGGAAGTAGGCGAAGCCGCCGCACAGCGACGCCTCGAACACCGAGTAGGCCAGCACCGAGCCGAACCCGGTGCCGATGCCGATCTCCCGGCCCAGGCCGTAGCTGATGTAGGAGTAGAAACCGCCCGCCGTGGTCTTCTTGCGGGCCATCGCCACGTAGCCGACCGAGAAGATGGTCAGCACGATGGCGGCGAACACGAACGCCGGCCGGGCGTGCCCACGCCGTTGCCGAAGCCCGACCGAGATCGGCGTGTTGAACAGCATCGCCGAGATCGGCGCCGCGCCGGTCACGGTGAGGAACAGCACACCGCCACAGGCCGATCGCGTTCTTGCGCAGCTTGGCGACGTCGTCGCGCTGCGAGATGTCCTTGCTCTCGGTGAGCGACGCGGTGGCGCTCAGCGCGGCGGAGCCGTCATCGCGCGGGGCGCCTGCTTGCTCTCGGGTATCCGACATGCAGCCAGCCTCCTGTGGGCCGGGCCTGGTGCCGCGGCTGCGGGCCGCGGTCACTCCGGACGGTTGGGGGGATGCCGCCGGCTAGCGGGACGGCAACTTACGGTCGGACCCGAAGACCGCGGCCCGTGGCCGCCTCCGGGAGTCCGTCGCGCGCGTGGCGCGCTGGGTGCAGATGGGGCTCGAAAGCCCGGCCGTCGACCGTTTAACAGGGTCATAGGCACGCTCCTGGGGGCGCAGCAGGCCCCGACCGTAACATGGGGATTTCTGGGCTGACAAGACTTTTGGTCAGGACAAAGTACGTCAGGTAACACTCTTGACTAATGGGTCCGACCGATAGAATGATCTGGTCTGTTATGGGTTGGCGGCGCGGTGCCGGTCCGGCCGGCCGCCACCCCGTGGGCGCCCGGTGACGAAGGCAGGGCGATGCACGACTACGACGTCTTCACCGTGGACTCCAAGGCCGACGTGCTGGACAAGTCCCGCGAGTTCTGGAACCCGGGCAAGACCGACTTCTGGTCCGAGACCGGCGTCGACCTGGTCATCGACCGCCGGGAGAGCTACTTCATCTGGGACATGTCCGGGCTGCGGCTCATCGACGTGCACCTCAACGGCGGCACCTACAACCTCGGGCACCGCAACCCGGAGCTGGTCGAGGCCATCACCACCGGCATGCGGTCCTTCGACATCGGCAACCACCACTTCCCGTCCAGCGCCCGGGCCGCCCTGGCCGAGGCGCTGATCCGGTCCGCGCCGCCCAACCTGACCAAGGTCGTCTACGGCAGCGGCGGCGGCGAGGCCATCGACATCGCGCTGAAGACCGCGCGGCACGCCACCAAGCGGCGCAAGATCGTGTCGATCGTCAAGGCCTACCACGGCCACACCGGGCTGGCCGTGGCCACCGGCGACGACCGGTTCTCCCGGCTGTTCCTGTCCGACCGGCCGGAGGAGTTCACCCAGGTCCCGTTCAACGACCTGGCCGCGATGGAGCAGGCGCTGGCGGGCGGCGACGTGGCCGCGGTGATCATGGAGACGATCCCGGCGACCTACGGCTTCCCGCTGCCCGACCCCGGCTACCTGGAGGCGGTCAAGGCGCTCTGCGAGCGGCACGGCACGCTGTACATCGCCGACGAGGTGCAGACCGGGCTGATGCGCACCGGCGAGATGTGGGGCATCACCAAGCACGGCATCGAGCCGGACATCCTGGTCACCGGCAAGGGCCTGTCCGGCGGCATGTACCCGATCGCCGCGGTGCTGGTCAGCGAGCAGTGCGCGGGCTGGCTGACCGAGGACGGCTTCGCGCACATCTCCACGTTCGGCGGCGCCGAGCTGGGCTGCGTGGCCGCGCTGAAGACGCTGGAGATCTGCAGCCGCCCGGAAACCCGGTCGATGGTGCACTACATCTCCGACGCTGATCGGCGCGGGCTGCGCGGCATCCAGGCCGACTACCCGGACTGGTTCACCGGCATCCGGCAGAACGGCGTGGTGATGGGCCTGGAGTTCGACCATCCCGAGGGGGCCAAGTACGTGATGCGGCACCTGTACCGGACGCGGGGTGTGGGCGATCTTCTCGACCCTGGACCCGCGGGTGCTGCAGTACAAACCGGGCCTGCTGATGACCCCCGAGCTGTCCGAGGAGCTGCTGGAGCGGACCGGCGACGCGATCGGGCGGGCCGCCGCCGAGGTCCGGGGCAGCCGCGCCGGGAGCCACCGGTGAGCGGGCCCGTGGTGACCGGGCCCATGGTGACCGGGCCCGTGGTAACCAGTACGGCCGCGACCTGGCGGGCGAAGCAGCTGCTGGCCCGGGCGCACTGGGCGGCCGGGCGCGTTCGCCGAGCTACGACCGGGCCTCGGTGCTGCGGATCGCCGAGGCGGTCGCCAGGGCCGCGCACGCGCAGGCCGCGCAAGTACGCCGAGTGGGCGGTCAAGGAGACCGGCTTCGGCGTGGCCGAGCACAAGGTGCTCAAGAACGAGGCCTGCTCGCTCGGGCATCTTCGAGCGCTACCGGGACGAGGACCTCGTCAGCCCGCGGCTGGACCCGGCGGCCAAGATCATGTCGCTGCCCCGGCCGGCCGGGGTGGTGCTCGCGCTGACCCCGTCCACCAACCCGGTGTGCAGCGTCTTCTTCAAGGTCATCCTGGCCTGCTGACCCGCAACGCGATCGTGGTCAGCCCGCACCCGATGGCGAAGGAGTGCTGCGGCGACGCGGTCCGGATGCTGGCCGCCGCGGCCACCGAGGCGGGCGCCCCGGACGGCGTGATCAGCCTGGTCGAGGACGTCACCGTGCCGCTCGATCGAGGCGCTGATGGCCGACCCGGTGACCAGCGTGATCGTGGCCACCGGGGGCACCGCGGTGGTCCGGGCCGCGCACCGGTCAGGCAACCCGGCGCTGGGCGTCGGCCCGGGCAACGTCCCGGTGCTGGTCGACGCGACCGCGGACGCGGCCGCCGCGGCCCGGCTGATCACCGAGAGCAAGGCCTTCGACAACTCGGTGCTGTGCACCAACGAGTCGGTGCTGATCGCCGAGGACGCCGCGGCCGACCCGCTGCTGCGCGAGCTGCAGCGGTGCGGCCGGTGCTGCTCGACGAGGCCGGCCGCGACCGGCTGCGGGACTACCTGTTCCCCGACGGCCGGCTGAACGGCGAGGCGATCGGCAAGGACGCGTCCTGGATCGCGGCCCGGGCCGGGCTGCGGGTGCCACCGCGGACCAAGGTCCTGCTCGCCCCGTTCCGGCTGGTGCTGCCCGAGGAGCCGTTCGCGCGCGAGAAGCTCAGCCCGGTGCTCGGCGTGGTCACCGACGGCGTCCGCGGACGCGCGGCATCGAGGCGGCCCGCGCGGTGATCAGGATCGGCGGGGCCGGCCACTCCGCGGCCATCCACAGCCAGGACCCGCGGACCGTGATCTGCGGTTCGCCGAGCGGGTGCCGGTGCTGCGGGTCGCGGTCAACGCGGGCAACAGCACCGGCAGCGCGGGGCTGGACACCAACCTGGCCCCGTCGATGACGCTGGGCACCGGGTTCGTCGGGCGCAGCTCGATCGGCGAGAACCTGGAGCCGAGGCACCTGGTCAACTGGGCCCGGGTGGCCTACCACTCGGCCGCCGACGTCCCGTTCGGCGACTTCACCGGGCTGGCCACCGGCCAGCCGCCGGACGGGCCGGTGCCGCCCTACCCGCTGGCCTCCAACCAGCCGGGCGCACCCGGCCTTGCCGCCGGCGGCCGGGCCGGCGCTGCCCGGCCAGGCGGGTCCGGCAGCCGTTCCGCCGGCCGACGGCGATCACGGGCAGCACGGCTGCCGGGGCGCTGCCCGACGCCGTCCGCGAGCAGCTGCGGGCGCTGATCATCGAAGAGCTCTCCCAGCTGATCAAGGGCTGAGGCATGGCCGAGCTGCGATCGTTCATCTTCCTGGACCAGCTCCAGCCGCAGACCATGTGCTACCTGGGCAGCTGGGTGCGCGGGCGGCCGCCGCGGCAGCGGATGGCGGCCCAGGTCATCGAGATCGCGCCGGGCCTGGACATCGAGCCGCTGACCGACGTCGCGGTCAAGGAGGCCGACGTGCAGGCCGGCATCCTGGTGGTCGAGCGCCAGTTCGGCTACCTGGAACTGCACGGCAGCACCGACGCGGTGAAGGCGGCCAGCAGCGCGGTGCTGGCCGCGCTCGGCGCCACCGCGGACAGCGCCACACCGCCCACGGTGCTTGCTGCGGAAACCATCACCCGGGTGGACGCGCAGCACGCGTTCCTGGTCAACAGGAACAAGCTCGGCTCGATGGTGCTGCCCGGCGAGTCGCTGTTCGTGCTGGAGTGCAGCCCGCGTCGTACGCGATCCTGGCCGCCAACGAGGCGGAGAAGGCCGCGCAGATCAAGGTCGTCGACTACCGGATGATCGGCGCGACCGGCCGGGTGTACCTGTCCGGCCGGGAGGACGACGTCCGGCAGGCCGCCGAGGCGGTCACCGGGCTGCTGGAGTCACTCCGGTGACCCCGTCAGGGAACGGCCTGCCCGGCACCGGCCTGCCCGGACCGGACGAGCTGCGCGCGCTGGTCCGCGAGGTCCTCCGCGACGAGCTCCGCGCCCTGGTCCGCGAGGCGCTGCGGGACGCGCTGCCCGCCGCCGCGGCGGGCTCACGGAAACGGGACCGGGACGGTCCAGCGGGTCGAGAAGGGCGCGGTGACCGAGCGCATGGTGGCCGCCGCGGCCCGGGACGGCGCGGCGCTCGTGCTCGGCCCGCGGGCCGTGCTGACCCCGCTGGCCAGGGACAAGGCGCGGGCCCTCGGGGTCCCCGTGCAGAAGGAGCGGTGATGCTGCAAGCGGTGGTGGTGGGCAACGTGTGGTCCACCAAGCGGATCAGCGGCCTGCCCAGCGGCGCGTTCCTCGAGGTCGAGGTGACCGGCTCGGGGGACCGGCTGGTGGCCTTCGACGTGCTCGGCAGCGGCCTGGGCGAGCGGGTGCTGATCGCGCAGGGCTCGGTCGCGTCCGGCTGGCTGCCCGATAAGCCGCCGGTGGACGCGCTCATCATCGGCTCGGTCGACGAGCCATCCGCACCGGACGGCACCGCGGATCAGGCACCCGGCTAGGGCCGCAAACTTCGTAATCCTAAAATCCGCGTCCGGCGAGGCGGCCGGGGGACAGGGAGGAACGACCGATGGCACAGAACGCGCTCGGGATGATCGAGACGAAGGGCTACGTGGCGGCGCTGGCCGCCGCCGACGCGATGGTCAAGGCGGCCAACGTGACGATCATCGGACGGCAGGAGGTCGGCGACGGGCTGGTCGCCGTGGTCGTGGCCGGTGACGTGGGCGCGGTCAAGGCGGCCACCGAGGCCGGCGCGGAGACCGCGGGCACCGTGGGCGAGCTGGTCTCGGTGCACGTGATCCCGCGTCCGCACGCCGAGCTGGGCAGGCATTTCCTGGTCGCGGAGTGACGGCTCTCGCCACCAGCGTCGAACTGCGGGTCTACCTGCCGATCGCGGGGCTGCGCCGGCAGTTCGCGGCGTACCTGGGCACGCCCACCCGGGCCCGCGGCTACCCGCCGCTGGAAGGCGACCACGCGCTGATCGTCGAGGTGGCGCCGGGGCTGGCCATCGAGCGGGTGACCGACCTGGCGCTGCGCGCCGCGCCGGAATGCGAGCCGGGGATCCTGTTCGTCGAGCGGCAGTTCGGCGTGCTCGAGGTGCACTCCCGGGACGCCGCCGAGGTGGCGAAGGCCGGCCAGGCCATCCTGGCCGGGATCGGCCGCAGCCCGGCCGACCAGCTGGCCCCGCGGCTGCTGTACAGCGACGTCATCGAGGACGTGACCGACCAGCAGGCGGTAGTGATCAACCGGTCCCGGCAGGCGTCCATGCTGCTGCCCGGACAGTCCCTGCTGATCTGCGAGATGGCGCCGGCCCTGTTCGCCGCGGTGGCGGCCAACGAGGCGGAGCGGGCCGAGCCGGGGAACACGCTGGTCGACGTGACCATGATCGGCGCGTCCGGCCGGGTCTACATCGCCGGGACCAGCGACGGCGTGGGCCGGGCCCGGACCGCGATCGAGAACCTGCTGGCCAGCCTGGAAGGGCGCGGGCCGTGACCACGCCAGCGGAGATCCTCCGGGGCTACGACCCGTTCGCGCACGCCGCGCTGGCGCCGTTCGGGTTCTCCCGGCAGGCGGAGCTGTCCCTGCTCAGCCTGTCCGAGAACGCCACCTACCGGGTGGACGACCCGGCGGACGGGCGGGTCGCCGTGCTGCGGGTGCACCGCACCGGCTACCACCCGCCCGGCGCGGTGGAGTCCGAGCTGGCCTGGCTGCAGGCACTGCGCCGGGACGAGGTGCTGCGCACCCCGGCGGTGTTCCGCGCGCCGGACGGCCGGCAGGTGGTCGACATCAGCCTGGACGGGACCACCCGGCAGACCGTGCTGTTCGAGTTCGTGCCCGGCACCGAGCCGCCCGAGGACCAGCTGGCCGAGAAGTTCGAGCTGCTGGGCGGGATCTGCGCGCGGATGCACCGGCACGCGCGCGGCTGGGCCCGGCCGGCCTCGTTCCGCCGGTTCCGCTGGGACTTCGACTGCATGGTGGGCGCCACCCCGCGGTGGGGCCGCTGGCAGGACGGCATCGGCGTGGGCCCGGCCGAGGCCGATGTGCTCGGCCGCGCGGCCGCGCTGATCGAGGCGCGGCTGCGCCGGTTCGGCCAGGGCCCGGACCGGTTCGGGCTCATCCACGCCGACATGCGGCTGGCCAACCTGCTGGTCAGCGGCCCGGACATCGCGGTCATCGACTTCGACGACTGCGGCTTCGGCTGGTTCCTGTTCGACATCGGCGCGTCGCTGAGCTTCATCGAGCACGACCCGCGGGTGCCCGCGCTGACCGACGCCTGGCTGCGCGGCTACCGCAGCGTGCTGCCGCTGCCCGCCGACGACGAGGCCGAGATCCCCACGTTCGTGCTGCTGCGCCGGCTGCAGCTGGTTTCCTGGGTCGGCTCGCACCGGTTCGCCGACTCGGCGCTCGAGCTCGGCGCGGACTTCACCCAGGGCGCGTGCGAGCTGGCCGAGCGATACCTGGTCACGACCTCTTCGCCATAGTCCGTTGTTCGTTGTTGTTGTCGTTCGTCTAGGGAGGCGGCCATGTTCACGTCCATCAGCGGGCGCTCGGTGCTGGTCACCGGCGGCACCAAGGGCATCGGGAAGGGAATCGCGGCGGCCTTCGCGGCGCAGGGCGCGCAGGTCGCGATCACCGGCCGGCACGCCGGGCTGGGCGAGCAGACCGCGGCCGAGCTGACCGCGATCGGCGGCGGGCCGGTCAGCTACCTGCACGGCGACGTCGCCGACCCGGACAGCTGCGCGGAGGTGGTCGCGCAGACCCAGGACCGGCACGGCGGCAGCCTCGACGTGGTGTGCGCCAACGCAGGCGTGTTCCCGGCCGCGCCGCTGGCCGAGATGACCCCGGCCGAGCTGGACGAGGTGCTGTCCATCAACCTGAAGGGCACGTTCTACGTGGTCCAGTCGGCGCTGCCCGCGCTGGCCGCGTCCGGGCACGGCCGGGTCATCGTGACCTCGTCGATCACCGGCCCGGTGACCGGGTTCAGCGGCTGGACCGCGTACGGCGCGAGCAAGGCCGGCCAGCTCGGCTTCCTGAAGTCCGCCGCGCTCGAGCTGGCCAGGCAGAAGATCACGGTCAACGCGATCATGCCGGGCAATATCGCCACCGAGGGCCTGGCCGACATGGGCGCGGAGTACATCGCCGGGATGGAGGCCGCGATCCCGCTCGGCCACCTGGGCAGCGTGGCCGACATCGCCGCGGCCGCGCTGTTCTTCGCCAGCGACGAGGCCGGTTACATCACCGGGCAGACCCTGGTGGTGGACGGCGGCCAGATCATCCCGGAATCGCTCGAGGCCATGGGGTGACCCAGAACCCCCCGCATCCGCACCAGCACCACGGCCCCGAGTCGTCGGCGGCCGAGGACGCCCGGGTCCGGCTGCTGGACCTGATCTCGTCGGCCGCGCTGCGCCCCGGTGACCGGCTGGGCACCGAGCGGGAACTGGCCGCCCGGCTGTCGGTCAGCCGGTCCACCCTGCGGCAGGTGCTCGCCGTGCTGGCGCAGGCCGGCACGGTGCGCCGGGTGCCCGGCCGGACCGGCGGCACGTTCGTCGCGCACACCAAGGTGGACCGGGACCTGTCGGTCATCGTCGGGCTGCCCGAGTACCTGCGGCGGCAGGGCTTCTCCGCGGGCACCCGGGTGCTGTCCGCCACGATCGCGCTGGCCGGCGAGCAGGCCGCGGCCCAGCTCGGGCTGCCGGCCGGCGCGCTGGTGCTGGACATCACCCGGATCCGGCTGGCCGATTCGATCCCGATCTCGCTGGAGCGGGTCCGGCTGCCCGCCGAGACCTTCCCCGGCCTGCTGGAGCAGCCGCTCGGCGGGTCGATCTACGAGCTGCTGGAGGACCGGTACGGGATCCGGCCGGCCGACGTGGTCGAGCACCTGGAGGTGGTGGGGGCCACCGCCGACGAGGCCAGCCTGCTCGGGGTCGCGCCGGGCACCCCGCTGCTCGCCATCACCCGGACGTCCAGCACGTCGGCGGGGGTGCCGTTCGAGTTCTCCCAGGACCTGTTCCGGGCCGACCGCACCCGGGTGACGTTCCGGACCCGGGCCGAGCGGGCCCAGATCGACCAGCTTGCCGACAACGGGGGACGTCAGTCAGAGTTAGCCCGGTTACCCGGGCCGCGAGTGGACGGCCGCGGTGGCCGGCCCATGAGGTGGAGGGGCACACCATGAGTGATCCGCAGGTGCTGGCGTTCCGGCCGGACGCCGGGCAGTACGCGTGGACCTTCGGCGGGGCGCCGCCGGTGGCCAGGATCACCCCGGGCACGGTCTGCGAGCTGTGGACCGAGGACTGCTTCGCCGGGCGGGTGCGCAGCGCTTCCGATCTGGTCTCGCAGGTCTGCGAGTTCCCGTTCCTGAACCCGCAGACCGGGCCGTTCTGGGTGGAGGGCGCCGAGCCCGGGGACACGGTCGCGGTGCACTTCGTGTCGCTGGAGCCGGCCCGCAGCTGGGCCGCGTCCACCACGGTGCCGCTGTTCGGCGCGCTCACCTCGACGCACCTGACCGCCACCCTGCAGGACCCATTGCCCGAGGTGGTGTGGATCTGGGAGCTCGACCGGGACAAGGGACTGTGCCAGTTCACCGCGAAGGACAGTGACTTCACCGCCGAGCTGCCGCTGAACCCGATGCACGGCACGGTCGGCGTGGCCCCGGCCAACCTGGAGGTCCGCTCCGCGCTGGTGCCGGACGCGTTCGGCGGCAACATGGACACCCCGGAGATGCGCGCCGGGGTGACCTGCTACCTGGGCGTCAACGTCGAGGGCGCGCTGCTGTCCATCGGTGACGGGCACGCCCGCCAGGGCGAGGGCGAGACCTGCGGCGTGGCCGTCGAGTGCGCGATGAACACGGTGCTGATCGTCGACCTGATCAAGGGCGTGCCCACGCCGTGGCCGCGGCTCGAGTCCGACACCCACCTGATGTCCACCGGCTCGGCCCGGCCGCTGGAGGACGCGTTCCGGGTCGCGCAGCTGGACCTGGTCCAGTGGGTGGCCGGCGACTACGGCCTGTCCGCGCTGGACGCCTACCAGTTCCTTTCCCAGGCGGTCGAGGCGCCGCTGGCCAACGTGGTCGACACGAACTACACCTCGGTGGCCAAGCTGCGCAAGGACTACCTGCCCGCCAGCGGCCCGGCCGCCATGCGCGGCACCCACGCCCGCCTCCGCGAGGTGGCCCGCGCCTACCAGGGCCACTAGCTGTGCTGGCTGGCTAGCTGTCTGCGTCCTCCCGGTGGTGGCCTTCGGCGAGGCTGGCCAGGCTGGCGCGGTCGACCTGGCTGCTGGCCGCGGCGGCGACGACGCAGCCGGTGACAGCGCGCAAGGTGGCGGTCCGGCGGCCGTCGCCCAGTGCGGCGCGTTCCCCGACCACGGCGCCGGGGCCGAGCTCGCCGACCTGGGTGCCGTTCACCCAGATGCTGAGCACGCCATCGAGCAGCAGGTAGATGTCGTCGCCGTACTCGCCCTGCTCGGTGAGCACGGCGCCCTTGGCCAGCTTGCGCACGGCGGGCCTGGCGCCGCCGCGCATGATGGCCGCCGACAGCTGCCGTTCGAGTGCGGTTTCCGCCACGGTGACCAGCGGCTCGGTGTCTTCGTGGCCCCACGGGCTGTGCTCGCCGTGCGCGGTCGCCAGCCAGTCGCGGAAACTGGCCAGCCCGGACTTGGCCACCAGCTCGCCCTTGTCGTCATAGACCCAGTGGCGGGGGAACAGGCTGGCGCCGGTCATCTCTGAGCGGGCGGACCCGTCGGTGCCGACGGTCAGGGTCAGGGTGGTCCACACCGTGGGCGCCAGCCACTGGAAGTAGGGCTTGCCGCTGACCGGCCGCGGCATCGGGGCGCCCGTGCGCCCGCCGGTGGTCTGGCTGAACCTGGCTGCCGTGGCGGTGATCTCCGGCTCAGTCCTGAGCTCGGGGAACGCCGCCGGCTGGAACATCACCTCCCGCTGCGGGCCCCACCCGAACCGCGTGGTGGAGATGTACCCGCGGCCGGTGTACCCGGCGCCGGTGATGCGGCCGTCGTCGACCTCGATCCAGCCCGCCAGCCGGTTGGCGAACCGGAACCCCTCCTGCGCATACAGCGCGTCCAGATCCCGGAGAACCTCCGGCGGCGGGTCGTCAAACCGGCTCGCGCCGATAGCGTAACCCGTCTTGAACACGCCCGAGACCGACTCCGACGGGATCCACGACACACTCGTAACCGACGATTCAATCCGCATGCCCCCTCCTTACTCTGCTAGCCCTGCCGAGGCCCGCCCTGCTCAGGCGGCCCAGTCCAGAATCGGCGCCACGGACCGCGCGAACGATGAGGACGGCATCAGCCGCAGCGCGGTGTCACGCAGCTTCACCGCCGCCGGGGACGCCCACTGAGCGGCCGCGCCGACCTGGCGCGACCGGCGGGCGATCATCTGGGTGCGCGGCCGGCGCTGCCGGTCGTAGGCGGTAAGCCCGTCGCCGCTGGCCATCACGTTGCCGAGCACGACAGCGTCCTCGAGGGCCTGGCAGGCTCCCTGCCCGAGGTTCGGGGTCATGGCGTGGGCGGCGTCCCCCGCCAGCACCACGGCGCCGGACGTGTAGGTCGTCAGCGCAGGCAGCTCGTACAGGTCGTGATGGAGCACCGAGCCGGGATCCGCCGCCTCCAGCAGCGCCGGGATCGGGTGATGCCAGCCGCCGAACCGGCGGCGCAGTTCGGGCAGCCCCCCGTCGCTGGCGCCCTCCGGGGCATTGGCCGTGGCGTAACACGTAGATCCGCCCGTCCGGGAGCGGCGCATAGCCGAATCGCTCGCCTCGCCCCCACCACTCCGACATTTCCGTGACCGGCACGGGCGGGCAGACCATCCGCCAGCTGGTGTAGCCGGCGTAGCGGGGCGCCGGGGAGTCCGGCCACACCGACTGGCGGGTGGCGCTGTTCACCCCGTCGGCGCCGACGACCAGATCGGCCCGGCACTCACCCCCGGAGTGCGTCACCGTGCCGTCGGCCCGGACCTCGCTCACCAGCGTCCCGGGCCGCAGCACGCCCTCCGGGACCGCAGCGCGCAGCACGGCCAGCAGGTCAGCGCGATGGATCATCGCCGTCAGCCCGAAACGGCGCTCCAGGTCCGCGGTGTCAGTGCGGGATAGCCACCGCCCGGCGGGATCCCGGATACCCACCGCCCCCTGCAGCACGGCCCGGCCGCGGACCACCTCGCCGACCCCCAGTGCGTCCAGTGCGCGCAGCGCATTGGGCCACAGGCTCAGGCCGGCGCCGATCTCGGTGAACTCGGGGGCGCGCTCGAAGACCTCTACCTGCCAGCCACGGCGGGTCAGCGCCAGCGCTGACGCCAGCCCGGCGATCCCGCCGCCGATGATGACCGCTTTCATGAGACACCCGCCTCCCGATCCTCTACACTTGTAGAGACACTCTACAGTTGTAGAGACCGGATATGTCAAGGGAGACCTATGTCACGGCGGGCCCTCATCGCCGACGCGGCCATCAGCACGCTCGCCCGGGACGGCATGCGCGGGCTGACCCATCGCGCCGTCGACCGGACCGCCGGGCTGCCCGAGGGATCGGCCTCGTACTACTTCCGGACCCGCCAGGCCCTGCTCCAGGCCACGGTCGAACGGCTGGCCGAGCTGACCAGCACCGACATGCTCGCCAGGCTGCCCTGGTGACAGCTGCCGTGGACAGCGCCGCCGTGCCCCCGCCGCCCGGGCCAGCGAGCTGAGCGCCTTCGGCGCCCTGACCGCCGCTCTCGTCGAAAGCTGGCTCACCGCCGGACGGGAACGCCAGCTGGCCCGCTACGAACTGTCGCTGGAGGCAACCCGCCGGCCCGAGCTCCGGCAGACCCTGGTGACCACCGGCGCCGCGATCAGGGCCGTGATCGCCGGCCGCTTCGCCGGCTGCGGGCGTCCCTGAGCCCCACCAGCGTGCCGCCGACTTCGCGGCCTTCATCGACGGCCTGCTCTTCGACCAGATCGCCGGGGCCGGCAACCGCGAGCTGACAGCCCGTGACGTGCGCGCCGCCATCGACACGCTGCTCGCCGGGGTTACCGTCAGCCGCCCCTGACCGGGCCGGTACTGGGCTAAGCGAGGAGGGCGTCGCCCATCGTGCCAAGCGGCGGTGCGCCGAGGGCGAGGAGGGCTTCGTGGAAGCGCCGGAGCGAGAACTTCGCACCCCACGCGGCCAGGGCCTGGTCCCGGAGCGACATGATCTCGAGCTTGCCCCACGTGTAGCGCCCGTAGGTGGGGTCGTAGGTAGCCCTTGCCGCCTCGCTCCTGGCGGCCGGGCCGAGCAGGAAGGCGTCGGCCTCGAAGCGCGCCGTGGCGTCGTCCACGGTCATCGTCCCCCGATGGATGCCGAGGGAGGAGGCCAGCCCGGTCACCGCGACGAGGGCGTCCAGGCAGACGCCGATGGCGAATCGGGGGTCGTCTGCCCTGAAGCCCTGCTCGACCATCAGCTCCCCGGCGTATTGCGCCCATCCCTCGACGAACGCTTCCGAGAACAAGCTGCGCCGCACGTCTCCCCGGGCGAGCTGGCGCAGCATCCGGCCGTGGGCGAAATGACCGGGTGTGACCTCGTGAACCGTGACAACGGGGCCCATGGTGGCGCTGAAAACGGCTAGCCACTCGTGCTTGGCCTGTTCGTCCCAGGACTCATCGGGCGGGCTGACGTAGTAGCGGGCCGGGGCGTCGTCCTCGAAGGGCCCGGTCCAGTACATCGTGGCCGCAGCCCATCGCCGGGACGGCGGAGCCGGGCCGATCTCGCAAGCGCCGCCCGGCGGCGGCAGGAGATCGTTGCCGATCACGAAGGCCGTGGCCTCGTCGATCGTCTCCCGGGCGGCCGCATAGATCCCCTCTTCACCAGGGTGGTCTCGCAGGAGTTCCGGTACGAGCCGCGACGGCGGCACCCCCGGTGCCAATCGCTCGCACGCCTCCTTAAGCCGGGTGCGAAGCCGGTCGCGCTCCCGGTCGGCTCGCTCCTCCAGACGGCCGAGATCGACGGGCATCGATTCCGCGGGCCCGAGCAGGCGGGCCAGTGCTGTCGCGCCGAGCGAAGCATCCGGGTTGCCCGAGGCGGCGGCATCCTGGATCCGCCCGAGCAGCCTGGTGTGCGCCCCCAGGGCGGCGACCTCAACGCCAGTCAGGCCGTTGATCCCCGCGGCGAGTCCTCGCACCGTTGGGAGAAGCGCACCGGCCGCCGCCGCCGGAACGGCCTGCAGCGACTCCAGGGACGCGTCGACCGCCTCGGGCCACTGAGCCAGGTGTGCCACCCGTGCCCGCCGGCGCTGCGGCTCGGGGGCGTACTCGCGGTCGTAGCAGGACAGGTCCAGGTTCTGGATATGGGGAAGCGGGTTCCATTGCAGGGCCCCGGCCTCGGCTTCGGCGCGGGCAGCATTGCTCGGCGGCGCAGAGATGACTCTCGTCGTGGCGGTCGGCGAGGCGCTCGCCCGGCGAAGAGGGTCCCACGCGTTTCAGGGCTGCCTTGCGGCCGGCCGGCGAGAGGTCCATGACGACGCCGTCGTACTCGTGGACTCCTGCGAGCTCCCGGATGACCGGGACCTGCACGTCCCATACGGCCTTGAGGCGGCGATCAGGCATAGCGGAGCCGCTGCCGGCAGGCGGCGACCGCCTCGACCGCGCCGGTCATCGCCGCCCCCTTCCGCCGGCCCTCGCGCCCCCGCGGCCGTAATCCTTCCAGCAAACAGTACAGAAGGCCGGGCCTGGCGCGGCGCCGCCGCATCAGGGTGCGACGGCGCCGCGTAGCCCAGCTAGAGAGGCGAGATCAGATAACCACGTGGGTCCTCATGATCCCGATGACCTGCCCGCCGTGGAACAGCGGCACGCCCAGCGCGCTGTTCAGCGCGTTAGCCGCCGCCCCGGTCAGGGAGACAGTGATGTTGCTCACCGTGATCGAGTGGACGCCCGGGTTGAAGTTCGCGTGGACCAGCCCCAGGCTGAAGATCTTTATCCGCGCGGCCGGGTTGTTGTTCAGGATCCCCGTGAGGCTCCGGGCCGCCAGGTTGATGTTGAAGTTGCTGATCTTGACTGCGGTCCCGCCGGTCAGCTTGAACAGCTTGATGCCGCCGCGGTGGTTGACGTGGCCGTTCGGCGGCAGCGTGGTCTGGATGCTGCCCCCGGACACCGGGAAGCTGAACTTCAGCCGCCCCTGGGACAGCAGGGATTCACTGGCCGGCGCCGTGGTGAACGGCGCCACCCCGGCGGCCAGCACGGCCTCGACAACGCCCAGCTTCGTGGTGATGCTGGTGGTGCCGCCGCGGACCGGCACGTGGAAGTGCGGGGCCTTGGGGTGGGTGGCGGCGGCGGCCGCAGACGCCGCCCCCGCGGCCGGGACCAGGAACAGGCCCACGGTCGCCGTTACCGCGGCTACGCGCAGGAACCTTCTCATACGTGATCTCCCTCCGTAGGCCGCGGGCTGCGGCCAGCTTGTCCCCCTTGCCTACACCAGTTGAGTCAGCCGCGGATAGATGCCTGCATGTTTAGGCAATGCGATCCGGGTGACAAGCAGGGCTGGAATTCCGAAGGAGGAATCACATGCTTGTCCTGTTGCTGGTCTTGCTGCTGGCGCTCATCCTGGCCGGCGCTGGCTTCGCACTGCATCTGCTCTGGTGGCTGGCCATCATCGTGCTCGCCATCTGGCTGCTGGGCTTCCTCTTCCGGTCGGCCGGGAGCGCAGGCAGCAGCCGGTCCCGCTGGTATCGCTGGTAGCCCGGTTCCGCAGGGCGCCCCTGGACGGCTGTCTGCCGGCCGGCGCAGTCAGGGCCCGCAGGCCGGCAGGCAGCCCTACGCACGACACGGGCCAGGCGCCCGCAGGCTGATCAGCCTGCGGGCGCCTGGCTCTTTTCTGACGGATTACGGTGCCGGGGGCGCGGGCCGCCCGTCCGGACGCTGAACAGGGTATGAACGATGCGCGGATCGGTCTCGGTGCCGTATCGGAGGTGATGCCGGTGGCGCCCGCGGACACCAGGAACGAGACCCCGGACGAGCGGGAGGACCGCCGCCTGATCGAGCTGCTCCAGGAACTGCGGGTGGCCGGGCTGGGCGTGCAGGTGCTGTTCGGCTTCCTGCTGGCGCTGCCGTTCACCACCAAGTTCGGCTCGGCGTCATCGTGGCAGCGGCAGCTGTACGAGGCGACCCTGATCATGGCCGCGATCGCCACCGCACTTCTGCTGGGCCCGGTCGCCTACCACCGGCTGGTGTTCCGCCGCCAGATGAAGCACGACCTGGTCAAGGCGGCCAACGTGATGGCCATTGCCGGGCTGGCCGCGGTCGGCCTGGCCATCACCGGCGCGGTGCTGCTGGTCACTTCCTTTGTCGAGCCCGGCGCGCCGGCCATCATCATCACCACGGCGATCGCCGGGCTGTACGCAGGGCTGTGGTTCGTCCTGCCGCTGGTCCGGCGCGATCAGCAGGAGCAGCGGGGGCCGGAATGAACGTGTTCGAGCGGGGCCTCCGCCGGGTCGACGCCGCCCAGCAGCGTTTCACCGCGTCCGCGTTCGTGGTCGGCGTGGTCAAGAAGTACGGCGACGACAACGCCGGCACGCTGGCCTCCAGCCTGGCCCACTCGGCCCTGGTCTCGGTGTTCCCGCTGCTGCTGATCCTGTCCACGGTGCTCGGCCTGGTGGCCGCGGGGAACCCCGAGCTGCGGGCCAAGATCCAGAACGCCGCCGCGCAGCAGGTGCCGCTGATCGGCCAGCAGCTCACCGGCAGCGTGAGCGAGCTGCAGAAGTCCAGCATGATCGGGCTGATCGTGGGCCTGGCCGCGCTGATATGGGGCACCACCGGGCTGGCCCAGTCCGCCCTGTACACGATGGAGCAGGTGTGGAACCTGCCCGGGCCGGCCCGGCCCGGGTTCCTTCCCCGGCTGGGCCGGTCGCTGCTGTTCCTGGGCGTCCTCGGCCTCGGTGTGCTGTCGACCACCCTGCTGACCAGCCTGGACGCGTTCACCAAGCGCTCCGGCGCGTTCGTGACGCTGGTGGACTTGCTGGCCCTGGTGGCCAACTTCGGGCTGTACCTGGCCAGCTTCCGTGTCCTCACCCCGAAGGGCGTGCCGACCCGGTCGCTGATACCCGGCGCGATCGTCGGCGCGGTGGCGTGGACGCTGCTTCAGTACTTCGGCGTGCTGGTCGTCCACCATTTCATTCAGAGCAACTCGGTCTACGGCGTGTTCGGCACCGTGCTGGCCCTGGTCGCCTGGCTGTACCTGGCCGTCCAGGTGACGGTCTACTCCGCGGAGATCAACGTGGTGCTGGCCCGGCGGCTGTGGCCGCGGTCGCTGGTGCAGCCGCCGCTCACCGAGGCGGACCGGACCGTGCTGGCCCTGCAGGCGCTGCAGAACCAGCGCCGGGAGGAGCAGCAGGTCACGGTGACGTTCTCGGACCGGGCCGCGGGCCAGCTGCCGGGCGGTCCTGACCAGCCACGGGCCCCGCAGACGCCGGACGAGGTCGTGCCGCCGGCGCCGCCAGGGCCGGACGGCAGCCCGTCGGCCGGCCAGCGCTGATACCCGGCCCGGGGCCGCCCCAAACCCCGGGGTCCCGGCGGCCGGCCGCCGATGTTTAACCCCGTTGTCCGCGGACACCCCACTGGCGCCTGCGTCACTTTGCGCCGGCTACGGAATGCGTGGAGGAAGTCATGCGCATCGCTGGAGTGCTGGTCCTGATTTGGCTGGCCATCGGCGCCATCGCCGGCGGCCAGCGCCATTACTACAACTCAACACCGACCACGTGCGTGAAGGCGGGCAACATCGCCCTGACGATCGTGGCCGGCCCGCTCAACTATTTCGGCGTCAACCCGAAGACGTCCTGCCGGGCGCCGCAGCCGAGCAGCTAGCCGCTGGCCGCCGCCCCGGCCGGCGATGACAACGCGCCGGGGCCGTGGAACGCTGATCACAAGGCGCTCGACGTAGGGAAGGGACAGCGATGAAGACAGCCACTGGCCTGACATTGGTGGCCATCGGGGCGATCCTCGCCTTCGCGGTGAAGGCGCACCCGTCTTTCCTGAACCTTCAGGTGGCGGGCTGGGTCATCATCGTCGTCGGGCTAGCCGGGTTGCTCGTCCCGCAGCGCGGTTACGGCTGGCTGCGGCGGCGGGTCGTGGTCCGGCGCGGGAACCGCCCGGTCACCCGGGTCGAGGAGACCCGCGACCACAGCTACGTCGAGCTCAACCCGGGCCAGATCGGGGACGGCGACCCAGTCGTCACCGACCCGCCCCCGGCCCAGCCCGCGGCCCGCAGTGAGATCCTCAGCCCGCCGCAGACCGAGACCACCGAGGAGTACTTCGAGGAGTAGACCCGGCCGAATGCCGCGCGGCCCTGCGGGGTAGACAGGACCCTATGGCAGCGACGGCACAGGAGATCGAGCGCAAGTACGAGGCAGGCCCGGCGGTCACGCTGCCGGGCCTGTCCGGTGTCCAGGGCGTGGCGCAGGAGACCGACCTGCCCAGCGAGGATCTGTCCGCCGAGTACTACGACACCGATGACCTGCGGCTGATCCGGGCCGGGGTGACGCTGCGGCGGCGCCGCGGCGGGCACGACGCCGGCTGGCACCTGAAGCTGCCGGCCGGGGCGGACACCCGCCAGGAGATCCGGCTGCCGCTGGGCCGGGCCGGCCGCCGGGTGCCCGCCGAGCTGGCCAGGCTTGTCCGCGGCTGGACCCGCGGGGCCGCCCTGGGCCCGGTCGCGCAGATCGGCACCATCCGGCAGCGCCGCGCCCTGCTCGACGGCAGCGGCGCGTCCCTGGCCGAGGTGGCGATCGACGAGGTCTCCGCCCAGTCGATGGGGGACAGCACCACGCTGTCCGCGTGGCGGGAGATCGAGGTCGAGCTCACCGGCGGCGACCCGGACCTGCTCGAGGCGATCGACAAGCGGCTGCGCGAGGCCGGGCTGAGCCCTGCCGGGCACTCGGCCAAGCTGGCCCGGGCGCTGGCCGGGCGCCTTCCTGAGACCCCGGCGCCGGCGCCGCTGGCCCCCGGGTCCGCGGCCCGCCAGGTGGTCCTGGCCTACGCCGCGGACCAGGTCGCCAAGGTGCAGGCCACCCACCCCCGGGTGCGCCGGGACGAGCCGGAGTCGGTGCACGACATGCGGGTCGCCACCCGGCGGCTGCGCAGCACGCTGAAGACCTTCGCGGCGGTGCTGGCTGGGCCGGATGCCGGCCCTGACCCCGGCCCGGACCCCGGGGCGCTGCGGGCCGAGCTGAAGTGGCTGGCCGACGTCCTCGGTGCGGCGCGGGACACCGAGGTGCTCGAGGCGGCGCTGCACGGCCGGCTCGCCGGGCTGCCTGCTGAGCTGCTGCTGGGCCCGGTCCAGGCCCGGGTCACCAGCCACTTCGCCAGCCGGGAGGCGTCGGCCCGCGGGTCCGTGCTCGAGGCCCTGGACTCGGCCCGCTACCTGAGCCTGCTGGACGCGCTGACCGCGCTGGTCGCCGGGACACCGGAGGGCCAGCACACCGCGCCGGACGACCCGGCGGCGTCGCCGCGGGCCCCGGGCGAGGCCGGCCGTCCGCGGCGAAAGCGCTGCCGCCCGCCGTGCGGAAGGCCTACCGCCGGCTGCGCCGCCGGGCCCGCCGGGCGGCGGCCACGCCCGCCGGGGAGGCCAGGGACGCCGCCCTGCACGAGATCAGGAAGGCAGCCAAGGAGGTCAGGTACGCCGCCGAGTGCGCGGCGGCGGCGCTCGGGAAGGACGCGGCCAAGCTGGCCAAGCGGGCCAAGAAGCTCCAGTCCGTGCTCGGCGACCAGCACGACGCGGTCGTGGCCAGGGCCACCACCAGGGACATCGCCGTGCATGCGCACCTGGCCGGGGAGAACACGTTCAGCCTCGGCATCGTGCACGAGGCGTGCGACCGGGACGCGCGGTCCCTGGCCGCCCAGGGGGAGACTCGCGCGGACCGGATGCTGGCCGGCGGCGTCCCGGCCTGGCTGCGCTGACCTGCTAATTCTCCCGCCTGGCGGGATTACCGGCGGGTCGTGACCGTTTGAGGCCGCCGGTCGTGGGCACCCGGGGGGTGCCCAAACGAAAGCAGGTGTTACCCCATGTCAACTGGCATAGTCGTGGTCATCGTCGTGGTCATCATCGTGATCGCGCTGGCCATCGGCGTGGCGGCAACAGCCCGGCGCCGGCGGCTCCAGCAGCAGTTCGGGCCGGAGTACGACCGGCTGGCGCGCGAGCACGACAGCAAGCGCAAGGCCGAGGCCGAACTCGCCCAGCGCCAGCGCCGGGTCCGCAAGCTGGACATCCGCCCGCTGTCCCCGGAGGCGCAAGAGCAGTACTCGGCCCGCTGGATGTCGCTGCAGGAGCGGTTCGTGGACGACCCGGAGGACGCGGTCGCCCAGTCGCAGACCCTCGTGGCCGAGGTCATGCACGAGCGCGGCTACCCGACCGAGCACCGCGACCAGGTCGCGGCCGACCTGTCGGTGGAGCACGCCAAGACCATCGGCAACTTCCGCGCGGCGGAGGAGATCAGCCAGAAGGCCACCGCAGGCACCGCCTCGACCGAGGACCTGCGGCAGGCCATGATCCACTACCGCGCGCTGTTCCGTGATCTGCTCGGCGACACGCCTGAGCCGGGCGACGAGCCCGAGATGCTGCCCGAGGACGCCGGCCGCGAGTCCGCCAGCAGCCAGACCCGCAGTGGCGAGGTTCCGCCGCCCGCCGCGGACTACGAGGGCTATGAGCCGGCGGCCGGCCGCCACGCGGCCACCAGTGCCCCGGTCAACGGCGAGACAGCCGGGGACGCGATGACACGGGACGCGGCCGCCGCTGACCGTGCGGCCACTGAGGAGCCCGCCCCCGGCCAGACCGGACGAAGGAGCTGACGCCATGGGTTACCCCGACCAGAAGCATGACCAGGACCACATCCCGGTCGAGGACGCCGAGCGCCCGGTCGGCGACGACCAGGCCGTGGCGGGCCACGTGATCGAGCCCGACGAGGACCGGATGGTCGACGCGGAGACGGGCGAGCCCGTCCGCCCGGCCGGCGAGGGCGCGCAGGACGCCGGCCCGCACCGGTATACCGGTGACGAGCTGGACGCGCTCGCCGCCGAGGACGACCAGGTCGTGCTGGAATCCAGCGAGGCTGGCCCGGTCACGGACGCCCCCGCGACGAGCGGACGCCGGCCCGGACCGGGTGGGCGAGGCCATCCCGATGCCCAGCGGTTCCGCCGCGGGCGAGCCGGGGTCCGTCCGGGCGGCGGATTCCCCGGCCGGCCCGGCCGACGTCACCCACCCCGATCCGGTTCCCGGGCCTAGCGGGGCCAACGGGGACGACCACGACTGGCGCGAGGTCATGGCCATGTTCGTGGACGACCCGCGGGCCGCTACCGAGCGTGCCGCCCGTATGGTCGACGGCTCGGTCGAGGATCTGGTCCGCTCGCTCAAGGGCGAGCAGGACTCGCTCCGCTCGGCCTGGCAGGGCGGCAGCGCGGACACCGAGCGGCTGCGTACCGCGCTGAAGGACTACCGGTCGTTCTGGCAGCGCCTGGACGGCTTCGCCCACCGGGCGTAACGGCCGGCCGCGCGCACGGCACTACCCCTGGCCCCGGGCCGCCAGACGGCGGCCCGGGGCCGGTCCATGCCCTGGCTGAGGAGCCCTGCTGACCGGCTTAGCCGGCCGGGGTGGCCGGGGGGACGACCAGGACCGGGCAGGGGGCCCGGCGCAGCACGTACTGGCTGACGGTGCCGAGGAGCAGCGACACGCTGCCCCGGGTGGCCAGCACGATCAGCTGCGCGCGGGCCTCCCTGGCCGTCTCGAGGATCTGGCGGCCCGCGGTGCCGGCCACCACCCGGAGCTGGACCCGCTCGGCCTGGCCCGCGCCGAGCGCGGCGCTGACCACGTGCCGGAGGCTGGTCAGCGCCTGCGCCCGCTCGTCACCGCGGATCACCGTGCCGACGGGCTGGCCGGTGGAGTCCCGCACGGCGCCGCCGCTGTAGGCCATGACCGCGATCAGCTCCGTGCGCCGGAAGCCGGCCTCCTGCGCGGCCACCCTGATCGCGCTGAGGCAGGCCGCCGAACCGTCCACACCGACCACGACGCTCATCGCTTACGTCCTCCTCGCTGGCCCGGTCAGGTGGCGGTCCGCAGCTGGCCTTGGGGCTGGTCACTGCTGCACGCCCGTGATCATCGGCTTTGCGGCCACTATCACCTGCGGGAACTGCCTCGCCTGCGG
>CAVYPM010000005.1:0-193914 GCA_963770375.1 uncultured Actinomycetes bacterium | reverse complement strand
CACTGCCGAAGCGTTCGGCCTGGACTGCGAGCTGATCACGCCGGCCCAGGCCCGCGACCGCTACCCGGTGCTGGAACCAGCGACCTGGCCGGGGCGCTGGCCCGTGGCGCCCGCATGCGCGGGGCGGTCATCGCCGAGCGGGTCCGCGTCACCTGTATCACGACCAGTGAGGATTACGGTGGGCGGGCGGTAACCGGCGTCACGACTGACGCCGGGCCGGTGGAAGCCGAGATCGTGATGTCTTGCGGGTCGAGGGCATCAATGAAGCCGTCCAGAATGTCGGCGTTGGCCCGGACGCTGTGGTCATGGCCGTTCAGACTGGGACAACCGTAGGGATGAGAAGCCCGGCGGAACTTCCTGGAAACTATGCAGGCGGCACTAACGGAAATCCCTCATGGGGCATCCGGCAGGCCCGGGCCTCAACGGCCCAAGGCGCGTTAGACCAGACCGCTGCGAAAGGCGAAGGCGGTGGCGTCAGCCCGCCCCCGGGCGCCGATCTTGCGATAGAGGTTGGCGACGTGCCGCTCCACGGTGTGGGTGCTCAGCCCGAGGCGCCGGGCGATCTGTGAGTTGGTTTCGCCCGCGGCCACCAGCCGCAGTACCTCCAGTTCCCGGCGGCTTAGTCCATCTGACGGCGGTGCGGAAGAAATGTCCGCAGCCGGGCCCGCTGGTGGCGCCTCGGCGGGCTCGATGCCGTCACAGAAGAAATCCATGACCAAGGTGACGACTTCATCGAAGTCCTCCCCGAACAGCACCGGCCGTGCCCCCTCCAGCAGCACCAGCCGGCCACGCGGCAGATCCATGGCCAGTGAGCGCGCAACCTCGACCGGAATCTGGGTCATATCCCGCGGGTGGAGGACAAGGGCCGGGGCGGCGACTCTCGGCAGCTGCTCGGTGACGTCGGCTGCGCTGGCCGCCTGCATGGTGGCGCGTGCGATCTGCGGCGTGACCGCTCCCCGGATCCCGTCGGCGACGGCGCGCCCGGCCTCCCCCGACGACCAGCCCATCCACTGGTGGGCCGCGCTGTCGGCGAACAGATCCCAGTCCTGTTCGATCAGGCTCAGCAGCGCCTGCGTCTGATTGGCGCTCATGGCATTCCAGCCGCGCGCTGAGCCAGCAAACAAGATCATCCGCTTGACCCGCTCCGGGTGGCGCGCGGCGTAGGCGATGACATGGGGGCAGGAGTTGTACTGCCCCAGAAGGCTGACCTCCGCTAGCCCCGCCTGGTCGATGACGGCCTCCAGGTCCGAGACCATCGCCTCCAGCGACAGGTCAGTGACGTCCCGCTGCGAATGCCCGGTCCCCCGCCCGTCGTAGTGCACCAGCGTGAGCCGCCGCGCCATCTGTTCGAAGACCCGGTTCAGGAACGGGTTCTGCCATTCCATCCGCAGGTTGCTGAACGGCACCCACGGCACGAAGACCACCGCGGGGCCGTCGCCGGTGATCGTGAACGCCAGGCTCACACCATCCGGGCTGCGGGCGTAGCTGATGCGCGGGGTCCCGGCCACAAACCCGACCTTATCTTCGCTGCGCGGCCATGATCAGGAAGCCCAGCCGGACCTCGGCCCCACCGCAACTACCAGCCCACCGGCGGCCTGCCCGGCCAGAAACCAGGAACACCGTGACCGCAATGTGGGGTCACGGTCTCCTCGATGCACAGAGACCACAAGCGCGCCCGGAGGGACTCGAACCCCCGGCCGGCTGCTGAGAAGGCACAGCCCGCCCAGCGCTGTACTGGCCTGCGAGCCCCACATGAGCAGCGAGCGAAACCGCTACAGGCAGCCGTTGCCTCAACGATCTCCGTTTGCCCGAGGCGACACGCCGCCTCGGATCGACCTGCACGTCCCTGGCCCAGATCTGGACAGGCCCTGCCCGGTGGCCTCCATATCCCGCGGCAGCGGTGCGGCCGCTGTCCGCAGCACCGCCGCTCCTCGCCGGTCAGCGGACTGAACGGCCCGCTGGGCCTGACGCTGACCCAGAACGATGACCTGATCGCGGTGAACGGCAGCAACGGCAACGCGGTCGGGATCACTCCCAGCGGCCGGCAGACCGCGAAGGTGCGCCTGGTCCGTCGCGGCGCCGGTCCCGTGTTCGGCGTCACGCCGCAGGCAGACATGGCCTGCTGTTCGTCAACGGCGGCGTCAGCGCCCTGGACCTGCTCAGCCCCTGACGCCTGCCATGGCCCGGCCGCCAGCCGGCGCGGCCGGGCCGGGTCAGCGCTGAGTCAGCGCTGCGTCAGGGCAATGGGCCAGTGTCGGTCTGCCGAGGTTCGCTCCTATCCGCCGGGCCGGTTCGGTCCGGGGCCGCCGGACAGTCATGAAGGGAATACAGACGATGGTTATTCGCCGAATTGTCAGCGGTGTCCTGGCAACGGGGGTCATTGCCGGCGGCGGAATTGCCCTGGCGCCCAGTGCATTCGCTCTGCCCCGGGAGTGCGGAGTCTACGTGAATGACACAGACTATTACTGGAATGTCTATACCCTTAACGCAAGCTTTTACGGGAACTATGCCTTCCCGACGGTTATGGCCTTTAATAACTACTATGCGGCTTATGGAAGGCAGCTGGACGCTGGATGCTAGCTGCCGCGATTGCTCACTGGCCAGCGCCTGCCTACGGGCAGCGAGGTGATGCACTGCATGCGTCCCGCCCTGGCTGGGCCTGACGCAGTGGTTGCCGCTGCGCTGTGCTGGCCGTCGCACCTGCGTTTCCGGAGGTAGCGCGTCTGGAGGGACTCGAACCCCGGCCGGCTGCTGAGCAGGCACCACCGCCCAGCGCTGTGCAGGCCTGCGAAGACGCCGCTCGCGATCGAACGAAACGCTACAGGCAGCCGTTCGCCTGAACGATCTCCGGCGGGATCGTTCAGGCGAACGGTGCGGTCTGCGTGCACTGCCGTCGGCGGGCCGCGACACGGGGCTACCTGGGTTAGCCGCAGATACGCGCGCGGTGGTGGTAGTCGCAGAGGATGCTGAGACGGCAGGACCGGCGAGCAAGATAGCAGCAGCCGAGCGGGCCGTAACTGGTCAGCCGCTCGCCCTCAGCCGGATCCGGCCAGCAAGGGCCCTGGTCAGGAACATCCTCAGCTCCTGCAGTCACGGAGCCGAGAGCATGGAAGCCGCCTGGGACGGCCGGCGCCCAGAGCGCAAACTGATCGCCAGGGACGATGGCCATCCGATGGCGCGCGACGGTCCAGAACGGCCCGAAGGCTGTCGGGGTCGGCCAGTGCCACCGGATGGAGAGGATGCTACGTTGCCTAGACTTAGGCACGATCGCCTCGGAGGACCTATGCGAGGGTGGGCACTCTTCTGGACGATTGCCGGAAGCGTCGTAGCTGCGGTGGCGGTAGTAATAGCATTGATCCTTGTCAACTCTGGCACGCCGCCAAAAGCAGCCTCTTCGCCCGCGTCTCCCGTTTCGGCCAGTGCAAGCTCCTCAGCTGGCAAGTCTGCCCCGGTGGTGATTCCGAAGGCTTCGAGCACGTCCTCGTTCTCATATCTCTCAGATCTGAAACCTTCCGGGAATCTCGGCGAGCTGGTAAACCCGGGTCCGGTCAAGATAGACGGATCAATTTACCCCAAGAGCATCCTGTTCTCTTGTAACGTTGGAGACCCAACTGCTTTTCCTGCATATAAGCTGAAGCATAACGCTCGCCGGTTCCAAGCCACTATTGGACTTGGGGCCAAGTTCCCGCCAAGTTTCGAAGCGGGCATAATACTGAATGGCGATGGGCGCATGCTCCGGACCTTTAGTGTCAGCGGGCCTAAGCCAAAAACCGTCGATGTCAATGTAAGAGGGGTCCATACCCTCCAGCTCGAATGCTTCGGCTCCGGTGGTTCGTCAACCAGTGGTTTTGCCATTACTGTAGCGTGGGGCAACGCACGTATCACAGAACGACATTGACCGCGGAATGGCGGATCGTGCCCGCCGGCCTTCGACCGGGCAATCGGCCCGGCGGCGAGGTAGCGCGCCTGGAGGGACTCGAACCCCCGGCCGGCTGCTGAGAAAGGCACAGCCGCCCCAGCGCTGTGCTGACCTGCGTAGACGCACGTCACGAACGAGCGAAACGAGCAGAGGCAGCCGCCCGCTAAGTAGTTACAGGGATTCTTATGGGCGGTGGCTCCGACTGGCCGGGCTGACCCTAGTTGTCACCGGCTTCGTGCCCTGAATCTGATCCGTCGCCCGGACGGTCCGGAGTTCACCGCTGTGCCCCGGTGGGCGCGGCGTGGTGACCTGATAAGGAGCCCGGCCGTTGTGCCTCGTCCCTGTGCTGTCCGTCGCTGCCGCACTCCGGTTCATCTGTTTTCGAGTCGCAAGGGGTGCCCATGGACGATGAGCAGCCGGTGACGGTCGGCGTCGATACCCACACTGATGTGCACGTTGCCGCGGTCCTCGACCAGGCCGGGCGGCTGCTGGAAACAGCCAGCTTTCCGTCCACCACCCGTGGCTATGCCCGGCTGGCGACCTGGGCCGAGTCCTTCGGCACCGTTGACAAGGTCGGAATGGAAGGCACGGGCAGTTTCGGTGCCGGCCTGCTGCGGTTCCTGGCCGACTACGGCCTGACCGTCATCGAGGTTGACCAGCCCGCTCCGCAAGCTGAATCCCCGCCAGCGGATCCGCGCCTGCGCCGCCCTGCGGCCAGGACCGCCGATAGACCCGGCATCCGCGACCAAGGCAGCGCTGCGGTCGCTGGCCCGCCGCTGGCAGGCCCTGCAGGCCGAGATCGACGACCTGGACGCGCAGCTCACCCCGCTGGTCACCGTTGTTGCGCCCGGGCTGGTCGCCCTGCCCGGTGTCGGCGTTGACACCGCCGGGCAGCTGCTGGTCACTGCCGGGGACAACCCCGGACGGCTGCGCAATGAGCAATCCTTCGCTCGCCTATGCGGGGTCGCGCCGGTCCCCGTGTCCTCAGGCCGCACCGACCGGCACCGGCTGCACCGCGGCGGCGACCGCGACGCCAGCAGCGCCCTGTGGCGCATCGCCCTCGTCCGCATGCACTGCCACCAGCCCACCAAGGACTACGTCGCCCGCAGGATCGCCGAAGGCAGAACCAGGAAAGAGATCCTGCGCTGCCTCAAGCGCTACATCGCCCGCGAGACCTATTCGCTCCTGACCCGCTAGCTGCAACGTTAGCTTGACTGCTATTTAGCAAGATAGCTAATATTGCCACATGGCCGATGATGCGGGCGTGTTCAGGGCGCTGGCCGACCCTACCCGTCGCCAGATCCTCTCCGACCTTCGCGGCGGCGAGCTGTCCGCCGGGGAAATCGCCGCCCGATTCCCCATCAGCGGCCCGTCCATCTCACGCCACCTGAGCATCCTGCGCGCCGCCGGGCTCGTGACCGAGCGCCGCGATGCCAACCGCATCCTCTACTCCCTCGTGCCCGAGCAGCTGGCCGTCTGCGTGGGGAACTTCCTATCCGCAGTCTGCCCTGAGCAAGTCATCCTCCGCCACCGCCGCACAAGGGCAGCAGCCCGCACGCCGAAGGAGCCACCGGATTGATTACCAGGAACATCGACTGCACGATCCAGCGGCGGCTGCTGATCAGCTATCGCATCGACCCCGAGCGGGCAGCCACACTCGTGCCGCGACCGTTCCGGCCCCAGGTCATTAACGACCACGCAGTCGGCGGCGTCTGCCTCATCCGAATGAGCGGCCTGCGCCCCGCACGCGCGCCCCTCGCGGCCGGGCTGACCACTGAGAATCTCGCCCACCGCTTCGCGGTCGAATGGGACGACGAGCACGGCAGCCACACCGGCGTCTACATTCCCCGCCGCGACACAAGCTCCCGGATCACCGCCACGCTCGGCGCAAGCATCTTCCCCGGCGCCTACCACCTCGCCAGGTTCACGGTTGCCGAGTCACCGGACTCGATTCGCATCTCCGTCCGCTCACGCGACCGCGCCGTGTCGCTAACCGTCGCTGCCGAGCCCGCCGCCGCACTGAATAGCCGCCTTTTCGCCAGTCTCGGAGAAGCGACCGACTTCTTCCGCCACGGCGCGACCGGATTCTCGCCATCCGCCGCAGACGGCTGCCTCGACGGCGTGCAGCTGCACGCTGCCGGCTGGCAGGCTCGCCCGATGACGATCTCGGCACTGACCTCCAGCATCTTCGACGACGCAGCCGCGTTCCCCGCAGGAACGTGCACAGCCGACTCCGCCCTGATCATGACCAACATCAGCGCGCGCTGGACCGCCGACCCCGCCAGCACGCTAGCAATGAGCCCTGCCGCCTGACACCTCTGGCCACGCCTCAATCCAGACCGGGCCTTGACGAAAATAGGAGCATCAATCCGAGCGCCAGAGGGCCGTGACCGGTGACACGGTCCATGGGGCCGTGCGCACCGATGAACCGGTTCCGGTTCAGTCGCCGGACGCGATGACGTCCCACGTGCCGAACTGCACGAAGCCCGCGGCGCGGGCGAGCGAGGCCGATGGCGTGTTGTCGAGCTGGCAGCGGTACTGCGGCTCGTAACCGCCGGCGAGGGCGCGGGCGCTGATGGCCCGCACGGTTCTTTTGGCCAGTCCGCGGCCGCGGTAGCCCGGGAGCGTGATGACGCCCAGGTCCGCGAGGTTTGTGCCCCGCCAGGGGTACATGCTCGCGGCAGCAGCCAGGCGCCCGTCGGCGAAGGTGCCCATGACGAGCCAGTGGCCGAGCTCGACGAAAGCCTCGTCCATGTCCTGGGCCGGAGCCGCGGCGGCGAACTGCGCGAAGGTTTCGGCGTCGGCCTCGGTCAGCTGGCGCGTTTCCGTGGGCACCGGCTCGGCGCGTACGGCGGCTTGGTCCTCGACGGGCAGGTAGAACAGGTAGTCCGCGCCGTGAAGGGCGGCACCGGCGGCGGCCAGGGCCGAACGCAGCGCCGGCTCACCCACCACCGAAGCACCTATCAGGCCCAGGCGGCGAGCCTGGGCCGGGGTCAGCGTCAGGAGGCGGCCGTAACTGCTGGTTTCGAGAATCATCAGCGAAAAGTCGCCCGGCAGCGAGTCGTCGGTGAGCACCCGGTACTGGCCCGCCGCTGCCGCGGCGCCTGCCACCGCATCGGGGATCCAGTGGTCAGTCACCGTACGGGAGAACATGGGGAAACTCTTTCGGTCGCGTCGCCACATACGGTATCCGTGGCGTGATCTCTTCCTTGACATCAGCCCATGTGAAGAACTGCCGCAACGCGCGGTAATCCGCTCCCGGGAAGGCCGGCCGCTAAGCGGCGAGCGGCGCCTCCGTACGTGCTAACCGTCTTGGCGGAAAGGCTCTGGCCGCGAAGATCGATTAACCAGGAACAGATCAGCTCATCGAGCGTGACAGCAAGCGCGCGGACCTCCAACTGCTGGCCTGACTGAGTCACGAGCGCAGTCGTCCTGACTGCGCTGTGCTGGCCAGCCGTACGCACATTTCGGCAGCTGGCGCGCCTGGAGGGACTCGAACCCCCGGCCGGCTGCTTAGAAGATCGTCTGGAGGCTTGCTGTCACCTGCATCTTGCCAGGCAGGCCATGAATTTGAGTACGTGTGAGTCACTGTGAGCGTGCCTTGCTTATCCGGCGGTATGGCACGCCTGTGGCACGGCGCTAGATCTTCCAGCATGACCAGCTTGGAAGATCGGTAACCCCGAACGCGCGACCAGAGCTGACGAATGCACTGGTCGGACGGGTGTTCATAGGCGCTGATCCCTGGCGAGTGGTGGCTGGGGAAGCGAGGTCCGATCCCGTGCGGCGAAGCGGTCTGTGCACGCGTGATGCACAATCTGTTATCTACGTGGGCCTAGCGATGGGGGGCGGTGCTGTGGCAGATTCGGTCCGGGATTCCGCGGCTGGCGCGAGTGTCCGCCCCGGAGGCAAGGGGAGGGTGTAAATGAGAGCAGTTCAAGGCGTGATCGTGGCGGCTGTATCGATATCGGTGCTGGCCTTGAGCCCGGCGCTGGCCTATGCGGGCGACGATCCGCAGCCGGTGGACTTCACGCATAACGTCGTGGACGCGCCGGCGCCCGTCGCGGGCGCGGTGTTCGGCTCCGGGCCAGCGGTCAAGACCGGTACGGCGATCTGCACGACCGCGGCGCAGGTCACCGCCAATGTCAACACCGACTGCGAGACGACATCGGCTGGCCCGCACAACGAGACGTCGATCGCCGTTAACCCGACGAACTCGCAGAACATGATCGGCGGGGCGAACGACTACCAGATCGGCCTGAATCCGGGCGGCCACGTGAGCGAGAGCATCGAGTCGCGCGCGCACGTGACCTTCGACGGTGGCAAGACCTGGTCGATGTTCCCGCTTTTCTCGAACTCCGCCTACCAGGCGACCGGGGACCCGGCCGTAGCGTTCGACGCCCATGGCCACGCTTACTACGCCACGCTGGGCTTCCGCTTCGTCGGCCCGCTCAACGCCCAGAATCCCGACGTCCTGGTCTCCAACTCTGGTGACGGCGGCAAGACCTGGAACGTAGTGCGGGTTGCCGCGGGCAGCGGTAACGAGACCAGCGTCGGCGACCTCCTGGACAAGGAGTACGTCGCGGCGTGGGGGGACGGCAACGCCATCGTCACCTACGGCGACTTCCGGCTCGGCCAGAAGGGCGTGGCCCTCTCGGCTCGGATCTACAGCTCGGTCACCCACGACGGCGGCAGCAGCTGGTCCAAGCCCGTGGTGATCTCGGGAAGCCTCGATCAGGCGTTCGTGTCCGTCCCGGTGGTTGCGGCGGACGGCCACATCTACGTCTCCTTCCTGAACACGACCGACCTGGCCACTGGCCGCGACGATTACGAAGTAGTCCAGGTGTCCCCGGCGACCGGCGCGCCCGTAGCGGCCCCGGTCAAGGTCGCGACGGTCATCGACGGTGCCACCGACTACCCGCTCGCTTTCGGCCGGCAGACCTACCAGGACAGCGTCTTCCGCACCTGGGCGGCGGGCAATATCGCCGCCGATCCGACCAACCCGGCCCACCTGGCCGTGGTCTGGTCGGACATGCGCGACAGTGCGACACCCGCTCCCAGCGACCCGTACACGGCCAAGACGAACTCTGACGTGATCGTGAGCCAGTCATTCAACGCTGGAGCCACCTGGTCGGCGCCCACGCCGCTGGAGCTCCCGGGCGACCAGTTCATGCCGTGGGGCGTCTACGACACTTCGGGCCATCTGCGGATCGGCATGTTCGACCGCTCGGTCGATCCCGCCAACCACAAGTACGGTTATTCGGTCGCCACCGAGACCGGAGCTGGAACGCTGGCGTTCACCAAGGCCGTCGTATCGACGGCACTCTCCGATCCCACCACCGGCGATCGGTGGTTCGCCCGCACCGTGAACCCCGCGTTCCCGAACGCGACCGCTTTCCTCGGCGATTACAGCAACATCGCCGCTACCGCGGACGGTGGCGTGGTCGCCTACTGGACCGACATGCGCAACGATGCCACCTTCGCCGGCGGCACCGGGCACGGCGAGGACGCCTTCTTCGCGAAAACCGGCTGACCGGCGACCTTCAGCCAGGAGGCCGGGCGGGCGGCGGCGGGCACACGCCGCCGCCCGCCCGGCCTCGCCCATACGCCGGTGACGTGCCTCTGCACCGACCTTCGCTGGTCTGCGCTGGGGCGAACTCACGGCATTGCGCCGCGCCAGCATCGACCTGGACACGTGCGAGATCAGGATCACCGAGACAACGGCCGCCTGACGCGAGGGCGCGTGCGCCGGAGCAGCGGGATCGAACCCGCATGACCAGCTTGGAAGATCGGGCACGGGTTACCCGCCGCGACGTGGGACCTCGCATGGCTGGTCAGCGCCCCGCCTGGCCCTGCGACCGTGAGCACCCGTCAGCCTTCGCGGCATCTGGCCTTGTCCCGCTCCATCGGTACGCCGGTCGTCCGCCGAAGCTATGTCGTTGACCAGCACGTCGAGACGCCCGTGCTCACCGTCGATGCCCGCGACCAGAGCGTCTACCCGGCCGGGATCCTCGTGATCAACGACACTGACGGCGCCCACCCCGCTCTGCAGCGCGGATCGAGTCGCCGGCTTCGCTCGATCGTCTCCGGCCTGCCAAGTTCCGAAGGACCGGAGGTCCTGCTGCTGCGGCCGGTCGCATAGACGAAGAACCCAGCCCGGGCCAGCTCGATGACGGTTGCCCGGCCCGCACCCCGGTGCCCCGCCGCGCAGTGCGCTGCCGCCAGGCGCCCCGCCTCGACCACATCGGGCACGCGCGGCACGCCGCCAGCATACGCGATCAGCCGGCCTGACCAGCAGTAGCACCACCGCACGGGGGACTGCTCCTCCGACGGAGGACCGCCAAGACCTGGCGGGTCGCCTGCGATGGCCCCGCCACCGTGCCGGCAGGTGGCGCTGCCACGGGCGATCCGCACCGCCGAACGCATCGGCCACCGGCCGGTCCAGGCGCTCGGGGGATTCCGTCACCGTCGCCCGACCGGATGGCAACGCGCAGCTTCCACTTGCGCCCGGCACCCGGCGCCAGCGTGGCCACCGTCCCTGATCGACCCTGACCGCTGGCATGACCTCGACGGGTGAGAACCCGCGCATGGCCAGCTTGATCCAGAGGAACGCTGGATCATGCCTGGCCACAAGACCCGCTCATTTGGCACCATCCGCAAACTGCCCTCGGGCCGATGGCAGGCTCGCTACCGCGGACCTGACGGGCTGCTGCGGTCGGCCCCGTCCACTTTCCCGCGCAAGGCTGACGCAGCCAGGTGGCTAACCCTCACCGAAGCCGAACTGATCGGCGGCGCCTGGATCGATCCCGACGCCGGGCGTGTCGCGTTCACCGAGTACGCCACCACCTGGATCAGCGAACGCCCCGGACTGCGACCAAAGACTTTGCAGCTCTACCGCTACCTGCTGCGCCGCCACCTGGCCTCCGCCCTGGCCGACCACACCATCGCAGGCATCACCGAAGCTGACGTGCGCCGCTGGCGAGCTGACCGGCTGGCCGCAGGAACCAGCCCTGTCACCACCGCAAAGGCGTACCGGCTCCTTAAATCCGTCCTGGCCACCGCCGTTGATGACGGCCTGATCCGCCGCAATCCCTGCCGGATTAAAGGCGCCGGGACAGAGCACTCGCCGGAGCGGCCTGTGCTGACCATCCCGCAGGTCTATGCCTTGGCCGACGCGGTCGGTCCTCCCTACCGGGCCCTGGTACTGCTGGCATGCTTCTGTGGGTTGCGATGGGGTGAGCTGGCTGCCCTGCGCCGTTGCGACATCGACACCGCCGCAGGCACCGTCCGGGTGGTCCGTCAGTTCACCGAACTCGTGGGCCAGCCGCCGCAGTTCGGGCCGCCCAAATCGTATGCAGGCAAGCGAGTCGTCTCCGTACCGTCGATGATCCTGCCGGACGTCGTCTCTCACCTGGCCGACCGAACAGCTCCTGGAGCGGCCAGCCTCGTATTTGCCAACCGCAATGGCCAGCCGCTCGCACACAGTCATTTTCGCGGCCGGGTATGGCTTCCGGCGCTGACCTCCGCAGGTCTGACGGATGTCCACTTTCACGATCTGCGCCATGCCGGAAACCATCTCGTGGCCGAGGCGGGAGCTAACCTTCGAGAGCTGATGGAACGCATGGGCCACTCCAGCAGCCGGGCCGCTTTGATCTATCTGCACTCCACCAATGACCGCCAGCGAGCCCTAGCCGATGCGGTCGCCGAACGGGCCCAGGCAGAGCTGAAAACTGGATCGCGTGGCACGAGTGTGGCACGACCCGGTGAGACGGCAGCGCCCTGACCTCGACAGCAGCCTGCCTGCATGGCCGTTGAGCTGTGGATTTACAAGGCGCGCCTGGAGGGACTCGAACCCCCGGCCGGCTGCTTAGAAGGCAGCTGCTCTATCCAGCTGAGCTACAGGCGCCCAGGGTCAATTGTGCCTGAACCGGCTGGGCGGCTCGACCTTCTCGGACGCAGCGGGCGGTGCGCCGGCGCCGCGGCGGGCTGGCCTATCGTCGGGTGGCATGACGGGACGGGCCCTGGACTGGGCGCTGGCGGGCGGCCTGGTGGGCGGGGTGATCGCGGACGCGCTGCTGGGGGACCCGCGCCGGGGGCATCCGGTGGCGCTGTTCGGCCGGGCCGCGCAGGCGGTCCAGGACCGGCTGTACGCCGACCGCCGTCTGGCCGGAGTGGGTTACACCGCAAGCTGCGTAACCCTCGCGCTGGGACCAGCGCTGCTCGCTGATTACCTCACCCGGCGGGAGCCGTGGGCACGGCTTGCGGCGACCGCCGCCACCGCGTGGGCGGTGACCGGGGCCGCGTCGCTCGCCGCGGAGGCGGAACGAATCGCGGCCGCGCTGGAGCGGGGGGACCTGGCAGCGGCCCGGGCCGCGCTGCCCGCGCTGTGCGGGCGGGACCCGGCCGGGCTCGGCGCGACCGAGCTGGCAAGGGCAGTCATCGAGTCGGTGGCCGAGAACACCAGCGACGCGGCGGTGGGCCCGCTGGTCTGGGGAGCGCTTTCCGGGCCGGCCGGGCTGGCCGGCTACCGGGCCGTCAACACGCTCGACTCGATGGTCGGCTACCGGTCGGCGCGGTACGCCCGGTTCGGCTGGGCGGCGGCGCGGCTCGACGACGTCGTGAACTGGGCGCCGTCCCGGCTGACCGGCCTGCTCGCGGTGGCCTTCGCGCCCGCCGCGGGAGGCCGGCCGGCCGCGGCGTGGCGGGCGCTGCGCCGGGACGGCTCACGGCATCCCAGCCCGAACGCGGGCCGCTGCGAGGCGGCGTTCGCCGGGGCGCTCGGCGTCAGGCTGGGCGGCCGCAACGTCTACGGAGGCGTCACCGAGGACCGGCCCGAGCTCGGAGCCGGCGGGCGGGAGCCGGGACCCGCCGACATCAGGCGCGCCATCCGCCTCTCCCGCCTCGTGACGGCGACGGCCACCGCGCTGGCCGCGGCGGTCTCCATGATCACGGAGGATTTCCGGGCCGGTAACCCCCGGAATCCTCCGCGATCATGGACACCGGCCCGCGGGGAGGCGGCGTGAAGGGCGCGCTGCTCGTTGCGGGAACCACTTCCGACGCGGGCAAGAGCGTGGTCGCGGCCGGGATCTGCCGCTGGCTGGCCCGCCAGGGGGTCCGCGTCGCCCCGTTCAAGGCGCAGAACATGTCGCTGAACTCGTTCGTCACCCCGGGCGGCGCGGAGATCGGCCGGGCCCAGGCGATGCAGGCGGCCGCGGCCGGGATCGAGCCGGACGCCCGGATGAACCCGGTCCTGCTCAAGCCGGGCAGCGACCGCCGCAGCCAGGTCGTGCTGCTCGGCCACCCGGCCGGCGAGGTCGACGCGGTCGAGTACCGCAGCCACGCCGGCCGGCTGCGGGCCGTCGCCGCGGACAGCCTCGCCGAGCTGCGCCGCGAGTACGACGTCGTGATCTGCGAGGGCGCGGGCAGCCCGGCCGAGATCAACCTGCGCCCCACCGACGTGGCCAACATGGGCCTCGCCCGCGCCGCCGGCCTGCCGGTGATCGTGGTCGGCGACATTGACCGGGGCGGGGTGTTCGCCGCGCTGCACGGCACGGTGGCGCTGCTCGACCCGGCGGACCAGGCGCTGATCGCCGGCTTCGTGATCAACAAGTTCCGCGGCGCGCGGGAACTGCTTTCCAGCGGCACGGCCATGCTCGAGCGCATGACCGGCCGCCCGGTGCTCGGCGTGCTGCCCTGGCGCGACGGGCTGGGCCTGGACAGCGAGGACTCCCTGGCCCTGTCAGCAGGGAACGCGCGACCCGGCTCCGGCGCTGACCGTGAATTTAGGGGTACGCAGCCTTTGCGGGTAACCGCCGTTCAGCTCCCGCGGATCAGCAACTTCACTGATCTGGACGCCCTGGCGTGCGAGCCGGGTGTCCTGGTCCGGTTCGCCCGCACGCCGGCCGAGGTGGCCGACGCCGACCTGGTCGTGCTGCCCGGCAGCCGCGCCACCGTGGCCGACCTGGCCTGGCTGCGGTCCCGCGGCCTCGCTGACTCGATCGCGGAGCGGGCCCGGCGGCGGCAGCCGGTGCTCGGCATCTGCGGGGGCTACCAGATGCTCGGCGAGCTCATCGACGACCCGGTCGAGTCCGGCGCCGGCCAGGTGCCGGGACTGGGACTGCTGCCGGTGCGGGCCACGTTCGGGCCGGACAAGCAGCTCGGCCGGCCCGCCGGGGCCGCGTACGGCGAACCGGTCCGCGGCTACCTGATCCACCACGGCGTGATGACCATGACGCCGGGGAAAGGGGTTGCCGACATGGCCGCCGAGCCGTTCCTCGACGGCTGCCGGGTGGGCACGGTGTGGGGGACCAGCTGGCACGGCACGCTGGAGAACGACGGGTTCCGCCGGGCGTTCCTGGCCGAGGTGGCGGCCGTGGCCGGGCGCGACTTCCGGCCCGCGCCGGACACCGACTTCGCGGCGCTGCGGCAGGCGGGCCTGGACGCGATGGGCGACCTGGTGGCGGAGCACCTGGATACCGCAGCACTGACCCGGCTGATCGAGCACGGGCCGCCCGCCGGGCTGCCCGTGGTGCCGCCCGGCGGGTCGGGACCGGTGCCTGGGTAGCGCGCGGCGGGCCGGGCCGGTGCCCGCCCAGGTAGCGCCCGGCGGGCCGGGCCGGTGCCAGGGCGCGGCAGGCCGGGCCAGGGCCAGGGCCAGGCCAGGCCAGGGCCGTGCCGGTGTAGCGGCCCGGCGCTGGCGCCGCGTCACAAGGCCGCCCGGGCTAGCCCGGCGCGCCGGGCCGCTACCCCGTCGTGGTCAGGCCGGGGACCAGGCCGGGTCGCGTCCGGACAGGCCGAGCAGCCGGTCGAAAGCCGGAGCGCCGGCCGGGACCGGCACCGGATTCGCGAACGCCTTGCCGTCGCCCTGGTAGTCCGGGCTGAGCATGCCAGGCGCGAAGGCCAGCGACTCCTCCGCCGCGGCCTGCGGCGGCGACCAGGGCTGGCCGGTGGCCCGGGCCAGGTCCCAGCCGTGCATCTGGTACTCCCAGAGGATCATGCCGAGCGCCAGCTCGCCGGGCATCGCGCTGCCGCCGAGCTTGAGCGGCCGGGCGGCGGCGCCGTCCCGCAGGGCCTTCTCCATCGTCGCGGCGGCCCGGCGCACCTCGGCGGCCGGGTCAGGCGGCGAGACGTAGCCGTCCAGGCTGGCCCGCGGCGCCTGCCCGTCCGGGTCCGCGAACCCGTCGGCGAACGTGCTCAGCCAGCCGGTCACGTGATCCGTCAGCTGGGCAACGTCGTAGTCGGAACACGGGGTCGGGTCGTTCTTCTGCTGCTCGGTGACGCCGGCGACGACCGGGGCGAGGTCGGCGAGCACGGCGGCCAGCAGGTCAGTGGTTTTCTCGGTGGAGGTAGTCATGTCCGCGAGGCTAGGCCGGCCGGGCTGGACGGGGATTGAAGATAAGCGTCAGACCCCGCGGTTAGCGTGAGTGCGTGCCTGATGCTGTGCCCCAGCCAGTCGAGCCGGTCGACCGGGACAGCCGCGGGATCCTCGGCCCGTCGCTGCTCCGCGAGCGGGTCCGGCTGACCCGCTATCCGCCGACGCCCGCGCTGGACGGGCTGGTGGACCGGTTCTGGGCGGTCCGGTGGGACCTGCCGCCCGGCCTGGTGCACCGCCAGCAGGTGCTCACCCATCCCGGGGCCAATCTCAGCATCGGCACCGCGGACGGCCGTCCCGGCGACCAGGCGGCCCGGCCGCCCGAGACCCGGCTGAACGGCGTGGCCCGGCGGCTGTCCACCCGGACGCTGATCGGCGAGGGCTGGGCGGTCGCCGCGATGACCAGGCCCGGCGGGCTCGGCGCGCTGGCGGCCGGGTCCGCGGCGGACTGGACGGACCGGGTGGTGCCGCTCGGCCAGGGCATCGCGGTGGACGATGCCGCGCTGCTGGCCAGCGTGGTCGCCGAGCCGGACGAGGAGGCCCGGGTCGGGCTGCTGGCCGCGGCGCTGGAGCAGGCCGTCCAGCCGGACCAGGTGGCGGACGCCCGGCACGTCGCCGCGGTCGCGAGGCTGGCCGAGACGGACCGGTCGGTCCGGCGGCTGGCCGACCTGTGCCGGCTGGCCGGGCTGCGGCCGCGGACCCTGCAGCGGATGTTCCTGCGCTACGCGGGCGTGTCCCCGACGTGGGTCCTGCGCCGCTACCGGCTGCTGGACGCGGCCGAGGCCGTCCGCGACGGGCAGCCCGGTCTCCTGGGCGGAGATCGCGGCCGGGCTCGGCTACGCGGACCAGGCCCACCTGATCACCGACTTCCGGGCCGCGACCGGCCAGACCCCGGCGGCCTACGCCGCGGCCCAGCGCCCGGTGCGGGAGCCAGCAGTCCCAGCCTGAAGCCGAGCCAGGCTGTGTGGGGCAGGCGGGGCGGCGGCCGCCGCGGTCAGGCGGGCAGCAGGCAGCCGCGCTGGAGGCAGCGGTTCTGGTCGCACAGGCGGCATGCCTGGTCGATCTGCTCCTGGCCGGCGGCGAGCTGGCGGACCACCGAGGCCAGCGACGTGATCAGGTCCTGGCGCTGGGCGGCCGTGAGCCCGGACGTCGCGTGCTCGAGGACCCGCATCCGGCGCGCTGCGGCCTGGCTGGCCAGGCTCTTGCCGCGCGGCGTGCTGGTGAGCGCGACCGTGCGCCCGGGTCCGGCGGGGTCGCGGGTCACGAGCCCGCCGAGCGTGAGCCGGTCGGCCACCCGCACGGTCGCGCTGTGGGTGAGCCCCAGAGTCCGGGCGAGGCCTTTGATCGAGATCCCCGGCTCGGCCAGCACGACGTTGAGCGCGGCAGCGTCACTGGGTTCCAGCTGGTAGGTCTCCCAGACCGCCGCGCTGATCGCCAGCGCGGCCGCGCCCAGCAGGTCAAGCGTCGGTTCGGCTGCTTCCATCGGCGCCTCCTTGACTCACTTGACTCATGATATGCACGATGCATATCGTCGCACGGTGACATACCGGCAGATCCTGCACGTAGAGACCAACCTCGGGCTGCGCCCTGGCGGAGTCGAGCGCCTGGGCGAGGTGCTTCTCGGGCTCGGCCTGGCCGAGCGGGTGGGCGCACAGGTAACCGGGCGCCTTCGCGCACCGGCCTTCGACGAGCACCGGGATCCGGTGCTTGGCGCCCGCAATGTGCCCGCGGTGGCGGCCCTGGCGATCGAGCAGGCCGACCGGGTCGGCGAGATCCTCGATCACGGCGGTTTCCCGGTCGTGCTGGGCGGCGACGACAGCGTCCTGTTCGGCAACCTGCTCGCCCTGCGGCGGCGCGGCACGGCCGGTCTGATGTTCCTGGACGCGCACACCGACTACTGGGACCTGCCGGACGGGACGGGCGAGCTCTCTGACAGCGACCTGTGGATCGCGACCGGCCACGGTCCCGATGTGATCGCCGACCTCGAGGGCCTGCGCCCGCTGGTGCAGCCGGGGGCGTGCGTGGTCTACGGCCATCGCGACCGGGCGCAGCACCTCGCGGACGGCAGCCATGACGTCTACACCGAGCCGATGCTGGTCCGCAACCTGGATGAGCTGCGCGCCGCCGGGATCGAGGAGGCGGCCAGCCACGCGGCCGCGTTCCTCGCCGCGGCGGGCGCGGACCGCGTCTGGCTTCACCTTGACGCCGACTGCCTCGACGATGCGCTGATGCCCGCGGTGGACTGGCGCGTCGACGGCGGGCTGACCGTGACTGAGGTGGTGTCCCTGGCCAGGCCGCTCGTGCAGCGGGGCCTGATCGCCGGGATGGACGTGACCATCTACAACCCGGGGCTCGACTCCGCGGACCTGGCCGCGGGCCGCGTCCTGCTCGACGCCGTGGCGGGGATTCTCGCGTGAGCGCGCCCGCGTCGGCCGACGTTATCGTGGTCGGCGCCGGAACGGCGGGCGCGGTGCTGGCCTCGTATGCGGCCCGGGCCGGGGCGTCTGTTGCCGTGCTCGAGGCCGGGCCAGATCCAGGGCCGTGGCCATCGCCAGCCTGGCCGGCCGACCTGATCGACGCGGATACCGTGGGCACCTCGCACGACTGGGGCTACAGCGGCCCGGCCGCCGACGGCCGGGTGCTGGCGTTTCCCCGGGCCCGGGTGATCGGCGGCTGCAGCAGCCACAACGGCTGTACGCAGTCGGTCGGCTGGCGCGGCGACTGGGATGCCTGGGGAGCCTCGAGCCCGGGATGGGCCAGCGCCGGGCTTGACCGGCACCGTGCCCACGCCGTGAAGCGCCTGCGGATCCAGCAGCCCAGCGTGGCCGGCTTGCAGCCGTTCCAGCGGGCGTTCCTCGACGCTGCGGTCGCGGCCGGGCTGCCGCACCGGGACGATCTCCTGGATCCCGACGGTGGATCTGGCGTTGCGATCAGCCCGGTCAACGCGCCCGGCAGCGTCCGCTGGAACAGTGCCTTCGCCTATCTCGACCCCGTCCGCGACCATCCCGGCCTGACGGTATGCGCGAACGCGCTGGTTGACCGGATCGAGTTCACCGGCCCGCCCGGCCCGGCAAGCCCGGTCAGCCGGGCCGCGCCGCGGCCGTGCTCGCCGTGATCGACGGCCGGCGTACCCGGATCAGGGCCGGCCAGGTGATCCTCTGCGCTGGCGTGTACGGCTCCGCGGAGATCCTTCTCCGCTCGGGTATCGGGCCCGCCGCCGATCTGCGGCGCCTGGGCATCCCCGTGACCTCCGATCTGCCGGGTGCCGGCGGAAACCTCCACGACCACCCGACAGCAATCCGGTCCTTCGCGGCCGCGCCGGCGCTGGCCCGGGAGCTCGATCACCTGCCCCGCGTCCCCGACGAGCAGGTCGTCGCCAAGCTGAGCACCGGCCAGGACCCCGCGGGCGCACCCTACGACCTGCACGTGTTCCCGTGGACCGAACGCGATCCCACCGCGCCGGCCGGCTGGCGGGTGGTCGTCCCCGTGGCGCTTCTGCGCCCGGCCTCCCGTGGCGCGCTGAGACTCCGGTCCGCGGATCCGGCCGTGCGGGCCCACGCCGATCACGCGTTCCTGGCCGACCCCACCGACACCGAGCGGCTGGCCGCGGGCCTGGCAGCCCTCGATCCCATCCTGGCCAGCCTCCCGCTCGGCGAGGAGCTGGGGGAGCCGCCGTCCCGGCCCGCCGCGGCCTGGCTGCGGCGGAACCATGAGCATTACTGGCACCCGGCGGGAACCTGCGCGATGGGCGACGGCCCGCACGGAGTCGTCAGCGAGGCAGGGACGGTGCACGGGCTCGCGAACGTCCGGATCGCCGACGCCAGCATCTTCCCCGATGTGCCACGGGCCACCACCGCCTTCCCAACCGTCCTGGTCGCCGAGCGCATGGCCGAAATAGCCTTCGGCCCGGCGCCTGCGCCGCAGCCCAGCGACGGGTGAGAGAACCAGCGGTCCCGGGCTGAGGCTGGCCAGGCTGGGGTGGGGCTGGCCTCACCATTGCTGCTGGTGGCGGCGCCCTGGCCGACCTGGGGTGATCCGTGAAATAACGTTGGAATGAACCAGGGGCCCAGGTCAGCGGGCCGGGGGAGGGACCAGGCCGGGGCGGTCGCCCGCTACCGGCTGCGCGGCGTGCTGCGCCGCGGCCGGGCCGGATACCTGGCGATCGTGCTGATCACCGGGCTGCTCGGCGGGGTGGCGATGGGCAGCGTGGCCGCCGCCCGGCGGACCCAGTCCGCGTACCCGCGGATCCTGGCCGCCAGCAACCCGTCTGACCTGCATGTCGACGCGGGCGCGTACAGCGCCGCGGATGCTCCGCCGGATCGCGGGGATGCGGCACGTCACCGCGGCCCGGACGTACGTGTCCATCCTCGGGCTGCGCACGGCGCCGGACGGGACGATCAATCCCGCCTCCGACTTCAACCAGCAGGTCGAGATGGTCGGCTCGCTGGACGGGCTGTACTTCAGCCAGGACAAGGTGATCGTCACCGCGGGCCGCCGGGCTGACCCGCGCCGGGCCGACGAGGTGATGGTCAGTGACCAGACCGCGCAACGGTTCGGACTGCACGTTGGGCAGGTCCTGGACGTCAACCTGTACACCCAGCAGCAGTTCGACGACCCGGACGCCAACCCGGAGACGACCAAGCCGGCCCGCCAGGCCCGGCTGACCATCACGGGCATCGGCGTATTCACCGACGAGGTTGTGCAGGACGACGTCGACCTTATTTACCGGGTGCTGGCCACACCGGCGTTCACCCGGAAAGCGCTGTCCTGCTGCGCCGGCTACGCCTGGGTCGGACTGAAACTGGACCGGGGCGACCGGGCCGTGCCGGCCGTCCAGCGGGAGTTCGCCCGGCTGCTGCCGCCCGGGTCGCCGCTTGGCTTCCGGGTCACCTCGGTGGTGGAGGGCCAGGGCGAGCGGGCGATCCGGCCGGAGTCCGCCGCCGCCGCGGTGCTCGGGCTGATCGCGGCGCTGGCCGCGGTGGTGCTGGCCGGGCAGGCCATCCGCCGGGTGCTGGCCGCCGGGCGCCGCGAGCGGGCCGTGCTGCGCGCGCTGGGCACGAGCCCGCGGGCCATCGCGGTGGACTCTGGGCCTGCCGGTGGCCGGCGCGGTCCTGGCCGGGACTGTGCTGGCCGGCCTGGTCGCGGTGGCGGTGTCGCCGGTAGCGCCGCTCGGGCCGATGCACCGGCTGGACCCGCAGCCCGGGTTCGCCGCGGACTGGGCCGCCTTCGGCGCCGGGGCGGCCGTGCTGCTGCTGGTGCTGGGCACAGCCACCGCGCTGTTCGCAGCGGCCGAGACGGCGCGGACCGCGGGCCGGCGGCCCGACCGGGCCCGGCGCGGTGCCGCGAGCAGCACGGTGGCCCGGCTGAACCTGCCGCCCGGGCCGGCCGTGGGCATCGGCTTCGCGTTCGAGCCGGCCGGCGACCGGGGCACCCGGCCGGCCTGGACAGCCATCACCGGCACGGTCGTGGCGCTGGTCATCCTGGTCGCCTCGGTGTCGTTCGGGGCCAGCCTCGGCGCGCTGGTCTCGCACCCGTCGCTGTACGGCTGGACCTGGGACCGGGAGATGCTGGCCGGCAGCGGGTACGGCGACATCCCGCCGGGCCGGCTCACCCGCGCGCTGCGCGCGGATCCGGACGTCGCCGCCTGGGCCGGCGGCTACTTCGACTCGGTCGAGGTCAATGGGCACAGCGTGCCCGGCATCGGGCTCACCAGCACGAAGCTGAGCCCGCCGGTGCTGGCCGGGCACCAGCTCACCGGGCCTGGGCAGATCGTGCTCGGCGCGGAGACCCTGGCCGAGGTGGGCGCCCGGGTGGGCGGCACGGTCACCGTGTTCAACGGCCGGTCCACCACCCGGATGACGGTGGCCGGGACCACCACACTGCCGGCCATCGGCATCGGGCACGGCATCCACCCGTCGCTCGGCCGGGGCGCGTTCCTGGACGCCGCCGACCTGCCGGTAGCGTTCCGCGACGGCCGGCCCGGCGGCACGCCCACGATCGGGCCCAACACCGTGCTGATCCGGTTCCGGCCCGGCGCCGGCCAGGCCGCCGCGATCCGCCGGCTGACCGCGCTCAGCAACCGGCTGTCCCGGGACCCGGCGACGATGGGCGTCCAGGTGCTGCCGGTGCAGCGGCCCGCCGAGATCGTCAACTACCGGAGCATGGGCGCCGCGCCGGTGATCCTGGCCGTGCTGCTGGCCGCCGGGGCGGTGGTCGCGCTGGCGGTGACCGTGGCCACCGCGGCCCGGCGGCGGGCCCGCGACTTCGCCCTGCTCCGCACGCTCGGATTCGTCCGGCGGCAGGTCGTGAGCCGCGGTCATCTGGCAGGCCGGCGTGTGCGTGGCGGCCGGGACCCTGATCGGCCTGCCGCTGGGCGTCGCGGCCGGGCGGTTCCTGTGGTCCCGGTTCGCCGGGCAGCTGTACGTGGTGCCGCACCCGGCGGTGCCGGCCGGGACGATCGCCGCGGTCGGCCTGGGCGCGCTGCTGGCGGCCGTGCTCACCGCGGTCGGCCCCGGCTGGCTGGTGACCAGGGCCCCGGCCGCCCAGGTGCTCCGCCGGCCCGACCTCGACGCCGTCTGACCGGCTGTTCCTGCTGACCGCGCTGCTCCTGACCGGCCGGTCAGGACCGGCCGCCGGCCGTGTGGTGTGATGATCACGTGAGATGGGACGGCCCGGACGGGTACTGGGCCAGCGACGACCCGGCGCTGATCGACGCGGCCCAGGTGCACCGCTGGATCAGCGAGGAGGCCTACTGGGCCAAGGGCCGCCCGCGGGCGACGATGGACGCCGCGATCCGCAACTCGCTGAGCATCGGCCTGTACCGGGCGGACGGCAGCCAGGCCGGGTACGCCCGGGTCGTCACCGACTACGCGACCTTCGGCTGGCTGTGCGACGTGTTCATCGCCGCGGACGAGCGCGGCCGCGGCCTCGGCTCGTTCCTGACCGGCGTCACCGTCGAACCACCCCGGCGTGAGCAGCGTCCGGCAACTACTTGCCACCGCCCCGGAGCGGACCATGTACACCCAGTTCGGCTACACCGACCTGCCCCGCAGCCGGCGCTGGATGGAGCGTCCCGCTCAGCCTGGGTCAGTGTGACCCGCGCCCCGCAAACCGTAATCCATGAAACTGATCAGCTGCTCGAAGCTGCACTCGACGTCCCCTGACCACTGGAAGGCGTTCGTGAGCTGCAGCATGCACCAGCCGTGCAGCACGCAGCGCACGGTGCGGATCGCGTGCACCAGGTCCGGCTCGGGGATGTCGTAGCCGCGCAGCACGGCGGCGATCAGCTCGATGACCCGGGTGCTGGCGGCCAGCAGCGGGTCACCGGGGCCGGCGAACCCGGCGCCGACGGTGGCCGCGTAGCGGCCGGGGTGGGCGGCCACGTAGTCCCGGCAGGCCCGCGCGAGCCCGGCCAGCGCGTCACGGCCGGCCCGGCCGGCCACCGCGGCGGCGACCGCGTCGCCGAGCTCGGACATGGCCCGGGTCGCGAGCTGGTGCTGCAGCTCGGCCAGCCCGCTGACGTGCTTGTACACCGACGGCGCGCGGATGCCGAGACGCGCGGCGACCAGGCCGATGGTCAGCTGCTGGTAGCCGCGCTCGTCGGCAATGTCGGCGGCCGCCTGGACAACGTCCGCGGCGGTCAGGCCCGCTCTAGGCATCCAGCTGCCGCTGGAAAGCGATTACCACGTCGGCGATCTTCTCAGGGAACTCCACGTGCGGGTGATGGCCGGCCCCGTCCAGCAGGGTCAGGTCGGCGGACAGCCGGTCGCAGACCCAGCGGGCCTCGGCCACCGGGTCCGGCCAGTCCACGTCGCCGGTGCCCATGATGACCGTGACCGGAACGCTGACCTTGCCCAGCCGCGCCTCGGCCTCGGCGTGCGACTGCTGCAGCAGGTAGGCCTTGACCACGCCCTCGCGGCCCGGCTCCTTCAGGTTGGCCGCCAGCCGGGCCTTGTGCACGGCGAAGTCGGCCGGCTTGCTCGGCTCCCACTTCGGGAAATACGACAGGTACAGCGGGACGGCCAGGCCGGGGATCCGCATCAGGCTCATGGTCAGCCGCTGCATCGTGTTCATCTTGCCGTCCCGGACGAACGGTGCCACCAGCACCAGCCCGCGGACCAGCTCGGGCGCCTCGGCCGCGACGTAGACGCCGGCCGCCGCGCCGTTCGAGGTGCCGTAGATGATGGCCGGCCCGGCGTCCAGGTGCCGGATCAGCGCCATCAGGTCATGGGCCAGCGGCGTGCTGCCGTACTCCGGCCACGGTCCCGTGGTCTCGCCCATCCCGCGCTGGTCCACGGTCACCACCCGGAACCCGGCGCGGACCAGCAGCGGGACCAGGAACCTCAGCTCGGAGCGCAGGTCGAGCATGGCCGGGGTGCAGACGATCAGCGGGCCCTCGCCGGTGTCGTCGTACGCGATCCGGCCACCGGGGACATCGAGGAACTTCGTAACCGGCATGACCGCGGGCCTCCTTGGCGGAAAGGGCTTTCTGTGGCGTTTGGCTAATCTTAGTAGCTGATAAGCTAATTTCTATAGCCAACGCGGCTATCCTGTCAACTCCCGGGATCAATAGCCGCCTTCGGGGTCTGCCTCGTCGCGCTGACCGCGCTGGCCGCGCTGCCGCTGGCCGCCCGCCCGCCGCGGCCGCAGCCGGCGCCACCGCCCGCGACACACGCCCGCTCGGGTACGCCGCCTGAGCGCGGCCGATCCGGCCCAGGCCCGTCCCGCCGGGTCTGCTGTTCGTTCGTTTAGGGATACGGCTCGTGGGCGGAAATCCCGGTGACCAGGCGACCCGGCTGCGGCGAGTATGGGCAGGTAAGCGAAAGTAGAGGCAAGATCCCGGCGGCCGGCAGCCGGGTGCTGAACGGAACGGAGCGGCATGGCACTGGCGAGGCTGCGGCTGGGCCTGGCCCGCCCGGTGCTGGTCCTGCTCGGCTTCGTGTGCGTGATCGTGCTGGTCGACACGGTGTTCTTCACCGCGCTGACCCCGCTGCTGCCGCACTACACCCGCGTCGCCGGGCTGTCCAAGTCCGGCGCGGGCCTGCTGGTCGCCGCCTACCCGCTGGGCACGCTGATCGGCGCGCTGCCCGGCGGCGCGCTCACCGCCCGGCTCGGCTACCTGCGCATCGTGCTGCTCGGCCTGGCCCTGATGAGCGTGTCCACGCTGGTGTTCGCGTTCGCCACGACGGCGCCGGTGCTGGACATCGCCCGGTTCGTCCAGGGCATCGCCGGGGCCTGCACCTGGGGCGCCGGGATGGCCTGGCTGGCCTCGGCGGCGCCGCCGAAGCGGCGCGGCGAACTGCTCGGCATCGCGCTGGCCGCGGCCATCGTCGGGGCCCTGTTCGGCCCGGTCATCGGCGCGATCGCGGCCGTGGTGGGCACCGGGCCGGCGTTCGGCGCGGCTGCGGTCCTGGGCACGATCCTGATGGTGGTGGCGTTCTTCGTGCCGCAGCCGCCGCCCGAGCCCGTGCAGCCGCTGCGGGCCACGCTGCCCGCGCTGCGGGACCGGCAGGTGGCCATGGGCATGTGGCTGACCACCGTGGCCGGCCTGGCGTTCGGCGTGATCGACGTGCTGGTCCCGCTGCGGCTGGCCCGGCTGGGCGCGCCCGCGGCGGCGATCGGCGCAATGTTCCTGGGCGCCGCCGCGGTGGAGACCTTCCTGTCCCCGGTGGCCGGGCGGCTGGCCGACCGGCGCGGCGCGATCGTGCCGGTGCGGATCTCGCTCGCGGTCGGCGTGGCGGTCAGCCTGCTGGCCCCGGTGCTCCGCCCGGCCGGGCTGCTGATCGGGTTCCTGATCCTCGGCGCGCCCGCGTTCGGCACCCTGTTCGCGCCGTCCTCGGCGGTCCTGTCCGCGGGCGCGGACCGGATCGCGCTGCACCAGGGCCTGGCGTTCGGGCTGGCCAACTTCGCCTGGGCCGGCGGGCAGGGCATCGCCGCGGCGGCCAGCGGCGCGATCGCCCAGGCCACCTCGGACCTGGTGCCCTACGCGGTTCTGGCCGCGGTCTGCGCGGGCAGCCTGATCACGGTGCAGCTGATGAGCATTCCGGGGATGCGCACGCCGGCCGGCGCCGCGCACCACGCCCCGGCCTGCCCGCCCGGACGCCCCGGCCCGCCCGAGCCGGAGCTCGACGTCAGGCCCTGACCCGGCCCTCCTGCTGAAGCGGCCCGCCCGGTTCGTCCGGGCCGCCGTCGCCTGATCCGTCGCCTGGACCGCTGCCCGGCGGCCCCTGCGGCCCCGGCGGGGGCGCCGGCGCCCCCGCCGGGTCGAGCGTCGCCTTCCGCACCGCCGGGACCAGCGCGCCCAGCAGCAGCGCCCCGGCCACGCAGGCGATCCCGCCGCTGACCACCGACACCGTCAGCGAGAACAGCTGCGCCACCGCGCCGGCCTCCACGTTGCCGATCGCCGGGGCGCTGCTCACCTGCGCCAGGTACAGGCTGCTGACCCGGCCGCGCAGCGCGTCGGGCGCGTAGTGCTGGAGCAGCGCGTTGCGGAGCACCTCGGAGATCAGGTCGCTCATCCCGGCCAGCGCCAGGAACAGGAGCGCCACCTCCAGGCTGGGGGCCAGGCCGAAGCCGATCACCGCGCCGCCCCAGGCCGTCCCGGCGCCGATCACCACCAGCCCGGGCCGCCGCAGGTGGCTGGTCCAGCCGCTGGTCAGCGCGCCGAGCACGGCCCCGGCCGCGGGCGCCGCGGTGAGCAGCCCGAACGTCGCCGGGCCGCCGTGGAAGTGCTCGGTGGCGATGGCCGGGAACAGCCCGGCGGGCATGCCGAAGATCATCGCGCTGGCGTCGAGGAGCAGGATGCCGCCGAGCACACCGCTGTGCGCGACGAACCGGAACCCCTCGGCCAGCGACCGCAGCCCCGGCCGGCTGGTCACCCCCTGCGGGGGCAGCGGCCGGATGAACCGGGTCGCGATGCCGAACGCGATGAAGCCCACCGTGTCGGTCGCGTAGCAGGCCGCCACCCCGGGCCCGGCGATCAGCCACCCCGCCAGCGCGGGCCCGACCAGCGTGGCCAGCTGCCGGCTCATCGAGTTCAGTGCGGTCGCCGCGGCCAGCCGGCTGGTGCCGACCAGCGCGGGCAGCGCGGCGGACGAGGCGGGTGACGACAGCCCGGCGGTCAGCCCGATGGCCAGGGTCACCGCGTAGATCAGCCACAGCAGCGGGTGCGCCACCAGGCTGTTGACCATCAGCCCGGCGGCCAGCAGGGCCTGCGGCACCCGGACCGCGGAAAGTAGTTGCCGCCGGTCCCGGTGGTCGGCCAGCACGCCGCCGGCCAGCAGGCCGATCAGCATGCCGGTGCTGTCCGCCAGGGTGACCAGGCCGACCGCCAGCGGCGAGTGAGTCAGGTCGTAGACCTGCCAGTTCGCCGCGGTGGCGGCCAGCATGTTGCCCGCCACCGAGGCCAGCTGCCCGGAGTACAGCCAGCGGAAATCCCGGCTCTCCCGCAGCGGTGCCACGTCGATGGCGATCTGCCCGATCCGCATGCTCCTCCGAACGCTCCGCGCTGGCCGGTCACCCGGCGGCCCGCCGCACGGTGATCACCAGCGCGGCGATCACCAGCGCGGTGATCACCAGCACCGTGATCACCAGCACCAACCCTCCGGCCCGGCGGTGCAATCCCGGTCTGCGAGGATCGTGGCTGTGCCGACGATCCTGCTGCTCTCCACCGCCGACACCGAACTCCTCGCCGCCCGCGCCTCCGGCGCTGACTACCGGGTGGCCAACCCCGCCCGCATCCCGCCGGACGCGGTCGCCGGCCTGGCCCGCGGCGCGGACCTGGCCGTGCTGCGCCTGCTCGGCGGCCGTGAGGCCTGGCCGGGCGGGATCGAGGCGCTGCGCGCCACTGGTCTCCCTTTGATCATCCTTGGTGGCGAGGCGGCGCCCGACGCCGGCCTGATGGCGCAGTCCACGGTCGCCGCGGGCACGGTCACCGAAGCACTCGGCTACCTGCGCGAAGGCGGCCCGGCCAACCTGCGCGAGCTGGCCGCCTTCCTGTCCGACACGGTCCTTCTGACCGGCGAGGGCTTCGCCCCGCCCGCGGCAATGCCGCAGCACGGCGTGCACCCGCTCCCTGCCGCGCACCCGCAGCCCGCCCGGCGCCCCGCCCGCCGCGCCGCAGCGGCCCGAGCCCGGGCCGGAGCCTGCCGCGCCCGCGACGATGCCGCAGGATGGCGCGCACCGGCTCCCCGTCGCGCATCCGCAGCCCTCCACGCCGCCGCAGCCCGCCGCGCCGCCAGAGCCCGTCGCGCCGCTCCGGCCCGAGCCCGGGCCGGGGCCTGCCGCGCCCGCGGCGATGCCGCAGGATGGCGTGCACCCGCGGCCCGCCGCACACCGCAGCCCGCCGTGCCACCAGGGCCAGAGCCGGAGCCGGGAGCTCACGCCCGGGCCGGACGGGGGAGCGGCTCCGCGCCCGGTCGTGGCCGTGGTCTACTACCGGGCGCACGAGCTGTCCGGCAACACCGCGTTCGTGGACACGCTGTGCGCGGCGATCAGCGAGCAGGGCGGCAACCCCTTGCCGGTGTTCTGCGCCTCGCTGCGGCACCCCGACCCGGAGCTGATCGGCCTGCTCGGCCAGGCGGACACGGTCATCACCACGGTCCTGGCCGCGGGCGGGTCGAACGCGGCCGGCGCGGCGGACGGCGACTGGGACGCCGGAGCGCTGGCCACCCTGGGCGTCCCGGTCCTGCAGGGGCTGTGCCTGACCAGCTCCCGTGAGCAGTGGGCGGCCTCGTCCGCGGCGCTGACCCCGATGGACGCGGCCATGCAGGTGGCGATCCCGGAATTCGACGGCCGGCTGATCACCGTGCCCTTCTCGTTCAAGGAGGAGGGCCCGGACGGCATCCCGGTGTACCGCGCGGATCCTGAGCGCGCGGGGCGGCTGGCCGGGCTGGCTGTCCGGCACGCCCGGCTGCGTAATAAATCAAACTCGGCCAAGCGAATCGCGATCGTGCTGTCGTCGTACCCGACCAAGCACGCACGCGTCGGGAATGCCGTCGGCCTGGACACGCCGGCGTCGGCCGTCCGGCTGCTCCGGCGCCTCCGGGAGGAGGGCTACGACCTCGGAAAGGGCTTTCCCGAGGACGGCGACGAGCTCATCCACACGCTCATCGCGGCCGGCGGGCACGACACCGAGTGGCTCACCCCCGAGCAGCTCCGCGCCGCCGACGTGCGCATACCGGTACCGTCCCTGCTCCGCTGGCGAACGAAGATGGATGACGGGATCCGCGCGGCGATTGACTCTCACTGGGGCCCGCCGCCCGGGGAGCTGTACACCGACGACGGCCACATCGTGCTGGCCGCGCTGAGGTTCGGCAACGTGCTGCTGATGATCCAGCCGCCGCGGGGCTTCGGGGAGAACCCGGTCGCCATCTACCACGACCCGGAGCTGCCGCCGTCGCACCATTACCTGGCCGCGTACCGGTGGCTGGAGGAGGACTTCGGCGCGGACGCGATCGTGCACCTGGGCAAGCACGGCACGGTGGAGTGGCTGCCGGGCAAGGGCCTGGGCCTGTCCGCGGGGTGCGCGCCGGACGCGGTGCTCGGCCACGTGCCGCTGATCTACCCGTTCATCGTCAACGACCCGGGGGAGGGCACCCAGGCCAAGCGCCGCGGTCACGCGGTGATCATCGACCACCTGGTGCCGCCGATGGCCCGCGCGGACACCTACGGTGACATGGCCCGGCTCGAGCAGCTGCTGGACGAGTACGCCGCGGTGGCCGCCCTGGACCCGGACAAGCTGCCCGCGGTGCGGGCGCAGATCTGGTCCCTGGTCCGGACCGCCCAGCTGCACCACGACCTGGGCGTCGAGCAGGCGCCTGAGGCGGCGGAGTTCGACGACTTCGTGCTGCACATCGACGGCTACCTGTGCGAGGTGAAGGACGCCGCCATCCGGGACGGGCTGCACATCCTGGGCGCGGCGCCGGAGGGGGAGGCGCTGGTCAACCTGGTGCTGGTGATCCTCCGGTCGGCGCAGGTGTGGGGCGGCACGTCCGGGGCGCTGCCCGGGCTGCGGACCGCGCTGGGCCTGGACGTGGCGGGCGGGTCGCGCGGGGACACCGATGCGTACGAGGGGACGGCGCGGGCGCTGGTGGAAGGGCTTGCCGCGGCGGGCTGGGACGCGGGCGCGGCCGGTGAGGTGTGCGACGCGGTGCTCGGCGCAGGCGCAGGCGCGAGCGCGAGCCCTGGCGCAGGTGCGGGCACGGGGCCTGGCGCGGGCACGGGGCCTGGCGCGGGCACGGGGCTTGGCGCCGACGGGGCTGATGCGGGCGGGGCTGGCGCCGAGGCTGGCGCGGGCGGCTGGCGCGGGCCGCGCGGTGGACGAAACGGTGCGGCGGAACGTCATCTCCGTGCTGGAGTTCGCGGCGCGGGAGGTGGTGCCGCGGCTGGCCGCCACGTCAGGCGAGATCGACGCGGTGCTGACAGCGCTTTCCGGCGGGTACATCGCGGCCGGGCCGTCCGGGTCGCCGACCCGCGGGCTGGTCAACGTGCTGCCCACCGGGCGGAACTTCTACTCGGTCGACCCGAAGGCGATCCCGTCGCGCAACTCGTGGGACACCGGGCGGGCGCTGGCCGATTCGCTGCTGGCCCGGCACCTGGCGGACGAGGGCTCGTATCCGCGGTGCGTCGGGCTGACCGTGTGGGGCACGTCGGCGATGCGGACCCAGGGCGACGACATCGCCGAGGTGCTCGCGCTGATCGGCTGCCGCCCGGTGTGGGACGACGCGTCCCGCCGGGTGACCGGGTTCGGGGTGATCCCGCTGGCCGAGCTGGGCCGGCCGCGGATCGACGTGACGCTGCGCATCTCCGGGTTCTTCCGTGACGCGTTCCCGCACGTGATCGCCCTGCTGGACGACGCGATCTCCACGGTGGCGGGGCTGGACGAGCCGCCGGGGGACAACTACCTGCGCGCGCACGCGACGGCGGACGTGGCCGGGCACGGCGACTGGCGGCGGGCCACGACGCGGATCTTCGGCTCCAAGCCGGGCGCCTACGGCGCCGGGCTCCTGCCGCTGATCGACGCCCGCAACTGGCGGGACGACGGCGACCTGGCCGAGGTGTACGCGGTGTGGGGCGGCTACGCCTACGGCGCCGGTCTCGACGGGCGGGAGGCCCGCCGGGACATGGAAGGCGCTTTCCGCCGGATCGCGGTGGCGGCGAAGAACACCGATACGCGCGAGCACGACATCGCCGACTCCGACGACTACTTCCAGTACCACGGCGGGATGGTCGCCATGGTCCGGTCGCTGACCGGCCGCAGCCCGGCGGCCTACATCGGCGACTCGGCTGTGCCCGACGCGGTCAAGACCCGGACGCTGGCCGAGGAGACCCGCCGGGTGTTCCGCTCCCGGGTGGTCAACCCGCGGTGGATCGCGGCCATGCAGCGGCACGGCTACAAGGGCGCGTTCGAGCTGGCGGCGACCGTCGACTACCTGTTCGGCTACGACGCCACCGCGGGCGTGGTCGAGGACTGGATGTACGAGCAGCTGGCCGCGTCGTACGTGTTCGACGAGACCAACCGGGCGTTCCTGGAGCAGGCCAACCCGTGGGCGCTGCACGGCATCGCCGAGCGGCTCCTCGAAGCCGCCCAGCGCGGCCTGTGGGCCAAGCCCGACCCGGCCACGCTCGACCAGCTCCAGCAGGCCTTCCTGGCCACAGAAGGCACGATCGAGGGCGGCGAAGCAGGCTGACCGCGGCCCGGGGGTCAGGTCCCGGGGTCAGCCTGCCGCGCTGAGCGGCTGGATCTCGTCGAGCGAGTCACCGAGCCGGTCCTTCTCGACCTCGAGGTCGTACCGGGCCTGGAGGTTCATCCAGAACCGCTCCGAGGTGCCGAAGTAGCGGGCCAGGCGCAGCGCGGTGTCCGCGGAGATGCGGCGCTGGCCGTGCACGATCTCGTTGATCCGCCGTGGCGGGACGCTGAGGCCCTTGGCCAGCTGGTACTGGCTGACGTGGAGCGGCTCGAGGAACTCCTCCAGCAGGATCTCACCGGGATGGACCGGTGGCATGATCACGTCCATGGCCACGGTTTCCTCCTAGTGGTAGTCAACGATCTCGACGTCCTCCGGTCCAGCGTCCGACCAGTGAAAGCAGATCCGCCACTGGCGGTTCACCCGGATGCTGTATTGCCCGCCCCGGTCACCGGTCAGTTTCTCCAGCCGGTTCCCGGGTGGAATGAGCAAGTCCGTCAGGGTCTCCGCGGCGTCAAGCATGGCCAGCTTGCGCCAGGCCACGCGCTGGGTGGGGCCATCTAACCGCCGCGATCGCTGCCGGTGCCAGATCGCCTCGGTGTCCTTGTCCCGGAAGGAGCGCAGCACACAGCCAATGATAACGCGTCGCGTTATTAACGCAACGCGTTATCATCGGTGTGCCGGTCCGTTGCGGGCGGAATTGCGTACGGGCGACCGGCTGGCCGGGCCAGCGGCGCTTAGACTTGAGCGCATGGCGGTGCTTTCCGGGCTGCTGACGCTGATCGGGCAGCTCACCGGGGTGTGGCAGAGCGTGGCCACGCCGTCCGGCCTGCTTGCGGTGGGCGCCCTGGTGCTGGCCGGGCTGCTGGCCCTGGCCGTGGCCAGGATGGCCGCCACCGCCGCGGCGCTGACCGTGGCGCCGATGCGGCGGCGGGCCGCAGCCATCCGGCAGAAGTCCTGGTCAGCGCGCTTCCAGCGGCTGACCGACCCCGACGCGGCGGGCCGGGTGCGGCCCCGGGCCCCGGGCGCGGTCCCGGCGGCCGCCTGACTCCGGTCCTTTACTCTCTCCCGCTCCGGTCCTGACGGGCCGGCGCGTGGCGGGCCATGCGGCCGTCTCCAGCTGTCATCCATGTCCTGACCCGCTGGAGGGGTTCCTGTCATGTTCGCTTTGTTCGACGCCGCCGTCCGGGCCGGCTATCACGTCCTGACCTCCGTTATCTCCGTTCTCAGCCCACTGGCCGGCAGCCTGGCCGGAGCGGCCGCGATCGTCGCCGTCACGATCGCGCTGCGGGTGGCCCTGCTCCCGCTCAGCTACTACGCGGTCCGCGGCCAGGCCGCGCAGGCCCGGCTGCTGCCGCAGCTGGCCGAGCTGCAGCGCAAGTACAAGAACCAGCCGGAACGGCTGCGCCGCGAGATGACCGCGGTGCAGCAGCGGGAGGGCACCAGCCTGTTCGCCGGGGTGCTGCCGCTGCTGGCCCAGTGGCCGTTCTTCAGCGTGCTGTACCGCCTCTTCCTCACCCCGGTGATCAGCGGGCACCCCAACGCCCTGCTGTCGGATCAGCTGCTGGGCGTTCCGCTGGGCAGCCGGTGGCTGGCCGGGGCGGGCCCGTTCAGCGCGCACGGCGCGGTGTTCCTCGGCCTGTTCGCGCTGCTCGCACTGGTGAGCTGGGCGGCGGTGCGGCTGGCCCGGCGGTTCACCGCCGCGGCCGGGGCGCCCGGAGCGGCTGCGGCGGAGCGCCGGCGGCCCGGCCGGGCGGCGCGGTGGGCGGGCTGACCCGGGTGCTGCCCTACCTGACGATCGTGATCGCGGCCTTCGTGCCGCTGGCGGCCGGGCTGTACCTGCTGACCACGACCGCGTGGACGGCGGCCGAGCGAACCGTGCTGATGCGCCGGATCCAGGCCCGGCAGCAGCCGCAGCTGGCCGCGGCCTAGGTGTACTGACCCGGGGCTCAGCTGGTCTCGGGGGGCGGCAGGCCCAGCAGCTTGCGGATCAGGCGGGCCTGCCGCTCCACCGCCTCGTCGGCGGCCGCGTGCCGCTTGCGGAACGTGGCCAGCCCGGTCACGGAGGTGGCCTTCGCCTCCTGCAGGGTCAGTGCGATCCGCTGCTGGTTGGCCAGGATCAGCAGGTGCGCGATCACGTCGACCGGCGGCGGGAAACCGATCGCGGCCAGGTTCCGGTCGAAGCTGCGCTCGACCCGGACCTGGCCGTGCAGCGCGGCGACCGCCCTGGCCAGGTCGTCGTGCCGGGCGTCATCGAACGCGTCGACCTCGTGGTCCAGCGCCTTGTTGGCCGGCTCGGCCACGGCCAGGTACTGCCGGGCCAGTTTCCGCCGCTGCGCGCTGGTCAGCGGCGTGGCAGACGGACTGGCCGGCGCTGCTGACGGGCTGGCCGGCGCGGCGGTGGACGGAGCCGGTGACGGTGACGGCGACGCCGCCCCGCCGGAACCGCACCCGGCCAGCGTCATCGCCAGCACCGCGGCCACGGCTCCAGCGACGGGCCCGCCGAGGGACCCGGCCGCGGCCCGGCGGCACGCCATGGTCATCAGCGCTCGCCACCCTTCGCCCGCCTCCAGGCTGACCCCGCCGGTACCTGGCTTTGCCCCCGGCCACTGCTGTGCACCGCCACTGTAGGGCCGGGGGGCCGTCGCCGTGGCCAGCCGGGCGTTCCGGCTGGCCTGGGCTCCTCGGCCCGCGGTCCCGGAACCGTAATCAATCCTGAACGAGAAGCCGGTCGGCGGTCAGCTCGCGGTCGGCGGAGCCGGCCGCGTCCGCAGCGGGCCAGCGGTGGCCGCCGGGCCGTCCGGGCGGCTGGCCGTGTTCTGGCGCGGCCGCGGCCGGCACCTGTGGTTCAGCCCGCAATCCGGGGGTACGGACTGGGATGCACCACGCGACCTCGGGGGCCGCGTCGCCTGAAGGGGCTTGCCGGCACATGCCCCGACCTCACGGCGGCGACCGGCGAGTTCCCGTACTGTATACGTGTCCTACCGACGCACAATGTCCCAGCGGCTGGTGCCCTTCCTGGCCCGCCGGCTCCCAGAAGCTAGGAAAACAATGGCCCTGATTCGGTCTGTCCCCGCCAAGCTGAGCAACTTCGTCCGATCTCAGTTCGGTAAGCGGTTCAGCCGGTTCATACTGGCCGCCCTGGTTTCCGCCGGCACCAGTGAGCTGATGCTGCTGGCCTGCTACGGGATCTTCAAGATCGCGCCCGGCCGGTCCTCGGTCGCGGCGTGGTTCGCCGGCGCCCTCGTCAGCTACTTCATGACGCGCTGGACCTGGGAGCGCAAGGGCCGCCCGAACCTGCTCAAGGAGACGCTGCCGTTCTGGGTCATCTCCGTCTGCACGATCATCATCCTGGTCACCGCGACGAAGATCGCGCACGAGGCTGCCAAGGACTGGCACCTGGGCAACCTCGAGCGCGTGCTCTTCGTCGCGGGCGCTTACTTCGCCGCGAACTGCCTAACGTTCCTGACCCGGTTCGTGATCTTCCACTACGTGCTCTTCGCGGACCGCCGCGGGCCGCGCGCCGCCAAGCTGGCGTCGCCGCTGACCGACGAGTCCGGCGCGGAGCTTCCGCTAGCCGAGGACGTCGCGGCCGCCGTGGACCCGGCCCCGTTCGCGCTGGCCACCGGCTCGGCGCCGGGCCGCGGCACGGCCCCCGAGGCCGCGGAGACCGAGCCCCGGCGCTGACGCTCGCGCCACCAGGTGGTGCCGACCACCTTGGCGAACTGCAGCGCGTAGAACGCGTTGTTGCCCTTCTTGGACTTGCCGACCTGGCGCTTGTGGATCGTCGCGGGCCGCTCGACGACACGGTAGCCGTGCGTGATGACCCCGATGAGCAGCTCGGACGCCTGGTACTGGGGCTGCGCGAGCAGCACCGCGCCGGTCACCTCGGCGCGCATCGCGCGCAGGCCGAACGTGGTGTCGCTGATCTTCTGGCCGGTGAGCGTGCTGATGGCCAGGGCGAAGAACCGCACGCCGGCCTTGCGCACCGGGTCCTTGGTCTCCTCGCTGCCCAGCCGGCGTGAGCCGGTCACGAAGTCGGCCTCGCCGGCCAGGATCGGCTCCATCAGCAGCTCGATCTCGGCCGGGTTGTACTGCCCGTCCGCGTCGGTGGTGACGATGTACTCCGCGCCGCCCTCGCGGGCCAGCCGGTAGCCGAGCCGCAGCGCGGCGCCCTGGCCCCGGTTGACCTTCGGGTCGCAGACCAGCGCCCCGGCCGCGGACGCCTCGGCCACGGTGCCGTCCTTCGACCCGTCGGACACCACGATCACCGCGGCGGCCTGGCCCAGCACCTCCTTGGGCAGCGCCTCGACGACCGGGCCGATCGCGCCCTGCTCGTTGTAGGCCGCGATCACGATCGCCAGCGGCGGCAGCGCCGTGGCGCGCTCACCGTACTCGGCGACGAACGCGGCGACGGCCTGTGTGTCGATCGCGGCGTTGTCCACCTGCGCGCTGGTCACTGTGCTGCCTCCACTCCGGAGAACTCTGGCCACACCGTGGCCAGGCCCGACTTCAGGTCATGCGTGGGCTGGTAGCCCGCCGCCCGAGCGGCCGAGATGTCGACGATCACCGCGGGCATCTCGCCGGCCTTGGCCGGGATGTGCTCGGCGGGGAGCTCGGCCCCGGTCACGCTGCGCGCGGCGGCCAGCATGTCGTTGACGGACACCGACTCACCGGCCCCCAGGATCATGGGACCGGTCACTCCGCCCCGCCATGCCGCGAAGATACCGGCGACGATGTCGTCCACGTGCACCAGATCGCGCAGTTGGGTGCCGTCGCCGTAAACCTGGACACCGGTGCCGGCCGCCGCGGCCCGCATGATCCGCGGGATGAAGCTGTCCTTCTCGGCCATGCCCGGGCCGTACACGTTGGAGAACCGCAGCGCGCAGCCCTTGATGCCGTAGCAGGCGCTGTAGGCGCCGAGCAGCATCTCGCCGGCCGCCTTGGTCGCGCCGTACGGGGTGAGCGGGCGGAGCGCGATGTCCTCGGTGATCGTGTCGCGGCCCACGTCGCCGGTCACCGCGTTGGTGGAGGCGAGGATGAACGTGCCCGCGCCCTTGAGCCTGGCCTGCTCCAGGAGCGCGGCGGTGGCCGTCACGTTGAGCGCGTGCGTGCCGGCCGGGTCCTCGACCGAGAGCAGCACCCGGGTGATGGCGGCGAGGTGGAAGATGGCCTCGGTGCCCGGCGCCACCGACTTCTCCACCACGGCCTGGTCGAGCAGATCGCCCTGGACCATGTGGATCGCGTCGTCGCCGGGGAAGGGCCGCTTGTCCACCACCGTGACGTCGTGGCCGGCCGCCAGCAGCGCGCGGACCAGCCGCCGCCCGATGAAGCCGGAACCGCCCGTCACCAGTACCCGGGAACCCGTGTCCCCCATCAATGCTCCATTCACGTGTGTTGACCTGTGTCCATCGGTTGGTTGTACCGGGTTTGAACGGGTTTCGCTATCGGATCAGCGCAGGACAAACCCGGTTCTGGTGAGCTGTGCCGCCGGGCGCTCCCACGGCCCGCAGCCTGGGCAGGTTGGCAGGCGACGGCGGCCGGGCCTGATTGCGCCCGGCTCGTGTCACGTCGCGCAGTGGGCACCGGGTGGCCCGGCGGGCCCGGCTGCGCGCCGCCCAGTGTATCGGCGTGGGGCGGCGCGCCCGGCCAGATAGCGCCCTGTGCGATGCTGAGGCCACGATGGCGCAGGCGGAGGAACCCGGTGCGAACCCGGGGCTGTCCCGCAACTGTGACCGGGGAGCGAGCCCCGCGGCCACTGCCGTGGCGGGGGCAAGCGGTTTCCCGGGAGCCAGGAACTCCGGCCATCGCAGGCCGGCTTCGGGCGCGGAACCCGGGAAGGGCAACGGTTGAGGATGGCGGCACACACCACCACGACGGGGGACTACGGCGCAGGCGGAACGGCGTTCCCGTTCGCCGCAATCGCCGGGATGGACGACCTCAAGCTGGCGCTGCTGCTCAACGCGGTGTCCCCGGCGATCGGCGGGGTCCTGGTCCGCGGCGAGAAGGGCACCGCCAAGTCGACCCTGGTCCGCGGGCTGGCCGGGCTGCTGCCGCCGGTGGACGTGGTGGAGGGCTGCCGGTTCAGCTGCGACCCCGATGCCCCGGACCCGGGCTGCCCCGACGGCCCGCATCCGGCCCGGTCAGATGAGGACGGTGCAGGTGCAGGCGCAGGCGCTGGCCGGGCCCGCCGCCCGGCCCGGCTGGCCGAGCTGCCGGTCGGCGCCACCGAGGACCGGCTGGCCGGGTCGCTGGACATCGAGCGGGCGCTGACCGCCGGGGTGACCGCGTTCGAGCCCGGCCTGCTGGCCGCCGCGCACCGCGGCATTCTCTACGTCGACGAGGTCAACCTGCTGCACGACCACCTGGTCGACCTGCTGCTCGACGCGGCCGCGCTGGGCGTCAACTACGTCGAGCGGGAAGGGGTTTCCGTCCGGCACGCGGCCCGGTTCCTGCTGGTCGGCACGATGAACCCGGAGGAAGGCGAGCTGCGCCCGCAGCTGCTCGACCGGTTCGGGCTGACCGTCGAGGCGGCGGCCAGCCGGGACCCCGCGCAGCGCGCCGAGGTGGTCCGCCGCCGCCTGGCCTACGAGGCGGATCCGGCCGGGTTCGCCGCGCGGTGGGCCGGCGAGACCGCGCGGCTGGCCGCCCAGGTGGCGCAGGCCCGGGAGCGGCTCGGCTCGGTCCGGCTGCCGGACGCCGCGCTGGACCAGATCTGCGCGGTGTGCGCGTCCTTCGAGGTAGACGGCCTGCGCGCGGACCTGGTCACCGCCCGGACCGCGATCGCGCTGGCCGCCTGGCACGGCCGGGCCGAGGTCGGCCCGGACGACATCCGGCAGGCGGCCAGGCTGGCGCTGCCGCACCGCCGCCGCCGCGACCCGTTCGACGCGCCCGGCCTGGACGAGAAGGCCCTCGACGAGGCGCTCGAGGAAGCCCTTTCCAGTCCTCCGGACGGCCCGGACGACGACGGCAGCCCGCCGCCCCCGCCGTCCCCGCCGCCTGGTGGCGGCACGCCCCCGCCGCCCGGCCAGGACGACGGCGGCCCGCCGCCCGCTGACGCGGCCGGGCCGCCGGCTGCCCCGCCCTCGGCCGCGCCGCCCCTGGCCGATCAGCAGCCGGACCCGTCCGCCCCGGCGCCCGCGGCCCAGACCGTCCCGCCCAGCGAGGCCTACCGCACCCGGCTGCTGGCCGTCAGCGGCATCGGCCAGGGCGCGCCCGGCCGCCGCTCGGCCGCGCGGACCCCGCTGGGCCGCCAGGCCGGCGCCCGCCGCCCGGTGGGCCGGGTGCGCTCGGTCCACCTGCCCGCCACCCTCCGCGCGGCCGCGCACCGCCTCGCGGGTGAGGCCGCAGGCCGGAAATTCTTTACGCGAAGCGCCGACGCGGCCCAGGACCGTATAGCGACGCTACGGTCCTGAAGCGGTGCGGGGGTTTCCTGCGGCGCCGGGCGAGGCTGCAACGGCGAGCGGGCGTGGTGTGACGGGGGAGGCAGGTGCGGCACGCCGCGAGAAAGCGATGCCGGCTACGGCGCCGGGCGGCGCTGGTGTGGTGGGCGGCGCTGGTGTGGCAGGAGATGCAGGAAGGGCTCGTCGCGCGGTGAGCGGCGCCGGGTCCGGGGGAACGGGCCAGGGCGGCAGGAACCTGGGGGCGGGCCGGGACGGGATGGCCGGCCGCGGGGTGGGCAGCGCCGGGTCCGGGGAGACGGGCCAGGGCGCCTGGAACCTGGGGGCGGGCCGGGACAGGGCGGCTGGTCGCGGGGTGAGCGGCCCCGGGTCCGGGGACACGGGCCAGGCCGCCAGGAACCTGGGGGCGGGCCGGGATGGGACGGCCGGCCGCGGGGCGGGCAGCGCCGGATCTGGGGAGACGGGCCAGGGCGGCAGGAACCGGGCGGCGGGCCGTGACGGTACGGCCCGGCCGCGGCTGCGGGCGGCTGACCTGCGGGAGAGCGTGCGGATCGGGCGGGAGGGCAACCTGGTTCTGTTCGTGGTCGACGCGAGCGGGTCGATGGCCGCCGGGCAGCGGATGCGGGCGGTCAAGGGCGCGGTCGGGTCGCTGCTGCGGGACGCCTACCAGCGGCGGGACAAGGTCGGCCTGATCACGTTCCGCGGGACCGAGGCCACGCTGGCCCTGCCGCCGACCTCCTCGGTGGAGGCCGGGGCGCGTCGGCTGGCCGTCCTGCCGACCGGCGGGCGCACGCCGCTGGCCGCGGGCCTGGCCATGGCCGCCCGGGTGCTGGCCGCGGAGCGGCTGCGCGACCCGGACCGGCGCCCGCTCCTGGTCGTGGTCACGGACGGGCGGGCGACCAGCGGGTCGGCCGCGGACCTGGACCGGGCCGCGGCGCGGCTGGCCGGTATCCCGGCGATCGTGGTCGACTGCGAGACCGGCATGGTCCGCCTGGGCCTCGCGAACAAGCTGGCCATCCGCCTCGGCGCGGTCGCTGTCCGGCTGGACGAGCTGGCCGCGGGCCGGCTGGCGGGCGTGGTCCGCGCCGCCGCGCCACGGGGACGGAGGGCTGCGTGATGTGGCGTGATCCGCGCCGCCGCCTGTTGCTGGCGGGGCTGATTGGTCACGGGAGGACGGCCGTGAACTGGGCGGCGCCGCAGTCGGCCGGGGCCCGGCGGTCCTGGGCGGTCCCGGCGCCGGCACGGCCGGGCCGAGGACGGCGAACCGGCTCCCGGTCCGGCCGGACGAGCGCGCCGAGGGGACGGAGGGCCGCCTGATGCCGAAGGGGCAGCCGGAGCAGGTTCCCGACGACGGGCTGACCACGCGGCAGCGGCGGAGCCGGCCGCTGGTGATCGTCCATACCGGCACCGGGAAGGGCAAGTCCACGGCCGCGTTCGGGCTGGCGCTGCGGGCCTGGAACCAGGGCTGGCCGGTCGGCGTGTTCCAGTTCGTGAAGTCCGCGAAGTGGCGGGTTGGCGAGGAAACCGCTCTCCGGGAGCTGGGCGCCAGCGCGGCCGGCGGAAGCGTGGCCTGGCACAAGATGGGCGACGGCTGGTCGTGGATCCAGCGGGACACCGCCGACCACGCCGAGCGGGCCGCTGAGGGCTGGGCGCAGATCCGCCGCGACCTGGCCGCGGAAACCTACCGGCTGTACGTGCTCGACGAGTTCACCTACCCGATCACCTGGGGCTGGGTGGACGTCGAGGAGGTCATCGCGGTGCTCGCGGACCGCCCCGGCCAGCAGCACGTGGTGATCACCGGCCGCGGCGCGCACCCGCGGCTGGTCGAGACCGCCGACCTGGTCACCGAGATGACGAAGGTCAAGCACCCGATGGACGCCGGCCAGAAGGGCCAGAAGGGCATCGAGTGGTAACACTCCCGCGGCTGGTCATCGCCGCCCCGGCGTCCGGGGCCGGCAAGACCGCGGTGGCCACCGGGCTGATGGCCGCGCTGGCCCGGCGGGGCCTGCGGGTGTCCGGGCACAAGGCCGGGCCGGACTACATCGACCCGGGCTACCACGCGGTGGCCACCGGCCGCCCGGGCCGCAACCTGGACCCGGTGCTGTGCGGCGAGGGCCTGATGGCCCCGCTGCTGGCGCACGGCGCGTCCGGCGCGGGCATCGCGGTCATCGAGGGCGTGATGGGCCTGTTCGACGGGGTGGCCTCGGACGGCCCGTGGGGCAGCGACCCCGGGTTCGGGTCGACCGCGCACCTGGCCGCGCTGCTCGGCGCGCCGGTCGTGCTGGTCGTGGACGCGGCCGCGGCCGGGCGGTCGGTGGCCGCGCTGGTCGCCGGGTTCGCCGGGTTCGACCCGCGGACCCGGCTGGCCGGGGTGATCCTCAACCGGGTCGGCTCGGACCGGCACGAGGCCCTGCTGCGGAAAGCGCTTGCTACTCTGCCCGACCCGGTGCCGGTGCTCGGCGCGATCCGGCGGCACCCGGACGTCCAGGTGCCGTCCCGGCACCTGGGGCTGGTCCCGGCCGCCGAGCGGCAGGCCGCCGCGGCCCGGGCGGTGGCCGCGCTCGGCGACCTGGTCGCGGCCAGCTGCGACCTGGCCGCGCTGGTGGCGCTGGCCCGGTCCGCGCCGCCGCTGGCCACCGCGCCCTGGGACCCGGCCGCCGCGCTGGCCAGCCAGGCTGACCAGGTCGGCCAGGCCAGCCAGGCGGGCCGAGCCCGCCGACCCGGCCGAGCCCGACCAAGTCGGCCAAGCCGGGCGGGAAGGGCTTTCCGGGCCTGCCGGCCGAGACGGGCGAGATGGGCTCGCCGGGCTGGGCGGCCGGACCCGGCCGGTGGTGGCGCTGGCGGCTGGGCCCGCGTTCACCTTTGGTTACACCGAGCAGGCGGAACTGCTGACTGCGGCCGGGGCGGAGGTCGCGGTTTTCGACCCGGCCGTTGACGAGAAGCTTCCGGACGGCACGGCGGGCCTGCTGATCGGCGGCGGGTTCCCCGAGGTGTACGCCGGGGAACTGGCCGCCAACGAGCCGATGCGGCGGGCGGTGGCCAGTCTGGCCGCGGGCGGCGCGCCGGTGGTGGCCGAGTGCGCCGGGCTGCTGTACCTGGCCCGCACCCTGGACGGCCAGCCGATGTGCGGCGTGCTGCCCGCCGACGCGTCGATGACCCCGCGGCTGACCCTGGGCTACCGGGCCGCCTCCGCGGACCGGGACTCCGTGATCACCCGGGCGGGTGATCAGGTGCGAGCGCATGAGTTCCACCGGACCTCCGTATCCCTGAAAACTGGCGAGTCAGCGGCCTGGCGGCTGCCTGGCGGAGCCCGTGAGGGCGTGGCGCAGGGGGCACTTCTGGCGTCGTACCTGCACCTGCACTGGGCCGGCCAGCCCGCGTTCGCGGCCCGGTTCGCCGCGGCCTGCGCGGCCTTCCGCGCCGGGCCGGCCGGCCGCCGGACGGTCCCCACGGCCGCGGCCCGGGACGGGGGTGCGCCGTGAGGCGGCTGATCGGGGTGGGCGTCGGGCCCGGCGACCCGGAGCTGATCACGGTCAAGGCAATCCGCGTGCTGCGGACCGCGGACCTGGTCCTGGTGCCGGTGCTCGGCCGGCCCGGCGAGGAGGACCGGGCCGAGACCGGGCGGGCCGAGGCGACCGTGCGGGCGCACGTGGACGGTGCGGTGATCCGGCGGGTGGCGTTCGCGCTGAACGACACCGGCGGGGTCACGCCGGACCGGGCCGCCGCGTGGGACGCCGCCGCGGACGCGGTGACCGGGGCGTTCGCGGCGGGGGCGGGGACGGTCGCGTTCGCCACGCTGGGCGACCCGGCGCTGTACTCGACGTTCAGCTACCTGGCCCAGAGCGTGACCGCGCGGGACCCCGGGGTCACGGTGGAGACCGTGCCGGGCATCACCGCGCTGCAGGACCTGGCCGCGCGCAGCGGCACCGTGCTGGCCGAGGGCACCGAGTCGCTGGTGCTGCTGCCGCTGACGGCCGGGCCCGGCGCGCTGGCCGAGGCGCTGGCCGCGCACGACACGGTGGTGGCGTACAAGCTGAGCGCGGCGGGCTCGCTGGAAACGGTCCGGAAAGCGCTTGCCGAGGCGGGGCGGCTTGACGGCGCGGTGTTCGGCGCCCGGGTCGGCCTGGCCGGGGAGGACATCCGGCCCGCGGCGTCGGTCGAGGCGGGGGAGCGGGTGCCGTACCTGGCCACGCTGATCTCGACGGGACGGCGCGGCGGCCGGGGGAGCCGGCTGGGCGGGAAGGCTGCGGCCGCCGCGGCGGGCCCGGCAGAGAGGGCTGCGGGCCGGCCAGTGGGGCTGCGGATCCGGCCCGCAGGGCTGCGGGCCCGGCAGACGGGATTGCGGGCGCGGCCAGTGGGGCTGCGGGTCCGGCAAACGGGACTGCGGCCGGCCGGTGGGGCTGCGGACCTGGCCCGCGGGCTGCGGACTCCGCGGGACAGGCGGGCGATAGCCGGGGCGGGAGCGTATGACAACGGGCACGGTGACGTTCGTGGGGGCCGGGCCCGGCGCGCCGGACCTGCTGACCCTGCGCGGGGCCGCCGCGATCGCCGCGGCCGACGTGGTGATCTGGGCGTCCAGCCTGGTGCATCCCGGGGTGCTGGAGCACGCCCGGCCCGGCGCCGAGATCATCGACTCGGCGGAGCTGCCGCTGGAGGGGGTGCTGCCGCTGTACCGGCGCGCGAAGGACGAGGGCCTGGCGGTGGCGCGGGTGCACTCCGGCGACCCGGCGCTGTGGGGGGCGCTGCAGGAGCAGCTCGACCGGTGCCGTGAGCTGGGGCTGGCGACCTCGGTCGTGCCCGGGGTGTCCAGCTTCACGGCGGCCGCCGCCGCGGTGGAGCGGGAGCTGACCATTCCCGAGGTTGCGCAGTCGGTGATCCTGACGCGGCTCGGCGGGGGGAAGACGCCGATGCCGCCGGGGGAGGAGGTCGCGGCGCTGGCCTCGCACGGCACGACCATGGCGCTGTTCCTGTCCGCGGCCCGGTCCGGGCAGCTGCAGGACGAGCTGCTGGCGGGCGGCTACCCGCCGGAGACGCCGTGCGTCGTGGCTTACCGGGTGACCTGGCCGGACGAGCTGGTCGAGCGGTGCCGGCTGGACGAGCTGGCCGCCACGGTGAAGGCCCGCCGGCTGTGGAAGCACACGCTGGTGCTGGTCGGCCCGGCGCTGGCGGCGGGCGGCACCCGGTCGCACCTGTACCACCCGGGCCATTTCCACGAGTACCGCAAGGCCGACCGGGCGGCCCGGCGGGCGCTGCGCGGCCGCGGGGCGGGCGCGGCGGGTGCGCCGCTGCCGCCGGGTGCGCCGGTGCCGCCGGGCGGGGCCGGGCGTGACTAGGGTGCGGTGATGACCGAGCCCGGGGAGCTCCGTGAGCCTGACCTGCCGCGCACCGCGCGGGTCCGGCAGACCGGGCTGCGCACCGGGTGGACCACCGGCGCGTGCGCCGCGGCGGCGGCCAAGGCCGCGGCGGCCGCGCTGGAAACCGGCCAGGCACAGGACAGCGTCGAGATCGTTTTGCCGTCCGGGCGGCGGGTAGTGTTCGCTGTCACGTCCTGCCGCCTGCTGCCCGGCGCTGCCCGGCCGGGGGGCGCCAGGGGCGGCGAACGGGCGGAGGCGGTCGTGGTCAAGGATGCGGGGGACGACCCTGATGTCACCCATGGCGCGCATCTGACCGCGCTGGTCAGCTGGCGGGCGGAGGCGGGCCTCGACCTGGACGGCGGCGAGGGCGTCGGCGTGGTTACGAAGCCCGGCCTGGGCCTGGAGGTCGGCAGCCCGGCGATCAACCCGGTGCCCCGGCAGATGATCACCCAGGCGGTGGGCGAGGTGATCGACCTGGCGGAGCGCGGGGCGCGGGTCGTGATCTCGGTGCCCGGCGGCGAGAAGATGGCCCGCAAGACGACCAACGCCCGGCTCGGCATCCTCGGCGGGATCTCGATCCTGGGCACCACGGGGATCGTCCGGCCGTTCTCGACCGCGTCGTGGCGGGCAAGCGTCGAGCAGGCGGTGGCGGTGGCTGCCGCGCAGGGCGTGCCCGCGATCGTGCTGTGCACCGGCGGCCGGACCGAGCGGGGCGCGATGGCGCTGCTGCCCGGGCTGCCCGAGGTCTCGTTCGTCGAGGTGGGCGACTTCACCGGGGCGGCGCTGCGGCGGGTGATGGAGCACGGCGTGCCCCGGGTGGTGTTCGTGGGCATGGCCGGGAAGCTGGTCAAGCTGGCCGCGGGCGTGCTGATGACGCACTACACCCGGTCCCGGGTGTCCACTGGTCTCCTGGCCGAGATCACCCGGGCGGCGGGCGGTGGTGATGCGCTGGCGGCGGAGGTCGCGGAGGCCAACACGGCGCGGCACGCGGCCGAGCTGTGGGAGGCAGCCGGGCTGCTCGAGGCGGCCGGGACCGAGCTGTGCCGCCGGGTCGCGGGAGTGCTGGCCCGGTTCTGCGCCGAGATCGCCGGGGCCGGCAAGGCTGACGAAGCCACCGGGGCCGGTAAGCCTCCTGAGGCCGACGGGGCTGCCGAGAGCGGGACGGCTGAGGCGAGTGGCGCCGATCAGGCTGGCGATGCGGAAGTTTCTGAGGGTGGGAATGAGGCTGCCGCGGCTGGCGCCGGGACCGGCAGGGTCACCGAGGTCGGCAGGGCGGGTAGGGCCCCCAAGGGCGGGACGGCTGAGGCCAGTGCCGGTCAGGCTGGCGATGCCGAAGTGACTGACGGTGGGGACGAGGGCGCCCGGGTGGCCGGTATGGAGGCCGGGGCGGGTGCCGGGGTTGCCGGTGCGGGCGCTGGAGGGGCCGGGGCTGGGGAGCGGCGGCAGGCGGCGATCCTGCCCGCGGTCGAGGTGATGATGGTGGACTTCAGCGGGCGGAAACTGGTTGCCGCGTGGCCGGGGCGGTCGTGATGACGGCGCCCGCGGTGACCGTGATCGGCTGTGACGGCGGCCCGCTTCCGCCTGCCGCGGTGGCCGCGCTGGCCGGGGCCGTGCTGGTCATCGGTGCGCGGCGGCACCTGGACGCGGTGCTGGCCTGCGACGGGGCTGGCAAGGATGGTGCGGGCCAGGACAGGACGGGCCAGGATAGGACGGGGCAGGACGGGGCGGCCGGGATGGTGCCGGGGAGCGCGCGGGTGGCGGAGCTGACCCGGCTGGACGAGGCGCTGGCGGAGATCGAGGCGGCGGGCGGGCCGGCCGTGGTGCTGGCCTCGGGTGACCCCGGGTTTTTCGGGATCGTGCGGGCGCTGCGGGCCCGCGGGATCCGGCCCGTCGTGCTGCCCGCGGTCTCCTCGGTGGCTCTGGCATTCGCCCGGCTTGGCCTCGACTGGGACGATGCACTTGTGCTGTCCGCGCATGGCCGGGATCCGGGCCCGGTGACCGCCGCCGCCCTGGCTCACCCCAAGGCGGCGATCCTGACCACGCCAGGGGAGCCGGCCGCCGAGCTGGCCGCGGCGCTGCTGGCCGGCGGGCGCCGGGTCTACGCGGCGGAGCGGCTCGGCACGGCCGACGAGCGGGTCGCTGAGCTGGCCTGCGGCCCGGGCGGTGGCCTGGCCGTGGGCGCTGGCCGACCCGAACGTGCTGGTGGCGCTGGACCCGGCTGTGGCGCGCGACGGGATGGCGCCGGACGGAACGGGGCCGGACGGACGGGCCGGACAGCACGGGGCCGGGCAGCACGGGCGGCCCGGGCTGGGTGGCCGGGCACCGGGGGGCACCGGCCGGGTGGGCGCTGCCCGAGGAGGCGTTCGAGCACCGGGACGCGATGATCACTAAGGCCGAGGTGCGGGCCCTGGTGCTGGCCCGGCTGGGCCCGGGGCTCGGCCGGACCGTGTGGGACATCGGGGCCGGGTCCGGGTCGGTGGCGGTGGAGTGCGCCCGGTTCGGCGCCAGCGTGTACGCGGTCGAGGCCGACCAGGGCCAGTGCGAGCGGATCCGGCGCAACGCGGCCGCGCATGGCGTCGCCGGCAGCGTCCGGGTGGTGGCCGGGACGGCCCCGGCGGCGCTGGCGGGCCTGCCCGCGCCGGACGCGCTGTTCGCCGGGGGCGGCAGCGACGACGTGCTGGCCGCCGCCCTGGAGGCCGGCCGGCCGGAGCGCGCGGTGGCCGCGCTGGCCTCGGTGGACCGGGTGCGGGCGGTGACCGAGCTGCTGGCCGCGCGCGGTTACCGGGCCGAGGGCGTGCAGCTGCAGGCGGCGCGGCTGGCCCCGCTGCCCGGCGGGTCGCTGCGGCTGGCCGGGGCGAACCCGGTGTTCGTGGTCTCCGGCGAGCGGGGGCCGGCATGATCGGGCTGATCGCGGTGACCGCCGCGGGCCGGATGGCGGCGGCGCGGCTGGCCGAGGAGCTGCCGGACACCCGGAGCTACCGGGGTCCGGCCACGGCGGCGCTGCCGCAGGCGTTCGACGAGTGCGACCTGATCGTCTGCTTCCTGGCCGTCGGCGCCACCGTGCGGATCGCCGCCCCGCTGCTGGCGGGCAAGTACACCGACCCCGGCGTGGTGTGCGTGGACGAGGCGCTGCAGTTCGCGGTGCCGATCCTGGGCGGGCACGCGGGCGGGGCCAACGTGCTGGCCCGGCACGTCGCCGCGATCCTGGGCGCCACCGCGGTCATCACCACCGCGTCGGACGCGGCCGGGTCGGTGGCGCTGGACGAGTTCGGCGCGGACATCGGGTTCACCGTGGAGCCGGGCAGCGACCTGGCCGCGGTGGGCACCGCGATCCTGTCCGGCGAACGGGTCACGCTGACCATGGACCCGGAATGGCCGGTTCCGCCGCTGCCCGCCGCGGTGGTCCGGGCGGACGCGCCGGAGCCCGGCGTGCCGGCCATCGTGGTCACCGACGCCGAGCTGGAGCCGGCGGCCGGCCCGCGGGTGGTGTACCGGCCGCCATCGCTGACCGTCGGGGCCGGGGCCAGCCGCGGGGTCACCGCCGCCGAGGCGGGCAAGCTGATGGACCAGGCGCTGGCCAGCGCGGGCCTGTCCCCCCGGGCGGTGCGCTGGCTGGCCACCGTGGACGCCAAGGCCCGCGAGCCGGGCCTGATCGCCGCCGCCGCCGAGCGCGGCTGGGCGGTCCGCACCGCAACCGCCGGCGAACTGGCCGCGGTGGACGTGCCCACGCCGAGCGAGACCGTGCGCGCCGCAGTCGGCACGCCGAGCGTGGCCGAGGCCGCCGCGCTGCTCTTCGCGGCGGCCGGCCGGGAGCTGCCCGGGGCCGCCGAGCTGCTCGTGCCCAAGCAGATCAGCCAGAACGCCACGGCGGCGGTCGCGCGCGGCCGGCCGCGCGGGCGGCTGGCCCTGGTCGGCATCGGCCCGGGGGCCAGGGACCTGCTGGCCCCGCGGGCCGTGGCCGAGCTGCGCCGGGCCAGCGTGATCGTCGGCCTGGACCAGTACGTCCGGCAGGTGTCCGACCTGATCCCGGACGGCACCAGGATCCTGTCCAGCGGCCTGGGCGACGAGGAGCAGCGGGCCGCCGCCGCGGTCAGCGAGGCGCTGGCGGGCCGGGCGGTGGCGCTGATCGGCTCGGGTGACGCGGGCATCTACGCGATGGCCAGCCCGGCGCTGGAACTGGCCGATGACCGGATCGACGTGGTGGCCGTGCCCGGGGTGACCGCGGCGCTGGCCGCCGCGGCCGTGCTCGGTGCGCCACTTGGCCACGACCATGCCTCGATCTCGCTGTCCGACCTGCACACGCCGTGGGACCAGATCGAGCGGCGGCTGCGCGCCGCGGCCGAGGCGGATCTGGTGGTCAGCCTGTACAACCCGGCCAGCCAGGCCCGGACCTGGCAGCTGCCGCGGGCGCTGGCCATCCTGGCCGAGTACCGGCCGGCCGGCACCCCGGTCGGCTGGGTGCGGGACGCGTCCCGCGGCGGGGAGCGGTCCGGCATCGCCACCCTGGAGGATTTCGACCCGGCGGTGGCCGACATGCACACGATGGTCGTGATCGGCTCGTCGCGAACCAGGATCGTGGCCGGGCGGATGGTCACCCCGCGGGACTACCGCTGGTCGGCTCCGTGACCCGGGCTCCTGCCGGGGCCGGGGCCAGCGGGACCGTCCCGGCCCGCACCGGCCTGACCCGCGCTGGCCTGACCCGCACCGGCCTGACCTGCGCGGTCGTGACCAGCGGCTGCCTGGGCTGCGGAGCCTGCCTGCTAACGTGCCCGGAGCGGGCCATCCGCCCGGCCGGGCCGGGGGCCGCGGTCCCGCTGGCGGTGCGGGCGGCCCGGTGCACCGGGTGCGGCGAGTGCGTGGAGGTCTGCCCGGCCGACGCGATCTACCTGGCCCAGGAGGTGCTGACGAGATGACCTGGCCAGAGGAAGCGGTGGCCGGCGGGGCCAGCGAGGCCAGCGGGGTGCACCCGATCGAGGCTGAGTCGTACCGGATCCTGCGGTCCCGGATCGACCTGTCCCGGCTGCCCCGGTTCAGCCGGGACGTGACCGAGCGGGTCATCCACGCCAGCGCCGACTTCGACTACGCGACCGACCTGGTCTGCGACGAGGAAGCGCTGGCCGCCGGGGTGCAGGCGCTGGCCGGCGGCGCCGCCGTGGTGGCCGACACCGAGATGGTCGCGGCCGGGATCACCGGCCGGGACGTGGTGTGCAAGATCCGGGAGCCGCTGAGCGCGCGGCTGGCCAGGACCGCGGGCATCACCCGGGCGGCGGCCGCGATCCGGCTGGCCTTCGGCGAGGTCGGGCCGGGCGCGGTCTGGGTGGTGGGCTGCGCGCCCACCGCGCTGGCCGAGATCCTGACCAGGAACGTCGAGCCGGCGTTCGTGGTCGGGCTGCCGGTCGGCTTCGTCGGCGCGGCGGAGGCCAAGGACGCGCTGCGGGCCAGCGGGCTGCGCTCGGTGACCAACGTGTCGGAGAAGGGCGGCTCGGCAGTCGCCGCGGCCGCGGTCAACGCCATGCTCCGGGCGGCCGCGGGGCAGCCCGATCCGGCCGGCGGCGAGGACGGCGGGCCAGGGGCCGCGCGGTGACCCCACCGCCGCTGGTGCTGGCCGGCCACGGCAGCCGGGACGAGGAGGGCGCGGCCGCGTTCCGCGCGCTGGCGTCCCGGCTGAAGGAACGGCTGGCTCCCGAGGGGATCGAGGTGGCGGGCGGTTTCATCGAGCTGTCCGAGCCGCCGCTGCGGGAAGCGGTTGCCGGGCTGGCCTCCCGCGGTCACCGGCACCTGGTCGCGGTGCCGGTCGTGCTGTCCGCGGCGAGTCACGCCAAGGGCGACATCCCGGCCTCGCTGGCCCGGGAGCGGGCCCGCCATCCCGGGCTGACCTGGAGTTACGGGCGGCCCCTCGGCCCGCACCCGGTCCTGCTCGGCCTGCTCGCCGAGCGCATCGCGGCGGTCTCGGACGGGATGACGGCGCCGGCTGTGCTGCTGGCGGCGCGGGGAACCACCGACCCGGACGCGAACGCCGAGGTGTGCAAGACCGCGCGGCTGCTGTGGGAGGGCCGGGACTACGAATTCGCGGAAACCGCTTTCGTGTCGCTGGCCGAGCCGGGCATCGCGGCCGGGCTCGAGCGGTGCCGGCGGCTCGGTGCCCGGCAGATCGTCGTGGCCCGGTACTTCCTGTTCCCCGGTGTGCTGCCGGACCGGGTGGAGGAGCAGTCCCGCGCCTACGCCGCCGCGCACCCGGAACTCGGCGTGCGGGTCACGGACGTGCTCGGCGACACCGGCGAGCTGGCCGGGCTGGTGACCGGGCGGTACCGCGAGGCGCTGGCCGGGGACATCCGGATGAACTGCGACACCTGCGCCTACCGTGTCGCGCTGCCCGGGTCCGGGCATCTGGTCGGCGCGGCCCAGCGGCCGCACGCCCACCCAGCGGAAGACGGTCATCCGGGAGAGCATGGGTATCCCCACGCGCACCACGGGGCCGGCCATCAGCACACGCACTGACCGGCCGGGTCCCGCGGCCGGCCGACCGGAAGGACACCATGGAACTGCTCGATGAGGTACGCGCCGGGATCCGGCCGCTCGACGCGGCGGCGGTAGCCGCGGCCCGGGCCCGGCTGGACCTGATGACCAAGCCGCGGGGCTCGCTGGGCACGCTCGAGGACCTGTCCGCCCAGCTGGCCGGGCTGGCCGGGGAGTGCCCGCCGCCGGTGCCCGGGCCGGCCACGGTGGCGGTGTTCGCCGCCGACCACGGCGTGCACGCCCGCGGCGTCACGCCATGGCCGCAGGAGGTCACCGCCCAGATGGTGGCGAACTTCCTGGCCGGCGGCGCGGTGGTGAACGCGTTCGCCGCGCAGGCGGGCGCGGACGTCGTGGTCATCGACGTGGGCGTGGCCGCCGACCTGCCGCCCGCGCCCGGCCTGCTGGCCAGGAAGGTGGCCAGGGGCACGGCCGACTTCCTGGCCGGCCCGGCGCTGGCGCCCGGCCAGGTGGAGGAGGCGCTGGCCACCGGCATCGGCGTGGCCAGGGACCTGGTGGCGGCGGGCAGCAACTGCCTGATCACCGGGGACATGGGCATCGCCAACACGACCGCGTCGGCCGCGCTGGTGTGCGCGTTCACCGGCCGGGACCCGGCCGAGATGACCGGCCGCGGGACCGGCATCGACGACAGCACCCACGCCAGGAAGATCGAGGTCGTGCGGGCCGGGCTGGACCGGCACCAGCCGGACCCGGCCGACCCGGCCGCGGTGCTGGCCGCGTTCGGCGGCCTGGAGCACGCCGCGCTGGCCGGGTTCATCCTGGGCGCGGCGGAGCAGCGGGTGCCGGTCATCCTGGACGGCGTCATCGCCGGGGCGGCGGCGCTGGCCGCGGTGGCGCTGGCCCCGGACGCGGTGGCCGCCTGCATCGCCGGTCACCGGTCCGTGGAGCCGGGTCATGCCGCTACGCTCGGAAAGCTGGGATTGCACCCGCTGATCGATCTGGGCCTGCGGCTCGGTGAGGGGACCGGCGCGCTGCTTGCCCTGCCGATCGTCCAGAGCGCCGCCAGGGCGCTGCACGACGTCGCGACGTTCGACTCAGCCGGCGTGACCGACAAGGGCGAATAACGGGCTGACGGCTAGGAGCGGGGATCTGATGGCTGCCACGGACCAGGTGCCGTACCTGCTGGCCGTGGGCCTGGCCGGCCGCCGGGTGGTGATCGCCGGCGGCGGCGGGGTCGCGGCCCGGCGGGTGCCCGGCCTGGCCGACGCGGGCGCGGTGGTGACCGTGGTCGCCCCGGAGCTCACCCCGGCCCTGCACGACCTGGCGGAGGCGGGCCGGCTGACCTGGCTGGAGCGGCGCTACCAGCCCGGCGACTGCGCGGGCGCCTGGCTGGTGTGCGCGTGCACCGACGACCCGGCGGTCAACGCGGCGGTGGCGGCCGAGGCCGAGGCTTCCCGGGTCTGGTGCGTCCGGGCGGACGACGCGGCCGCGTCCCGGGCCTGGACCCCGGCCACCGGGCAGGCGGGTGACGTCCGGGTCGGCGTGCTCAGCGGCGACCCGCGGCGCAGCGCCGGGATCAGGGACGCCGTCGTCGACGGCCTGGGCTCGGGTGCGATCAGCGCCCGCCGCCAGCGCCGGGCGCACGGCGGCGTCGCGCTGGTCGGCGGCGGTCCCGGCGACCCCGGCCTGATCACCGTGCGCGGCCGGGCGCTGCTGGCCGAGGCCGACGTGGTGGTCGCGGACCGGCTCGCGCCGCGCGCGCTGCTGGACGAGCTGCCGCCCGGGGTGGAGATCATCGACGCAGCCAAGATCCCGCGCGGCCGGTCGGTGGCCCAGGAGTTCATCAACGAGACCCTTGTCCGCGAGGCCGCCGCGGGCCGGTTCGTGGTCCGGCTCAAGGGCGGCGACCCGTTCGTGTTCGGCCGCGGCGCCGAGGAGGTGCTGGCCTGCCTGGAGGCCGGGATCCCGGTGACGATCGTGCCCGGGGTCACCAGCGCGGTGGCCGTGCCCACGGTCGCCGGGGTGCCGGTCACGCACCGCGGCGTGGTGCAGGAGTTCCACGTGGTGTCGGCGCACGTGCCCCCCGGCGACCCGCGGTCCACGGTGGACTGGCCGGGCCTGGCCGCGTCGTCCGGCACGCTCGTGCTGCTGATGGCGATCGAGAATCTCCGGCTGATCACAGATGAGCTAATAAGTGGCGGCCGTGACCCGAACACTCCCGTATCCGTCATCGCCGACGGTAGCCTGCCCACGCAGCACAAAATCACCGCCAAACTGGACACCGCCGCGAGCGCCATTACCCGTGCGGGTATCCGGCCGCCAGCGGTCGTGGTAATAGGTGAGGTCGTGACAATCGCGGCGCAGATCGCGGGGCTGGCCGCCAGCCCGGCGGGCGGCGGACCAGGAGGGACGCTGCGTCCTGCCGCCGCGGGACGGACCGGGGAGGATGGCGCCGGGCAGGGCGCCGCCGGGCCGCCGAACGGACATGCGCGGGGTATGGAACGGGAGACAGAAGCCGGCCCGACGGCCGGCGGCTCGCCGGTAGCTGGAGGCCGGGCGGAATGACTGAAGGACAGGGGCGCACCGCGGCTTCGGTGCCCGCTGGCCCCGGGCCCACGGGCTCCGGGCCAGCCGGCAGCGGGCCGGCGGTCAGCCCTGCCCCGGCGCCGGCGCGCGCCGCCCGTCCCGGCCGCCACGCGTCCCCGGAACCGCCGGACTCCGCGCCGCCGGAGGAAGCCGCCCGCCCGCCCGCGGGTGAGCCGCCCGCCCCGGCCGCCCCGGCCGCGGACGCAGGCCCGCGCCCGGCCGCGGGCACGCCCGCCGGGCCGGCGAACTGCCCGGTCCTGAGGACCCGTCCGGCCCGCCGCGGGCCGCGAGCATGCCGGGCGCGACGCCCCCGGAGGCTGGCGAGCCGTCCGGTGCGGAGGACCCGGCCGTCCCGGCGCCGACCGCGCCTGCTGAGCCGGCGGGCCCGGCCGCGCCCACCCCGCCGGCTGCGGCAGAGCCCCCGGCCGCGCCCGGGCCGTCGCCATCCGCGCCGTCTGGGCCCACCCCGCCGTCGGCGGCGGCGCCGCGGAAGCCGTCCGGGCCGGTCACCCCGTTCCGCCGGGTCGAGGCCCGTCCGCTGGAAGCCGCCCTGCTGGCGCTGCGGCACGCGATCCTGGAGGCCGAGTTCTTCCTGGAAGCCCCCGGCGTGGCCGAGGCCCGGGCGGAACGGCGCAAGCTGCTCAGCCAGATCGACGACTACCTGCTGCCCCGGCTCCGCCAGTCCGGCTCCCCGGTGCTGGTCGCGCTCGTCGGCTCGACCGGCGCGGGCAAGTCGACCCTGGTCAACAGCCTGGTCGGGAAGCAGGTCAGCAACACCGGCATCCGGCGGCCGACGACCAACAGCCCGGTGCTGGCCAGCCACCCCAGCGAGGTCGACTGGTTCGCGGAGAACGTGTTCCTGCCCACCCTGCCCCGGGTCCGCCAGCAGGGCCTGGCCATGGCCGGCCGGGACGGCCTGCTCGTGCTCGCCTCCAGCGACGGCATGCCGCAGGGCGTGGCGCTGCTCGACACCCCGGACATCGACTCGGTGGTGCAGGCGCACTACGAGTTCGCGCACCAGTTCCTGGACGCGTCGGACCTGTGGCTGTTCATGACCACCGCGGCCCGGTACGCGGACGCCGCGGTGTGGGAGCTTCTGCAGTACGGCCGGGACCGGGGCGCCTCGCTGGGCATCGTGCTGTCCCGGGTGCCGCCGTCCGCAGCGGCCCAGCTCACCACCCACTTCGACGCGATGCTGGCCGCGAACGGGCTCGGCGACGTGCGCCGGTTCGTGATCCCGGAGACCGTGCTGGTGGAGGGCAGGCTGCCGGCCGAGGCGTACGGGCCGATCAAGGAATGGCTGCAGGACACCGCCACCCGGGACGACCGGCGAGTGGCCGTGCTCACCCAGACGATGTCCGGGGTGCTGGACACGTTCCGCACCCGGATCCCGGACCTGGCCGCCGCGCTGGACGCGCAGCAGGCGGTGCGGCGTGACCTGCGCGCCGCGGTGGCCGGGGCGTACCTGGGCGGGCAGGCCGAGATCGACCAGGTCACCAGCGACGGCTCGCTGCTCCGCGGCGAGATCCTGGCCCGCTGGCAGGACTTCGCCGGCACCGGCGACCTGCTGCGCATGCTCCAGGTGCGGCGCGGCGGGCAGGCCACCGCCCGGCTGCCCCGCAAGCGGCGGATGCCGGGCCGGGCCGCGGCCCTGGACCAGGCGCTGCGGGCCGGCCTGGAATCGCTGATCGTGTCGGTCGCCGACCGGGCCGCCGAGGCGTCGGTCGCGGCCTGGCGGGAGATCCCGGCCGGCGCGGCCCTGCTCGGCGAGCTGACCGGCGCGGAAGCCGAGGACTACAGCTTCGGCTCGGACTTCGCCCAGGCCGCCGGGCTCGACCTGGACGTGGTGCCGGTCACCGGGGGCAGCAGCAGCGGGCGGGACGCGGTCGAGCGGGACGGCGCGGTGGCCCTGGCCCGGTCGGGCCCGGAGATGTCCCGGCGGACCGCCCGGCTGGTGAGCAGCTGGCAGGAGCACGTGCTCGGGCTGGTCCGGGCGCAGAACGTGACCAAGAGGTCGATCGCCCGCACGGTGCCGCTGGACGAGGAGCCGCTGGCCCTGGCGCTGACCGCCGGGCTGCTCGGCTACGGGGCCGGCGCGGACGCCGTCAACGACAGCAGCGCCGCCCCGGACCAGCTGCTGACCTCGCTGTTCGGCGCCGAGCCGCTGCGCGAGCTGGCCCTGGCCGCCCGGGCCGACCTGCGCGAGCGGGTCAGCGCGCTGTTCGACGAGGAGATGCTCCGGTTCGAGGAGACCGCGGACGCGGCCGGGGTGCCCGCCGACGGCACGTCCCGTGAGCTCACCGAGGCCGAAGAGGCGCTGGAAGAGGCCCGGTGAGCAAAGCGCCCCGGAGCGGCCCGCCGAACTTCGACGGCGACCTGCAGCCGGCCGCCGCGGGCCGCGGCCTGGCCCGGCGGCTCACCGCGCTGGCCCGGCTGCTGCAGATCGGCCGGGCCAGGACCGGCCCCGACGGGTTCAGCGCGGGCCTGCTGGACGACACCCAGCGGCTGCTCACCCAGGCCGACCAGCGGCTGCGGCTGTCCGGCAACCACACCGTGGTGGCCCTCGCGGGCGGCACCGGCAGCGGCAAGTCCGCGCTGTTCAACGGGCTGTCCGGGGCTGACTTCTCGCCGGTCGGGGTGACCCGCCCGGCCACCAGGGACGCGCACGCCTGCGTGTGGGGCGTGGCCGGGTCCGGGCCGCTGCTGGACTGGCTGGGCGTCGCGCCGCGGTACCGGTACGCCCGGTCCAGTGCACTGGAGCGCGGCGAGGAGGCGATGACCGGGCTGATCCTGGTCGACCTGCCCGACCACGACTCGGTGGTGACCGGCGCGACCAGCCAGGCGGACCGGCTGGTGGGGCTGACCGACCTGATGATCTGGGTGCTCGACCCGCAGAAGTACGCGGACGCCGCGGTGCACCGCCGGTACCTGGTGCCGCTGGCCGGGCACTCCGAGGTCATCGCGGTGGTGCTGAACCAGGCCGACCGGCTGACCCCGCAGCAGGCCGAGGACTGCCTGGCCGACCTGCGGCGGCTGCTCGACTCCGAGGACCTGCAGGACGTCCCGGTGCTGATGACCTCGGCCAAGACCGGGGAGGGCCTGGACGAGCTGCGCAAGATGCTGACCAACGCGGTGTCGGCCCGGCGGGCCGCGCAGGCCAGGATCTCCGCGGACGTGGACGACCTGGCCCGGCGGTGGGCGCCGTTCGGGGCGGCCCGGACATTCCCGGCCCTGTGCTGGCTGGCCCTGTGCTGGCTGGCACCGGGCTGGCTGGCACCGGGCTGGCCGGTGAGGGGGCCGCGGGCGGCCGGGCGGATTCCGCCGGGCCCGGGACGGACAGCCCGGCCGGGCCGTGGCACCTGTCCCCGGACCTGATCAGCGGCCTGGTCGAGGCGTTCAGCCGGGCGGCGGGCGTGGCCGCGGTGGGCGAGTCGCTGCAGCGGGCACGCGAGCTGCGCGCGCTGGATTACGTGGGCTGGCCGCTGGGCTGGCTGGCCGAGCGGATCACCGGCCGCGACCCGGCCCGCAAGATCCGCCGCAGCCGGCTGTGGGAGGAGCTGCGGAGCGTCACCGCGGGGCCGTCGGGCGCGCAGCAGGCGGAGATCGACAACGCGCTGACCGTGGTCGCGGACGCGGCCAGCCAGCCGCTGCCCGCCCCGTGGTCGCGGACCACCCGGGAGGCGGCCCGGTCGCGGGCCAGGGAGATCCCGGCCGCGCTCGGCACCGTGATGGGCGAGGCACTGCCCGCCGAGGATCACATCGCCGGCTGGTGGCGGCTGGTCGGCGCCCTGCAGGGCCTGCTGCTCGGCTGCGTGATCGTGGGCCTGGCCTGGATCGCGGTGATCATCGCCTTCGGGGCGGTCCAGGTGGCAGGCAGCGCGCCGCCCCGGCTGTTCTCCGATCTGGCCCTGCTGCCGTGGATCGCGCTGATCATCGCGGCGATCCTGCTGCTCGGCTGGCTGGCCGCGTCCGGTGCGATGAACCGGGTGCAGCTGGCCGCGGCCGCCGAGCGGGAGCAGGTCGAGGACCAGATGCGCGACCAGATGGCGGTGACCGCGCAGGAGATGGTGATCCAGCCGATCGAGGACGAGCTCGCAGAGCTGGACCGGTTCCGCACCGAGCTGCGCGCCGCCACGACCCGGGACTGACCGCGCACCCACCGTAATCCTAAAATCTGGTGCGCGTGCTGGCGAAGGCCGCCACGAGCGGCCGGGCGCTACGCCGATACCAGTTCCACCGGTTGGGCGATGACGTCTACCAGCGCGCCGTTGCGCATCACGGTGATGGGAAGCGGTTTCCCGATCGCGTCGTCGAACATGAGCCGCTGGAGGTCCTGCGCGGCGCTGACCGGCCGCCCGGAGGCGGCCAGCAGCAGGTCCCCGGTCCGCAGGCCGGCCCGGGCGGCCGGGCCGTCCGGGACCACCTCGGCCACCCGGAGCCCGCTTGACCGCCCGAACCGCTCGCGCAGTGCGGCGCTGAGCGGGGCCGGCACCGTTACCAGCCCGAGGTAGGCGCGCCGCACCCGCCCGTCCCGCATGAGCGCCGCGATGATCCGCCGGGTTGTCGCGTTGACCGGCACGGCGAGGCCCAGGCCCACGCCGGCCACCGCGGTGTTGATCCCGACGACCCGTGCCTGGGCGTCGGCCAGTGCGCCGCCGGAATTGCCGGGATTCAGCGCCGCGTCGGTCTGGATCACGTCCTCCACGAGCCGCGCCGCCGACCCGCTGCGCGTCGGCAGGGACCGGCCGAGGGCGCTGACCACGCCTGCGGTGACTGAGCCGGCCAGGCCCAGCGGGCTGCCGACGGCCACCACCAGCTGGCCCACGACGAGGCGGTCGGCCTCGCCGAGCTCGGCCGGCGGCGGCGTCGGCCCCGCGGCCCGGACCACCGCGAGGTCGGACAGCACGTCGGTGCCGACCACGGTGAACGGCGCTGAGGTGCCGTCGGCGAACAGCGCGGTGCCGCTGCTGGAGCGCCCGACCACGTGCGCGTTGGTGAGCAGGAACCCGTCGCCGGTGTAGGCCACCGCCGAGCCCAGGCCCTCCCCGCCGCGGCCGCCCGAGTTCGGGACCCGCAGGCTGGCGACCTTCGGGGTGAGCGTCGCGGCCACCCCGGCCACGATCGCGGAGTAGGAGTCCAGGGCCGGGTCTGTTGCCATCTGATGCTCTCCTTGCTGCTCTCCGTCCATCAGGATTACAACATTACAACGCTGCAGGCGATACAGGCATGCCCACGATGGTGGGCGGTGGCCGGGGCGGGCGGCGGGGCGGGCGCTGGCGCGGCGCAGGCTTGGCCGGCTCGGGTTATTGGCGGATTTTCCAGATTTATCCGGCGGAAATTCCGCGTGATCATGGAATGCCGCGGGATGGGGCTGCGGGCTGCCGGGAGCGGGCGCAGATTATTTCATTACGCGGCCCATTGCGCTAATTCGCTGTCCACAGATCCGGTGTTTGCGGATTTTGTCCACAGGCCGGCAGCCGTGCCCGCGCCGCCCGCCCCGGCTCAGCGACGGTGGAGGCAGACGGCGGCGGGGTGCCGCCGGGCCCGGCGCAAGGGCGGAAGGCGCCGGAGCAGTCAACCGCCCAGGAGGATCGCGATGGTGAACGAAGCGCAGCTCAGCCTGACCGGGTACGTGGCCAGCGACCCGAGGTCCAGGGAAACCCGCAACGGGGTCCCGCAGGTCAGCATGCGGGTGGCCTGGACGCCGCGGTGGATCGACCGGGCCAGCGGCGAATGGGCCGACGGCAACACGTCGTTCGTGACCGTGCTCTGCTGGCGGCGGCTGGCCGCCAACGTGGCCACCTGCATCCGCCGGGGCGACCCGGTGGTGATCAAGGGCCGGCTGTCCATCCGCCCGTACGAGGACAAGGACGGCAACGCCCGGCTGGCGGTCGAGGTGGACGCCAGCTCGATCGGGCACGACCTGTCCCGCGGGGTGGCCCACTTCCAGCGCACCCGCGGTGGGCTGCCGCCCCTGACGCCGGCCGGGCAGTCCATCGGCAGCGGGCCGGGGGACGGGTTCGGCTCCGCCGAGGCCGGCGGCGGCTTCGGCGCTGGCCAGCCCGGTGAGGACGGCCTCGGCCTCATCGACGAGGCCGCGATCGCCGCCCTGCTGCCGGAATCTGTCCCGGTGCCCGCGCTGGTCCCGGACGGGGAGGCGGCTCCCGACGAGGAGCCGGTCCCGGCGGGCGTCTGACCGGGCCGCCGCGCGGGGCTGCCGGAGTCCTGCGGTCACGGCGTCCCCGGACTGCCCCGGCCCGCCTGGCCACCGGGCCGGGGCAGCTCAGGCGCCGCAAGACCGGGCCGGCTCCGGCGCGGCGAACCGGCTGCTCAGGAGCGGCAATCTAGCTGTTCAGGCTCAGCGAACCGGGAGGCCCGGGTACTGCAGACCCGGCTTCGGAGGCACTGCATTCCGGGTGCCGGGCCTGCCAACCCGGTCACCTTCGGGCACCGGGCTGCCTGCCGCGTGCTGCCTGGTACACAGGGTCGAGTCTGGCTGGCCCCTGGCCACGCCGGCCGTGGCCCGGCAGTCATCGATTCCGCCTGCCCAGCAGGCAAATTTGCCTCGGTGGTGGAGGCGGGGGCGGGGCGGGGCCCTTCGGGGCCGGCGGGGAGGGCCGCCGCCGGAGCGACTGGGGCCGGCGGGGTTGCGCGGCGACGGGGGCGGGTGGCCGGCTCGGCGGGCTGGGCGGCCGGCGGTGCCGCGGGGGCGAGGTGGCTGGCCTGGCGGGGCTGGGCGGCTGGCGCGCCGGGGGAGCTGGCCCGAAAGGGATAGGCAGGTCGGGCTCTGTTCCACATGGCCCTACCCTTGAGGGCATGCCCGAGTTTATTTACCAGATGCGTGCTGTGCGCAAGGCGCACGGCGACAAGGTCATTCTGGATAACGTTACGCTCGCCTTCCTGCCGGGCGCGAAGATCGGTGTCGTGGGGCCCAACGGCACCGGCAAGTCCACTCTGCTGCGCATGATGGCCGGAGTCGAGCAGCCCTCGAACGGCGACGCGCGGCTGATGCCGGGGTTCACGGTGGGGATCCTCGACCAGGAGCCGGCCCTCGACAACACGAAGACGGTCCTCGGCAACGTCGAGGACGGCGTGGCCGCGACCAAGGGCCTGCTCGAGCGGTACAACGAGATCGCCGAGAAGATGGCCACCGACTACTCCGATGAGCTCCTTGAGGAAATGGGAAAGCTCCAGGAGCAGCTCGACCACAGCAACGCGTGGGACCTGGACAGCCAGCTCGAGCAGGCGATGGACGCGCTGCGCTGCCCGCCGCCGGACGCGGATGTGTCCGTGCTGTCCGGCGGGGAGCGGCGCCGGGTCGCGCTGTGCCGCCTGCTGCTGCAGCAGCCCGACCTGCTGCTGCTCGACGAGCCGACCAACCACCTCGACGCGGAAAGCGTGCTCTGGCTGGAGCAGCACCTGGAGAAGTACCAGGGCACCGTGGTGGCCGTCACCCACGACCGGTACTTCCTGGACAACGTGGCCGGCTGGATCCTCGAGCTGGACCGCGGCCACGCCTTCCCCTACGAGGGCAACTACTCCACCTACCTGGAGACCAAGGCCACCCGGCTGAAGGTCGAGGGCCAGAAGGACGTCAAGCGGCGCAAGCGTCTCGAGGACGAGCTCGAGTGGGTCCGGTCCAGCCCTCGCGCCCGGCAGGCGAAGAGCCGCGCCCGGCTGGAGCGGTACGAGGAGATGGCGGTCGAGGCCGACCAGAACCGCAAGCTCGACTTCGAGGAGATCCAGATCCCGCCGGGCCCCCGGCTGGGCCAGATCGTGGTCGAGACCAGCGGCCTGAGCAAGGGTTTCGGCGACCGGATGCTGATCGAGAAGCTCAGCTTCAGCCTGCCGCCGAACGGGATCGTGGGCGTCATCGGCCCGAACGGCGTCGGCAAGACCACACTGTTCAAGATGATCATCGGCGAGGAGCAGCCGGACGCCGGGTCGATCAAGGTCGGCGAGACCGTCCAGATCGCCTACGTCGACCAGTCCCGCGACCGGATCGACCCCGGCAAGAACGTCTGGGAGGCCATCTCCGACGGGGAGAGCTTCATCCGGGCGGGGCGGACCGAGATCCCGAGCCGCGCGTACGTGGCCGCGTTCGGCTTCAAGGGGCCGGACCAGCAGAAGCCGGCCGGCATCCTGTCCGGCGGCGAGCGCAACCGGGTCAACCTGGCGCTCACCCTCAAGCAGGGCGGCAACCTGCTGCTGCTCGACGAGCCCACCAACGACCTCGACGTGGAGACTCTGTCGTCCCTGGAGAACGCGCTGCTGGAGTTCCCCGGCTGCGCCGTGATCACCAGCCACGACCGCTGGTTCCTGGACCGGATCGCGACGCACATCCTGGCCTGGGAAGGCGACTCGCACTGGTTCTGGTTCGAGGGGAACTTCGAGGCGTACGAGAAGAACAAGATCGACCGTCTGGGTGCCGAGGCGGCCCGGCCGCACCGGGTCACCTACCGGCGGCTGACCCGGGACTAGCGCGGCGCAGAAGCGCGGGGCGCTGGCCGGCGGAGCCGGCCAGCGCCCCGTCGCATGCCTCAGGCCGGGGTCAGGCCCAGGTCCGGGCCGCGGCCGGTCTCCGGCGTGTGGTTCACCAGGCTGTGCGCGGCCATCACCAGGTAGTCCCACAGCTGCTGATCCAGGGCCGGCTCAAGCTCCAGCTCGTCCAGCGCGGTGCGCATGTGCCGCAGCCAGGCGTCCCGCTCGGCCTCGCCGATCACGAAATGCCGGTGCCGCATCCGCAGCCGCGGGTGGCCGCGCAGCTCGTTGTAGGTGGCCGGGCCGCCCCAGTACTGGATCAGGAACAGCCGCAGGTGCTCCTCGGCCGGCCCCAGGTCCTTGCTCGGGTACACCGGCCGCAGTCCGGGATCCGCGGCTACTTCCTCGTAGAACCGGCGGGTCAGGCGGCTGAACGTTTCCTCGCCGCCCACTGCCTCGTAGAACGTGGTCGCGGCTGCATCGTTGGTCATCGCGCCCCAGCCTAGTGACCGGCCGCCGGTGCCCGGACCGGGCACCGGCCGGCCGCCGGACCGTGCACCGGACGGCCGCCGCGCCGGCCCGGCGGCTAGCTCGCGGCAGCACCGGCGACATGGATGTGGCTGCGGTCGTCGGCGGTGTCCAGCGCGATCTTCAGCCGCTCGCGCAGGGCACGGGCCACCTCCCACTGGCGCAGCGGCACGGTCCGCGCCGTCAGCCGGATCAGCACCTCGCCGGCCGACACCGCCTGGACCCCCCAGACCTGCGGCTCCTCCAGGATCACGCCGTGCCACTCCGGTTCCTGCCACATCTTGACGGCGGTGGCCAGCATCAGCTCACGGACCTGCGGGACGTCCCTGGTGGCGCTGACCGGGTAGTCGATCACCGTCCGGGCCCAGCCCTGGGACTCGTTGCCGGCCTGCTGGATGGTGCCGTTGCGGACGTGCCAGACCACGCCGCTCACGTCCCGGATCCGGGTCAGCCGCAGGCTCACGCCCTCGACCGTGCCGGAGATGTCGCCCACCGCGATCACGTCGCCGACCCCGTACTGGTCCTCCAGCAGCATGAAGATGCCGGCCAGGAAGTCCTGCACCAGGTTCTGCGCGCCGAACCCGATCGCGATGCCCAGCACGCCCGCGCTGGCCAGCACCGGCGCCAGGTTCACGCCCAGGTCACCGAGGATGATCGCGGCGGCGATGCCGAAGATGGTGACCGACGCCGCGTTGGAGAGCACCGACCCGAGTGCTGTCGCCCGCGGATTACGGCGGGCCGCGGCGGAGCCCGGAACCGACGGGCTCTTCCTGCGCGCTTCGCCGCGCTCGCTGGCCTTGGCCGTGATTTTGAGGATCAGCCGCTGGGCAGCCGCCCGGAGCACGATCGCGATCAGGACCACGAAGAGGATCTGCGCCACGGCGCGGGCCGGCCCGGCCACGAACACCTTGGTCACGCTGGCTGCGGTGACGCTGTGCGAGAGGTCCCAGGCCAGCCGGCAGGCGATACCCGGCTCGTCGCCGCAGGCCCCGGCCAGGCTGTTCGCCGGCGGGCCGCCGGCCGGGGGATTGACGGCCACCAGGTGGGCCACGGCGGACACGGCAGAGGCAGCGGGGGCGGACAGCACGGCGGGTTCCTTTCCGGGGGAGTGACCCCATGGTGGCCGGCCCGCCTCCCGGCCGCCGGGAATGCCGCGCAACCGCCCTCCATGCCGCGGCGCCCTGACGGCCGGTCGCTGCTTTAGTTTTACGGCAGCGGGGGCGCGGGCCAGGCCACCGGGCCCGCCGCGCTGGGGCCGCTGTCGCCGGGGCGCGGCCGGGCCGCGCTGGACGGCGGACCGGTCTGGGCGGCGGGCTACGCCGTGACCGGGCCGCGCTGGAAGCCCAGCTGCTCCTCGGTGCGGAGTGAACCCGATCGAGGCGTAGACGCGTGCCGCGACGTGCTCCGGGTCGGCCACGATGACCAGCGTGGCGGCGCCGAGCTCGGCCTCGCCGTAGCGGGCCGCCCAGGCGGCCAGCGTGCCGGCCAGGCCCTGGCCGCGGGCCGCCGGGTGGGTGACCACGTTCTGGTAGCGGGCCAGCCCGCCGCCCGCCCTGAACAGGCCGAGCTGGGCCACCAGCCGCCCGCCGGCCAGCGCGCCCAGCCAGGCGCCGTGCCCGGCTTCGGCCAGCCTGCGGTCCGCGGCGGCCCGGCTCCTGATGAAGCCGGCGATGCCCGGCGGGTCGTCCGGCTCGATCGCGGCCAGCCGCAGGTCCAGGACCTGCTGCCAGTCGTCGTCGGAGGTCAGCGGCCGCAGCGTGGCCGTGCGGCTGGGCCGGGGCGGCTCGTGCACCTCACCCGGGGCGGCGGTGAGCACCAGGTTGCGCTCGTACTCCAGGCCCGCGGCCACGAACGGGGCCGGATCAGCGTCCTGGCTGCTGACCGTGTCCAGCCCGATCGCCACGTGCTGAGCTTCCGGGAACTCAGCGGTGAACGTGGCCAGCCAGTCGCCTGCCGAGTCAGGCTCAGGCGGCTGGGCCAGCAGCAGGAAGTTGCCCCACCAGAAGTCCGGCAGGGCCGGGTTCCGCACCACCAGGTAGCCGCCCCGGTCGGTCTCCGTCCCGCCCTCCAGCGCCCGCAGGGCCAGGTCAGTCCGGTAGCCAAGCGAGGTGACGCGCATCCCGGGAGCATACGGCCGGGGTCGTTGCCGGGGCCCGGCGGGCCGTGTTGACTGGCCGGCATGGCGAGCGTGCTGAGCTACCGGCCCAACCTGGAAGTGCCCGACGTCCGGGAGGCGGCGGACTTCCTGGCCGGCCTGCTCGGCTTCGAGGTCGAGATGATCACCGGCGACCCGCCGTTCCTGGCCCTGGTGCGCGCCGGGGAGGCGGCGCTCGGCCTCGTCCGGGCCGAGTCGCCGGGGGTCAACAGCACGACCGCGGGCTACCTGGGCGTGACCGACGTGGACGGGCTGCACGCCGAGTGCCAGCGCCGCGGGATACCCATCACCACGCCGCTGACCGACCAGCCGTGGGGCCTGCGCGACTTCGTGATCGAGATCCCGGGCGGGCACCGGCTCGCGATCGGGCAGCGGATCGCTGGTTAGACGCCGAGGCCGCGGCCGATGATCTCCTTCATGATCTCGGTGGTGCCGCCGAAGATGGACTGCACGCGGCCGTCCGCGAAGGCCCGCGCCACCGGGTACTCGCGCATGTAGCCGTAGCCGCCGTAGAGCTGGACACAGCGGTCCACCACCCGGTTGCACAGCTCGGTGTCCCACCACTTGACCATCGCCGCGTCCTCGGTGGTCAGCCGGCCGGCCACGTGCTCGGTGATCGCCCGGTCGGTGAACGCGCGGGCCACGGCCAGCTCGGTGGCCATATCGGCGAGCTGGAACCGGCTGTGCTGGAAGCTGCCGATCGGCCGGCCGAACGCCTGCCGCTGGCGGCAGTAGTCCAGCGTGGTCGCGAAGACATGCTCCGCGCCCGCCAGCGCGGTGGCGCCGATCGCGATCCGCTCGCGGGGCAGGTTCTGCATGAGGGCGACGAACCCGGCGCCGGGTTCGCCCAGCAGGTTGGCCGCGGGCACCCGGACGTCGCTGAAGAACAGCTCGGAGGTGTCCTGCGCGTGCATGCCGACCTTCTCCAGGTTGCGGCCGCGCTCGAAGCCGGCCATGCCGCGCTCGACCATGAGCAGGCTGTAACCCAGGTGCCCGGCGTCCGGGTCGGTCCGGGCGAACACGATGACCAGGTCGCACAGCTGGCCGTTGGAGATGAACGTCTTCTGGCCGTTGAGGATCCAGTCGTCGCCGTCGCGCACCGCGGTCGTGCGGATGCCCTGCAGGTCGCTGCCGGCCCCGGGCTCGCTCATCGCGATCGCGGTGATCAGCTCGCCGGAGCAGTAGCCCGGCAGCCAGCGCTGCGCCTGCTCCGGGGTGACCAGCCGGACCAGGTACTGGCCGACGATGTCGTTGTGCACCGAGAAGCCGGGGCCGTGCGCGCCGGCCCGGGCCAGCTCCTCGTTCATGATCAGGTAGTACGTGTAGTCCGGGTTGCCGCCGCCGCCGTACTTCTCGTCCATCTCGATGCCGAGCAGGCCGGCCGCCCCGGCCTGGCGCCAGACCTCGCGGGACACCACCCGGTCGCGTTCCCACTGCTCGTGGTACGGGGTGATGTTGCGGGCGATGAAGGCCCGCACCATGTCCCTGAACGCGTCGTGCTCGCTGGTGAAGATGTCCCGCTGCAACCCCGCCCCCTTGCCCGGTCCGGTCCAGCCGTTTTCCGCACGGTGACCGTAACATCCCGGCGCCGCCGGGCCAGACACCGTGTCCAGGCGAAAGCCCGGCCCGCATCTGAAAAATATGTTGCGAAGCATTTCTTTCATAGTTAGGCTGCGCGCATGACGACGGACGGGGTGGCCACGGCGGCTGGCGCGGGCGGGGTGCCGGGGGCGACGGCGGCGGCTGGGGACGCGGTGACGGCCGGGAGGGCGGCGGAGCCCGATCTGCTGCGGATCACCGATCCGCGGATGCTGCGCGCGCTAGCGCACCCGGCGCGGATCGCGATCCTGGAGCACCTGGCGCTGGACGGCCCGGCTACCGCGACGCAGTGTGCGGACGTGGCGGGCCTGTCCCCGTCCGCGTGCAGCTATCACCTGCGCGCGCTGGCCCGGTTCGGCTTCATCGAGCCCGCCCCGGACGGCGCCGCCGACGGGCGGCACCGGCCCTGGCAGACCCGGGTGCTCGGGATCGACTACGGCGACCCGGGCTCGTCTGGGGCCATGCTGGCGGCCGAGCACACACTGACCGGGATCGTCCAGCAGCGTCTTGACGAGGTCAAGGACCGCTATCGCGCACGAGAGGCGGAGTACCCGCCGGACTGGCGCGAGGCGGCCGGCATGCGCAGCGATGTACATGCACGTCAGCCCGGCCGAGCTGGCGGAGGTCAGGGACCGGCTGGCCGCCGAGCTGGGCCGGTTCCGGCGGCTGGACCCGGCGGACCGGCCGCCCGGCGCGCTGCGCGTGCAGGTTGTCCTCGACCTGGTGCCGTGGTTCGGGCCCGAGGACGCGAAATGAGCGCGCCGGGCAGGATGCGGGCCTTGCTGCGGCGCCGCCCGGCGCCGGGCAGCCCGCTGGCCGACCGCAACTTCCGGCTGCTGACCGCCGGGCAGGCCACGTCGACCATCGGCGACTTCTGCTACGCGGTGGCGCTGCCCTGGTTCGTGCTGTCCAGCCACGGCGGCACGGTGCTGCTGGGCACCGTGCTGGCCTGCTACGGCGTGCCGCGCACGGCGCTGATCCCGCTGGGCGGGATCCTGGCCGACAGGATCGGGCCGCGCCGCCTGATGCTCGGCGCGGACGTGGCCCGCTGCCTGCTGGCCGTCGCGCTGACCGTGCTGGCGGCCCGGCACCTGGCCACGCTGGCCTGGCTGGCCCCGGTCGCGGCCCTGCTCGGGGCGGGCGAGGGGCTGTTCATGCCGGCCTCGTTCGCGATCATGCCGTCGCTGCTGCCAGCGGAGAGCCTGCAGGCCGGGAACGCGATCAACTCGGCCGCGGTGCAGGTGGGCACCGTGCTGGGCCCGGCGCTGGGCGGGATCCTGGTCGCGACGTCCGGGCCAGTGCCCGCGTTCGCCATCGACGCGGCCACGTTCGCCGTGTCGGCCGCCGCGCTGTGGCTGATGCGCCCGCCGCCAGCCGTCTCCGCTCCGGCGGAGGCGGCCGGAGCGGGCCAGGCGGGCGCCGGCGAAGAGGCGGCGGGCGCGGCGGCCGGCGAGGAGGCGGCCCCGCCCAGCGTGTGGCGGCTGCTGCGCGGATCGGTGTTCTTCCGGCGCGTCCTGCTGATCTCGGTGCTGGCGAACCTGACCTTCGCGGGGACGTTCGAGGTCGCGCTGCCCGCGCTGGCGCACGCCCACTACGGGGCGGGCGGCTTCGGCACGCTGATGGCCTGCCTGGGCGTCGGCTCCGTGGCCGGCACGCTGGTCGCGGCCCGGCGGCTGACCTCGGCCCGGCCGATGGTCGTGGCCTCGGCCGCGTTCATCGGGGCCGGGGTGTTCGTCGCGCTGATGCCCTTCCTCGGCGGGCTGCCCGGCGCGGCGATCGCGGCGCTGATCTTCGGGGCCGGGATCGGCTTCGGCGACATCATCGTGATCACGCTGATCCAGCAGTGGTCCCCGCCGGCCATGCTCGGCCGGGTGATGAGCCTGCTCATGCTGGCCAGCCTGGGCGTATTCCCGGTGTCGGTGGCGATCTCCGGGCTGCTGGTCCGGGCGCTCGGGCCGGTGCCGTTCTTCCCGGCGGCCGGCGCCACGCTGGTGCTCGGCCTGGTGATCGCCCTGTCCAGCAGCGAGGTCAGGAACTTCCGGCCGGCCGCAGCCCCGGCGGAGCCGTCGGCGCCCAGCCCCGCCCCGGCGCCGAGCGCGCGGTAGAGCCGGGCGGCGGGTCAGGCGGCGCTGGTCTTGGCCAGGTAGGCGGCCCATTGCGGGTCGCCGTCATGCGCGGCGCCGATCAGCCGCCAGTGCGCACCGCGCGGCACGGCGGGCACGCAGCGCAGGCTCCAGCCGAGTTCCTCGACCAGGCGGTCGGCCTTGCGGTGGTTGCAGGTGTTGCAGGAGGCGACGCAGTTCTCCCAGGCGTGCAGGCCGCCGCGGCTGCGCGGGATGACGTGGTCGATGGTGTCGGCCTTGACCCCGCAGTAGGCGCAGAGATAGTTGTCCCGCCGCATGAGGGCCGCCCGGGTGAGCGGGATCCGGCTGCGGTACGGTACGCGGACGTATCTGCGGAGCTTGATCACCGAGGGGGCGGCCAGCCGGGCCGAAGCGGAATGGAGGACGATCCCGCGGCTGTCCTCGTGCACGATCTCGGCCTTCTCGCCGAGCACGAGGCACACGGCGCGGTGCAGGCCTACGGTGGTCAGCGGCTCATACGTGATGTTGAGCAGCAGTACCCGACGCACTCAGCACCTCCCGCCGAGTGCGCCGCTGGGGAAGCCAGAGCACCCAGTCACAGTGTGATTGCCAGACGGTCAGCCCGGCAACACGATAAGGGTAGCGGCGTGATCGGCCCATGGCACAGACCGCCCCGGCCCGGCGTCCGGGCCGATGCGTAGAGTGCGGCCATGGAACCTGGCTACCCTGCAGCGCAGCGGGCGGATGTAACCGACAATTTGAACGGCGTTCGGGTCCCTGATCCGTACCGGTGGCTCGAGGACCCGGGCAGCGGGGAAACCGGCGAGTGGCTGGCGGGCCAGGACGCGCTGTACGCCGCATACCGGGACGGCTGGCCGCGGCGGGCCGGGTTCGCGGAGCGGCTGACCGAGCTGATGGCGGCCGGGATGGTCAGCCCGCCGGTGTGGCGCGGCAGCCGCCGGTTCTTCCTGCGCCGCGGGCCCGGCCAGGAGCACGCCGTGCTGTTCACCGCCGACGGCGACGGGCCCGAGCGGGTGCTGATCGACCCGATGCAGGTCAACCCGGACGGCACCACCACGCTGGACGCCTGGCAGCCGGACAAGGAGGGCCGGCTGCTGGCCTACCAGCTGTCCGAGGGCGGCGCGGAGGAGTCCGTGCTGCGGGTCATGGACGTGGCCACCGGCCAGGAGGTGGACGGCCCGATCGACCGCTGCCGGTACACCGGGGTGGCCTGGCTGCCCGGCGGCAAGGCGTTCTACTACGTCCGGCGGCTGCCCCCGGACCAGGTCCCGGACGGCGAGGAGCAGTACCACCGCCGGGTCTACCTGCACCAGGTGGGCGCGCCGGCGGGCGAGGACACCGAGATCTTCGGCGCGGGCCGGGACAAGACCGACTACTTCGGCGTCGCGGTGAGCCGGGACGGCCGCTGGCTGACGGTCAGCGCGTCGGCCGGCACCGCGCCGCGCAACGACCTGTGGCTGGCCGACCTGACCGGGTCCGGCGAGGCCGCGCCCGACCTGGTGGTCGTGCAGGAGGGCGTGGACGCGCAGACCAGCCTGCACGCGGGCCGGGACGGGCGGCTGTACCTGTTCACCGACCGGGACGCGCCGCGCGGCCGGCTGATGGTGACCGGCCCGGGCGCGCTGGACTACGCCTCCTGGCAGGAGCTGCTGCCGTCAGACAGTGCGGCGGTGCTCGGCGGCTACGCCATCCTGGACGGTGCGGAGCTTGGCCGGCCGGTCCTGCTGGCCGCCTGGACCCGGCACGCGATCAGCGAGATCACCGTGCACGACCTGGCCACCGGCGAGCCGCGGGGCCAGATCGGGCTGCCCGGCCTGGGCACCATCGGCGGGCTGCACGAGCGCCCCGAGGGCGGGCACGAGGCCTGGTTCGCCTATACCGACCACACCACGCCGGCCGCGGTGTACCACTACGACGCGCGGGACGGCGCGGTCAGCCTGGCTGAGCGGGCGCCCGGGTCGGTGGCGGTGCCCGCCGTCACCACCCGGCAGATCGCCTACCAGTCCAAGGACGGCACCACGGTGCGGATGGTGGTCATCGCCGGGGCGGGGGCCAGCCCGGGGCCGCGGCCCGCGATCCTGTACGGGTACGGCGGCTTCAACATCAGCCTGACCCCGGCCTACACGCCGTCGATCCTGGCCTGGGCCGAGGCGGGCGGCATCTACGCGGTGGCCGGGCTGCGCGGCGGCAGCGAGGAAGGCGAGGAATGGCACCGCGCGGGCATGCGCGAGCACAAGCAGAACGTGTTCGACGACTTCCACGCGGCGGCCGAGACGCTGATCGCCGAGGGCCTGACCACGCGCGGAGCAGCTGTCCATCTCCGGCGGGTCGAACGGCGGCCTGCTGGTCGGCGCGGCCATCACGCAGCGGCCCGACCTGTACGCGGCGGCGGTGTGCTCCGCGCCGCTGCTGGACATGGTCCGCTATGAGCAGTTCGGGCTCGGCGAGACCTGGAACGACGAGTACGGCACCGCGCAGGACCCGGCCGAGCTGGGCTGGCTGCTGTCCTACTCGCCGTACCACCACGTGCGGGAGGGCGTGAGCTACCCGGCCGTGCTGTTCACCATCTTCGAGAGCGACACCCGGGTCGACACGCTGCACGCCAGGAAGATGTGCGCCGCGCTGCAGCACGCCACCGCGGCGCCGGCCGGGCCCGGGGGCCGCGGCCGGCCGGTGCTGCTGCGCCGGGAGACCGACGTCGGCCACTCGGCCCGGTCGGTCAGCCGTGCGGTCGGGCTGTCGGCGGAGACGCTGTCCTTCGCCGCCTGGCAGACCGGCCTGGGCTGACCGCCGGCACCACCCGCGAGGCAGCCGCCCGCCGCGGCTGGCCATCGTCCGTCCCGGGAAAACCCAGGTCAGGGGTTAGCTGGTTTCACGGGTTCCCGATCGGCTAAGTTCCGTTCGAGGTGGACTCGGAGGTGGCATGAATATCAACCCCTACATCGTGCTCGGCAGCAGCGTGGTCGGGTTCCTGGTCGGGCTGACCGGGGCCGGCGGGGGCGCGCTGATGACCCCGATGCTGATCCTGATCTTCGGCATCACGCCGTCGGCGGCGATCACCAGCGACCTGGTCGCGGCGGTACTGATGCGGCCGGTGGGCGCGATCGTTCACCTGCGCAAGGGCACGGTGAACCTCAGGCTCGTGGGCTGGATGGTGCTCGGCTCGGTGCCGTTCGCCTTCCTCGGCTCGTACCTGCTGCACCTGCTCGGCGACAGCAGCAGCGCGCAGACCGACGTGGAGCGGTTCCTGGGCGCGGCGCTGCTGCTCGGCGCGTTCGCCATGGTCCTGCGCTACCTGCTGGACCTGCGCGGCGGGCAGACCCGCCAGGGCAAGGTGAAGGAGATCACGGTCAAGCCGCTGCTGACCGTGGCGATCGGCGCGGTGGGCGGGCTGATCGTCGGGCTCACCTCGGTCGGCTCCGGGTCGCTGATGATCGTCCTGCTGCTGTTCCTGTACCCGGTGATCGGCGCCAACCAGCTGGTCGGCACCGACCTGACCCAGGCCGTGCCGCTGACCGTGGCGGCGGCGCTCGGCGCGCTGGCCTTCAACCACATCGAGTTCACCGTGACCGCGTCGATCATCCTGGGCAGCGTGCCGGCCGTGCTGATCGGGTCGTTCCTGTCGTCCCGCGCGCCGGACAAGTACATCCGGCCCGCGATCACCTTCGTGATCTTCGCGTCCGGGCTGAAGTACGCCGGGGTGGGCACCACCGCGCTGGGCTGGATCCTGTGCGCGGTGCTGCTCACCGTGGGCGCCACCTGGCTGGCCCTGGCCCGGCCGTGGCAGCCCAGCCCGGCCAGGGCCGCGGCCAGCGGGCCGGGCACGGGCACCGCGCTGGCCGCGGCGAACGGGCAGGCAGCAAACGGGCAGGCCGCGAACGGCCATGCGGTGCCCGGGCCGGCCGGCGCCGCGGAAGCGGAGGAGAAGCCGGCCGCGGGTGACCCGGCGGGCTGACCGGGGCCCGCGCGGCAAATCCCGTAATCCATAAAAATGGCGCGGCTGATGAACGGCCAGGCGCAGGCGGCGTGGGCCACCTACGGGGAGCCCACGCCGCCGCGCCCGTCCCCGGCGTATTTCCCGGTCTGGCCGCGGGCCGGTAGCGTTCGTGGCATGACAGCTTCCGAGGCAGGGCCCGGCGGCGCGCTGGCCCCCCCGGCCCCGTTCGGCCGGATGATGACCGCGATGGTCACCCCGATGACGGCCGACGGCGGGGTCGACTACGACGGCGCGGCCCGGCTGGCCGAATACCTGGTCAGCGACATGCGCAACGACGGCCTGGTCATCAGCGGCACCACCGGCGAGTCGCCGACCACCAGCAACGCGGAAAAAGATCAGCTGCTGCGGGCCGTGATCGAGGCGGTCGGCGACCGGGCCAGCGTGGTGGCCGGGGTGGGCACCAACGACACCGCGCACTCCATCGAGCTGGCCCGGCAGCGCCGAGGCCGCGGGCGCGGCCGGGCTGCTGGTGGTCACCCCGTACTACTCCAAGCCGCCGCAGGCCGGGCTGGCCGCGCACTTCACCGCGGTGGCCGACGCCACCGGGCTGCCGGTCATGCTGTACGACATCCCGGGGCGGACCGGCACGCCGATCACGACCCCGACGCTGCTGTCGCTGGCCGGGCACCCGCGGATCGTCGCGGTCAAGGACGCCAAGGGCGACCTGGGCGCGGGCTCGGACGTGATGGCCCGCACCGGGCTGGCGTTCTACTCCGGCGACGACATCCTCAACCTGCCCTGGCTGTCGGTGGGCGCGTGCGGCTTCGTCAGCGTGCACGGGCACGTGGTGGGCGACCGGCTGCACGACATGATCGACGCCTACCTGGCCGGGAACGTGGCCGGCGCGCTGGACCTGCACCGCGGCCTGCTGCCGGTGTACACCGGGATGACCAGGACGCAGGGCGTGATCATGGCCAAGGCTGCGCTGGCCATGCTCGGGCTGCCCGGCGGGACGGTCCGGCCGCCGCTGTGCGGGGCCACCCCGGCGGAGACCGCCCAGCTCAGAGAAGACCTGGAAGCCGGAGGCGTGAAGCTGACGTGAGCCATCCGCATCCCGGGCTCGGCGACCCGCCGGCCCTGCCCCGTGACGGCCTGCGCATCGTCGCCCTCGGCGGGCTCGGCGAGATCGGCCGGAACATGACCGTGTTCGAGCACGCCGGGCGGCTGCTCGTGGTCGACTGCGGGGTCCTGTTCCCCGAGCCGGACCAGCCCGGCGTCGACCTGATCCTGCCCGACTTCGCCGCCATCGAGGACCGGCTGGGCGACATCGAGGCGATCGTCCTCACCCACGCCCACGAGGACCACATCGGCGGCGTGCCCTACCTGCTGCGGGAACGCGCCGACATCCCGCTGGTGGGCTCCAAGCTGACCCTCGGGCTGATCCGCAGCAAGCTGACCGAGCACCGCATCACCCCGGAGACCGCCGAGGTCGCGGCCGGCACCACGCACCGGTTCGGCCCGTTCGAGCTGGAGTTCTTCGCGGTCAACCACTCGATCCCGGACGCGCTCGCGGTCGGCATCAGGACCCGCGCGGGCGTCGTGCTGCACACCGGCGACTTCAAGATGGACCAGCTGCCGCTGGACGGCCGGCTCACCGACCTGGGCGGCTTCGCCCGGATCGGGGCAACCGGCGTGGACCTGCTGATGGCCGACTCGACCAACGCCGAGGTCCCCGGCATCGTGACCAGCGAGCGGGACATCGCGCCGGTGCTCGCCGAGGTGTTCGCCGCGGCCGGGCAGCGGATCATCGTGGCCTGCTTCTCCAGCCACGTCCACCGGGTCCAGCAGGTGCTCGACACCGCGGCCGCGAACGGCCGCAAGGTGGCCCTGGTCGGCCGGTCCATGGTGCGCAACATGGGCGTGGCCAGGGACCTCGGCTACCTGCACGTGCCGCAGGTGCCCGGCGGGCTGATCGTGGAGCTCCGCGAGGCGGAGGAGATGCCGCCGGAGAACATCGTGCTGATCTCCACCGGGTCGCAGGGCGAGCCGATGTCCGCGCTGTCCCGTATGGCCGGGCGGGACCACCCGATCCGGATCGCCGAGGGCGACACCGTGGTGCTCGCCTCCTCGCTGGTGCCCGGCAACGAGACCGCGGTGTCGAGGATCATCAACGACCTGACCCGTCTCGGCGCCCGGGTGGTGCACAAGGGCAACGCGCTGGTGCACGTGTCCGGGCACGCGCCGGCGGGCGAGCTGCTGTACGTGCTGAACCTGGTCCGGCCGCGGAACTTCATCCCGGTGCACGGCGAATGGCGGCACCTGCGGGCGCACGCCGAGCTGGCCGCCAAGGCCGGCGTGCCGGAGAAGAACATCGTGATCGCCGAGGACGGCGTGGTCGTCGACCTGGTCGACGGGCGGGCGTCGGTGGTGGGCAAGGTGCCGGCCGGCTACGTGTACGTGGACGGGCTGTCGGTCGGCGAGCTGACCGAGACCTCGCTGAAGGACCGGCGGATCCTGGGCGAGGAGGGCTTCCTGTCGGTGGTCGTGGTGATCGACTCCACCAGCGGCAAGGTGATCGCGGGCCCGGAGATCCACGCGCGCGGCTCGGGCATCGACGAGTCCGCGTTCGACGCGGTCCGGCCGCGGATCGAGGAGGCGCTGGCCCGGGCCGCCGCGGACGGCACCAACGACGTGTACCAGCTCAGCCAGCTGGTACGGCGGACCGCGGGGCGGTGGGTTAACGAGAATTACCGCCGCCGGCCGATGATCATCCCGTTGCTGATCGAGGTCTGATCCGGCGCCCGCCGGCGGCGTGGGAGCACGGCAGGGCTGGAAATCCTGGCTACGGTGGCAGTATGGCGACTCGTGCGCCCAGGGGCGACGCACGCCCTCTGGGCGGTCAGGCCCCCCGGCCCCGCCCGGCCAACCCGCAGCGGCGGCCGGCCGGCACCGGGTCTTCCGGCGCGGGCAGCGGCCGTGGCGGTGGCGGGCGCAAGCCCCCGCAGAAGGGCGGCCGCCGGCCGGGCACCGGGCGCAAGCCCGCGGGCAAGGGCAAGGGCGCGGCGGCGCGCAAGCAGGCCACCAGCCCGGTCGCGATCCTGGGCAGCTGGCTGTGGCACGCCGGGGTGGCCGCCTGGATGGCCACCGCGCACGCGGCCGGCTTCGCCGCCCGGGCCTACGGCAAGCACGCCCGCGACCTGGACGACGCGCACCGGCGTGACGGCCTGGGCCTGGCCTTCCTCGCCGCGGCGGTGCTGTCCGCCGCGGTGACCTGGGGGCACCTGGGCAGCGGCCTCGGCCGTCTGCTCGGCCACGTGATCCGCGGCTCGTTCGGCCGCGGTGCGCTGGCCATCCCGGTGCTGCTCGGCCTGCTCGCCTGGCGGCTGCTGCGGCACCCGGACCGCAACTCCGAGACCGCCCGGGTGGTGATCGGCTGGAGCGCGCTGCTGGTCGGCGCGCTGGGCCTGGTGCACGTGGCCAACGGCACGCCGGGCCCGTCCGCGGGCGCGCCCGCGCTGCGCGCGGCCGGCGGGCTGATCGGCTTCGCGGTGTCCGCGCCGCTCGTCGCCGGGCTGACCGCGTGGGTGGCGGTGCCGGTGCTGGCGCTGGTCACCGGGTTCGGCGTGCTGGTCATCACCGGCACGCCGGTGCACCAGATCGGGACCCGGCTGGCCGAGTTCCGCGCGCTGCTGCAGGGGCGCCGGCTGCCGCCGCCTGCCTCGGCGATGCCCGGCGAGGAGGGCGACCCGCTGCGGCGGCCGCTGCCCCGGGGCCGGCGGCGCGGCGAGCCGCTGGAGGCCGGCGACCACGAGCGGCCGTACGACACCCCGCTGCTCGGCGGCCTGCTGTCCCGGCCGGGCAGCGCGTCCGGCCGCGACGCGGCGGCGCTGCCTGCGGGTGCTGGCGGGGCCGCGGCCGGGCAGCCCGGCGGCGAGCCGTGGCGGGGCGCCTGGGACGACCCGGAGGAAGCGGCCGTGCCCGGGGCCGGGGCGGCCGGCCCGGGCGGTGCCGGCGGCCGCGGCGCGGCGGGCGGCCGGGACGAGGACGGCCCGGCCGTGGTGGCCGCGGCCGCGCTGAGCAAGGGCGGCGTGCCGCGCGGCGGCGACCAGCTCACGCTGTCCGCGTCCACCGACGCGACCTACACGCTGCCGCCCGCCACCATCCTCAGGCCGGGCACCGCGCCCAAGGCCCGGACCCGGGCCAACGACCTGATGGTCGAGGCGCTGTCCGAGGTGCTGGAGCAGTTCGAGGTGGACGCGCAGGTCACCGGGTTCACCCGGGGCCCGACGGTGACCAGGTACGAGATCGAGCTGGGCAACGCGGTCAAGGTCGAGCAGGTCACCCGGCTGTCGAGGAACATCGCCTACGCGGTGAAGAGCGCCGACGTGCGGATCCTGTCGCCGATCCCGGGCAAGTCCGCGATCGGCGTGGAGATCCCCAACGCCGACCGGGAGATCGTGTCGCTGGGCGACGTGCTGCGCTCCCCGGTGGCCGCCGGCGACCACCACCCGATGGTGGTCGGCCTGGGCAAGGACGTCGAGGGCCGCACGGTCGTCGCGAACCTGGCCAAGATGCCGCACATGCTGATCGCCGGGGCGACCGGCGCGGGCAAGTCGACCTGCATCAACGGGCTGATCACCTCGATCCTGGCCCGGGCCACCCCGGACGACGTGCGGATGATCCTGGTCGACCCGAAGCGGGTGGAGCTGGCCGCGTACGCCGGGGTGCCGCACCTGATCACCCAGATCATCACCGACCCGAAGAAGGCCGCCGACGCGCTGGGCTGGGTGGTCGGGGAGATGGACCGCCGCTACGACGACCTGGCCGCGTCCGGGTTCCGGCACATGGACGACTTCAACAAGGCCGTGCGGGCCGGGAAGATCACCGCGCCGCCGGGCAGCGAGCGGGTCTACGTGCCCTACCCGTACCTGCTGGTCATCGTCGACGAGCTGGCCGACCTGATGATGGTCGCGCCGCGGGACGTGGAAGATTCGGTGGTCAGGATCACCCAGCTGGCCCGGGCCGCCGGGATCCACCTGGTGCTGGCCACCCAGCGGCCCTCGGTGGACGTGGTGACCGGCCTGATCAAGGCCAACGTGCCGTGCCGGCTGGCGTTCGCCACCTCCAGCCTCACCGACAGCCGGGTCATCCTGGACCAGCCCGGCGCGGAGAAGCTGGTCGGCCAGGGCGACGCGCTGTTCCTGCCGATGGGCGCCAGCAAGCCGATGCGGCTCCAGAACGCGTTCGTCTCGGAGAAGGAGATCCGGGACGTCGTCACGCACTGCAAGAAGCAGGCCGAGCCGTCCTACCGCGACGACGTCGCCGCCGAGCCGGTGGCCAGGAAGGAGATCGACGCGGACATCGGCGACGACCTGGACCTGCTGATCCAGGCCGCCGAGCTGATCGTGAGCACCCAGTTCGGCTCGACGTCGATGCTGCAGCGCAAGCTGCGGGTCGGGTTCGCCAAGGCCGGGCGGCTGATGGACCTGCTGGAGAGCCGCGACGTGGTGGGCCCGAGCGAGGGCTCCAAGGCGCGGGACGTGCTGGTCAAACCGGACGATCTGCCCGGCCTGATCGCCTCGCTCCGGGGTCTCCCGCCGCCGCCTGAGTAACGGCTTTCCCGGGCCGCAGCGGTGTCAGGAAACTGGGTACGGGTATTGGCAGAACGGTCCTCGCCGGCCGCACGTTGTGGCCTCTACACTTGGTCATGCGACCGGCACCCAGGGCGATGACCAGGAGCGGAGGCGCGTGGGCGTGAGTATCGGCGACAGCCTGGCAGCCGAGCGCGAGCAGGCCGGTCTCACCGTTGCTCAGGTCAGTCAGCAGACCCGGATCCGGGAAACCATCATCCGGAATATCGAGCACGACGACTTCACCGCCTGCGGCGGTGATTTCTACGCGCGGGGTCACATCCGGAGCATCGCCCGCGCCTCCGGCGCCGACCCCGAGCCGCTGATCCGCGAGTACGACGCGCTGTACGGCGCGCCCAGCACGGTCACCGCACAGGACGTGTTCGAGCCGTCGGCGCCGATCCGGATGACCCAGCGGCGCGGGCCGAACTGGAGCGCCGCGATGGCCCTGGCCCTGGCGCTGATCGTCGGCTTCGCGGTCTACCACCTGGTGTCGTCCTCCGGGGCCCCGCAGGCGGTGCGGTCCAGCGGCAAGACGCACGCCACCGTGCCGTCGCCCGCGCCCAGCCCGTCCGCGTCCCGGCCCGCCCCGCACATCGTGACGATCCGGCTGGTCGCCACGGAGGACTGCTGGGTCGACCTGACCACCCGCAACGGCCGGACGATCTTCAGCGGCATCGTCCCGGCGGGAGCGCACCGGCGCTGGGTGGCGCACCACCCGGTCAGCATGAAGCTCGGCAACCCGGGCGGGGTGACGCTGTTCGTGAACGGCGCGCCCGCCGGGCCGCCGGCCGGCACCAACCAGCCGGTCACGCTCAGCTTCCGGCCCGGTCAACGGGGGGCGTCCGGCGCGGCCTGAGCCGCCGCGGGCGGGGGAGTGGCGCGGGAGTGGTCGGGTGGGTGCGTCCGCGGGCACTGCACTGGCCGGCTTACCGTAGTCTGCCGGTGTGCCGTCACGTGAACCCACCGCAGGCCGGGCGGGGCGTACCGTCAGCCTGATCTCCCTGGGCTGTGCCCGTAACGACGTCGACTCCGAGGAGCTGGCCGCGCGGCTGGACGGGGCCGGCTGGACCGTCACCGGCCCGGGTGAGACCGACGGCGCGGACGTGGTCCTGGTCAACACCTGCGGGTTCATCCAGGCCGCCAAGGAAGAGTCCATCGACCAGCTGCTCGGCGCGGCGTCGTCCGGCGCTGCGGTGGTCGCCGCGGGCTGCCTGGCCGAGCGGTACGGCGCCAGCCTGGCCGAGTCGCTGCCCGAGGCGCAGGTCATCAGCTTCGACGACTACGGCGACATCGCCGCCCGGCTGGACGCGGTGGCGGACGGCCAGCGGTGGGACGCGCACCAGCCCAGGGACCGGCGCAAGCTGCTGCCGATCTCGCCGGTGACCCGGGCGGCCGCGGGCGCGGTGCTGCCCGGGCACGGCACGCCGGCCGCGGGCGGGGCGATCGCTGACCTGCCGGACGGGGTGGCGCCCGCGTCCGGGCCGCGGGTGCTGCGGCGGCGGCTCGGCGGCAGCCCGGTCGCGCCGCTGAAGATCGCGTCCGGCTGCGACCGGCGGTGCTCGTTCTGCGCCATCCCCGCGTTCCGCGGCGCGTTCATCTCCCGGCCGCCCGCCGACCTGCTCACCGAGGCCGCCTGGCTGGCCCAGCACGGCGCCAGGGAGCTGCTGCTGGTCAGCGAGAACTCCACCTCCTACGGCAAGGACCTGGGCGACCTGCGGCTGCTCGAGACGCTGCTGCCGCAGCTGGCCGCGGTGCCGGGGATCGCCCGGGTGCGGGTCAGCTACCTGCAGCCCGCCGAGGTCCGGCCCGGCCTGGTCGAGGTGATGACCAGCACGCCCGGCGTGGCCCCGTACTTCGACCTGTCATTCCAGCACGCCAGCGGCCCGGTGCTGCGGGCCATGCGGCGGTTCGGTGACCGGGAGCGTTTCACCGGGCTGGTCGGGCAGATCCGTGCGCTGGCCCCGCAGGCCGGGGTCCGGTCCAACTTCATCGTCGGCTTCCCCGGCGAGACCGAGGACGACGTGGCGGAGCTGCAGCAGTTCCTCACCGACGCGCGGCTGGACGCGATCGGCGTGTTCGGCTACTCCGACGAGGACGGCACCGAGGCCGCGTCACTGCCCGGCCAGCTGCCTGCCGAGGAGATCGCGGCCCGGGTCGAGGATCTGGCCGCGCTGGCCGACGAGCTGATGTCGCAGCGGGCCGCCGACCGGATCGGCGAGACCGTCGAGGTCCTCGTCGAGGAGCCGCTCGGCGACGGCCGGTACGCCGGCCTGGCTGCGCACCAGGCCCCGGAGGTGGACGGCGCGGTGACGCTGGTCTCCCCGGACCCGCTCCGGGCGGGCGACCTTGTCCGCGCCACGGTCACTGGGTCGGAAGGAGTGGATCTGACCGCCCGGGCCGTGGCCGCCCCGCCCGCCCGGGCACCGGTTCCGGCAGGCAGCCGGTGAGTTTGCCGGGTACTGGCCCCGGCAGCGGGGCGGCCAGCAGCACCGGTGCCGGGGGCGGCGCGGTGCCGGCCGCGATCGCGGCCCCCAGCGTGCTGAACGTGGCCAACGGGCTGACCGTGCTGCGGCTGGTGCTGGTCCCGGTGTTCGTGGCCCTGCTGGTCCAGCCCGGCGCAGGCTGGCGGATCGCCGCCTTCGTGGCCTTCGGGGTGGCCTCGCTGACCGACCTGCTGGACGGCGAGCTGGCCCGGCGGCGCGGCCTGATCACCGACTTCGGAAAGATCGCCGACCCGATCGCGGACAAGGCGCTGACCGGGTCGGCGCTGGTCACCCTGTCGCTGCTGGGCGAGGTGCCCTGGTGGGCCACGACGGTGATCCTGTTCCGCGAGCTGGCCGTGACCGGGCTGCGGTTCTGGGTGATCCGCCGCGGGGTGATCGCGGCCAGCCGCGGCGGCAAGGCCAAGACGATCCTGCAGCTCGTGGCGATCAGCCTGTACATCCTGCCCGGGCCGCCGGACTGGCTGCGGGCCGTGGTGATGGCCGCGGCGGTGGCGCTGACCCTGGTCACCGGCATCGACTACGCGATGCGGGCGATGCGGCTGCGCCGCGCGGTCCCCGCGCCGGCCCGCCAGGACCGGCCGGACAGCCCGCCGGGGGAGCGGCCGTGACCGGCCAGGGCGCTCGAGGCGAGGCCACGGGTCTCCCGTCCGCGGATCTGCAGGCAATGAACGAACTAGCTACGGACGACCTGGCGGCGGCGGTGCTGGCCCGGCTGACCGGGGCCGGGCAGACGCTCGCGGTGGCCGAGTCGCTCACCGGGGGCCTGGTGGCCGCGGCCCTGGCCAGCGTGCCGGGGGCGTCCGCGGCGTTCCGCGGCGGTGTGGTGGCCTACGCGACCGACCTGAAGGCGGCCCTGCTCGGGGTGGACGCCGGGCTGCTGGCCGCGCGGGGCGCGGTGGACCCCGACGTGGCCGCGGCCATGACCCGGGGCGCCAGGGAACGGCTCGGCGCGACCGCGGCCGCGGCCACCACCGGGGTGGCCGGCCCGGACCCGGCCGACGGCCAGCCGGTGGGCACGGTCTACATCGCGGCGGACGCCGGCCGGGGCCCGGCGGTCCGGCGGCTGGCCCTGTCCGGAACGCGAAACGAAATCCGCCGTGTGGCGGCGACAGAATGCCTGCGGTTGCTGCTGGCCATACTCGGGGAAGAAAGTGGGTAATGACAGCGTTACTGCTGCGGACACGCGTCAATACGGTCTCCCGTACTGTCCGTGAGGGCAGGTACGGTGGAAGGGTCAGAGTCCGGCCTCGAAGGGAGAGCGGCGATGGTTCTGCTACGTCACTTGCTCGGTGACGCGCTGCGTCGCCTCAGACTGCGGCAGGGCCGCACCCTTCGTGAGGTATCCGCCGCGGCCCGGGTGTCGCTTGGCTACCTGTCCGAGGTCGAGCGCGGCCAGAAGGAGGCCTCGTCCGAGCTGCTGGGCTCCATCTGCTCCGCCCTGGGAACGCCGTTGTCGCAGGTCCTGCGCGAGGTCTCGGATAATTTCGCGCTCGCCGAGCTGCAGAGCGAGCCGGTGCTGACCGCCGTCCGCGAGCCCGTCGTGACCCCGGCGGCCGCCCCCGAAGAGCACGGCCAGGCGCCCGCCAAGGCGGCGCTCGGCGCCCGCCGCAGCCCCGCACTGACCCCCCTCAAGGGTGCCCCGGCGATGGGCCGCGGCGACCGGCGGGTGCCCGTACGCGCGGGCCAGCGCCTGTCCGCCGACCAGGACGAGGTCATCGACGCCTCGCTGCAGCAGGGCCGCGCGGTATTCGACGAGCTCACCTGGCGGACTCCGGACATTACCGACATGGTGCCGGTCTAACCGGCCCGCCAGCTCTCCAGCGTCACCGTCAGCCGGGTCCCCCGCGGGGCCCGGCTGATTCCTGTCTAACCCGTGCTGACCTGGGATTATGAGGGCGCCGCCCAGGCGCGGGGGTCGTCCGCCAGCTCGGTCACCCGCAGCGGCAGGCTCCCGGAAACCACGTGCGCCAGCGAGACGTCTTCGAGGATTGCCCGCTCGTTCGCTCTCAGCGCAATCCATACCGTCTGCAGCGGCTCGGCCGCGCCGATGTAGCCCACGTTCTCCGGCCGCTCGCCGCGGACGCCCAGCAGCGGGCCGTCGATGGCCCGGATGATGTCGGCCAGTGAGATCTCCTCGGCGGGCCGGGCCAGCCAGAATCCGCCGTCCGGTCCGCGCTGGCTGCGCACCAGGCCGGCCCGGCGCAGCTGGGTCAGGATCGCCTCGAGGAACTTGCCCGGGATTCCCTGCGTGCGGGCCAGCTGATCAGCCGTGACGTGACCGCCCCCGGCGGCCGCCAGCTCGATGGCAGCCCGCAGGGCATAGTCGGCACGTGCGGACAAACGCATGTGAAGTATTATGCAGCCTGCCGGCCGGCGATGTGGGCAGCGGGGCCGCAGGCCCTGTTGCGGCGGCCGCCCGGCGGACGGCTTCCGGCGGCAGAATTTTCCGCTGCATAGCACCGGTGTGCAACCCTGTGTGTGCTGCCGTTAACCCGGTGTGCTGCGCAGGGCGGGGCCGGGGCCGCCTGGCCGCGCGCGCGCTACCTGGCCCAATGCGTTACCAGGCGAGGCGGAAACTGCTGGGCGTGTTATCGGGGGAAGTATCCCGCCGGTCCGCTGTTTTTGCGGTTCGGCCGCCGGTTATAGCTGCGGATAACGATCCCGAATTCGGCCGTCCGGGGTTCTGCACCCCGGCGTAATAGGGCATTACCCCGCATCTCGTGCTATGTCTCTTCAGTACGGTGCGCGATAGCGCCCGGGCAAACGGCAGGCCGCCGGGTACAGAACCGGCGGGCCCGGCGTGGTGGGGGGAGCAGTCCGGTGACACACGCGGAGCAGCCCGCCCTGGTGCTCGGCGGACAGGGGCTCACGTGCGACGATGTCGCGGCTGCGGCCCGGGGCCAGCGGACGGTCACCGTATCCCGTGAAGGTCTTTCGCGGGCTGCTGCGGCGGCTGAAGTGGCACGTTATGCCACCGCGCGGCGCGAGGTCTACGGCCGGACCACCGGGGTCGGCGCGAACCGGGACACGCCGGTGGCCGGGGCCGACGCCGCCGGGCACGGCCTGCGGCTGCTGCGCAGCCACGCGGGCGGCGGCGGCCCGCTGATCGCCCCGGAGCTGAGCCGGGCCATGCTGGTGGTCCGGATCAACCAGATCGCGGCCGGCGGCTCGGGCGTGGACCCCGGTGTGCTCGGCCCGCTGGTCAGCGCGGTCAACGCCGGGCTGTCCGTCCCGGTTCCGGCGTGGGGCGCCATCGGCACCGGGGACCTGACCGGGCTGGCCGCGGCCGCGCTGTGCCTGCTCGGCGAGCGGGCCTGGGTGCCGCAGCCGCCGGACCCGCCACGGTTCGCGCTGGCCTCCGCCGACGCCCTCGCCTTCCTGTCCAGCAACGCGGCCACGCTTGGCGAGGCCGCGCTGGCCTGCTCGGACCTGGGCGGGCTGCTGCGGGCCGCGGTGACCGTGGCCGCGCTGTCGCACCTGGCCGTGGCGGCCTCCACGGAGCCGTACGGCGCGCCGGTGCACGCCGCCCGGCGCTACCCGGGCCAGCAGGCGGTGGCCGCGGTGCTGCGCGGGCTGCTGGCCGGCCCGGCCCGGCCCGCCGCCCGGGTCCAGGACCCATACGGCTACCGGGCGCTGCCGCAGGTGCACGGGCCCGCGGTGGACGCGGTCGGCCGCGCCGTGCAGACCGTGACCACTGACCTGAACGCGGCCGCGGAGAACCCGCTGATCGACGTGGCCGGCCAGGCCGTCTGGCACAACGGCAACTTCCACACCGCCTACACCGGGCTGGCCCTGGACGCGGTGCGCGCGGCGGTGTTCCAGACCGCGGCGCTGTCCGCGGCCCGGCTCGGCACGCTGGTCGAGCCCGCGTTCACCGGGCTGGCGCCGTTCCTGGCCACCGACCCGCCGCCGAGTTCCGGCGTGATGATCCTGGAGTACGTCAGCCAGTCGGCCATCGCCGACATCCGGCGGCTGGCCGCGCCCGCCGCGCTGGGCAGCGCGGTGCTGTCCCGCGGGGTGGAGGAGCACGCCGGGTTCTCCACCCAGTCGGCCCGGGCGACCACGGACATCGTCCCGGCCTACCGGATCGTGCTGGCCTGCGAGCTGATCGCGGCGGTCCGCGCGCTCCGCCTGAGCGGCGCGGGGGCGGGCGGCGGAGGGCCGGGTGGCGGTCCGCTGGCCGCGGCCTTCGCGCGTGCCGCGGCCGCGCTGCCGGCCGGCACCAGCGACCGCCCGCTGGACGGCGACCTGGCGATCGCGCAGGGCCTGCTGCCCGCCATGGCCGCCGCCGCGCAGCAGGCCAGCGCCCCCTGACAGCGCCGGCCAGCGGAGCCGGCCCTCCGCGAGCGGCTAGCAGAGCCCCGCCCGATGCGCGATCGTAGGAACAGGATCACCAACCTGAAGGAGAAGCGGACGTGGATATGAGGCTCGAGGTCGTCGTCATACCGGTGTCGGACGTCGACCGGGCGCTGGATTTCTACCAGTCCCTGGGCTGGCGGCTGGACGCCGACCTGACCACGACTCCCGATTTCCGCGTCGTGCAGCTCACCCCGCCCGGCTCCGCCTGCTCGGTGATCTTCGGCACCGGCCTGACCACCGCCGCGCCCGGCTCCACCCAGGGCCTGCAGCTGGTCGTGGACGACATCGAGGCCGCCCGGGCCGAGCTGGCCAGCCACGGCGCGCCGGTCAGCGAGGTGTTCCACGACGAGGGCGGGATCTTCCACCACGCTGGCCGGGCCGCCCGTGTCACCGGCCCGATCCCGGGCCGGACCAGCTACGGCTCGTTCCTGTCCTTCCAGGACCCGGACGGGAACGAGTGGTTCGTCCAGGAGATCACCACCCGGCTGCCGGGGCGCTGACATGAGCGACTACGACTACGACGTCATCGTGCTGGGCGCCGGGTCGCCCGGCGAGCACTGCGCGGGCGAGCTGGCCGAGGGCGGGCTGCGGGTCGCCGTGGTGGAGCGCGAGCTGGCCGGCGGCGAGTGCTCGTACTACGCCTGCATTCCGTCCAAGACGCTGCTGCGGCCCGGCGAGGCGGTGCACGGGGCGCGGGAGGCCGCGGGCCACGCCGAGGTGGACGTGGCGGCCGCGCTGGCCTGGCGGGACTTCATGGTCTCGGACTACTCCGACGCCGGGCAGGAGCGCTGGCTGGCGGACAACGGGATCGGCCTCCTGCGCGGTACGGGACGGCTCGCCGGGACCGGCGTGGTCGAGGTGGACGGCACGAGGTACACCGCCCGGGACGTCATCCTGGCCAACGGAGCCGACCCGGTGATCCCGCCCGTGCCCGGCCTGCGCGAGCTCGACGGCGTGTGGACCAACCGCGAGGTCACCGGCATGAAGGAGGTGCCGCGGCGGCTCCTGATCCTGGGCGGCGGCCCGGTCGGTGCCGAGATGGCCCAGGCGGTGCGCCGCCTGGGCGGCGAGGTGACCCTGGTCGAGGGGGCCAGCCACGTGCTGGCCCGCGAGCCCGCCCCGCTCGGCGACGCGCTGGGCGAGGAGCTGCGCCGGGACGGCATCGAGCTGCTGACCGGCGTGCGCGCGGCCTCCGCGCGGCGGGACGGGCCGGACTACGTGCTGGTCCTGGAGGACGGCCGGGAACTGCGCGGCGACAGGCTGCTGGCCGCGACCGGGCGGCGGCCCCGGGTGACCGGGATCGGCCTGGAAACGGTGGGGATCACCCCGGCGCCGCAGGGGGTCCCGGTCGACGCCCGGATGCGCGCGGGCGAGCGGCTGTGGGCGATCGGCGACGTCACCGGCATCCGGCTGCTCACCCACGTGGGCAAGTACCAGGGCGAGGTCGCCGCCGCGAACATCCTCGGCGAGCCGCGGGAGGCGAACTACGAGGCCGTGCCCGACGTGGTCTACACCGACCCGCAGGCCGCCGCGGTCGGCGCCGGCGAGTCCAGCGGAGCCGCGTTCACCGCCACCGCGCGGCTGTCCGAGGTGGCCAAGACCGAGACCTACACCCGCGCCTACGCCGACTCCCGCGGGTTCCTCACCCTGCTGTCCGACGGCGAGCGGCTGACCGGCGCGTGGGCGCTGGGCCCGGAGGCCGGCGAATGGCTGCAGCAGGCCACGCTGGCCATCCGCGCCCGGGTGCCGCTGGCCGTGCTGCGCGACACGATCCAGCCGTTCCCGACCTTCTCCGAGATTTACGTCGCGGCGCTCAAGTCGCTGCACGCCCAGGTCAGGGCCGCCGCCCGGGGGGAGGGCGGATGAACGCCGGGGACGGGGGCGCCCCGCACGGGCCGGGCCTGACCGGCCAGACCGTGGTGGTGATCGGCGGGAGCTCGGGCATCGGGCTGGAAACCGCCCGCCAGGCCCGGGCCGGGGGCGCGGACGTGGTGCTCACCGGCCGCGACCCCGGGCGGCTGTCCGACGCCGCGGCCGAGGTGGGCGCGGGCCTCACGGCCGCCTTCGACGCCACCGACCTGGCCGCGCTTGACCAGTTCTTCGCCAGCCTGGCCGGACCGGTGGACCACGTCATGGTCACCGCCGGCGCCCCGTACTACGGGCTGCTCGCGGATATCGATTTCGGCCAGGCCCGCCGCAGCATGGAGGCCCACCTGTTCCTGCCGGTGGCGGTGGCCCGGCACGCGGCCGCCGGCCGGGTGCGGCCCGGCGGCTCGCTGCTGTTCACCGGCGGCACCGGCGGCCGCCGCCGCGCGGCCGGGCTGGCCCTGGCCGGGTACGCGACCGCCGGGCTGCCCGCTCTCGTGGCCAACCTGGCGCTGGAGGTCGCGCCGGTGCGGGTCAACCTGATCGCGCCCGGGTTCGTCGACACGCCGCTGTCCGCGCGGCTCCTCGGCGGCGACCTTGACCGGCGCCGCGACCAGCTCCGCGCCGGGCTGCCGATCCGCCGCGTGGTCGGGCCGGAAAACGTCGCCGCGCTGGCCGTGCACCTCATGACCAACACCGCGCTGACCGGGGCGACCTACGACATCGACGGCGGCCAGCAGCTGGTCACCGGCCTGTGACGCGGTCCGCCAGTGGACGAGCTGCTGAAGCTGGCCATCGACGGTCGCCCAATTCGGCCCGCGAGAGCTCGGCAATGCCGGCCGGCAACACCGGTCACACTAGCTGCGGGCGGCCGCGGACCCGGGGCGATAGCTACGGAGTGAGCAGCAGCTTGCCGGTGGTGCCGCGTCCGGCCAGGTCCTGGTGAGCCTGGGCGGCGTCGGCCAGCGGGTAGCGGCCGCCGATCCGGACGTCCAGCTGGCCTCCGGTGATCCAGCCGAACAGGTCTGCGGCCCGGGCCAGCAGCTCGTCCCGGGCCGCGATGTAGTGCACCAGCGTCGGACGGGTGATGAACAGCGACCCGCCCGCTGCGAGCCGCTGCAGCTCGAACGGCGGCACCGGGCCGCTGGACGCGCCGTACAGGACCATGGTGCCGCGCGGCCGGAGCACGGACAGGCTGTCGTCGAACGTTGCCTGGCCCACGCTGTCGAATACCGCCGATGCCCCGGCCCCGCCGGTGACCTCGCGGGTCACGGCGGTGAACTCGCCATAGCCGGTGACGTGGTCGGCCCCGGCCTGCCGGGCCAGATCCGCCTTGGCCGCCGTCGACGTCGTGGCCACGATGGTCCCGCCGCGCATCCTGACCATCTGCGTGAGCAGCAGCCCGACCCCGCCCGCGGCCGCGTGCACGACCAGCGTGTCCCCAGCGCGCACCGGGAACGTGTCGGTGCACAGGTAGTGAGCGGTTAGCCCCTGCAGGAACACGGCGGCCGCGGTTTCCGCGCTGATCCCGTCCGGCACCGGCACCGCCGCCTGGGCCGGGACCAGTACCTGTTCCGCGTAGCTCTCCGGCACGCCGGTCCACACCACCATGTCCCCGGCGGCGAACCCGGTGACCTCGGGCCCGACGGCGGTGACGGTTCCGGCCCCCTCGGCACCCGGCGTGTAGGGTATCTGCGGCTGGTAAGGCGGCCGTCCCTCCCGCTGGTAGATGTCCATGAAGTTGACGCCGGCCGCGGTTACGGTCACCTGCAGCTGCCCTGGTCCTGGCACTGGGTCCGGCACGTCGGCGATCTGCAGTACGTCCGGCCCGCCCGTCTGGCTCACCCTGATTGCCCGCATAAACCCCCATACTGCCTGCCGCCGCCCTGCTGGTCCTCGCGTCCCCATTGGTATCTCGCGGCGGGCGCGGCACCCTACTAAGAAGCCGGCGCGTGCCGCGCCGATCCGTGTTCGCCAAGGGGAGGGCGAAATGTCCGCAGCGGAAACTGGCGGTGCGAGTGCGCCGCTGACCAGCGATCAGGTCCTCGACGAGCTGGACTTCCTGACGAAGGTCTGCCATGCCGTTCTTGTCGAGGCGCTGACCATCCAGGGCGCTGCCGGCCGCGACCTGCCGGACGACCAGTTCGGCCCGATCAACGACCAGGCGGCCGGGCTGGCCCAGACGGCCAGCAGCATCGCGCTGGGCGAGATGTTCCGGCTCAAGCGGCTCAACGACGTGCTGCTGGCCGCGGGCCGCCCGGGGGAGACCGGCCGGGCCGCCAGCATCAGCAGTGACTCGGTGCCGGAGATCTCGCTGGCCCCGCTCACCCCGGAGCAGTTCATCGACATCGTCCCGCGTGAAGTGGCGATCGGCCGGGCCATCGGGGAGCGGTACGCCCGGCTGGTGCCGGCGGTCACCACCGCGCCGGTGTTCAGCGGCGACCTGCTCACCCGGATCAAGGGTGTGATCGAGGACGGCCAGGGCTATCCTGCCGAGCTGGCGGGCTACCGTGACCCGCTCGGCGGTGTGCCGTCCGGCAAGGTCGTGCGGGCGACCCGGCGCGAGGCGGCTGACGACTCCGAGCAGAACCTGCTGGACACCAGCGACCGGGCCTACCGTCTGCTGGTCGAGCTGCTGGGCATGGCCTTTTCCCCGCCGCCGGATGGGCAGCTGGGTTTTTCGCTCCAGCCCGCGATCGAGGCGATGAACATCACCGACGGCATCAACAGCGAGCTGACCAGGCGCGGCCTGCTTCCCCCGTTCACCCCGGACAGCTAACCCGCGCCGGGCGGCGCGCTAGTTGGAGAAGTCCTGGGTCATCCAGACCGTGCCGTGGCTGTCCCGGGTGACGGTGATCCCGATGAACCGGAACGTCCGGCTCAGGATGTTCTCCCGGTGGCCATCGCTGGGCGGCTGCTCGTCGAGCATGGACTGGGTGATCCGGGTCGCCATCTGGGCGATCGCCGACGAGCTGTCGGCCACCGGGCCGCCCTCGCCGATGTTCTCCCCGGCCGCGGTCCACTGCACGCCCGCGTTGGTCTCGCGCTGGCCGAGCGACGGCTCGCCCGGGCACTGATGGGACAGCCCGCAGCCCCCGGCCATGACCGCGTTGTGCCGGGCGGAGCTGGTGCCCAGGCCGCTGCTGAGCGAGTAGGCCGGCAGCCCGGCCTGGGCCCGAGCCTGGTTGATCAGCGCGAGCACCTGCGCGGCCGCGTCCCCCTGCGGGGCGGGCGCCGGCGACGGCTGCGGGGAGCTCTGCGTAGGTGTGGGCGTGGGCGTGGGGGAGGGCTGAGCCGGGCTGGACGGCGCCGGTGACGACGGCGTCGGGGTGGGTGACGGCGAGGCCGGGTGCCGGCCGCGGTGGTGGGCGGCGCGTGCCCTGGACCGGGGCGGCGAGCCGATCCCGGTGCCCAGGCCGGTCTGCGCGACCTTACGGCCGACCTTCCTGGGCTCACACGATCCGGCCTTCGTCTGCTCGCCCGGCGGGCAGCTGGCCGGGGCGAAGGCGGCCCCTTCGGTCTGCACCGGCCCGTGGGCGGTGCGGCTCAGGAAGAAGCCGGCGGAGGCCACACTGGCCACGACGGCCAGGACGGCCATCGTGAGCCCGGTCCAGCGGGCCAGGCTCGCGGACAGACGGGAGTGCTGCCGTGCGGATTGCCTGCCGGGCATCTAGGCCACCTCGTGTCGCCGGGAGCGAAGTTCCAGCAGCCACCTGGTTAGCGCAGGCCGCCCGCAGGCAGCGCCGCGATAACCGCTGCCCCGCAGCTACCACGATCACCCAGCATGGTAGCCAGATCGTGATCTTCGCGCGGCATATCCGGGCAAAACCGGCGAGCCTAGCCCGGCTCATGCAGCTCCAGAAGCTGCCGTTCCAGGTCCGTGCCAGGCTGAAGCGGATCGGGCACCCCGCGGAACAGCACCCGGTCCCCGGCCACCAGCTCCCGGATCCGCCGTTCGCCCGCCGGGCACGGCCGCACCCGGAAGAACACCAGTGCCTGCGAGCGCACCAGCGGATCCGGGTCACTCAGGCAGGCGGCCACGCCTTCTTCCAGCCGGCCCGCCACCGCCGATCCCGCCAGCTCAGCATGCACCCGCAGGACCGCATCCACCGGATAGCAATCGCTCCGCAGCGCCCCCAGGCCGCCGCCCCCGAGCAGGTTCTCGCGGGCAAACGCGACGACCTCCGCCTCGCCGTCCAGTGCCGCCACCATCGCTGCCTCAGGAGTCACAACCAGCCCTTCCCAGCACCGCCGTCCTGGCAAGATAGCTGCGTGGAACGTGTGCTTGGGATAGGTGGGTACTTCCTGCGGGCCGCCGACCCTGCGGCCCTGAGCGCCTGGTATCGCGACTGCCTGGGCCTGGACGCCGACGAGCACGGCGTGTGGCAACAGGGAGACGGCCCGACGGTGTTCGCGACGTTCGAGTCCGGCACCGATTACTTCGGGTCCCCCTCCCAGCAGACGATGCTCAACTTCCGGGTCCGCGACCTGGACGCGATGCTCGCCCAGCTGCGCGCCAAGGGCGCAGGCATACCCGAAGAGCCACAGGAGATGGAGGGCGTCGGCCGGTTCGCCTGGGTCACCGACCCCGAGGGCAACCGGATCGAACTCTGGCAGCCCGCCTAAATGCCTGACCAAACCACCCCTCATCCCGCACCCCCCGGTGATGTCCTCGGCACACCCGCCCCTGTCCTGCCCCCCGGCCAGATCACCGCCCTGCTCCAGACCACCTGGGGACTCACTGCCGCGACGGTCACCCCCCTCGCCAGCGAACGCGACCTCAACCTCCTCGTCGACAGCCGCTATGTCCTCAAGATCTCCAACCCCGCCGAGGACCCCGCCGTCGTCGACATGGAAAACACGGCGATGGCCCACGCCCTGCGGACGTCACCCGATCTGCCGATCCCCACGGTGGTCCCGGCAATCTCAGGGACCACCGTCGAGCCAGTCCCCGACGCCACCGGCCGCACGTGCCTGGCCCGGCTGATAACCGTCCTCCCGGGCCAGGCCGCGGAAGGCAAGCCCATCACCAGCGAGCTCGCGGCGCAGATCGGGTCCCTGGCCGCCCGCACCAGCCTGGCCCTGCAGGGCCTGTTCCACCGCGCCGGCGACCGCGCCCTCGACTGGGACGTGCGCCGCGCCCCCGCGGTGCTGGGCGGTCCTGGCGTGCTGGATGCCATCGGCGACCTGGGCCCGCGGCTCGCCGGGGTCCTGCCGCGGCTAACAGCCGCCGCCGAGGCGACCGGCGCGCTCCCCGCCGGGCTCAACCATGCCGACATCACGCTGACGAACATCCTGGTCGGCCCGGGCGGCGTCACCGGGCTCATCGACTTCGGCGACATGCACCATACGGCTCACGTGTGCGATCTCGCGGTCGCCCTCACCGCGATCCTGCGCAACACCCCGGGCCAGCAGCCCATTGGCACCTGGGAGCTCGCGGCCGCGGTGCTTGCTGGCTACCAGCGGCACCGCCCGCTCACCCCGCCGGAGGTCGAGGTCATTGGCGACCTCGTCGTCGCCCGGCTCGGGCTGACGCTGGCCATCTCGCACCGGCTCTCCACCGCCTACCCGGACAACCGCGCCTACGTCGGCCAGTACGAGGCAGGGGCCCGGCGCGTCCTGCCGGAGCTGCTCGACCTCGGTCCCGGGGAAGTCACCAGCCGGCTGCACCTCCTGGCCGGCACCGCCAGGACCGGCGGGCCCGGCGCCCGCGGCAGCGCGGCAGCTACCACGGGCCAGGACGCCTCAGGAACTCTGCTCGAGCGCCGCCGCCGGGTCACCGGCGGCCCGCTGAGCCCGCTGTTCTACTCCCGGCCACTGGAGATCGTCCGCGGCGAAGGGCCGTGGCTGTTCGCCGCCGACGGCACCCGGTATCTCGACGCCTACAACAACGTCGCGGTCGTCGGGCACGCCCATCCCACCGTGGTGCAGTCCGTGAACCGGCAGAACGCCCTGCTCAACACCCACTCCCGGTATCTGCACGAGGGCATCGTCGAGCTCGCCGAGCGGCTGCTGGCCACGATGCCGGACGGCCTCGACACGATCCTGTTCACTACCTCGGGCACCGAGGCCAACGAGCTCGCCTGGCGGATGGCCACCGCCTGCACCGGCGGGAACGCGGCCATCATCGCCGAGCACGCCTACCACGGATCGTCCAAGTGGACGACTGACCTGAGCTCCAACGAGTGGCCCCCCGGCTACCGCCCCGCGCACGTCGGCACGTTCGCCGCGCCCCGGACCGCCGACGGCGGCACCGGCCGGCAGACCGCGTCCGGCCGGGTCGCGGCCGCCGCCGCGGATCTGGCCGCGGCAGGCGACAAAGCCGCGCTCGTGCTGGCCGACCCGGGCTTCACCAGCGAAGGGATCCTCAACGCCCCGGCGGAATTCCTCGCGGGCCTGGTCGACGGCGCTCACCACGCGGGCGCGCTGTTCCTCGCCGACGAGGTGCAGTCCGGCTTCGGCCGTGTCGGGCCGGCCTTCTGGCGGTTCGCCCTGGCCGGCATCACCCCGGATTTCGTGGCCCTCGGCAAGCCGATGGGCGCCGGCTACCCCATCGGCGCGCTGATCACCCGCCGCGAGATCGCCGACAGCCTGGCCCGCGACTACGAGTACTTCTCGACCTTCGCGGCTAGCCCGGCCGCCGCCGCCGCGAGCCTCGCCGTCCTCGACGTCCTGGAACAGGAGTCCCTCCCCGCCCAGGCCGCCCGCGTCGGCGAACACCTGCGCAACCGCCTGCGTGCTGTGGCCGCGCAGGACGACCGCCTCGGCGAGGTCCGCGGCACCGGCCTCCTGGCTGGCATCGACATGCTGGCCGGCCCCAGGGCACCCCCAACGACCCCGAAGCCCGCCCCTTCGCCCGCGCCGTGCTCGACGCGCTGGCCGGCCACCGCGTCCTCGCCGGCCGGACCGGCCCAGCCGGCACGGTCCTCAAGATCCGCCCGCCCCTGGTCTGGCGCGAAGAACACGCTGACCAGTTCGCCGGCGCCCTCACCGCCGCCCTCGGCGACCTGGCCTGACGCCGCCCTCGTCCCCGGCGCGAAGATTACGGGCTGCGGTGCCTTGACGGGAGCTTTGGTTCGTGAGAACTTACCGTTCGTGGAGACTTACGAAGCCGTGCTGGAGGCTCTGGGGGACCGGACCCGGCGCCAGATCGTGCACCGGCTCCGGTTGGGCCCCCTGTCAGTGGGCGAGCTGGCGGCGGCCATGCCGGTCAGCCGGCCCGCGGTCTCCCAGCATCTCTCGGTCCTGCGGCGCAGCGGCCTGGTCGCCTACGACGAACTCGGCACCCGCAACGTGTACCGGCTGGACCCGGCCGGGCTCAGCGAGCTGAGGACCTGGCTGGACGGCTTCTGGGACGCCGCCCTGGACCGCTACGCGCAGCGGGTCCGCGACGACAGCGACGGCCGCGAGCCGCGGCCGCCGCACGAATAGGGGGAACGTGCCATGCCTGCCAACCTGACCTCGATCGAGCCAGTCCGCAAAACGGTCACCGTCCCGGCTGCCCCGCCGCGGGCCTTCGAGCTGTTCACCAGGCACATCCACGAGTGGTGGCCGCTGGCCACGCACTCGGTCGGCGTCGAGCAGGCGGCCGGCGTCACGTTCGGCGAAGGCCCCGGCGGCCAGATCGTCGAGACCCTCTCGGACGGCACCACGTCGGTCTGGGGAACCGTCACCGGCTGGGAGCCGCCGCACCGCGTCGCCTTCACCTGGCACGCCGGGACGCCCGTGGCGCAGGCCACACGCGTCGAGGTGACGTTCACCGAAGACGAGCCCGGCCGCACCGTGGTCCTGCTGGTCCACTCCGGCTGGGAGCACCGCCCCGACGCGGCGTCCGCGCGCGAGGGCTACAACTCGGGCTGGGACCAGGTCATCGGCCGCTTCACGGAACTCGCGGCCACCGCACCTTAACCACGGGCCAGCCACAGCAGCGCCGCGGCCGTGCTGGCGTCCCTGACCTGCCCGCTCGCGATGAGCTCAGCCGCATCGGCAACCGGCACCCACTCGATCCGCTCGGCCTCGAAGTCCGCCTCCGGCGGCCCGCGGTAGACCGCCTCGCGGGTGACGAAGATGTGCACCGCAGAATCGGCCAGGCCGCCGTTCTGCTGCAGCGTCAGCAGCGGCCGCGGCGCCACCGCCGCCCAGCCGGTCTCGGCCAGCGCCTGCCGGGACGCGGTGGCCGCCAGGCCCGCCAGGTCGGCCCGGTCCGCGTCCAGCCCGGCGATCCCGGACGGCAGCTCCCAGCCCCGGTTGCCCGGGATGAACCGGTGCCGCCACAGCAGCAGCACCCGGTCCTGCTCGTCGAGCATCGCCGTCATGGTCAGCGGCGGCAGCCGGAGCAGGTAGTGATCCAGCTGCCGCCCGCCGGGCAGCTCGACCCTGGCCCGGCGCAGCCGGAACCACGGCGTCTCCACGACCGGCTGCTCACCCAGATTGCGCCAGCCACCTGGTGCATCCATCCCGCCATCATTTCTCCAGCTGGCGCAGGACGGTGACGAAACGCTGCCCCGCCGTGAGACCCGTGTCGCCCGGTTGCCTGCGCTGTTTGGCCGGAAGGGCGACGGGTACGCCGGGCCCACCGCGGGCCGCCGGGAGAGGTCCCTCCCGGCTGGCCCGCGGCCGTGCGGTCGCCGCCGTCAGGGCCTGATGTCCACGACACGTGCTGCAGCAGGAGCCGCCGGAGCTTCTAGCATGATCGTGTGGAGGACGGTGACCGGGATTCGGGGCTGCGGCTGGCTGAGCTGCTGGCCGCCTTCTCGCTGACCACCGACCTGGGGCTGGGCCAGCCGATGGAGCACGTGCTGCGGTCCTGGCTGATCGCCGGGCGGCTGGGGGACCGGCTGGGCCTGGGCGCCGAGGCACGGGCCTCGCTGTACTACGTGATGATGCTGGCCTGGGTGGGCTGCGTGGCCGATTCCACCGAGGTGGCGGCCTGGTTCGGCGACGACATCGCGTTCCGGGCCGACAGCTACCAGGTGGACTTCGCCGGCCTGCCCATGATGGGGTTCGCGCTGAGCCACGCCGGCGCGGGCGGCCCGTTCCTGCACCGGCTGCAGCCTGGCCGCCAACCTGGTGCTGACCGGCGGCCGCGCGGTCGAGCGGGGGCTGATGGCGCACTGCCTGTCCACCACCCAGATGGCCCGGCGGCTCGGGCTCCCCGACGAGGTCTGCCAGCCGCTCCGGCAGGTGTTCACCCGCTGGGACGCCAAGGGGGTGCCGGACGGCGTCGGGGGCGAGGAGATCGCCACCCCGGTGCGGCTGTTCCACCTCGCCGACACCGTCGAGGTCTACCACCGGGCGGGCGGCGTGGACGCCGCCGTCGAGGTGGCCAGGGCCCGGCGGGGCAGCCAGTTCGACCCGGCGATGGTGGACCTGTTCTGCGCGGACGCCCGCGACGTGCTGGCCGACATGGACGCGATGGCCGAGGCCACGGCGCTGATCGAGGCCGAGCCGGGGCTGCGCCGCCCGCTGACCGAGGCGGAACTCGACGCGGCGCTGGAGGCGCTGGCCGACTTCACCGACCTGCGGTCCGCGTACCGGGCCGGGCACTCCCGCGGTGTCGCCGGCCTGGCCGCGGCGGCGGCCCGGCAGTGGAGGCTGCCGGACCGGGAGGTGACCGCGCTGCGCCGCGCCGCCCTGGTGCACGACCTGGGCATGCACGGGGTGCCCGCGTCGATCCTGGACAAGCCCGGGCCGCTGACCGCCACCGAGGCCGAGCGGATGCGGCTGCGCTCCTACTGGACGGAACGGGCCCTGGCGCGCCCCCCGGCGCTGGCCCGGATCGGCGCGATCGCCTCGCTGGCCAGCGAGCGCCTGGACGGGTCCGGCTACCACCGTGGCCTGTCCGGCGCGGCGATCCCGGTGACCGGCCGGATCCTGGCCGCGGCCGACGCCTGCCGGGCCATGAGCGAGCCCCGGCCGCACCGGCCGGCCCTGTCGCCGAAGGAGTCCGCGGCGCAGCTGCGCGCGGAGGTCCGCGCCGGGCGCCTGGCCGCGGACGCCGTCGATGCCGTGCTGGCCGCGTCCGGGCAGCGCCCGGGCAAGCGGAGCAGCGGGCCGGCCGGGCTGACCCCGCGCGAGATCGAGGTGCTCACGCTGATCGCCCGCGGCGCCTCCACCCGGCTCGTCGCCAGGGAACTGGGCATCACGGCCAAGACCGCGGAGACCCACATCGAGCGCATCTACGCCAAGACCGGGGCCTCGACCCGCTCGACCGCCACCCTGTTCGCGATGCAGCACGGCCTGCTGGACAACCTCAGCCCGGTCGGTCTGCAGGCCGGTTTGTAGGGAGAACCCCGGACGTAATCCGGCGGCCGCCTCCCTAGCGTGCTGTGCACGGGGCCGATCCCGCGCCCCGGCGCCCCGCGATCCGCGCCCGGCGCACCGCACAAGGAGGCACGTCATGCCAGGCAAGGCCGTCATCAGCCTGACCACCGGTCATGGAGGACCCCGAGAAGGTCACCGTCGCGTTCCTGGTCGCCGTCGGCGCAGCCGAGTCGGGCCGCCCGACGCTCATGTTCCTCACCAAGGAAGCCGTCCGGATCGCCACCGCAGGCATCGCCACCGGCGTCGCCTGCGAGGGCTGCCCGCCGCTCGCCGACCTGCTCAAGCGGTACGAGGCCGCGGGCGGCCGCTACTACGTCTGCCCGATCTGCTTCAGCGCCAAGAACCTCAGCGCGGACACGCTGATCGGCGGCGCCGAGCTCCAGGGCACGGTCCCGATGTGGGCCTGGATCGGCGACGAGGCCGCCACCACGTTCAGCTACTGATGGCGGCGGCGTCGTACGGCCGGAGCGGAGCGCTCATGGCCAGCAGGACCGTCCGTGGCCTGTCCGCCCGGCTGCAGGACCTCCCGGCGGCGCGGGGCCAGACCCCGTGGCCCGGGCACGAGTACGCCCGGGGCTGGGGCGTGTTCGCGCTGCCCTTCGACTCCGGTCACGTGCTCGTGCTGCGGGTCTTCCCGGAGAGCAGCTTCGGCCCCTACCGGGCGGTCTGGCATCGCGACCCGGCCGGCCGCTGGTCGATCTACGTCGACGGCCCGCGGCTGGACACCGCCTGCCCGCGCTACTTCGGCCCGGCCGCGGACGTCACCGGGTCACGCCCGGATCGGGCTGGACTGGACCGGCCCGGCGACCCTGCGCGTGACCATGGATTCACCCGCGCTGGAGTGGACCCTGACCGCGACGTCCACCCGCATCCTGGCCCTGCTCAACGCGATGAGCGCGGCGATGCCGCCGTTCACCTGGCGGCTGCGGCCGCTGGTGCGGGCCCGGGAGCGGCTGGCCGGCGCGCTGGGGATGGGCCAGCTGCGGCTGACCGGGACCATGCCCAGCGGGCACACCGGGACGCTCATGCCCGGGCGGATGTACTTCATCGACGACGCGCGCGCCACGCTGGACGGTGCTGACCTGGGCCAGCCCGCCCGCTGGCCGGTCAGCCCGGTGATCGGCGCGGTCCCGCTGCCCGCCCGCGGCGTCCTCGCCATCGGCCAGGCGGTGTTCGCGCTGCCCGCCGGGCCGGCCGAGGGCGAGCGCGCGCGGTCCCAGCCGGGCCGGTCAGCCGGCTGATCCCGGCCCCTGGCCCGCCGGGCCGGCCTGCGGGTACAAACAGGTAATGATCCCCGGGCTGGCCGCGGTGCGCGGCTACCGTGCCTGGCTGGCCGGTGACCTGCTGGCCGGTGTCACCGTCGCGGCCTACCTGGTGCCGCAGGTGATGGCCTACGCCGGGCTCGCGGGACTGCCCCCGGTCACCGGCCTGTGGGCGGCTTTCCCGGCCCTGATCGCCTACGCGCTGTTCGGCTCGTCGAAGTCGGTGTCCTGCGGGCCGGAGGCGACCACCGCGCTGATGACCGTCGTGGCCATCAGGCCGCTGGCCGGCGGGGACCCGGCCAGGTTCGCCGGGCTCGCCAGCACGCTGGCCCTGCTCGTCGGCCTGATGGCGGTGGCGGCCTGGCTGCTCCGGCTGGGCTTCTTCGCGGATCTGCTGTCGCGGCCCGTGCTGGTTGGCTACCTGGCCGGGGTGGCGCTGATCATGATCGCCGACCAGCTCCAGAACGTGACCGGGGTCCCGGTCACGGGTCAGGTGTTCGCCGCCCAGATCGGCACGTTCGCCCGCGGCCTTGGCCACCTCCGCCCGGAGGTTCTCGCGATCTCCCTGTCCGTCCTGGCGTTCCTCCTGCTGCTGCGGTGGCGCTGGCCCCGCCTGCCGGGCCCGCTGCTGGCGGTGCTGCTCGCGACCGCCGCGGTGACGCTGATCCATCCGGCCGGCGCCGGGCTGGTCGGCCCGGTCCCGTCCCGGCTTCCGGGCGTCGCGCTGCCCACCCTGGACCCGCACGTGCTGCGCGAACTGCTGCTGCCTGCCTTCACCGTGCTGGTCGTGGGCTTCAGCGACGACGTGGTGACGGCCCGGTCATTCGCCGGCCGCGACGAGCACATCGTGGCCAACCGGGAGCTGCTGGCGCTCGGCGTCGCGAACGCGGGCGCGTCGCTGGTCCACGGCTTCCCGGTCAGCAGCAGCGGGACCAGGACGGCCATCGCCATCGCCGCGGGCCGCAAGACCCGGGCGTACTCGGTCGCGACGGCCGCCTCGGTGGTGGTCGTCCTGCTGGTCGCCCGCCCGGTCCTGGCCCGCTTCCCGACGGCGGCCCTCGGCGGGATCGTGATCTTCGCCGCGCTCCGGCTGATCGACGTGCAGGCGTTCCGGCGGCTGTTCGCCTTCCGCCGGGCCGAACTGCTGATTGCGGTGGCCGCCTGCGCCGGCGTGCTCGCCCTCGACATCCTCTACGGCGTGCTGGTCGCCATCGCCCTGTCCGTGGCCGACCTGCTGGTCCGGGTGGCCCGCCCGCACGACGCGGTACAGGGGATCGTCCCCGGCCTGGCCGGCATGCACGACGTGGACGACTACCCCGAGGCACAGACCATCCCCGGCCTGGTGGTGTACCGCTATGACGCGCCGCTGTTCTTCGCGAACGCGGAGGACTTCCGGCGCCGCGCCCTGGCCGCGGCGGACCAGGCACCGGGCCCGCTGCGCTGGTTCGTGCTCAACGTCGAGGCCAACGTCGAGGTCGACTTCAGCGCGCTGGAGGCGATGGCGGCGCTGCGCGAGGACATCACCGGCCGGGGTGCCGTGTTCGCCCTGGCCCGGGTCAAGCAGGACCTGCTGGCCCGGCTGGAGGCCTTCGGCCTGGCCGCCAAGATCGGGCCGGAACTGCTGTTCCCCACCCTGCCCACGGCCGTGCAGGCCTACCAGGACGGGACGAAAGACCTCCCGCCCGGTAACCAACGCCCGTGACCGCGGCCCGGGCTGGCCAGGCTGAGCTGAGCGGCCCTGGATGACCGGCGGTGACCCCGGGCCGCGGCTCCGCAGGGTGCCGTGCCCTGATCGCGGCACGGCGGGAGGAGAGATGAACGTTACCAGCGAGCGCCCGCCGCTGCCGGGACCGGCCGCGCTGCGGGCGCTGACCCGCTGTTTCGCCCGTACGGCGCGGCTGCTCTGGCAGGGCCGCCTGCACATGCCCGCCCAGCGGGTGGGGACGGTGGTGCGTTTCGCCGACGGCACGTCGGCCCGGGTGTTCCGGGAGACCGTCGCCGAGCGGGGCCCGACACGGGACCCGTGCGTGCTCGTCGTGGAGTTCCGGCTGCGGGCCGTGCGCGGCTGGGGGCACGCCGCGTTCCGCCGGGAGAGCCTGCTCAACACCCCGCTCTTCGCCGGCTTCCCCGGGTTCGTGTCCAAGCTCTGGCTGGCCCACGACGACCGGGGCCGCTACCGCGGCCTCTACGAGTGGGATGACCCGCTCCTGGCCGAGGGCTACGCCAGGGCCCTGTGGCGGGTGCTCGCCCTGGTCTCGGTGCCGGGCTCGATCCACTATGCGGTGCTGCCCGGGCTGCGCCGCGACGAGGTGCTCGAGCGGCCGGTCCTGATGGGCGACGGCCAGGCCTGGTGGCGGCTGACCGCCGTCGGGTGAAGGCGGGACCTGCTGCGGGCCGGCGTGACGTCAGCCCGCCGAGCCGCGGCAGGCCTGGGCGATGAGCTGGTTCAGGATGTCGTCGCAGTTGGTCCCGAAGCTGAACGCGCAGACCAGCGCGGCGATCAGCACGAGCAGGACGAACAGGCTGGTCAGGATCAGGATCAGCAGGCACAGGCTGGACGGCAGCTCCGCGGTGGCCCGCGGCCCGTCGGCCAGCCGCTGCACGTGCCCGTCCAGGTAGCGGGTCAGCTCGTCCACCGAGCCCAGCGCCTCGACCTGCCCGGTCCGCTCCATCAGCACGCCCAGCGCCTCCTCCGCATGGGCCGCGGAGATGCCCGAGTCGAGCATGGTGGCGATGGCCTGGTGCCGCGCCCGCGCGGTCAGGTCCCGGACCGTCCCGGCGGCGATGAAGCCGTCTGCGCGGGAGATCTCGTCCGGGCTCGCGGCCGCGGTGAAGTCGGCCAGCGCCAGGCTGACCTGCCGCAGGCTGGCGGCCCGTGCGGCGGCGTGCTGCTCGGCCGCCCAGTCGCTCTCCCGGCCCGCGCCGCCGCCGATCAGCACCCGGGCCCGCAGCGCGGCGCTGGCCGCCCGGGTGTACGCCACCTGCGATCCTGCCGCGGCGACGGCGTGCGAGATAAGACGCCGGCTCCGCTCGTCACCGAGATCTGATCATCGTGCCCTGACTGCACTTGCACATGGCCGGTTCCCCTCTTCGCTGGCCGGACCGATGCCCGCACAGAGCCAGGCCACCCGCCGCAGATACACCGGCGTGACCGCAGAGAACCGGCCCGCCCGGCGGGCAGGCCCGGTCTCAGTCGACGTCGCTAGCAGTTCGACGACGTGATGGGACCTGGGAGCCAGGATCCGCCTGCGTCCCGGCCGCCGGGGCTGCTGGATCGACGACGCCAGGGCTGGCAGCTGCCACAGGATGGCCCCATGCTTGGTCTTCGCGGTGAAGCCCGCGGCATTCAGAATCGCCACGGCGTCCTTCGCCGACTCACCTATCACGTCAGGCACGGTAAGGGAGCTTCTGCCAGATCGTGTTGTTGGACCAGAGGATCGTTCCCGGTGCCACCAGGGTCCCGCGGAACCACGCACTGACGTCGGGGAAGATCACCAGGATCGTATGGTCGTCGAAGATCAGGCCGTCGCCGGGGGCCGGTTCTGAGACGACAGGTCGACCGTCAGGATGTCGTTGACAACCGTGATCCGCGGCCGGGCTGAACCGTTGTCCTTGTACGTGCCGTTGAGATCGAACACCGTCGCAATCTGGGCCGTTGCGGCCACTGCATGCGGCCAGGGCCGTGCCGATTGCGCGCTCGCGGGTGCGGCCACGGCCAGCAGCGCCGGTCCCCATCAGGACCGCCATCGCGCTGGCGGTGCCGAAGATTCGCCGGAAATTGAGGTTCATGGTCATCGGATTCCCTCCGTAGTGACCTCTGGTGAAGTGCGGGCTAGTAGCTGAAAGTGGTGGCGCCCTCGTCGCCGATCCACTCCCACATGGGCACGGTGCCGCCCAGCGCCGCGCCCTTGATCAGAGCTGCTGGTCGTCCAGGCCCTTGGCGGTGAAGCAGACCGGGCAGACCAGGAACGTGCCGCCCGCGGCCACGTACCTGGCCATCAGGTCGGGCAGCGGCGGGCAGCCCGCGCAGGCGGTCCCGACGGCCACGCCGTCGAGCGCCAGGCGGACCGCTTCCTTGGTCAGGAAGATCAGCGTGGGCCGGCCCGATTCCGCGGCCCCGACCGCGACCAGCAGAGCCACGGTGACCTTCTCCGGATCCTCCAGCCCGGTTGTCAGGCTGATGACTGCCTTGCCCATGTCCCGTCCCTCCGTCCTGCGCCCTAACCCGCTGTCACGAGACTGCGGCCGGGGCCATCGGGCCGGCATCGGGGACGGATCCTTAGTTCTGCCTGGCTGACCCTTAGATCCGGGGCACGAGGCCAGTACCGGACGGCGGGCCGACGGGCCCGCCGGTGGCACACTGGGGGCATGCCGGGGGAAAGGCGGCCAGAGCGGGCGGAGCTGGCGGGCCGGGACGGCGATCTGGAGCAGGTCCGTGACCTGGTGAACGACGCGGTGGCCGGCCGGTCGGGCGGCCTGCTGGTCACGGGCGAGGCCGGGGTGGGCAAGACCAGCCTGGCCCGGCGGGCCTGCGCAGACGCCGCGGACGAGGTCGCCTGCCTGTGGGGGACCTGCCTGCCGCTGCTGTCCACCACCATGCCGTTCCTGCCGCTGGCCGCCGCGGCCCGCGACTGGGCCCACACCGAGGCCGCACCGGCTCCGGCGTTACGGCAGCCGGACCTGGCGGCCGCGGCGACGCCCCGGCCGCGTTCGACGCGTGGCTGAGCGAGCTGTGCGCCCGGCAGCCCGTGCTGCTGGTCGTCGACGATCTCCAGTGGGCCGACCAGAGTTCCCTGGACGTGCTCATGTTCCTGCTCGCCGGGCCGCAGTGGCGGCGGCTGGCGGTCCTGACCACGATCCGCGAGGGCGAGACCAGCCGGTACGACCTGCGGCGCTGGCTGGCCGACGTGCGCCGCCTGCCCCGGGTGCGGGAGCTGCGGCTGGCCCCGCTGGACCGGGTCGCGACCGGGCAGCTGCTGGCCGGCCGGCTGGGCGGGCCGCCGCACGAGTCCCTGATCGACGACGTGTTCGCCCGGTCGCAGGGGAACGCCTATCTGGCCACGCTGCTGGCCAGGGACCTGCCCGCGAACGCGAGGAGCCTGCCGCCGGGCCTGCCCGGCCAGCTGCGCGAGGCGGTTGCCCGCACCTGGTTCGGGCTGTCGGAGCCAGCACGGGAGCTGACCCGCCTGGTCGCCGTCGCCGGGCGGCCGCAGCAGGCGGACGTCCTGCGGGAGGTCGCGGCCGGGCTGCTCCCGCACCTGGACGTCACGCCCGCGCTGCGCGAGGCGGTCCAGGCCGGCGTCCTGGTCGGGGACCAGGACGGCACGTACTGGTTCGCCCACCCGCTGCTGGCCGAGGTCCTCGAGGCGGACCTGCCGCCGGAGGAAGCGCGGGCCTGGCACGCCGGGTTCGCGCTCGCCCTGACCCGGCGGATAGCTGCGGCGGGCACGCCGGACGCCGGGTCCGCGGTCGCCCTCGCCGATCACTGCATGAAGGCGGGAGACCTGCCGAACGCGTTCGGCTGGGCCCTCCGCGGCGCCGATGCCGCGGAAGCAGCGGGCGGCGCCGCGGAAGCGCTCCGGCTGCTGCGCCAGGCCCTGGACCTGCCGCCGGCCGCCGGGGCCCCGGAGGCGGACCGGACCGCGGTCCTGCAGCGGATCCGCGCCGTCGCCGAACGGGCCGGGGCGCAGGAAGCCGAGCTCGGCGCGATCGACGGGCTGCTGGAACGGCTGGACCCCGCCGCAGATCCGCTGCGGGTAATCGACCTGCTGGTGCGGCGGATGTGGCTGCGGCAGGACACCGGCCAGGAATTCGCCGCCACCGAAGACATCAGCCGGGCCCTGCGGCTGGCGTGCCGTCATCCGGAAAGCCCGCAGTACGCCCTGGCGATGGCCGGGATGGCCAGAGTCGAGATCTGGCGTGGCCAGCCGTCCGGGGCCGCCCGTGCCGCCGAGGCGGTTGCTCTTGCCCGGGCCAGCGGCAGTGCGCCGGCGCTGTCCTACGCGCTCGCCGCCAAGATCCAGGCCTGGCTCATGGATTCCGGGGCCCGGCCCTATGACGGTGACCCGGTCCAGGACGGCCGGCTCGCTCAGTCGGCGGCGGCGCAGGCCCGGGACTACTACGCCTTCGTCCACGCGACGGTCTGGGCCGCCCAGGCCCACGATGGCATCATCAGCCGCGACTGGATCGAGGTCATCGGCAGGGACGCGAGGAGCTCGTGTCCCTGGGCGGGCCGCATGCCTACGTCGCCTGGCTGGCTTCGTTTGAGGCGGAAGCGCTGCTGTTCCTGGGCGAATGGCAGGCGTGCGAGCAGCGTCTGCGGGTCGCGCTGGGCGCCCCGCCCGGGACCGGCGGCGGCACTGTGTGCCGGCTGGTTGCGGCCCGGCTGGCGGCCTGGCAGGGCCGGTGGTCAGAAGCGGAAGGCCATCTAGCGCGAGCCGGGGAGCTGTTCGCCGAGCAGTCCGGGTTCCTCGGGCTCTCGTTCGACTCGGTACGCGCCGAGGTGGCGGTCGCCCAGGGCGATACCGAGCAGGCCTTCACCGTCGCCCTGGCCGGGCTCCAGCAGCGGGCGGACCTGGTCGAGCGGCTGCTGCCGACCGCGGCCCGGGCCGCCGCCGACCAGGCCGAAGCGCTCCGGGACCGGAGCGAGAACGCTGAGCCCGCCCTCGGCCGGCTGGACCACCTCCGCGGCACCTACCCCACGGTCCCGGCCGAACCCAATCCCATGCCCTCTGAACGCGCCCATGCTGCCGCGATGCAAGCGCTCTACCTCGCCGAGCAGGCCCGCGGCCGGCGCGACCCCGGAAGCGGTCCCGGCCTGGGCCGAGGCCGCGCAGGCCTGCGCCGCGGCCGGCCTGGCCTGGGACGAGGCCTACGCCCGCTGGCGGGCCGCCGAAGCCTGCCTGCCCCGGCGCAGCGACCGGGCGGCCGGCACGGCCCACCTGCGGCGGGCCCACGACATGGCCACCGAACTGGGCGCCGCCCCGCTCCTGGAGCAGATCCAGGCCCTCGCCACCAGCGCCGGGATAGCGCTGCACCGCCGCCAGCCCCGCCTCCGCCGCCGGTGAAGAAGCGCCGTCCCTCCCCGGGCTGACCGCTCGCGAGAACGAGATCCTCCGGCTCGTCGTCGCCGGATACACCTACCGTGAGATCGCCCGCGCCCTCGTCATCAGCGAGAAGACGGTCAGCGCGCATATCTCCAGCATGCTCCGCAAGACCAGCACAACCAGCCGCACCGAGCTCGCGCAGAAGTACCGCCGCCTCACCGCCACGGCACCCGCCGGATGAGCCGCCGGGCTCCCCGGCCGGCCTTCAGGCTCAGGGCACCGGGTGCCCGGGCTGCGGGTAGCGGGCCATCCGCTCCAGGTCAGCCAGGTCCATGTGCCGCCGGATGTACTGCCGCGACGCATCGTACGGCGGCGCGTAGTCCCACGAGGTCTGGGATCCGGTGGCCAGCGCCGCGCTGACCGCGATCCGCCGCCGCTGGCTGCGCCGGACCTCGCGGTCCAGTTCCGCCAGGTCCCACCGCTCGGCGACCTCCCGCCGGAACTGCCCGGCCAGCCCGGCGAAGGCCGCATCCCCGGCCAGATTGACCCGCTCGTGCGGGTCGGCCGCGAGGTCGTAGAGCTGGTCCGGGTCGGCCGGGGAGTGCACGAACTTGTGCGGCCCCCGGCGGATCATGACGATCGGCGCGATCGCCCCCTCGGCGAGGTACTCCGCCACCGTCTCGTCGCGGTCCGGCGCCCCGGTCAGATGCGGCAGCAGGCTCCGGCCGTCCAGCGGGCCGGCCAGGCCGGCCGGCGCACCGTCATGGACCAGGGCCGCCAGGGTGGGCAGCAGGTCCATCGTGGACACCGCGGCCGCTACCCGGGCCGGCCGGAACAGCGCGGGCGCGCGGAAGATCAGCGGCACCCGGGCCGAGCCCTCGAAGAAGCTCATCTTGTACCAGGCCCCGCGCTCGCCGAGCATCTCGCCGTGGTCGCTGGTGACGATGATGAGGGTCCGGTCGAGCCGGCCGGTGTCCCGGAGCAGGGCGATGAGCCGGGACACATGATCGTCGACATAGGAGATCGCGCCGTAGTAGGCCTGCCGCGCCGTGCGGATCATGTCCTCGGTGATCGGCGTGCCGTCCATCGCGCAGACCTCGCGGAGCCGGCGCTCGTGCGGCTGCAGGGCGATCTCGTCCAGCCCGGTGGCGGGCATCGGGATGTCCGCGTCCCGGTACAGGTCGAACCACCGGCGCGAGATCGTGAACGGGTCGTGCGGGTGGCTGAACGAGACCACGTAGCAGAACGGGCGCTCGTCGCCCGAGCGGACGTGCCCGAACAGCGACCGCTCGGCGGCGAACGCCACCTCGTCGTCGTAGTCCAGCTGGTTGGACCGGATACACGGGCCCGCGTCGGTCACCGAGGACATGTCGTGATACCAGGTGGGCCGCTCCCTGTCGCGCTCCCAGTCCGGCGTCCAGCCGTAGTCCGCCGGGTAGATGTCGGTGGTGAGCCGCTCCTCGAAACCGTGCAGCTGGTCAGGCCCGCAGAAGTGCATCTTCCCGGACAGCACCGTGCGGTAGCCGTCCCGCCGAAGGTAGTGGGCGAAGGTGGGGATGTCCGAGCCGAACCCGGCCGCGTTGTCGTAGGCGCCGGTGCGCGAGGGCAGCAGCCCGGTGAGGAACGAGGCCCGGCCCGGTGAGCACAGCGGGCTGGCGCTGTAGGCCGCATCGAACACCACCCCGGATTCCGCCAGCCAGGACAGCGCCGGCGCCCGGGTGACCGGGTTGCCGTGGAAGGGCAGGGCGGACGGCGTCAGCTGGTCCGCCATGACGATCAGGATGTCCGGGCGCCGGTCCGCGGGCCGGCTGTCAGTCACCGGCGACGTCCGCTGGCGGCCCCCCGAGGCCGGCTTCGGAGGCGGCGACCTCCAGCGAGGGGGTGTCGGCGAGCAGCTGGCGCGTGTACGGGTCGCGCGGGTCGGTGAGCACCTGCCCGGTGTCGCCCTCCTCGACGATGACACCCTGGCTCATCACCAGCACGCGCTGGGCGATGGACCGCACCAGCGGCAGGTTGTGGGTGATGAAGAGCATCGCCAGGCCCAGGTCCCGCTGCAGGCTGCCGAGCAGCTCCACGATCGCGGCCTGCACGCTGACGTCCAGCGCCGAGGTCACCTCGTCGCAGATCAGCACCGTGGGGTCGGCCACCAGGGCCCGGGCGATGGCCACCCGCTGCCGCTCGCCGCCGGACAGCTGGTCCGGGTAGCGCCGGGCGTAGCCGGCCGTCAGCGAGACCCGCTCCAGCATCTCCCCGATCCGCCGGTCGGCCTCGCGGCCGCTGGCGATGCCGAAGACCCGCAGCGGCTGCCCGACGATCTGGCCGATCGTCTGCCGGGGGTTCAGCGAGCCGTAGGGGTTCTGGAAGATGTAGTTGATGCGCCGCCGTTCTTCCCCGCTGCGCTGGCGTGCGGCCCGCCGCAGCTCGGTGCCGCTCAGCGCGATGGAGCCCGTCCAGTTGTGGTGCAGGCCCGCGATCGACCTGGCCACGGTCGTCTTGCCGGAGCCTGACTCACCCACCAGCGCCACGCACTCGTGCGCCGCCACGCTCAGGCTGACCGAGTGCAGGATCTCCGTGCGGCCATACGAGGCGGTGACCCCGGTCAGCCGCAGCGCGGGGTGCTCACCGCCGTTCGCCGACGGCATGGTCACCGGTTCGCCGGCCCGGCTCTGCTCCCCGGACAGCACCTCGGCGGCGCGGATGCAGCGGACCTCATGGTCAGGGCCGACCACCCGGAGCGGCGGCATCGCCGTCTCGCACTGCTCGACGCGCAGGCTGCAGCGCGGCGCGAAGGCGCAGCCGGGCGGCCGCCGGCCGGGGGACGCCGCCCGGCCGGGGATGCCGACCAGCGAGCGGCCCCCGGTCAGCCGGGGGATCGCGCCGATCAGCCGCCGCGTGTAGGGGTGGCCCGCCGACCGGAACAGCTGGTCCGCGGTGCCGATCTCCACCACCCGCCCGGCGTACATGACCGCGACCCGGCGGGCCAGCGTGGCGACCACGGCCAGGTCGTGGCTCACGTACAGGGCGGCGACCTTGTGCAGCTCGGCCAGGTCGCGGACGGTGGACAGGACGTGCGCCTGCGTCGTGACGTCCAGGCCGGTGGTCGGCTCGTCCAGCACGATGAGCCGGGGCCGGTTGGCGAAGGCCATCGCCAGCCCGACCCGCTGCTGCTGGCCGCCGGACAGCTCGTGCGGGTAGCGGCGCAGGAAGGCGCGGTCGACGGGCAGCGCGACCTCGGCCATCATCTCCGCCACCCGGTCATCGACGGCCCGGCCGGCCAGCGTCGTGTGCGCCTCGATCACCTCCCGCAGCTGGAGGCCGATCCGCAGCGCCGGGTTCAGCGACGACGCCGGGTCCTGCGGGACGTAGGAGACCAGCGTCCCGCGCAGCCGCCGCAGCTGCTCCTCGCTGAGATCCAGGATGCTCTGCTCGCCCAGCCGCACCGACCCGCCCGCGATCCGCAGGCCCCGCCGGGCGTGGCCGAGCAGCGCCAGGCCCACCGTGGTCTTGCCGGACCCGGACTCGCCGACCACGCCGAAGATCTCCCCGGGCGCGATCGTGAACGACACGTCGCTGACCACCGGGGTGCCGGTGGACTCGATCGCAATCTGCAAGGTCCTGGTACGGCGACCGCGGTGCCCGCCCGCCCCTGGGGTGCTCATTCCTCGCCCCGGGCCCGGTCGATGCCGGCCGCTGTCCGCGCGATGCCGTCGCCTATCAAGCCGGTTCCCATCGTCAGCAGCGCGATCGCGATGATCGGCGCGAGCGTGCCCCAGGGCTGGACCGCGAGCACGATCTCGTTCTCCTGGATCATGGTGCCCCAGTTCGCGCCGTTCGGATCGGGCGCGAGCCCGAGGAACGCCAGCGCGGCGACCACCGCGATGTTGTAGGTCACCCGCAGGCTGGCCTCCACCATCAGCGGGCCCAGTGTGTTGGGCAGCAGTTCGGCCCCGACGATCCGCCAGCGCGGCACGCCCATCGCTTCCGAGCAGGCGATGAAGTCGCGCTCGACGACGGGCTGCGCGGCGCCGCGGGCCACCCGGGCGATCCGCGGCACGGTGGTCAGCGCGATGGCGACCACGATGACCCAGGCGCGCGGGCCGATGATGGCCACCGCGACCAGCGCGAGCATGATCTGCGGCAGCGCCAGGAGCACGTCCATGGCGCGCATCAGCGTGTCGTCGAGAGCGTTGCGGGAGTACGCCGCCACCAGGCCGATGGCGCCCCCGGCGATCAGCCCGAGCGCGGTCGCGAGGACCGCCATCACCAGGATGCTGCGGCCGCCGTACAGGGCCCGGCTCAGCACGTCCTGCCCGAGGTAGTCCGTGCCCAGCACGGCCTTGCCGCCGGGGTTGGCGTTGGGCACCCCGACCGGCGTGCTCGGGCCGTAGGGGGCGATGTACGGGCCGATGATGGAGATCAGCACGATCAACCCGACGAGCGCGACGCCGATACGCGTCCGCCACAGCCGCATGGACCGCCGCAGCAGGTTCGCGCCGCGCACCGGGGTCGGGACGGCCTCGACGTCGGCGAACGCGACCTCGCTCACCTCGCTCACAGCCGGGTCCTCAGTCTCGGCGTGACCAGGATGGTGGCCACGTCAGCCAGCAGGTTGAGGACCACGTACACCGCGGCGATCAGCATGGCGAGCGCCTGGACCACCGGCAGGTCGTGGTTGACCACCGCGTCCTGGATCGCGCTCCCGATGCCGGAGTAGTTGAAGACGAACTCGATGACGATGATGCCGCCGGCCAGGTAGGCCAGGTTCAGGGCGATCACCTGGAACACCGGCCCGAGCGCGTTCGGCAGCGCGTGCCGGACCAGCACGGTGCGCTCGGTCAGCCCCTTGAGCCTGGCCATCTCGACGTAGTCGCTTTCCAGCACCTCGATCATCGAGGCCCGCATGACCCGGGCGACGTACGGCGCCACCGCGATCACCAGGGTCAGCACCGGCAGCACCAGCGCCTCCCAGTTGTCCCACGGCCGGGAGCCGGGCGGCACCGTGCTGATGGCGGGCAGCACGTGCAGCACCGTGGTCGCGAACACGATGACGAGCACCAGGGCGACGACGAACTCGGGCAGCGCGGCGAGCAGCAGCAGCAGGTTCGAGCTCGTCGTGTCGAAGACCTTCTCCCGCTTGAGCGCCGACCACGCGCCGATCGCGACCGACAGCGGTATCGAGAGCACCGCCGCCAGCAGGACCAGCACGCCGGAGTTCACCAGCTTGGGCCCGAGCAGCTTGCTGACCGGCTCCTGGGCGGCCAGCGAGACCCCGAGGTCACCGTGCAGCAGGCCGGTCACCCAGGTCCAGTACTGGTCGATGACCGGCTGGTCGAGGTGCAGCTGGCGGCGCAGGGCGGCCAGGCTGGCCGGGGTCGCGGACCGGCCGAGGATGGCCAGGGCGGGGTCGCCGGGCAGCGCCTGGGTCGCCAGGAACACCAGCACGGAGACCAGGACCAGCACGAGGACGCCCAGCAGGAGCCGGCGGACGATGAAGCCGCCGACCCCGCCGAGCCTGAGCCTGTTCACGGTGGCGTGTCCCGCCGTCCTAGCCGAAGTAGATCGAGCGGAAACCGTGCCCGAAGCTGTCCAGGTTGAGGGTGCCCTTGCTGGGCTTGAGCCCCTTGACCTTAGACGAGTAGCCGTCGATGAGGTCGCCGAAGAACGGGATGATGTAGCCGCCGATGTTGTACTCGATCTGCTGCATCTCGTGCTCGATCTCGACGCGCTTGGCGTCGTCGGTGGTGGCCAGCGCCTGGTTGTACAGCGAGACGAAGTTCGAGCCGGTGCCGGACTTCGGCGGCCAGTGGCGTCTCGTTGTACGGGGAGTTCGGCAGCGAGCCCTGCTGGACCTGGTTGAGGTAGCTGCGGGTGCCCCAGAAGTCGATCGAGAAGGCCAGCTTGAGGTACTGGTTCCCGTAGTAGTTCGGGTCGTTGATCACGTTGATCTTGACCCCGGCCGCCTGGGCCTGGTTCGCGAAGACGGTGGCGGTCTCGACCATGCCGGCCGCGCCGTTGGTGGTGTGCAGGTCGACCGCGAGGTTCGCGTGCCCGGCCGCCTTGAGCAGCGACTTGGCCTGGTCGATGTCCTGCTCCCGCTGCGGCAGCGAGTGGTCGTAACCGGGGTCGAAGGGCGCGTACAGGTCGTTGCCGACGAACCCGTAGCCGGACGCGACCTGCGAGATCATCCCCTTCCGGTCGACGAGCAGCCGCATCGCCTGGCGGACCCGGACGTCGTCGAAGGGGGGCATGTCGATCGCCATGCACAGCGGCAGCCAGCCGCCGGTCTTGGAGATCAGCGCCGCACATGCCGCGGGCCTGCGACGACCTTCACCTGTGAGGCGGGCAGGTCGGTCATCGCGTCGATCTGGCCGCCGAGCAGCGCGTTCACCTGCGCGGTCGAGCTGCTGAAGTCGGTGATCGTGACCGTGTCGAAGTAGGGCTCCCCGCTGCGCCAGTAGTTGGGGTTGCGCTCGTGGACGCTCTGCTGGCCGGGGTTGAACGACTTGAGCTTGTAGGCGCCGGTGCCGATCTGCGGGGCCGGGTACGCCTTGTACCCGACCGGCACCATGCCGAACGTGTAGCTGGCCAGGGTCTGCGGGACGGTCGAGTCCGGCGTCTTGAGCGGCAGCTGGACCGTGTACTTGTCCACCTTCTTCATGTTCTTGATGTCCATCGTGGCCGTGGCGGCGTAGCCGGTGAGCCCGTTGGCCTTGGTCCCGATGCGCTGGAACGAGTACAGGACGTCGTCAGCGGTAAACGGCTTGCCGTCCTGGAACTCGATGCCCTGGCGCAGCTTGATCGTGAACTGCTTGGGATTGTCCTGGGTCACGCTCTCGGCCAGGCCGTTGGTGGTGAGCTGGTAGTTCTCGTCGAACAGCAGCAGCGTCTCGAAGGCCGTCATCAGCCGGGCCTGGTCGGGCTTGGTGATGATGTTCTGGCCGTCCATGATGTCCTTGGCACCGCCGCCGGTGACGCCCAGCCGGAAGTTCCCGCCCCGCTTGGGATTCCCGGCCGCGCTGGCCGAGCCGGTGCTGGCCGAGGGCGACGAGCCCGACCCGCAGGCCACCAGGCCGCCAGCCGCCGCCAGGCCAGCGGCGCCGATGAGGATCTGCCGTCGTGAAACTTCCGTCATGTCATGGCCCTTCTGTCCGTCGGCCCGTGCGGTCCCCCGAGGGCCGGCCTGCGTTCGTGCCGATAACGTGCCAGGCAGGCGGCCACCTCGGCGCCGGACCTGCCGATCGCACGGTTTAACCATGAATGTGGTGCCAAAGGACAGGTTGCACCCTGCGGAACATATCCGCGGGGTGCGCAAATTCTGACCCGTTAGTAGCCCGGGTGCCGGCGGCCTGTCAACCTAACCCGCCCAGGTTGATCCCGTGTTGTTATGCGGCCGGGGGATGAGGCGGGAATGTCCGGTGGGCTAACACCGGGCAAATGCGGCCGCTCGGGAGCGCGCGCCGGGGCGTTCAGCGGCCCTGCCACCGCGGCGGGCGCCGCTCGGCGAAGGCGGCCGGCCCCTCGGCCGCGTCCTGCGACGCCAGCATCGCCGTGTACCTGGGCAGCCGCCCCGAGTGCAGCGCGGCGAAGCCGTCGCGGACCGTGCGGTCCTCCGTCGCCGCGAGCACCTCCAGGACGGCGGCGACGGCCAGCGGCGCCGAGCGCGCCACCCGCGCGGCCAGGTCCCGGGCGGCGGCCAGCAGCTGATCGCCGGGGACGACCTGGTTGACCAGCCCGAGCCCGGCCGCCTCCGCGGCGGTCACCGGCCGCCCGGTCAGCAGCAGCTCTACCGCGATGGCCCGGGGCAGCCGCCGCGGCAGGCGGAGCACCCCGCCGGAATCCGGGATGATGCCGAGCCCGGTCTCGGGCAGCAGGAACTGTGCGTGATCCGCGGCGACAACGAGGTCGGCGGCCAGCGCGAGCTCGAAACCGCCGCCCGCGGCTATCCCGTTGACGGCGGCGATGACGGGCTTGGCCCGGTCGTGCAGCTCGGTGAGCCCGGCGAAGCCGCCGGGGCCGTGGCTGGCGCTGGCGGCCTCGCCGGCTGCCGCGGCCTTGAGGTCCCAGCCCGCGCAGAAGAACCGGCCGCCGGCCCCCGTCACGATGCCCACCCGCAGGCCCGGGTCGCTTTCCAGCCGGGCGAACGCTGCGTACAGCGCGTGGCTGGTGGCCACGTCGACCGCGTTGGCCGGCGGCCGGTCGAGCGTAATCACCAGGATGTCCCCGGCCGCCTCGGCCCGAACCGGATCCCGCGCATCGCCCGGCCGGCCCGGCCATCTCAGGCGCCCCGCTCGCGCAGCATCGAGCGCGAGATGATGTGCCGCTGGATCTCGCTTGTCCCGTCCCAGATCCGCTCGATCCGTGCGTCGCGCCAGAATCGCTCGACCGGGAAGTCGCTCATCACCCCCATGCCGCCAAAGATCTGCACCGCCTGGTCGGTGACCCGGCCGAGCATCTCCGAGGCGTACAGCTTGGCCATCGCGGCGTCGGCGTCGCTCATCTGGCCCTGGTCGAGCCGCCAGGCGGCGCGCAAGGTGAGCAGGTCGGCGGCCTCGATCTCGGTCGCCATGTCGGCGAGGCTGAACCCGATGCCCTGGAACCGCCCGATCGGCTGGCCGAACTGCCGGCGGGTGGCGGCCCACCCGGTGCTCAGCTCCAGCACCCGCTGGGCCCGCCCGACGCTGGTGGCTGCCACGGTGAGCCGGCTCGCCCCCAGCCATTCGCTCAGCAGGTCAAAACCGCGCCCCTCGGCGCCCAGCAGCGCCCCGGCGGGCACCCGGCAGCCGGTGAACGACAGCTCACAGTGGTGGTAGCCGCGGTGCGAGACCGACGGCGCGCCCCGGCGGATGGTGAGGCCGGGGTTGTCGTGGTCGACCAGGAAGGCCGAGATTGCCGGCCGCTCCCCGTGCGGGCCCTGCTCCGTGCCGGTCACGGCGAAGAGCACGACGAAGTCAGCGGCGTCGGCATGGCTGATGAAGTGCTTGAGTCCGTCGATGACCCAGTCGCTGCCGTCCCGGCGGGCCCGGGTCGTCATCGAGCGGACGTCCGAGCCGGCCCCGGCTCGGTCATCGCCAGGCAGTCATGCCGCTCACCCCGGATGGCCGGCAGCAGGTAGTCATCCACCTGGCTGCCCTGGCACGCCCGCAGGATGTTGCCGGGCCGGGAGACCAGCGTCTGCAGCGCCCACGCCGTCCAGCCCAGCTCCCGCTCGGCAAGCGTTACCCCCATGGCGTCCAGGCCGCCGCCGCCCAGCTCGGCCGGGAAGTTCGCGGCGTACAGGCCGGCCGCGAGGGCCTTGCCGCGGATCTCCTGCGCCAGCTCCGCGGGCACCGCGTCCAGCCGCTCGACCAGGTCCTCGTGCGGCACCAGCTCGCGGCGGACGAAGTCGCGCACCGTGCCGGCAATGGCCCGCTGCTCCTCGCTGAGCCCGAAATCCATTGGCCCTCCTCAGCGTCTCCCGGCACCGTCAGCCCGGCGGGCGGCGGATCCCCATGACGTGCCCGGCGGCGGCGGGCCGGGGGAGCACGGCGTGAGCCGCGGTGATCTCCGCCAGCCGCGACAGCAGCCCGGGCGGCATCCGGGCGGCCCGGCCGGCGGCCGTGTCGACGTGCACCAGCAGCTGCTCGGCCGTGGCCACGTCCTGCCCGGTGACCTGGTCGCGCACGGTGTGGAACAGGTGCAGGCTCTTGGGCCCGGCGTCGAGCAGCTGCAGCGGGACCCCGAGCCGGTCACCTGCCGACGCCTCGCGCAGGTGGTGCAGGTGCGTCTCGGCGGTGTAGAGCGAGTGACCGCCGGCCCGGTACGCCTCGTCGATGCCGATAAAGCGGAAGAAGGCGTCGGCGGCCAGGCCCACCAGCAGCAGGTAGCACCACTCGGACATGTGACCGTTGTAGTCGAGCCAGTCCGCCGGGACCGTGGCCTCGTACAGCCCGAGCGGCGCAGCGATAGGTGACGCGCCCGCCTCCACCCCGACCCTCCAACCCGAGCGCCGCTGTGTTCATTCGACGCTGTGTTCATTCACTGCGACGATCATTCGTATTATGCGACGATAGGCAGGGCCCGCAAGAGCCGTCAACAGCCTGCAGCAGCCGCCAGCAACCCACAGGACGTGGCCGTGAGCGCACCCGACACCCTCGCCGGCCCGCCGGGCCGCCCCGGAGATCCCGGCCGTCCCGGGGATCCCGGCCAGGCCGGGCGCGGCCGGGTGCAGTCCGTCGAACGGGCGGTCGCGCTGCTGGACGCCATCGCCGTTGGCCCGGCACGCGGCAGCACGGTCGCTGAGCTGGCCCTGGCCTGCGGTATCAACCGGGCCACCGCCTGGCGCCTGCTGGCCACCCTGGAAGGCCGCGGCCTGGTGGACCGGGACCCCGCCACCAGCCGGTATCAGATCGGTTACACGGTCGCGCGGCTCGCCGCCGCGGCCGGGGCGGACGGCCTGGTGCGGCGGGCCCACCACGTGCTGGAGCGGATCAGCGCCCAGACCGGCGAGGCCGCGATCCTGGCCGTGGGCCGGCGGTCCGGCCTGGTCTACGTCGACGAGGTGGCGCCCCCGGCCGTGCTGACCGTGAACTGGCTGGCCCGCCCCGTGCCGCTGCACGCCACCTCCACCGGCAAGGCCTGGCTGGCGTGGCTGCCCGAGGCGGAGGCTCGCGGAGTGCTCGGGCCGGTACTCGACGGGTTCACCGACGCCACTGTCACCGACCCCGAGCGGCTGCTGGCTGAGTTCGGCCAGATCCGTGCCTGCGGGTACGCGGTGTCCGCGGGCGAGCTCGAGCCGGCGCTGTGCGGCGTGTCGGCGCCGGTCCTGCGCCGGGGCGAGGACCGGCCGCTCGCGGTGTTCAGCATCTGGGGGTACGCCGACCGGATCCCGCCGTCCCGCCTCCCCGCGCTGGGCGCCGTGGCCATCGAGGCCGCCGCCGCGGTGGAAGCGGCCCTGCGCAGCTAGGGCTCGTCCAGCCCTTGACAGATCCTCCCGCCTCAGGGGACCGTTCCGTATAGTGCGGTCATTGCTCATAATCCGCGCTTGGCCGCGTCCGATCAATTCCGCCGGCGACGCGTGGAGGTTCCCGTGGCGGCATCCCGCAAGGTCATCATCACGTGCGCGGTCACGGGCTCGGGTCACACGCCGACCATGTCACCGCACCTGCCTTACACGGTCGAGGACGTGGTCAGCCAGTCGGTGGCCGCGGCGCGGGCCGGGGCGGCCGTCATTCACCTGCACGCCAGGGACCCGCGCGACGGCAGCCCGACCGCTGATCCCGCGGTCTTCCGTGAGTACCTCAAGGGGATCAAGGCCGAGACCGACGCGGTGATCAGCATCACCAGCGGCGGCGGCACGGGCATGAGCGTGCAGGACCGGCTGCGGGTCATCTACGACACCAAGCCGGAGCTGTGCACCCTCAACCTGGGCACGTTCAATTACGGCAGCTTCCCGATGATCCCCAAGTACGCCGGCAAGTGGAAGTTCGACTGGGAAGAGCCCTACCTGGAGAGCACCCGCAGCGAGCCGTTCGTCAGCACGTTCGCCGACATCGAGCACATGCTGACCGACCTGACCACGAGCACCGGCTGCCGGTTCGAGTACGAGGCCTACGACGTGGGCCACCTCTACACGCTGGCCTACTACCACGAGCTGGGCCTGATCAAGCCGCCGATCTTCATGCAGACGATCATGGGGGTCATGGGCGGCATCGGGCCCGAGGTCGAGCACATCGCGCACATGAAGATGACCGCGGACCGGCTGTTCGGCGCGGACCTGCAGTGGTCCGTGCTGGGCGGGGGCCGTCACCAGTTCAACATGGTCACCGCCGCGGCCTGTATGGGCGGGCACGTGCGGGTCGGGCTGGAGGACGGCCTGTTCATCGCCAAGGGCCAGCTGGCACAGTCCAACGCCGAGCAGGTCGAGAAGATGGTGCGCATCCTCGGCGAGCTGTCGCTCGAGGTCGCGACCCCGGCCGACGCCCGCGAGATCCTCGGGCTCAAGGGCCTCGGCCAGGTCGGCTGGTGAGTACAACCGACTACGCCCCGCCGGAGTCGGTCGGCACGGTCGCCGTCGTCGGCACCGGGGTCATCGGGGCGGGCTGGGCGGCGCACTTCCTGCGGATGGGATTCGACGTCGCCGCCTGGGACCCGGGCGACGGCGCCGCGGAGCGGCTGGCGGAGTCGGTCCGGCACGCCTGGCCGGTGCTGGAGAAGCTCGGCCTGCGCCCGGGCGCGTCACTGTCGCGGCTGCGGTTCGCCGGCAGCCTGGCCGAGGCGGTCGACGGCGCGGGGTTCGTCCAGGAGTCGGCCCCGGAGGTCCTGGACCTGAAGATCAAGCTGCTCGCCGAGCTGGACGCCGCCGCGCCGCGCGACGTCGTCATCGGGTCGAGCACGTCCGGGCTTCCTGATGAGCGACATGGCGGTGGAGGCCGGGACCCCGGGTCGGCTGGTCGTCGCCCACCCGTTCAACCCGCCGTACCTGATCCCGCTGGTCGAGGTCGTCGGCGGCTGCTCGACCGACCCCGCCGCGCTCGCGTGGGCGGAGCGGTTCTACCGGCACACCGGCAAGGTCTGCCTGACCATGGACCACGAGGTGCCCGGCTTCGTGGCCGACCGGCTGCAGGAGGCGCTGTGGCGGGAAGCGCTGCACATGGTGGATTCCGGTCAGGCCACGGTCCAGCAGATCGACGACGCCATCACCTGGGGACCCGGCCTGCGCTGGGCCCTGATGGGCCCCATGCTGACGTTCCACCTGGCGGGCGGCGCGGGCGGGATGGCCCACATGCTGGACCATTTCGGCCCGGCGCTCCTCGAGCCCTGGACGAGGCTGACAGCCCCCGAGCTCACCCCGCGGCTGCGCGACCTGGTGGTCGCGGGGGTGGAGGAGGAGGCCGGCGGCGCCAGCATCGCGGATCTCGAGGCTCAGCGCGACGACTTCCTGGTGGACCTTCTGGAGCTCATCGAGAAGCACCGCCGTGCCTGAGCCCGTGCTGGCTGACACGGCGGAGCCGGCCGCGCCGTTCGAGGGCTACCGGACCGAGATCGGCGACGACTGGATCGACTACAACGGCCACTTGAACGACGCCGGCTACGCCGTCCTGCTCAGCGCGGCCAACGAGGTCCTCCTCGCCCACCTGGGCCTGAGCGAGGACTACCGCGTGGCCACGGGGCGGGCACTGTACACCGTCGAAAGCCACATCCGCTACCTCGCCGAGGCGCGCCGCGGCGACCCGGTCGAGGCCGCGAGCCTGCTCGTCGCCGCCGACGCCAAACGGCTGCGGCTGCAGACCCTGCTGCGCCGTGGCGACGGCACGCCCGTCGCCACGGCCGAGTACCTCTACCTGCACGTCGACCCGGCGACGGCGGCGTCACCGCGATGCCGCCGGAGCGGTGGGCGGCGGTCAGCACGCTGCTGGCCGCGCACGGCGGCGTCCCGCCGCTTCACACCGGATGGCGCTGACCGATGCTCACGCTGGGCGAGATCCGCGACCGGTACGGGCTGCCGTCCGACTCCGGTGTGCTCGGCGCCCTGGCCGGGGGCCAGACGCTCCCGGCGCCGCTCTACTGGGCCCCGGAGGTCCACCAGCTGGAGCAGGAGAAGGTGTTCGCCCGGTCGTGGCAGTACGCCTGCCACGAGTCCCGCCTCGCCCGGCCCGGCGACACCGTGCTGGCCGCGGCCGGCGGCATCCCCCTGGTGATCACCCGCGATACCGGCGGTGAGCTGCGGGCGTTCGTCAACGTCTGCCGGCACCGCCTGCACCCCGTGGTGACGGAGAACGGGAACGCACGGCAGCTGCGATGCTCCTACCACGGCTGGACGTACGGGCTGGACGGGCAGCTCAGGCACGCTCCGCGCCAGGCCGGCGAGCCCGGCTTCGACTGCTCGGCCATTTCCCTGCGGCAGGTTGCGGTCGCCTGCTGGGACCAGTTCGTCTTCGTGAACGCCGACCCGGGCGCGGTGCCGCTCAGCGTGGTCACTGCTGATGTCCGCCCGCGCACTGACCGGCTCAATGCGGACCTGCGGCGGTACGAGTACCGCACCCGGTTCAGCTACGAGATGGACTGTAACTGGAAGGTCTGGGCGGAGAACGCGATCGAGTGCTACCACTGCCCGACCACGCACCGGGACAGCTTCGGCAAGATGTACGGCGCGGGTGCGGCGGCCTACCAGACCATCTCCTGGCCGGACACGCTCTGGCACGAGGCGCCGATCCGGTGGGTTCCCGGCGGCGCGGACCCGGCCGGGCTGACGGGGTTCCGCTTCGCGTACCTGTGGCCGTCCTCGTTCATCGCCGTCGATGACCTCATCGGCTTCGCCGGCTGCGTGGCTCCCACCGGGCCGGAACGCTGCTCGGCGTTCACCGACATGTACGTGCGCCCCGGCGCCCGCGAAGCCGTCGTCAGCGAGTGGCTGGACCTGTGGGACCAGGTCCTGCGCGAGGACGCCGAGGCCACCAACCGCCAGCAGGTGGGCTACCGCTGCGGGCAGATCCCGGCGGGGCGCCTGATGCTCAGCAGCGAGCACAACCTCCAGGCCTTCATGCGCCGCACCTACCAGGCCCTGATGATGGGCTCGGCCAGCTAGCAGCCCGCCGCCGGGCCGCCTACCGCAGCAGCCGCAGCCCGCGCGGGGTGGGCCGGAACCCGGCCTTTTCCAGCGCCTGGGCCAGCGGCGAGTCGTACACGCCCGCCCCGTCGGCACGCTCCACGGTCAGCCGGCCCAGCGCCCCCGTGTGAACCGCGTTGGCCAGCGCCGTCGCGGCCGGGACCAGCTTCTCCAGGTCGCTGGTCCAGGACAGCAGGGTCTTCCCGCCGCGCTCCACGTAGAGGATCAGCTCCCCGCCGGACAGCACGACCAGCGCGCCCGCCTTCCGGCCGGGACGGTGACTGCCCGGTGTCTCGCCCGGCCGGGCCGGCCACGGCAGCGCCGCCCCGTACGCGTTGGCCGGGTCGGACGCGGCCAGCACGACCGCGGGCGGCGGCCCCTCGCCGGGCGCTTCCTGGGCGATGGCCCGCATCCGGTCGACCGCGCCGGGCAGCGCGAACTGCGCGGCGCCCAGGCCCTCCACGAAGTAGCCGCGGCGGCACTGGCCCGCGTCCTCCATGGCCCGCAGGACCGGGTAGATCGCGCCGAACCCGCCGGGCACCCGCTCGGCCGCCACCGCACCGCGGATCAGGATGCCGTGCCGCTCCAGCAGCACCCGGGCCAGCGCGTGCAGCCGCCGGGTCTGGTCGGCCTCGCCGCGGAGCAGCAGCGACCACCGCCCGGTCACGGTCGGCGGCCCGGTCCGCGACGGCAGCGCCATGCGGCCCATCCCGGATCGGCTCAGCCCGGGCCGCCGCAGTCCCCGCCCGGACGCCCGCCGGTAGGCCGCGGGCCCGGCCCCGGCGCCCGGCCCCGGCGCGGCCGACGGCCGCCCGCTGCCCAGGACCGTGCGCAGCGGCGCGAGCGTGTCGTTGGTCAGCAGCCCGGCCCAGACCAGGTCCCAGATCGCGGCGGCGACCTCGGCGTCCGGCGGCCCGGTCGGGTTCGCCAGCCGCCCGGCCAGCCCGTCGGCCGGCCGGCCTTCCCCGGCGGCCAGGACGGCCGCGGCCCGCTCGGCCAGCGTGCGGAAGAACAGCGCCCCGCCGCCGTCGAGCACGGCCAGGATCGCCTCGTGCAGCGGGGTCATGGTGATCTCGCCGGGCGCCGCGAACAGCAGCTCGGTGGCGCTGGCCGGCCCGATGGCCAGCCACCCGTCGCCGCCGGGCAGCCCGCCGGCGCCGGTCCACACCACCTCGCCTGCCGCGGTCAGCTCGTCCAGCATGGCCGGCTGGTAGCCGGGAACCCGGCCCGGCAGCACCAGGGTCTCCAGCGCGGAGGCGGGCAGCGTCGCCCCGGCCAGCTGCTCGATCACGTCGTAGACCGCGTCCGCGCTGGCCCGCCGGGCGGCCCGCACCGCGGGCTGGCCCGGGGCCGGCGCCGGGTGCCCGGCGTCCTGCCAGGCGGGCAGGAACACGGCCAGCGCCTGCGGCGGCACCGGCTCGGCTTCCTTGCGCAGCCGGGCCAGGCAGCGGCGGCGCAGCATTCGCAGCACGCCGGTGTCACACCACTCGGTGCCACGGCCGCCCGCCAGGAACTCGCCCTCGGTGACCCGCCCGGACCCGGCCAGCCGGTGCAGCGCGCCGGTCACCACCGCCACGCCAAGCCCGTACCGCTCCGCCACCGCGTGCGCGGTAAACGGCCCGTGTGACCGCGCGTACCGCGACACCAGGTCGCCCAGAGGGTCGGCCACCGGCTCGGTGAACGCGAACGGGATGCCCGGCGGCAGCGGCGAGCCCAGCGCGTCCCGCAGCCGGCCCGCGTCCTCCGCCGCGGCCCAGCGCTCCTCGCCCGCCACCCGGACCTCGATCGCCCGCCGCTGGTCGGCCAGCCCGGCCAGCCAGCCCTTGGCGGCCACCGGGTCCGTGCACCGCGCCGCGACCTCCGCGGCGGACAGCGGCCCGATCTCCCGCAGCAGGTCGGCCACCGCCTCGGCGTCCCGGCAGGCCCGGTCCGGCGCCAGCCGCTGCAGCTCGGCCTCGGTCTCCGCGACCACCTCGGGATCGAGCAGCTCCCGCAGGTCGGCCTGGCCGAGCAGCTCGGCCAGCAGCGAGGAGTCCAGGGCCAGCGCCTGCGCTCGCCGCTCGGCCAGCGGCGCGTCGCCCTCGTACATGAACGCGCCCACGTACCGGAACAGCAGCGACCGGCCGAACGGCGACGGCGCGGTCGTCTCTACCTCGACCAGCCGGATCTTCCTGGCCGACAGATCCCGCATCAGGCCGGCCAGCGCCGGGACGTCGAACACGTCCTGCAGGCACTCCCGCAGCGTCTCCAGCACGATCGGGAACGTGGCGTACTGGCTGGCCACCGCGAGCAGCTGGGCCGATCGCTGCCGTTGCTGCCACAGCGGGGTGCGCCGGCCCGGCTGCCGCCGCGGCAGCAGCAGCGCCCGCGCGGCGCACTCCCGGAACCGGGACGCGAACAGGGCCGAGCTGCCCAGCTCGGCGGTGACCAGCGGCTCGACCTCCTCGGCGTCGAGCAGGGCCAGCCCGGCCGGCGGCGGCTCGTCCGCGTCCGGCACCCGGATCACGATGCCGTCGTCGGTGTGCAGCGCCTGCACGTCCATGCCGCCGTAGCGGTCCCGCAGCCGGGCCGCGATGGCCAGCGCCCACGGCGCGTGCACCCGCGCGCCGTACGGGCTGTGCAGCACCAGCCGCCAGTCGCCGAGCTCGTCCCTGAACCGCTCGAGCACCAGGGTCCGGTCGTCGGGCACGTACCCGGTCGCCTCGCGCTGCGCGGTCAGGTAGTTGATCAGGTTTCCGGCGGCCAGCTCGTCAAGCCCGTCGGCGCGCAGCCGCGCGGTGGCCTCGGCCGGCCCGGCCGCGCCCAGCTCCCGGCAGTAGGCGCCGATCGCCTGGCCCAGCTCGGCGGGCCGGCCGATCGTGTCGCCGTGCCAGAACGGCAGCTTGCCCGGCTGCCCCGGCGCGGGGGAGACCAGCACCTGGTCGGCGGTGATGTCCTCGATCCGCCACGAGCTCGCGCCGAGCACGAACACGTCGCCGGTGCGGGACTCGTAGACCATCTCCTCGTCCAGCTCACCGACCCGGCGGGAATGCCGCCCGGACGCGTCCCGCCGGCCGCCGGCCAGGAACACGCCGAACAGCCCGCGGTCCGGGATCGTGCCGCCGCTGGTCACCGCCAGCCGCTGGCCGCCGGGCCGGCCGCGCAGCGTGCCCGTCATCCGGTCCCACACCACCCGCGGCCGCAGCCCGGCGAACTCGTCGCTCGGGTACCGCCCGGCCAGCATGTCCAGCACGGCTTCCAGCACGCCCCGGGTCAGCCCGGCGAACGGCGCGGCCCGGCGCACGGTCCGCTCCAGCTCGTCGACGTCCCATTCGTCCATCGAGGTCATCGCGATGATCTGCTGGGCCAGCACGTCCAGCGGGTTCCGCGGGATGCGCAGCTCCTCGATCTGGCCGTCCCGCATCCGCTGCGCGACCACCGCGGACTGCACCAGGTCGCCCTGGTACTTGGGGAACATCACGGCGCGGGAGACGTCGCCGACGTTGTGCCCGGCCCGGCCGGTGCGCTGCAGCCCGCTGGCCACCGACGGCGGCGACTCGACCTGGATGACCAGGTCCACCGCGCCCATGTCGATGCCCAGCTCGAGGCTGGAGGTGGCCACCACGGCGGGCAGCCGCCCGGCCTTCAGCGCCTCCTCGATCTGCTCCCGCTCCTGCCGGGACACCGACCCGTGGTGCGCCCGGGCGATCTCGGCCGGCGCGCCCGCGGAAATCCCGGCCTGCGCCATCATCTCGGCGGGCGGCCGGCCCGGCGGCCGCGGCGGCCCGGGCAGCTCCCAGGTCGCCCGGCCCGGCCCGGACCTCACCGCCCGTGCCAGGCCCGCCCGCGCCAGCACTGCCCGCGCCAGGACCGCCCGTGCCAGGACCGCCCGCGAACGGCCCCGCCGCCGGACCGGCCGCCACCCCGTCGGCCAGCGAGGCTTCCAGCTCGGCCCGCTCGGCGGCCAGCTCGTTCAGCCGCCCGCACAGCCGCTCGGCCAGCCGCCGCGAGTTCGCGAACACGATCGTGGACTTGTGCGCCTGGATCAGGTCGAGGACCTTCTCCTCCACGTGCGGCCAGATCGACCGCCGCTGGTCCGGCGCGCCGCCAAGACCGTCGCCCTCCTCACCCGCCGGGGTGCGGGCCGGCTCCAGATCGGTCATGTCCTCGACCGGCACGACGATCTTCAGCTCGATCTGCTTGCTCGACGGCGGCGCGGCGATCGTGACCGGCCGGACGCCGCCCAGGTAGGTAGCTACCTCCTGGTGCGGCCGCACGGTCGCGGACAGCCCGATGCGCTGGACCGGACCGGCCGCCGCCGGGTCTGTGCTGGCCGGGGCGGGCCGCGGGCGGCCGCTCCGGGTCGGCGCCGGCGTGCCCACCCCGGCGCGCAGCGCGTCCAGCCGCTCCAGCGACAGCGCCAGGTGCGCGCCGCGCTTGCCCCCGGCCAGCGCGTGCACCTCGTCCACGATGACCGTCTCGACGCCGCGCAGGGTCTCCCTGGCCTGGGACGTGAGCAGCAGGAACAGCGACTCCGGGGTGGTGATCAGGATGTCCGGTGGCTTGCTGACCAGCTTGCGCCGCTCGTCCGCGGCGGTATCGCCGGTGCGCACCCCGACCTGCACGTCGCTGATCCCCACGCCGAGCCGCTGGGCCGCGTGCCGGACCCCGGTCAGCGGCGACCGCAGGTTCCGCTCGATGTCCACGGCCAGCGCCTTCAGCGGCGAGACGTACAGCACCCGGCAGCGCAGCCGCGGGTCGTCCGGCGGCGGCCCGGAGACCAGCCGGTCGATCGCCCACAGGAACGCCGCGAGCGTCTTGCCCGAGCCGGTCGGGGCCACCACCAGCGTGTTGTCCCCGTTGCCGATCGCGGTCCAGGCCTGCGCCTGGGCCGGGGTCGGCTCGGCGAACGAGGCCACGAACCATTCCCTGACCGGCGCGGAGAAACCGTCGAGCGGCGCGCGCAGGGAAGAGACAGCCGTGGCCATGTAACCATCCTGCCTGCCCCCACCGACACTTTGCGCCGTAGCGCCGGCAGGCCGCCGACCGGGCTGGCGGCCGGCGGTCACGGCCGTGCGGCGCCCGTTGTGGTGGGCGTTTACTAAGGAGTACGGAAGTCGCGGCGTTCCGCCCGGCGCTCAACCGACCCAGCCTGAGGCGGGCGGCCCGCGCCCCCGGTGCCGTAATCCAGCCAAGGCGGCGGCCGCCGCGGCGGCCGGCCAGACGGCGCGGTCCAGCCACCCGGGCCGTCCGCCGGGCTGCCGCGGACCGGGTTGCGGGCGGTATGCTGCCCGGATCTGGCCGCGGGAGGCACTGATGCCCGACGTCTACAACCAGATCACCGAGCTGGACCCGGCGCTCGCCAGGCAGCTGGCCGAGGCGATGGAGCTGCGCGCTCGGGACCCCGCCCAGCAGGCCATGCTGGCCACCTACCTGGACGGCCTGGACCTGCCGGACCGGGCCGCAGTGGTGGAGATCGGCTGCGGCACCGGCGCGATCAGCCGGGTGCTGGCGGCCCGTCCCGGCGTTGGCGAGGTCACGGGCGTCGATCCGTCCCCGGTGTTCCTCGACCGGGCCCGCGAGCTGAGCGCCAGCGTGGCGAACCTGTCGTTCCGCCAGGGCGATGGGCGCGACCTGCCGCTGCCGGATGGCTCGTTCAACCTGGCCGTGCTGCACACCGTGCTGAGCCACGTGCCCGGCCCGGAGGTCGTGCTGGCGCAGGCGTTCCGTGTACTGCGGCCGGGTGGCGCGCTGGCCGTGTTCGACGGCGACTACAACACGGTGAGCGTGGCCACCGGTCCGGCTGACCCGCTCCAGGCGTGTGTGGACGCGTTCGTCCAGGGCTCCTGCCACGACCCGTGGGTGATCCGGCGGCTGCCCGGCCTGGCCGCGGCCGCCGGGTTCACCGGCATCGGGCTGCGCAGCCACGGCTACGCCCAGATCACCGAGCCCGCCTACCTGCTCAGCCTGATCGACCGCGGCACGGACGCGCTGGCCGCGGCCGGCCGGGCCGGCCCTGAGCTGGCCCAGGCCCTCAAGTCCGAGGGCCGCCGCCGGGCCGCGGCGCACTCCTTCTACGGGTACATCGCCTACGCCAGCCTCACCGCGCGAAAGCCCAGCTAGCCGCCGGTACTCTGGCGCGGTGCGTCTTACTGCGTTCTGGGAGCGGATGAACGCTCAGTTCGGCGAGAGCTACGCCGCGAGCGTTGCCAAGGATCAGGTGCTGGCCCGCCTCGGCGGGCGGACCGTCCAGCAGGCCCTGTCTGACGGGATCGACCCCAAGATCGTCTGGGCAGCGGTCTGCGACACGTTCGAGCTGCCAGAGTTCCAGCGCTGACCGCGCTGTCCTGGCCGGCGGAGGCCGCAGCCCTGGCGAGCTGTAGGGCCGCCGCGCTGTTTTCCCGACGAGCGACGCGGCGCGACGAAGGAGCGCCAAGGAGCGAGGAGGGAAGGCAGCGCGTCTTCAGCGGCCCGGAGCTCGCCGGCTAGCAGAGCGTGTTGCGTTGATGATCGAACAATTGTTCGTCTAGAGTAACGCTGTCCGCCATTTCCGGCCGCGGGGCCCCGCGGCCGGAACGGCGGCCGGATTGTCAGTAGCGGCGCGTAGCGTCAGTGCTGCGGCTCACGAGAGGCCCGGCTACCGGGCGGCGTGACCGGTAACGACCCGGAAGCGAACGGCTCCGACGCACGGCTGGCGCAGGCTGGCACGGCGCAGGCCCCGGAATCCCCTTGGGAGTTTCATATGGCACCGAACGACAGGGCGGGCGCGCCGAAGAACGGCGACAGGGAGAAGTCCCTGGAGGCCGCGCTCACCCAGATCGAGCGGCAGTTCGGCCGGGGCGCGATCATGCGGCTTGGCGACGACGCGCGTGCCCCGGTAGAGGTGATCCCCACCGGGTCGATCGCGCTCGACGCCGCGCTGGGCATCGGCGGCCTGCCCCGGGGCCGGATCGTGGAGATCTACGGCCCGGAGAGCAGCGGTAAGACCTCGCTGGCCCTGCACGCGGTGGCCAACGCGCAGAAGGCGGGCGGCATCGCCGCGTTCATCGACGCCGAGCACGCGCTGGACCCCGACTACGCCAAGAAGCTCGGTGTGGACACCGATGCGCTGCTGGTCTCCCAGCCCGACACCGGGGAGCAGGCGCTGGAGATCGCGGACATGCTGATCCGCTCCGCCGCCATCGACGTAGTGGTCATCGACTCGGTGGCCGCGCTGGTGCCGCGGGCGGAGATCGAGGGCGAGATGGGCGACAGCCACGTCGGCCTGCAGGCCCGGCTGATGTCCCAGGCGCTGCGCAAGATCGCCGGCGCGCTGAACCAGACCAAGACCACCGCCATCTTCATCAACCAGCTGCGCGAGAAGATCGGCGTCATGTTCGGCTCGCCGGAGACCACCACCGGCGGCAAGGCGCTGAAGTTCTACGCCTCGGTCCGGCTGGACATCCGGCGCATCGAGACACTCAAGGACGGCACCGAGGCGGTCGGGAACCGCACCCGCGTCAAGGTCGTGAAGAACAAGTGCAGCCCGCCCTTCAAGGTCGCCGAGTTCGACATCCTGTACGGCGTCGGCATCAGCAAGGAAGGCAGCCTGATCGACCTGGGCGTGGAGCACGGCATCGTGCGCAAGTCCGGCGCCTGGTACACCTACGACGGCGACCAGCTCGGCCAGGGCAAGGAGAACGCGCGTAACTTCCTCCGCGAGAACCCCGACGTCGCCGACGAGATCGAGAAGAAGCTGAAGGAAAAGCTGGGCGTCGGCGCCCGCCTCGACGTGGACGCCACGGCCCGCCCGGCCCCCGCCATCGACATCACGCCGGCACCGGTCCCCGCCGGCACCGTCGGCACCGCAGGCGGTGCCTAGCAGCGACCCCGGGCCCCGGCCACCCAAGCCCGCCCGCAGGCGAGGCTCCACCACGGCGAGCGTGCCCGGCCCGGAGGCATCCGGGCCGGGCACAGCGAGCCAGCCAGCCGGGAGCGGCCAGCCAGCCAGCGACGGCGGGCCGGGCACAGGTCGGCCGGCCGGGCAGAAGCAGACGCACGGACACGGAGCGCCGTCCGCCAGGAAGCTGGCCGGACTGGGGCGGCTGGCCCGAGGTAGCGGACCAGCCAGCGACAGCCAGCCAGCGACAGCAGCCAGCGACGGCCGCGGCACCGGCCCAGGCCGCCACTCAGTGGCGGCCGGCGGGCCGGCCAAGCGCGGCCGCCCGCGGCGAGGAAGCGGCGCCGCGGCGGGTAACTGGCCCGGCCCGGACGGCCAGCCTGATGCTGAGGGCTGGCTGGACACCAGCCGCCTAGCGGCAGACGGCAGTCTGGCGGCGCGTGGCCGGCGGCGTGAGGCAGCGAAGGAAGACTGGCCTGGCGCGGACGGCGAGCCAGGCGGGGACAGCAGGCCAGGCGGGGACAGCGGGCCGGACCTGGGCGGCGGATCGGTCCCGCGCCGTCGCTCGCGCCGGGGGGATGGCCCTGCGGCGGGCGGCTGGGCTGCTCCAGAGGAGGACCCGGAGCCGGGCGGCGGGCCGGCTGCACGCGGACGTCCGGGCCGGCGGCGGCGCCGCGCGGGAGCGGACGGCTGGCCCGGCGCGGACCGGGAGCCGGCACCGGATGACGAGCTGGACGCCGGGAGTCCCGAGGGCCAGGAGGCGGCGGCGCGGCAGATCTGCCTGCGGATGCTGACGGCGGCGCCGCGGACGCACGCGCAGCTGGCTGCCGCTTTGCGCCAGCGGGGGATACCCGATGACGTGGCCGAGGCGGTGCTCGGCCGGTTCGCCGAGGTCCGGCTGATCGACGACGCCGCGTTCGCGGAGGCCTGGGTCGAGTCCCGGCACCACGGCCGCGGCCTGGCCCGGCGAGCTCTGGCCGCCGAGTTGCGGCAGCGCGGCGTGGCCCAGCCGGACATCGCGGCCGCGGTCGGCACGCTCAGCCCGGAGCGCGAGGCCGAGACCGCACGGGCCCTGGCCGAGCGGCGTCTCGCGGCCACCCGCGGTCTGCCGCCGGACGCCCGGATCCGCCGGCTGACCGGCCTTCTCGCCCGCAAGGGGTACCCCCCGGGCCTCGCCTACCGCGTGGTCAAGGAGGCCCTGGAGCAGGAAGGCATCGACCTCGCCGCCACCGGCATCGACCTCGACGACCCGCCCGACCCCGACTCGGCTGAATAGCCACCCAGCAGGGCGCTCATACCGCGGCAGGACCGCTGCGTGCGAGCACCCGGCGCACGACGAGCTCCGGGACCGGCACCTCGGCCTGGCCGGCCGGAGCACGGCCGGGAAAGTCGAAGACGCCGAGGATGAGCTGCATCGGGTAGTCCGGCGCCTGGTGCACGGTCTTGACCAGCACGTCATCGACGAGGAACCCGACCCGGCCCGGCTGCCAGTCGACCGCGTAGCGATGGTCGGTGCTGACGTCGATCTCGTGGGGGCTGGCGGAGAACTCCTGCGTCAGGTGCGGGTCGCGGAGGGCTTTGATTCCGCAGCCGAGGCTGGCTGTCGGCCGCCCCCTGTCCTGGCCGACCGTGACCGTGTCGCCGAAGACTTCGACGATGCAGATCTCGCCGCACCGGTCCGGTTCGTCCTCCAGGCCAACCATCCAGGCCGAGAACATGGAGCGGCCGGGGATCGTTGCCCGGCACTGCACTTCGACGTAGCCGTAGTGCGGGGTGAGGCCCCACTGGGTGGGCTGCGCCTCCCGGACGACGAGGCCGTCACGGAAGGGCTGCTGGCCCTGGGGGCTGCCGGCCGGCCCCGACCAGTTGCCGCTTTGCACCGCAGACACCCTCAGCGGGCCGTCGTGCAGGTCAGGGCACCACAGCGGCTGGCTAGGCGGGATGGTCAGGTGCAGGCCGTCGTCATCGAGGGCGTACGTCGCCGCCGCCTCGCGTGCTGAGCTCCAGGCCGGCAGGTACGCCGCCGTCCATACGTCTTCGTCCAGCGCTCCCGTATCAAAGCGCTCGTGGATCTCGGTCCTGCCGTAGCCGTGGTTGCTCATAACCGTATTGCGCTCCCGCCAAGCTCGAATGATCTTTGGCCGGAATACCGTAGCCGCCCGTGGCGTCCCGGTGCCTGATGACCATGGCCAGCCCGCGCAGGAGGTCTCTGGGTGGCGGCTGTGGGTCAGCTCCACGGGCCACGCCACCCGTGCTTAGCGCACGGTTGCTCCGGGTCACGCGCTGGTGACCGGCTGGGGTGCGGTCCAGGGCCGGTGACGGGCCGGAGCCGAAGGGGATTCGGGAACTCTTGCGGCCCGGGGGTGACGGCTGGGCAAAATTTCCGCATCTGCCGCGCAGGGTTCCTCCCGGGGCCTGGGCGGCTGGCGGTGGGTACGGGCGGGGCGCCCGCGCAGGTCAAGGGCGGCGGGCGGGTGGCGGGCCTGGCTGGGGTGGGGGCGGGCAGGGGTGGCGGGGACGCATTTGCGCAGGCTGGGGTGGCTGTGGGGGAGCGTTGACCAAATCGTAATCAACGCTTAGCCTCACGGCAGCGAGGTATTTTGCTCCGCGCAAGCGGGGTCACGATAAGCCAACACGATCAGTAACGAGCACCGGAAGGCCAAATCGGCCGGCCCAAACGGCAGCCATCCGGGGCCTGTGAAAGGGTTCAGGACGGGTCGCGCACAGCGGCCCGCCAGGTCCAGGCCGGGTGGTCCGGCCGGGGCCCATCGGCCACCAGCCGGCGGGCCCGAGCGTCGAGGGGCTGGCGAGGAGGACGCCAGCCAGGACGGCACCTTGCCCGGGGCATGCACGTTGCAGCACCGCCTGATGGCTGCCAGCGCGGCGGGCCAGTACCAGGCTGTCCCGGGGCTTGATCGCACCGGCATGCGGCTCCTCGCTGAAGGGCATGACCGATATACCGGCCAGGCGGTAGATCGGCGCCCATGAGCGGAAGGGGCGAACGTTGGGTAACGGAATCGAGCTGGTCCTGGCGATCGGGCTCGTCGCCGCGCTTATCGCCCTGGTTCTCGTCGTCCTCCGGCGGGGCCCCGGCCCCGGTCACCTCCCGCCCGCCGCGCCGCCCACCACCACCGCCCGCGCCGATCCCGCGCAGCAGCAGGAACGGGAACAGCGCAGCGCGGAACAGCGTGACCGTGTCCTGGCCGACGCCACCGCTGAGGCCAGCCAGATCCGGGACCGGGCCGAGGCCGACGCGGCCGCGATCGTGCGCCGGGCGGAGACCGCAGCCGAGCAGTCCGCCACCGCGCGCCGCGAGGTCGAGAACGAGATCCGGCAGGTCAAGGAAGAGATCCGGCAGCTGCGCAGCGACCTGGAGCGCCGGGAAACCCGGCTGGCCGAGCGCGAGCAGCGGATCGACGAGGACGCGCGCAAGGCCGAGGAGCGCAGCGACGCGCTGACCGAGGCGCAGCGGGAGATCGACCAGCAGCGGGCCGAGCTCGGCCGCCTGGCCGAGGAGCGCCGCGCCGTGCTGGAGCGCGCCGCCAGCCTCACCGCCGACCAGGCCAAGGCCGAACTGGTGGCGGGCATCGAGAACCAGGCCAAGCGCGAGGCCGCGCTGATCGTCCGGGACATCGAGTCCGACGCCCGCAAGGACGGCCAGAAGCGGGCCCGCAAGATCGTCACCCTGGCCATCCAGCGCGTCGCCAGCGAGCAGACCAGCGAGTCCGTGGTGTCCGTGCTGCACCTGCCCGGCGACGAGATGAAGGGCCGGATCATCGGCCGCGAGGGCCGCAACATCCGCTCGTTCGAGTCCGTCACCGGGGTCAACCTGATCATCGACGACACCCCGGAGGCCGTCCTCCTGTCCTGCTTCGACCCGGTCCGCCGGGAGGTCGGGCGGCTGACGCTGGAGCGCCTGGTGCTCGACGGGCGGATCCACCCGCAGCGCATCGAGGAGGCCTACGATCGGAGCAAGGCCGAGATCGAGCAGCTGTGCGTCCGGGCCGGCGAGGACGCGATGGTGGACCTCGGCATCACCGACATGCACCCGGAGCTCACCAACCTGCTCGGGCGGCTCCGCTACCGCACCTCCTACGGCCAGAACGTGCTCAAGCACCTGCTGGAGTCCGCGCACATCGCCGGGATGATGGCCAGCGAGCTGGGTCTCGACCCGGCCCTGCTCAAGCGGTGCACCGTCCTGCACGACATCGGCAAGGCGCTGACCCACGAGGTCGAGGGCAGCCACGCGCTGATCGGCGCGGAGATCGCCCGCCGGTACGGCGAGCCGGACGACGTCGTGCACGCCATCGAGGCGCACCACAACGAGGTCGAGGTCCGCACCGTCGAGGCCGTGCTCACCCAGGCCGCCGACGCGATCAGCGGCGGCCGCCCCGGCGCCCGCCGCGAATCGCTGGAGGCCTACGTCAAGCGGCTGGAGCGGCTCGAGCAGATCGCGCTGGCCCAGGACGGCGTGGAGAAGGTCTTCGCCATGCAGGCCGGCCGGGAGATCCGGGTCATGGTCCAGCCGGAGAACGTGGACGACATCCAGGCCCAGGTGATCGCCAGGGACGTGGCCAAGCAGGTCGAGGAGGAACTCACCTACCCCGGCCAGATCCGGGTCACCGTGGTCCGCGAGTCGCGGGCCACCGAGTTTGCCCGCTAGCGCCGGTTCGCCCGCTACGACCGGTTCGCCCGCTGGGCCCGGCCAGAGCGGCCGGGCCCAGCCCGGCCGCTAACCCTGGTCCCGGGCCGGCGCGCCGCCCGCGGTCAGCTTCACCACCGGCACACCCGGCGGGGTGAAGCCGAGGATCTGGCCGTAGAACGACAGCTCGGCCTCCAGCGAGGCGATGATGCTGTCGGCCTTCCTGAACCCGTGCGACTCACCCGCGAACGCGATGTACGCGTGCGGAATGCCGTGCGCGGCCAGGTCCGCGGCGATGCTCTCGGACTGCTGCGGCGGCACCACCGGGTCGTCCAGGCCCTGCAGCAGCAGCACCGGGCAGGTGTTCGGGTTCACGTGCCCGACCGGGGCGCGCTCGGCGTAGATCGTCTCGAACCCGGGCAGCGGCCCGATCAGCCCGTCCAGGTAGCGCGACTCGAAGTCGTGCGTCATCTCCGCGAACCCGCTCAGGTCCGACACGCCGAAGTACGAGGCCGCGGCGGCGAACACCGGGTTGCGCACCGCGCCGGTGGTCACCGCGGCCAGCGCGGTCCAGCCGCCCGCGGACCCGCCCCTGATGGCCAGCCGGGCCCGGTCCGCCTGCCCGGCCGCGGCCAGCGACAGCGCGGCGGACTTGGCGTCCTCCACGTCCACCACGCCCCACTGGCGGCGCAGCCGCTCCCGGTACAGCCGGCCGTAGCCGGTCGACCCGCCGTAGTTCACGTCGATGATCCCGATGCCGCGGCTGGTGAAGTAGGCCTTCTCCATGTCCAGCAGGCCGATCGAGCAGGCCGTCGGGCCGCCGTGGATCCACACCACGTACGGCGGGCGCTCGCCCGCCGGGCCGGTCACGGCCGGGTTCGCGGGCTCGTAGAGCAGGGCGTGCACCACCCGGCCGAACGGGCCCTCGAGCTCCACCGGCCGGGCGTCGGGCAGATACCGCTCGTCCGGCAGCTCGGCCATCTCGCTGCGCAGCACGGTCACCTTGGACGTCGCGGTGTCCGCGGCGATCACCGACATGGCCACCCGCGGGCCGCCGGCCACCGCCGCGATGACCGTGCCGTCCGCGGACAGGCCGGGCACGAACTCACTGAACGGGATGTCCGGGTCCACCAGTTCGTAGGTCTCCGGGTCCAGGATGCCGAGCCGGGCGCCGCCGCGGCCGTGCAGCACGGCCAGCCTGCCGTCGCTGAGCAGGGCGAACGGGCGGGCGCCCAGCTGCCACAGCGGGCCGGCGAACTCCTCCTCGGCCGGGAACAGCGCCAGCGGCGGCTCGCCGGTCAGCCCCACCTGGTAGATGTTCCACCAGCCGGTCCAGTCGGTGGCCACGTACAGGCTGGTGCTGTCCCGCCACACCGGCGCCAGGACCGATTCCCGCAGCCCGCCCTTGACCACCCGGCCGGGCCCGGCGACCCCGCTCTTCACCGCCGCCACCCGCAGCTCGGTGCCGTCCCACGGCATGTGCGGGTGGTTCCAGGAGATCCAGGCCAGCCGGCTGCCGTCCGGCGACGGGGTGGGGAAGGCGAAGAAGTCACTGCCCGAGGCCAGCTGGCGGATCTCGTCGTGACCGCCGGCCGCGGACCCGTCCAGCGGCACGGCCACGATCGACCGGGTCACCTTGCCGTCGTTGTGCAGCTCCTGGACGCACCACACCTCGGTGCCGTCCGGGGAGAGCGTGAAGTCGGCGAACCGCAGGCCGCAGGGCTCGCCGGAGGCCGCGCCCGCGGCGGCCGGGTCCGGGGTGATCGGCCGCGGCGCGTCCTGGCCGGCGGCCAGGTACAGCCGCTGGTCGGCGAAGTTCGCGAAGACGATGCCGCGCGCGCCGCCCGGCCCGGCCGGCGGCACCGGCAGGTACGACAGCCCGCCGTATTCGTGCACCCGGGTCCGCGCGTTCCACGGGGCCGGCAGCAGCGCCCGCTGCTTGCCGTCCGGGCCGCGGTGCATGACCGTGATCCGGCCGCCCTCGGACGGCAGGCCCTCCTGCCACCACAGGTCAGCGCCGATCACGGTGGGGAACGACAGGCGCACCCGGCCCCGCGCGACGTCCGCCGCGGAGATCGGCGACGGCCAGCTGCCGAACGGGGCCTGCGGAAGCCCGCCAGCGCCATCGGCAGCCGGGGGCCCAGCGTCCGGGCCGGCTTGTGCGGCGCTGTCCTCGTCGTGCCCCGCACCCATGCCGGCCTCCCCTTCTTCCAGCGCCGATGCGCTGTCTGTCATAGGGCTATCGTGCACCACAGCGGCCCCCTGGTTAGCGGAGATCCCGGACACGGGCGGGTTAGATCATTCCGGACTTGGCCCGGTTTGCGAACGAGGGATCAAAATCTAGGGCACAGCGCGTCCAGCCTGGCCAGGCGGGCCGGCCGAGCGGGGTCCGCAACGGGTCTAATCTTGGGGGCATGGCGCGTTCCGGCGAACTGCGCAGCTATGAGATCCGCACCTACGGCTGCCAGATGAACATGCACGATTCCGAGCGGCTGGCCGGGCTGCTCGAGGAGGCTGGCTACCAGCGGGCCGAGGCGGGCTCGGCGGCCGACGTGGTCGTGTTCAACACCTGCGCGGTACGGGAAAACGCGGACAACCGGCTGTACGGGAACCTCGGGCACCTGCTGCCGGTGAAGAACAGCCGTCCCGGCATGCAGATCGCGGTGGGCGGCTGCCTGGCGCAGAAGGACCAGGCGCTGATCACCCAGCGGGCGCCGTGGGTGGACGTGGTGTTCGGCACGCACAACATCGGCTCGCTGCCGGTGCTGCTGGAGCGGGCCCGGGTGCAGGAGCAGGCGCAGGTCGAGATCCTCGACTCGCTGGAACGGTTCCCCTCGGTGCTGCCCGCCCGGCGGGACTCGGCGCACTCGGCCTGGGTCGCGATCTCGGTCGGCTGCAACAACACCTGCACGTTCTGCATCGTGCCCAGCCTGCGCGGCCGGGAAGAGGACCGGCGGCCGGGCGACATCCTGGCCGAGATCCGGGCCCTGGTCGACGACGGCGTCCTCGAGGTCACGCTGCTCGGGCAGAACGTGAACTCCTACGGCGCCGCGTTCGGCGACCGGCTGGCCTTCGGCAAGCTGCTGCGGGCCTGCGGCGAGATCGACGGCCTGGAGCGGGTCCGGTTCACCTCGCCGCATCCCAGGGACTTCACCGACGACGTCATCGCGGCCATGGCCGCGACCCCCAACGTGATGCCGCAGCTGCACATGCCGCTGCAGTCCGGCTCCGACGCCGTGCTGCGCGCCATGCGCCGCGCCTACCGGCGGGACAAGTACCTCGGCATCCTGGCCAAGGTCCGGGCGGCCATGCCGGACGCCGCCATCACCACCGACATCATCGTGGGCTTCCCCGGCGAGACCGAGGAGGACTTCGAGGCCACCCTGGACCTGGTCCGCCAGGCCCGGTTCGCCGGCGCCTACACGTTCCGGTACTCGCCGCGGCCCGGCACCCCGGCCGCCACGATGGACAGCCAGGTGCCCGCCGGCGTCGTGCAGCAGCGGTACGAGCGGCTGGTCGCGCTGGTCGAGGAGACCTCGCTGGCCGGGCATCAGGCGTTCACCGGGCAGCAGGCCGAGGTGCTGGTAGCGGCCGGCGAGGGGCGCAAGGACGAGACCACGCACCGGCTGTCCGGCCGGGCCAGGGACAACCGCCTGGTGCACTTCGCACCTTCTGGTACCAGCCCACGTCCCGGCGACATGGTTACCACCGTGATCACCCGCGCCGCGCCGCACTACCTGATCGCGGACGGGCCGCCGGCCAGCGTCCGGCGGACCCGCGGCGGCGACGCCTGGGAGCGGCGGCAGGCCGGGCCCGGCAACGGGACGGACCCCGCGGCGGCCGGTGTCCTGCTCGGGATGCCCGCCGTCGGCCGCCCCGGCTAGCCCGCGGTGCTGATCGCGGCGGCGGTGTGCCCGCACCCGCCGGTGCTGATCCCGGCCGCGATGGGCGAAGCCGGCGCCGGACCCGAACTGGCGGACTTGCGCGCGGCCTGCGCCGCCGCGGCCCAGGGCCTGGTCCGCGCCCGGCCGGACCTGATCGTGGTCGCCGGCGGCGGCCCGGCCGGCCGGACCTATCCCTGGCCCTCGGCCGGCAGCCTGCACCGCTACGGCGTCCCGTGGTCCACCGGCCCCGGCCGTCCGGTCCTCCCGCTGTCCCTGACCGTCGGCACCTGGCTTCTCACCGGGGCCCTCGCGGCCTCCGGGATTCCCGGGCCAGCAGTGACGTCAGCGACGAGCGTGATGCTGCGTGCGGTTGCCGTCACAGCGAGCCCGGAGAGCTGCCGGCGGCTTGGGGCGCGGCTGGCCGGGCTGGCGCCGCGGGTGGCGATGCTGGCCATGGGCGACGCCTCGGCGAAGAAGGCGATCGGCGTGCCAGGCGCGCCAGACCCGGAGGCCGAGGAGTACGACGCCGGCGTCGCCGCCGCCCTGGCCGCCGCGGACGCTGCCGCGCTGGCCCGGCTCGACCCGGACCGGGCCGCGGAGCTGCGGGTCACCGGCCGGGCGCCCTGGCAGGTGCTGGCCGGCGCCGCGGCGGGCCAGAAGGACGGGCTGCGCGGGCTCCTGCGCCACCAGGCCGCGCCGTACGACGTCAGCTACCTGGTCGCGTCCTGGGCGGCCGGCCCGGACGCCGCCGCCGTGCTGGCCGGCTGAAGGGCTGGCCGGCTGGCACACTAGGCAGATGCCGCTGCCGGTCATCACCGTCGTCGGGGCGACCGCCACCGGGAAGTCCGGCCTGTCACTCCGGCTCGCCGCGGCGCTGAACGGCGAGGTCGTCAACGCCGACTCCATGCAGCTGTACCGGGGGATGGACATCGGCACGGCCAAGCTCACCGAGACCGAGCGGGCCGGCATCCCGCACCACCTGCTCGATGTCTGGGACGTCACCGAGGCCGCCAGCGTCTCTGAGTACCAGCGGCTGGCCCGGCGCACCATCGCGGACATCCACGCCCGCGGCCGGCTCCCCCTCCTGGTCGGCGGCTCGGGCCTGTACATAAGGGCGGTCATCGACGAGCTCGAGTTCCCCGGCACCGACCCCGCGGTGCGCGGCCGGCTGGAGGAAGAGCTGGCCGCGGTGGGCCCGGCCGCGCTGCACGCCCGCCTGGCCGCAGCCGACCCGGCCGGGGCCGCGGCGATCCTGCCCGGCAACGGCCGCCGGATCGTCCGCGCGCTGGAGGTGATGGAGCTGTCCGGGCGGCCGTTCAGCGCCGAGCTGCCCGGCTTCGCGTCCCGTTACCCGGTCCAGCAGATCGGCCTGACCCTGCCGCGGGCCGAGCTCGACCGCCGGATCAACCGGCGGGTGACCGGGATGTGGCGGGACGGCCTGGTCAGCGAGGTCCGGGCCCTGGAAGGCCGCGGCCTGCGGGCCGGCCGCACCGCCAGCCGCGCGCTGGGCTACGCGCAGGTCCTGAGATTCCTCGACGGCGAATGGACCGAGGAGCAGGCCGCCGCGGAGACCGCAAAGGCCACCCGCCGGTTCGCCCGGCGGCAGGAATCCTGGTTCCGCCGCGATCCCAGGATCACCTGGCTCCCGGCCGACGACCCGGCGGCAGGCTCGAAAGCTGTGCTAGCCGCTCGCTCCGGGCCGCTATGAGCTGGCGCCTGCGCGTCATCGCTGGAAGCGCCGGGCTGCGCGGCTCGGCGGACCTCCGTTCAACCATCATCTGACCAGCTCAGCGATGTGGCAGTGACGCGTGGCTACTATCGGCGTATGCGGTTTGCCAAGGGGCATGGCACCCAGAACGACTTCGTCGTACTGCCGGACTTCGATGATGCGCTGGGGCTGACGCCGGAACTCGTCCAGCGGCTGTGCGACCGGCGGGCCGGGATCGGCGCCGACGGCGTGCTGAGAGTCGTGCCGGCCGACGCGCCCAGCGCGGTGTCCGCGCTGCACGACGCGGGCCTGGCGGCGGCCCCCCCGGACGCGGACGGGCTGAGCCCGGAGTGGTTCATGGACTACCGCAACTCCGACGGCAGCCTGGCCGAGATGTGCGGCAACGGCATCCGGGTGTTCACCCGCTACCTGCTCGACCACCGTCTGGCCGGGACGCTGGCGTTCACCGTGGGCACCCGGGCCGGGTGGCGCAAGGTGCGGGCGGAGCCGGACGGCTCGGTCACCGCGGAGATGGGGGTGCCCGCGATCCTGGGCCAGGGACGGGCCGTGATCGGCGGGCTGAGCTGCACCGGGCTGCGGATCTCGACGGGCAACCCGCACCTGGCGGTGCTGGCCGACGGCCCGGTTGAGTCCTACGACCTGTCCGTCGCGCCGCTGCTCGACCCGGCCGAGTTCCCGGACGGGGCCAACGTCGAGGTGGTGCGGCTCACCGGGGACCGGCGGGCGGAGATGCGGGTGTACGAGCGGGGGTCGGGGCCGACCCATTCGTGCGGCACCGGGGCGGTGGCCGCGGCGGTCGCGGCGGCCCTGGCCGGCGCCGGGGCGGGCATCCTGCCCGCGCTGGTCCCGGACAGTGCCAGCGGGACCTGGGCGATGCAGGTTCCGGGCGGGAAGCTGGACGTCACGCTGGTCGGCACGGCCGCGCTGCTGAGCGGTCCCGCCGTCATCGTGGCCGAGGGCGAGCTCGACCAGGCCTGGCTGTCGCACACGGTGGGCAGCCGCGGCTGAGGCGCCGGCGGCCGGGCCCGGGCAGAACCAGCCCGGACATGGCCAGGCCGGCCACAGGCAGCGCTCGCGCTGCTGATGGCCGGCCGGGGGCCGAACGGGGCCCTGGGGCGGGAACGGGCACGGGCTCAGCGGCCGTCGCTGGCCAGCCACAGGCCCACCGAGACCAGCGCCCAGCCGGTGCGGCGGCGGATCGGGCGGGTAGCGGCACGGACCGGGCCCGCGGTCCGGCGGCGCGGCGGCGGCGCGGCGGTGCGGGTGGCCCGCGGCGAGCAGTTCGGCAGTGTGCTGGGCGGCGGCTTGCTCAGTGAGTCGCGAGTTCATCGTGGTGTCCTTTCTGGCCGGCCGCGCTGAGGCGGCGGGACGTGGCGGGGGAGTGCGGGTCAGCCGGGACGGCCGGGCTGGCGGGGGGACAGGCGGGGCAGGGCCGGATCTGCGGCAGCAGCCGGCTGGCGCTGGGGAGCGGGAGCATGGCGCGACCTCACCGGGCGGTGGAGACCCGGATGTCGCCGCTGATCGACCGGCAGCTCACGGTCAGCTCGGCGCTGTTGCTGACCTCGGCCGCGGCCAGGTCGCTGCGCACGTCGCCGGTCATCGAGGACAGGTCGAGGTAGACCCCGACGCCCGCGGGCACGGCCACGCTGATGTCGCCGGAGACCGTGTTGACGTCGGCCTCGCCCGCCCGGACGCTGCCGATGCGCGCGTCGCCGCTGGCCGTGCGGACCCGTGCGGACCCGCCGACCTCGCCGGCGTGGACGTCGCCGCTGGCCGACTCGGCGGTCAGGTCACCGCCGGCCCGTTCGACCTGCACGTCGCCGGACGCGGTCTTGACGCTCACGTCGCCGCCTGCCGCGCCGAACCGGACGTCGCCGGACGCGGAGGTCAGCCGGGCCGCGCCGGTGACCGTCCCGGCGGTGATGTCGCCGCTGGCCGTCCTGGCCTCCAGGTCAGACAGCTCACCCTCACAGCGGATGTCCGCGGACGCGGCGCGCAGCTCGGCGGATGACCCCTCGGGCAGGTGCACGACCAGGTCCAGGCTGACGTTGCTGAGCAGCCGGATCTTGTCCGGGGTCAGCACGGACAGCGTGCCGCCGGTGAAGCTGACCTCGGTCTCCTCGATCAGCTGATCTGAGCGGCGGCCGCTGGCCGTCCAGCGACACGGTGGCGACGGTGGCGCCCGGCTCGGCGATGACGCGGATGTCGCCGGCCGGGATCTGGGCGTGCAGGCGGATCGGCTCGGTGACCGGGAATTCCCAGCTGCTCATAACGGTGTCCTTTGCGTTCTGCGGCGGCGGATGCCGCCGTGCGGGCACGCCAAGCCCAGGTGAAGTGCCCGGGCCGGGCGTTGGGAGTGGTGTGGTGCCGGATGGGGTGGGTTAGCTGCGGGCGTAGCCGGTGATCCGCTGGCCGGGGCCGCGCTTGGAGAACGGCGGCCGCGGCGCCCCGGACGGGGAGTCCAGGGCCTGGCTGGCCGCGCGGACCAGCCAGGTGTTGACCGACAGGTGCTGGGCCGCGGCGGCGGCCTCGATCCGGCCCTTGAGCGCGTCGGGCAGCCGGAACGTGATCCGGGCCGACCCCGACTCGTCGCCGGCCGCCTCGGCCGGGGCCGGCTCGGCCGCCGGCTCGGGCGCGGTGTGGCTGACGTTGAACGTCGGCTCGCCGCCGGCCAGCCGGACCTCGACCACGATGTCGTCCAGCTCGGAGGTGATCTCCGCGGCGGCTGCGGACAGCACGTCCAGCAGGGCCAGCTGAACCGACGAGTCCAGCGCCTCAGCGAGCATCTGGCCGGCCCGGGCGACTTCCTCGTTCGCGAACCGGGTGATCGCGGCCAGCTCCCCGCGGAGGGCGTCGGAGTAATCCTTCAATTCCATGGCATCATCATGACGTCATCTATGACGTCTTGTCAACTCAGATATGCCGGAACTTATGGAGTCACACTGCTTTCAGGCGGCACCGGACTTTAGGATTACGGTATTTTGCCTGGTCAGACCCGTTACCACGGCTGATGTCAGCTGACGGCATCATGACGCCGCTGGGACGTCAGCCGACGTCATCCGGCCCGGCTGCCGAGGAGCCGGCCCACCGGGATGCCGCGCAGCGACGCGTCCAGCACCTCAGCCAGGTGCGCCACCGGCAGCACCTGGCCGCGGTCCGCCAGCGCCGCGGAGATCTGCAGCGTGCAGCCCGGGTTGGCGGCGATCAGCAGCCGGGCCCCGGTGCTGGCCACCGCGTCGGCCTTGCGCTCGCCCAGCTCCCGGGCGGGACCCGGCTGGACCAGGTTGTAGATGCCGGCCGACCCGCAGCATGTGCTGCCGTTGGGGATCTCGGTCAGCAGCAGCTCGGGGATGCCGCCCAGCAGGGCCCGCGGCGGGGCGGTGATCAGCTGGGCGTGGCCGAGGTGGCAGGCGTCGTGGTAGGCGGCCTTGACCGGCAGCGGATACCGCCGGGCGGCCGGGCCGAGATCGGCGAGGAACTCGCTGAGGTCCCGGACCCGGGCGGACAGCGCGGCCGCCCGGCGGCCCCAGCCGCCGTCGCCCTCGAGCAGTTCGGCGTACTCCTTCATGGCCGAGCCGCAGCCGGCCGAGTTGACCACGACCGTGTCCACCCCGGCCTGCTCGAACACCGCGATCGTGCGCCGGGCGAACCGCCTGGCCTCGGCCAGCCGCCCGCCGTGCATCGACAGCGCCCCGCAGCAGCCCTGCCCGGCCGGGATGATCACGTCGCAGCCCTCGGCGGCCAGGACCCGGGCGGTGGCCGCGTTCACCGCCGGGAAGAACACCTGCTGCACGCAGCCGGTGAGCATGCCGACCACGGCCCGGCGCGTCCCGCGGGCCGGCACCCGGCGCGGCAGCCGGGACGGCTCGCCCGGCAGCGGGCCCCGGCCCGCTGCGCCGCTGCGCGGCGGCGGGGCCACCCGCAGCGCCGCGGTCAGTTCCGGGGTCAGCCGGGACGCCAGCGTGCTGCGGGCCAGCCGCCCCGCCACCCCGGTCTTCTGCGCCGCCCGCAACGGCGCCAGCAGCGGCCGCAGCCGCCGCGGGTAGGGGAACGTGGCGAAGATCGCGGCCCGGGTCGCCCGGTCCCGCCGGCTCCGGGCCGGGATGACCGGGGGCGGCCCGGCCGGACCCGCCCCGGAAGGAGCCGCCCCGGCCTCGGCGGGCGGGGAGTCTTCCTGCCAGGAGCGGGCGGCGGTGATCAGGCGGTCGTAACGGACGCCGGACGGGCAGGCCGGGACGCAGGCCATGCAGCCCAGGCAGCGGTCCAGGTGCAGGCCGGCCGCGGGGGTGCCGGGGGAGCCGTCGAGCAGCTGGGTGATCAGGTGGATCCGGCCGCGCGGCGAGTCCATCTCCTCGCCCCACAGCTGGTACGTCGGGCAGGCGGGCAGGCAGAAGCCGCAGTGCACGCAGTCGCTGGCCAGCTCGCGCAGTTCCCCGGTCGGGTCCAGCGGCGTGCCCATCGGCGTCCCTCCTTGGTCAGGTTCCCGGGCTCAGATTCCGGCGGCGAAGCGGCCGGGGGACAGGCGGCGGGCCGGGTCGAACTGGTCCTTGATCGCGCGCATCAGCGGCGCGGACGGCACCGGGCCCCACACGTCGACCGCGGCCCGGACCGCGGGCGGGGCGTGCAGCACGACCGCGCTGCCGCGGGCCGGGGGCGCCTCGCCGGTGCCGGCCAGCGGCCGGGCGGCGCGCAGCGCGGTGACGAAGCCGGCCACCGCGGCGGGCTCCGCGGAGGCGGGCAGCCGGGCGTGCAGCACGCCGGCCGCGGCCGACCCGCCCAGGGCCGGGTTCAGGCCCGCGGCCGCGGCCGCGTCGTCCACCGCCCGGGCCACCTCGGCCAGCTCACCGGCCCAGAACGCGATCCGGACCAGGGTCTGGTCCAGATCGGCCACCCCGGCCCGGCCCCACCAGTCCGGCGGGCCCCCGGCCACCGTCACGTCCGCGCCGCCGGCCCCGGCGAGCAGGCCGCGCAGCTGCCCGGCCCGCTCGGCCACCCCGTCCGGGTCGCCTTCGAGCAGCACCGCCGCCCGCAGCGGCTGGCCGCGCCCGGCCTGGTCCAGCTCGGCCGCGGACGGCGCCAGCGGCGAGTCCGCGGCGGTGGCCATCAGCCGCTGGGCGGCGGCCGCGCCGTCCGCGGTGGCGCTCACCCAGGCGGCCGCGGCGGGCACCGGGTGCAGCCGGAACGCGGCCTCGGCGATGACGCCGAGCGTGCCGTAGCTGCCCGCGAGCAGCTTGCCCAGGTCGTAGCCGGCCACGTTCTTGACCACCTTGCCGCCGGAGTGCGCGATCTGGCCGTCCGCGCGGACCATCGTGATCCCGATGATCAGGTCCCGCGGCGCGCCGAAGCGCAGCCGCCGCGGCCCGGCCAGCCCGGTGGCCAGCACGCCGCCGACGGTGCCACGGCCACCGTCGCCGTCGCCGTTGCCGCTGGCCGGCTGGGACGGCACGTCCAGGGCCAGTTCCTGGCCGGCCCGGCCGAGCACGGCGGCCAGCTCGCTGATCCGTATCCCGGCCTGGACCCTGGCCACCAGGTCGCCGGCCTCGTGCTCGAGCACCTGGTCCAGGCCGAGCATGTCGACGACCAGGTCGCAGCGGTCCGGCGGGCGGCCCCAGGCCAGCTTGGTGCCGGTGCCGCGGGGCACGCTGGCCAGGTTCAGCCCGGCCGCGGCCGCCAGCACCGCGCCCAGCTCGGCCGTGGAGGCCGGGCGGGCCACCCAGGACGGCGTGACCCCGGCCACCGCGTCCGCCGGGCCGGCCGGGCGGACCGCGGCGCAGGCCTGGCTCAGTGCTGCCGGGACCGGGGTAGTCACCGGCACCCGCTTGCCCCGGAACCGTAATCCATCTAAAACTGCTCAATCGTGCCGCTGGCTACCAGTGGGTGCGGTGCCCGCCGGATGCCGGGGACCTCCCCGCACAGCCGCGGCGTCGGGAAGATCTTGCCCGGGTTGCACAGGGCGCCGGGGTCCAGCGCGCAGCGGAGCAGCTGCATGGTCTCCAGATCCGGGCCGGTGAACATCTTCGTCATGTACTTCGACTTGTCGGTGCCGACCCCGTGCTCGCCGGTGATCGACCCGCCCGCCTCGATGCACAGGTCGAGGATCGCGCCGGACACCTCCTCGGCCGCCTCGGCGGCGCCGGGCTGACTGTCGTCGAAGAGCACCAGCGGGTGCAGGTTCCCGTCGCCGGCGTGGAACACGTTGGCCACCCGGACGCCGGACGCCGCGGACAGCTCGGCGATCTTGTCGAGCACGGACGGCAGCGCGGTCCGCGGCACCACGCCGTCCTGCACGATGTAGGCCGGGCTGATCCGGCCGACCGCCGCGAACGCGGACTTGCGGCCGGCCCAGATGACCTGGCGCTCGGCCGCGCTGGCCGCGGCGCGGATCTCGCCCGCCCCGTGCTGCTCGCAGATCGCGCGGACCGCGGCGGTCTCCCGGTCCACGTCCGCGGCCGGGCCGTCCAGCTCGACGATCAGCACCGCACCGTAGCCCTCCGGGTAGCGGCAGTGCACCGCCGCCTCGGCGGCCTCGATGGCCAGGGCGTCCATCATCTCGATCGCGGCGGGCAGGATGCCGGCGCCGATGATCGCGGACACCGCCGCGCCGCCCTGCCCGGTGGTGCCGAAGGCGGCCAGCAGGGTGGTGACCGCCTCGGGGATCCTGGTCAGCTTCACCACGATCTTGGTGACGATGCCGAGCGTGCCCTCCGAGCCGGTGAACATGCCGACCAGGTCGTACCCGGGCGCCGCGCCGGTGCCGTCGCCCAGCCAGGTCAGCTCGCCGGACGGGGTGACCACCTGCAGCCCGGTGACGTGGTGCACGGTGAACCCGTGCTTGAGGCAGTGCGCGCCGCCGGAGTTCTCCGCCACGTTGCCGCCGACCGAGCAGACCACCTGGCTGGACGGGTCCGGGGCGTAGAACAGGCCGTAGGCGGCCACCGCCTGGCTGACGGCGAGGTTGGTCACGCCCGGCTCGACGATCGCCCGGCGGCTGGCCGGGTCGACCGAGATGATCCGGCGCATCTTCGACATGACGATCAGCACGCCGTCGGTGCGCGGCAGCGCCCCGCCGGACAGGCCGGTGCCCGAGCCGCGGGCCACGAACGGCACGCCCGCCCGGGCGCACGCGGCGACCACCGCGGCGACCTGCTCGGCGACCTCCGGCAGCACCACCAGCCCGGGGCTGGCCCGGTGCGAGGTCAGCCCGTCGCACTCGTAGGTACGCAGCTCGAGCGGGTCGTCAAGCACGCTGGCCGGGCCGCAGATCGCGGACAGCTCCGCGGCCAGCCGGCTCAGGGTCGTCGCCATCGGTGCCTCGCTCAGGTCGCTCCTCTACTCAGGGTGCTCCTGTGACGGCCGGTTGGCCAGTTACGGCTGGCCGACGGCCGCATCCCGCTCAGGGCATACGCTCGTAGGCCGGGATCGTGAGGAAGTCGGCGTAGTCGTCGGCCAGCGCGACCTCGCGGAACAGTGCCACCGCCTGCTCGTAGCCGGCCTCGTCGAACGCGTCGCCGGACGCCGCGCGGATCTTCGTCAGTTCCTCGCCGATCAGCTGGTTGACCAGGTCCGGGGTGACCAGCGGGCCGTCCGCCAGCGTGATGTCGTTGTGCAGCCACTGCCAGATCTGGGACCGGGAGATCTCCGCGGTGGCCGCGTCCTCCATCAGGTTGAAGATCGCCACGGCGCCGGTGCCGGCCAGCCAGTTGGCCAGGTACTGCAGCCCCACGCTGATGTTGCTGCGCAGCCCGGCCTCGGTGATCTCACCCGGCGTCTTGGCCACCGCGAGCAGGTCGGCGGGGTCCACCGAGACCTCCTCGCGCAGCTTGCCGAGCTGGTTCGGCCGGTCGCCGAGCACGCCGTCGAACACCTCGCGGCAGATCGGGACCAGGTCCGGGTGGGCCACCCAGGAGCCGTCGAAGCCGTCCCGGCTCTCGCGGGTCTTGTCGTCGCGCACCTTGGCCAGCGCCACCTCGTTGACCTGCGGGTCGCGGCGGCTGGGGATGAACGCGGCCATGCCGCCCATCGCGTGCGCGCCGCGCTTGTGGCAGGTGCGCACCAGCAGCTCGGTGTAGGCGCGCATCATCGGCGCGGTCATCGTCACCGCGTTGCGCTCGGGCAGCACGAAGTCACGGCCCCGGGTGCGGAACTTCTTGATGATCGAGAACAGGTAGTCCCAGCGGCCCGCGTTCAGGCCCGCGCTGTGCTCGCGCAGCTCCCAGAGGATCTCCTCCATCTCGAACGCGGCCGGGATCGTCTCGATCAGCACGGTGGCCCGGATCGTGCCCTGGGGAATGCCGAGTGCCTCCTGGGCGATGCGGAACGCGTCGTTCCACAGCCGGGCCTCCAGGTGGCTCTCCATCTTGGCCAGGTAGAAGTACGGGCCCTTGCCCTTGTCCAGCTGGCGCTGCGCGCAGTGGAAGAAGTACATCCCGAAGTCGAACAGGCTGCCCGAGGTGCGCTGGCCGTCGATCAGCAGGTGCTTCTCGTCCAGGTGCCAGCCGCGCGGCCGGACCACGATCGTGGCCAGCTCCTCGTCCGGGCGGAGCTGGTAGGCCTTGCCCTCGTCGCTGATGAAGTCGATGGTGCGGTCCAGCGCGTCCCTGAGGTTCAGCTGGCCGGTGACCATGTTGTCCCACAGCGGGGTGTTGGCGTCCTCGAAGTCGGCCAGCCACACCTTGGCGCCGGAGTTCAGCGCGTTGATCGTCATCTTCCTGTCGGTCGGCCCGGTGATCTCCACCCGGCGGTCGACCAGCCCGGGCGCGGGCGGCGCGACCCGCCAGGACCCGTCGTCCCTGATCGCCTGGGTGCCGGCCAGGAACTCCAGCGTGCCGCCGGCCGACAGGGCCTCCTGGCGGCGGTCCCTGGCCGCCAGCAGCTCGGCCCGGCGCGGGCCGAGCTCCCGCTGCAGCCGGGCCACCAGGGCCAGCGCGTCCGGGGTGAGGATCTCGTCGTAACGGTCCCCGTGCGGGCCGGTGACCTCGATTCCGTCGCTACCAGGCATGCGATGCTCCCTCGGCCGGGGCTGGCGATGATGTCCCGACGCTAACAGGACGGGCACAACTCGCCTCGCCCGGGCGTTATTGAGATGAGTGCGACGGCGCAGACGTGGCACTATCGGCAGATCACCCCGCCGACCTGCCCAACCGACCTCAGGATGGCAATGACCGCAGCATACGAACCGTTCCCTGGCCCTGCTGACCCGCAGTTCCAGCCCGGCACCGGTGAGCTGGACCTCGAGGACCGGCATGCGCTGCGGCGGGTCGCGGGCCTGTCCACCGAGCTGCAGGACGTCAGCGAGGTCGAGTACCGGGCACTCCGGCTGGAGCGCGTGGTGCTGATGGGCGTGTGGACCGAGGGCACCCTGGCCAGCGCGGAGAACTCGCTGCGCGAGCTGTCCCTGCTCGCCGAGACGGCCGGCTCGGAGGTACTCGACGGCCTGATCCAGCGCCGCAGCCGCCCGGACGCGGCCACCTACGTCGGCTCGGGCAAGGCCCGTGAGCTGGCCGGTGTCGTCGCCGGCTCCGGCGCGGACACCGTCATCTGCGACGGCGAGCTCACCCCCGGCCAGCTGCGCAAGCTGGAGGGCGTGGTGGGGGTCAAGGTCATCGACAGGACCGCGCTGATCCTGGACATCTTCGCCCAGCACGCCCGCAGCAAGGAGGGCAAGGCCCAGGTCGAGCTGGCCCAGCTGCAGTACCTGCTGCCGCGGCTGCGCGGCTGGGGCGAGTCCCTGTCCCGGCAGGCCGGCGGCCGGGTGGCCGGCGGCGGCGGGATCGGCACCCGCGGCCCCGGTGAGACCAAGATCGAGACCGACCGGCGCCGGATCCGGGCCAGGATCGCCAAGCTCACCCACGAGCTGGCCGATCTCGCCACCAACCGCGAGGTGCAGCGCGGCCAGCGGCGCCGCGCCCAGGTGCCGTCGGTGGCCATCGCCGGGTACACCAACGCGGGCAAGTCCAGCCTGCTCAACCGGCTGACCGGGGCGGACCTGCTGGTCGACAACTCGCTGTTCGCCACCCTGGACCCGGCGGTCCGCCGGGCCCGCACCCCGGCGGGCCGGCCGTACACGCTGACCGACACCGTCGGGTTCGTCCGGCACCTGCCGCACCAGCTGGTCGAGGCGTTCCGGTCCACGCTGGAGGAGGTCGCGGACGCGGACCTGATCCTGCACGTGGTGGACGGCTCCGACGCGGACCCGGCGGCGCAGCTGGCCGCGGTCCGCGAGGTGCTCGGCCAGATCGGCGCGGGCGACGTTCCCGAGCTCGTCGTCATCAACAAGGCCGACCTGGCCGACCCGGCCGGGGTGGCCGGGCTGCGCACGGACGAGAAGGGCGCGGTCGTGGTGTCCGCGCGGACCGGCGCGGGCCTGGACGAGCTGCGCGCCGAGCTGGACCGGATGCTGCCCCGGCGGGACACCGAGGTCTGCGTGCTGGTCCCGTACGACCGCGGGGACCTGGTCTCCCGGGCGCACGCCGAGGGCGAGGTCGTGGCCGTGGCGCACGGGCAGGACGGCACCGAGCTGACCGCGCGGGTGCCCCCGGCGCTCGCCGCGGAGCTCTCCGAGGCGGGCCGGCGGGCCGCCGTGACCGCAGGCCACGAGGCTGCCGCGGCCGCCCGGATTTCTTAACCGGCCAGGAAAGAATTCCGCCCCAGCGGCCAGTCATCCGGGCCGGGACAGCAATGTCCCGGCCCGGCGGAATTTAGGGCGGAAATGGCACAGAACCCTTTTCGGTAATGCCCGGGCGGCGGGGCGCCGGTGTCTGTATGTAGCTGACCGTATCCGGTGCGTGACAGCTGTTCTGCGGCGGTGGCCGGGGCGGGCCGGCCGGGCCGCCGGTCACGCTCATGGCCATCCGGCGCGAAATTATGCGGCGCGGGACGGCCCCGATCGCCGCATGTGCACCTGCACATGCGTGAATCACGAAGACCGCTTCGCGCCGGTGCTGCTGGCTGACGGCCCGCGCCGCGCCGCAGCCCTGCTCGCCCCCGGCGGCCAGCCGGCCGGGCGGCTCGCGGAGGCCCGCCGGCGGTCCCGGGGATCCTCCGGCCGCAAACATGAAAACGGCGCGGCCGCCGCCTGCGGGCGGTAGCCTGATCATCGCCACGTGGACCGGTAAATATCCACCGGGTGGATTTGTAATATGCCCTGTACACGAGGCAGGCGGTGCAATAACGTAACCGCCACCGATATGTTTGGTCGGAGTACCGGACAGGGGTGTTCACTTGCGGCCGCTAGCTGCGGTCCGCTTCACTAGTCCTTTGCCGGTGCGATCCCGCAGCACGAGTCGTGGCAGGTGACCCGCATGGCTAACCAGGCAGTCGCCCGTGGCGCCCGCCCGCTGGCCTGCCTGCCTGCTGCTGACTTCCCGGCCCCCGGCCCCCGGACGGCAGTCCGCCCCGGGGAGGCCGGATGGTGAACGTGCGGCTGCTCACCAACATCGGCCGGCTGTGGACCGGCTCCGAAGTGTGGAGCAACGCCGCCATCCTGACCCAGGGCGAGCGCATCGCCTGGGTCGGGCCCGCCGCCGAGCTGCCGTCCAGCATCCCCGGCGTGATCGAGGACATCGTCGACGTCGACCAGGTGGAAAACCTGGGCGGCGGCCTGGTCACGCCCGGCCTGATCGACGCGCACACGCACCCGGTCTACGCCGGCAACCGGTGGGCCGAGCTGGCCATGCGCTCGGGCGGCGCGTCGGCCCCCGAGATCGCCGCCGCGGGCGGCGGGCTGACCTCGACCGTCACCGTCACCCGCGGAACCGACCCGTGGACCCTGTGCAACGGGGTCCGGGCCCGGCTGCACAGCTGGCTGCTCGCCGGCACGACCACGATCGAGGCCAAGACCGGCTACCACCTGACCCGCGACGGCGAGCTCGCCGACGTGCGGCTGCTGCGGTCGCTGGAAGGCGAGCCGGGCATGCCGCGGGTGCACGTCACGTTCCTGGCCGCGCACGCGATCCCGCCGGAGTTCTTCGGCCGCCGCCACGACTACGTGGACGCGGTCGGCGCCTGGTGCGCGGACGCGCACACCGCGGGCGCCGACAGCGTCGACGTGTACTGCGACGACGGCCAGTTCACCGACCGGGAAGCGCGCTGGGTGCTGGGCGCGGGCCGGGCCGCCGGGCTGCTGCCCCGGCTGCACGCCTGCGGTGAGCCGCCCAACGGCGCGGCCCTGCTCGCCGCCGAGATGGGCTGCGCGTCGGCGGACCTGCTGCACGGCGCGGACGACTCCGACGTGGCCGCACTGGCCCGGGCCGGGGTGGCCGCGGTGCTGTGCCCGAGCTCGGCCATGGAGGCCGGCCGCCGGCCGCCGGTCCGCGAGCTGCTGGACAAGGGCGTGGCCGTCGCGCTCGGCACCGACCACACCCCGGGCGGCAACGGCATCACCTCGATGCCGCTGGTCGTCGCCCTCGCGGTGAGCTACTTCGGGATGAGCGTCACCGAGGCGCTGCGCGCCGCCACGATCGGCGGGGCGCACGCGCTGCGGGCGTCGGACCGCGGCGCGATGTCCCGCGGCCGGTACGCCGACATCGTGGCCTGGGACGCCGACCACGAGGGCTCGTTCGCCTGGTCCTACGGCCTGAAGCCGCTGCGCGTCTGGCGCGGCGGCGAGCCCGTTAGCTGAGCTGGCCGAGGACGCTGGCGAGTTCGGCCGGGGCCGACAGCATAGGCCAGTGCCCCGTGCACAGGTCGAAACGCCGCCACGGCGGCTGGCTGAGGAACGCCAGCATCGGCACCCCGGCGTCCAGCAGGTTCCTGAAGTCGTTGCAGGCGACCAGGACGCGGTCGACGCCGGGGCTGGGCTCGGCCGGGCCGGTGAGCCGCTGCTCGTAGGTCCCGAACGGCTGGGGGGTGGCACGCGTGCGCAGAAGCTCCCGCTTGTTCTCGTCGAGTCCGTCGAGGCTGCTGGACAAGCGCCAGGACCTCGAAGGGCGGCATCGGCAGCCGCCACCCGTCGCCGTGCTCTGCGACCTGCCGGCGCAGCTCGTCCGCAGCCCCGGGTGGCATGAGGTCGAGCATGCACATGCCGGGGGCGAACGGTGCGCTGTCCACGTAGACCACACGCTCCAGCCGGTCCCCAGGCGCCCGGCTGCCCCGGTGACGGGGGCGCCCGCGTAGCTGTGGGCGACCAGAGTGACTTCGCGCAGATCGCGTCGCTCGACGAAGCCGGTGATATCCGCGATGTGCGTTTCCAGGTCCGTCTCCGGGGTGCCCCGGCCGGCGTATTCGCCCAGGCCGGTCAGCGTCAGCGGCAGCGCCGTGTGCCCTTGCGCACGCAGCGCGCGCGCGGTGTCTTCCCAGGCCCACGCGCCGAGCCAGGCGCCGGGAACGAGTACGAAGGCAGTCATGTGATCTCCCTGAACTGAGGTGCCGCGGCAAGCGTAGGGTCGATACAGGACAAATTCCGCCCTGAAATGGCCGGGTGATCCATGTCGCATCCCCTCACCCGTGTACTGACCCTGCTGGAACTCCTGCAGTCGCACCCGCGGCTGGCCGGCTCAGAGCTGGCCGGCCGGCTCGGCACCGACGTCCGCACGGTGCGCCGGTACGTCGCGCACCTGCGCGAACTCGGCATCCCGGTCGAGGCCGAACGGGGACGCCACGGCGGCTACCGCCTGGCCCGCGGCTACCGGATGCCACCCTTGATGCTCACCAACGACGAGGCCCTCGCTGTCGTCGTGGGCCTGCTTGCCGCGGAGCGGCTGGGCATGAGCATGACCACCCCGGCAAATTCGGGCGCCCTGGCCAAGATCGAGCGCGTCCTCCCGCATGGCCTGCGGGAGCCGCTGGCCGCCATGCGAGAGACCTTGTCCTTCACGGCGAACACGGTGACCGCACAGGCACCCGAGACGGGTGTGCTGCTGGCCCTGGCCCAGGCGTCGCGCGCCCGCACCACCGTGGGCATCAGCTACCTGTCCTGGCGCCAGGAACAGACCGAACGTGACCTCGATCCCTATGGCGTCGTCTTCCATCGCGGCCGCTGGTACGCCGTCGGCCGCGACCACCGGCACGACAGCCTGCGGACCTTCCGCATCGACCGCATCGCGTCAGTCGCGGCCCGCACGCAGGCCTTCACCGCCCCTGACGGCTTCGACCCCGTCACTTACCTGGCGTCGGCTCTGGCCCGGGTGCCGTACCGCTGGGACGTCGAGGTCCTCATCCACGGCCCGCTGGACGACATCGCCCGCCGGCTGCCACGCTCCGCCGTGACCCTCACCGCAGACACCGCCGGTGTCGTGATGCACGCACAGGCTGAGCGCCTGGACGGCATGGCCCACCTGCTCGCCTCCCTGGAATGGCCCTTCACCATCCGCCGGCCCGGCGAACTACGGCAGGCCCTGAAGGACCTGGCCGGCCAGCTCACGGCAGCCGCAGAGCGAGCACCGGGACAACCGCCGTAGCGGGACGCCATGACCAGCTCACGTGCGAGGCGGCAGCCCGGCCGGCCACTATGCTGCGGGGGTGCCTGCCGCTGCTGCTCCGCCCTCTCCGGTTACTGTCATCGTGGGGGAGGAGGAGTTCCTGGCTGAGCGGGCCGTGGCGGCGATCGTGGCCGGGGCGCCGGGTGAGCCGGACGTTCATGACGTGCGGGCCGCGGAGCTGCGGCCCGGGGAGCTCAGCCAGCTGACGTCGCCGTCGCTGTTCGGCGGCGGTGCGCTGGTGATTGTGCGGGCCGCGCAGGACGCCACCAAGGACGTGGCCGAGGAACTGGCCGCCTACGCGAAAGCGCCCGCCCCCGACACGGTGGTGGCGATCGTCCACGCCGGCGGGGCCAAGGGCAAGGCCTTGCTGGCCAGCCTGACTAAGGCGGGTGCGGCGCAGGTCCGGTGCGCGCCGGTGAAGCGGTTCGCCGAGCGGCTCGACTTTCTCCGCGCCGAGATGCGCCGGGCCGGGCGCAAGGCCGACGACGGCGGGCTGCGGGCGCTGCTCGACGCGGTCGGCAACGACCTGCGGGAGCTGGCCGCGGCGTGCAGCCAGCTGGCCGCCGACACCGACGGGGTGATCAGCGCGGCAGTGGTGACGAAGTACTACCGCGGCCGGGCCGAGGCGACCGGTTTCACCGTGGCCGACCGGGCCGTGGAGGGCAAGCTGGCCGAGTCGCTGGAGCAGCTGCGCTGGGCGCTGGCCACCGGCGTGTCGCCGGTGCTCATCGTCAGCGCGCTGGCGCAGGGGGTGCGCGGCCTGGGCCGGGTCGGCAGCGCGCCGCGCGGGCTGAGCGCGGACGCGCTGGCCGGCGAGCTCGGGATGCCGCCGTGGAAGATCGACCAGGTCCGGCGGCAGCTGCGCGGCTGGACGCCGGACGGGGTGGCCCGGGCGCACCGCGCGGTGGCCGCCGCCGACGCTCAGGTCAAGGGCGAGGGCGCCAGCGCCGGGTACGCCCTGGAGCAGGCCATCACCACGATCGTGGCCTGCGCGAGCAGGCCGGCCCCCGCGAGCGGCTAGTGCTGCAGTTCGGCGGCGCGCTTGGCGATGGCCGACTTGCGGTTGGCGGCCTGGTTCTTGTGGATCACGCCCTTGCTCGCGGCCTTGTCCAGCTTGGTCAGGGCCGAGCGCATGGTCTGGGTGATCTTCTCCTGGTCGCCGGCGTCGGCGGCCTCGCGGAACTGGCGGACCGCGGTGCGCAGGGAGGACTTCACCGACTTGTTGCGGATCCGGGCCGCCTCGTTCTGCTTGTTCCGCTTGATCTGGGACTTGATGTTCGCCACGCGAATGCCTCGCAAAGATGTCTGGTCAGGTACGCCGGTCAGGTGAGCCCGGTGGGTGCCGCGCCCGGCACAGGACATGCAGGCATGCGGGCCTCAGCCAAGGGAATAGAGTACCCGAGCAGCCTCAGCGGCTCAAACCAGGGCGGCCAGCCAGCAGCGCACGGCCGCGGCGCTGTTTTCCTGACGAGCGATGAGGCGCGACGAAGGAGCGCCGAGGGAGCGAGGAGGGAAGGCAGCGCGCTAGCGGCCCTGCGCGAGCCAGTTAGCAGAGCCAATATGATCTGCGGGGGGCCGGATCCGCGGGACCTGTCCCGCCCGGGCCGCTGGCCCGGCCCGCTTCCTGACCATCGAGAACCCTAACGGATGCCTGTGCCACCAACGCCTGAGCCTGGACACACCGATCAGGCGCTGATCCGCAACTTCTGCGTGATCGCCCATATCGACCACGGCAAGTCCACGCTGGCCGACCGGATGCTGCAGCTGACCGGCGTGGTCGGCGACCGGCAGATGCGCGCCCAGTACCTGGACCGGATGGACATCGAGCGCGAGCGCGGCATCACGATCAAGAGCCAGGCGGTCCGGCTGCCCTGGACCGGCCCGGACGGCCGCCAGTACGTGCTGAACCTCATCGACACCCCGGGCCACGTCGACTTCTCCTACGAGGTCTCCCGGTCGCTGGCCGCCTGCGAGGGGGCCATCCTGCTGGTCGACGCCGCGCAGGGGATCGAGGCGCAGACGCTGGCCAACCTCTACCTGGCGCTGGGCGCGGACCTGCACCTGATCCCGGTGCTGAACAAGATCGACCTGCCCGCCGCGCAGCCGGAGAAGTACGCCGCCGAGCTGGCCACCGTGATCGGCTGCGACGTCTCCGACGTGCTGCAGGTCTCGGCCAAGACCGGCGACGGGGTGGACGCCCTGCTGAACGCGGTGGTCGAGCAGGTCCCGCCGCCGTCAGGCGACCTGGACGCCCCGGCCCGCGCGCTGATCTTCGACTCGGTGTACGACACCTACCGCGGCGTGATCACCTACGTCCGTGTCATCGACGGCCGGCTGTCCCGGCGCGAGAGAACGCTGATGATGTCCACCAAGGCGGTGCACGAGACGCTCGAGGTGGGGGTGATCTCGCCGGAGCCAAGCCCGTCCGAGGGGCTGGCCGCGGGCGAGGTCGGCTACCTGATCACCGGCGTGAAGGACGTCCGGCAGGCGCGGGTCGGCGACACGATCACGATGTCCGCGCATCCGGCCGGCGAGCCGCTGGCCGGGTACGACCACCCGCGGCCGATGGTGTTCTCCGGGCTGTACCCGCTGGACGGCGACGACTACCCGGAGCTGCGCGACGCGCTGGACAAGCTGCGGCTGAACGACGCCGCGCTGATCTACGAGCCGGAGACCTCGCTGGCCCTGGGCTTCGGCTTCCGCTGCGGGTTCCTCGGCCTGCTGCACATGGAGATCGTCCGGGAGCGGCTGGAGCGTGAGTTCGACCTGTCGCTGATCTCCACCGCGCCCAACGTGGTGTACCGGGTGGAGACCGAGGCGGGCCAGGAGCTGATCGTCACCAACCCCAGCGAGTTCCCCGAAGTCAAGATCAGCGCGGTGTACGAGCCGGTCGTGCGGGCCACCGTGCTCGCCCCGTCCGACTACATCGGCGCGATCATGGAGCTGTGCCAGGGCCGCCGCGGCGTGCTGCTCGGCATGGAGTACCTGTCCGCGGACCGCGTCGAGATCCGCTACACGATGCCGCTCGGCGAGATCATCTTCGACTTCTTCGACCAGCTGAAATCGCGCACCCGGGGGTACGCGTCACTGGACTACGAGCCGGCCGGCGAGCAGGAGGCGGACCTGGTCAAGGTCGACATCCTGCTGCAGGGCGAGTCGGTCGACGCGTTCAGCCAGGTCGTGCACTCCACCAAGGCCAGGGACTACGGCCTGGCGATGACCGCCAGGCTGAAGGAGCTGATCCCGCGGCAGCAGTTCGAGGTGCCGATCCAGGCCGCGATCGGCTCCCGGATCATCGCGCGCGAGAACATCCGCGCGATGCGCAAGGACGTGCTGGCCAAGTGCTACGGCGGCGACATCACCAGGAAGCGCAAGCTGCTGGAGAAGCAGAAGGAAGGCAAGCGCCGGATGAAGACGATCGGCCGGGTCGACGTGCCGCAGGAGGCGTTCGTCGCGGCGCTGTCCGCCGATCAGGGCGGCGCCGACCGCAAGCACTGATCCCGGCCCGCCCTGGGCGGGTGCGGGTCAGGGGCCAGGTTTGACCTGGATCGTGGTGCCGGTGTGCGACGTCGCGGCCACCGCGACGATCAGGATGAACACGAACAGCAGCGTCAGCGCGATCCCGATCCAGCCGAGCACCAGCCCGGCCACGGCCATGCCGTCGCCGGACTCACCGTTCTGCCTGATCTGGCGGCGGGCGGCGTGGCCCATGATCACCGCTGCGATGCTGGCCGGGGTCCACACGAAGATCTGGCCGATCCCGCAGATCAGCGAGCCCACCGCAAGCGAGTTCGTGCGCTGCGGCTGAGCCACCGGCATGTACCCGTACGGCGCCATGGGCGGCGGCATGGGCATCGGCACCGGGGGCGGCTGCATGAACGGCAGGCGCCCGGGCAGGTCCGCGGTCAGCGCGCGGAGCTCGTCGTAGGTCTGCGAGGCCATCACCCGGCTGCACCGGTCGTCGAACTCCTCGCGGGTCAGCCGCCCGTCGGCGTAGGCGCTCTGCAGGATCGCCTGCGCGGAGTCACGGTCCCTGTCCGACGACCTCATCTGGCCGTAACCGCCTGCCATCAGCATGTCCCCAGTTCGTCTGAACGGCCCCTCGGGAGGTAAGTCCAAGAGTAACCGGGCTCAGCGCCTGATGCGTTCGGGCTAACCCCCAGGTCGGGACGTCGCTGCGGCGCGATATGTGCTGGCCTCTCGCGGCTCGCCGCGGCAGCTGCCGCGCGGCGGCGAGGTTAGCGTGGCGGCCATGGGCGGGCGGATTATTTCGGTGAACACGGGCAAGGTGGCGGAACTGGCGATTGGCGGCAAGCCGGCCTGGACCGCGATCGGGAAATGGCCGGTGGCCGGGCCTGTGGTGGCCGGGCTCGCTGGGCCTGGCCGGCGACGAGACCGGCGACACCACGAGCCACGGCGGCGGGGACCAGGCGCTGTACGCCTACGCCCGGGAGGACCTGGACTTCTGGACCGAGCGGCTGGGCCGTGAGCTGCGCGACGGCCAGTTCGGCGAGAACCTGACGGTGACCGGCCTGGATGTCACCGGTGCGCTGCTGGGCGAGACCTGGCGGCTGGGCGGCGCGGTGCTGGTGCAGGTCACCGCCCCGCGGATCCCGTGCGTCACCTTCCAGGCGTGGCTGGACGAGCCGCAGTGGGTGCGCCGGTTCGCCGCGGCCCGCCGCCCCGGCGCGTACCTGCGGGTGCTGCAGCCGGGTACGGTAGCGGCCGGGGACCCGGTCGAGGTGGTCAGCCGCCCGGCCGAGGCGGTGACCATCGCCGAGTCGATGGCCGCCTACTACGGCGATCAGGAGCTGATGCGCCGGGTGCTGCGGGTCCCCGGGCGAGGGGAGAAATGGGACACGATCGGGGCCGGCGTACTGGCCCGCGCCCCGCGCTGACGGCCGGGCCGCGGGCCCGGCGGGATCACTGACCGTGCCCGCCGCGCCGCCGCCGGGGGACCCGGCTCCGTCCAGCGGTACGCTCCCGGCCGCCGCGCTCGCCGGGGCCGGGCAGCGGCCGTTCGGCGTGTACGTGCACGTGCCGTTCTGCGCGACCCGGTGCGGCTACTGCGACTTCAACACCTACACTGCCGCCGAGCTCGGCCCCGGGGTGTCCAGGGACTCCTACGCGGGGCTGGCCATCGCCGAGATCCGGCTGGCCCGCCGGGTGCTCGGCGACGAGGCGGCCCCGGTCCGCACCGTGTTCTTCGGCGGCGGCACGCCCACCCTGCTGCCCCCGGCCCAGCTGGGCGCGATCCTGGCCGCGGTGGACGCCGAGTTCGGGCTGGCCCCCGGCGCCGAGGTGACCGCCGAGGCGAACCCGGAGACGGTCACCGAGGCGGGCCTGGCCGCGCTGCGGGCGGCCGGGTTCACCCGGATGTCGTTCGGCATGCAGAGCGCCGCCCCGCACGTGCTGGCCGTACTCGATCGCCAGCATCAGCCCGGACGGCCGGAGCAGTGCGTCAGGTGGGCCCGCGCGGCCGGGTTCGAGCACGTCAGCCTGGACCTGATCTACGGCACGCCGGGGGAGTCCGGCGCGGACTGGGCCGGGTCGGTCGCCGCCGCGCTGGCGGCCGGCCCCGATCATGTGTCGGCGTACGCGCTGATCGTGGAGGAGGGCACCCGGCTGGCCGCCCGGGTCCGCCGCGGCGAGATCGCGGCGCCGGACGACGACACGATGGCCGACCGCTACCTGGCCGCGGACGGGCTGCTGTCCGGCGCGGGCCTGGACTGGTACGAGATCTCCAACTGGGCCGCGGGCCCGGCCGCGCAGTGCCGGCACAACCTGCTGTACTGGCACAGCGCCGACTGGTGGGGGATCGGCCCGGGCGCGCACAGCCACGTGGGCGGCACCCGGTGGTGGAACGTCCGGCACCCGGCCGCGTACGCCGCCCGGCTGGCCGCCGGGGACAGCCCGGCGCAGGCCCGTGAGGTGCTCACCGCGGCGGAGCAGCGGACCGAGCGGATCATGCTGACCACCCGGCTGGCCACTGGCTGCCCGGCCGCCGGCCTGGATCGCCGCGGGGCCGCGGCCGCGGCCCGGGCGGCGGCGGACGGGCTGGTCCGCCCGGACGCGCTGGCGGCCGGCCGCGTGGTGCTGACCACCCGGGGCCGCCTGCTGGCCGACGCGGTGATCCGCGACCTGACCCCCTGAGCCGACGGCCAGCACGGGCGGCCAGCGCAGGTCACGAATCAGCGGCGGGCCCGCGACGACGTGCCGCACTGCCTATCCCGCCCTACACTTGGCACTCGGGAGACCGGAGTGCCAGGGAGGTGGCAAGGCAGGTGCTAGACGACCGGAAGCTCGCCGTCCTGCGCGCCATCGTCGAGGACTTCGTGTCGACCAACGAGCCGGTGGGCTCCAAGGCCCTGGTGGACCGCCACAGCCTGGACGTCTCCCCGGCCACGATCCGGAACGACATGGCCGTCCTCGAGGAGCAGGGGTTCATCGTCCAGCCGCACACCAGCGCGGGCCGGATCCCCACCGACAAGGGCTACCGGCTGTTCGTGGACCGGCTGTCCGCGGTGCGGCCGTTCTCCACGGCCGAGCGCCGGGCCATCGAGACCTTCCTGGCCGGCGCCTACGACCTGGACGACGTGGTGACCAGGACGGTCCGGCTGCTGGCCCAGCTGACCCGGCAGGTGGCCGTGGTCCAGTACCCGTCGCTGCACCGGTCAAGTGTCCGGCACATCGAGCTGGTGCCGGTGGCCGACCGCCGGCTGCTGCTGGTGCTGATCACCGACACCGGGCGGGTCGAGCAGCGCACGGTCGAGACGGCCGGGCCGGTCACCGAGGATGCGATCACCCACCTGCGGGCGGTGCTGAACGCCTGCCTGGACGGCCGGCGGCTGGCCGAGGCGGCCGCGCTGATCGGTGAACTTTCCGAGCGGATCCCGCCGCAGGAGCGGGGCAACGCCACCGCGGTGTTCTCGGTCATCCTGGAGACCCTGGTAGAACGGCACGAGGAGAAGATCGTGGTGGGCGGCGCGGCCAACCTGGCGCCGGCCGACTTCTCCCGCGGCCTGCACGAGGTGCTCGAGGCGCTGGAGGAGCAGGTGGTCCTGATGCGCCTGCTCGGCTCCGGCGATGATGCTCTGGTGACCGTGCGGATCGGGGCGGAGAATCAGGTCGAGGGGCTGCGCGGTACCTCGGTGGTGGCCGCCGGATACGGATCCGGTGAGGAAGCCCTGGCCAAGCTCGGTGTGCTGGGCCCGACACGAATGGACTACCCGACGGCGATGGGAGCGGTGCGCGCGGTGGCACGGTACGTGGGCCAGATCCTGGCCGAGTCGTAGGGGACCCGGTGGCGAACGACTACTACGCGGTACTCGGCGTCCGGCGCGACGCCGACGCGGACGAGATCAAGAAGGCCTACCGGCGGCTGGCGCGTGAGCTGCACCCGGACGTCAACCCGGATCCGCAGACGCAGGAGCGGTTCAAGGAGATCACCCAGGCCTACGAGGTGCTCTCGGACACCGAGAAGCGGTATCGCTACGACCGCGGCGCGGACCCGTTCGCGTCCGGCGCCGGCGCCGGCGGGTTCGGCGCGGGCATGCAGTTCAGCGACATCATGGACGCGTTCTTCGGCGCTGCGGGCGGCGGCGCCGCCCGCGGCCCGCGAAGCCGGGCCCGGCGCGGCCGCAACGCCACGATCCGGGTCGAGATGGACCTGGCCGAGTGCGCGTTCGGCACGACCAGGGAGCTGACCGTGGACACCGCGGTGGTCTGCCCGACCTGCTCGGGCGAGGGCACCGCGCCCGGCACCCATCCGCAGACCTGTGACGTGTGCGGCGGCCGCGGCGAGGTCAGCCAGGTCACCCGGTCGTTCCTGGGCCAGGTCATGGCCACCCGGCCGTGCCCGGGCTGCGGCGGCTACGGCACCGTGATCCGCCGTCCCTGCCCGGAGTGCGACGCGGACGGGCGGGTGCGCACCCGCCGCACGCTGAAGGTCAGGATCCCGGCCGGGGTGGAAGACGGCACGCACATCCAGCTGGCCGGGGAGGGCGAGACCGGCCCCGGCGGCGGGCCGCCAGGGGATCTCTTCCTGGAGATCGTGCAGCGGCCGCACCCGATCTTCGAGCGGCAGGGCGACGACCTGCACTGCACGGTCACGATCCCGATGGTGGCCGCGGCGCTGGGCGCGACGCTCAAGGTGGACACCCTGGACGGCCCCGCGGACGTGGACGTCCGCCCCGGCACCCAGTCCGGCCAGGCCATCCCGCTGTACGGCCAGGGCACCGCGCACCTGAACGCGTCCGGCCGCGGCGACCTGCTCATCCACGTGACCGTGGAGACCCCGACCAAGCTGGAGCCCGAGCAGGAGAACCTGCTGCGGGAACTGGCCCGGCTGCGCGGCGAGGAGTCGCCGCCCGGCCGGTTCGCCCCCGGCCAGCAGGGGTTCTTCTCCCGGCTGCGCGATGCCTTCAACGGCCGCTGACCGCGGCCGGGCGCGTCCCGGCCGCGCCGGGTAGGACCGGGCTGCGATGCGGCCGCCGGTCTTCCTGGCCGACCCGGCTCAGCTGGCCGGCGACCTGATCGTGCTGTCCGGCGCCGAGGGCCGGCACGCCGCCACGGTCCGCCGGCTGGGCCCCGGGGAGCACGTGGACGTGACCGACGGCTCCGGCACGGTGGCCGAGTGCCAGGTGACCCGCAGCCGGGACGGCGAGCTCGAGCTGGCCGTGCTGGCCCGCCGGGCCGAGCCGCCGCCGGTGCCGCGGCTGACCGTGCTCCAGGCGCTGCCCAAGGGCGACCGCGGCGAGCTGGCCACCGAGACCATGACCGAGGTCGGGGTGGACGTGATCGTGCCGTGGGCGGCCGAGCGGTGCGTGGTCCAGTGGCGCGGCGACCGCGGCGACCGGGCGCTGGCCCGCTGGCGGTCGGCGGGCCTGGCCGCGGCCAAGCAGGCCCGGCGGGCCCGGTTCCCGGAGATCACCGCCCTGGCCGGCCGCGACGGGGCGGCCCGGCTGGTGGCCGCGGCGGGCCTGGCCATCCTGCTCGACCCGGCCGCGGAGGTGCCGCTGGCCGGCCTCGCGGCCGGCCCGGCGGGCCGGCGGCCCGGCGGCATCGTGCTGATCACCGGCCCGGAAGGCGGCGTCAGCCCGGCCGAGACCAGCCTGTTCACCGGGGCGGGCGCGGTGCCGGCCCGGCTGGGCCCGTCGGTGCTGCGCGCCTCGACCGCGGGCGCGGTGGCGGCCGCGATCGTGCTCAGCGACACCGGCCGCTGGGCCTGACCCGTACTGCCAGAAGCACGGGCCGCAGAAGCACGGGCCGCGGATACGCGAGAGCCGCCCCGCTCGCGGCTCGTCAGCGAGCGGGACGGCTCTCGCGGAACCGCCAAGCTATCTCAGGCCTACTGCGATGAGCAGGACTTACTGGGCTTGGGGTTCGGTGAGGGTGTGGCTCGTGGCCTTAGCCGTCGGGCAGCGGGGTGGATCCCACCGCCTGCTCGGTGGCCGGAGCACTGGCCGCGGTGGTCGCACTGGCCCCGGTGGTCGGCGACGCGGCCGAGTCCGACGGCGTCGGCACCGGGCTGGTCGAGTCGCTCGGCGTCGGCGTGGCGGACGGCGTCGGCGTGGGCGACGGTGACCCCACCGGCGGGTTGCCGCTCGCCGTCGGGCCCGGATTGGGCTTGGGGCTGCAGCTGGGCGACGACTGCGAGGACTGAGTCGGCGAGCCGGACGGGGCGGCCGAGGTGCCACTGGAGGACGGGGAGGGCGCCGTGGCCGAGGGGCCGCCGAACGGCTGCCCGCCGCTGGCTCTGCCCGCCGCCGTTACCCTGGGTCGCATTCTGCGCCGTGCCGATGTTGCCGGACTGGCCGGCCGGGGCGAAGGTCTGGGTCAGGTGCTGCGTCAGGGCCAGCGCGCCGGACCCGACCACCAGCACGAACGCGGCGGCCGCCGCGAGCGGCCGGAGCCAGCCGTACGGGGCCGGGGCACCGCCGGCCGTGACCGGGCGCAGCCAGCGCAGCGCCGCGGCCGGAAAGGCGCGCAGGCGGTCCATGACCGGGCCGGGCCGGGCCGGCTCCGCCTCCGTCGCTAGCCAGGCGGCCGTCGCGGGCCGGGGTGCGTGAATCCGCGCCCTGATCCGCTCCAGACCGCCGCCGTCGGGCTCGACCGATTCCGCGGCTGCGCGCAGGGCCGCGCGCAAACGCTCCTCGTAGTCAAGGGTCCGATGTGTCATGACCGCTGCCTCAGGCCTTTCTGTGCCCCCCGGATCTGTGTCATATGTCCCGCTCCAGCACGCTGCGCAGCGCGGTCATCGCGCGCGCGGTGTGGCTCTTCACGGCGCCCTTGCTAATCCCCATCGTGGCGGCGATCTGAGCTTCGGACAGGTCCCCGTAGAACCGCAGGACCAGTGCCTCGCGCTGGCGCGCGGGCAAGGTCCGCAGTGCGGTGACCACAGCCGAGCGCTCGAGCAGGGTGATGGCGCCCTGCTCGGCACTGGGCATGTCCGGTGCCGGCTTCGGCGCGTTCCGGTCCACCACCACCCGGTGCCTGAGCACCGAGCGGGACCGGTTCACCACGGACTGCCGCAGGTAGGACAGGGCTTTGTCGTTGTCCCTGAGCCGGCGCCAGCCGTCGTGCATCGCGACGAAGGAGTCCTGCACGACCTCCTCCGCGGTAGCCACGTCCCGCAGCAGCAGCGCGGACAGCCGGACGAGCGAGCGGTAGTGCGCGGCATACAGCACCGTCACCGCCCGGTCTGCGTCCCAATCAGCTGACACCGCGCCGAGTGCAGCGTTCGCTACCAGGGTCTCGGTCACCTTGGTTTGACGCGCTGACCCCTCTTCGGGTTGACGCGCGGTCACATCCGGTTCCCCAGGCCACGATCCTGCCTGGCGACTGACCTCAACGATGTTCGCCCCCATGAAGGTGACTGCCACGTTTTACAGGCGGCGAATCCCCGGACGAAGTGCCCCCCGGAAGAGCGCGCGACAGCCAGTGCGGTCGCGCGGAGGGGGAGCGCTGCGCCGCGGGTTCGCAGTAGAGCAACCATATATGTCGCCAGTCGCGCAGAGGCGTCACAAGTTAAGATCGTTGCATGCCCGACTGCCTCTTCTGCGCTATCGCCGGGGGCGAGGTCCCCGCGGACAAGGTGCGGGAGACCGAGCGCACCCTCGCCTTCACCGATATCAACCCGCAGGCGCCCGTCCACGTGCTGGTCATCCCCAAAACGCACTACGCTGACCTGGCCGCCCTGGCCGCGGCCGGGGACGGCCTGCTGGACGCGGTGGCGGCCGAGGCGCACCAGGTCGCAGTGGGCGCGGGTATCGACAAGACGGGCTACCGGGTCGTGTTCAACACCGGCCGCGACGCCGGGCAGACGGTCGGTCACGCGCACGCCCACGTCCTCGGCGGCCGCGGGATGACGTGGCCGCCCGGCTGAGGCCCGGCAGATAGCATGGAGCCGACACAGGCGCGGCCAGCGCCGGGGCAGGGAAAGGCAATTTGACGCAAGATTCAGGCGATCCGGCGAACCGCGAAGATCGGGCCAGCCGAAACGGAACCCGGGCAAAAATCGTCATTCCTGATGACCACTCCATGGTGGCGCTGCTCGGGTCGGGTGACGAGCTGCTGCACGTGATCGAGCGGGACTTCCCCGGCACCGATATCCACGTCCGCGGCAACGAGATCACCGTCACCGGCCCGGCCGACGACACCGCGCTGGTGGACCGGCTGTTCGGGGAGCTGACCACGATGGTCGCCAGGGGCACCGAGCTGTCCGCGGCCCTGGTCGAGCAGACCGTCTCGATGCTGCGCAACCGCCCGGCGGCGCGGCCGGACGAGGTGCTGACACTGAACATCCTGTCCGCCCGCGGGCGGACGATCCGGCCCAAGACGCTGAACCAGAAGCGCTACGTGGACGCCATCGACGCGCACACCGTGGTGTTCGCCATCGGCCCGGCCGGCACCGGCAAGACGTACCTGGCCATGGCCAAGGCGGTCAAGGCGCTGCAGGACAAGGAAGTGAACCGGATCATCCTGACCCGGCCCGCGGTCGAGGCCGGCGAGCGGCTCGGCTTCCTGCCCGGCACCCTGTACGAGAAGATCGACCCGTACCTGCGGCCGCTGTACGACGCGCTGCACGACATGCTCGACCCGCAGACGATCCCGCAGCTGCTCGCCCAGGGCACGATCGAGGTCGCGCCGCTGGCGTACATGCGCGGCCGCACGCTGAACGACTCCTTCATCATCCTGGACGAGGCGCAGAACACGTCGGCCGAGCAGATGAAGATGTTCCTCACCCGGCTCGGCTTCGGCTCCCGGATCGTGGTCACCGGCGACGTCACCCAGGTGGACCTGCCGTCCGGGACGCAGTCCGGGCTGCGCCTGGTGCAGGACATCCTCGAAGGCGTCGATGACGTCTACTTCTCCCGGCTGACCAGCCATGACGTGGTCCGGCACAAGCTGGTCGCGGACATCGTGGACGCCTACGAGCGGTACGAGGGCGCGCAGGAGGCCCGCGGCGCGGATCAGCGGATCACCGGCAGCCGGCCGCGCCGGGCCGGCGGCAGCCGGGACCGGTGACCGCGTGAGCATCGAGATCGCCAACGAGTCCGGCACCGGGGTCGATGAGGCGGACCTGGCCGCGCTGGCCCGCCACGTGCTGGACGATATGGGCGTGCACCCGCTGGCTGAGCTGTCCGTGCTGCTGGTCGACACGCCGACCATGACCGGGCTGCACGAGCGCTGGATGGGCGAGCCGGGCCCGACCGACGTGCTGGCCTTCCCCATGGACGAGCTGCGGCCGCCGCACCAGGCCGGGGCGCGCACCGACCGCGGGCCGGCCACCGAGCCCGAGCCGCCGCCCGGGCTGCTCGGCGACGTGGTGCTCTGCCCGCCGGTGGCCGCGGACCAGGCCGAGGCGGCCGGTCACGACCTGACCGCCGAGCTCGAGCTGCTCACCGTGCACGGCATCCTGCACCTGCTCGGCTACGACCACGCCGACCCGGACGAGCACGCCGCCATGTTCGGCCTGCAGGACAAGCTGCTCGCGCAGTGGCGGTCACTGCGGCCTGCCCCGCCCGCCGGGGCGCCGGGATCACCGGCCGGCAGCCATCCGCCCGGGGCCGCCGGAAGGCCAGAAGGGCCCGGGTGACCGGCCGATGGACTGGCTCGCGCTGCTGGCCCTGGCGCTGATCGCCGGGTCCGGATGGTGCGCGGCCGCGGAGACCTCGCTGCTGCGGGTCTCCCGGGCCGGGGCCAAGGAGCTGGCCCGGAGCCCGGGCACGGCCACCTCGCCGCTGCAGGCCGTGCTCGCCGAGGTGCCCCGCTACCTGGCCGTGCTGGCGCTGGCCAGATACGCCGCCGAGGCCGCGGCCACGGTGCTGACCACGGTCGTCGCGCTGCACGTCATCGGCCCGGGGTGGCGGGCCTACGCGGCCGCCGCGGCCGCCGTCACGGCCGCGATCTACCTGGCCACCGGGATCATCCCGCGCATCGCGGATCGCCAGCCGCCGGCCCGGGTGGCGCTGGCCGCCGCGGCCGTGCTGCACCCGGTGGTGCGGGTGCTCGGCCCGGTGGCCGGCTTCCTGGCCCGGGCCCGCCGCGGCGGCGGTCACCGCCGGTCCCCGGCGGAGTCCCAGGAGGACCTGCGCGGCCTGGTCGACCTGCTGGAACAGCGCCAGGTCATCGAGCCGGCCGAGCGGGAGATGATCCACTCGGTGTTCGAGCTGGGCGACACGATCGTCCGCGAGGTGATGGTGCCGCGCACCGACATGGTCTTCGTGGAGCGCGGCAAGACCGCGTCCCAGGCCCTGTCCCTGGCGCTGCGCAGCGGCTTCTCCCGGATCCCGGTGATCGGCGAGAACCTCGACGACGTGGTCGGCATCGCCTACCTGAAGGACATCGTGACCCGCAGCCACGATCGGCAGGAGGACGAGGCCGCGGAGAAGGTCTCCGCGATCATGCGCCCGGCCACGTTCGTGCCCGACAGCAAGCCGATCGACGAGCTGCTCAAGGAGATGCAGGCCCGGCGGATCCACCTGGCCATCGTCATCGACGAGTACGGCGGCACCGCCGGCCTGGTCACGATCGAGGACATCCTGGAGGAGATCGTCGGCGAGATCACCGACGAGTACGACCAGGAACAGCCCCCGGTGGAGTGGATCGACCGGGGCGAGCGGGCCCGGGTCACCGCCCGGCTGCCCGCCGAGGAGCTGGCCGAGCTGTTCGGCGTGCACATCGACGCCGAGGACACCGAGACCGTCGGCGGGCTGCTGGCCCGCCAGCTCGGCCGGGTGCCGATCGCGGGCGCGGTGGCCACCACCGCCGGGCTCCGGCTGACCGCGGAAAGCCTGGCCGGGCGGCGGAACCGGATCGGCACCGTGCTGGTCGAGCGGGCCGGGCGCCCGCCGGGCGGCCAGGCCAGTAACGGCACGGCGCCTGAGCAGCCCTAGTTTCCGGCCGCCGGAGGCCGGCGCCACTAGAGTGTGCCGGTGACCGAAAGCGAGCCGGGGAACGGGCCGGGCCCGGAAGATCTGAAGATCATCACGCTGGCCCGGTCGGCCCGGGCCCGGGTGGGCGCGGCTGAGGGGGCCGCGGTCCGCGACGAGACCGGGCGCACCTACGCCGCGTCAGCGGTCTCCCTGCCCTCCCTGCGGCTGTCCGCGCTGCGCCTGGCCGTGGCCATGGCGGTGTCCAGCGGGGCGTCCCGGCTGGAGGCGGCGGCGCTGGTCAGCGAGGCCGGCCAGCCGGACCCGGCGGACCTGGCCGCGGTCCGCGACCTGGGCCCCGGCGCGGTGGTCTTCCAGGCCGGGCCGGACGGCGCGGTGCGGCTGACCCTGCACCCCTGACACACTGACGGGATGTCATCGCAGCCCCGCCAGGACGCCTCGCCCGCGGCCAGCGGCGGCGAGTTCAGGTCCGGCTTCGCCTGCTTCGCGGGCCGCCCCAACGTGGGCAAGTCGACCCTGATGAACGCCCTGGTCGGGACCAAGATCGCGATCACCAGCAGCCGGCCGCAGACCACCCGGCGGGCGATCCGCGGGATCGTGCACCGGCCCGACGCTCAGCTGGTCATCGTGGACACGCCGGGCCTGCACCGGCCCCGCACGCTGCTCGGCGAGCGGCTGGACAGCCTGGTCCGGTCCACCCTGACCGAGGTCGACGTGATCGGGTTCTGCCTGCCCGCCAGCGAGCGGATCGGGCCCGGTGACCGCTACCTGGCCGGCGAGCTGGCCAGCCTGACGACCACCCCCGTGGTGGCCATCGTGACCAAGACCGACCAGGCCGGCACCGCCGCGGTGGCCGCCCAGCTGGCCGCGGTCGCGGAGCTCGGCCGCTGGGCGGACGTCGTGCCGGTGTCCGCGGTGACCGGCTTCCAGCTGGACGTGCTGGCCGACGTGCTGGTCTCGCACCTTCCGCCGGGCCAGCCGCTGTACCCGGACGGGGACCTGACCGACGAGCCCGAGCAGCTGCTGGTGGCCGAGCTGATCAGGGAGGCGGCGCTGGAAGGGGTCAGGGACGAGCTGCCGCACTCGATCGCGGTGGTGGTCGAGGAGATGGGCCCCAGGGAAGGCCGCGACGACCTGACCGACGTGCACGCGCTGATGTACGTGGAGCGGCCCAGCCAGAAGGCGATCGTGATCGGCACCAAGGGCGCCCGGCTGCGCGACGTCGGCAGCCGGGCCCGGCAGCAGATCGAGGCCCTGCTGGGCACCCGGGTGTACCTGGACCTGCACATCAAGGTGGCCAGGGACTGGCAGCGCGACCCGAAGCAGCTGCGGCGGCTGGGTTTCTACGACTGACGGGGCCGTACGGGAGAATGGATCAGTGAGGATCTACCGGGACGAAGGAATCGTCCTTCGGACCCAGAAGCTGGGCGAGGCCGACCGGATCGTCACCCTGCTGATGAGACGCAGCGGGCGGGTCCGCGCGGTGGCTAAGGGCGTGCGCCGGACCAGGTCCCGGTTCGGCGCCCGGCTCGAGCCGTTCACCCACGTGGACCTGCTGCTCTACCCGGGCCGGTCGCTGGACGTGATCACCCAGGCGGAGACCGTGCGGCCGTTCGGCGAGCTGCTGGCCGGGGACTACCCGCGGTACACCGCCGGCACGGCGATGCTGGAGACCGCCGAGCGGTTCACCCCGGTCGAGAAGGAGCCCGCGCTGCGCCAGTTCCTGCTGCTGGTCGGCGGGCTGCGCGCGCTGGGCGAGCGGGAGCACGACCCGCGCCTGGTGCTGGACGCGTTCCTGCTCCGGTCGCTGGCCGTGGCCGGGTACGCGCCCGCGCTGGACGAGTGCGCGGTGTGCGGGACCCGCGCCCCGCAGCCCGGCCCGGACGACCCGGACGACCCGGATGGCCCGGCGGAAGCCAGCGGCCGCCGGGCCGGGCCGGCCGGGTTCCGCGCGTTCTCGGTCAGCGCCGGCGGGCTGCTCTGCGCATCCTGCCGGGGGCCCGGCGCGGCTCACCCGGCGCCGCCGGTCATCGCGCTGATGAGCGCGCTGATGAGCGGCGACTGGCAGCACGCGGACACGGCCGACCAGCGGCACCAGGTCGAGTGCAGCGGGCTGGTGGCCGCGTACCTGCAATGGCACCTGGAGCACAGCATCCGCTCGCTGCGGCACGTGGAGCACGCATGAGTAGCCGGCCGCCGTACGCGCCGCCGTACCCGCACCCCGGCGGCGCCCGGCCGCCGGCCATCCCGGCCGCGCTGGTGCCCCGGCACGTCGCGCTGGTCATGGACGGCAACGGCCGGTGGGCCAAGCAGCGCGGCCTGCCCCGCACCGAGGGTCACAAGCGCGGCGAGCACTCGCTGTTCGACGTCATCATGGGCGCCATCGAGCTGGGCATCCCGTACCTGTCGGCGTACGCGTTCTCCACCGAGAACTGGCGGCGATCACCCGACGAAGTCCGCTTCCTGATGGGCTTCAACCGGGACGTGATCCGGCGCCGCCGCGATCAGCTCAACGAGATGGGCGTGCGGGTCCGCTGGGCCGGCCGCCGCCCCCGGCTGTGGCGCAGCGTGATCAGCGAGCTGGAGGACGCCGAGCAGCTCACCGCCGGCAACTCCGTGCTGACCCTGCAGTTCTGCGTGAACTACGGCGGCCGGGCGGAGATCGCCGACGCGGCCGCGGCGATGGCCGCCGACGTGGCCGCGGGCAAGCTGCGCGCCGACCGGATCGACGAGAAGGTATTCGCGCGCTACCTGGACGAGCCGGGCATCCCGGACGTGGACCTGTTCATCCGGTCCTCCGGCGAGCAGCGCACCTCCAACTTCCTGATCTGGCAGTCCGCCTACGCCGAGTTCGTGTTCCTGGACACGCTGTTCCCCGACTTCGACCGCCGGCACCTGTGGCAGGCCTGCGAGATCTTCGCCCGCCGCGACCGCCGCTACGGCGGCGCCGAGCCCAGCCCGCCGCCGGCGAAGCCGGCCTAGCGAGCCAGCAAGCCGCCGGCGAGCCGGCCAGCGAGCGGAGCTCGCCAGCAAGCAGAGTTACCTGAGGGCCTGCCAGACGGCCAGCGCCACCCCTCCGGCCAGGATGATCACCCGCAGCAGCCGGCCCGCCGGGTCCAGCCGGGGCCAGGACAGGTAGGCCAGCCAGCCGAGGAAGACCAGCAGCAGGGCGATCGCGGCGGCACCGCCCGGGCCCTTGATGGCCAGCCCCGCCACCAGCAGCACGGCCGACAGCACCGGGATGGTCCACGGCGGCAGCTGGCGCAGGTAGGCCAGCGGCACCCTGCTGCGGTGCTCGGTGGCCTCGCGGCCGGTCGGGTTCGTGCTCATCGGGTGGCTGCCTCTCGTTCCCCGGCGGTCCGCGGCGGTCCCGGCCGGGCTAAATACGTTGCCCGCCCTACTAAGCTAGGCGGAATCACGCGGGGACGCGCCGTCACCCCCTGGTTTCCGGGGCGCGGGCCGCCGCCTTTCCCGTACCGCACCGTACCGCCGACTGCCAGCCGGATGGAGACCCTCATGGCACGCCGCAACGACCGCATGGACACCCTGGTCAGCCTCAGCAAGCGCCGCGGGATCGTGTACCCGTCCAGCGAGATCTACGGCGGCCTGCGGGCGGCATGGGACTACGGTCCGCTCGGCGTGGAGATGAAGAACAACATCAAGCGCCAGTGGTGGCGGTCGACGGTGCAGCTCCGCGACGACGTGGTGGGCATCGACTCGTCGGTGATCCTGGCCCCCGAGGTGTGGCAGGCCAGCGGGCACGTGGCGAACTTCACCGACCCGCTGACCGAGTGCACCTCGTGCCACCGGCGGTTCCGGGCGGACCACCTGATCGAGGCGTACGAGGAGAAGCACGGGCACCCGCCGGAGGACGGGCTGGCCCAGATCGCCTGCCCGAACTGCGGCACCCGCGGCGCGTTCACCGAGCCGCGCCAGTTCAACGGGCTGCTGCGGACCTACCTGGGCGCGGTGGAGGACGACTCCGGGCTGGCTTACCTGCGCCCGGAAACGGCCCAGGGCATCTTCATCAACTACCGCAACGTGCTGCAGACCTCGCGGAAGAAGATCCCGTTCGGCATCGGCCAGATCGGCAAGTCGTTCCGCAACGAGATCACCCCCGGCAACTTCATCTTCCGCACCCGCGAGTTCGAGCAGATGGAGATGGAGTTCTTCGTCAAGCCGGGCACCGACAAGGAATGGCACCAGACCTGGATCGACACCCGGCTGGCCTGGCACCTGGACCTGGGGCTGCGCAAGGAGAACCTGCGGCTGTACGAGCACCCGGAGGAGAAGCGGTCGTTCTACTCCAGCCGCACGGTCGACATCGAGTACCGCTTCGACTTCGCCGGCAGCGAATGGGGAGAGCTCGAGGGGATCGCCAACCGCACCGACTACGACCTGTCGACCCACGCCAAGGCGTCCGGGCAGGACATGGGCTACCTCGACCCGGAGTCCGGCGAGCGGTACATCCCGTACGTGATCGAGCCGGCCCTGGGCGCCGACCGCACCCTGCTGGCCCTGCTGCTCGACGCCTACACCGAGGACGAGGCGCCGGACGCCAAGGGCAACCCGGAGAAGCGCACGGTGCTGCGGCTGGACCCGCGGATCGCGCCGGTCAAGGTCGCGGTGCTGCCGCTGTCCCGCAACCCGGACCTGTCCCCGAAGGCCCGGGACCTGGCCGCCGACCTGCGGCGGCAGTGGAACACCGACTTCGACGACGCGAGCGCGATCGGCCGCCGGTACCGGCGGCAGGACGAGATCGGCACGCCGTACTGCGTGACGGTCGACTTCGAGACGCTGAACGACCAGGCCGTGACGGTCCGGGAGCGGGACTCGATGAAGCAGGAGCGGATCGGCCTGTCCGCGCTGCCCGGCTACCTGGGCGAGCGCCTCGCCGACTGCTGACCGGGATCCGCTCGCGGCCTCAGCCGCCGACGGAGGCCAGTGCGGCCTGGCGGGCGCGGGCGCCGAGGCCAGGGGCGCACACCGCGGTCTGCTCCGGCGTGGTGGCGGTGAAGTGCCGGATGCCGACCCGGTAGTGCACGGCCAGCCGGCGCAGCGTCCAGCAGGTGCCAGCGGCCGGCGGGGCCAGCACCGCCACCAGGGCCAGTGTGGGCACCGGGACCGGGGACGGGACACCCGGGCCGGCCTTCCGCTGGCTGGGCGGCACCATCACCCCGGCCAGCTTCATCTGACCGGTCGCGCAGCCCTCCACCACCTCACTGGCCAGCGCCAGGCCCTGGCAGCCGTTGTTGTGCGCCGCGTAGCTGTGGACCAGCTTCGGGGCGGCGTAGCCGTTGCCCCCGCCGATCAGCGTGAACCCGTTGATCACGGCCGCCGACTTGCCCTGGTTGCGGACCGGGACCACCAGCGCGGTATTGGCCTGCCGGGTCAGGCCAATCGTGATCCCGCTGTCCGAGGTGAACGTGAGCGGGCCGTTGCCCAGGCCGATCGGGCCGCGGGCGAAGAACGCGCCGACCCCGAGCAGCGCCACCACCAGGACCGCCAGCGAGCGCCGGGAACGGCCGGGCAATCGCGGTCTCATCTGGTCTCCACCCTGCCGGGGAAAGGCGCTGCTGACTGCCGGGAATGGCGCCGATCATAGACGCTGAGCAGCGGCGGGACGAGAGCCCGGTTATGCTAGCCGCTCGCTGCGGGCCAGGCCAGCTCCGCCGGCCGGCTGGCTAGCCGCCCGCGGGGGCGGGGCGCGGCTCGCGGCTGAACATCTCCGCGGCGGCCTGATGGAAACCGGCCGGCAGGCCCGCCGCGGCCAGGGTGGCCGCGATCTCCTGCATCTCCGCTTCCCACCGCCAGCCCTTGGCCGCCGCAGCCTGGGCCGACCGGTCGGCCTGGGCGGCCAGCCCGGGCTGGGACAGCGCCCACTCGGCGAGCAGGTCGTCCTGCACCCCGAGGGCCCGGGCCGCGTCCCGCATGGCCACCAGCAGCGCCGCGGAGCCCTTGGTCCAGCCCGCGTAGGCCATCTTCAGCGCGGACGCCGCGGTCAGCGGCCCGTCCAGCACCCGGGCCTGCAGCGGGCTGCCCTCGAACAGGGCTGCCACCTCGGCGGCCCGGGGCCCGGACAGGTACAGGCGGGTGGTGCCCGGCTGCACCGGCGGCGGGCCGATGATCGCGCCGTCGACGTAGTCGTTGTGCCCGCCATGCCAGGCGCCACCGGTTTCCTCGACGATCCACCGGATCCGCTCCGCGGTGGCCGGGGAGACGGCGTTGGCGTCCACGTAGATGCCGTCCATGTCCCGGCACGCCAGGGCCACATCCTCAGCGGCCTGCGGCGGGCAGACCGAGAGCAGGAGCCCGGTGCCGTACGCCCCCGGGATCGTCTGCTCGTCGGTGAGCCCGGCCGCCTCGGCCCGGGCCCTGGTCTGCTCGCTGCGGCCGGCCGACGCCCACACCACGGTGTGCCCGCGGCCGGTCAGGCACTTCCCGACGGCCGCGCCCATCTCGCCGGGGTGCAGCAGCCCGATCTCCCGCCGGCCGGTCTGGTTCATCTCCTGGTCCCTCCGCCTGGGGTACGGGACCTCATTGTCGCGCTCCGCCAGACGGCGGCTAGAAGGCGATCTGGAACACGCCGGCCATGCTGCCGGGCAGCGGGCGGAAGCCGCTCTTCGTCACCACCCCGATCACCGAGTTGCCGTCCAGGCGGTGGAAGCCGGTGGCGATCAGCACGCTGCCGTCCGCGTTGCTCCACAGCACCTCGCGGTACAGCACGAGCTGGCCGCCGGCCGTGACCGGGTCCAGCTTTCACGTATCAGGGACACCGCCGGGCCGGTCTGGTTGCCGCGTCGCAGGACCGTCTGCCTCAGGGGCCATTGTCACGTCAGCGCCGCCTGCCCTTAGCGGGCAGGCGGCGCCGGTGCCAGGCGGGTCAGAAGGCGATCTGCGTGATCCCGGCCAGGCTGCCCGGCAGGGGCGTGAAGCCGCGCGCGGTCAGCACGCCGATGGGCAGCAGGCGGTCGGGGCCCAGGCCGCCCGCGGGCATCACGGCCGCGATCAGCTTGCTGCCGTCCGGGCTGCTCCACAGCACCGTCGCGGAACAGCACGTTGTTGCCGCGGACGGTCACCGGGTCTGAGCACGGCGGCCTGTGCCCCGGTGGCGGCCGAGAACTCCGACACGGTCAGCCGGGTGCTGGCCGGGTGGCCGCCGACCACGGCGGTGCTGGCCACGATCCGGCTGCCGTCCGGTGTGATCATGCTGTCCGGGCCTTCCAGGGCGGCAGAGACCTGCAGGGACGGCGTGGGGCCGAAGTTCAGCACCAGCCTGGTGCCGCGCAGGCTGCGGCCGGGAGCGGTGGTGTCCAGCAGCCGGACCTGGCCGATGTCCTGGGCGACATGGTTGACCGGGTACCGAGCATCAGCGGGAACGCGATCGTGGTGCCGTCCGCGGTCCACGACAGCGGGCCGCTGCCCCGCGCTGCGGCCCATGATGTCGGCCTGCCCGTCCCAGGTCCAGGACCGCAGCAGCTGCCCGGTGCCCAGGCTTGTACAGGCTGATGGCCGGGTTGCGGGCGGAGCTCGTGGCTGCGGTCCGCGGACGCGACCGCGAGCTTGCTGCCGTCCGGGGAAACGGCCAGGCCGTCCAGGTCGTAGCCGCCGGGCACGGGGACCGGCAGCGGGCTCGGGTCGCTCACCTTGCCCTGGTCGTCCACGGTCAGCCGGTAGAACTTCACCGGGCTGGTCGTGACGGTCTGCGCGTCGCTTGCCGCCGGTCACCGTGACGATGCAGCCCTCAGCCACGAACGTGCGGCCGTCCGGGGTGCCGGATACATCGCAGAACGAGTTGGCCGGAGCGGGCGGGTCCACCGTGGCCACGGTCCGGCCGGTGGCGGTGTCCCGGATCACCAGGCTGGACCGGAAGCTCGCGGCGCCGTGCTTGCCCTGCGTGGCCAGCGCGGCGTAGTGCGGCGGCAGGACGGCCGCCCCGCGGCCCAGCGCCGCCGGCAGCTGCTGGTGCGCGGGCCCGCTCTGCAGCGGTGAGGACCAGCGACAGCGCGGTCACGGCGGCCACCGCGGCGGCCGCCGTGACCGGCGCCAGCCAGGTCCAGAACTGGTTTCCGGCCCGGCGGCCAGGAAGCCAGGCGGGCCCGCGGGCCGGGCGGGTGGGCAGCTGCAGCGGCGGCAGGTGGTCAGCGGGGATCTCCGCGGCGGTCTCGGTCAGTGCCGCCACCAGGGTGTCTTCGAGCGTGTTCACTTGCCTTCTCCCAGCGAGCGGCCGAGCGCGGCCAGCGCCCGGTAAGCGGTGGAACGGACGGTGCTCGGGCTGATGCCCATGTCCCTGGCGATGTCGGTGTCCGGCAGGTCGAGGTAGAAGCGGAGGACCAGCACCTCGCGCTGCCGGTCGGGCAGGGCGCGCAGCGCCGTCATCACCTCGCGGCGCCGTTCGACGGACAGCACGGCGGCCTCCGCGGAGGCCACCGCCGCCGCGATGAGCGCCGCGGGCTCCGCGCCCCCGTCCCCGGGCCCGCCGGCCAGCCGGGCCACCGGGCGGCGGCGCAGCGCGGTGCGGCAGCCGTTCAGCACCGACGAGCGGACGTAGGGCAGGGCCTTGGCCTGGTCGGCGAGCCGGGACCAGTTCCGGTACAGGCCGCAGAACGCGTCCTGGACCACGTCCTCGGCGGCGGCCCGGTCGCCCAGCATGATGTGCGCCAGCCGGATCAGGCCCAGGGCGTGCGCGTGGTACAGCGCGGTGACCCCGTCCTCCGCGCTGGCGTGTGCCGGACCAGCCGGGGCGATGATCTGCGGCACGGGCCGCTGCTGCGCGCTGCGCGCTGCGGTGCGGCCCACGATGTCCATAGTCATGCTCCAGAGACCCGCCAGAACCCGATCTGCTGCTTCACAGCCAGAACGGATCCGGGCGCGCCGCCGTTTTATCTGCGCCGGGGCCGGTAATTGGGCGCCAGACGCGGCCCGCGGGGGGTGGCGGGCTCGATAGAGTCGCAGGGAGGGGCCGCGAAGGCCACAGTTGACGCAGGCCGCCCAGACGCCCAGGCGCTACCGCCGGGCTGGCGGCATCACGAGGAGTGCGCGCAGTGCCGAAGCTCGTCTATGACTTCACCGAGGGCAACAAGGACATGAAGGACCTGCTGGGTGGCAAGGGTGCCAACCTGGCGGAGATGACCAACCTCGGGCTACCCGTTCCCCCCGGGTTCATCGTCAGCACCGACGCCTGCCGCCATTACCTGGCCGAGGGTGACGTGCCGGCCGGCCTGGACGACGAGATCACCGCCCATCTGGCCAGCCTGGAAGCGGCGATGGGCCGCAAGCTCGGCGACGGGGCCGACCCGCTGCTGGTCAGCGTCCGGTCCGGGGCCAAGTTCTCGATGCCGGGGATGATGGAGACCGTGCTGAACATCGGCCTGTCCGATGAGTCCGTGCACGGCCTGGCCAAGCAGGCCGGCAGCGAGCGGTTCGCCTGGGATTCCTACCGCCGGCTGATCCAGATGTTCGGCAAGACCGTGCTCGGCCTCGAGGGCGAGCTGTTCGAGCACGCGATCGACACCGCCAAGTCGGCCAAGGGCACCAAGAACGACCTGGACCTGGACGCGGGCGACCTGAGCCAGCTGGTCGACACCTTCAAGGGCATCGTGGCCGAGCACAGCGGCCGTGACTTCCCGCAGGACCCGCGCGAGCAGCTGGACCTGGCCATCCGCGCGGTGTTCAACTCCTGGAACGCGGACCGGGCCATCCTGTACCGGCGCCAGGAGCGCATCCCGGCCGAGCTGGGCACCGCGGTCAACGTGGTCGCGATGGTGTTCGGCAACCTGGGCATGGACTCGGGCACCGGCGTGGCGTTCACCCGCGACCCGGGCAGCGGCCAGCAGGGCGTGTACGGCGACTACCTGCAGAACGCCCAGGGCGAGGACGTCGTGGCGGGCATCCGCAACACGGTCCCGCTGCAGGACCTCGAGGCTCTCGACGGCAAGAGCTACGCCCAGCTGATGGACATCATGCAGACCCTGGAGAACCACTACCGGGACCTGTGCGACATCGAGTTCACCATCGAGCGCGGCAAGCTGTGGATGCTGCAGACCCGGGTCGGCAAGCGCACCGCCGGGGCCGCCTTCCGCATCGCCATCCAGCTCGTCGACCAGGGCCTCATCGACCTGGACGAGGCGGTCAGCCGGGTCACCGGCGACCAGCTGGCCCAGCTGATGTTCCCCCGGTTCGACGCCAGCTCGGACGTGAAGCAGATCGCCAAGGGCATCAGCGCGTCGCCCGGCGCGGCCGTCGGCAAGGTCGTGTTCGACTCCGCCCGCGCGGTCGAGCAGGCCGCCGCGGGCGAGGACGTCATCCTGGTCCGCCGCGAGACCAACCCGGACGACCTGCACGGCATGATCGCCGCCCAGGGCATCCTGACCAGCCGCGGCGGCAAGACCAGCCACGCCGCCGTGGTCGCCCGCGGCATGGGCAAGACCTGCGTGTGCGGCGCGGACGAGCTCGAGGTCAGCATCGCCGGCAAGAGGTTCACCGCGCCCGGCGGCGTGACCGTGCAGGAGGGCGACGTCATCTCCATCGACGGCACCTCCGGCAAGGTCTACCTGGGCGAGGTGCCGGTCGTTGCCTCCCCGGTGGTGGAGTACTTCGAGGGCAGCCTGGACCCGTCCGCCGACGAGCTGGTCAGCGCCGTGCACCGGATCATGACCAGGGCCGACGAGCGGCGCCGGCTGGCCGTGCGGACCAACGCCGACAACGGCGAGGACTCGGCCCGGGCCCGCCGGTTCGGCGCGCAGGGCATCGGCCTGACCCGTACCGAGCACATGTTCCTCGGCGAGCGGCGCCAGCTGGTCGAGCGGCTGATCCTGGCCGGCTCGGACGCCGCCGAGCGGCAGGCCGCGCTGGACGCGCTCGAGCCGCTGCAGCGCGGCGACTTCACCGAGATCTTCGAGGCGATGGACGGGCTGCCGGTCACGATCCGGCTGATCGACCCGCCGCTGCACGAGTTCCTGCCCGACCTGACCGACCTGAGCGTCAAGGTCGCGCTGGCCGGCGACCAGGCCTCCGAGCAGGACCGCACGCTCCTGGACGCGGTCCGCCGGCTGCACGAGCAGAACCCGATGCTGGGCCTGCGCGGGGTGCGCCTCGGCCTGGTCATCCCCGGCCTGTTCGGCATGCAGGTCCGGGCCATCGCGCACGCCGCCGCGGACCGGGTCAAGGCCGGCGGCGACCCGAAGCCGGAGATCATGGTCCCGCTGGTCGGCGCGGTGCAGGAGCTGGAGGCCGCCCGCGAGGAGATCGAGCGGGTGCTGGCCGAGGTCGCGGCGGAGACCGGCACCAGCGTGCACACGCTGATCGGCACGATGATCGAGGTGCCGCGGGCCGCGCTGACCGCCGGGCAGATCGCGTCGGCCGCGCAGTTCTTCTCCTTCGGCACCAACGACCTGACCCAGATGGGCTGGGGCTTCTCCCGCGACGACGTGGAGGGCTCGTTCTTCAGCCGGTACATCGACCTGGGCGTGTTCGGCGTGTCGCCGTTCGAGACGCTGGACGCCGAGGGCATCGGCCGGCTGGTGAAGATCGCGGTCGAGGAGGGCCGGGCCACCCGGCCGGACCTGAAGATCGGCGTCTGCGGCGAGCACGGCGGCGACCCGGAGTCGGTGCACTTCTTCCACCACGCCGGGCTCGACTACGTGTCCTGCTCGCCGTTCCGGGTGCCGGTCGCCCGGCTGGAGGCCGGCCGCGCCGCCGCCGAGGCCGCAGGGGGCAGCGACAGCCGGTGACCGGCGGGTACGGCGCGCAGGACACGGCCCGGCGGATCCCGGAGCCGCCCAAGCGCGCACGCACCAGCGGGCGCGGTCCCTTCGAGCGGGACCGCGCCCGGGTGCTGCACAGCGCCGCGCTGCGCCGGCTGGCGGCCAAGACCCAGGTGGTCGAGGTCGGCTCGGGCGACTTCCCGCGCACCCGGCTGACCCACTCGCTGGAATGCGCGCAGGTCGGCCGGGAGCTCGGCGCGTCGCTGGGCTGCGACCCCGACCTCGTCGACGCGGCCTGCCTGGCGCACGACCTGGGCCACCCGCCGTTCGGGCACAACGGCGAGGCCGCGCTCAATGAGCTGGCCGCCCCGTGCGGCGGGTTCGAGGGCAACGCGCAGAGCCTGCGGCTGCTGACCCGGCTGGAGGCCAAGGTGCCGGGGGCGGGCCTGAACCTGACCCGGGCGGCGCTGGACGCCACGCTGAAGTACCCGTGGCTGGCCGGCGGCGGCCAGGCCAAGTACGGCGCCTACGCGGCCGACGCGGAGGTGTTCGGCTGGGTCAGGGAAGGCGCGCCGCCCGGCGTGGCCTGCCTGGAGGCCCAGGTCATGGACTGGGCCGACGACGTCGCGTACTCGGTGCACGACCTGGAGGACGGCCTGCAGGCCGGCATGATCACGCTGGCCGCGCTGCGCGACCCGGCAGAGCGGCAGGTCGTCGCGGAGCTCACCGCGGCGGCCTACGTGGAGCCGGCCGGGTCGGTCAGCGTGGCCGAGCTGACGTCGGTGTTCGGCGCGCTGCTGGCGCTGCCGTGCTGGCCGGCCTCGTTCGACGGCGGGCCGGCCGGCCTGGCCGGGCTGAAGAACCTGACCAGCGAGCTGATCGGCCGGTTCTGCGAGGCGGCCACCGACGCCACGATCGCCAAGGCCGGCTACCCGGTCACCAGGTTCGCCGCCGGCCTCGAGGTGCCCCGGGTGCAGCGCCTTGAATGCGCGCTGCTCAAGGGCGTCACCGCGCACTACGTGATGCACCGTCCCGGGGTGGCGGAGGCGCAGGCCCGGCAGCGCGAGCTGATCTCGGAGCTGGCCGCGGCCACCGCGGACGGCGCGCCGGGCACGCTGGAGCCGGTGCTCCGCCCGGCCTGGCACGCGGCGGCCGGCGACGCCGAGCGGCTCCGGGTGGTGGTCGACCAGATCGCGTCGCTGACCGATACGTCGGCTATCGCCAGGCATCGGCGGTTGCCCCGTGAGCTGGGCGGGCCCGGCGCGTGTAGCTTGTAAAAACCAAATCGTTGACCAAAAGGAGCGCCTGATGCCCGCCGATTCTGGATACGTGATCGTTGGGGCCAGCCTGGCCGGGGCCAAGGCCGCCGAGACCCTGCGTGAAGAGGGCTTCGACGGCCCGGTCACGCTGATCGGGACCGAGCTGCACCGGCCCTACGAGCGCCCGCCGCTGTCCAAGGGCCTGCTGCTCGGCGACGCCGAGGAAGGCTCGGTGTTCGTGCACGACGAGGGCTGGTACGGCGAGCACCAGGTGGACCTGCGGCTGGGGGTTACCGCCGAGGCCATCGACCGGGCCGCGCACCAGGTCCGGCTGTCCGACGGCAGCTCTGTGGGCTACGCCAAGCTGCTGGTTTCCACCGGTGCCTCACCGCGACGGCTCACGGTGCCCGGCGCCGATCTCGGCGGCGTGCTGTACCTGCGCACGATCGACGACTCCCTGGCGCTGCGCGACGCGCTGAAGGGCGGTGGCCGGGTGGTGATCGCCGGGGCCGGCTGGATCGGCCTGGAGACCGCCGCCGCGGCCAGGAAGTACGGCTGTGAGGTCACCGTGGTCGAGCCGGACCCCGGCGCGCTGCACCGCTCGGTCGGCCCGGAGATCGGCGCGGTGTTCGCGAAGCTGCACGAGAGCCACGGCGTGACGTTCCGGTTCGGCGAGGGCGTGTCCGAGCTGGTCGGGGCGGGCGGCCAGGTCAGCGGCGTGATCACCAGCTCGGGGGCGGAGCTGCCCGCGCAGCTGGTGGTGATCGGCATCGGCGCGGTGCCGAACACGCAGCTGGCCGCGGACGCGGGCCTGGAGGTCGACAACGGCATCCTGACCGACGAGAAGATGACCACCTCGGACCCGGACGTCTTCGCCGCCGGGGACGTGGCCAACTCGTTCAATTCGCTGCTCGGCCGCCGGATCCGGGTCGAGCACTGGGGCAACGCGCTGGCCGGCGGCCCGGTCGCGGCGAAGGCCATGCTCGGCCAGGACGTGTCCTACGATCTGGTGCCGTACTACTACAGCGACCAGTACGACCTCGGCATGGAGGCGGCCGGGGTCCCGGCGCCCGGGACCTACGACGAGGTCGTGTTCCGCGGCGACAAGGACGGCCTGGAGTTCATCGCGTTCTGGCTGTCCGGCGGCGCGGTGATGGCCGGGATGAACGTCAACGTGTGGGACGTTAATGACGACATCCAGGCGCTGATCAGGTCCGGCCGTCAGGTGGACACCGGCCGCCTGGCCGACCCGTCCGTCCCGCTGACCGACCTGTAGCCTCCGGTAAGACCCCCGCCCGCCTGGCTGGCCCCCTCCACGCCGGGCGGGCGGGCTTTTTAGGTCTTTTGACCGATGGCGTGCAAGCGCGTCCTTCCTAGGGTCAGGAAGCAGCAGAACCAGACCCCAGGAGGGCCCCATGTCCATGCTGTACCGGCTCGGCGGGCTGACCAACCGCCAGTGGGCGCTGTTCCTCGTTTCCTCGGCGCTGACCGGCGTGCTGGTCGGCCTGCTGGGCGCGCTGGCGGCCTAGGCCGCCCGCCGGCCATGCGCGCCCCGGCCCGCCCGACGGCCCGCTGGCCCTGGCTGCTCATGCTGGGGGCCAGCCTGCCCGCCGCGGCCGCGCTCGGCTGGGCGGCCGCCGCCCGCCGCGGCCGCCAGGACCGTCCCGGCCATCCCGCCCGCCCGTCCCGTCCCGAGGCGCTGGCGCTGCTCGGCGCCCGCCAGCCCGAGGTCCGCGTCGGGGCGATCTACGCCCTGGAACGCGCCGTCACCCGCTCCGCCGACGACCATCCGGTCGTGATGAGCGTGCTGGCCGCCTTCGTCCGCGAGCACTCCCACCCGGCCCAGCCCGACGTGCAGGCCGCGCTCACCGTCATCGGCCGCCGGGCCAGCGACCGCGACCGGGAGCCCATCGACCTGACCGGCGCCGACCTGGCCCGGCTCCGGCTGCCCGGCGCGGACCTGGCCGGGGCCCGGCTGGCCCGGGCCCGCTTCCGGGCCGCGGACCTGCACGGTGCCGCGCTCGGCGGTGCCGACCTGACCGGTGCCGACCTGGCCCTCGCCGACCTGACCGGCGCGGACCTGGCGGGCGCGGACCTGACCGCGGCGGACCTCACCGGCGCCCGGCTGGCCGGCGCCTACCTGGTCGGCGCCACCCTGACCCGGGCCACCCTGGCCGGCGCCGACCTCACCGGCGCCCTGTTCCTGCACTCCGACGCGCAGGCCGCGGGCTGGACCGGCTAGCCGAGGATCGCGGACACCACCGCGGCCGTGCCGGTGAGGTCGGGCAGCACCGCGTGCGCGCCGGCCGCCGCCAGGTCGGCCGCGCTGAAGTGGCCGGTGGCCACGCCGACCGCGCGGGCCCCGGTGGCCAGCGCCGCGGCCACGTCCAGCGGCGTGTCGCCGATCAGCACGGTGGCGGTCCCGCCGAAGTCCTGGCCGTAAGCCGCGGCCGCCGCCGCCCGGGCCGGGGCGACCAGCTCGGCGCGGATCTCGTGCAGGTCCCCGTAGGACCCGACCTCCAGGTCGAGGTGGCGGGTCAGGCCCGCGGCGGCCAGCTTGATCTCGGCCATCGGCCGGATGTTGCCGGTCAGCAGCGACTGCACCGGTCCCTGGCCCGGCGCCAGCGCGGCCAGGCCGGCCAGCGCTGCGCTCGCCCCGGGCAGCGCGGTGACGACCTGCCGGGCCCGCGCCGCGAACGCCGGGGCGGTGTCGTTCAGCGCGGCCTGGAACACCAGCAGCTGCTGGTCCAGGCCGTCCATCCCGTCGTGCCCGTCCAGCCCGGCCAGCGCCAGCACCTCCCTGGCGATGGCCCGGTCGGTCCGCCCGGCCATGCTGCCGGGCTGCGGCAGCGGGCGGCCGTACAGCCCGGTGAAGACCTTCGTGTACAGCTCGCTGCCCACACCGCGGGCGTTGACCAGGGTGTAGTCGATGTCCCAGAGAACGAGCAGGCGGCGCACGCCGTGACCGTATCAGCCGGGCCGGCGAGCTCGGCCCGCGAGCTCGGCCCGCGCGTAGGGCCCGCGCAGTGACGGCACCGGGGACTAAACTCGCGCCAGCAGCAGCAGGCAAACCGCGGAGGGCGTAGGTGGCAGGGCGGATCCGCGACGAGGACATCCAGCTCGTTCGCGAGCGGTCCGCCATCGACGAGGTGGTGGGGGAGTACCTCCAGCTCCGCGGCGCCGGCGGCGGCTCGCTGAAGGGGCTGTGCCCGTTCCACGACGAGAAGACCCCGTCGTTCAACGTGACCCCGGCCCGCGGGCTGTGGTACTGCTTCTCCTGCTCCGAGGGCGGCGACGTCATCAAGTTCGTGCAGAAGATCGACAGCCTGAACTTCGCGGAGGCCGTCGAGCGGCTGGCCGCGCGCGCCGGTCTCGAGCTGCGTTACGAGCAGGGCGGGCGGGTTCCCGGCCAGGAGCAGACCCAGCGCCGTCGCATGCTGGAGGCGCATCGTGCCGCCGCCGAGTTTTACGGAGTACGGCTATCTGGCGCGGATGCCGTGGCCGGGCGGGCCTTTCTCAGCGAGCGCGGGTTCACCCTGGACGACGCGGAGAAGTTCGGGGTCGGCTACGCGCCGGCCGAATGGGACGACCTGACCCGGCACCTGCGCGGCCGCGGGTTCACCGAGGCCGAGCTGCTGACCGGCGGGCTGGCCAAAGAGGGCCGCCGCGGGCCCATCGACCGGTTCCACAATCGCCTGATCTGGCCGATCCGCGACCTGAACGGGGACGTGATCGCGTTCGGCGCGCGCAAGCTCGACGCCGCCGACAACGGCCCCAAGTACCTGAACACGCCGGAGACCCCGCTGTTCAAGAAGAGCTCCGTGCTGTACGGCGCGGACCTGGCCAAGCGGGAGATCGCCAAGCGGCGGCAGGCGGTCATCGTCGAGGGCTACACCGACGTGATGGCCTGCCACCTGTCCGGCGTGCCCACCGCCGTGGCCACCTCGGGCACCTCGTTCGGCGACGGGCACATCGGCGTGCTGCGCCGCCTGCTCATGGACGACCGGCAGCTGCGCGGCGAGGTGATCTTCACGTTCGACGGCGACGCGGCCGGGCAGCGGGCCGCGCTGCGCGCGTTCTCGATGGAGGAGCGGTTCGTCACGCAGACCTTCGTGGCCGTGCAGCCGGACGGCCTGGACCCCTGCGATCTGCGGCTGGCCCAGGGCGAGGGGGCGGTCAGGGAGCTCATCGCGCAGCGTGTCCCGCTGTTCGAGTTCGCCATCCGCAGCGCGGTGTTCGCGCACGACCTGGAGTCCGCGGAGGGCCGCCTGGCCGCGCTGGACGAGGCCGCGCCGATCATCCGCCGGATCAAGGACGAGGGCCTGCGCCAGATGTACGCGGTCAAGCTGGACCGCTGGCTGGGCATGATGGACGAGGCTTTCGTGCTGAGCCGGGTCGGCGTGAGCGCCCGGACGGTGCCCGCGCCGCGCGGCGCGCAGGCCGCCCGCCGCGGCCCGGGCGGGCCGCCGCGGCCCGCGCCGGCCCCGCGGCCCGGCGCGGACGGCGACCGGTACGACCCCGCCGACCTGGTCACGCACCTGGAGCGGGAGGCGCTGATCTTCGCGGTGCAGCGCCCGGCGCTGTGCGGCCCGGTGTTCGACGCGCTCGGCGCCGGCTCGTTCACGGTGCCGGTGCACCGGGCGGTGTTCGAGCTGATCGAGGGCTGCGGCGGCACCGGGGCGGCGGACAGCGGCCAGCACTGGACGGAGAAACTGCGCGCGGCCGCGCCGGACGACCGGATCAGGGATTTCCTCACCCAGCTGGCGCTGCAGCAGGTCCGCGCCCCGCGCGGGGACGGCGAGCCGGACGCCAGGTACGTCCACGCGATCCTGGCCCGGGTCGAGGACCTGGCGGTGAGCAGGGAGATCACGGCGATCAAGGCCCGGCTGGAGCGCACCAGCCCGGTCGCCGAGCCGGAGAAGTACAACCGGACGTTCGGTGACCTGATCGCGCTGGAGGGCCGTCACCGGGCGCTGTCCGAGCAGGTCTCCGACTCCATCTGAGCCGTCCCCCGCTCAGCCCGGCCCTGCCGTCCCGCAGGACCAGCCATTATCGTCATCGCCGCTGGTCACCGCACTATCGGCAAGGTGACAATATTAGCCCCCCGCTACGGAGAGTTCCTGGCGCACACTGGTCTGCATGAGCCTTACGGTCCTGCCCCAAGCTGACCGGGTATCGGATCTGGTGACGCGAGCGAGAGAGGCCGGAGCCGTCGCGATGACGGACCTCACCGCCGCGCTGGAAGGCAGTGATCTTCCCGCTGACGCGGTGGACGGCGTCGTCCAGCTGCTCGCGGACGAGGGTGTCGAGGTGCTGGACGTCGCCGACGAGGCGGAAGACCGCAGGGACGGCCGGGCCGAGATAGCCCGCCGGGCCGCCACCGGCGACCTGGTCCGGATCTACCTGCGGGAGATCGGCCGGGTCCCGCTGCTGACCGCGCAGGACGAGGTCGAGCTGGCCAAGTCCATCGAGGCCGGGCTGTTCGCCGAGGAGACCCTGCGGGCCTGGCCGGACGGCGCGGCGGCCCGCGGGCCGCGCTGCGAGCGCGCCGAGCTGACCCAGATCGCGGCCGACGGGATGCACGCCAAGCAGCGGCTGATCGAGGCCAACCTGCGCCTGGTGGTGTCCATCGCGAAGCGCTACATCGGCCGCGGGCTGGTCTTCCTGGACCTGATCCAGGAGGGCAACCTGGGCCTGATCCGCGCGGTGGAGAAGTTCGACTACACCAAGGGCTACAAGTTCTCCACCTACGCCACCTGGTGGATCCGCCAGGCCATCACCCGCGCGATCGCCGACCAGGCCCGGACGATCAGGATCCCGGTGCACATGGTCGAGACGATCAACAAGATGGCCCGGATCCAGCGGCAGCTGCACCAGGACCTCGGCCGGGAAGCGGCCCCGGAGGAGATCGCGGCGGAGATGGGCCTGCCGGTGGAGCGGGTCGCGGAGATCCAGCGGATCGCCCAGGAGCCGGTCTCGCTCCAGTCGCCGATCGGCGAGGAAGACTCCGATCTGGGGGACTTCATCGAGGATGCGGACGCCGTGGTGCCGATCGAGGCCGCGGCGTTCGTCATGCTGCAGGAGCAGCTGGACTGCGTGCTCGACAGCCTGTCGGTCCGGGAGCAGCGGATCATCCATCTGCGCTTCGGCCTGACCGACGGGCACCCGCGCACGCTGGAGGAGGTGGGCCAGGAGTTCGGCGTGACCAGGGAGCGGATCCGCCAGATCGAATCCAAGACGCTGGCCAAGCTCCGCCACCCCAGCCGCGCCCAGATGCTGAAGGAGTACCTGGGCTAGCCCGGCCGGACGGGGCTAGGCCAGGGCGGTGCCAGGGCAGGCCCTGCCCCGGCCTGTGCGTGCCCTGTGCGTGCTCTGTGCGTGCGGGCCGCTCAGTCCGGGGTGCCGGCGACCGGTGGCCGTTGGCCGCCGCGTCGGGGTCCTTGTGCCGCAGGCCAGGGACCTTGCTCTTGGCGCTGCTCAGCCCCTGCAGCTGGCCGGAGACCTTCTCCCTGGCCATCCGGGCCGCGTCCGTGGCCTTGGCCTGCACCGCGGCGGCAGCCTGCTGCGCCGCCGGGTTGTCCGCCGCAGTGGCGGCGAGCTTCACGAGCTGCTCGTAGCGCTCCCGGCCGGCCCGGGCCCCGGCGACGAAGCCCACCGCGAAACCGGCGATAAACGTGAACTTGTACCGCATCTGAACCTCTTCCGGATAGCCGGCGCAGGCCTGCGGCCTGACGGGCGCACCGTGAAGGCGTCTGCGCCTGCCCGGGTAAATGCCCACCGAACAGCGGGTTATGCCGGGTGGTCAGCGTTGCCAGAGTGTGTCCCGGGTCCGGTACGAGTAACCCGGCCCGTGCGCTACCCTTGTCCCTGCCGCTGAACACGATCTGGGGTAGCTCAATCGGCAGAGCGTCCGGCTGTTAACCGGCAGGTTGCGAGTTCGAGTCTCGCCCCCAGAGCCAGTAAACAAGGCTGACCTGCGCGAATGCGCAGCCGGTGACGGCTTTCAGGTTGGCCTGGCGGGTCTCCGGTTGTGGGGGTTTGTGGGGATCTTGATCCGTCCGCCAGATTCTGGTTCCTGCTGCGGGGGAGATGTGTGTCCTGCTGCCCGGGCGGGCAGGGGTGTTGGCGGCGTGAACGGCCTGGTCAGCGCGATTTAGGCTCGCTGGTATCGAGAAGCCGGGCGGCGTTGGGCTTGGACGGGTGGGTGCGGCTGGCCGGCGGGCGTGAATGAGGTGCCGTGCCGTCACCGGTAGCTCATGCGACCCGGATCATCGCCCATGTCTGGGATCTCGGGTGATGGCGTGCTCCGCTGCTCGGCGCCGCTGGTCCTGCAATCGCCGAGGACGCCAGCCGATTCGAGGGCATACGGTCGAGGGTGGGGGAGCGCCACGGTGAGCAGTACGGGAGCCTCACCTGGTGCTGGGCCGCGATTGTGCCTAGAGGACGCGCGCCGAAGCCCTAATAGGGCCCGATCGGCCTGGTGCATGGGGGTCTGTAATACGTATTACAGACCCCCATGCCCTGACAAGAGCGGTGCCGTTCGTGAGATGGACCCCTGGCGTGGCGTCGCCGATGCAGTGCGGGACGACTGCGCCGGACGGCGAAGCCACACCGGAAGCAGGCCTGTCCTAGAGCGTGGCTCTAACCCCTTGCTCAACGTGCGGCCCCATGTCTGGCCGACGCTCGATCAGCGGCAGGTGAGTGCGATGTCTCCGACGGGAGTCGGGGAGGCTGTTGTGCCGCCGGGCCGTGGAATGGGGATGACGCCGGCGTCGGTCCGGTGGAGGCTGCCGCATGGGGGTGCGTGGCCGCGATCGGGGCGTGCCCTCGGAAAGGCCATCGACGTTCAGCGTTGTGCCGTTCTGTGCGTGGGAAGGGATCACCGTGGGTGAGGTTGCTTACCGGTCATTGGCGTCGGTGTATGAGTGGCTGGTACCGGATGCTAAGGCGTCCCCGGCGGGCAGCGCGCAGGCGTTGGAGATGGTGACGGCGGGGCTCGGCCCGGGGGCACAGATCCTGGACTGCGCCTGCGGGATCGGGTTGCTGGCGGTGGGGCTGGCGCAGGCTGGGTTCCGGGTCACCGCGTGCGATGCCAGCCCGGCGATGGCCGGGCGGACCCGGGCGCTGGCTCGCGCTCACGGAGTCGAGGTGCCGACGCGGGTATGCCGCTGGGACCAGCTACCCGGGCAAGGCTGGCAGGACCGGTTCGACGCTGTGCTGTGCGTCGGGAACTCGCTCGCGCACGCGGCCGGGCGCAGTGGCCGGCGCGCCGCACTCGACGGCATGGCATCCGTGCTGGCGACGGGTGGGGTGCTGGCGCTGACCTCCCGCAACTGGGAGCAGATCCGCTCGGCCGGCAGTCGGCTGGACGTCTGGGACCGGCTCGTGGAACGCGCCGCCCGCAAGGCAGTGGTGGTGTACTCCTGGCAGGTGCCGCCTTCATGGGAGACCGAACACCGCCTGCAGATCTCCGTGGCAGCACTCCACGACGGTGACCGGCTGCAGGTGACGACCGAACTGCTGCCGATCTGGCCCTTCCGTCACCAGGAACTCCGAGCCGATGTCTCGGCCGCAGGTCTGAGCCTCGCAGGGTCCACGTACGACGCGACCCAACCGGAGTATCTCGTCACCGCTCGGCGACGCGCAGGGTTACCGACCTGACCCACATCCTGGTCATCCGCGGTCGTATGACGCGCTGTCCGCGGCAATGCGTGCGTTCGCAGCGAACACGGGGCTGGGTGCTGGAGCTGGTGGGACTACTGGTGCGCATGGGTGCCGGGCCTGTGCGGCCAGTCGGTCAGTACTGCGGCGAGCGCCCGGGCCGCCCCGGTCTGGAATGCGTTGCGGCGGCGGATCAGTGCCACAGGGATCGAGGCGGTCAGGGTCGGCGCGTCGATCGCGCGCAAGGTTCCGGTGCGGAGTTCCTCCTCCAGGCTGCTCTCGGGGAGGATCGCCAGGCCGAAGCCCGCTTCGGCCATGCGCTTTTGCGCGGTCAGGCTGTCGATCGGCAGGATCTCGGCGGCCCCGAGCCCGTGGGCGGCGAGTAGCTGCTGCAGCGCCATCGTGTACAGGTCGGCGGGCGCGCCGGGCGGGGGCGGAAAGCCGAGCCACCGCTGCCCGTCCAGGGCGGCGGCGAGATCGGTCCCGCCGGCCGCCAGGGGGTGCTCCGGCGGGCACACCGGGACCAGCCGCTCGTGGTGGATGATGTCCGACACCAGACCGGGGTCGGGGTCGGTGCCGTACCGCAGCCCCAGGGCCGCGTCGCCGCGCAGCACCAGCGCGCTGACCTCCGCGCTGAGCGCGGTCCGCAGCCGCAGGTCCAGGCCCGGGTGAGCCTGCCGGAGCCGGCGCAGCCGCGCGGTCAGGCTGCTGCTGGCCAGGGTGCCGACCAGCGCGAGCGTGACCGTGCCGTGGCGGTGCCGCGCACGGCGCTGACCGCGTCGATTCCGTCCCGCATCGAGGCCAGCAGCGCCTGCGCGTGCGGCAGGAAGGCGCGGCCGGCCTCGGTGAGGGTCACGCCGCGGCCGAGCCGGTCGAACAGCGGCGCGCCGAGCTCAGCCTCCAGCAGCTTGATGCGCCGGCTGGCCGCGGGCTGGGACAGGTGCAGGGCGGCCGATCCCCGGGCGAAGCCGCCGCTGCGGGCGATGGCGAGGAACGCCTCAACGTGATCGAGTTCCACAAGCAATCAGTATCTTGCATCACTACCGTGCAATCTATGCATTGGACAGATATCTGACGGTGCTACTAGCGTTCCGCGAGATGGAGGCAGGCCGAATGCAGGCGAGAGAGGACCCGCATGCCCGACACGCCTGAGGCCCGGCTGCAGCAGCTGGGAATCGAGCTGCCCGAGCCGTTGCCAGTACTCGGCCACCTATCGCCTCGCCACGCGACACCGCGACATCGTCTACGTCGCTGGTCACGTCTCGGCGACACTGGACCGGCAGCGACCTGATCCGAGGCAAGGTCGGCGCCGGCCTCACCCTCGAGCAGGCCCAGGAGGCGGCCCGGACCTGCGCCCTGCACATGCTCTCCACGCTGCGCGCGGAGATCGGCTCGCTCGATCAGGTGGCACAGATCCTCAAGGTGTTCGGGATGGTCAACGTCGCGCCCGGATTTGTGGACTGGCCGCGGACGGCGCACCTGGCGAGCGTGCTGGACGGCTGCACGAACCAGCTCGCCGAGGTCTTCGGCGACGATGCCGGGATCCCCGCGCGCGTCGCCGTAGGCATGGCGGAGCTGCCTCTCGGCGCAGCCGTGGAGACGGAGATGACGGTCGCATTGCATGGCTGACCCCGCCGGGGACTTTCGTCCCGGAAGGGTCATGCGCGCTCCATCGCTGGGATGATCGCGTCGTGCCCTTCGTCTACCACCTGTGTGCTGACGACTTCCGTGGGACCAGCTTGCTCCCCCTGAACGCGCTGCGTGCCGCGTACCCGGATGTCTACGACCGGGAGTGCGCCAAGTGGGCCGGGCGCGAGTCGGTTCTGCAATGGCAAGTACCGCATCTGGGCGTTGCGTGGGGTGACACGGTCAACCTTGCCGCCCTGGACCCGGTCCATCTGATCCAGGCCCGCAAGCGTCTGGGCGTTCCGTTCTCACGCCTGCTAGAGCGACGGGTCGTACGGATACCAGTGCAACGCATCGCTCACCAGCGCGCCGTCGTTTACGACAGCCGTTCGCACTGGCTGAACAGCCGGCCCGGCGAGAAGGTCCCTTCGACGCCGCCGAGGATGAGTTCACTCCCTTTGACGCCGGCACATACCAGGAGCTGCCAGAGACGCCGCAGCTTCATCTCGGGTATCTCAGCGAACAACTCGCCGCCGGACAACCCGCGCTCGGGTTTGTCTTCGTTCGCCACGTCCTCGTCGCCGGCCCGGTCGACATCAGCGGTCTCCCGCTGGACCGCCTCTGACCGGCACCGAAGCCGGCCATGCGACTCGGGGCTTCGATCGGCCATCGGCATGGTCGCGCCTGCGGCGCTCATCGGCAATGCCGGGCGTGTCTCCTGGGCCTGGGCCACGGGAGACGGTGCCGGTCAGGTTCCGGAGGCCAGGTAGGCGGCCAGGATGTAGTTGCGGGCATTCCGGGTGGTTATCGCGGTGGGGCTGGCGGTGCTGCCTACCTTCGGCGGTGTGGAAGTGAGACGTTGCCCGTGGACAGCCAGGCCAGGATGGACCAGCGCGAAAGGGCTGACAGGATCGAGCCGGCGCTAGCGGCCGAGCCGATCGAGAACACCGAGGCCAGCGAACCGGCTGACGCCACCGACAGGATCGATCCGGCCGAGCCGATCGACAGGATTGAGCCCGCTGAACCTACCGACAGAATCGAGCCGCTCGATCCGATGCTCAGGATGGAGCCTGACGACCCGAGTGAACGCGATGAGCTAGGAGAGTTCCGCATCGCAACATTCTGGCAGGCAGGTGGCTCAACCTCACGGTCGGCACATCTGGTCTCAGCGCCAGAGCGGACCATACGCGGAGCGGCATGACCGGGCGTGTGTCAGCGGTTGTCGCCGGAACCGCCAAGGACAGCCCTGGCCTGCCGGTCAGCGAGTTTGTCAGCATTTCGTTGTGCGATGTCGTCAAGCGAGAGGCCCAGGAAGTTCGCCAGCACGGCTGTGTACCAAAGGACGTCGCCGAGTTCGGCTGCCATGTCGTCGCGGTCGAGTTGAGCCAAGTCACTGTTCTTGTCGCGGACAAGTTTCTTGACCTTCTCTGCGATTTCGCCCGCCTCACCGACCAGCCCCAAGACCAGGTGCATGAACTCGTCCGGGGCGTTCTTGTCGCGGGCTGTGCGCATCGCGGCGCGCTGGTATTCCGCACAGTCCATGGCGCCCAACGTAGCGGTGTCCGCTCATCGGCATGTCCGGGAACTGGGCGGCCCAACTCGCCGTCACGTTCCGTAGCGAGCTGATCGCGGCAGATCCGGATGTCCGATGAAGCCTGCGTTCGACTCCGGCCGGGCCGGTTTATGGCATGGGTTGAAGCTGGCTCAGTGCCAACCGACCTTGCCTGTCAGCGTTGGAGCTTTCCTTCACAGGTAGGTGGCCGCATGCTCTGGTTCGTCGCCGAGACCAAGCGCCTGCTGCTCGCTTCGCGAGCGGCGGCGATGAGGTCGTGGGTGACGGGGTCGTCGCGGTCGGTTGCGGCCAGCAAGCGGTCAGAACGGCACGTACCAGGGTGGGGCTGTGTTTTTCGGGTGGCAGCCGCACGGGTATGTCGGCGAGATCACGGAGCGCTACAGTACGCCGTCGCGGGTTGGTCAGAGCCATGGGCAGGGCCGCTACCAGGTGGTCCACGGCGAGCCGGAACGGCCGAATCCCCGTGGGTGCGGCGGCCGTGGCGGCATGCCGCAGGCGCGGGCACGCGAGCCATGGCCACCTTTAGGGGCGATTCGAATTCAGAAACACTCCGGACCTTCGCTTTTTCGAAGCGCCGGGGCCGCCGAACGGCGCTACGCCTCGCCGTCCTCGGCCATTTTCGAAGCCCATTGGCCGGACCAGCGGACGAGTGGGCGCAGCGCCAGATAGGCGCCGTGGCCGAGTTCGGTCAGGGCATAGGTCGTGTCCGGCCCTTGCGCCACGAGCTGCGCGTCGAGAAGCTCGGTCAGCCGCTGTCGCAGCACGCTGGAGGACATGTTGTCGCAGCGCTGTTGCAGCGCACGGAAGCCGACGGGTCCGTGCTGCAGCTCCCAGATGATGCGCAGGTTCCAGCGGCGGCCGAACAGGTCCAGGGCGGCCATCAGCGGACGGCCGGTACTCGATCCTCGTACCGGCCGCCCTGGCCTGGGCATCGTCATCGTCGGTCCGCCCCTCTTGATGCTTCGGTATCCGACACAGTAGCCTCGCAGTCGAACGTCTCGATTTCCGAAGCACACGGGCGGCTTGATGACCCCTGCACCCCTGCCGGAAGAGGACCACCACTGCGAATCGTGTGGCCTGCGCTACGGCGACCTGACCCCGTCGGCGGCCCTGACAGTTATTGCAGTGCGCACCACCCATCCCGGCGACGAACTCGCCGGTGCACACCACCGCGTCGACACCTTCAGCGACACCGTCCCCCTTATCGCCGACTGGCTGGATAGCACGCACCCGTAAGCCAAGGAGCCGAACATGCACAAGTTGGTGGTCCTGTATCCCGAGCCCGCCGATCCCGACCACTTCCGCGACTACTACGTGACCCACCACCTCCCGCTGGTCACACTCATGCCCGGCCTGCTCGCGTGGCGCTACAGCTTCGACGTGGCAGCGGCGCAGGGACAGGCGCCGTACTTCGCGGTCTTCGAAGCCGAGTTCGCTGACGCTGCGGCAATGACCGCGTCGAGGTCGTCTCCGCAAGGCCGGCAGGTGGCCGCCGATGTCGCCAACTACGCCACCGGCGGTGCGGTCGTCATCCACTATCCGGTGCGGGACGGCACCGGCTGAGCCATCAATTCACCGACTCGAACGCATAGGTCAAATGCGACGCGAATTTATGTGATCCCGGACTTTTCGCGACACGATCGAATGCACTCACTTCGGCAGAACCGGGCGTTCCGGGGGCCTGCCAGCACGGCTGGCGGCCCGCCCGCGGAGGGATCTTCTGTTAACCGGCAGGTTGCGAGTTCGAGTCTCGCCCCCAGAGCCAGGAAGCTGTACGTTGCCCGGATGCAGATGCCCCGGCTGGCCGAGGTTGACTCGGTCGCGGCCCGCACCGGGTTCGCCGGCGTGGTGCGGGTAGACCGCGGCGGCGAGACCATCTTTGCCCAGGCGTACGGCCTGGCCTGCCGCGCGCACGAGATCGAGAACCGCATCGACACCCGGTTCGCGATCGCCAGCGGCGCGAAAGGCCTGACCGCGCTGGCCGTCGTCAGCCTGATCGAGGATGGCGCGCTGCGGCTGGACACCACCGCCCGGTCCGTGCTGGGCGGCGACCTGCCTCTGATCGGCGGCGATGTCACCGTCGAGCACCTGCTGGCGCACCGGTCGGGGATCGGCGACTACCTGGACGAAGAGGCCGGCTACGAGATCACCGAGTATGTGCTGGCCGTTCCCGCCCAGGAGCTGGCGGCCACCGGGCAGTACCTGGCCGTGCTGGACGGCTACCCGGCCAAGTTCGCGCCGGGCGAGCGGTTCTCCTACTGCAACGGCGGTTACGTCGTCCTCGCGCTGATCGCCGAGCGGGTCAGCGGCGTGCCATTCCACGAACTGGTCCGGCAGCGCGTCGCCGTGCCCGCGGGCATGCCGGACACCGAATTCCTGCGTTCCGACGAGCTGCCCAGCCGCACCGCGACCGGCTACCTGCCGATCGAGGGCGTCTCCCGGACGAACGTGTTCCATCTGCCGGTGCGCGGCAGCGGGGACGGCGGGCTCTACTCCACCGCCGCGGACTTCAGCGCCTTCTGGCCGTCCCTGTTCGCGGGCCGGATCGTGTCCGCCGGATGGGCCGCCGAGATGACCAGGCCGCGCAGCGACGTACCCGAGGAGTCAATGCGCTACGGGCTCGGCTTCTGGCTGCACCCGTCGGCCAGCGCGGTGATCCTGATCGGATACGACGCCGGCGTTTCCTTCCGCAGCGTGCACGACCCGGCGACGGGCACCACGCACACCGTGATCTCCAACAGCTCCGGCGGGGCCTGGCCGGTCACGGCCCTGCTCGACGAGCTGATGGATTTCTAGCCCGGCCCGGTTCCCGGGCCTGCGGTGCCGCCGTTGCGGCTCGTTATGAGCAGCGCAGTGAGCGGCTGACCCCTAGTGCGCGGGGCTCTTTCTGGGACCGGTGATCTGATCGATCAGCTGGCCCGCTGGCTGCACCCGGAGGCCTTCACGCAGTCCGGCTGACCGCGGCAGCGCCACGTTCAGCTCACCCCGGAGCGGG
>CAVYPM010000004.1:0-56321 GCA_963770375.1 uncultured Actinomycetes bacterium | reverse complement strand
TCGTCATCGTGGTGAGCGGCACCCGCTGAGCCAGCGGCCGTACTGGTTTCAACCGTGCTTTCCGCCGCCGGGACTCGACGACGCCCACCGGGGCCCGCCGGCGCCGCCCCGGCTAAGCGTCCTGGACGCCGGGCATCTGCTCCCATTCCTTGATGATCGCGGTGACCTGCGCCATGCCCAGCTCAGCGACCCGCAGCTGCCAGGGCCGGTCGGCGCGGGCGGCCAGCGCCGTGCGGATCTCCTGATAGCGCCCGAGCATCTCCCGGTGCACCTCGATCTGCGCCGTGGCGAGCGCGGCGCGGTCCTCCGGCCGGGCGAACTGGCCGAAGTAGAGCTGCAGCATGCCGAGGCTGCGGATCTGCGGGCGCTCCCGGGACGGCTCGGCCAGCCAGGCGGCCAGCGCCTGCTGCCCGGCCGGGGTGATGGCGTAGGTGCGGCGGCGCCGCCCGGCGCTCTCCGCTTCCTCGCTGAGCAGGCCCGCCTCGGCCAGCCGGGCCGCCTCGGAGTAGATCTGGCTGTGCGGGAACGGCCAGAACCCGGCGATCCCCCGCGCGACCGCCGCCTTCAGCTCGTACGGCGTGGACGGCCCGTCCCGCGCGACGAGGCCGAGGATCACATACGAGACCGGATTCAGGTCAGGCGTTGACACAGTCCGCATCATATCGTACGTTCCAAACCATCCGATCCGGACTATAAAGGAACCTGATAGGCGGGGCGTGCAGATGAGCTACGAGGAGACCAGGCAGCGCCACCTGGCGGACTGGGCGGCCATCATGCCGGCGCACGTGCAGCGGCTGGGCTGGCCGGCTTCGCGGCTGCGGGCCGAGCGCGAGCAGAAACTGCGAGCGCTCCTCCGGATCGCGATCGAGCGGTCGCCCTGGCACCGGCGGCGGCTGGCCGGCCTGGATCCGGACACGGCCACCGAAGCCAGCCTCGGGCGCATACCGCCAATGACCACCGGGGACCTGATGGCGCACTGGGACGAGATCGTGACCGACCCGCGGCTGCGGCTGGACCTCGTGGAAAAGCACCTGGCCGGCCTGACCGGCGACGCCTACCTGCTGGGCGAGTTTCACGCGGTGGCCTCGGGCGGGTCCAGCGGCCAGCGCGGCGTGTTCGTCTACGGCTGGGACGCCTGGGCCACCGCCCACGCGGGCTTCCTCCGCCCGCTCGTCCGGGAGACGATGACCGCCCCGGACATGGCCGGCGCGCCCGGCCGCGCCGCGGTGATCGCCGCCCAGCATCCCGCGCACATGAGCGCCGCCCTGGCCGAGACCTTTGCCCGGCTCGGCCGCCGAGGTGCGGTCGTTCCCGGTAACGCTGCCCGTCGCTGAGATCGTGGCCGGGCTGAACCAGTGGCAGCCGGCCATGCTGCTCGGCTACCCGACCGCGCTGGCCCTGCTGGCCGCCGAGGCCCGCGCCGGGCGGCTGCGGATCTCGCCGCGCCGGGTGATCGCCTCCAGCGAGCCGCTGCTCCCGGAGACCCGCCAGGCCCTGGAGCAGGCGTTCGGCGCGCCCGTGGCCAACATGTACGGCACCTCGGAGGCCGGCCCGATGGCCGTCGGCTGCTGGCGGGGCACCGGCATGCACCTGTGCGACGACCTGGTGATCATCGAGCCTGCTGACCAGGACGGCGGCCCGGTCCCGCCCGGGACGACGTCCGCCAGGGTCTACGTGACGGCGATCTCGAACCCGGTCCTGCCGCTGATCCGGTTCGAGCTGACCGACCAGGTCACGGTCACCGGCACGGCCTGTCCCTGCGGCTCGGCGCACACCCTGATCGCCGACGTCCAGGGGCGCCTGGAGGACGCGTTCCGCTACCCGGGCGGCGCCACCATCCACCCGCATGTGTTCGGATCCGCGCTCCGCCGCGATCCCGGGATCGTGACCTACCAGGTCCGCCAGACATCCGCTGGGGCCGAGATCCTGGCCGTCGGCGCTCCCGCCGACCCGGCTGGCCTCGAAAGCGCCCTGGCCAGCGAGCTGCGCCGGCACGGCCTCGCCGATCCTGCCGTCACCGTCCGCACTGTCCGTGAGCCCGGCCGCCTGGCCAGCGGCAAGACCCGGCGCTTCGTTCCGCTGGCTCCGGAGGTTTGACCGCCCGTAAGCGGGACAGGGAAGAGAACTTACCCATACCCGCGAACGAGGAGATTCGGCGTGCTGACACTTACTGACCAGGCGGTCACGGCCATCCGTAACCTGGCTGCCCGGGCCGGGCTGCCGCCCGAGACGGGACTGCGGATCGCACCTGAGGACGGGGAGCCGCGCGGGCTTGCGCTGTCCCTGGCCGATTCCCCGCAGGCCGGCGACCAGGTCATCGAGGCCTCCAACGTGCACGTGTTCGTCCAGCCCGAGGCCTCGGCCGTGCTCGACGACAAGGCCCTGGACGCCCAGATCAACGAGGACGGCGAGGTGTCGTTCACGCTGCAGGACCAGGGCTGACCCCCGCGCCCGGGCCGGGCCGGGCTGGCCGGGCACTGATTACCGGGCCAGCCCGGGGGTAGCCGCCTGCCCATGGCACAGAACGTGGCGCAGCAGCTCATCGAGTCGCACCTGGTCTCCGGCGAGATGTGGAGGTCACGGTGACTGAGCAGGAGCCTTCGGTGGCCGACCAGATAACGGCCGCACTGGACAGGCTCTCCGGTGACGCGGCCCGCGAGCTGGGGCTGGCCGAGCCCGGCGACGGCCAGGAAGCCGCCCCGGCGGACCACCAGGCGGCCGGGAAGAGCCCGGGCGGGCCCGGGCTCAGGGCCGCGCTGTTCGACGTGGACGGCACCCTGGTCGACACGAACTACCTGCATACGGTGGCCTGGTGGGAAGCCTTCGCCCGGGCCGGGCACGACGTGCCGATGGCCTCGATCCACCGCGCGATCGGCATGGGCTCGGACCGCCTGCTAGATGCGCTGCTGCCGACAGATCGGGACCGGGAGGCCGACTACACCATCAAGATCGCGCACTCGGCCCTGTACCAGGTCTACTGGCCCCAGCTCCGTGCGCTGCCCGGCGCGGCGGACCTGCTCCGCGCCTGCCATGACGCTGGCCTGCGGGTTGTGCTGGCCAGCTCGGCGGATCCGCGCCAGCTGGAGGTGCTCCGCGAGGCGCTGGACGCCGAGGAAGCGATCGACGCGGCGACCTCCGCGGGTGACGTGGACTCCAGCAAGCCCGCCCCGGATCTGGTCCACGTGGCGCTCGATCAGGCCGGGACCAGCCCGGCGCAGACCGTATTCGTGGGCGACTCGGTGTGGGATGCCCAGGCCTGCCAGCAGGCCGGGGTGCCCTGTATCGGCGTGCTGAGCGGCGGCACCAGCCGGGAGGAGCTGCTGGACGCCGGGGCCACCGCGGTCTACGGCGACCCGGCGGAGCTGCTGGCCACGTTCCCCGGCAGCCTGAAAACCGCCGGCCGGCCCGCTGGCCAGCCAGGCCCGGTCGCCGGTGCCGCCCGCCACCGGGGCGGATGTCCGTTTCGGTCCAGCCTGCCTGGCGGGCCACCGGACGCGTCAGCGACGCGTCCCTGCGGCCGGGGGCTGCCTGCTGGTTCAAGGGAACCTCCGTTCCGGGCATTTTTATGCATTACGGCTCGCTGGCGCGGGTCCATTCCCGCACCCGCGCCGCCTGCCCGGCGCCCCGGGAGGCAACGCCGGGCCGGGCGGGGCTGGTTGACCCGGCCGGGCGCGGGTAGCCAGGCAGTTCGGCCCGGCCGACGGGCCCAGCGCAGCGAAGGAGGCTAGCCGCACATGCAGGAGCAGACCGTGGTGATCACCGGGGCGAGCGGGGGGATCGGGCGGGCTACCGCCCGGCTGTTCGGCGAGCGGGGCGCGCGGGTGGTGCTGATCGCCCGGGGCCAGGCCGGCCTGGACGGGGCGGCCGCCGACGTGGCGAAGGCGGGCGGCAAGCCGCTGGTCATCGCCGCGGACGTGGCCGACTATGCGCAGGTCGCCGCGGCCGCCCGGCAGGCCGAGGAGCACTTCGGGCCCATCGACGTGTGGGTGAACGTCGCGTTCACCTCGGTGTTCGCGCCGTTCAGCGAGATCACCGCCGATGAGTTCCGGCGCGTCACCGAGGTCAGCTACCTGGGCTTCGTGCACGGCACGATGGCCGCGCTGGAGCGCATGCGGCCCCGCGACCACGGCACGATCGTGCAGGTCGGGTCGGCGCTGGGGCAGCGCAGCATCCCGCTGCAGTCGGCCTACTGCGGCGCCAAGCACGCGGTCAACGGGTTCACCTCGTCGCTGCGCTGCGAGCTGATGCACGAGGGCTCCGGCGTCCGCGTCACCGTGGTGCAGATGCCCGCGGTCAACACCCCGCAGTTCTCCTGGGTCCGGTCCCGGCTGCCGCGCCACCCCCAGCCGGTGCCGCCGATCTACCAGCCCGAGGTGGCCGCCCGCGGCGTGCTGTTCGCCGCCGGCCACCCCGGCCGCAAGCAGTACTGGGTGGGCATGAGCACGACCGCCACCTTGCTGGCCGAGAAGTTCGCGTCCGGGCTGCTGGACCGGTACCTGGCCCGGACCGGGTACGGCTCCCAGCAGACCAGCCAGGCCGCCGCGCCGGGCCGGCCCGGCAACCTGTGGGAGCCCGCCGACGGGGCCGGCGGCCGCGACTACGGCCCGGACGGCGTCTTCGGCGACCGGTCGCACCCGCGCAGCGCCCAGCAATGGCTGTCCCAGCACGCCCGGCTGACCACCGCCGGGGCGCTGGCCGGGGCCACGGCGGGCGCGCTGGCCGCCGGGTGGGCCGCCAGCCGCCGGGACGGCCGGCCCGGTGACCGCCCGCGCCAGCCGGCCGCCCGCCGGGGACGGCTGGCCGCCGCGGGCCCTGCGGGACTACGCGTTCCTCGCCGACGGTGAGCGCGGCGCGCTGATCGGTCCCGACGGCGCGATCGTCTGGCTGTGCGTGCCCCGGTGGGACAGCCCGCCGGTGTTCGCCGCGCTGCTCGGCGGCGCGGGCGGGTACGCGGTCACCCCCGCCGATCCCTGGTATGTCTGGGGCGGCTACTACGAGCCCGGCACCCTGATCTGGCACAGCCGCTGGGTGGGCGCGGCGGTCACCGAATGCCGCGAGGCGCTGGCCCGGCCCGCCGACCCGCACTGCGCGGTGCTGCTCCGGCAGATCCAGGCCACCGAAGGGCGCGCCCGGGTCGGCGTGCGGCTGGACCTGCGCGGCGTCCCGGGCCCGGGCCGGGTCCGCGACCTGGACCGGTCGGCCGGGTGCTGGTCCTGGCGGGCCGGCCGGCGGTGGTTCCGGCTGTCCGGGGCGCCCCGTGCCCGCCTGGCCCCCGGCGGGCAGGAGCTGGTCCTGACCCTGAGCCTGAAGCCCGGCGAGCAGCACGACCTGGTCCTGGAGATCTCGGACCGGAAGCTGCCCAGTTCACCGCCGGATCCGGGGCTGGCCTGGGCGGCCACGCAGGCCGCGTGGGCCTCGGCCGCGCCGGACTGCGCGGACCTGATCGCCGTCAGCGACGCCCGGCAGGCCTACGCCGTGCTCACCGGGCTGACCGCGAGCACCGGGGCGATGGTCGCGGCGGCGACCACGTCCGTGCCCGAGCGGCTGGAAAGCGTCCGCAACTACGACTACCGGTACGCCTGGATCCGGGACCAGTGCTATACCGGCCTGGCCGTCGCCGCGCACGGGCCGCACCCGCTGCTGACCGGGGCCGTCCGGTTCATCACCGAGCGCGTGCTGGCGGACGGCCCGGACCTGATGCCCGCCTACACCGTGGCCGGGGAACCGCTGCCCGCCGAGCGCACGATGGCGGTCCGCGGCTACCCCGGCGGTTCGGCGGCCAGGACCGGCAACCGCGTCACCGGGCAGTTCCAGCTCGACGCGTTCGGCGAGGTCCTCCAGCTGCTGGCCGCGGCGGCGCGGCTGGGCGTGGCCGGGCCGGACACCTGGCGGGCCGCTCAGGTCACCGCGGACGCCATCGGGAAGCGCTGGTCCGAGCCGGACGCCGGGGTGTGGGAGCTCGCGCCGCGGAACTGGGCCCATTCCCGGCTGGCCTGCGTGGCCGGGCTGCGCGCGATCGCCCAGGCGGCCGGCCCGCCGAAGGGCCGGCCCCTGGCCCGTGGCGGCCGGAACGGCGCCGGCCAGGACGCCGGCCGGTGGAGCAGCCTGGCCGACCAGATCCTGGCCAGCCTGCACGACTCGGTGCACCCGTCCGGCCGCTGGCAGCGGGCCCCCGGCGACCCGCGGGCCGACGCGTCGCTGCTGCTGCCGGTGATCCGCGGTGCCGTCCCGCCGGACGACCCGCGGGCCCGGGCCACGGTCCAGGCGGTCACCGCTGAGCTGGCCGACGACGGGTTCGTCTACCGGTTCCGGCACGATGACCGCCCGCTGCACGAGGCCGAGGGGGCCTTCCTGCTGTGCGGGTTCTGGATGGCCCTGGCCGCGCAGGCGGCCGGCGATGAGGTTGCGGCCGTGCGCTGGTTCGAGCGGGGCCGCGCCGCCTGCGGCCCGGCCGGGATCTACACCGAGGAGTACGACGTGCACCAGCACCAGCTGCGGGGCAACCTGCCGCAGGCCTTCGTGCACGCCGCCCTGCTGGAGAGCGCCGTCCGCCTCTCCCCCGGCGGCAAACGCCGGTGATGACCGCAAAGCCGCGGCGCGGGATGTTTAACCGCTGACTGGAGGGGAGGGTGGTACAGACCAATTGGGGGACACGGGCCAATGGGGGGACGCGGGCGGAGGATGAGGATGAGTCTGGACTCCCGGCTGCAGGCTGCCGAGGAAGCCGGATCGGGGTTCAGCGACGCTGAGCTTGCCGGCCTGGCGCAGTCGCTGCCCGAGGGCAGCGCCCGCCGCGAGAGGGCGTGCGAGGCGCTGGTCGCGCGCTACCAGCCGGTGATCCGGTCCTGCGTGCGCCGCTACCGGGGCCCGCGCGAGCTGGACGACGAGCTCATGCAGGTCGGCTACCTCGGGCTGATGAAGGCGATCAGCAACTTCGACCCGGAGATCGGCACCAGCCTGCCCGCGTACGTCCGGCCGTGCGTGAGCGGGGAGATCAAGCGGTACTTCAGGGACCGGCGCTGGCAGGTCCGGGTGCAGCGGCCGGTGCAGGAACTGCGGCTGGAGATCCGCGAGGCGACCGGCCCGCTGACCCAGGAGCTGGCCCGGGCGCCGGCGGCGGCCGAGCTGGCCGAGCGCCTGCAGGTCAGCGAGGAGCAGATCACCGAGGCCCAGACGGCGGACCGGGCGTTCCAGGCGACGTCGCTGGACGCTCCGGTCAGCGACGAGGACGGCGCGCCCACGATCGGCGACACGATCGGCGCCGAGGACCCGGGGTTCGAGCAGACGATCAACCTGGAGGCGGTCAAGGCCCACTGGGGCGAGCTGGACGATCGGTCGCAGGAGCTGCTGACGCTGCGGTTCTACGGGAACCTGAGCCAGTCCGAGATCGGGGACCGGCTGGGCGTGTCCCAGATGCAGGTGTCCCGGCTGCTCCGCCGGGCTCTCGGCTTCCTGCGGTCCCGGCTGACCGGGGCCGTCCCGGCGCCGGAAGCCAGCCCGGTCCGGCGGGGCGCGGCCGGGTAGCCGAGCCGGGCTGCTTACCGGGTGGCCAGCGCCGCCTCGCGTACCTTCCTGGCCGCGGTGGCGTCCCTGGCCACCCGGACCAGCGCGGCGGCCAGCCGGGCCAGCTGCGGCGGCGAGCCGGCCAGCTCGGCCAGCGCACCGGGCTGGCGCGGCAGCCCGACCCGCGCCGCGCCCGCGAGAACCTTCAGGTCCACGAACGGGCCGGCCTCCGGCCAGACCACCTGGACCTCCCGCCGGAAGATGCTGGCCCCGGCGGGCCCGATCCCGGGGAGGCCGGTCAGCAGCGACTCGATCCGGCCGCCGTCGCGGCCCGCCTCGTCGCGCAGCCGCCGCAGGTCGCCGCGCCAGCGCTGGCACAGCAGGCTGGCCTGATCCCCCAGCTCCGTCGCGGTCCGCTCGTCGTACCGCCGGTAGTGGCCACGGCCCAGCGCGTCGACCCGGTCCTGCCAGCCCGCGTCGCGCATCGCCCGCGGGGTCCGCAGCCCGGCGGCCCACAGTTCCCTGGCGGCGGCCGCCGCGGTTTCCGCCGGAACCGGCGCGCTCGCCAGCGTGGCCGCGGCCAGCATCTGGTAGAGCGGCGAGGGCCGGTCAGCTAACTTGATCCCGGCCTGCTCGGCGTAGGTCTGGCCGTACCGGTCCAGCAGCGCGGCCAGCACGGCACGGTGCTCCCCTTCGGTCACGATTCCCCTCCCGGGCTGCTTCGCCAGATCGGACAGCCGACGGCTGCCCTACCCGGCGCGGGCCGGGCTCAACCAGCGTGCTCAGGCGGCGGGCCAGGGCCCTGGCGCTGGCTCGGTCCGCCGCTCGTTCAGCGCATCCAGGGCGCGGCGGAGCAGCTGGGCGACCTGGCGCGAGGGGACCCCGAGCTGGCCGCCGATCTCGTCCTGGGTCATGTTCCCGAAGAACTGCATGAGGAGCAGCTTCTGGTCCAGGCCGGACAGCTCGCCCCAGTGCGCGCGCAGGGCCTCGAGCACCAGCGTGGGCTCCGGGCTGGCCGGCGGGTCAGCGGAATGCGAACCAGCGGCCGGTTTTGCCGCGTCGCTGGGCGGATCAGAACGATCGGTGAGGTGGTCGAGGGCCATCCCACAGGCTCCCAGTCCCCCGCCCGCAGCAATAGCTCGCAGGCGAACGGCAGGCGCCGGTCTGTGCACCGATAGCGAAGGCCGCGCCGGGCGCCGTCCCCGGCTCAGGCCACCTGCCCGGGCTCTGGCTCGGTGAGCCGCTGGCGCAGGTAGCCGAGCGTGCGCCGGAGCAGACGGGAAACCTGCATCTGGGAGACGCCGAGCCGCTCGCCGATCTCGGACTGGGTCATGTTGCCGTAGAACCGCATCAGCAGCAGCTGCCGGTCCGGCTCGGCCAGCTCCGGCCAGTGCGTGCGCAGCGCCTCCATGTTCAGCGTGTGCTCCAGGCCCGGATCCTCGTCGCCGATCAGCTCGCCGATGCTGGCCGCGCCGTCGTCGCTGGACACCGGAGCGTCCAGCGAGGCGGCCGTGAAGGCCCGGGCCGCCAGCCGGGCCGTGACGACCTCGCCCTGGGTGATCTGCAGGTGACTGGCCAGCTCGGTGTCCGACGGCGTGTGGGCGAGCTGCTGCGCCAGGTCATCGGTGGCCCGCCGCAGCTCCAGCCGCAGCTCCTGGGCAGACCGGGTGACCCGGAGCTGCCAGCGCTTGTCCCGGAAGTGGCGCTTGATCTCGCCGGTCACGCACGGCTGGGCGTAAGCCTCCAGGTGGCTGCCCACCGCGGGGTCGAAATTGGTGATCGCCTTCATCAGGCCCAGGTAGCCGACCTGGGTCAGATCCTCGGCGAGATCGGGGGCGGCCCGGTGCCGCTGCACGGCCGACCGCACGATGTGGCCGTACCGGGCCATGAGCGCCTCGCAGGCCCGGTCGCGGCGTGCGTCGCCGTGCGGCAGGGTCTGCACCAGCCGGATCAGCTCCTCGTCACTGGCGTGGTGCTCCCCTCCAACGGTTCCGTTCTGCCGGTCCTGGGACAGGTCCATACCTTCACGTTGCGCGCTGCCCGGTCCCGGGGGAAACACCTCAGGCGAAGGCGGATCCGGCCCGGGGCACCGATAACGAAGCCGCTCCGGCCTCCCCCCGGGCGCACGGTCTGGCCTGCTCACCGGGGCCGGGCGGGCCGCCTCGCGGGGTGCGCAGCGAGGTTCCGGAGACCTCTTCCCGGCGGCTGTCCATCAGGTTTCCGCCCATGGTCCGGCCAGTAATTCGCGATTTCCCGTTTTGCGGAACGCCGGACTGGGAAGCAGAGTGCGGCACCGGAGCGGGTGCCTGGACGCCACTGCCCGGAACGGCCGGCTTTCAGGAGGACCCATGTCCGAGAGCGCGTCAGCCCGCCCGGAGAACCCGGCCGCTGCTGTTTCCGGGGACAGTATCCCGGCCGGGCCCGCGACCGAGCGGTGCTGGCTCTGCGGTGCCCGCCTGGCCGTCCAGATGATGGTGGCCGACGGCGGCAGTGGCTGCGCCGACGTGCGGTGGTACTGCCGTAACACCCGGGTTTGCACCGACCGCTGGACGGCCCAGCGGGTCCGGCGGCTGGATTTCGGGGAACCCGCGTCGCTGCCCTGAGGGCCCGGGTTCTGCCCGCCGCCCGCCGCCCATCGCCAGCCGCCAGCCGGAACGGGCGTTATCCCGGCCCGTTACGGTCCTGGGCGCGGGACGCCAGCAGCGTGGCGATGGCCGAGTCGTCGGCCTCGCCCAGGCCTGCCGCCTGCGCCAGCAGGTAGAGCTGGTGGGCGGCGGCCGCGACCGGCAGGGCCACGCCCGCGGCGGCGCCGGCCCCGGCCACGATGCCCAGGTCCTTGACGAAGATGTCGGTACGGGACAGCACCGGCGGCGGCTCGCCCGCGAGGGCGGCGGCGATCCGTGGCCCCCGGTCGGCCAGCATGAACGAGCCGGCCGCGCCCGCGCCCAGCGTCGCCACGGCGGCCGCCGGGTCCAGGCCGAGGGCCCGGGCCAGGGTCAGGGCCTCGGCCGCGGCGGCGATATGCACGCCGCAGAGCAGCTGGTTGACGGTCTTCATGGCCTGGCCGTCGCCGGCCTTCGTCCCGGCCCGGGCGGCCGTGCTGGCGAGCAGGCCGGTCACCTGCCCGGCCGCGGCGACGGCCCGGTCGGAGCCGCCGATCATGACGAGCAGGTCGCCGCGGCGGGCCCGCGCGGGCCCGCCGCTCATCGGCATGTCCAGCAGCTCGGCGCCGTGCTCGCCGAGGCCGGCGGCCAGTTCCTGCGCGCCGGCCGTGCCGACCGTGCTGGTGAGCACCACAACGGCGCCGGGGAGCAGGCCCGCGGCGGCGCCGTCCGGGCCGAACAGCGCGTCGCGCGCCTGGGCCAGCGTGCGGACCACGATCAGCACCACACCGCAGCCGGCCACGGCACCCGCGGCCGTGGCCGCCACGCGGCGCCGGCCTGGGCCGCCGCGGACGTACGGCCGGCGTCGGGGTCGAGAACGATCACCGGCAGGCTTTCGGCCAGGCGCTGCGCGATCGGCAGTCCCATCGCGCCCAGGCCGATGACCGCCGTCTGCTCCATGGGCGCTTCCTCCGCGGTGCTCATTCCCGGCCCCGCAGCCGGGTCACGGTCCGCCCGAGCGCACCGTCGTCGCCGACGTTGCCCGCGAAGACGACGAACGGCACGGGAACCGGCGCCCCGGCGCCCTCTCCGGCCGGCACCGGATCCCAGAGCGAGATGATCCCGGGCAGCACCGGGCCACGGACCCAGGCCCGGGTGATGCCCAGGGCCTGGGTGGCGAGGTCGCTGGAGGTGATGCCGCCCTTGCCGATGATCCAGGCCGGCCGGACCCGCGCGGTCACCGCCCGGACCACGTCAACCAGCGCCGCGGACACCGCCCGGGCGATCTCCAGGTTGCCTTCCTGGCCCGCGGTGGTGACCAGCTCGCGGCTCGTGCACAGGGCCACGTCGGTGCCGCCGCCCAGCGCGGCGGCCACCCCGTCAGCGGCCGCGGCGACCGCGCTGTCCCTGGTCCCCGCGGCCAGCACGGCCGGCACGCTGAGCTCGGCCCGGGCCACCCCGTCCAGTGCCAGCAGGTGCTCCAGCTGGCGGGTCGAGCGCGGCACATGGGACCCCACGACCACCAGGCCGGGCCGGCCCGCCGGCTGGGTCAGCTCCGCCAGCTCCCGGCCGGTGACCGGCGGCACCGCGCCGAGACCCGCCCGGGCGCGGGCGAACGACGGCCCGGCCCGGTAGAGCAGTGCGGCACCCGACGCCTCGGCCGCCAGCGCGCCCAGCACCACCAGCCGCAGGTCATCGTCGGTGACCGCGTCCACCACCGCGGGCCGCCCGCCGGCCAGCCCGCCCAGGATCTCCGCCACCCGCGGCGGGCCGCCGGCCCGGATATCGGCCAGCGTCACCCGCGCGACCTGGTCCGCGGCCCACCGGCCACCGGTCTTCTCGGCCACGTAGCCGCGCAGGTCCGACGACGTGTAGCCGAACGCCGGGTCGCGCGCGAACTCGCTGTGCCCGACCGGGATGAAGCCGTCAGGGCCCTGCATCCAGTGCACCGAGTCCACCGTCGAGCCGGCCTCCAGGTAGGCGGGCACGATCACGACCCCGTCCGGGGCACGCCCTGTGCACTCGCGCAGGGCTTCAGCGAGCACGTCGGTCTCCGCCGGGTAGTGGCCGCGCAGGGTCGAGTCGCTGCGCGAGGCGATCACGAAGCCGTGGCCGCCGGCCCGGGCGGCCGCCGCCACCGCGGCGACGACCTCGCGGTTGACCCGGGCCATCTCCCCGGGGGCCAGGCTGCGGCTGTTGGTCAGGACGAAGAACGCTGCCGCCTGCTGGCCGAACGCCCAGCGCAGGTCGTCCCCGTCCCACCGGGTCAGCACGGGCAGGCCGGCCACGGTCTGGGTGCCGGTCGGGTCGTCGTCAAGTACCACCAGGCGGCGGCCAGAACGGCCCACCTCGCGGGCCACGGTGGCCGCCTCGGCGGGACGGTCCGGCGGGGTCCCGGCCAGCAGCTGCTCGCGGCTGACCGGGGCGGGCAGGCCGGTCACGCGGGTCCGGGATTCTGCTCGCTGAGATAGGCGCGGATGATGGCGGGGAAATCCGGGTCCGGGTGCAGGCCGAGGCCGGCCGCCCGGGCGGCCGCGATGCGCCCCGGCCAGGTGGCCACCATGGCCTGGATCTGCGGATCGGGCACCCAGTCGACCAGCCCGGCGACATCAGGGCCGGCCACCTCGCCCAGCGCGCGGACCATGCCGCCCACCGTCGTGGTGACCGACGGGAGGTTCAGCCCGGTCCGCGGCCCCCACTCCGCCGCGGCTGCGCCCGCGGCCCGCAGCAGGCCCTCGACCGTCCGGGCCGGCGACGACAGCGCCACCTCGGTCTCCGGCGCGACCGGGCACGCGGCGCGGATCCCGGCCAGCGGCTCGCGGATGATCCCGGACAGGAAACCCGACGCCGCCCTGTTCGGCAGGCCGGGCCGCACGCTGACCGTCATCAGCCGGACGCTGCGGCCGCGGATGAAGCCCTTGCGCGCGTAGTCGGCGACCAGCTGCTCCAGCATGAACTTCTGGGTGCCGTAGCTGGTCAGCGGCGTCGGCAGGGTCGTGTCCGTGATCACGTCCGGCAGCGGCTGCCCCGGCGGCCGCCCGAACACCGCCAGCGAGCTGGCGAACACCAGGACCGGGCAGGTGCCCAGCGCCCGGGCCGCCTCCAGCAGGCGGTCAGCCGGCCGTCAGGTTGGCCCGGATCCCCAGGTCGAAGTCGGCCTCGCACTCGCCGCTGACCGCCGCGGCCAGGTGGAAGATCACATCTGCGCCGGCCACCGCCCGCCCGGCCGGCGAGGCCGCCACGCCGTCAGGGCCGGCACCGGGCGGCTCGGCCAGGTCCCCCACCACGCTGCGCACCCGCCGGTCAGCCGCCAGGTCCGGCGGCGCGGGCCCGAGGTCGGCCACCGTCACCTGGCCCACCGGCTGGCCCGGCGCCCCGTCGGCGGCCACCTCGCCCGCCGCCAGCAGCGCCCGCGCCAGCCGGCTGCCGAGAAACCCCGCCCCGCCCGTGATCGCGATGTTCATGCAGGCTGCCTCCGTCGTCCCGCCGGGTTTCACCGCCATTCTTGCCCCGGCGGGACGACGGCCGCCGCCCGGGGCTTACGGCGTGAGCACCGTGCGGAACGCGGTGCCGCCGTTGAACAGCGATCCCGCCACTGCGCCCCCGGCCGCGTCGACCAGGTCCAGGTGGCTGCGCGTCCACCAGGAGACAAGCCCGGCGCGGTGCCCGGAGTAGCTGGTCAGCCCGGCCCGGCTCCAGGTCAGGTACGGCTTGGCCGCCGGCGGCGCGGCGGTGTACCCGGCCGAGTCGAACGGGGTGTTGCCGAAGTCGGCGGTCACCCGCGCCTGGCTGAACGACACCCCGGTGCCCACGTGGTAGAAGCCCGAGTACGAGTCGCCGTTCGCCGCGGTCGCGTGGAATGCCACGTTGCCGCTGGCCCGGTTGTAGAACAGCTCCAGCCGGAACTGCTGCTGGTCCGGCCAGTTCGCCGAGTCACCCGGCGTGCATACCCCGTTAGTGCAGGTCTGCCCGTTCACCGACGCGTCGTTCTGCGACGCGATCAGCTTGTGGTCCTGGTACACGTTGATGCCCGGCGACCACGGCTGGTGCGCCGAGCCGGTCCCGGTCGACACTCCCACCAGGATCACCGTGCCCCGGTTGCCGCCCGCCCACAGCGACAGCGACCCGCCGATCCCGGCTTGGGTGCTGGCGAACCCAGCGCCATTGCGGCCGAACACCTGCCCGCGCACGTCCCGGATCTGGGCACCGGTGACCACGAACCCGGTCTGCCCGGCCGACCCCATCCGGGGCCCGGTCGCCGCCCAGGCCGGGGCGGCCAGCGCCATCGCCAGCAGCGGCGCGGCTAACCCGGCAGCGAGCGCGGCCGGAACGCTGATACGGGCGCCCAGGCCCGCCTTCCTGATCATCTGCACTGCGTCCTCCCTAACACCCTGGCTTGCGAAAGCCGTGAGATGCGGACGGAGGCGTATACCCCCAAGACGGTATTTATGCGTTACCCGCGGGTCGTTCTGCCGTACGGCCAGCCTGGATACATTCGTGCCATGCATCCGTCCGGGAGCAGGTATCTGGCCGTCTTACGGCAGCGCCCCTGGGTGGCCGCACTGCTGGCGGCCGTGCTGGTAGCCGGGGCGGCCGCCGTCGTGCTGACCGTCAGTCCTGCCCCGGCCGGGCCGGCGCCGGTCCCGGTGCGGGTCCGCAGCTGGCGGGCGGACATCGCCTACCTGGCCCGGGAACTCCCCCGCGAGCACATCGACGGCCTGACCGGCGCCAGCCGGGCCACCTGGGACGCGACTGCGGCCCGGCTGGAAGCGCAGGTTCCGCGGCTGACCGACGGCCAGGTCATCGCCGGCGTGCTCCGGCTGATCGCCTTGCTGCGCGACGACGAGACCGACCTCCAGGTCACGTGGCACCGGACCTACCCGTTCGGCACCGCCTGGCTGGGCCGTGGCCTGTACCTGACCGTCGTTCCCGCCGCCCGCCGCGACCTGCTCGGCGCCCGGCTGGAAGCCATCGACGGGCACCCGCTCAGCGAGGTGATCGCCCGCCTCCAGCCGGAGATCGACTACCAGCCTCAGGACACCGGCATCGCCAGGGAATTCGAGGCCGGCGACGTGACCCAGCCGGAAATGCTGATCTGGACTGGACTAGCCCGCTCGCCGGACTCGGCCACGTTCACCGTGCGGACCGCCTCCGGCCAGCGGGAGACCGTGACGATGGCCGCGGTCCCCACCGACCAGGCCACGATCAGCGCGTTGAAGCTCGCCCGGGTGCCACGGACGCTGGCCAAGACCAACGCCACCAGCCCCTACTGGATGCGGGTCTTCCCCGGCCGCCGGACCGTCTACCTGAAGTACAGCAAGTGCCTGCACGACAGCGGTTTCCAGCGGCTCGCCTGGAAATCGCTGGCCATCCTCCGCCAGCATCCGCAGTACCGGCTAATCGTGGATCTGCGGGGCAACGGCGGTGGCTCCGACGTGCCGTTCCGCACCCTCATCAACGGCATCCGCGCCGACCCCGCCATCAACCGGCCCGGCCGGCCTTCGGGCTCATCGACGGAGAAACTGACTCCTCTGCCACCCTGGACGCCAACTCACTCGGCGCGCGGACCAATGCCCTGCTGATCGGCCAGGAAGTGGAGGACCCGGTCGACACATACGGCAACAACACCGGCCTCCTGGCCCTGCCGCATTCGCACCTGGAAGTCGCGTACACCACCAAGGTGGCCAACCCGTCGGACATCGTGATCACGCCAACCATCAGCCAGGTAATGGCCGGCGCCGACCCGGTACTCGACCGGGCGCTCAGCTACCCGCTGCCGTCCCGGGCCGGCCGCTAGAAGTCCCCGCCGCCGAAATCGCCCCCGCCGAAATCGCCGCCGCCCCCGAAGTCACCGCCCCCGAAGTCGCCCCCGCCGTCATAGTCACCGCCGCCGAAATCGCCCCCGCCGAAATCGCCGCCCCCGCCGAAGTCACCGCCCCCGAAGTCGTTCCCGTAGAAGTTCTCCTGGTAGACGACCGGGTCCGGGGCCAGGATCTCGCCCAGCAGGAACCCGGTGAACAGGCCGCCGCCGAAGCCGTAGCCGCCCCAGTACGACGGCGCGAAGCCGGAGTTCACGTACGCCACCGGGGGGCCGCCCGCGACCTGGACCGTGCGCATCTCCGGCTCGATGCCCTGCTCGACCTTGCGGGCGTCGTCCGCGCATACCGGGACCATCCGGCCGGCGAACCATCGGCCGGCGTCCAGTACGCATCGGTGACCGACATGCCGTGCCGCGGGTCGAAGAAGCACGACGGGCGCCGGTCGGGCCGTGGCTGCCCGGCCGCCAGCGCCTCGGCGCAGGCCAGGTGGTACTGGCCGGAGCCGATGGCCCGGCTGACCGCGATCATGTCCGACGGGCGCCGGGCCGCGTCCAGCGCCGCGGTCCCGCGCTCGTAGTCGTTCAGCGCGGCCGCCTGCTCGGCCGCGGCGTCCGGGTTGGCCTGCACCGACACGTCGGTGCGGATGCCGGTCAGCCGGTTGCTGAGCGCGATCAGGTCGTCCTGGGCGGCCGTCTTGGCCTCCTGGAGCTCCTGCTGCTGCCGCCGCCGGGTCCGGCGCTGGACGACGAACAGCGCGCCCAGCGCGGCCACCGCGAGGCCCGCCCCGAGCACGATCAGAACGATGACGACGACCGGCGGCCCGCTGCCCGTACCGCTGTCCCCCGATGAACCGGACTGCTGCTTGACGTCGCTGACGAAGTCCGTCAGCGCCGCGAAGATATCCCCGTCCCCCTGGTGCTCCCGAACCACCTGGGTCGCCAGGCCGGCGGCCGTGCCGGTCGGCATCATCCCCCGGTTGTAGGCGCCGAAGTGCCGCTGGCTGACGTCAAGGAAGCCGACCGTGAACTCGTCGTGCCCGCCAAGGTCGCTGATGAGCTGGCGCATCGCGCTGGCGTAGCCGGCCGAGCCGGACGTCGCGACCACCAGGTAGATGGGCTCGTTGCCGATCTGCTTCTCCAGCTGATCCTGCTGAGCGGTGGAGATCACCTGGCGGCCACTGTCACTGACGCAGACGTGATGCTGGGCCAGGCACGAATCCAGCGTGGCCGCGCCGGCCGGAGCCGCGCCCAGCGCGACTACAGCGAGCACGCCCGCGATAACGATCAGCAGCCTTTTCATCGGCTCATTCTCCCGCGTTTTCCGGCAAACCGGTTACCGGCCCGCCCGACCGGCCCGGACGCAATCTACCCGCGGCGTCAGCCCTGTCTTGACGGGATACGGTGGCCCGGCGGCGGAGCCTCAGCGCGACGGTGATCACTGCCGCGGTGATCAGCAGGGCGACGCTGTTGGGGACGATCAGCGCCGGGTTCCGCAGCGAGATCCCGTAGGCGATCCAGAGCAGGAACCCGGCCAGCAGGATCAGGAAGTACCCGACGGACACCTGCGCGGAGGACCGCTCGCGCAGCATCCGGCGGATCTGCAGCACGGGGGCAAGTCCCATCAGAACGCCCGCCGACGAGGCGGCGATCGCAAGCATGGTCTGGGTCATGGCGCGTCCTTCCGGCAAAGCGCCCTGACCCTGCGGACCGTGCTCGCCAGTTACCTGGAGAGGGGCGCAAGCACGGCCACGACCATGGTATCCAAGCAGGTCGTCAGGGTTCCGGGGCGGCCCGGCGGCCTGGGTGAAGGCCCCTGACGACCGCTCAGTCAGTACCGGAACGGCGGCCGGGCCCCATCAGATGGCCGCAGACGGGGTGATGACGCCCGGGGGCGGCGGGTCGGCGTAGAGCAGCTCGATGAGGGCGGCCCGGCGGTCAAGCACGCGCCGCTGGTTGATGTAGCCCTTGTCGGTGATCTCCCCGGCGTCCAGGTCCGGCGGCCGGGTCAGGACGGCCAGCCGCTCGACCCTGGCGGCCGACCCCGCCCCCGCGTTATGCCCGGCCAGGGCCTGGGCGAGGGTCTTCGCCAGCTCATCGCTGACCACCAGCTCGCCGTCCTGGGGCGCCCCGGCGCCCAGAAGGGCGCGGGCCTCGGTCGCGTTGAGCCAGGCCAGCGCGCCGGCGAACGGCCGGTCCTGGCCGGTGATCACCGCGTCCGACAGCACCGGCGCACACGAGAGCAGCGCCGTGCGCAGCGCCCCGACCCGCACGAACGTGCCGGTGGCGAGCTTGAAGTCCTCGGCGATCCGGCCGCGGAAGACCAGGCCCGCGTTCGGGTCGCCGGGGTCGGCCAGCGCGACGGCGTCGCCGGACCGGTAGAACCCCTCCTCGTCGAACGCCTCCGCGGTCAGGTCCGGGCGGGCGAAGTAGCCCGGGGTGACGTTCGGGCCCTTGACCCGGATCTCGTAGGCGCCCTCGGCCGGGACGAGCTTGATCTCCGTTCCGGGCAGCGGTATCCCGATGCACCGCGCGTCGGTGTACGGGTAGTGCGCCGCGGTCGCGGCCGGGGCGGTCTCGGTGGCGCCCCACGCACCGGTGACCGGGATCTGATCGCGGCCCGCCTGGGCGGCGGCGGCGGCGATCCGCTCGCGCAGCGCCGCGGGCAGGGCCGCCCCGGCGTTGAAGATGAGCTGCAGCCGGGAGAAGAACCGGGCGGCGAACGCCGGGTCGGCCTCCAGCGCCGGCACCAGCTGGGCGTACCCGGCGGGCACGCTGAGGAAGATGGTCGGCGGCACGTCGGTGAGGTTGGCGATGGTCTGGGCGAACAGCCCCGGCGCCGGCCGCCCGCCGTCGATGTACAGCGTCCCCCCGGTCGTAATGATCATGTTGATGTCGTGGTTGCCGCCGAACGTGTGGCTCCACGGCAGCCAGTCCACCATGACCGGACGGGCCCTGGTCAGGAACGGCCACACCTGCAGCATCATCTGCATGTTGGCGGTCAGCATCCGGTGCGTGTTCAGCACGCCCTTGGGCATCCCGGTCGAGCCCGAGGTGAAGAGGATCTTCGCGATCCCGTCCGGCGCCAGCCCGGCGAACGCCGCGGCCAGGCCGGGCCCCGGCGCGGTCGCGGCCAGGTCAGAAAGCCGCCGGGCGCCAGGGCGCTCCCCCGCGGCCACGATCGCGGGCACCTCCCCGATCGCGTCCAGCGCGGGCCCGAACCGCCCGGCATCGTCGGCGAACACCGCACCCGGCGCGATCAGGTCCGTGACCGCCCGGATCCGGGCGTGATCGCGGCTCTGCAGCGAGTACGCCACGCTGACCGGCGCCACCGGGATGCCCGCCGTCATCGCGCCGAGCATCACCAGCAGATGATCGACGCTGTTGCCGGACAGGATCAGCAGCGGCCGGTCCGGGCCCAGCCCCAGGTCCAGCAGCGCCTGGCCGATCGAGTCCGCCGCCGTCGCCGCCTCGCCGTACGAGCAGGCCCGCCAGGACCCGTCCGCGGCCCGCTCGGCCACCAGCGGCGCGCCGGGGTTACGGACCGCCCAGTCCCGCAGGCTGTGGACCACCGTCACCGGATACGGGCCCAGGGGCTGCGCCGACGACAGCAGCAGGCACCCGTCCCCGGCCGGCCGGGACACGACCTCCGGCGCCGCGAACAGCGCCGCCCCCGTGCTGGCAGACTCTGTGCTGGCAGACCCCGTACCGGCAGACCCTGTGCCGGCTTCTTCCGCAGTGGCTTCCATGCCTCTCCTGCCTGGCCTGCCTGCGCTAACGCGGGTCGATGGGGGTGAAGACGCCGGCCCGGGCCTCGATCACCCCGGCCGCGTCCAGGATGCCGTCCTCGTCGAACCGGCGGCCGACCAGCTGAACCCCGGCCGGCAGCCCGCCGGCCACGCCGGTCGGCACGGATACCGCCGGGAAGCCGAGCACCGGGACCGCCATCATTGACGCCTGGGCCGCGATGACCCGCCGCGCGCTCTCCAGGCTGGCGATGTCCTCGTCCTGGGCGAACGCCTGCTCGGCGGAGACCGGCAGGAGCACCAGCGGGTACCGCGCCATGAACTCGCTCAGCATCCGCATCAGCGTGCCGCGCCGGGCGTACCCGGTCAGGTACTCACCGAGCCCCGGCTGGCTCCCCCACCACTCCGCCGCGACCGCGTAGTAGTACTCCGCCGCCTTCTTCATCCCGTCGTCGCCCATCTGCTCCACCATGGGCATGAGCAGCCGGAATTCCTCCATGACCAGCAGCCACCACAGCCGGTACGCCTCGGCCACCAGCGGCAGCTCCGCCTCCTCCACGGCGTAGCCCGCGTCCGCCAGCCAGCCCGCGGCCTGGTCCAGCGCCGTGCTGACGGCGGCCGCCGGGGTGGCGACCCCATGATCACGGACCAGCGCGACCCGGATCGGCCGCTCCGCGGGCGGTGCCGCGGGCGCCCCCGGGACGTGCACCGGGTCACGCGGGTCCGGATCCGCCATCCCCCGCAGGGCCAGGCGGAGATCGCCGGCCGACCGGGCCAGCGGCCCGTCCACCGCCATGTACTGGGAGGCGAGCGGGAAGTCCATCTCGGCCGGGGTGAAGGCACTCGCGACCCGGCCGGGTGTCGGCCGCAGCCCGGCGATCCCGCAGGTGTAGGCCGGGTAGCGGATCGACCCGCCGATGTCGTTGCCGTGCGCGACCGGCACCATGCCGGACGCCACCGCTGAGCTGGCCCCGCCGCTGGAACCGCCCGGCGTGCGGCCCCGGTCCCACGGGTTCAGCGTCCGGCCGTGCAGGTCGTTGGCCGTCATCCAGCGGAACGAGAACGCCGGGCAGTTGCTCCGGCCGACCAGGATCGCCCCGGCCCGCCGGAGGCTGGCCACCTGCGGGCTGTCCGCCGCGGCGATGTTGTCCCGGAACGCGACCACGCCGTCGGTGGTCGCGTGACCCGCCTGGTCGGTGTTCGCCTTGATCGCCACCGGCACGCCGTGCAGCGGGCCGAGCTCCGCCCCGGACGCGGTGCGCCGGTCTGCCTCGGCGGCGGCCTGCAGCGACTCCTCCGCCCGCACCTCGACAAGCGCGTTCAGCTCCGGGTTGACCGCGTCGATCCGCGCCAGGCAGCTCTCCGTCACCTCGCGCGCCGAGACCTGGCCCGCCGCGACCGCCCGGGCGATCTGCGTGGCGGTCCAGCGCCAGAACTCATCGTGCGTGCCTGATCCCAACGTCAGCTCCTCTCACCCGGCGCGGCGGCGCGGCCAGCGCCACCGCGTCGGGGTCCGTGTACTCGCTGACCTTCACTGATGGGTCCCGCAGGCACACGGGCGCGGGGCCCGCCGCATCAGCCCGGCCAGGACCAGCGACAGGATCGTCTCGAAGATGTCGTCGTCGGCGACCTTCGGCAGCTCGTCGCGGACCGCGAAGATGTGCGGGAACTCGTCCTCGCCCGCGGCCAGGTAGGCCCGGGTCCACGCGGCCCGGTCGGTCTGCTGCGCCTTCTCGTCCAGGGCCCAGAAGGCCGCCTCGCCGCCCGACCAGAACAGCGAGAAGTCGCCCAGCGACCGGTAGACCACGGCCGCCTCGGCGCCCTCGAACCCGGCCGCCCGCACCGCGCCGATGATGACGTTCACGATCCGCATCTCGGCCGGGCGCTGCGTGGTCCGGCAGGCGGACAGCGCCGCGGCCGCCGGGTGCGCCAGGTAGGTGCGGCGCAGCCGCCGGGCGGATTCCGCCAGCGTGTCGACCCAGCAGTCCTGCAGCGAGACGCCGGCCGTGGCCTCCTCGATGAGCGCGTCGGCGATGGCCAGCACGAGGTCGTCCTTGCTGGGGAAGTGCCGGTACACCGCGGTCGGGTCGGCGCCCAGGGCCCGGCCGAGCTTGGGCAGGCTGAACCCGCAGACGTGTCGGAGTCCAGCAGCCGCAGGCTCTCCTTGACGATCAGTTCCGGCGTGAGGCTCCCCCGGCGCAGCCCCCGGGGCTGCGGGGGCTGCGGCGGACGGCGCCCCGCGGCTCTGCCTGTCATCGTCCCTGCCTTGTCTTTCGCCGGGCCGTCCAGAGCGACGTGCTCGGGCGATTGTAACGATTCCACCCCTTTGTCATAGGCGTTGACAGTGGCTTTGTCCACTGGTCTAATCCCCATATTCAGTGCCAGGGAGGCCCATGTGCGATCCGGCGACGAAGTCCTGTTCTCCGGCGGCACTGTGTTCGACGGCCAGGGCTTCCTCCCGGCGGGCACCAGCGTCCGGGTCCGGGCCGGGAAGATCACCGAAGTGGGCCCGGCCACCGCGGCGGGCGGCGCCGAGGTCATCGACCTGGACGGCGGCACGCTGCTGCCCGGCTTCATCGACGCCCACGCGCACCCGGTCTTCGCCGGGGACCAGCTGCAGCACTGCGACCTGCGGCCGGCCACGTCCGCCGCGGGCTACCTGGAGCTGATCGCGGCCTACGCCCAGGCGCACCCGGACGAGGAGTGGATCACCGGCGGCGGCTGGTCGATGGACTCCTTCCCGGGCGGGACGCCCACCAAGGAGCCGCTGGACGCGATCGTCGGTGATCGCCCGGTCTACCTGCCGAACCGGGACGGGCACGGCGCCTGGGTCAGCTCCCGCGCACTGGAGCTGGCCGGCATCACCGCGGCCACCCCGGACCCGGCCGACGGCCGGATCGAGCGGGACGCGGCCGGCGCAGCCCACCGGCATGCTCCAGGAGGGCGCCACCCGGCTGATCACCGGGCTGCTCCCGGAAGTCACCGAGGACGACTGGTATGAGGCACTGCTGGCCGCCCAGCAGCACCTGCTCTCGCTCGGCCTCACCGGCTGGCAGGACGCGATCATCGGCAGCTCCCTGGGCGAGGCCGACCCGCTGGGCGCCTACCTGCGCGCGGCCAGCGCCGGGACGCTGACGGCCACCGTGACCGGCGCGCTGTGGTGGGACCGGAACCGGGGCCTGGACCAGCTGCCCGAGCTCCTGGAGCGGCGGCGGATCGGCCAGGCCGGCCGGTTCCGCGCCACCAGCGTGAAGATGATGCTGGACGGGGTGGCCGAGAACCACACCGCGGCCATGCTCGAGCCGTACCTGGACGGCGACGGGTGCGACAGCGGGCACGCCGGGCTCGACTTCATCGACCCGGCCGAGCTCCCCCGCTTCGTGACCGCCCTGGACGCCGAGGGTTTCCAGGTCCACTTCCACGCCCTCGGCGACCGGGCCGTGCGCAACGCGCTGGACGCCATCGAGGCCGCCCGCACCGCCAGCGGCGCCCGCGTGCTCCGCCATCACCTGGCCCACCTCCAGGTGATCCACCCCGACGACATCCCGCGGTTCGCGCAGCTGTCGGCCACCGCGAACATCCAGGCGCTGTGGGCCACCCACGAGCCGCAGATGGACGACCTGACGATCCCGTTCCTCGGCGAGCGCCGCTCCGGCTGGCAGTACCCGTTCGGGTCCCTGGTCGCCGCGGGCGCACCGCTGTGCGCGGGCAGCGACTGGCCGGTGAGCAGCCCGAACCCGCTGTGGGGCACGCACGTCGCGGTCAACCGGAGCCTGCCGGCCAGCGCCGGCGGGACCGGCGCGGACCCGTTCCTGCCCGGCCAGGCGATCAGCCTGCCGGTCGCGCTGGCCGCCTACACCTCGGGCAGCGCCCGGGTGAACGGCCGGGACGACGAGGCCGGCGCGATCCGGCCCGGCCTGGACGCCGACTTCGCCGTGGTCGACGCCGACCTGGCGCACCTTCCCGCGGCCGAGATCTGCCTGGCCTCGGTCCGGCAGACCTGGGTCCGCGGCGATCTCGCCTACCAGCAGTGAGCCCGCCAGCCGAGCACGGTTCGCGCGAGTAATGAGGAGAACAAATGGCCCGCAGACCTAACCGGTGGGCGGCCGTAGCCGCCGTCACTGCTCTCGCGCTGGCCGCGAGCTGCCTGCGGCCGCTCCGCCCCTTCTTCCGGCGGCGGTGGCGGCGGCAGCAGCGCCGGCAACGTGTCGCCGACCAAGGGGCTCGTGGCCACGTCGCCCGCGGGCACCAAGCCCGTGTCCTCGGTGGTCTGGGCCGTGTACCGGGACGTGAACTCGCTCGACCCGATCTACGCGTTCGACTACCCGGAGAACACCGCGGTGTCGCTGATGTGCGAGTCGCTGCTGCGCCAGGCGCCCGACGGCTCCGTGGGGCCCGGCCTGGCCACGGTCGCGAACCCGTCGCCGACCACGTTCGTGTTCACGATCAAGTCCGGGGCGAAGTTCTGGGACGGCAACCCGGTCACTGCCGCCGACGTCGTCTACAGCCTGAAGCGTGCGATGGACCCGAAGCTGGGCGGCTTCTACCTTCAGGTGTTCACCCGGGTGTCCTCGGTCAAGGCCACCGGCAGCAACCAGGTGACGATCACGCTCAAGCAGCCGGACTACTGGCTGGAGGGTGAGCTCGCCTCGATGCCCGGCGTGGTCATCGAGAAGAGCGTCGTCCAGCAGCAGGGCAAGAACTACGGGACCCCGTCCGGGAAGATCATGTGCACCGGCGCGTACGAGCTGAAGTCGTTCGCGCCGGGCACCGGGGTGGTCGCGACGGCCAACCCGGACTACTGGCAGGGCAGCACCAAGGCCCTAGTCCAGCAGATCACGCTCAAGGGCGTGCCGGACACCTCAACGCTTACCTCGGGCCTGCTGACCGGGGGGATCCAGGGCAACTACGCCGTCGGCATAGCCACCCTGGACCAGCTGGAGAAGAGCACCAACGTCAAGGTCTACCAGGGCCCGGGCTGGCTGACCGACGCGTTCATCGTGTCCAGCCTCAAGGGCGCGCTGGGTGACGTGCGGGTCCGCCGGGCGCTGTCGATGGCCCTGGACCGACAGGGCATCATCGACTCGGTGTACCGGGGCGCGGCGCTGATGCCGCGGTGGCTGTCCAACCCGGGCACGTTCGGCTACGGCAAGAGCGTGTTCGACGCCGCCTACGCCAAGGCGCCGGTGATGACCCAGAACATCGCCGCGGCCAAGAAGCTCGTCCAGCAGGCCGGCGCGACGGGCAAGACCATCACGATCGGCACCTCCAGCCAGCTGTCCGACATCGCCGCGGTGACCGGCGCCTATCAGGCCGCCGCCCAGGCGATCGGGCTGAACGTCAAGCTCAAGTCGGTGTCGGCGCAGAACTTCATCAACTTCTTCATCGACCCTAAGGCCCGGGTGGGTGTCGACGGGTTCCTGACCGTCAACTACGGCGACTACGCCGACCCGGCGGCCATGCTGTCCACCTTCGTCCTTCCTGAGGGCTCGCAGAACTACGACCAGTTCCACGACCCGGCCATCATCGCGGCCATGGAGCAGGCCCGCAGCACGGCCGACCCGGACAAGCGGGCCGCGCTGATCGTCAAGGCGGAGCAGCTCACCGTCCAGCAGCTGCCGTGGATCCCGAACGTCCAGCCGACGTCCGTGCTGGCGATCAGCAAGAAGCTCACCGGGGCCACGGTCTCGTTCGCCTACATGTTCGCGCCCTGGGCCAACAGCCTGGGCGGGACCAGCTAGCCGGCGGCCAGGCCGGTGCGCTGGAAGTTCTTCGCGCGCAGGCTGGCCATGCTGGTGGCCAGCCTGCTCATCGCGAGCTTCGTGATCTTCGCGGCGATGTACCTGGCGCCGGGCAACCCGATCGCGGCGCTGTCCGGCGGCCGGTCCCTGCCCCCGTCCAGCATCGCGGTGCTCGAGCACCGCTATCACCTGGACCAGCCGTTCCTGGCCCAGTACTGGTACTGGCTGAGCGACGCGCTGCACGGCAACCTGGGCCTGTCGATCACGCTGCGCGAGAACGTGTCCACGCTGATCGCCCAGCGGGTCTGGACCACGGCCGGCCTGGTGCTGTACGCGTCGCTGCTGATCTGCGCGATCGGCATCGGCCTGGGGCTGCTGGCCGGGCTGCGGCCGGGCCGGCTGGACACCAGCACGCTGGTGGTCACCGCGGTGTCCGCGGCGATCCCCGCATTCGTCGCCGCGATCGTGCTGATCCTGGTCTTCGCCGTGCAGCTGGGCTGGTTCCCGGCGCTCGGCAACGGGACCAGCCTCCTGGACAACGTCCGGCACCTCACACTGCCCGCGATCGCGCTGGCCGTCTCCTCGCTGGCCATCGTCGCCCGGGTCACCCGGGCCTCGGTCCGCGAGGAAGGTGAGCGGGAGCACGTGCAGACCGCGGTGAGCCGCGGCATCCCTGGCCGCCAGCTGATCCAGCGGCACATCCTGCGCAACGCGGCCATCCCGATCACCACCGTGACCGGCATCACGATCGCCTCGCTGATCGCGGTGGCCGCGGTGGTGGAGACCGCCTTCAGCCTGAACGGCCTGGGCGCCTACCTGGTGCAGGCCGCCGAATCCAAGGACCTGGCCGTGGTGCAGGGCATCTCGCTGGTGCTGGTCACCGCGTTCGTCGTGGTCAACGTGGTGGTCGACGTGCTCTACGCGGCGCTGGACCCGCGGGTGACGCTGGGCGGTAGGGGGTGACCGCCACCGGCCGGCTGATGGCGCCGGTGACCGCCCGCCGCGGCCGGAGCATCGGATCGGTGCTGCGGGCCACGGGCCCGATAGGGATGATCTCCGCGGCGGTGATCATCGCGGCCACGCTGGCCGCGATATTCGGGCCGCTGCTCGCGCCCTACCCGCCGAACCTGCCCAACCTGTCGCTGGCCTGGGTCGGCCCGGGCGGCGGGCACCTGCTCGGGTTCGACTACCAGGGCCGGGACGTGTTCTCCCGGCTGCTGGCCGGCGCCCGGTCGTCGATGCTCGGCCCGCTGGCCGTGGTGGCGATCAGCGTCACCGCGGGCAGCCTGCTCGCGATCATCGCGGCCTGGCGGCGCGGCCCGGCGGACGCGGCGATCTCCGCCGGTCTCGACATCCTGTTCGCGTTCCCCGGCATCCTGCTCGCGGTGCTGGCCGCGGCGGTGTTCGGGGCCGGCCTGACCGCCGCCGCGCTGGCCCTGTCCGTCGCCTACATGCCGTACGTGGCCCGGGTGCTCCGCGGCGCGGCGCTGAAGGAGCGCAGCCAGCCGTACGTGGCCGCGCTGGAGGTGCAGGGCGCCAAAGCCACCGTGATCTGCCTGCGGCACCTGATCCCCAACATCGCGCCGCTGATCGTCGCGCAGGCCACCATCCTGTTCGGGTACGCCATGGTCGACCTGGCCGCGATCTCCTTCCTCGGCCTCGGCGTGCAGCCGCCCACCGCCAACTGGGGCGTGATGATCTCGGAGAACCAGACCGGCATCCCGCAGGGCTACCCGCTGCCCGCGCTCTCGGCCGGCCTGTGCATCGTGGCCGTGGTGATCGCCGTCAACATGCTCGGTGAACGGCTGTTCGACCAGGCTCAGGCGGTGCGGCGGTGACCGTGCCGGAGCCCGCACCGGGCGGGATGCTGCTCGAGGTCGAGGGCCTGACCGTCCGGCTGACCGTCGAGGGGGCCCGGCGGCCGGTGCTGCGGGACGTCAGCTTCGCCATGCGGCCCGGCGAGGCGCTCGGGCTGGTCGGCGAATCGGGCTCGGGCAAGTCGATGACCGCCCGCGCGATCGACCGGCTGCTGCCGCGCGGCGCCGAGGTCGACGGCCAGATCCTGTTCGACGGCCGGCCGGTCGGCAGCCAGTCCGGGCAGTCGCTGCGCCGGTACCGCAGCGAGGTCGCGATGATCTTCCAGGACCCGCGGGCGCACATCAACCCGGTGCGGCGGATCGGCGACTTCATGACCGAGGCGCTGCGCACCACCGGGTCCGTCCCGGTCCGCGAGGCCCGCAGCCGCGCCGTGGACATGCTCGGCCAGGTCGGCATCGAGGACGGCGAGCGGCGGCTGCACCAGTACCCGCACGAGCTGTCCGGCGGGCTGCTCCAGCGGGTGATGATCGCCACCGCGCTGCTGACCAAGCCGCGGCTGCTGCTCGCCGACGAGCCGACCACCGCGCTGGACGTCACCACCCAGGCCGAGGTGATGGCCATCCTGGACGAGCTGCGCCGGGAGTTCGGCCTGGCCATGCTGTTCATCACGCACGACCTGGAGCTCGCCGCCGCGATCTGCGACCGGACCGCGGTCATGTACGCCGGGCAGATCGTGGAGATCCGCAGCTCCGCGCTGCTGCACGACGACCCGCTGCACCCCTACACGGCCGCGCTGGCCGCCGCCCGGCCGGACATCACCCAGACCGCGCACCGGCTGCACGCGATCCCCGGCCGGCCGCTGTCGGCGTTCGAGGCCCCGGCGGACGAATGCGCGTTCGCCGCCCGGTGCGACTGGGCACAGGACGGCTGCCGGGCGGCCGCGCCCCCGGTGGCCGAGCTCGACGGCGGGCTGTCCCGCTGCGTGCGGGCGCACGAGCTGCGCGGGCAGCTGGCCGTGGAACCGGCGAGAGAGGGCACCGATGCCTGAGACCAGCGGCGGGCCCGTGCCCGGAGTGCCCGTGCTCGAGGTCGCCGGCCTGCGCAAGGAGTTCGGCCCGCTGGTCGCCGTGGACGACGTGTCGTTCACGGTGCCGGCCGCCGGGTCGCTGGCCATCGTGGGCGAGTCCGGCTCGGGCAAGACCACGATCGCGAAGATGATCGTCGGCCTGGAACGGCCGACCCAGGGCACGATCGCCGCCTGCGGGCACGACCGGTCCCGGCCCGCCCGGTCCTCGCGGGACCGGCGCCGCCGCGGCCGCGAGGTGCAGATCGTCTTCCAGGACCCCTACACCAGCCTGGATCCCCGGCAGACCGCCGAGGCCACGATCGACGAGGTGCTCCGGCTGCACCACGACTGGGCCGCCGCGCGCCGCCGGGAGCGGATCGCCGAGCTCACCGACCTGGTCGGGCTCGACGACCGGCAGTCCCGGGCGCTGCCGCGGGCGCTGTCCGGCGGGCAGCGGCAGCGGGTGGCGATCGCCCGGGCGCTGGCCGCCGAGCCCCAGGTGCTGATCCTGGACGAGTCCGTGGCCGCGCTGGACGTGTCCATCCAGGCGCAGGTGCTGAACCTGCTCGCCGACATCCGGGCCCGGACCGGCGTGTCCTACGTGCTGATCAGCCATGACCTGGCCGTGGTGCGGCAGCTCACCGACCAGGCGATCGTGCTGTACCGCGGCCAGGTCGTGGAGCACGGCCCGACCGCCCGCATCCTGGACGACCCGCAGGACAGCTACACCCGGCGGCTGCGGGCCAGCGTCCCCCGGCCGGGCTGGAAACCGGTCCGCCGCCTGCTGGCGGCCGCGACAGAGAACGGGGAAACCGCGTGACGGACCTGCCTTACCTGACCGCTACCGAGGCACTGGCGCGGTTCCGCGCCCGCGAGCTGTCCCCGGTCGAGCTGATGACGGCGGTGATCGAGCGGGCCGGGGCGGTGGAACCCGTCATCAACGCGTTCGCCGCCACCCGCTACGACGAGGCGCTCGAGGCGGCCCGGGCCGCCGAGGCCCGGTACGCGGGCAGCGGTACTGGCAGCGGGCCGCCGCCCCGGCCCCTGGAGGGCCTGCCGGTCGCGGTCAAGGAGGAGGCCCCGATCGCCGGGCAGCTCAACACGCTCGGCTCGCTGCCGCTGCGCGACGTGGTCGCCGATCACACCGCCGCGTTCGCGCAGCGGATCCTGGACGCGGGCGGCATCGTGCACGCCAGGACCACCACCCCGGAGTTCAGCTGCGCGCCGGTCACCTGGTCGAAGCTGTGGGGCGTGACCCGCAACCCGTGGCAGACCGCGTACTCGCCGGGCGGCTCCAGCGGCGGCTCGGCGGCGGCGCTGGCGGCCGGCACGACCACCCTGGCCACCGGTTCTGACATCGGCGGGTCGATCCGGATCCCGTCCTCGTTCTGCGGGGTGACCGGGTTCAAGCCGCCGTACGGCCGGGTGCCGGAAGTCGAGATCTTCAACCTCGACCACTACTGCCACGAGGGGCCGCTGGCCCGGACCGTGGCGGACTGCGCGCTGCTGGAGAACGTGATCGCCGGCCCGCACCCGCACGACGTGGCGTCGCTGCGGCCGAAGCTGGAGATCCCGGCGCAGCTCGACCCGGTCGCCGGGCTGCGGATCGCCCTGTCCGCGGACCTGGGCTGCTACGAGGTCGACGCCGACGTCGCCGCCAGCACCAGCGCGGCCGCGGACCGGCTGCGGGACGCCGGGGCGGTGGTGGAGGAGGTTGCCCTGCCCTGGCAGCTGGCGGACATCACCCGGGCGGCCAGGATCCACTTCGGCCTGATCTTCGGCCCCTCGATCCAGGAGATCTACGAGCAGCACGAGGCGGACCTGACCTCCTACGCGCAGCGGTTCTACAAGGAAGGCCTGGAGATCCGCAAGGAGGACTTCGTGGCCGGCCTGGCCCTGGAGGCGCAGATCTACGCGCCGCTGGGCGAGCTGCTGGATGACTACGACGCGCTGGTGTGCCCGACGTTCGCGGTCCCGGCGCTGCCCGCCGAGTACGACAACGGCTCCGCCGTGCAGATCAACGGACAGACGTACGACGACTGGCTGGACGTGCTGATGACGGTGCCGTTCAACATCGCCAGCCGCTGCCCGGTGATGAGCGTCCCGTCCGGCCTGTCCCGCGACGGCGTGCCCACCGGGCTGTCCATCGTCGGCCGCAGCTACGACGACGTGACCGTGTTCCGCATCGCCGCCGCGCACGAGGAGCGGTACGGCTGGTACGGGACGCCGGACCGCCGGCCGGCCCTCTGATGGCGGACGCAGGCCACCACCGGGCTGATGGCCGGCGCCCCGCCGTTCCGGGGCCAGGCGCAGGTCACGCTGGCGAACTGGCAGGACCCGCCGTTCAATGCCTGGGCCTTCCAGCACATCCGCGAGCTCATCCCCACCGCCCGGATCGCCCCGGCCAGCGACCCGGCCCCGCTGCCCCGCGCCGAGCAGGACCTGTCCGGGCTGGCCTTCCGCAGCGAGGACCGCGACTGGACGGTCGGGGACGTCCTGGCCGCCAGCCACACCGACGGGTTCCTCGTCCTGCACCGCGGCCAGGTCGTGGCCGAGCACTACGCCAACGGGATGACCCCGGGCACCCCGCACCTGCTGATGTCGGTGTCCAAGTCGGTGACCGCCGCGGTGGCCGGGGTCCTGGCCGGCCGCGGCCTGCTCGACCCGGCCGCGCAGGCCAGCAGCATCGTGCCCGAGCTGGCGGGCATGTCGTTCGCGGGCGCGACCGTCCAGCACCTGCTGGACATGCGGGCCGGCACTGAAGTTCAGCGAGGACTACGAGGACCTGGACGCGGACGTGCGCCGGTACGAGCAGGTCTACCTGTGGCGGCCGCGCGACGGCGGCCCCCCTCCCCTGGGCACACTGCCGCCGGACGCGCTGGCCTACTACGCGACCCTGCACAACGACGGCCCGCACGGCGGCCCGTTCCGCTACCGGTCGATCCTCACCGACGTGCTGGCCTGGGTCCTGGAACGGGCCGCCGGGCGGCGGCTGCATGAGCTCATCACCACCGAGCTGTGGCAGCCGATGGGCGCCGAATCCGACGCGGAGATCACCGTCGACGGGCACGGGAACCCGATGGCCGACGGCGGGGTCTGCGCCACCCTGCGGGACCTGGGCCGGTTCGGCCAGCTGTACGCCACCGGCGGCGGCGGCATCGTCCCCGCGGCCTGGGTGGAAGACACGATCCGCGGCGCACCCGACGGGGCCGACGCGTTCACCGGCGACGACGAACTGCCCGGTTACCTGCCCGGCGCGCACTACCGGAACTGCTGGTGGATCCGCGACCCGGGCGAGCCGTTCTTCAACGCGTCGGGCATCTACGGCCAGAACATCTTCGTCCACCCGCCGTCGCAGACCGTGGTGGTCAAGCTGTCGCACTGGCCGGATCCGCTCAGCCAGCCGCTGCTGCGGCTGACGCTGGACGCGGTGCACGCGATCATCGCCGCGCTCAGCGGCTGAGCAGGCGGCGCCGGTGCACGCGGCCTGCGCGGTGACGAAACGGGCGGCAGCCCGGCTGTGAGCTGATAGCACTGGTGGTCCAGGAGCTGACGGAGAAGGGCGGGGCGCGGTGCGGACCAGCAGGCTGGAAGCGTTCAGTGATGGGGTTCTGGCCATCATCATCACGATCATGGTGCTGGAGCTGAAGGTTCCGGAGGGCCACACCTTCTCTGACCTCGTCCACACCACCGGCGTCGGCCTGCTGACGTACCTGCTGACCTTTGTCTACGTGGGGATCTACTGGAACAACCACCACCACATGTTCCAGCCTGGTGCGGCACGTCAGCGGCGGGGTCCTGTGGGCGAATCTGGCGCTGCTGTTCTGCCTGTCGCTGTTCCCGTTCACGACCGCCTGGGTGGACGAGTCAAGGTTCGCAGCAGATCGCCGGTGATCATCTACGGCATCAACCTGCTCGCCGCGGCCGTCGCCTACTACGTCCTGCAGACGGTGATCATCCGCCAGGAGGGCCCGCAGTCACCGCTGCGCGCGGCCATCGGCACCGACCTCAAGGGCAAGCTCTCCCCGTGTCCTCTACCTCGCCGGGATCATCATCGCCCGGCGATCCCCGATGACGATCAGGTGGGGGCCTGGATCGCCATGACCTGCTTCGTCATCGTCGCGATCATGTGGCTCGTCCCCGACCGGCGGATCGAGCGCGTCCTGCGGGAGCACGACACCCCGGGCTGAGCGTGCCGCCGAGCCCGGCGGAAGATCGGGGTGCCCTGCTAGCCCGCGGCCTCCCGCCAGAGGGCTGTCCGCTCGCGGTCGAGGAGCTCGGGCCGGCGCAGGTACTCCATCATGAGCAGCACCGATTCCCGGGCGTCCCGGGTCAGGCTGAAGCACTGCGCCGCGGAGCTGCAGCGGACCGGCGCGAACTGCCGGGCCAGCTCCACGACGGCCGGCGCCATCCCGGCCAGCTCAGCCGCGTCCTCAGGCTCCAGCGGCCAGGCCTTCCCGCCCGCCGCCCCCGCGCTGGCCACCTGCTCGTGCAGCCACCGCCACGGGTCGGCGGTCAGCTCCGCCGACCACACCCGGTCGCACGGCTCGTTCCCGTCAAACTCCGGGTGGTAGTGCGCGACGCCGAAGGTCCCTGGCTGATCCGTCAGCCGGTCGAACAGGTCAGCCCGCCACAGCGGCCGGTCCGCCGTGATCACCTGCGCCGCCGACTCGCTCCCCCGCCGCGGCTGCGCGGGCAGCTCGCGCAGTTCGACCCGCGCCCCGTGCTCCATGGAGGCATCCTCCAGGTCGATCTCGAACCAGTGCCGGATCACCACCGCCGACCGGGACAGGGCCAGGATGTGCTGCACAAACGCCTCCCTGATGCTGCTGTGACACCACCATCATGATCCCGGGCCGGCCCGGCTGACGAGCGCCGTGCCTGCTCAGGGGCAGCGATCAGGCAGTCGCGTCGATATCGATCGCGACGACGTAGAGATGCCGGCCCTGGGCGGTGATCTTCTCTACCTCCGTTGCGCGCACCGGAATCTGCGGGTTCGACTGCGGGCTGGGCCAGGTCACGCCGATGCCAATGGTGACCACGCCCTCGAAGTCGCCGGCCGGAGCCCAGCTGGCCATCCGGCTCAGGCCGAGCTGGGCCGGCGGCTGTACCGCAATCGACGACCGGCCGCTGGCGGTGTGCGCCTGGGCCAGCCGGAACGTGACCTTGAGGACGCCGTTGCCCGCCAGTTTCACGGGCTTGCCGCTGGGATCGGCCACCAGGGCTTTGGTGAAGGTGAACTCATAGCCAGGGAACGCGGTTGTGAAGGTGAAGGACATCCGGTCATAAGCCCGCTCCCCCTGCTGAGCCGGATGGCTGCCGGCCCCGATGGCGGTCAGCCGGGGCAGCGGCGGAACCGGATAACTGTGCTGCACCTGGCCGGGCTGGTTCACGTCATTGGGCCAGTGCCACGGGTAGCTCACCGTCGAGGACACCACCGTCGCCGTCGGTGCCGGCGCCGGGCTGGACGGGGCCGGGCTGGACGGGGCCGGGCTGGACGGGGCCGCAGCGGACCCGGATGGTGACGGCGGAGCGGCCGGCGCCGGACGGAGCCGAGCTCGCCGCATCCGGCCAGTGCGCCCGGCACCAGGACAGTGAGCGCCAGGATCAGGCCGCTGGCCCTCGCGATGGCCTTCATCGTTGCCTCCCGTGCTAGCGGAGCCGCCGCAGGAACGGGTCCTGTGGCTGGGCTGGGGTGACCCGGATCCGGGCGTCGACCGCGCACGCGCCGCCGGGCTGGGCGATCACCGGGTTCAGGTCGAGCTCGGCGACCTCGGGCAGGTCGTCGGCCAGCTGGGAGACCCGCAGCAGGATGCCGGCCAGCGCCTCCGTGCTGACCGCCGGGCGCCCGCGGTGGCCCGAGCAGCAGCGGCGCGGCCCGCACCGAGCGGATCAGCGCGCTGGCGTCGGCGTCAGTCAGCGGGGTGAGCCGCGCCGCGTGGTCGCCGAGCACCTCAGTGGCCACGCCGCCCAGCCCGAACACCACCAGCGGCCCGAACACCGGCTCGGACACCGTGCCGATGAGGACCTCGACGCCGTCGTCCAGCATGGGCTGGACGATGACCCCGGTCAGCCGGGAGCCGAAGCGTGCGGCCAGCTCGCGGTAGGCCGCCCTGGTCTCCGCCGTGCCGTGCAGGCCGAGCCTGACGGCCCCCGCGTCGGTCTTGTGCACCAGGCCGTCCGCCTGGGCCTTGAGGACCACCCGTCCGCCCAGCTCGGCCGCGGCCGCGGCGGCGGCCTCCTCGTCGTGCACCAGCCGGGATTCCGCCAGGGGGATCTGGTAGCAGCCGAGCAGCTCGGTCACGGCCGCCGCGGGCAGCCAGCCGCCCTCCGGGCAGCCGGCCAGGAACGCGGTGATCAGGGCCCGCGCGTCGTCCCGCTGGATACCCGGCAGCTCGGGGACGTGGCCGTGCTGCGCGTCCCGCCAGGCGCGGTAGCGCACGGCATGGTGCAGCGCCCGCACGGCGTCTTCCGGGAAGGAGTACGCAGGGACCGGCGCGGGTCCCGGCTCCCCGGCGTGCGCCGGCGTCCCGGCCGGTCCCGGGGTTCCCGCTGCGGCCGGCTCGCCTTGTCCGGGCGAGCCGCCAGCCAGCAGCCGTACTCCTTCCGCCTGATCAGGGAACGCCGCGGCCAGCGGCAGGGGCAGGGCGGCCGCCGTGACGGCGGGCCGCAGGTCAGCCACGGCGGTAGGGACGGCCACGGCCAGCACCGCGTCGACGCCGGGGTCCCCGGCCACCTCCCGCAGGCAGTCGCGGAACTGGGCGGCGGTCACCCCGGCGGTCGTGTCGACCGGCCCGGCCACCGCGGCCCCGGCGGGCAGCAGCCTGGTCAGGGCGCGCCGGGTCGCCGCGGACAGTGCGGCGACCCGCAGGCCGTAGTCCCCGCAGGCGTCCGCGGCCAGGACCGCGGCCCCGCCCGCGTTGGACACGATCGCCACCCGGTCGCCGGCCGGCAGCGGCTGGGCCGCCAGCAGCGCGGCGGCGCCGGTCAGCTCGCCGAGGCTGCGGGCGGCGATGATCCCCGCCTGCTCGAACAGGGCCTCCTGGGTGATCACCGGGGTGGCCGCGGCCGCGGTGTGCGACGCGGCGGCGCGCTGCCCGGCGGCGGACCGGCCGCCCACGACCGTGAGCACCGGCATCTTCCGGCCGACGCGGCGCGCGGTGCGGGCGAACTTGCGCGGGTTGCCGAACGACTCCACGTACAGCAGGGCCAGCCTGGTCTGGCCGTCCTGCTCCCACCAGGTGAGCAGGTCGTTGCTGGACACGTCGTACTTGTCGCCGGCCGACACGAACGACGAGCAGCCGATGCCCAGCCGGGACAGCTGCTCCAGCAGCGCGATGCCGATCCCGCCGGACTGCACGACCAGCCCGGCCTGGCCGGGCAGCGGGTGCCGGGCGCCGAACGTGGCGTCCAGGGCCAGTCCGGGCACGGCCAGCCCGAAGCAGTTGGGGCCGACCAGGCGCATGCCGTACCGGCGGCAGATGGCCAGCAGGTCAGGACCGGCCCCGCCCAGGCCCGCGGTGACCACGACCAGGGAGCGGATCCCGCGGCGGCCGCATTCGGCCGCGACCCTGGTCACCGCGGCCGCGGGCACCGCGATCACGGCCAGGTCGGGCGCCTCGGGCAGGTCGGCGACCGAGGCGGCGCAGTGCAGGCCCTCCATCGAGTGCGCCCGGGGGTTGACCGGGTAGATGCGCCCGGTGTAGCCGCCGTCCACGATGTTGTGCAGCAGTTCCCGGCCGACCGACCCGCGGTGCCGCCCGGCCCCGATGACCGCGACCGACCCGGGCTGGAGCAGCGGCCGCAGGCTGGCCACGCCGGCCCGGCTCTCCCGGTCCGCGACCCGGTCCAGGTAACCGTCGAGGGACGGGTCGGCGTCACCCGTGGGCAGCGGGAACGTCAGCTCCACCGTCCCGTAGGACAGGTGCTTGCGCGCGGGCAGCCCGGCGTCGGCGAAGACCCGGAGCATGGGGGTGTTCTCGGACAGCGTCTCGGCGGTGAAGCCGCGCAGCCCGTGGCTGCGGGCCAGCGACACCAGGTGCTCGAGGAGCAGGGTGGCGACGCCCCGGCCGTGCATCCGGTCCGGCACGGCGAACGCGATCTCGGCGAAGCCCTCGGCCTGGCCCTGGAGCTCGTAGCTGGCCACGCCGACCAGGTCGCCGTCCAGCCAGGCCAGCAAGGCCGCATGCTGGCCGTCGGGCGCCCGGCAGATCCGCGTGGCCTCCCGCTCCGCGCTCAGCGCGCTGACGGTGAAGAACCGCAGGTACATGTTCTCCGGCGACAGGCCCGCGTGCATCTCGCGGACCGCGTCGGCGTCGCCCGCCGCGGCGGGCCGGATCTCGACCGTGGCGCCGTCGGTGAGCAGCGCGTAGGTCCCAGCGCCCGTCATCATGGTCCCAGGTTCACCCGGAGGCGCCCGTCCCGGCTAGGAGCATCAGGCCCGGATCGGCAGGACCTTCGGCCTGTCTTGCGGCCGCGGCCGGGCCCGCGGCCCTCGACGCCACCGTCAGCCGCCGCCTGCCGTGGCCGGCGGCGGCGGGGTGGTTTGCGGTGCGAAGCTGGTGCCGGTGCCGCGCCAGGCGAGCGTGGTGCCGATGTCGAACTGGTCACCCCGGCCGTCGTTGCTGCGCTTGCCGCCGACCAGGGTGCAGCCGTGCGCCGAGCACGACAGGTCCCGCGGGTCATCGAACGCCGCGGTGGCGGGCAGGAGCTGGAACCGGAACCCGCCGGTCCGGCCGCGGGAGGCGATCGCCCAGGTCAGCGTGTCGTTCGCCACCGAGATGTAGCGGGTGACCGCCGAGCACACCCGCGGGGCGCGGCACGAGACGTCGTCCAGCCCGAGGTTCCCCGGGTTGACGGCCTTATGGGAGAGCACCGAGGCGTGCCACCGGCCGGCGCGGAGGTCTTCCACCAGCATCCGCTGCCTGCTGAAGCCGGTCACGCCGACCGCGGTGCAGCGGGCGCGGGCCGGGCAGGCCACCGAGCGCAGCTCGCGAGTTGCGCGGGGTTCCGGGCAGCGGCCGGGTGCTCCACCGGGTGCCGTTCCAGTGCTCGATCAGCGCCCGCTGCCGACACGGATGGCGGGGTGCCGGTCCACCCCGCCGCCCAGCAGTTCCGCGGGCCCGGGCAGGACACGCCCAGCAGCTGGCTGAGCCGCTGGGGCCGGCGGGGGCGGACGTAGGACCACCGCTTGCCGTTCCAGTGCTCGGAGATGGCCCGGTAGAGCAGCACCGGTCACGGGGTCCGGTAGCCCACCGCGAAGCAGGAGCGCGCGCTGGCGCAGGACATCTTGGCCAGCGTGGCCCGGCCGGGGTCGGCGATCGGGACCATCTGCCAGGTGCTGCCGTCCCATTTCTCCGCGAACAGCTTCCCGAAGATCAGCCCGTGGTCGCCGCTGGTGGTCGTGTCGCCGACCGCCAGGCACGAGGTCCGGCTCACACAGGACACCGTCTGCAGCACGCTGGCCGGGGCCGGGCTGGGCACCAGCGGGAACGTGATGTGCCACGCCGAGCCGTCCCAGGTTTCGGCCAGCGGGCGCTTGACTCCGTCCGAGGGGATGTACCAGCCCACTCCCAGGCAGAACCGGTCCGCCGGGCAGGACACCCCGAGGAACTGGTCGGCCGGCGTAACCGCCTGCCCCACGGCCACCGCAGTCACCGGGCCGACCGGGGCTGCCGCCGCCGGGGTCATCGCGCCGGCGGCCACCGCCACGGCGGGAACGATCAGCACGGCAGCCCGCACGTACCTCCGTAGTCGTCCGGTTGAGCTCACGGCTTGCTCCCCTCCGTGTCGCAGCTCGCAGCCGCGGCCAGACCGCCGCCCCAGTGCCAGTAACACTACGGCCGCTCCGGCGGTGCCGAACGCACCCAGGTCACCACAGCGGGCGGCGGCCGCCGGAGGTCCACGGCTGGGCTCGTATGGCGGTGATCAACTCGGTCGCGCGGGTGAAGTGGCGCTGGGGTCGGCTGGGACAAGCTGAACGTCAATGCCGGCGCCATCACGCTTGCTACCCCTCGGCATGACCGGGTCCCGGTCATGCCGACCCTGCTCAATGCACTGGAGGACCGGGACAAGACAATTGGCCTGGAATCCATGTGCGTCGGCGGCGGCCAGGGCATGGCCATGGTGGCCGAGCGGATCCGCTGGCAGCGCCCTGAACCAGTCGGCCTCGACGGGAGAGACGGATGAGCCTGCAGGGCAAGGTCGCGGTCGTCACCGGCTCCGCCAGCGGGATCGGCGCGGCGGTGGCGAGATCGCTGGCTGCGGCGGGCGCCGCGATCGTGGTCAACTCATCGAAGTCAGCGGCGGCGGGCCAGGCCGTCGCTGACTCGCTGCCCAGGGCCATATACGTGCAGGCCGACGTCGCCGACGACGGTGCGTGCGTGGCGCTGGCCGCCGCGGCCCAGGCCGAGTTCGGCCGGATCGACGTCCTGGTCAACAACGCCGGGACGACGCAGGTCATCCCACATGCCGACCTCGAGGCCGCCACCGACGAGGTATGGCTGCGGATCTTCGGGGTGAACGTGCTGGGCACCTGGCACATGACCCGCGCCTGCGTGCCAGCCCTGCGGGAGTCGGGCGACGGCGTGGTCATCAACATCACCTCGGTGGCTGGGCTGCGGCCCGCCGGCAGCTCGATCCCGTACGCGGTGTCCAAGGCCGGGCTCAACCACCTGACCGTGCTGCTGGCCAGCGTGCTGGGCCCGGAGATCAGGGTGAACGCGGTTGCGCCGGGCCTGGTGGACACGCCGTGGACGGCAGGCTGGGACGCCATCCGTGAGCGCGTCCGGGCGCGGGCGCCGCTGGGCCGCAGCGCCGTCCCTGACGACGTCGCTGAGGCGGTGATGGGCCTGGTCCGGGCCCGGTTCGTCACTGGGCAGGTCGTCACCGTCGACGGCGGCATGGCGCTGCGGTAGCAGGTATAAGGGAGCACAGGTGACGGCTGACGATCAGGACGGTGCCCTGGCCGGGGCGGCGGGAGCTGCGGCTGGCGCTCTGGCCGGGGTCCGTGTCCTGGATCTCACCGACGGGCTGGCCGGGCCGGTGGCGGGCATGCTGCTGGCCGATCTCGGCGCGGATGTGATCAAGATCCAGGCCGCGGGGGCGGGGCGGGCTGGTGCCCGGGCGGGCCTGCCCATGTGGGACCGGGGGAAGCGGGTAGCGGTCCTGGATCCCGCGGCCCCGGCGGACCTGCGGGCGCTGGATACGCTGGCGGGCGGCGCGGACATCGTGCTGGCCGGGACCACCGGTGCCGGCGTGAGCTATCCGGAACTGCTCGCCCGGGGCCTGGAACCCGGGCAGCCGGGCGCCTGGATCGTGATGCCGCCGTACCTGCTCGGCGAAACGCCCTGGGCGGGCGGGCGTGAGTCCGGCGGGCTTCTGTTCGCCTGGCTCGGCCACGCATGGAGCCAGTCGTCCTACGACGACGTTCCGGTGGACTGCCTGTACCCGGTCGCCTTGTACATGCAGGCCATCTGGGCCGCCACGACCGCGGTGGCGCTGCTGGCCGGGCGGGCGGCCGGGCGGAAGCTGGCGCCGCTGGCCGTAGCCGGGGGCGCGCACGGCGGGGTACTGGTCTCCCCCGGCGGCTTCGCGGCCGGGCGCGACGAACCCCATGTGCACCGGCCCGGCGGCCCGGGCGGAACGCTGCCAAACTACCGGTGCTACCGGTGCCAGGACGGCCAGTGGCTGTTCCTGGGCGCATTCACGACCGCGTTCATCGAGCGGGGTTTCCGTGCCTGCGGGGCCGGCTGGCTGCTCGACGACCCGCGGGTGGGCGGGGACCCGGCCGGGGTGCGGCTGCCGGGGAACCTGCGGTGGATCGCCGATGAGCTCGACCAGATCTTCGTGACCCGGCCGCGGGCGGAGTGGCTGGCCCTGCTGGAAGCGGCGGACGTGCCCGCCGCGCCGGCCGACGAGCCCGGCGGCTGGCTGGATCACGAGCAGGTGCGGGCGCTGGGGCTGCGGGTCGAGGCGCGGGACGACGCCGGGCGGGACATCGTGATGCCGGGCGCGCTGATCGGGCTGTCGCGTACCCCGGTGGTGCCCGGGGCTCCGGCGACGGCGCGGCCGGCGGCTCTGCGGGACCTGGCGCCTGGCTGGGCGGTGCGGCCGTCCGGCCCGCCCGGGGCGCCGGGGGGCGGCGACGCCGGAGACGGCGGGTTTGAGCTGCCGCTGGCGGGGCTGCGGGTGCTGGACCTCGGCACCATCATCGCCGGGCCGTACACGGCCACGCTGCTGGGTGAGCTCGGCGCCGAGGTGCTCAAGATCGAACGGCCCCCGCTCGGGGACGAGTTCCGGATCGCGCACGGCGGGCGCGGCGGCATCGGTTTCTCGGTCTACAACCGGGACCAGCGCAGCCTGCTGCTAGACCTGGCGGCCGACCGCGGCCGGGAGATCTTCGCGGAGCTGGTCCGCTCGTCCGACGTGGTCGTGGACAACTACCGGGCGGGCGTCCTGCACCGGCTGGGCATCGACCATGCCTCCCTCAGCGCGGTCAACCGGCACATCAGCAGCGTGTCGATCAGCGCGTTCGGCGGCACCGGGCCGCTGGGACTGCGGCCCGGCTTTGATCCGATCATCCAGTCGATGAGCGGCGTCATGCGCGCGCAGGGCGGCCCGGATCCTGCCGACAGCCCGGCGTTCCTCACCGTTCCGATCAACGATGTGCTCGCGGCCGGGCTCGGGGCCCTCGGGGCCTGCGCCGCGCTGTACGCGCGGCCGCGGCTGGGTCACGGGCAGCTGGTGAGCATCACGCTGTGCGCGTCGTCCTGCCTGCTCCAATCGGAGTACCTGGTGCGTTTTCCCGGGTCGCCGGCGGGTCCGGGAGGCGGGCGGGACTTCGCCGGGCCGGGGCCGCTGGACCGGCTGTACCGGGCCGCTGATGGCTGGTTGCGGTTTGGCTTGCCTGGGCCGGCTGATCTGGCAGCGCTGGCGTCGGCCGGCCTGGCCCGGCTGGCGGAGCCGCTCCCGGGCGCGGCGGCTGGGTCCGCTGTGAGTAGCGGGCAGGACGTGATCGACGCGGTCAGCCGGGCTGTCGGGTCACTGCCCGTGACGGAAGTCCTCCGCCGGGCACACGCGGCCGGGCTGCCCGCCGTGCGGGCCCGTCAGCTGCCGGACCTGACCCGCGACGAGCAGCTCATCCGGCATGGCCTGCTGGCGGTGACCGAAGCCGACGACGCCGGGGTGGCCCGGGTCGGGCCGGGACGCTGGCTGGAGATGCCGGGCCTGGTGACCAGTGCGCCCGGCGATGCGCCGCAACCGGGCGAGCACGCAGACGCCATCCTGCGCCAGACCGGAATCGGGCCATGAGCGGAGCGCTCGTGCAGTCCGCGCGGCGGGCGGCAGTGCGGGCTGTATGCGGTGGCTGTGACGGCGCGGACATAGGAAGCGAAGACCTTCTGCGCCTGAGTTTCCTCGGCGCCTTCGTCAATCAGGCAATGCTCTAAACGACGCCGTGGCGGACCAATCGGCCCCTCACCGCCCTGGCCACGCGGCTGACGCTGATCCACGAGCAGGGCAGGACCGGTGGCTGTCCCCGGGTCCTCACGGACGAACGCTGATGATCGTCTTCCCCTTGAGTCGCTCGGTCGGGTTAAGGGCGGCGACGGCATCGTCGAGGGTGGCGACGTTGCCGATGTTCGTCCGCAGTCGTCCGTCCCGCACCCGCCGCACGACCTCACCCAGTTGGGCACGATCGGACTCGACAACGAAATCGACCGCCAGACCGCCGGCGGGCCGCGCCTCGGCCGGTCCGACGACGGACACCAGCGTTCCCCCGGCTCGCACCAGACCCGCGGACCGCTGCTGGATGCCGCCGCCGATGACATCGAAAACCAGGTCGACTCCGCCGGCGTCTTCCAGCGCGTCGTTGCCGAGGTCGACGAACTCCTGCGCGCCGAAGTCGAGCGCCTTCTGACGGTCGGCAGCGCGTCCGGTGCCGATGACGTACGCGCCGAACTCACGCGCCAGCTGCGTCACCATCGTCCCGACTGCGCCGGCCGCGCCGTGCACGAGGACGCTCTGCCCCGCCTGAAGGCGGCCGTGCTCGAACAGTCCCTGCCACGCGGTCAGACCCGAAATCGGCAGGCTCGCGCCCACCGTGAAGTCGACGTCGCCCGGCAGCGGCGCGAGGTTGCGTGCCTCGACGGCCACATACTCCGCCAGGGTGCCGTCGCGATGCCAGTCCGTGAGGCCGAACACCCGCTGTCCCACCGACAGCCCCGTCGTGCCATAGCCGAGGGCGGTGACCACTCCGGCCAGCTCATGCCCAGGGACCGACGGTGTCCGGTCACGGCCGCGGCGATCGGTCCAGGTCGAGGGCCACGCCAGCTCAGTCGGGACGAATCCCGACGCATGAACCTCAACGACGACGTCGTTTATCGCGGCCGGCGGCTCGGGCCGCTCCACCAGCGTCATCCCGGCCGTTCCCGCAGCCTCATCCGTCACCACTATCGCCTTCATCAGGCACCTTCCCTGTATCCAGTCCTCGCTCCTGCACCATGAGGCCTGCCGGCCTTCGCGAGCGTCGTCAGCGTGGCGAGGCGTGCACCAATACTCTGCCTCGTAGTTTCGTACGCTCAATCGCTGTAACGAGACAACTGCTGACCGGACCAGGCCTCAGCGGGGGCGGGCAGTTGGCTGCACCAGTTTGTGGCCGACTGCGTCCTCACCGCGGAGAACCTCATTACCGGATCCCTCGCTGACGATGACGTCGCCATGGGTGGATACCACATCGGGATCCACCAGCCGAGTGGAGGTGGGTGGCGGTGGACTGCGGCCGCCCGGCCACAGGAGCAGGATTGCGTGGCGGTGATCACGCGCGTTTCGGCGGCCGCAGACGTGACGACACCGATCTCCCGCCTGGTCAGTGCTGCCCTTTGCGGCACTCGCCGGCCGAGCATCCGGTCGGTCGCGAGCCCGGCGTTCGGAGCGGCTGGTCTGCCAGCTGATTGAAGCGGCCCTTCACAGGCCCTTGAATACAGCTTTCAATCGATACGCGGCCCGTCCGAGGACTCAGCAAACACCTGAATGGCCGGTAGCCACCACCCAGCATGCACGCACAAGGCCTTAGGACCAGAACTCATCCGATGCGTACAGGTCACTGGGATAGGTCCATACCTCGGTGGCCTTGCCGTCCGTGATGTGGAAGACCTGCACGGTGTCGTCTTGAAGGCTCCTGCCCTGGCGCTCGGCGCGGACCGTGATCAGCGCGACCGCGTGCTCGTCGCTGGCGATCACGTCATGCACCTCGACGGTGATGGACCCCCAGCAGGCCTCATATGTGCGCAGAAGCCATCCCGCCACCTGATCGACGCCGTCATAGACACCGCCGAGCGGGCTCTTGCCGGGATAATGCCACCGGATGTCATCGGCGAAGAACCTGCTCTTCAGCGTGTTGATATCACCATTCCCGAAGAGCGCATATCCATCCCGCAGCAGATCCTCATTGGCGTGTACCATTCTGACCCCTCCTCTTCAGCCAGGATCATCAGCAGATACTGGCTTCCTTAACGGTGCCACGGGTCGTCCGTCACGAACCCGTGGGATCATCCTGAGTTAGTCCCGCATGGTCGCGGGAAGGGCGGCTCCATCTCGGTTTCCTCACCTGTCGGATGGCAATCACGTTGTGCTCGGCCGGCGTGGGCAGGTTCGGCATGCCGCCGCTCGGCCCGATAGCAGCAACGCTGGCTAGCGGGGGTTTTACCGCTCTGCGACGGCTGGCGCGGCGGCAGTGGAGTGCAGGTGGCGGTGCACCAGGGGGATCACGGCCGCGCCTTCGCCTGTTGCGGAGGCCGCCCGTTTGACTGATCCAAGGCGTACGTCACCGGCCGCGAACACTCCGGGCAGGCTCGTCTCCAGCGGCAGCGGCGGGCGGACCCGGGACCAGGAGCCCCCGGCGTCGGCAGGCAGGTCCGAACCGGTAAGGATGAATCCCAGCCGGTCACGTGCGACGGCCTTGCCGAGCCACTCGGTCCGCGGTTGCGCTCCGATGAGGACGAACAGGGCGTCAGCTGGGGCGCTGCGCCGCGCCCCGGATGCGGTGTCTTGCAAGATCAGCGACTGGAGGTGGCTGGTGCCGGTGGCGTCGGCCACCTGCACGCGGTAGCAGACGTCGACGTTCGGGGTAACGTCTATCTGGCGGATCAGGTAGTCGGACATGCTGTCCGCCAATGACTCCGCGCGTACCAGGATCGTCACCCGGCTGGCCCACTTCGCCAGGTGCAGGGCGGCCTGCCCGGCGGAGTTGCCCCCTCCGGCGACGAACACGTTGCGCCCGCGCATCGCCGGTGCCTCGCTGGCCGCGGCGCCGTAGAAGACGCCCCGGCCCTGAAGGCGTTCCAGCTGCGGGATACCGAGTCGCCGGTAGGCAGCGCCGGTCGCGATGATCACGGTACGCGTGGTGAGAACGCTGCCGTCAGATAGACGCAGCCGGTAGTGGCCATCCCTTCTGGACAGGCTCTCGGCCTGGCGCATGTACACGAAGGTGGTGCCGAAGGTCCAGGCCTGATACCACATCTCCTGGGCCAGGTTGGCGCCGCTGACGCCCTGGGAGAAGCCCGGGTAGTTGCGGATCATCGAACTGGTCCCTGCCTGGCCCCCGACGGCCTCATGCTCGACGACCGCTGTCCGCAGGCCTTCGGAGGACGCGGAGACTGCGGCGGCGAGCCCGGCCGGTCCCGCACCGACTATCGTCACGTCGAAGACATCGTCGCCGGAGATCGGCGTCATGATTGCGAAGGCGTCGGCGATCTCGCGGTTGGAGGGGTTGACCAGCGTCGGCCGGTCAATCCCCGGCCGGAGCACGACAACCGGAAGTTCCGGCGATTCCAGGCCGAGCTCGTGCAGCATCTGCCGGGCATGCTCGGAAGTCGCGTCATAGAACCCGACCGGAACCCGGTAGCGGGAGAACAGGTCACGCAGCTCCTGTGACCGCGCGGACCATCGCTCGCCAATCACTTGCGCCGCCTCGAAGCCACCGCCGCGCTGGCTGCTCCACTCCATCAGGAAACCGCTAATCGAGCGATGGAATTCATCGGCGGGGGTCAGCGCGGGACGCGTCACCCAGTGGTCGATCTTGCCGAGAGCGACCGCATCGAAGATCGACCGCATCGATTCCCAGTCACCCCAGCCAACCACCGCCACTCGAAGTGCCGTCGGGTCGATGGCGCGGACCGCGGCGAGCACCTCGATGCCATCCGGATCCTGCGCGCCGACCTCGCCGATGACCAGCGCAACCGGCCGGCCAGCGGCCAGCGTGTCCTGCATCCAGGATGCGAGCTCTGTGGGCTGGCCGCAGACCACGATCTGATAGTCCGCGGCATACCGCTTGGTCAGCTCCTGCTGCAGGATCTGCAGCACGCCAGGCTCACGGCTAGCGATGACGATGGCGGCCTTTGCCCCGGCAGTTTCACCAGTCCCGGCCGTAGCCAGTTCCTCATGCGAAGTGGTGGCAGTGCCAGCTGATGTAGTCATGCCGTCTCCCTCAGGTCGCCGACGCAGGACAGGGACAGTCACGCGCAGTGCCCCACCGTGCTCGACAGGTTTGTGGCTGATTCAGCAATCGAGCCACCGGGCGAACGCCAGAACCCAGGCTCGTCTCCTCAGGTGCGGCCCTCCTGGCCGTCTTAGCCCCGGGCTGGCGAGGCAGATGGACGGGGCATCGCTTGTCCTTGTACCGAGCCGCATTGCACATGATCAGCGTCGTGGCCACGATCTGGATCCCACCGAGCACGATGAAGAACGCCAGCGTGAATGGCGATGGCCTGTGCTGTGGTCAGAAAGGACGCTAGGAGCCATATCCCGAATGCCAGCAGGCTGATGCCAGCCGAGCAGCGGGCCCTGATGAGGTGGGAAATCTGCGGCACGTAGCCCGCTCCAGCCAGCCCGGCGCCGACGAATCCCGCGATCTCTGTGGTGGTCATCTGGCTTCCCTTCGGGGACATCGGTGATCTGTGGGCCGGCGACGTGCATCAGCGGAGGGTGAGGACCGTTTCGAGGTACGTCGCGGGGATTGCGATGCTGCCGCGGTGGTTCTGATCCCAGCGGCGAGCGAGATGGACCAGGTCGGCGGCCAACGCGCCGCGCCCGTTGTCGTCGAGCGCCTCGAATGCCTTCACGGCGGGCCCGTACCAGCGGCGGAAGAACGCCGCGAACTCCTCAGGGGAGGTAAATCGCCAGGTGCAGGTGCGCTGCACGGATCGGGCGTCGGCGACCGCCGGGCCGAACAGATCGGACAAGTGCTGTTCGGTGCCCCACAGCAGCGGCGATGCGACGCCGGGCGGCCCGGGTACGTGCCGGGTGATGACACCGAACATCTGGCCGATGAACCCGTCCGGGCGTCCACGACGCCAGGGCGACGGTGCCGCCCGGGCGGGCGGCCCGGATGATCTCGTCCGCGGCCCGCTGATGATCGGGCGCGAACATCGCCCCGAAGACGCTCAGCACCGCGTCGAACGACGCGTCCTCCACGGGCAGGGCTTCGACATCGCCAAGCCGGAACTCGACGTCGAGCCCTTCGGCCACCGCACGCGCGCGTCCGCCCTCGAGCAGTTCGGGAACATAGTCGATGCCGAGGACGCGGGTGCCCGAGCGGGCCGCCGCCAAGGCGGCGTTGCCGTTGCCGCACGCTACATCCAGCACCTCCCAGCCCGCCATCAGGCCGGCCGCATCGGCCAGCAGTTCGCTGGCCAGCACGATGCGTGAGGCGACGACGGCATAGTCGCCGCTGGCCCAGGTTTTCTGCTGGCGCGCCTTGATGACCGACAGGCCCGCACGCGCCGCTTCCGTGGTCATGACGACCCCTCTTCCTCGACCCACGTAACGGGCCGCTCCGGTAGACAGCTTGCGGCGACGGTGATGCCCCGGACGAGTGACGGGCTCGTACCACCGCCGGCCTGCCAGCGACCCGGCGAATCGGCATCAAATCGGCCGGCGATACCCGCACACGCTGGGCCGCCACGCCGGGCGGGGGTACAGAATCTGTACTACCCTGGGCCGGGCCGACCCGGCATCATGGGCATATGACGAGCTACGCGGACTACTGCCCGATCACGGTCGGGGTCGAGATCCTGGGTGACCGATGGACGCCGCTGGTCATCCGCGAACTCATGGTGGGCGCCGGTGGCTTCAACGAGATCCACCGGGGGATTCCCCGGATCAGCCGGACCATGCTCGCGCAGCGGCTCCGGCTGCTCGAGCGGCGCGGGCTGGTTCGCCGTGAGACGGCGGCCCGCGGCCGGCCCGGACGTTACACGCTGACGGCGGCGGGGGAATCGGTGACCCCGGTTATCTGGGCCATCGGGCACTGGGCCGCTGAGTGGACGTTCGGAGACCCCGCGGAAGAGGACTGCGACGGCCGGTCGCTCATGTGGCGCCTGCACCAGCACGCGATCGCGGCCAAGCTCCCCCGGCAGCGCACCGTCTTGCACCTGACGCTAACCGGCGCGGGCGCCGCTGAGGGCTGGCTCGACATCCAGCGCGGCGCCGTCACTGTGTGCACCGATGACCCCGGCTACGACGTCGACCTGGCGATCGAAGCCGACACCGGGCAGATGCAGCGCTGGCTGGTCGGCCTCGTCCCGTTCCGTGACCTGATCGCCAACGGCCACGCCCGCCTGCTCGGGCCAAGCCGGCTGGCCCGGGCGTTCCCGACCTGGTTCGACACCTCCTACTTCGCTGAAGGCCTGCGCCGGGCCGAGCAACGCCACAGGCGCCAGGACGTGCCCGCCTAAGACCCAACCGCCTGCACGTACCTGTCCGTAACAGGCCTAGAGCCAGAAGAATGCTGATCGGCATTACCGCGATATCGCGTATGCGCAATTCAGGCGGCGGGCGAGGGGCCTGTAGGCCGGGTTCTGTGCACCCGCTGCGCGGGCCGGCGGCCATCCATCTGGGACTGCCATTGCTGACAGCCTCATGCAGCTACCCGCGAGCTCAGGCGGGCACACCCTCAAGCGCTCGCGCAAGGCCAGCATCCCGCAGGACACCGGCCCATCCTGCCTAGCTCCAGGTGGGGTTTACCGAGCCACCTGAGTCACCCCAGGTGCTGGTGGTCTCTTACACCATCTACAGCAAGCCGCTGACCAGCTGACTTGTATTTCGTGAATAACTTCGCCGCCACCTGTCCGTGGCATCCCATCAGTGCCCGCCAGGCTTGCTTTAGCGCTCTCGCGAAGGTTCCCGCTGCCAGCGTGGACCAATTGGTTGCAGCGTCCTGACGCTGCCGCGGCGGCAAGGGCTGACCGTTCGGCTCCACCTTCGCGTCGGCCCGGACCCGCATGTACTTCTCCGCAAGGCGCGCAAAGGCAGCGTGCAGAGGTTGACGGTAGGCCCGCGAGGCACCACGCTGAATGGCAACCCTCGGGGGTGGATCTGATGGTCGCGCGGGGATTTCGGGACAGAGCGGGTCTCGGCATGGTGCCTCAGGAGCAGTTATGACCCGGATCGGTGTTGCGTTATCAGGCGGGGGGCACCGTGCGTCGGTCTTTGGGCCGGCCTGCTGCTCTACCTGGCCGATGCTGGCAGGCAGGGCGACGTGGGCGCTATCGCGTCGGTGTCAGGGGGCTCGATCACCAACGGGGTTGTGGCGTATGAGATGGATTATCGGCAGGCCAGCGCCGCCGATGTCCGTGCCGGACTGAGGCCGCTGCTACGCCATATCGCCTACACCGGCCTGTTCTTCTGGGGCCCGAGCACGAACCTTTACGTCATCACGGTGTTCGCCGTCCTCGGGCTCGGGGTGCTCGGCTTCGCCGCGGGCCTGATTATGGCTTTCATAACCGGGATCGGCATTGCGGCGGGCATTGTGCTGGCCGGGTCGCTTGTCCTGGTCGCGGCCGGCATCATGGTTTTCGCTCAGCGCAGCAAGATCGTCGACCGCGCCCTGGCTAAGACCCACTTCAGCCGTGACGGCACCCCCTCCAGCCTGGCCAGCGTGGCTCGCTCGCTTGACCACGTGATGTGCGCGACCGAACTGCAGGCGGGCGAGCACTTCTACCTCTCCCCCCGGTTCCTGTACTCCTACCGGTTCGGTCGTGGGAAGCCGGGCGACCGCCTGGGCCTGTCCACGGCCGTGCAGGCGTCCGCCTGCCTGCCCGGCGCCTTCGCGGCCCGGCGGCTGGCCACCGGGCCATTCGGGTTCGAGCGGAGTCCCAAGGTCACCGAGCCGCCGGACAAACCGGAGCAGATGCTGCTGACCGACGGGGGCGTCTACGACAACATGGCCGACCAGTGGGCCGATGGCCTGGCGGCCCGCGTCCATGACAACCCCGCGCTCGAGGTGATGACCCCGAGGCTCGACGAGCTCATCGTAGCCAACGCCTCGGCTGGACCGCCGTGGACCACGGTGAATGCGAGCTGGCTGCCAGTCTGGAACGAGCTGAAGACGCTGCTGCGGGTCAAGGACGTCCAGTACGCGGTCTCGACCGGCACCCGGCGGCACGATCTGGTGACCTTCTGGGACGCAGCCGCCCGAGCCGGCCGCGGCGTCACCGGGGCCCTGGTGCACATCGCCCAGTCCCCGTTCGAGGTGCCCGACGCATTCGCCCATGACAGCCGCTGGCCGGACCGGGCCGCGCGGGCCTGCGAAGCCATTGCCTGGCTCGGTGATACCGAGGGTAACCGGGCCATGTGGGCCGAAGTCGCCGAGCAGAGCCGGAACCTGCCGACCGTGCTGCGCAAGCTAGGACCAGGCGATACCGCCCGGCTGCTGTGGCACACCTACGTCCTGGCGGCCTGCAATCTGCATGTGCTTCTGCCGGACTTCGGCCTGCCGGAGCTGCCAGGGGAGGATCAATTCCGCGGCCTCATCGGGCCGCCCTGATAAGACCCGGAGAGCAGGGCCAGCAGTGCGCTTCGCCGGGGGGAGGAATGGCATGACTCAGCAGCACCGGGCGGCGGCGCACGCGACCAGCCCGCGCCGGACCTTCGCGATGACGATCGTGGCCCAGGACCCATCGGTGGGCAACGACCGGGGCATGCTGCGGGCCAGCGTCCCGGTTCCGGCCGACCGGCTTGAGCCCGGTCCCCGCAGTCACCGGTTCCAGGTCGTCGACTATGACGCCACGGCCAGGGTGCTGTCCGTCCCGGCCGCGCTGACCGCCGGGGACTGGAGGGCCCGTGACTGGGGGTGGGCCGAGCCCGACCGGTTCAGTGGCCGCTCCGACGCGGAGCTGCTGAGTGATCCGGAGTTCCACGCGCAAAACGTCTACGCGATCGCGGCCCGGACCCTGGCGGCGTTCGAGTCGGCCATCGGCCGACGCCTGAACTGGGGATTCCTCGGCCACGAGCTGTACCTGGTGCCGCATGCTATGGCCGAGGCCAATGCTTATTACGCCGATGACGTGCGCGCTGTGCTGTTCGGCTACCTGCCGCACAGAGCGCGGCGGGCGACGGGCCACGGCGCTCGGGGCCTGCGCATCACGCGGCCGCGTCGGCTGGATCCCGATGCGATCTACACCTGCCTGTCGCACGATGTGATCGCGCACGAGACCACCCATGCGGTTCTGGACGGCCTGCGGCACCGGTTCCTGATGCCCGGCCTGCCGGATCAGCCGGCCTTCCACGAAGGCCTGGCCGACATCGTGGCGCTGCTGTCGGTGTTCTCGATGACCGAGGTCGTGCAGAGCCTGCTGGGCCAGGCCGACCTAGCGGGACGGATCGCCGATCAGTCGGTGACCGATCAGGAGCTCAAGCGCAATGCGCTGTTCACGCTGGCCGAGCAGGTGGGCTCGGCGCTGAAGGACGAGCGAGGCAGCGCGCTGCGCGACTCCATCACGCTGGAGCCGTCCACGAGGTGGGCCAGCGATCCCCGCTACCGCGAGCCGCACGCGCGGGGGGAGATCCTGGTCTGGATCATCCTGGAGACCCTGGCCAGGATCTGGCGGCAGCGCCTGGCGAGCATCAGCTTCGCAGGCTCGGTGAACCTGACCCGGGCCGCCGAGGAGGGCGCGACCGCAGCCCAGCACCTGCTCGGCATGTGCGTGCGGGCCATCGACTACCTCCCGCCGGTCGAGTTCGAGTTCCCTGACTTCCTGGCGGCCCTGCTGGTCTCGGACGCCGAGATCGTCCCGGACGACAAGCACAGCTACCGCGAAGCGGTCCGCGGCGCCTTCGCCCAGTGGGCCATCGCGGCCGCGGACACCCACATCGAGGACCTGACCCAGTCCAGCATCACCCCGGTCTACCGCAACCTCAGCTACACGGCCCTGCGCAGCGACACCGACGAGGTGTTCCGGTTCATCTGGGAGAACCTCGAGCTCCTGGACATCGACCCGCGCTTCTACCTGCACGTCGAGCACGTCCGGCCCGCTGTCCGGGTGGGCCCCGACGGCATGGTAGTGGCCGAGACGGTGGCGGAGTACATCCAGTTCCTCGACGGCACGCCCGCCGGGCTTTCGCGGTCGATCGGCCTTCGCATGCCGGCCGGTGTCCCGCCGGGCACGCGGGTGCGGATCCTCGGCGGGGGCACCATCGTCTTCGACCAATTCGGCCAGGCCAAATACCACCACCGCAAGGACATCCGCGACACCGGGCGGCAGCGGCGGCGACTGAACTACCTGATCAGCAACGGCCTGGGCGACGACGGCAGCCTGGGCGTGTCCGACGGCCTGCCAGCCGGGCAGCGGTTCGCCATCTTGCACCAGCCGGACCCGGACCCGAAGGAGACGTGGTGAGATGAGCGCCCCCGCCGCCCCGCCGCCCGTCCTGGCCACCGTGCGGGTACGGATGTACCAGGTCGGTTTCGGGGACTGCTTCCTACTCAGCTTCGAGTACGCCGGGCCGGCCGAGCCCGCCCGGCACATGCTGATCGATTTCGGCTCACGCCAGCTCGCGGCCGGCCTGGACCTGGCCGACGTGGCTGGCGAGATTGACACCCTGACCGGTGGCGGGCCCGACGTCGTGGTGCTCTCCCACCGCCACCAGGACCACATGTCAGGGTTCGGCAGCGGCACCGAGCCCGTCGTCGGCCGGTGGCAGCCTCGGCTGGTGGTCCGGTCCTGGACCGAGAACCCCGACGCGCCCGCCGACCCGGCCAGCCCCGGCGGGACCCAGCTGCGCGCGGGCCTGGACCAGGGCCTGGCCTTTGCCCAGGCGCTGTCCACGGAGATCGCCAGATCCGCCCGTGGCGCGCCCGGCGACCTGCGCCAGCTGGCCCTCGCCCAGCTGGCCAACCAGGCCGCCCTGGACCGGCTCACCGCCTGGTCCCAGGGCGGCAAGGGCGTGTACGTGAACTACGGCACGCCGCTCGCCCTCGACGCGGTGATCCCCGGCGTCAAGGTGCAGGTCATCGGGCCGCCAACGGTCGCCCAGCACCCGGCGGTGGCCAAGGAGCGGTCAACCAGCCCCGAGTACTGGCAGCTCTACCAGGGCCTGGCCGCAGGCCTGGCCGCCGGTGCGGTTGACGGGCCAGCCGGGGCGGACGGCGCGAAGTCCGCGGCCGAGGAGCGGCTGGTCGGCCCGGCGCGCTGGGTTGTCGACCATCTCCAGGGCCCGCAGCTGCGCTCGCTGCTGCGCATCGTTACCGCGCTGGACCACGCGATGAACAACACCAGCGTGATCCTGCTGATCCAGGCCGGCGACCGCAGGCTGCTGTTCTGCGGTGACGCCCAGATCGAGAACTGGGAGTACGCCCTGAGCTTCGCCCCGGACCGCGAGCAGGTCCTCGACCTCATCCGCGGGGTCGATCTGTACAAGGTGGGCCATCACGGATCCCGCAACGCCACCCCCCGGACCCTATTCAGCCTGTGGAACGAGCCAGCCACCCGCGACCGGCCGATGACCGCCCTGATGTCCACCAAACCCGGCGTCTTCCCCGGCAGGCCCGGAAGCGGAACCGAGGTCCCCCGGCAGACCCTGCTCACCGCCCTCCGCCAGCGCATGACCCTGTGCACGACAATGGACCTCCCCCAGGGCACATCCCACCTCGAAGTCGCCGCCCCGGCCGTCGGCGACGCTCCGTTCACCCAAATGTGACCACCGCTGCAGCAGCGGCCCGGTCCCGCAGCCCCATGCCTTAGCATGACCACGGGCCCATCCCCGTTCGAGACGGCCCGATCGCAGTTCTGCCCCGGTGAGCGGATGCGGCGAATCGGGCGTCGTGCTGACCCGCGAGGCTATCTCGCGCCGCCGAGACGACCTTTACCCAGCTCGGCGCACATCACGATCTCGCAGGCTGGGCGGCGGGTGAGGGGGCCTGTAGTCCGGGTTCTGTGCACCCGCCGAAGCGGGCCGACGGCCATCCATCTATTGGTCCCGGATCAGCTCAAATTCCCGCGCCGTTGACATCGTGGAGTTGAATGCACTCATGTGCGCCGACGCGGCGGGTCACTTGCCATGACAGTGACTGGGCCGCTGGAACGCGGTCGCGCGCAGTTCGGCCGGAAGGCATGGGGCAGTGCCTACGAACAGCTCTTGGCAGCCGAGCAGGAGACGCCACTCGGGCTCGATGACCTGGAGCAACTGGCCCTGGCTGCCTACCTCACCGGCAGAACCAGCGAGTGCGCCGAAATCTGGGCCCGCGCGCACCACGAATGCCTGCGACTCGGCGAGGTGGCGCGCGGCGCACGGTGCGCGTTCTGGCTGGCCTTCGGGCTGCTCAGCCGTGGAGATACTTCCCGCGGCGGTGGCTGGCTCGCCCGAGCCCAGAAGCTGATCGACGATAGTCACCTTGATTGCGCGGAGCGCGGCTACCTGCTCGTTCCGATCGGACTGGAATGCTTCCAAACGGGGAACCCGTCGGGTGCGCGCGCAATGTTCGAGGAGGCGACCAAAATCGGCGAGCGGTTCGGTGACCGCGACCTGATGGCGATGAGCAGGCTTGGCTGGGGCCAGGCCCTGCTCGAACTGGGCGAGAGCATTCGGGGTCTTGCGCTGCTGGACGAGGCGATCGTTGCGGTAACCGCCGGCGAGGTCTCGCCCGTCGTTGCCGGGCTTGTCTACTGCGGCGCCCTGGAGACCTGCCACCAGATCTTCGATATACGCCGGGCTAAGGAGTGGACCACGGCGCTGAGCCACTGGTGCGGCTCCCAGCCAGACCTTGTGCCCTATGGCGGGCAGTGCCTCGTGCACCGCGCTGAGATCATGGCGCTGAACGGCGCATGGCCCGACGCCGTTGCCGAGGTGCAGCGCGCGTGCGAACAGCTCTCGGGCGAGCCAGCCATAGGCGCCGCCTTCTACCAGCAGGCGGAGTTGCACCGGTTGCTGGGCAACCTCACCGAAGCCGAGGACTCCTACCGGCTGGCCAGCCACAGCGGACGGGAGCCGCAGCCGGGTCTGGCGCTGCTGCGGCTCGCGCAGGGAAAGGTCGATGCAGCGAAGGCTGCGATCCGTCGTGTCCTCGATGAGATGGAGGGCAATGTCGCGCGCTCGCGGGTGCTGGGTCCCTATGTCGAGATCATGCTGGCGGCCGGGGAGACTGCCCTGGCGCGCCGTGGCGCCGACGAGCTCGGTGAGATCGCCACGTCTCTCGACGTCGCCTATGTGCACGCGCTCGCCGCCTACGCCACCTCCGCGGTCCTCCTCGCAGAGGGCCAGGCCAAAGCTGCGATCCCGGTGCTGCGGAAGGCGTGGTCGGCGTGGCGTGGCCTCGGCGCGCCGTACGAGGCCGCCCGCGTCCGGGTGCTCATCGGCAGCGCATATCGAGCGGTCGGCGACTGGGACACAGCCGACATGGAGCTCGACGCCGCCCGCCTAGGGTTCCAGCAGCTGGGAGCCGCTACGGAGTACGCCAGGGTCGAGGACCTCGCGGGCAAGGCTGCGCCGCCCGGGCCGCATGGCCTCAGCTCCCGAGAGGTCGAGGTGCTCGCCCTCGTTGCCAAGGGGTGCACCAACCGTGAAATCTCTGTGGCGCTGGTGATCAGCGAGCACACGGTTGCCCGGCATTTGCAGAACGTCTTCGCCAAGTTGGGCGTCTCCTCGCGCACTGCGGCTACAGCATTCGCGTTCGAGAGCGGTCTTGTGTAAACGACCGTGGTTAGAACGGACCATTGAGCGACCTAGCCACGTTGGTGGATCTGGTCGATGCCGACGGCAGGCAAATCCCGTCATCGTCGGATACATGGCGACGACGCAAGCACCGATGGTGTGGCCATGAGCGTCTCGACAGACGCACGTGGCCACATGCTCGCTGGGCTGCCCATCTCGCGACGGCGGCTGGATGCCGCAGGCATCAGCACCGCGGTGTTCGAAGCCGGCGAGGGATCACCGCTCGTTCTGCTGCATGGTGGCATTGAATGCGGCGGTGCCTACTGGGCGCCGGTCATCGCTCGCCTCGCCGAAATTCACCACATAGTTGTGCCGGACGTACCCGGGCTTGGTGAGTCGGCGCCGGCCGACCGGCTCGACGTCACTATGCTCGCCGACTGGTTCGAGGACCTGCTCGCGCAGACTCACGCCGAGCGGCCGATGCTGGTCGCTCATTCCCTGCTGGGCAGTGTCGCGGCGCGTTTCGCGGCCGGGCACGACGTGCTCAGCCGCCTGGTGATCTACGCGGCGCCTGGCATCGCCGCATACCGCATGCCCGCGGGCCTGCGCTATGCGGCGATCCGGTTCAGCATCAGCCCGACTGCCCGCAACGCCGAGCGGTTCGAGCGCTTCGCGCTGTTCGACCTCGACGCCACCCGCGATCGGGACGCTCCGTGGTTCGACGCCTTCGACGCCTATACGCGGTCGCGCGCCGCGGTCCCGCACGTCAAACGCACAATGCGGCGCCTGATTGGCACTGGGACCAAACAGATCCCTGACGACGAGCTTCGGCGAATCAAGGCACCGACGACGTTGCTGTGGGGCCGGCATGACCGGATGGTCCCGCTGCGGCTCGCCGAGCACGCGTCGGAAATCCTCCGGTGGCCGTTGCACGTCGTCGAGGACGCCGGCCACGCACCACACATCGAGGCGCCAGCGGCGTTCCTCACCGCATTGTCGGCCATCGAGAGCACCCCGCCCCGGAGGTCAGCCAGCTGACCTCGACAGGGATCAGCGCGTCATTGAGTTTTGCCGGACCAGGAAAGCAGGCGGCGGGCGAGGCAG
>CAVYPM010000003.1:0-76180 GCA_963770375.1 uncultured Actinomycetes bacterium | reverse complement strand
ATCGGCCGCAACGTGGCCGCGTTCGCCGCCGGCCGGCCGCTGGAGGGCCTGGTCGACCCCGCCGCCGGGTACTAAGCCGGCCGCCGCCCGTACTGGCGGGTCGCTACGCAGGCTGCGTCTGCCGGTGCCGGATGCTGCCGTCAGCCAGGATGTCGCCGTCGGGGCAGCGCCATTGGATCTTGCCGCCTTCGAACTGCTCCTGGTACAGCGAGGCGTACACGCCGTCCTGGCGCAGCAGGGACCGGTGCGTACCGGATTCCACCACGCGGCCGGCGCTGATGACGTTGATGATGTCGGCGTTGACGATGGTGGACAGGCGATGGGCGATGGCGATGGTGGTCCGTGACCCCATGAGGGCATCGAGGGCGTTCTGGACCTCGCGTTCGCTGGCCGTGTCGAGCGCCGAGGTCGCCTCATCCAGGATCAGGATGCGGGGATCGTGCAGCAGGACCCGTGCGATGGCCAGGCGCTGTTTCTCGCCGCCGGACAGGCGGTAGCCTCGCTCGCCCACGATCGTGTCGTAGCCGTCGGAGAACTCCATGATCCGGTCGTGGATGTACGCCGCCCGGGCGGCTTCCTCAACCTCCGCCAGGGAGGCGGCGGGACGGCCGTAGCGGATGTTGGCCAGGATGCTGTCGTGGAAGAGGTAGCTCTCCTGGGTCACGAAGCCGATGGCGGCCGCCAGCGACGCCTGGCGTGCGTGCCGCACGTCGACGCCGTCGATCTGGACCGAGCCGTCCGTGACGTCGTACAGCCGCGGGATCAGGTAGCTGATGGTGGTCTTGCCGGCCCCGCTCGGCCCGACCAGCGCCACGAGCTGGCCGGGGTCGGCTTCGAGGCTGACGCCCGCTAGCGCGCCCGCGGACGCGCCGGGGTAGCTGAAGGAGACATCCCGCAGAGCCACCCGGCCGCCGCTGCTGATCGCCGGCAGATCCACCGCGTCGGGGGCATCGACGATGTCCGGGACCACGTCCAGGTACTCGAAGACCCGGTCGAACAGGGCCAGGGACGATCGCAGTTCCACCGACACCTGCAGCAGCTGCCCGATCGGGAAGTACAGGCGGGTCTGCAGCGTGGTGAACGCGACGATGGTGCCCGCGGAGATGGTCGTGCCGTGCGCCAGCAGCAGGCCGGCGATCAGGTAGACCGCAGCCGGGGTGATCGACAGGAACGACTGCACGATCGCGTAGAAACTCTGGCCGATCATCTGCTGGCGGACTTCCAGGCCGGCCAGGCGCTGGTTCTCCTCGTGATAACGGGCGGTGTCGCGCGCCTGGTTGCCGAACACCTTCGCCAGCAGCACCCCGGATACCGACAGGGTTTCCTCGGACAGGGCGCTCATCGCCGCCAGCGACTCCTGGGTCGAGCGCGCCACCTGGCGGCGCCGCTCGCCGACCATCTTCGTCAGCCAGAAGAACGCCGGCACGGTGATGACCGCCACGATCGTCAGCTGCCAGCTGAGGATGAGCATCGCGACGATGGTGGAGATGAAGATGACGACGTTGGCCAGGATGGTCGAGGCAGTGGTGGTGACCACCGACTGGACCCCGCCCACATCGTTGGCCAGCCGGGACTGGATCTCGCCGGTCTTGGTGCCGGTGAAGAAGGCGAGCGGGAGCGTCTGCAGGTGCGCGTAGAGCCGGTCGCGCAGGTCCCGCATGACCAGCTGGCCGACGCGGGTGGTCTCGTACGTCTGCAGGATGCCGATGGCGCCGTTGACGATCGGGATAGCGGCCATGATGGCGACGAGGATGACGAGCAGCTGGACGTTCGGGCCGCCCTGGACAAACAGCGCGTCGTTGAACACCTTCTGGATCAGCAGCGGGTTGATGATCCCGATCGTGGAGGTCACCACGATCAGCGCGACGACGGCCGCAACCTGGGTCCTGTAGGGGCGGAACAGCGGCAGCACCCGGCGGAAGGTGGCCCGGTTCGCACCGGCGGCCGCGGCCGGGCTCCCGCCGGCGGCCGCAGGAAGCGGATCGCGGACCGTCATCAGCCCGGATACCAGATCACGCGGGGGTCGCCGGGGGCGCGCTTGTAGTCCCAGGCTTCGTCGGTCATGCGCCGCAGGTCATAGCGCGGCCGCCAGCCGAGCAGGAATCTGGCCTTGGTGTTGTCCAGCCAGGTCGAGTGGTAGGGCGTTCGCACGCCGACGGTGGGCAGGCCGCGGGACTGGGTCAGGTAGGCGCCAAGCTCGCCGTAGTCGACCGGCTCATCCATGCAGATATTGAAGGTCTGGCGGCGGGCCGCGGGGTGGTCCATCGCACACAGGATCGCGTCGGCGAGATCATCGACATGGACGAAATTCCGCCGGACCGGGCGGCCCTCCTCGTCCAGCATCACCGGCACGGTGCCGGACGCGGCGTAGGCGTCGGCCCGTTCCGCGCCGACGAGGTCCCGCCACCGCGGGCCGCCGAACACATCGTCGCCGAACGACAGCTGATACCGGAAGTCATCCTTCTCCATCACCCACGGCGCCCGCAGGCAGCAGACGTTCAGGTCGTACTGGATCCCGTACTGCTCGGCCATCACCTCCTCCAGCACCTTGGACAGCGCATAGCAGCCCGGGTAGGCGCTGTGCGGCTGGGTCTCGGTCACCGGGACCGGGTGCGGGTAGAAGAAGTGGCCCATCGCCGCGTCCCCGCCGATCAGGATGAACTGCCGGAACACCGGGCTGGCCCGGCAGCCCTCCAGCAGCCAGAACAGGCCCTTGACCGCCACGTCCATGATGGTCGCGGGCGTTTCCTTGCTGGTGGCCAGGTGCACCACATGCGTGACACCCTCCAGCGCCCGGCCCGCGGTCCCGGGCTGGTCGATGGATCCGGTCACGACCTCGAGGCGCGGGCCGGCCGGCAGTACCCGGTTGTGGCACAGTGCCCGGACCGTGAACCCGGCGAAACGATCCTCGGTGGAGGCGAGCAGCCTCCCGATGAACGCCTGCCCGACCTTCCCTGCCGCCCCAGTCACCAGAACCCGGCCCGTATCCGCCACCACCCCAGTATGAAACGCCGGCGGGTCATGGCGACAGCGTGTCGCTGCCGCCGGGGACCTGGCGGACCTCGACAAGGTCGAGACCGAGCGCCTCGATCTGAGCCAGGGCGCCGTACAGCGCCGAGTGATCCAGAAGGCCGGTCAGGACGGTGTCAGCGCCCTGCCGGTCCGCCGCCATGAGCGGGAAGGCCGACAGCACGGTGGCGCCGAGGTGCCCGCGGATCCTGATCGCGTAGCGGGCGGGCGCGGGGTCCATGGCGCCATCGTCGGACCCGGGCAGGTGAGAGGTACTCACCCAGATCAGGTGACTGCAGATCACGGATTACGGTTAGCTGCCAGCAGCCGCAGTTCCCGGGCGCGACGCACCGCGGCGGTCCGGTTCCGGGCCTGGAGCTTGGCGTAGATGTTCCGCATGTGGGTGTTGACGGTGTTGACCGATACCGACAGCTCGCGGGCGATCTCCGGCCGCGAGAGGTTGGTCGGGAGATACCCCAGCACCCGGAACTCGCTGGGACTGAGCTGCTCCGCGGGCGGCACCGGGGGCGGGTTCGCGGGCGCCGCGGCGGTGCCGTGCAGGACATCGAGGAGGCCGGCGAGCAGCGCGGCGTGCGCGGTCTCGTGCCGCGGCAGCGCCGCCAGCAGCGGTTCTGATCCCGTCATCACGAACGGCAGCACGAGCCGGTCCGCCTCGGCCAGCGCCAGGGCGCGCTCGGCGGCCTGGCCCGCCGCCTGCTGATCGCCGAGCGCACGGTGCGCCAGCCCGGCCCGCAGCTGGGCCTCGACGACCGTGACGTAACCGATGACCGGCGCCGTGCCGTCCAGGACCGCTTGCGCCGCTTCCAGGGCTGCGGCCGGGTTGCCTTCGGCGAGGCAGATCGCCGCGCGGGCGCTGGCCACTTCACCGGATGCGGCACGGTCGTCGCCGATGGCCGCCAGGCTGGCGCGGGCTTCGCCGGCCCGGCCGGCCCGGGCCAGCGTGGCCAGCCGCCAGCCCGTCACCTGGCTGGCCAGCGCGTGTGATCCGGTCAGCTGCGAGCGCAGGTCTTCGGCGGCGCTGAGCTCTTCGATCGCCTCGCGGTGCCGCTCGCGCCCGGCGAGCAGCGTGGCCCGCGCGTGGTGCAGCAGCAGCGTGATGCCCGGCCCGGCGTCGGACTGCAGGGCCGTCGCCGCCCGCCGCAGCCATCGCTCGCTTTCACCGAACTCACCGGTCCAGGCCAGGCTGCCGGCCAGGGTGATCAGCGCGGGCGCGACGATCGGATCCGCGCCCCAGCCGTGCCGGTCAGCGAGCTCTATCGCCTCCTGGCAGCGACGGCGGGTGACGGCGAACGGGCGGACCTTCGACGCGAACCCGGCCTGCGCCAGGCAGGCGACCTCGAGGTAGGTCCGGCCGATCTGCCTTGCCAGCTCGGCGCCCTGCTGCAGGTGGCGTTCCGCGTCGGGATGACCCAGGGACCACGCCTCCATGATGCCCAGGTTCATCAGCGCCACCACGCGGAGGTCGCTGTCCAGCGAGATGTCCCCGGCGGAGCCGCCGCTGAGCGGGGAGTCCAGAATGCTGGCCAGTTCGCTGACCTCGGCCAGGTCGCCGCGCCGCCGGGCCAGGGACAGCCGGACCGCCGCGATCGCCACCCGCAGCCGTCCCTGCCGCCCGGCGGGCGCCGTGGCGGCGTAGGAACTGGCCACGGCCAGGTGCGCGGCGGCCTCGTCGAGACGGCCCTGGAGCAGGGCGACCCCGCCGCGCACCAGGGCCAGCTCGGGATGATCCGCGCCCGGCGGGAACGCCTGGAGCAGCGCCGCGATCGTCTGCACCTGCCCGTCGTTGGTGAGGCTGAACGCCTCGTCGGCGAGCATCCGGGCGGCCTCGGCCCAGTCGCCCGCCGCCTGGGTGTGCCGGATGGCGTCGGCCGCCTCACCGTGCTCGCCGAGCCACCGCGCGGCCGTGCGGTGCAGCCCGGGGAGTTCTTCCGGCTGGGTCCGGCGCAGCTCCAGCCGCAGCAGGTCGGCGAACAGGTGGTGGTAGCGGAACCAGGTCCGGCCCGGGTCGAGCGAGACCACGAACGCGTTGGCGTCCTCGAGGTCCAGCAGGGTCCGCTCTGCGCCGGCGCGGCCGGTCAGCAAATCGGCCAGCTCCCCGTTGACCCGGTCCAGGATCGAGGTGCGCAGCAGCAGCTGCTGGACCCCGGCGGGCTGGCGGTCCAGCATCTCGGCGATCAGGTACTCGGCGACCGTGCGGTTGCTCCCGGAGAACTCCGCGACGAACCGCTCCGGGTCGGGATGGCCGGTCAGCGCGATCACCGCCAGGCGAAGGCCCGCCGCCCACCCCTCGGTCCGCTCGTGCAGCAGCGCTGTCCCGGACTCCGATAGTGCGATGCCCGCGGCATCGATCAGCGCACGGGTCTCGTCCCTGGTGAAGCGCAGGTCGGCCGCGCGGATCTCGGCAAGCTCGCCGGCCAGGCGCACCTGATGCAGGCGCAGCGGGAGATCACGGCGGGTGGCCAGGACGGCGTGCACGCCCTCGGGCAGATCCGTCAGCAGCCCGGTGAGCTGGGCCAGCGCATCCGGTGCGGTCAGCTCGTGCAGATCGTCGATCACCAGGACACGGGGGCCGGGATCGCTGGCCAGCTCGGACCGCACCCGGTTCACCATCGCTGGCCCGTTGAAGGCGGGCGTCGGGGCAGGCGGTTCCGGCGTGCTGGGGTGGTCGCTGGCCTGGCGGATAGCGTGCAGCACGGCTAGCCAGAACTGCTGGGCGTCCTGCTGATCCCGCCGCACCGTCAGCGTGGCCAGGCGGCAGGGCTGATCCAGCCGGCTGACCCAGGCGCGCAGCAGCGAGGTCTTCCCGCTGCCCGCCGGGGCCGAGATAACCGTCACCTGCCGCGCCGCCGCGCGGTCCAGCGCAGCGAGCAGCGCACCCCGGTCGATCAGCTGCGGGTTTGCCGGTGCTGCCGGTGCCACCAGGCCAGCGTACGCACATGGCCCGGGGACACGAATCACCATGATCCGACGATGGCCGATCACCTGGCTGGAAGTGAGCCTGTGGGCAATCGCGTAACCCTAAAGCCGTGACAAGGAGATCCTCCATGAGCGCTGAACAGCGAGAGACCCTTGACGCGATCCTGCGGCAGTCCGCCTTGCCGTTCGACAGTGACGTCAGTGAGCTGCGGCGGCTGACGCGGGAGTACGCCTCGGCGCAGCCGCTGCCCGCCGGTGTGACCGTGACCGCGGGCTCACTGGGCGGCGTGCCAGTCGCCGAGATCACCGTCGACGGAATCGAAGCCCGCCATACTGTCCTGTACTTCCACGGCGGCGTGTATGTGATCGGGGACGCCTTCCAGCCCGCTGGCCTGGCCGCGCAGGTCGGCCGGCGGACCGCTGCCAGGGTCATCTCCGTCGACTACCGGCTCGCCCCCGAGCACCCGTATCCGGCCGCGGTCGACGATGCGCTGGCGGCCTACGAAGCTCTCCTGCGGGGCGGCACGGCCCCCTCGGACATCGCCTTCGCGGGGGAGTCCGCGGGCGGCGGGCTCGCCGTCGCCACCTTGGTCAACGCCCGCGATCACGGCCTGCCGCTGCCTGCGGCGGCCTTCGTCATGTCGCCGTATGCCGACCTGACCTTGTCCGGGGTAACGATGGAGACCAAGAGCGAGGCGGACCCGCTGTTCACCCCGCAGGCGTTCCCGGCCCGGGTCGCCGACTATACGGCGGGCCAGGATGCCGCTCTGGGCCTGATCAGCCCGGTCTTCGCGGACCTGTCCGGCCTGCCGCCGCTGATCATCCAGGCCGGGACGCACGAGGTTCTCCTCGATGACGCCATCCGCCTGGCCCGGCAGGCGGCGATCGCCGACGTCGACGTCACCCTGGACATCACCGCCGGGGTTCCGCACGTGTTCCAGTCCGCTTACCCGATCCTCGATGAGGCGGCCGCGGCGCTGGACCGGGCCGGGCAGCTCCTGTCGGCGCATCTGGCCAGCGCAGAACGCGTCAGCGAAAGGAGCCCGGCATGAGCGACCCGCGCGACTGGAACGCGAAGACCATCGCGGAGTTCCGGGCGAACGAGGGCAAGGTTGGCGGCGTCTTCGAGGGCGCTCCGATGGTCCTGGTGCATCACCGCGGCCGCAAGACCGGGCAGGAGCGCGTCACCCCGGCGATGTACCTCCCGAACGACACCGAGCCGGACACCATCTACGTCTTCGCAACCAAGGGCGGAGCGCCCGGACAACCCGGACTGGTACCGCAACCTGACCGCCGCCGGTGACGGCAGTGTCGAGCGCGGAACCGAGACCTACAAGGTGAGCGTCCGCGAACTGACCGGCGCCGAACGCGACCGCATCTACGCCGAGCAAGCGCGGCGCTACCCGGGCTTCGCCGAGTACGAACGCCAGACGGCCGGAGTCCGCATCATTCCCGTGCTCGAGCTCAGGCGCGCGTAGCCGGGGGATACCTGGTTGCCGCGATCATCGGCAGCTGGTTGCCTGGGGACGTGATCAGTGGCGGCAGCGAGAGCATCGGGCTCGTCTGCGGCGCATTCGGGCTGACGGCAGAACCCGGAGCCGCGCTGATCCCGGTGTCGCGGGGTGCGATGGGACGAGTGTGGTGCCTGGATCTGGGCGCGGAGCGCTACGCCGTCAAGGAACTGTTCTGGGAATCTGACGAGGAGCCGGTACGCACGGAAGTAGCCTTCACCGCGCACCTGGAGTCTGCGGGTATCCGGCTGCCTGGCAGCCTGCCCGGCCGGGGCGGGCGGTTCCTCCAGGAGCTGGCCCCCGGTCAGGGTGGCGGCTGGCTGCGGCTGTACCGCTGGATTGATGGCGTGCCCGTGGACCTGGCCGGCCCCGGGCTGGCCGCTGCGATCGGCGACCTGGCTGGACGGCTGCACGCTCTGGCCCGGCCGGCCGGGGTGCGGTCGACCCCTGGTATGACACCGTTCCTGCGCCTGCGACCTGGGACCAGCTCGCGGACGCTGCGCGCGGGCAAGGAGCCGGCTGGGCGGAGGCGATGGCCGGGCAGGCCGGCTTGCTCTGCGACCTGGCTGATCTGGTGACCCCCATGGCCGGGGACCGGCTGGTCACCTGCCACCGGGACCTGCACCCCGGCAACGTGCTGGTCGAGGCCTCTGGCGAGCTGGCCGTGCTCGACTGGGACGATGCCGGGCCGGCCTGCCCCGGCCGTGAGCTTGCCGGGCTCCTGATGTTCTGGCACGGCCAGGACGACGGCACAGCCGATGATGCCGCAGTGCAGCGGACCCTGGTCGCCTACCGCGCTGGCGGGGGCCCCGGCCAGCTGCGCGACGAGCAGTCGTTCGGCATGTATATCGCTTGCCGGCTCAACTTCCTGGAGGCCCAGGCCAGCGTGGCACTGGACCCGGGCGCGGCCCCCGAGCACCGGGCCTACGCATCCAGCGAGATCTCTGACACCCTCGCCCGGCTGCCTGCGCCCAGCCTGATCAGCCACCTGACCAGCCTCGCCGCCGCAACCCTGGGCTAAGCGGGATCCTGGAGCCACCGCGTTGAGCCGCCGGCCGTGCCGGTGGTGGAGGGAGCCGGTTATGGACGATCGCTTTGAGGTCGCTGTCGGCGCGGGGTCACTGATGTCCGCCTCTGCGGCGGCCATCCGCTTCCCGCACCGGTGGACCCCGGGTGGGGTCACGGTGGAAGGCGCCTTCACGGGTGGCCATCTGCTGCATCTGGCGGCGGCCGGGTGCGTTCTCAATGACCTGTACCGGGAGGCCGCGGCGCTGGGGATCGAGCTGAACGGGGCCCGGGTCACCGCGGCCGGCGGGTTCGACACCGCAACCTGGCAGTCCACGGGTATCGGCTATGCCGTCCAGGTCAGCTCGGACGCACCCGCGGGCCAGATCGCTCACCTGCTGGAGGTTGTCGACGAGGTGGCGGAGATCCCCCGGGCCATCCGGGCCGGGGCCACCGTCCGCCGGATCACCTGAAGCTCGTGACCGCGGCTTGAGCGGTGGGCTTGCCGTTGTCCCACCGGGGTCTGGTCACTGCTGCTGATCGCCGCCCGGCGGACGCGGTTTGCGGATGGTGACGATCCTGCGCTTGCGCAGTGATTCAAGCCATTCCTGCCCGCTGAGCAGTCGCGTGGTCTTGGCTGACTTGACCTCGCCCGCGGCGGCCACCGCCATCGCCACGCTGGCCGCGGTCACGTCATCAGGGGCCTCATACACGATCACGAGGTCATACTCGCCGAACGGGAAGCCCGCCACCACGATCGTGGCTCCCACTTCCGTCAGAGTCGGCCTTATCGCTTCCATGGGGTCGTGCGGGTCGGTGAGCTGAGCGGCCATCGACTTGGCGGTGTAGGAGGCCTGGTACATGTAGAGCGTCATTAACCCCTCCCTCGAGTAGGCACCGGCGGTTACGGGCAGACCTTCTGGTAGGCCAGGACTGGCACGTATCGTGCCCACTCGGCGCGTGTCAGGGACCGCCCTGCCGCTGCGCACAGGCGCGGTACCGCGTTCACGAGGTAGGCGACATCCCACAGCCGGACGGTGTGGTCGGCGCGGCCGGCCGCGAGGGTCTTGCCGTCCCGGCTGAACGCCACCGAGGTGACAGTGCCGGTGGCGCTGGTGAGGGTGGCGATCTGCCGGCGGATGGCCCTGTCCCACAGCTGGACGGTGCCGTCACCGCTGCCAATAGCCAGGATCGTGCTGTCCGGGCTGAACGCCACCGAGGTGACAGTGCCGTGGTGGCGGGTGAGGGTGGCGATCTGCTCCTCGGTGGCCGTGTCCCACAGCTGGACGGTGCCGTCGCCGCGGCCAGCAGCCAGGATCGCGTCGTCCGGGCTGAACGCCACCGAGCTAACCGCGCCGGCCGAGCCGGTGAGCCGCGCGGCGGGGGTGGGGGAGGTGAGGCAGTTGCACGGGGCGGGCAGGCCCCACAGCCAGACGCCATTGGCACTGCCAGCAGCCAGGGTCGCGCCGTCCGGGCTGAACGCCACCGAGCTGACCGGGCCGGTGGGGGCGGTGGGGAGACTGTCGCCCGGGCGGTGGTTGGCCACGTCCCACAACCGCGCCCTGGCGTCGGCGCCGCCGGTGGCCAGGGTCGTGCCGTCCGGGCGGAACGCGACCGAGCTAACCGGGCCGGTGGGGCCGGTGAGGGCGGCGATCTGCCGGTGGGTCGCCATGTCCCACAACCGGGCGGTGCCATCGGTGTTGCCGGTGGCCAGCGTTCTGCCGTCGGGGCTGAACGCGACCGAGTCAACCGGGCCGGTGGGGCCGGTGAGGGCGGCGATCTGCCGGTGGCTGGCCATGTCCCACAACCGGGTAGTGCCATCGGTGTTGCCGGTGGCCAGCGTTCTGCCGTCGGGGCTGAACGCGACCGAGGTGACCGCGCCGCCGTCGCTGGTGAGGACCGCGATGATGCCGGGGCGGGCAACAGCGGCAACAGCGGCCAGCATGGCGTAGCGGGCGGCGCTGGAGGGGTTAATGCGCCATGCCGCGACGCTCAGCAGTCTGGACAGGGCGGGGTTGACGTGGCCCAGCTGCTGGCTTTGGCGGATCAGCAGCGTGGAGATCAGGATGTTACGTTGCTGTGTCACCTGGTGGCTGGCGCGGACGGCCAGTGCCGTGGCCGTGGCGAACCCGAGCACCAAGGCGGTCAGCAGGGCGATGAGGCGGTGGCGCCGGCGCACGGTTCGGTGGTATGCGCGGTCGCTAGCGTGCAGGAAGTCGGTTTCGGTTTGGCTGAGCGGGTGCCGGGCGGGGTCGGCGCCGATCCGGGATGTGGTGTCGGTGGCGGCCTGGAGCAGGCTGCCGCCGTAGAGGTAGGACGGGTCGCGGGAATGATGGGCCCACTCGGCGGCGGTGGTGGACAGCCGGGTGCGGACGATCCGGTCCGCGCGGGTGTCCGTGAGCCAGGTGTCGCGCAGCAGCGGCCAGGCGGTCAGCAGCACCTCGTGGCTGAGTTCCACGGTGCCGGCGGCAAGGGTGAGCAGCCGTTCGGCGGCGAAGGCCTCCAGGACTGTCTCCACATCCTGGGCGTCGGCGGGGCTCTTGCCCTCGGTCAGCTCGGCCCTGGTGGCCCGGTCGGCGGTATCCACGCCGTCGCTGCTGGTGGCGGCCAGCCGCAGGAAGACCTGCCGGGCGGCGGTTTGCTCGCCTGGGGTGAGACCGTCGTAGACGCGCTGCGCGCTGCCCGCGACGGCCCCCTCGATGCCACCGGTTCTTTCGTAATCGGCAAGGGTGAGGGTTTCCCCGGTCCGGCTGCGCCAGGTCTGGTCCAGGGCGTGGGACAGCAACGGCAGCACCCCGGCGCCGAAGGTCCCGGGCTGGCCGTTCCGCATCTCGGCCAGGAGCAGGTCGGTCAGGTCGTCGTCGACCTTGGAGCCGGCTTTCTTGGCTGGTTCGGTGATGGCCATCCGCAGCTGCCGCCCGGTCATCGCGGTGACCAGGTAGCGGTCCTGGACCGGGCCGGCCAGCTGCGGGTAGTCCGCGCACCGGGCCTCGAAGTCGGCGCGCACACCCAGCACGGCCAGTGACGCCGGTGTCTGGTCCGGCCCATGCCCGGCGGTGGCGGCCGCATGCAGGGCCGTTATGAATGCCCGTCGCTGCCCCTCATCGGCGCAGTGGGTGAACAGCTCCTCGAACTGATCCACCACCAGCAGCAAACGGCGCTGCTGCGGCGGCGGCCGATCGCGGTTCCTCGCGGGGCCTGCCAGATCCACTGCGGGCCCGGCTGGCCGGGCCAGGGCGGCCTGCCGCGCAGTCAGCGCGAACCCGGCCGGATCCGCCTCCAGTTCGCGCCGCACCGCCGCCGCGTCCGCGCCTGCCAGCAGCCCCACCTGCACCGCCAGCTCGTCCAACGGCGCCCGGGTGGGGGTGAACACCAGGCAGGGCCACGACGCCGCCCCCGGCGCGGCCGCCAGCCCGCAAGCCCGGACCCGTGGCAGCACCCCCGCCCGCAGCAGCGACGACTTGCCCGCACCGGACACCCCGGACACCATCAGCAGGCCCGGGCCCGCCACGTGCTGCGACATCCGCTCCAGCACCTGGGCGGTAGCCGCTTCACGGCCGAAGAACAACTCCGCGTCCTGCTCCTCGAACGCTCTGAGCCCGCGGTACGGAGAATCAGCCGCTGCTCCGGCGGGCGGCGGCCCCGTGCTGCGGCCAGCGGTCAGCACCTGTGCGGCTGGGGCCTTGCCGCGGGCTGCGGCCACGAACAGTTCCCGGGCCGGCTCCGCCAGGCCCAGCGCCCCGGCCAGCAACACGGCGGTGTCCTTGTGCGCGGTGCGGTTAATGCCCCGTTCCAGGTCGCTGACTGACCGCGGGGACAGGCGCGCCGCCGCCGCCAGCTCCTCCTGCGTCAGCTTCGCCTCTGACCGCAGCTGCCGCAGCAGCCCAGCGAAACTCAGCCCAGGCTCGCCCACCCCAGCGTCCTCTCCGGCCCCGCCGCCGGCGGCCCGCCGCGGGCTGAACCGATCCTGCCCCAACAGTACGCAGCCCCGCCCGCCGCCGCCATCACCCATCCGTCCAGGTCAGCGGTCACCGGGGCGGCCCGCCGCCGATTCCTGTGGGCAGTCCTGTGGGCAGTCCAGTGACCGATCACGTGTGGTGACCACCCCCGCCCGGGCCAACAGTGGAACCGGCCGCAGCGATCCCCGGGAGGTTGGCGTGATGCTGACGCTAGACCAGCGCGAGATGACCGTTCCCGGCGGTGGCGAATACCGCGGGGACGGCGGCTCCTGGTTCCGCCGGATCCTCGTGCCGGTGCGCGCGCCGGACCAGGCATATCCGGCGCTGGCGGTGGCGGCGCGGATCTGCGCCCCGGGCAACGGTGTGCTGCGCCTGGTCCACGTGCGGACCTGCGACCCGCCGCTGCCCATCGTCGGCAGGGTTTACCTGGAGACGCCCGGCGAGGCCACGGCCGTGCTGGAGGAGGCCCTGCTGGCGGCCTGGGCGTGCGGCGGCCCGCGGGCCACCACCGTCGTGGTGGATGCCCGGCGCGGCGATGTGGCCGCCGCGATCGCGTGGCAGGCGGCCGCGTGGCCAGCGGACCTGATCGTGCTGACCCGCCGCCCGCGGCCGGCCCTCAGCCGCCTGGTCCGGGGCAGCGTACCCGACCAGGTCATGCGCAAAGCCAGCTGCCCGGTGCTCGCCATCCCCCCGGCCAGGATGACCGCGAGCACCGCCCCACCCGATCTATGGCACACCGAATCTGGACGAAGGCCGTCATGAACCTCACCCTCCTCCGCCAGATCCTGGCCCGTCGGCCCGGCGCCGCCATCGCGAACCGTCGGCGGCGCACCATGACCGCGCCGCGCCGGCTGCCGCGCACCATCCAGCTGTGCATCCACTGCCGGCACAACCCGGCCGGGTTCTGGGTCAGCCGCAACAGCAGCCAGACGGTGCGCCGCCCCTGGTGCCTGTCCTGCTGCCAGAACCTGGACCCGGGGCGCTACCACGTCCAGCCCTTCGACAGCTAGACAAACCCGACGGCAGGCACGCTGCCCGCCCCGGGCAGGCTCACGCGCACATCGGCTGGATCTGGGCGGCCTGGCCAGTTCGTGCGGCTGCAACTGGCCAGGCCGGGGTATCAGAATTGCCCTATGGATCTTCACCTCGGCGGCAAGGTCATCCTCATCACCGGCGGGACCGACGGGCTGGGAGCCGCGCTCGCGGGCCGGCTCGTTGAGGAGGGGGCCCGGGTGGCGGTCTGCGGGCGCGATCCGGGCCGGCTGGCCGCCACGGAGCAGCGCCTGCGGCAGGCCGGGGGCGAGGTGGTCGCCGTGCAGGCCGACGTCACTGACCCGCCCGGTGTCGAGCGGTTCGTCGAGGCGGCCGCCGGCCGGTGGGGCCGGGTCGACGGCCTGGTCAACAACGCGGGCAAGAGCGCCGCCGGGCGGGTCGAGCAGGTCTCTGACGAGGAGTGGACCGAGGACCTCAGCCTCAAGGTCCTGGCGGCGGCCCGGTGCACCCGCCTGGCCGTGCCGCACCTGGCCGCGGCCGGCGGCGGGGCCATCGTCAACGTGCTCAACATCGGGAGCAAGGCGCCGGGCGCCGGGTCGCTGCCGACCGCCGCCTCCCGCGCGGCCGGGCTGGCCCTGACCAAGGCGGCGTCCAGGGACCTCGGCGGGCAGGGCATCCGGGTCAACGCCATTCTCATCGGCCTGGTCGAGAGCGGCCAGTGGCGGCGGCGCGCAGCGGCGGCGGGCCAGTCCGAGGACGAGCTCTACCGGAAGCTGGCCCAGGGCGGCGACATCCCGCTGGGCCGGGTCGGCCGGGCGGAGGAGTTCGCCGATCTGGCCGCGTACCTCCTGTCGGACCGGGCCTCGTACGTGACGGGCTCGGCGATCAACCTCGACGGCGGGTCCAGCCCGGTCCTTTAGGGCCGGACCGGCCGCGCGGGCGCGCCTCTCACTTCGGCCCGCGGGGCCGTCGTCGCCGGCCCCGCAGCCGGTCGCTGAGCTCGCGGGCAATCTCCCGGTCGGCGTCCCGCTCGGCGATTGCCTGCCGCTTGTCGAAGGACCGCCGGCCGCGCGCCAGGGCAATCTCCACCTTCGCCCAGCCGTCCTGGAAGTACAGCGACAGCGGCACGAGCGCGACGCCGGCGTCGCCCAGCCGCCCGGTGATCTTGTCGATCTCGCCGCGGTGCAGGAGCAGCTTGCGGGTCCGCCGGGGCTGGGAGCCGGTGCCGCGGCGGCCGTATCCGTGCTCGGCGATGTGCAGGCCGTGCAGCATCAGCTCGCCGTCGTCCTCCTGGACGAACGCGCCGGCCAGCGACGCGTGGCCGGCGCGCAGGGACTTCACCTCATTGCCGATCAGGACTATCCCGGCCTCGTACGTCCGCAGGATCGTGTAATCGTGCCGGGCCCGCCTGTTCGAGGCGATGAGCCTGCGGCCTGTTTCCCTGGTCGCGGTGACCTCCACCAAGTCCGGTTGCCGCCCCCGGCACCAAATTCGCTGTCGCTGCTGCGGGGGGACTGGTATGCAACAGCAATGAGCGAGGAGACCCTGCCGGGTGGCAACATGGACGGCGCCGTGCTGATCGGTGGCGTCGTCCACAAGCCAACCTCGCCCTGGACGCCGACGGTACACGCCCTGCTGCGGCACCTGGAGCAGGCCGGCGTTGACGGCGTTCCCCGGGTACTGGGCTTCGATGAGCAGGGGCGCCAGATGCTCACCTACCTGCCCGGCGAAATGATCGGCGACCGTGATCCCTGGCCCGGCTGGGTGTACGCGGACTCGACTCTGGTGCAGGTCGGCCAGTGGATACGGCGTGTCCATGACGCGACAGCTGACTTCACGCCGCCCGAGGGCGAGCGGTGGTTCATAGATCGCAGGATGCGGCCCGGGTGGATCGTCGGCCACCAGGACGCGGCGCCGTACAACGCGGTGATGGACGGCGACCGGCTGGTCGGCTTCTTCGACTGGGACATCGCGAGCCCGTCGCCACGAGAGGACGATCTCGGGTACTCGGCACTTCTCTGGGTGCCGCTGACCGCCCCGGAGGCCGGCGAGCAGTCCAGCTTGGACGACGCCAGGGAACGGTCCCGCCGCCTTCATCTGCTGCTCGATACCTACCGCTACGACGGTGACCGCCGGGCCTTCGGCGCGGCAATCGTCGAGCGTGCCCGCCGGCAGGCAGGCGCCATCCGCAGCATGGCTGACGCCGGCGACCGGGCCGCGATCGCGCTGCTGCCCATCGCGGGCCGCCTCGATGAGGCCGCGTCCTACGTCGAGGCGCTGCCGGACGGCTTCTGGGCGCCTTAGCGCAGGCTCCGCGGGGGGCCGGGTGATCACGCGCGGCTGGTCCTTACGCTAGAGCGCATGACGCTCCCTTCCGGTATCCCCATCGACGAGCTCGATCCCGGCATCCGCCCGCAAGATGACCTGTTCCGGCACGTCAACGGACGGTGGCTGGAGCGGACCGAGATCCCCGCCGACCGGGCGCGCGACGGCGCGTTCCGGATTCTGGCCGAAGAGGCTGAGAACGCGGTGCGCGAGATCGTGGAAGAGGCCGCTTCGGCGCCGGAAGGCAGCGAGGAGCGGAAGCTCGGCGACCTGTACGCCAGTTTCATGGACGCGGACCGGGCCGAGCAGCTCGGCCCCGAGCCCATCAGCGAGACGCTCGCGGAGGCCCGGGCCGTCAGCTCCGTTCCGGAGCTGCTGGAGACGCTCGGGCGGCTGGAGCGACTGGGAATCGGGGGCCCGTTCCGGCTTTTCGTTGGCACCGACCCGGGCAACCCAGAGCGTTACCTGGTGTCGTTCGAACAGGGCGCTATCTCGCTGCCGGACGAGAGCTACTACCGGGAGGAGCGCTTCGCTGGCGTTCGTGAGGCGTTCCCCGGTCATGTGCAGCGCATGTTCGAGCTAGCCGGGCTGCCGGACGCCGAGCGGGCAGCCGGACGGGTGCTGGCGCTGGAGACGGCGGTGGCGAAGCACCACTGGGACAGGGTCGCGAACCGCGACCGCGAGAAGACGTACAACCTGCGTACCTGGGCCGGTGTGCTGGCTGAGGGACCAGATCTGCGCGGGTGGCTAGCGGCCCTGGCCCCGCCCATGGGCGCCTTCGACGAGGTCGTGCTCCGTCAGCCGAGCTTCAGCACCGGGCTGGTCTCACTGCTCACTGACGAGCACCTTCCGGCGTGGCGGGACTGGCTGTGCTGGCGGGTGATCCACACCGCCGCCGGATACCTGTCTGAGGCGTTCGTCCAGGAAGATTTCGACTTCTACGGCCGCACCCTGAGCGGCACCCCTCAGCTGCGTGAGCGCTGGAAGCGGGGTGTCTCGCTGGTCGAGCGGGCGATGGGGGAAGCGGCCGGCCGGGCCTACGTGGCGCGGCACTTCCCGCCCGGGGCCCGGGAGCGGATGGACGTCCTGGTGGCCAACCTCATCGAGGCCTACCGCCAGAGCATCGAGAAGCTCGAGTGGATGGGGCCAGACACCCGCCGCAGGGCCCTGGACAAGCTGGGGAAGTTCACGCCGAAGATCGGCTATCCGGTGAGATGGCGGGACTACTCCAGCCTGATGATCGACCCGGCGGATCTCATGGCCAACGTGCGGGCCGCTCGTGCCTTCGAGTTCCACCGCCAGCTGAACAAGATCGGCACACCGGTTGACCGCGACGAGTGGTTCATGACCCCCCAGACCGTCAACGCCTACTACAACGCGGGCATGAACGAGATCGTGTTCCCGGCTGCGATCCTGCAGGACCCGTTCTTCGACCCGGACCGCGACGAGGCGGCCAACTACGGGGCGATCGGCGCGGTCATCGGTCACGAGGTCGGCCACGGCTTCGACGACCAGGGCTCCAAGTTTGACGGTGACGGCAGGCTCACCGACTGGTGGAGCGCAGCGGACCGGCAGGCGTTCGACACCCGGACCCGGTCGCTGATCGAGCAGTACAACGGACTGGCGCCGAAGCAGATTCCGGACCAGCACGTCAACGGAGCACTGACGATCGGGGAGAACATCGGGGACCTCGGGGGCCTCGGCATCGCCTGGAAGGCCTACCTGGTGTCGCTGCGCGGCGAAGAGGCACCGGTCATCGACGGCCTGACGGGCGCGCAGCGCTTCTTCCTGTCGTGGGCCCGTATCTGGCAGTCAAAGGCCCGGGACGAGGAAGCCATCCGGCTGCTAGCCGCTGACCCGCATTCCCCCGGCGAGTTCCGCTGCAACCAGATCGTGCGGAACCTCGACGAGTTCTACACCGCGTTCGACGTCGGTGCCACGGACGAGCTGTGGCTCGAGCCTGCCGCCCGGGTGAGTATCTGGTAGCCAGGGCACCGGCAGCGGCCTAGGAGCGCGCCGGGACCGCCGCGGTGACGTTGACCATGATCGAGTAGAGCGAGCTGGTGGCGCAGATGAACAGGCGGTTGCGCCGCGGGCCGCCGAAGGTGAAGTTGGCGACCGTCTCGGGGACCAGCAGCTTGCCGATCAGTGTGCCGTCCGGGTCGAAGCAGTGCAGGCCGTCACCGGCCGCGGCCCAGATCCGGCCGCCGTGGTCGATCCGCACGCCGTCGAACGTGCCCGCGGTACAGGTGGCCAGCACGTCACCGCCGGCCAGGGTGAGGTCACTGTTCACCGTGAAGACCCGCAGCTGACGGCGGGCGCTGTCGGTGATGTAGAGCCGCTGCTCGTCCGCGGAGAACGCCAGCCCGTTGGGGCGGTCGAAGTCGGCGGCCACCCGGGTGAGCTGACGGCCGTCCGGGTCGATCCGGTAGACGTGGCAGCCGCCGATCTCGCTGTCGGCGCGGTAGCCCTCATAGTCGCTGTCGATGCCGTACGCCGGGTCGGTGAACCACAACGATCCATCCGAATGCTCCACGACGTCGTTGGGGCTGTTGAGCCGCTTCCCCTGATAGGCATCGGCCAGCACGGTGACCGACCCGTCCGGCTCGGTCCTGGTGACGGTGCGGCTGCCGTGCTCGCAGCTGACCAGGCGGCCGCGGCGGTCCACCGTGTGCCCGTTCGCGTACCCGCTGGGCTGGCGGAAGACGCCTACCGCCCCGGTGGTCTCGTCCCAGCGCAGGATCCGGTCGTTGGGGATATCGCTGAAGACCAGGTAGCGGCCGGCCGGGAACCAGGCCGGGCCTTCCGTCCACCGGCAGCCGGTATGCAGCCGCTCCAGCCAGGCGTCGCCGTGGAAGAAGGCGAAACGCTCGTCGAGTACCTCGAACCGGGACCTGATCGGCTCACTCATAGGGCCTTCATTATCCAGGGCGCACCGGGCGCACAGGAGCCGTGGTCCTCCGGACGGCGTCCGGAGGACCACGGCATCGCTGAGGCCTGTCTTACGTCAGATCCTGACCCGGAACACCTGCCCCGTCAGTTCGCCCACGTAGACGTACCCGTTGTGCAGGCCGAGGCCGACGGTGGGGGCGACGAACCTCTTCAGCAGCGGCTTGAGCACGTGGCTGTTCGGCCCGAGGGTGAACACCGCGCCGCCGGGTCCCTTGCCGCCCCGGCCCAGGAACGAGGTCAGGTAGAGCGTTCCCCGTCGCACCGCGATGCCCATCAGGTCGGTGTGCGGGCGGAAGCTGCGGAACGGCTCCGCGAAGCCCTGGCAGTTCGCCGGCACCGTGTGGTTGCACCCCGGGAAGCCGTAGTCGTCGCCGGCGTGCACGTGCAGGATGAAGTCCGGCGGGTTCGTGGCACCGGCGTCCTGGCCAAGGTCAGTGACGAACGGCGCGTTCGAACCTGCCGGGAAGGCCATCTGCCACGGCTGCCGGATGCCCTTCGCGAACACCTGCATGTCCGTGCCGTTGGGCCGGAACGTCAGGATCTGGTAGACGTGCGGCGACGTCGTGGCCGGGCCGTGGTCGTTCCCGTCGGTGAGGCCGACGTCCACGCCGGCGTAGAGGCGGCCGTTGGCGCCGAAGCCGATGCCGTTCCAGCCGTCGAACTTCGGCCCGGCGACGAACAGCGTCTTGCGGACCGTGAACGTCCTGCCGTTCCACCCGCTCCAGGAGATCAGCCGCCAGCTCGGTCGGCCGTGCGCGAGCACGCCGCCGCTGATGTACAGCTTGCCCCGGTGCCAGGCCAGGCCGGCCACGAACTTGAGCGGGCTGGCGATCTTGACCGCGTGGCCGTGCCTGAGCACGTAGACCCCGCCGTTCGGCGGTCCTTTCTCGGAGCCGCCGTCGCCGACGAACACCAGGCCGTGGCCGAAGGCGAACGACGTCGGCGTATGCAGCCCGGAAGCGACGAGCTGGACTTTGTGACCGTTGGTCGAGATGGGCGGAGGCGGTCCTGAGCTCGCGCTGGCGGCCGGCGCCCCCAGCGCCACGGCCATGGCGGTGGCCAGGCCGGCCACCGCGAGTACACGTCTGGACATGACTACTCCCGATCGAATTGAGGGCACCGCTGCGGAATGGCAGCGGATGACCCTTCCCCCTGCACGGCTGCTGCCGTGTGCCTGATTCGGCCTCTGTGCCCATCCAGCCACACCCCGGGCCGGGGCGGCGAGGGTACTGGCACCAGGGGCGATGGGAGTGGCAGCCGCACCGGGCGAGCGCGGAGAGCTCAGGCCGAGGGGCTTGCCAGCCCGGCCTGGTAGGCATAACGGACGGCCTGGGCACGGTCCCGTGCGCCGGTCTTGGCGAAGATCCGGTTGATGTGGGTCTTCACCGTGGCGTTGCTGACGAAGAGCTGGCGGGCGATCTCGGCGTTGGACAGCCCGGCGGCGAGCAGGGTGAGCACCTCGGCTTCGCGCGCGGTCAGCCCGTCCGGCAACGGGCCGGACCCGGGCGATGGCGGGCCCGGCTGCTGGGTTGCGACGGCGGCCACCAGGCGCTCCTGCACCAGCGGGTCGAGGTGCGTTTGCCCGGCGTGGACGGCGCGGATCGCTGCTTCGATCTGCTCGGCGCTGGCGTCCTTGGTGAGGTAGCCCTGGGCGCCCGCGCGCAGAGCCGGGAGGATGCTGCCGTCGTCGGCGTAGGTGGTCAGCACGAGCACCCGGGCGGTGGGGAGGCGCTCGCGGAGCTGCGCGGTGGCGGCGATCCCGTCGGTGCCCGGCATGCGCAGGTCCATCAGGATGACGTCGGGCCGGTGCGCCATCGCCAGCCGGACCGCTTCCTCCCCGTCACACGCCGCGCCGGTGATCTCCACCCCGTCGATGAGCCCGACCAGCATGGCCAGGCCGTCGCGCACCACCCGCTGGTCGTCGGCGATCAGGACACGGATGGGCGGCCGCCCGCCGCTCATGGTCATGCCGGCACCTCCAGCTCGACCAGCCAGCCGCCGTCGTGCGGTCCGCTGCGGGCGGTGCCGCCGGCCCGCTGGGCGCGGGCGTGCATCGCTTCCAGGCCATGCCCGCCGCCGGCGCCCGCTAGCAGCCCCTCACCCGCCCGGTCGGCCGCCGCACCGGGCGAGGGGCTCGGGCACGCGCCGTTCGCCACGGTGAGGACGGTGCGGCCGGGCTGGTAGCGCACGGTGATCGCAGCGGCCGCCCCCTGGGCGTAGCGGGCGATATTGGTCAGGGCCTCCTGGGCGCCCCGGTAGAGCGCCAGGTCCGCATCGGCCGGCAGCGGCCTGGGGTCTCCCTCGATGATCAGGCGGACGTCGGTGCCGGTGTCGCGGCGGAAGCCGTCGACGAGCTCGGGCAGCTGCGCGACACAGGGAAGCCGCCCGCCGCGCAGCGCGCCGACGGCCTGCCGCGCCTCGGTGAGCCCTTCCCTGGCCAGGTCGGCCGACCGGCAGAGCGCGGCGCGCAGCCCGGCGCTGGCGCCCTCCGCGTCGGCGAGCTTGCGCGCGCCCTGCAGCTGGATGGCCAGTCCCGACAGCGCATGCGCGAGCACGTCATGCAGCTCGCCGGCGATCCGGCCGCGTTCGGCCAGCGCCGCCGCGGCAGCCTCGGCGTCCCTGGCGTCCTGCAGCTGTGCCATCAGCAGCTCGGTCTGGTGCTGGCTTTCCCGGCTGCGCCTGATGAACAGCCCGGTCACCGCCAGCAGCAGGCAGAACAGCGTGACGGCGATGGCCGGCTGGACCGCCGGATGCTGGGTCAGGGCGACCGCTGTGGCGAGGGCGGCCGTGACAGCCCCGGTGACGGCGGCCGCCGCCCAGAATGGCAGCCGGACCGCGGCGATCCACACGGCCAGCGCCGCGGCCAGCCCGGTCGCGCCGTGCGGCTGCAGCGCGGCCAGCGCCACCCCGCCGCCGCCCAGCAGGCCGATCACCAGCGCCTGGGCAGCATCGCCGCGCTCGGCCCAGCGGGGGCTCAGCCCGGCCATCGCGGCGAGGACGCAGACCGCGAGGGCGGCGGTGATCCCCAGCCGCGTCCCGGCCAGGCCCGGCGCGGGCCGGCCCTGCTCGGCCGAGATCACCACCGCGGCGATGAAGGCCCACGCCAGCGGCCTCATCTGCAGGCGCTGGCGGCGGATCCGCTGCACGGCACGGGACTGCGCAGCGGCCACCCGGGCCGAGCCACCGGCACCGTCGCCGCCTGGCTCAGCGGCAGGCAGCGGTGCGCCAGGCCTGGCTGGCTGACCAGCGCGGCGAAGGCCGGCCGCGGCCGGCCGTGTCCTCATGGTCACAGTCTGGCCCGCGGCCGGCCCGAAGGCGAGGTTACGCATGGCTGCCGGCGCGAACCGGGACGACCGCGCCGGCCGGGGCGGCCGGGACGGCGGCCAGCCGGCGGCTCCGCACGAACAGCACGGTCAGCCGGGCCAGCACATCGGCCAGCGCCATCATGACCAGCGCCGCGGCCCACGCCTGCGCGCTGGTGATGTGGTGCGCGGCGCTGAACCGGCCGATTGCCGGGCCGAGGCCGTGGGTGGCGGCGACGACGAACGCCATCCTGGCCCCAACCCCGGCGACCCAGAGGCTGGCCGACACCCAGCCCGCGTGCCCGAGCACCTGGCCGTCGCGGTCGCGGCGCAGGTGGGTGAACCGGCCGGACAGGCAGCCCATGACGGCGCCGGCCGTCACGCAGCCCAGCTCGAGCAGCAGGTCGTTGCCGCCGGCGGGCACCGAGCGGAGGAAGAACACGGCGGCGGCGCCGACCGCCAGCACCGGTCCGGCCAGGCCGCGCAGGTCCATCGGGTGCTCGCGGATCTGGCGCACGACCAGCAGGATGAGGATCGCGTTGACGATGTAAGCAGAGGTCGTATTCATGACCTCGAGCGTGGCGCCTGCGGCGGTTCAGCGCGCCGGCTGACGGATGGGGATGCGGGTTGACCGGCATCTCCACCCACGGGTTGACCGGATCACTGCAGAACCGCGTTTTAGCTGGTCAGGCCCTGGCCATGTTCGCCTGCGGTCCGGCTCACCGGCCGGACTGCCCTGGCCATCGGGAAGATCGATCGCCACCGGCCAGCAGGCCTCGATGACCATGCACCACTACTGGCGCATCCGGGGCGGCAAGATCGAGCAATTCCGCGGCAGCGAAAACACCCAGCAGACCGCCCGGGTCCTGACCCCGGCTCTGACGCCCACCGGGAACCCGTAAACGCCTGCGCCCTGCCCACCGCGCAGCGCGGTGGGCAGGGCGCAGGATGGTTCTCAGTGGGGGGCGCCGGCCGTCTCGGTCTGCGGGACGCGCCGGCCGGGCGGCTGACGCGCTGGCGGGGGCGCTGAGCGGGCCGCGGCGGAGCAGGGTGCCGCAGATGAGTGCGCCGGCCGCGAAGATGCCGGCGACCCACCAGAAACCGGTGGTGTACCCGTGCACCAGGGCCTGCCCGGCAAGGGACGGCGCCGGGTGCCCGTGCACCAGGGTGGCCGGGGTCAGGTGGCTGGCCAGGTAACCCGCGACCGAGCTGGCGAAGATCGTGTTGAGCAGCGAGATGCCGATCGAGCCGCCGATCTGCTGGCCGGTGTTGAGGGTGGCCGAGGCGACGCCCGCGTCCTGCGGCGCTATCCCGTAGGTGCCGGTGTTCATCGACGGCGCGACGGTGAAGCCGAAGCCGAGGCCGGCCACCAGCAGCGGGCCGAGCACCGACTCCGCGTAGCCGGAGTCGACACCGATCCTGGTCAGCCACACCAGCGCGGCCGCGGCGAGCAGCATGCCGATCGTGACCAGCGGCTTCGGGCCGAAGCGCGGCATCAGCACGGCGTTCGACAGGTTGGCGGAGACCACCACCATCGCGATCATCGGCAGGAAGGCGACGCCGGTGATGACGGGGGAGTACCCCAGCGACTGCTGCAGGTAGTAGGTCAGGAACAGGAAGATGCCGAACATGCCGGCGCCGACGATCAGCACGGCCAGGTAGGCGCCGCCGCGGTTACGGTCGAGCACCACCCGGGGCGGCAGCAGCGGGCTGGCCGCCCGCCACTGCCAGACCGCGAACGCGGCCAGCAGGGCCACGCCCGCAGCCAGGAAGCCCCAGGTGGAGGGCGTGTGCCAGTTGTGGCTGGCGGCGTTGGAGAACCCGTAGACCACGCAGAACATGCCGGCCGAGGCGAGCACCACGCCCAGCATGTCCAGCCGGGGCTTGCTGTGGGAAGGCTGGTGGCGCCGCAGCAGCAGCACGCCCCCGACGACGGCCAGGCCGGCGAAGACCAGGTTCACGTACAGGCACCAGCGCCAGGACAGGTACTCGGTCAGGATCCCGCCGAGCACCAGGCCGATCGCGCCGCCGGCGCCCACGATCGCGCCGTAGACGCCGAACGCCCGGCCGCGCTCCTTCGCGTCGGTGAACGTCGTGGCCAGGATCGACAGGGCCGCGGGCGCGAGGAACGCGCCGAACACGCCCTGCGCGGCGCGGGCCGCGATCAGCATGCCGAAGCTGGTCGCCGCGCCGCCGACGGCCGATGCGGCGGCGAAGCCCAGCGCGCCGGTCAGGAACATGTACCTGCGGCCGATCAGGTCGCCAAGCCGCCCGCCGAACAGCAGCAGGCTGCCGAACGCGAGGGCGTAGGCGGTCACCACCCACTGCCGGTCCACGATGCTGAAGCCCAGGGATTGCTGAGCGGAGGGCAGTGCGATGTTCACGATCGTGGCGTCAAGAACGACCATGAGCTGGGCGAGGCCGACGGTGCCCAGAATGAGCCATCGGCGGGGGTCTGGTGCTGAGCCGGCCTGTGCGGCGGGCGCGTCCGCCAGCGGGCCGGCGCTGGCGCTGAATTCGCTCATGTCTCTCACCTATCCGGAACTATGATCTCCATATGGAGGTGATGTCTCCACTTACCGTACTCTAGGATGAAGTGGAGACGCAACCTCCGTTCCGTCCCCGGAGGCTGGCAGGAAGGCAAGAGATGGCAGATTCGCGGGAGGCTCCCGCTCCGCGCCCGCTGCGCCGCGACGCCGAGCGGAACCGGCAGCTGATCCTGCGCGCCGCGGCCGAGGTGTTCACCAGCCGGGGCCTGCAGGCCAGCCTGGACGACGTCGCGCAGCATGCCGGGGTGGGCGTCGGCACCGTCTACCGGCGGTTCCCGGACAAGGAGGCCCTGGTCGAGGCGCTGTTCGAGGAGCGCATCCAGGCCATGGTGGCGCTGGCCGAGAAGGCGCTCGCCGAGCCGGACTCGTGGGCCGGCCTGGTGGCCTTCCTGGAGAGCGCATGCACCGAGCTCGCCAACGACCACGGCCTGCGGGAAATCCTCATGTTCGCCAGCTACGGGCGGGACCGGGTCGAGCGCGGCAAGGCCCGCATGCAGCCGCTGGTCACCCAGCTCGTCGAGCGCGCCCAGCGGGACGGCAAGCTGCGCCCGGACCTGCGGCCCACGGACATCGTGTTCATCGAGTTCATGCTCAGCTCGGCGGCCGGGTACGCCGAGCCGGTCAACCCGGAACTCTGGCGCCGCTACCTGACGCTGATCACCGATGCGCTGCGGCCGGCCCGGGAAGGGCCCTACGCCGCTGCCGGAGCCCGCGCTGGAGCCGCCGCAGATGCTCGCGGTCATGCGCGCGATCCCCCGGCGCCCGCACTGAACCACGGAGCCTGACGGCCGGCCGGGGTCCTTAGGTTCCGTGGTCTCACGGATGTGGCGGAGTCCTGGCCGGGCCGACGATCGGGTCATCGACCAGATGGAGGAGACCGATGACCGCGACCGACACCACCGACACCACTGACCAGGCCGTCCAGACCCCGTTCGACCCCGCGAAGGCGGCGGCCTTCGGCGGCCGCATCATGCAGATCCTCGGCGGCGGCCTGCTGAGCCTGATGGTCGACATCGGCCATCGCACCGGCCTGTTCGCGGCGGCCAGCGAGGGATGGGCAACCAGCGACCAGCTCGCCGCGCGGGCCGGTCTGACCGAGCGCTACGTCCGCGAATGGCTGGGCGCCATGACCGCGGCCGGCATCACCGAGTACGACCCGGCCGCCGGGACGTTCCTGCTGCCCCCCGAGCACGCCTGCGCGCTCGTCGGCCCGGCCGGGGTGGGCCCGCTGGCAGTGACGACCACTCTGATGGCCCGGCACGTGCCGCAGATCGCGCGGGCGTTCAGCGAGGGCGGCGGCGTGCCCTACGCGGCCCTCGGCCCGGAATGGACCGACGCGTGGGACGCGGTCGGCCGGGGCCTGTACGACACGATGCTCGTGGACGACTACCTGCCGCTCGCCCCTGGCCTGAGCGACGTGCTGGCCGCGGGGGCCCGGGTGGCGGACGTCGCCTGCGGGACCGGGCACGCGCTGATCGTGCTGGCCCGCGCGTTCCCCGCGGCCACGTTCACCGGCTACGACCTCGACGAGCACGCGATCGCGCGGGCCCGGGCCGAGGCGGCGGGCGCCGGATGTGCGAACGTGAGCTTCGAGGTGGCCGATGCGGCCCGGCTCGCCGGGGAGGCTCGCTTCGACGTGGTCTTCGTCTTCGACGCGATCCACGATCAGGCCGAGCCGGACGCCGTGCTGGCCGCGATCTCCCGTGCGCTGGTGCCCGGCGGGCTGCTGTTCATGCGCGAGCCGCACGGGGCCGGCACGCTCGCGGAGAACCTGGCCAACCCCATGGCGCCGGTCCAGTACTCGGTCAGCACGCTGCACTGCCTGACCGTGTCGCTGGCACACGGCGGTCCCGGCATCGGCACGCTCTTCAGTGAGCAGCAGGCCACGCGCATGCTGGCCAGCGCGGGCTTCGCCGGGCCGCAGGTGCACCCGGCTCCCGGCAACCCGCTGGCGGCCGTCTACGTAACCAGGAAAACGGCCTGACCGGCGGGCTGAGGGGCTCAGGGCCCGAAGCTGATGGCCGAGCTGACCGCGGTCAGCTGGCCCCGGTTTCGGGCCTGGAGCTTGGCCAGCAGCGACGACACGTGGGTTTCGACGGTGCGGACCGACAGGTACAGCTTCGCGGCGATGTCCGCGTTGGACAGGCCCTCGCCGAGAAGGCGGAGCACCTCCGCCTCCCGGGCGGTGACGCCGCTGCTGGCTAGCTCGGCCGGAACCGCGGCCGCCGCGGTCCGGCGGCGCGGCACCGGGCCGCCGGCGTCGCGCAGCAGCCGCCGGGCCCGTTCCCGGTAGGCCGTGGCCCCGCTGGCCTCGTAGACGTCGACCGCTTCGCGGAGCCACCGGATCCGGGCCCCGCCGCCGAGCACGAGCGCGGAGATGATCCGCATGGTGGCGATCGCGAACGGCATCGGCCCGGGCGCCGCCGCGATGGCAGCGTCGACAAGGTCTGCGTCGCCGTCGAGCAGGGCCCGGCCCGCCGCGACCAGAACCGGGCGCGGATACCACCGGGCCAGGTCGGGCAGCGCCTCCGCCCGGCGGAGCGCGGCCCGTGCCTCGTCCGCCCGCCCGGACGCGGCCAGCGCCCAGACCAGGTAGCAGGACCCGTCCAGCGGGGCGCCGCCGGGCATCGCGGCGGCCATCTCGTCGACCCGGCGGAACAACGCGATGGCCTCGTCCCAGCGGCCGTGCTGGAGAGCGATGTCGGCCCGGATGCCGGTGGTGAAGATGAGCAGATCGGGAGCGGGCGCCACCGCCTCGGCCTCGGCGAAGATGGCCTCCACGTCCGGCCGGGTGAAGCTGAGTGTCCCGGCGAGTGCGACGAGCAGGAAGCCGAGCTGATCCAGGCGCAGCTCACGGGCCCGCGGCACGGCGGCCTCGAGGACCTCCAGGGCCGCGGCCGGGTCGCCCTGCAGGGTGAGCGCGATGGCCAGCGTCTCCTCGGCCCAGGACAGCTCGAGCAGCGCGCCCGCCGCCGCGGCGACCTCGGCCGCCTCGCGGAGCCTGGCGGGCCGGCCGCCGGCGAAGAACTCCTGCTTGCCGAGCTGGAACAGCGCCCGGAGCCGGTCCTGCGTGCGCCCGGCCGCGGTCGCCTCCTCGACCTGCGCCGACCAGGCCTCGCGGGCGCCGGCCCGCTGGTCGAGGTAGTCCAGGGCCCGGGCGCGGATGTCCAGCGCGGCCAGCCGGGTGCCGGTATCGGCCTGCTGGGCCAGGACGGTGCCGGCCTCAGCCAGGACGGCGTCGGCCTCGGCCAGGGCGGTGACGGCGTCGCCGCGGACCAGGGCGACCCGGCCGGCCAGGACCCGGCTGAGCGGCAGCCCGTCGTCGCCTCGCGCCAGGCAGGCGGCCGCACGCTCGGGGTAGCCGGCCTCCAAAGCTGCCGCCGCCATGCGCTGGCGCCGGTCCGCGGAGTCGCCGATCCCGGCGACGGTGGCCTCGTCGATGTCGAGAGCCTCGGCCCAGCGGCCCTGAGCGGCCAGGACGGCGGCGAGAGCGTCGGCGGCCGCCGCCCGGGTCGCCGGCGCAGCAGCGAGACCAGTGGCCCGCCGGGCCAGGCTCTCGGCGCCGAGCAGCGCGTGCGCGGCGAGTTCGCCCGCCGCGGCGGCGGCGAACAGGCCGGCCGCCGCGTCGTCGTCCCCCGCCGCGGCCAGATGCGCGGCGCGGCGCGCGGCCGCGGGCCCGCCGTCGAGGGCATCGGCCGCCCGCCGGTGCATGGCCGTCACGATCTGCGGAACCGCGGTATCGAGGATGGCCTCACGGATGATGTCGTGCCGGAAGCCGATCACACCCGCGCTGGTGGTCAGCAGCCCCGCGTCGACGCCGCCGCGGAGCGCCTCGGCGACGGCCCGCTCGTCCGTGCCGGCCACCGCCGGCAGCAGCCCGGCGGGCTCGGGGACACCGATCACCGCGAGGGCGAGCAGCGCGTCCTGCCCGGGGCGGGGGAGCTGCTCGAGCCGGGCCGCGACCATGCCGCGCACCGATCGCGGCAGCGCGAGCGGGCCGCCGCGCCAGCGGGCGTGCCCTCCGTCGATCACGACCGACCCGCCGCGCAGGTGCGCGTCGACGACCTCCTCGACGAGCAGCGGAACGCCATCGGTCCGGGCCAGGACATCGGCGACGAGCTCGCCGGGAGGCGCCGCGGCGAGGAGATGCCGGACGAGGTCGCCGGTCGCCCGGTGGCCGAGCGGCTCGAGTTCGACGACGGTCGCCACGTCATCACCGCGCAGCGCGCGGACCAGCTCATCGGCAACGGCCGATTCGGCCGGGCGGAGCGCCGCCATGATGGCCAGGCCGCCGATCCGCGCCGCCGCCAGGTAGCGGATCGTCTCGAGGCTGTCGGGATCCGCGGCGTGCAGGTCGTCGAGCAGCAGCACCATTCCCGGGCCCGGCCCGGCGAGGCCCCGCAGCAGGCGGACCGTGGCTTCCATGGCCAGCAGGCGCAGCTGCCCGCCGTCCAGGCCGGCCTCGCCGCCGGACGGGGCCTCCCATTCGGGCAGGATCAGGCGCAGCCCGCGGTCGAAGGCCGACCGCATCGGGGGATGCGGGTGACCGCGGAGCCAGGACCGCAGCGCCTCGGCGACCAGGCTGAACGGCGCCGGCGCCGAGATCGCGGCCCGGCCGGCCGCGACACCCAGGCCGGCCCGCCGGGCCGCCGCGGCGGCCTCGTGCAGGAGACGGCTCTTACCGACCCCGCCCTCCCCGGCCAGCAGCGTGCAGCCCGGCCGGCCGGCCCGCGCGTCATCGAGCGCGCGGGCCAGGATGTCGTTCTCGGCCTCGCGCCCGACCGTCACGGTCGCCGAGCGCACGCCCCGCCCTGACCGCATGAGCTCATCATCGGCCAGCGCCCCCGCTGACGTAACCCTTCCCGATCGGCGGAGGTGTCAGCGGGGAGCCGCGGCGGCTGACCATTTCCGCCATTAACATGAGCGGGAACCGTTCTGCCCGTGACGGGAGGGCCGGAGAGTGATGACGAGCTGGCTGCGACGGTCATCTGGTGCGGTTGCCGCGATCGGGTTAACGCTTGGCCCCTGGCTCCTCGCCCTGCCCGCCAGCGCGCAGGCCGCGGCCGGCCCGGCGCCGGCCGTCGGCGTGGGCCGGTTTCGCCGGGAACGCACAGCACACGGCCGTCGCCACGAGCATGCCCCAGCCCTTCCACCGGATCCGCTGGAGGGCGAAGGTCGACCTGCACCCGGTCCTGTCGGGCCGGGAGCTGCTCATCCACTACGGCGCCCCGATGATCACGGCCGCGAACACGGTCCTCGTCCCGACCCGGGTCAGCGCCAAGGCCGGGTTCCGCGTCGTCGCGTACTCCGGCGCGAGCGGCACCCGCCGCTGGTCGCTGAACACCGACTACCGCCCGCCAGCCTTCCTCGCCAGGAGCGGAGCCTTCGCGCCCCCGCTGCCCGCCGTCCTGACGCCGACCGGGACCCTGGCGGTGGCCGGCGCTGGCGGCACGATCCTGATGCGCGGGAACGCCGACGCCGCGGTGGGCCCGGTGCACCGGATCGTGTTCTACGGGGCCGCACAGTGGAAGGCGCACCCGTCGGTCTACAACAAGGCGGTGCACGTCACCACGCCGCTGACCGCGGCGCCCGACGGGTCGGTGTACTTCGGTTTCACCGTGACCGGCAGGACGCCAGCGCACCTGTCGAGCGGCATCGCCCGGATCGACGCCCAGGGTCACGCCACCTGGATCCGCGCCCGGGCGGCCGCCGGCGGCCCGGGCATCACCGGCGTGGCCATCAACTGCGCCCCGGCGCTCTCCCCGGACGGTACGACTCTCTACATCGCCCTCACCGGCCCCCGGCGCAGCGTCCTCGCCGGGCTCAGCGCCACCACCCTCCAGCCGCGGTTCCACGCCCTGCTGAAGGACCCGCTCACCGGCCGGCGGGCCATGATCCTGAGCAGCTCGACCGCCGCACCGACGGTCGGGCCGGACGGAGACGTTTTCTACGGCATCGAGGAGAACCCGTTCGGGACCCATGACGCCCGCGGCTGGCTGCTGCACTTCAACGCGACCCTGACCCAGGCCAGGATCCCGGGATCGTTCGGCTGGGACGACACCGTCTCGGTGCTGCCCGCCAGCGCGGTGCCCCGCTACCACGGCACCTCGCCCTACCTGCTGGTCTCCAAGTACAACAACTACCTCGGCCTCCCGCCGCACGGTGACGGCCGCAACAGGGTGGCCGTTCTTGACCCACGGTCAAGCCAGAAGGACCCCTACACCCGCATCCGGGTCATGAAGGCCGTCCAGACCGTCCTGGCGCCCGTCCATCCCCCCCGCGAACCCCGGAGAGCACGGTACGAGTGGTGCATCAACTCGGCCGCGGTCGACGTCGCCGACGACTCGGTGATCGTGAACAGCGAGGACGGAACCCTCTACCGGTGGGACCTGGCCCGCAACACGCTGGCCGAGAAGTTCCACCTCAACAGACCGCGGCCGGAGGCGTACACCCCCACGACCATCGGCCCGGACGGCACGGTCTACGCGATCAACAACGCCACGCTCTACGCCATCGGCCGCTAGTTGACCCTGCCCCGGGGCAGGGCCCTACCGTGACCGGAGTGCAGGGGGAACAGGCGGGGCTGCTGACCATCGGGCAGGTGGCACGCCGCAGCGGACTGTCGGTCAAGGCGCTGCGGCACTACGACCGTGTCCGGCTGCTGTGCCCGGCTGCGGTGGACGGCGGGTCCGGGTACCGGCTCTACCGCAGGGATCAGGTCGGCGAGGCCCAGCTGGTCCACCTGCTGCGCTCGCTGGACCTGCCGCTGGAGCAGGTCCGCGCCGCGGTCGCCGCGTGGAAGGCCGGCGACGCCGGCACCCTCAGCGAGGTGATCCGCCTGCACCGGCGTCACCTGGACGCCCGGGTCACGCGCCTGCGCGGCGCGCTGCACCGTATCGATCACCTGCTAGCGGAGGGGCTGAAAGACGTCATGACCGGCCTGGAGACGACCGCGGAGACCGCGACCATCAAGAGCCCGCCGGGCACCGGCAGCGTTACCGACGCGCGGCTGCTGGCCGCCCAGCTGTTCAACGAGACCTGGCGGCTGATGGAACAGGAAAAGCGAACCAGGTCCGACGACGACCGCATGGTGCATATCGCGCATGCCTCCCGCTACCACTGGGGCCAGGTTCCCGCGGTCACCCCGGCGCACCTGGCCCGCGGCGAATGGCTGATCTCCCGCGTCTACGCGGTCCTCGGGCGGTCCGAGCCGTCCCTGCACCACGCCCGCAGGGTCCTGGAACTGTGCCAGGAGAACGGCATCGGCGACTGGGACCTGGCCTTCGCCCACGAGGCACTGGCCCGCGCCCACGCCGTCGCCGGGGACGCTGCCCGGGCCCGGGACTGCACCGACCAGGCTCTCGCCGCCGCCGAGGACATCGCCGAGGACGAGGAGCGTGACCTGGTGCTGGCCGACCTGGAAACCGTGCCCGGGCAGCCGCGGTACTGGTAACCCGGACGGACCGGGGCATTACGGCCAGCGGGCGGGGCGGAGGCCGACATCGTCCACGTCCCGTCGGACGCGATCGCCGCGGCCGATCCCGCCTGGGGGGCCAGCCTGCTCGGCGACAAGGCGCACTCGCTGATCTTCGACAACACCAAGCTGCGCGGCGTCGTGCCGGACTTCCGGCCCGCGATCCCGTTCGAGCAGGGCGCCCGCGAGATTGTCTCCTGGTACGACGGCGACCCGGCCCGCCAGGCCATTGACCCCCGCCTCGACGCGGTCATGGACAAGCTGGTCAGCGCCTACCGGCCCTGAGCCAGGCGGCCCTCGAGGACCTCGAGGGCTTCGGGCATATTGGCCCGGCCAAAGCCGATGCGGACGTGGCCCGGCTGGTCGTAGACCGCACCCGGCAGGAGCAGGGCGCCGGTCTCCGCGAGCTGCTCGCAGAACCGGGTGAGGTCACCGAGCCCGGTAACGCGCGGGAAGCCGATCGGGCTTGCCGTCGGGCGGATCCACTCGAAGGTGCCGGCGTGCCGCTCGAAGAAGCCGTCAAGCAGCGGCAGGTTGCGCCGCACGATCCCGAGGTTGCGGTCCAGGAGCACCTGGCGGTGGCGCAGCGCCAGCGCCGTCAGGAACTCACTCGGCGCGCTCGTGCAGATCGTCGTGTAGTCCTTCAGCGTGGCGACGGCGTCCCGCAGGCCGGCCTCGCGGGTCGCGAGCCAGCCGGTCCGCAGTCCCGGCAGGCCGTAGCTCTTGGAGATGCTGCCGAGCGAGACGGCCCGCTCGTAGGCGTCGCACGCGGCGGGCAGCCGGCTGGCCGGGTCGTGCTCGAGTTCCCGGTAGACCTCGTCGCTGAACACCACCAGCCCGTGCGCGCGGGCGAGGCCGATGACCTGGTCGAACACCGGCCGCGCCATCAGGGTGCCGGTGGGATTGTGCGGCTGGTTGAGGTAGAGCAGGCGCGTTTCCGGGCGGATCAGGCCCGCCAGCGCATCAAGATCGTGCGCCCAGCCGTCGCCGTACCGGCGCTGCCACTGACTCACCTCAGCGCCGGTGCTGCGCGCGACCTGGAGCGCCGACTCGTAGCAGGGTGTCTCGACGATCACGTGATCGCCGGGCTTCAGCAGGGCGTGGTAGAGCAGGAAGATGCCCTCCTCGGCGCACGAGGTGACGACCACCTCATCGGCGCCGGCCCGCTCATAGAGCGCGGCGATCGCCTGGCGGAGCCCGGGATCGCCCAGCGGCTCCGTGTACCCGCACCAGGTTTCCAGCAGCCGCTCGTGCGCGCCGGGCTCGAGTTCCAGCAGGTCACCCACCGTGCGCGACTCGCAGTCGCTGCTCGACAGCATGTACCGCGTGCTGTGCTCATACCGCGCGTAGAAGCGCTCGATCCGGAACGGGCTCAGTTCCACGGGGCCCAGTATCGCGCGGCCGGCCCGGCCGCAAGACTGCGGCCGGGCCGGATTGGCGCTGGTTATCTGCTGGTTACCGGCTTGTCAGCTCCGGCTCCGCCGAGCCGGACAGCTCGGCGGCGGTGGCGGCCACCGGGCTGCCGGCGGCCGGCTGGCCGGAAGTCCCGCGCAGGGCGAGGTAGCTGGCCACCGCGCCGGCTGCGAGCAGGGCAACCGTGACCATCAGGCCGGCGTGGTAGCCGTCGAGGTAGGCAGTGGCCGGGTGCGCGCCGTGCTGGAGGGCCGAGCCCTGCTGGGAGCGCAGGACGGCGCCGATGATCGTGATGCCCAGAAGCCCGGCCACCTCGCGCGAGGCGTTCAGCAGGGCCGAGGCGATACCGGACCGCTCGGGCGGCATCGAGAGCAGCACCGCGTTGGTGAGCGGGACGTTCATCAGGCCGGCTCCGGCGCCGAAGAGCAGGAAGCCGGGCATCAGGCTGGCGAAGGTGGCGTCTGCGCCGAGCCGGGAGAACAGGTACAGCCCCACGGCCATGACCGCCATGCCGAGGGCCACCGTCTGGTTGGCCCGCAGCACGCGGCCGACCGGCTCGGCGAGCGAGGCGAACAGGGCCAGGCACAGGGCCATCGGGACGAACGCCAGCCCGGCCTTGGTCGGCGAGAAGCCGAGGATGTTCTGCAGGTAGATCGAGGTGAAGAAGTAGATCCCGAAGATCCCGAAGGCCCACAGCATCATGGTGGTCGTGCCGCCCGCGAAAACGCGGGACCGGAACAGGCGCATCTCGACCATCGGGTGAGCGGTACGCGACTCGATCAGGGCGAAGGCCGTGCCCGCGGCCGCCGCGAGCGCGAAGGCACCGAGGATCAGCGTGGAGGTCCAGCCCTTGTCGTGGCCCTCGATCAGCGCGTAGGTCAGCGAGAACAGCGCGATCGCCGAGGTGATCAGGCCGGGGACGTCGAGGTGCCGCACCGCTGAGGGGTCACGGGACTCCTGCGTGGCCACGACCGCGATGGCGAAGGCGGCGACGCCGACCGGGACGTTGATGAAGAAGATCCAGCCCCAGTGCAGGTGCTGGCTGATGAACCCGCCGATCAGCGGGCCGAACGCGAGCGCCATCGCGCCGATCGCGGTCCAGGTGCTGATGGCCGCCGTGCGTTCCCTGGGGTTCGTGAAGGCCGCCAGGATGATCGCCAGCGTGGTCGGGATAAGCAGTGCCGCCCCCAGGCCCTGGACCAGCCGCGCCGCGATCAGGATGCTGCCGCTGCCGGCCAGGCCCGCGCCGAGGGAAGCCAGCGTGAAAATCGACAGCCCGGTCAGGAACAGCCGGCGGCGGCCGAACACGTCGGCCAGGCGCCCGCCGGCCAGCATCAGCCCGGCGAACACCAGGATGTAGCTGCTGACCACCCATTCCAGGCTCGCCACCGACAGGTGCAGGTTGCGCTGGATGGTCGGTATCGCGACGTTGGTCACGTTGTTGTCGAGGTAGGTCATGAACGTGGCGAGTGACACCGCCACCAGGGACCACCAGCGTGTGCGCATGGCCGGGCTCCTCAGCAAGTTTCACGTACGGTGTGCATGTACGTTGCTCATGTACAACGCTCTTGTACGTTGTATATGGCTATCTTGAGCTGTACGGCGTATAGTTGTCAAGTGATGGCGAACACGCGGGCACGAGAAGCGGAGCGGGGCCGGCTGACCAAGCAGGCCGTGGTCCAGCGTGCGCTCGCCCTGGCGGACGCAGACGGCCTGGACGCGCTGACGATCCGGCGGCTCGCGACCGAGCTCGGCGTCACGCCGATGGCGCTGTACTGGCACTTCAGGAACAAGGAAGAGCTGCTCGCCGGCCTCGCCGACCGGGTCTGGAGCGAGCTCGACACCGACGTCGACGATGCGGAGCCGTGGCACCGGCAGCTTCGCGGCCTGCTGGAGTCGCTGCTGCAGGTGCTGCGCAGCCATCCGTGCGCCTCCCAGCTCATCCTGGAAGGCGAGAAGCAGAGCAGCTCCATGCAGCTCGCGTCGGAGACGACGCTGGAAGTGCTGCACCAGGGCGGGTTCGGTCCCGAGCAGGCGGCGGAGATCACCCGCAACGCCCTGTGGACCGGCCTGATGCTGGTCATGAGCGAGCCGGGTTTCCACCCGGAGCTGACCGCGGCCGAGATCGCCGAGAAGCAGCGCACGAACCGGGTGCGGATGGCCTTGCTGCCGCCCGACCAGTTCCCGCGCCTGGTGGAAGCGGCCGAGCCGATGTCCAGCTGCGACCCGGAGTTCCACTACCGCTTCGGCGTCGACCTGTTCATCGCCGGGGTACGGGCCCTGGCGCCCCAGCCGTAGTCCCGCCGGACCGCGAGGTCAGCGGCCCGGGGTTCCGGTGAACAGGTCGCGGACCGAGACGCGCAGGATCCGCGCGGCCTCGCCGGGGTCGATCGTGCCCGCCCGGACGCTGTCGGAGCAGGCGTGGATCAGCGCGATGGAGGCCGTCGCGAGCCAGGCCGCGGGCACGTCGGTGCGGAAGGAGCCGTCGGCCCGGCCGCGTTCCAGCAGCGCGGCGAGGGCCTGGTGGGCGGCCTGGTGGGTGCGGGTGACCGCCTCCGGGCTGAGAAGCTCGGATACGGCCTGGGCCATCGCCTGGTAGCGGGCCAGGTGCTGCCAGGCCGCGGCGAGCATCCGGTCCAGCGCCTCCAGCGGCGGGCCCTGGTCCAGCTGCGCTGACTCCAGCGCGGTCATGACCCGGGTCACCGCGCGCTGCACCGCCGCTTCCAGCAGGGCCTCCCAGGTCGGGAAGTGCGCGTAGACGGTGACCCGGGAGACCCCCGCCAGCGCGGCGACGGCCGAGATGCTGGTGTGCCCTTCGAGGCGGAGCAGTTCCTCAGCCGCGTCCAGGATGGCCTGGGCGTTGCGGTCGGCGATCTGCCGGTGGTAGCTGGCCGGGGTCGCGCGTGCGGTGCCGCGGCCCGTGCCGTGCGGGGCGGGCACGTCAGTGCACCGCCATCGGCGCGCCGGGAGCGGGCCGCACCGCGGGGGACAGGACCGCGCCGGTGACCGCCAGCCCGGCGGCAACGGCGGCCGCGACGGCGAAGCCGTGCCGGTAACCGGCCGCGACGCCGCCCGTCACCGCGACTCCCGCGGCGGAGAACACCGCCACGCCCACGGCCGCGCCGATCTCATGAGCGGCGGTCATCAGGCCCGAGGCGGCTCCGGCCTCGCTGGCGGCGATGCCGCTCAGCGCGGTGACCGAGGCGCCCGGGAGAACCAGCCCGGTGCCCGCGCCGATGACCAGCAGGCCGGGCAGCACGCCGGTGAGATAGCCCGAGCCAGGCGCAACCCGGGTCAGCAGCAGGGCCCCGCCGCCCATCAGCAGCAGCCCGGCGACGATCACCGCGCGGGTCCCGGCGGCGGGCAGCAGGCGCGACCCGAGGTGCGCGCTGGCGCCGATCACCAGCGCGAGCGGCAGGAACTCCAGGCCCGTGCGCAGGGCCGAGGCATGCTGCACGCCCTGAAGGTACAGCGAGTTCAGGAAGAACGTGCCGACCAGGAGCCCGGTCGCGCCGAACATCACCAGCACCCCGGCGACCAGCGACCGGGAGCGCCAGAGCCGCGGCGGCAGCAGCGGGCGCGCGGCCCGCCGCTCGGTGGCCGCGAAGGCCGCCAGCAGGGCGGCAGCGAGCGCGAGGACCAGCAGGGTCTGGGCGGATGCCCAGCCGCGGGACGGCACGCCGGCGATCGCGTACGCGGCCGACACCAGACCGCCGATGCCCAGTGCCGCGCCGGCCAGGTCGAACTGCCGCCAGGCCGGGCCCGGCGCGCTGTGCCGGGGCACCATGCGCAGGCTCAGCAGCCCGGCCACGGCCCCGATGGGGACGTTGACCAGGAACACCGAGCGCCAGCCGAGCCAGGTGGTCAGCACGCCGCCCGCCAGCACCCCGGCGGCCGCGCCGGCCCCGCCGAGCGCGCCCCAGGTGGCCAGTGCGGTCGCGCGCTGGGCGCCCGCGTAGGTCGTGGTGATGATCGACAGGGCGGCCGGGGTGAGCAGGGCCGCGCCCAGGCCCTGGCCGGCCCGTGCCGCGATCAGGGCGGCCGGGCTCAGCGCCAGGCCGCTGGCCAGCGAGGCCGCGGTGAACACGGTCAGCCCGGCCAGGAACATCCGGCGCCGCCCGGCCAGGTCGGCGGCTCGCCCCCCGGCCAGCACCAGCCCGCCGCTGGCCAGGACGTAAGCGGTCACGGCCCACTGCAGCCCGCCGGGGGAGAAGTGCAGCGACCGGCCGATCGACGGCAGTGCGACGTTCACCACGGTGGCGTCCAGGATGACCATGAACTGCGCCACGCTGAGCAGGACCAGCAGCGACCAGGAACGCCGGGATCCGTGGTTTTCCGGGGATGCCCCGCCCGCGGCCGGCCCGCCCGCCGCGGGCAAGGGCGCCGCGGCCCGCCGGTGAGCACGAAGTCCGTGCATGTGACCCTCCAGGCATACGGTTTACATATGTGTCAACCGTCAGCCTGCGTGCGGTCCCTCATGGTTGTCAACGGTGTAAACCATCGGCCTCCGGCTCCGCGCCCGCGGGGCCGCTCACGGCCGGGAGGGAAGCTCGATGTCCACGATCAGGCCGCCCTCGCTGCGCGGCCGGGCCCGGATCGTGCCGCCGTGGGCGGCGGTGATCGAGCGGGCGATCGACATGCCCAGGCCCGCGCCGCCGTTGTGGTTCGTCCGGTCGGCACTCAGCCGCCGGAAGGGCTCGAACAGGGCGTAGACCGACTCCGCCGGGACGTTCTGGCCCGTGTTGCGCACGGACAGCGCGGGCCCGGCGTCCGTTTCCGCGGCCACCTCGACCTCGACCCAGCCGCCGGGCTGGTTGTAGAGGATCGCGTTCGTCACGAGGTTGCCGATCAGCCGCTCCAGCAGCAGCGGATCGCCGGAGATCTCCCGTTCGGTGAGGCTGCGGTGCAGGCTGACGTCGTGCTTCCCGGCCAGGTCCGCATGGGCGTCCAGCACCGATCCGGCGATCTTGTCCAGCCGCACCGGCACCTTGCCCGGCACCCCGCGGTCGCTCTCCGCCAGCACCAGCAGCCCCTCGATCAGCCGCTCGTTCCGCTCGTTGACGCGGATGAGCTGCGCGCCCAGCCGGTGCAGGTCCTCGCCCGCCTGCGGGTCATCCATGGCGACCTCGGTCAGCAGCCGCTGCACCGCCAGCGGGGTGCGCAGCTCGTGCGAGGCGTTCGCGGCGAACCGGCGCTGGCCCTCGTAACCGGCGGACAGCCGGTCCAGCGCGTCGTCGAGTGCGTCGGCGAGCTCCTTCAGCACGTCGGCAGAGCCCGTCATCCGGATCCGCTGGCGCAGGTTCTCCGGGCCGAGCTGGCGCACCGTCTGCACGGTCTGCGAGAGCGGCCGGAGCGTGCGGCCTGCCACCAGCCACCAGATCAGGGCGGCCAGCAGCACGGCAGCCGCCACGCCCACCAGATACCAGAGGTGGGTGGCGGACGAGAGCGGCCGGTGGCAGGTGACCCTGTCCCGGTGCCAGAAGCACTCGACGTGGTGGGTGTAGGAGCCCCACAGGCGGAAGATGAGCTCATGGCCCAAGGCGATGATGACCGCCGCGGCCAGGAAGCCGGCCGCGAACATCGCCGCCAGGGCCAGGGCAACCCGCTGGCGGAGCGACGGGCGGAAGAAGTTCACGGCCCGGGCCGGGCCGCTGCCGTCAGCATGCGCATCAGACCTCCCTTTCGCGCCCGGGTGTCCCATTATCGTCCGGCGGGATAAGCGCGGCATAAAGACCGCCACGCCCGGCCCGGCCTTGCCACCCTGGCTATACATACGTATAGTCAGCAGTACAGAAAGAGCAATAAGCTGTCGGCAGGTATAGCCAGGGGAGATCCGGGTGGCAACGTCACTGGGCGAGCGGGCCGCCGGGGATCTCACGGCCCGGGCCCGGATCCGGGACGCGGCACTGCGCCTCTTCGCCGAGCGCGGCGTCGAGGGAGCGACGATCCGGGACATCGCGAAGGCCGCCGGGGTGTCGGGCGGGCTGGTGCGGCACCACTTCGGTTCCAAGGACGACCTCCGTGCCGCGTGCGATGCCTTCGCGCTCGACCAGATCGTGCGCATCAAGGAGCAGGCGGTGCGCGACGGCCGGGTCGCCGACACCGGGTTCCTGGCCGCCGCGCACCCCACGATCCTGCTGACCTACCGCTACTTCGCCCGGTCGCTGGTGGACGGCTCCCCGTCCGCCGCGGCGATGTTCGACGCGATGGTCGACCTCAGCGAGGCCTGGCTGGCCCAGAACCACCCCGGTGAGCTCGCGGACCCGCGGGGCTACGCCGCGCTTTTCGTGGCCATGGAAACCGGCCTGCTCGCGATGCACGCCCAGCTGTCGCGGGCCCTGGGCGCCGGCATCTTCACCCCGGAAGGGCACCTGCGGATGAGCCGGATCAAGCTCGACTTCTACTCCAAGCCGCTGCTCAGCCCCGAGCTCGCCGCCCAGGCCCAGGCGGCGATCGACCAGCTGCAAGCGGCCCAGCCGGGAAGGCCAGCCCGATGACGGCCAGCCCGGTGCAGGCCAGCCCGGCGAAGGCCATCAGCGCCGAGGGCCTGACCAAGCGCTACGGCCAGACGCTGGCCCTGGATGATCTCGACCTGACCGTCGAGGCCGGCGAGGTGTACGGCTACCTCGGCCCGAACGGGGCGGGCAAGACCACGACGATCCGCCTGCTGCTGGGCATCCACAAGCCCACGGCCGGGCGCGCCGAGCTGCTCGGCACCGACGCGTGGCGCGACCCGGTCAGGGCGCATCGCCGGGTGGCGTACGTCGCCGGCGAGCCGTACCTGTGGCCGGCCATGACCGGCGCGGAGACCCTGGAGTTCCTCGCCCGGGTGCACGGCGGCGTGGACACCGCCTACCGGGACCAGCTGGTGCAGCGTTTCGGGCTCGACACGAAGAAGAAGGTGCGCACCCTGTCCAAGGGCAACCGGCAGAAGGTGCAGCTCATCGCCGCGCTGGCGACCCGCGCGGACCTGCTGATCATGGACGAGCCGACCAGCGGGCTCGACCCGCTGATGGAGATGGCCTTCCGGGAGTGCGTGACCGAGGCGAAGGACCGCGGGCAGACGGTCTTCCTGTCCTCGCACATCCTCAGCGAGGTCGAGGCCGTCTGCGACCGGGTCGGGATCCTCCGCGCGGGGAAGCTGGTCGACCAGGGCACGCTGGCCGAGCTGCGGCACCTGAGCACGCACACGATCGAGGTCACGTTCGACGGCCCGGCGCCCGAGCTCCCGCCGCTGCCCGGCGTGCAGGTGGCGGAGGCCGGCCCCAGCGTGCTCCGCTTCGAGATCGCGGGCCGCGACGGGCCGGTGATCACCGCCCTGGCCGGGCACCAGGTCACGTCCCTGGTGAGCCGTGAGCCCTCGCTGGAGGAGATCTTCCTGCGGCACTACGACGGCCATGTCAGCCGTTAGCCACGACGCACGGCCGATGCGCCGCTCGCACAGGAGGACGGCCCGCGGCCCGGCCAGCGCCGTCGCGGCCCGGGTGCTGCGCGGCGGCCGCGTGCTGACCGCGACGTTCGGCTACCTGTTCGCGGTGTACTCCTTCATCCAGCCGGTTGGCTACCGCGGCACCTACCCGGCCGCGGCCGGACCGCCTGGCGTTCGCCCGCGACTTCGGCGGCAACACCGGGCTGCGCCTGTTCTACGGCGAGCCGCACGGCCTGCTGACGGTGGCCGGCTACAGCGCCTGGCGGGTCGGCGGGACGCTGGCCATCGCCGCCGCGGCGTTCGGCCTGGTGGCCACCGCGCAGGCGCTGCGCGGCGAGGAGGACGCGGGCCGCACGGAGCTCGTGCTCGCCGGGATCATCAGCCGCCGCACGGCCTACTGGTCCGCGATGGCCGCGATCGGGGTGGCCGCGCTGGCGTTGTGGGCGGCGGAGTTCGCCGGGTTCGTGGCCGGCCGCCTTCCCGCCGCCGGGTCGGCCTACCTCGCCCTGGCCACGGTCTCGGTGATACCGGTGTTCGCGGGGCTGGGCGCGGTGGCGAGCCAGCTCGCCCCGTCCCGCCGGGTCGCCCTGGAGCTGGGCGGCGCCGCGGTCGCGCTGTTCCTGCTGCTGCGGGCGGTCGCCGACACCGCCAGCGGGGCCGGCTGGCTGCGCTGGGCCACCCCGCTGGGCTGGGCCGAGGAGCTGCGCCCGTTCACCGGCGCCCGGCCCGCCGTGCTCCTGCTCCCGGCGGCGGCGAGCGTGCTGCTGCTCGGCACCGCGGCGCGGCTCGCCGCCCGCCGCGACCTCGGCAGCGGCCTGCTCCCCGCCCGCGGCAGCGCGGAGCCGCGGCTGGGCCTGCTGTCCTCCCCGGCCGCTCAGGCCCTGCGCAGCCAGCGCGACAGCCTGCTCGCCTGGACCGGCTGCTTCGCGGTCTTCATGTTCATCCTCGGCCTCGTGTCCGGCGGCGTGTCACCCGCCGACATCCCGAAGAACGCGGCCCGCCAGCTCGGCAAGCTCGGGACCGGCTCGATCGCGACCCCGGCCGGCTACCTGTCCTTCGTCTTCTTCTTCGTCATGCTGGCCGTCAGCCTGTTCGCCTGCGCGCAGGTCGGGACGGCCCGCCGCGAGGAGGCCGGCCAGCAGCTCGAGACCCTGCTCGCGCTGCCCGTCAGCCGGGTCCGCTGGCTCGGCGGGCGGCTGCTGATCGCGGCGGGCGGCATCACCCTGATCTCGCTCACGTCCGGGGTGCTGACCTGGGCCGGAGCGGTGTCCGGCGGGGCCGGGATCACGCTGCCGCGGGCGCTCGAGGCCGCGGCGAACTGCCTGCCGGTGGCCGCGCTCTTCCTCGGCCTCGCCGCCCTGGCCTACGCGGTCACCCCCCGGGCCAGCGCCGCGATCGGCTACGGGATCGTCACCGTGACGTTCCTCTGGCAGGCCGTCGGCGCCCTGCTCGGCGCGCCCGGCTGGCTCGTGGACCTGACGCCCTTCGCCCACGTCGGGCTGGTGCCCGCGCAGCCCTTCCGCGCGGCGGACGCCGCGGTCATGGCCGGCCTCGGCCTGGCCGCGGCCCTCGCCGCACTGGCCGCCTTCCGGCGCCGCGACCTGCTCAGCGCCTGAGGGTTTTTTCAAGGGTTACGGTGGCCGCGGCGCGGGCCCTGCCGTCACGGGCCAGCCGCGCGGGGTGGCTCCCCGAGTCGGCTCACAGGCTCGCGACGCCCAGCACGTCGGTCATGTATCGGCCCGCGGTGGCGGCGGCGACGTCCGGGGACTGGCCCTGCTCGCGGGCGATCATGTAGGCGGAGTACCAGTCCCACCAGTTGTGCGGCGCGTGGCTCTTCTCGTACGGGTCATGGTGCTCGGCGGTTTCCTTCAGCAGCGCCGCCCGGGACGCGACGTCGGGGGTGCTGCTGCCACCGGTGCTGGTCATTGCTGGCCTCCGCTGCTCGGCTGGCTGTCAGCAGCAGCATGCGCCATCCGGCCCGCCCGCCGCACCTGTCTGCTGGTAGAGCCACAGCCGCATCGCGGCGCCGAACGGCTCCCACTGGCCGGCCAGCCGGAACCCGGGCGCCAGATACCCGCTGAGGCTGCGCCACTGCGGCCCGATCTCGGCGACCCAGATCCGGCGCACCCCGCATTCGCGGTGCAGCAGCACGGATCGCGGCACGCTGACCCCGTAGAGCCGGCCCGTGGCCGCGCCCGGTTCCGCCTGGCCGATGTCCCGCAGCCGCCCGAACCCGTCGGCGTAGGCGAGATCCCACGGCGGGATGCCGCCCTGCGGGTAGATGATCGCGTCGCCCGGCTGCGCCCCGGCGGCCAGGATCTGGTCGGCCGGCCACAGCGACCCGCCGCTGCCCGGCACCCGGATCGCGATCTGCGTGGGGATGATGAGCGCGGCCGCCAGCGCGGCGGCGGCCGCCCGGGCCGGCCAGCTCAGCCCGGCCAGGAAGGCGCCGCCCAGCAGCGCCGTCGCGGGCAGGCAGAACAGCACGTAGGGGAGGTAGTAGACGGGCTTCACCGCCGAGACCGCGAACAGCACTACCGGCGGCAGGACCAGCCACGGCACGGCCAGCCAGGCCAGCCGCCGCCCGCCGCCGGCGCGGGCGCCGCTCCCGCCCGGCCCGGCCCGGCCAAGGCGCACCGCACCGCCCGCCGCCAGCAGCCCGATGAGGCCGCTGGCCAGCACCGCGCCGCCGGTCAGCGCCACCACGAGCTGGCTCGCCTCGTGCCAGCCGGGCCGTGAGATCCAGCCGATCTGACCGCGCTGGGCCCAGCCCAGCAGCACCAGCGGGACGACGGCCGCGCACGCCGCGGCGGCCGCGGCCAGCCAGCGCCGGAAAAGCTGATGCGGCCGGACGCCACCCGGCCCGGCCAGCGCGATCGCGTGCACGGGGACCAGCAGCAGCGCGAACATGTGCAGATAGCCGAGCAGAACCAGGGACAGGCCGTACCCGGCAACCCGCGCCCGCCGGGGATCCTCGGCCACCCGCAGCAGCAGGTAGCTGGACGCCGTCGCGGCCGCGATCACCATCGCGTACGGGCGGGCGTTGTGCCCCTGCATGCTGGCCTCGGGCAGGGCGGCGAACAGCAGCCCGGCGCACAGGGCGGCGCGGCGGGACACCAGCCGCCGGGCGATCGCCGCGACCCAGAAAGCCGCCGCCGCCATCGCCAGCGCCGACGGCAGCCGGGTCGCCATCTCACCGGTGCCCGCGACCTGGGCGACCGGCCAGAGCAGCAGGTAGTACAGCCCGTGCACGGCGTCGACGTGGCCGAGCATCCGGATCAGCTGGGGCAGCGAGCGGGCCACCGCCGAGACCGTGTCGGCCTCGTCGCGCCAGTAGGACGGCCCGTTGAGCCCCCACAGCATGATGGCGAGGGCCGCAGCCGGGGGAACGAGCAGCGCCCCGTCCGGCCGGCGGGCGGGCCGCCGGACGTCCGGGACTCCAGGGACAGGACGGGAGAGAAGGCGGACAGGCATGCCACTGGCTTACGGAACCGGGCGTACCGGGACGGTAAGGCCAGCGCTTATCCTCCGTTTATCCCATGGCGCGGATAATGTCACGGGCGCGACCACACGGGGAGGCGCCTCATGCGCGTGCTGGTGGCCGAGGACGAGCGGCTGATGGCCGACGCGATCGCCAAGGGGCTGCGGCGGCGGACGATGGCCGTCGACGTCTGCTACGACGGGGAAGCGGCGCTGGAGCGCGTGGCCGTGCACCGCTACGACGTGGTGATCCTCGATCGCGACCTGCCGAAGGTGCACGGCGACGAGGTCTGCAAGCAGATCGTCGCGATGGGCGGGGAAGCCCGGGTGCTGATGCTCACCGCGGCGGCCGGGATCTGGGACCGGGTGGACGGCCTCGACCTCGGCGCGGACGACTACCTCACCAAGCCGTTCGCGTTCGCCGAGCTGGTCGCCCGGGTCGGGTCGCTTGGCCGCCGGGCCCGGCCCGCCCTGCCGCCGGTGCTGGACCGGGCCGGGATCCGGCTGGACCTGCCGCGCCGCCTGGCCTGGCGGGACGGGCGGCAGCTGGAGCTCGCGCCCAAGGAGTTCGCGGTGCTCGAGGTGCTGATGCGGGCCGAGGGCACGGTGGTCAGCGCCGAGGAGCTCCTGGAGAAGGCGTGGGACGAGCACGCTGACCCGTTTACGAACGCGGTGCGGGTCGCGGTGATGACACTGCGCCGCAAGCTGGGCGACCCGCCGGTGATCGGGACCGTGCCCGGGGCGGGCTACCGCCTCGGGGAGACTGGCCCGCCCGCGGAGCCCTAGCCGTGTAATGATAAGCCCGTTGGCTCCTGCGGAGGTGGGTGGGCGCACGCGGCCAAGGGGGGTTTGCGGTGGGGGTTCGGAAAAGCATTGCGACGCTGGGTACTGCTGAATTAACTGACTTCCGGGATGCCTTCGCGGCGGTGTACAACCTGCACGACGACCGCGGATGGGCCTACCATGCCGGCCTGCACGGACTGCCGCTGCCCGGGTACTGCCAGCACGGGACGCTGCAGTTCCTGCCCTGGCACCGGGCTTACCTGTACTTCTTCGAGCTGGCGCTGACCGACGCGCTGCGCCGGGTCCGCGGCGACCAGACCCTGACGGTCAGCCTTCCCTGGTGGGACTGGACGTCAGCGGCGGCGCACGCGGACGGCTTGCCAACGGGGTATCTGGCTGACCCGGCCGGGGGGACAACCCGCTGGCGGCCGGCCCGGTGACCCTGAGCGATGACTACCTCGAGCTGATAAGGGAAAGGCTGCCCGGCGCGATAACAGACGGCCCAGACCCAGTGACGGTACGGGATCCGGACGTTCCTGACGAGCTGCCCCGCACGGGGACCGTGGCCCGGGCGCTGAGAGCCACCACCTTCAGCGAATTCAGCACGCTTGTGGAAAGCATTCATAACGGCGTGCACGGCTGGGTGGGCGGGGCAATGTCGGTGGTGCCGATCGCGTCCTACGATCCGGTGTTCTGGGCGCACCACGCCATGATCGATCGGCTGTGGTATCTGTGGCAGATCAGCCCTCATGGGACCAGCCCGGAAGCCGGTCTGCTGGGCCAGGTGCTGGCGCCGTGGCCGGTGACCGTGAGCAAGGTCCTGGACATCTCTACACTGGGTTATGAGTACGCCGCCCAGGTCATCGGCTGAGGAGGAACGATGGTCACAGCGGCCGCAGCCAGCGCAGGCAGTACTGAGCAGACCCTCATCATCAGCCTTCCTTTCCCGCCAGAAGAAGGCCTTGCCGCATTCACCCGGGCAGACTTGGTTTTCACCGGAGTTGATCATTCCGGGAGCTCTTATGAGGTGCGCCTGTTCCTTAACGATCCGGCGGCTACCGCCGATACCCCACGGACCGCCGAGCATGGTTACGCCGGGCGGTTCACCGTGTTCGGTCACGGCGGCTGCTTCGGGGATGAGGGGCACTGCGAGGTGCCCGCGCCGTCCGCTGACCCGACCGACCTGCGGCCGGCGCATCAACTGACCCCGCTGGACACCTTCGTCACCATCACCGATGCACTCCGGCGGGTCCTCGCCGGTGACGGCGCACTCCAGACCGTGACGCTCGTCCCGGTGTCCATCACCCCGCAGCGCTCCAGCCGTGGGCCCGCGCCCGAGCTGCTGCACTTCGCTCACATGTCGCTGCGCGCCTATCTCACCTCGACCGAAGCTGACGTCGAGCCATCCGGCCGCGATAGCTGACCGGGGGCAGGCCGGCGCTTAGCCGCCCAGCTCCAGGCCCACGCCGAGGCGCTTGGCCAGCAGGCCCGCGCGCTCGCGGTCCTGGGCGCTGAACTCCCCGGCGGTGCGGGTGAAGCTGACGTGGTGCAGCGCGCCGCCCAGCGGCAGGCCGTCCTCGTGCACCAGCCGGATCCTCTTGCCGCCGGGCCAGGTCAGCTCGGCGGTCCCCGTGCTGGCGGATTCCGTGCTGGCGGTTTCTGTGCGGGCCGGGCCCGGCTGGCCGTCGAGACTGTGCTGGCCTTCCAGGACGTCGCGGAACAGCCGCACCGCGCCGTCCAGGTCACCGACGTGGTGCTCGATCAGGCTGAAGCCGGCCGCCGGGCCCGGCCCGGGCAGCCCGGCGGGCGGCGGGGAGACCGGGGAGCCCTCCTGCTGGGCCAGCTGGATGACGATGCCGTGCGCCTGGCGCGGGTGCAGGAAGGCTTCCTTCCAGCGGGGATGGTCCAGGCTGACGCCGACCGGCTCGATGCCGAAGGCCCGCGTCCTGGCCAGCGCCTCGGTGATGTCGGAGACGAGGAAGTTGAGGTGGTGCGCGCCCGCGCCGCGGCTGGCCAGGAAGCGCTCGAGAAACGCGGCGTCCGGCCCGCCGGTGGGGGTCAGCAGCTCGATCTTCGGGCCGGTGGCGAACTCCAGCTGGCCCCACCAGTACCCGGGGGAGTCGCCGCCGTAGGCCCAGGTCCCGCCGAGAAGGCCGCCGAACAGTTCCCAGCCGTCCGTCAGGGCCGGCGTGCCGATGGCGAGGTGATCGAGGTCGGTGGTCATGGGGCCTCACGTTAGCCCGCGACGGGATCAGGCCGCCTAAGCGACCGCCTAAGCCGGGTCCCGCCCGGAAGTAAGGCGTCCGTCCGATGGCGCGCCGGGGTCTTACGGCGATGCTCAGGATATGGCCGCAGTGGCGGCCGGAACTGAGAGGAGAACGGCAATGAGGATTTCGCGGATCGTGCGGCGCGTGGCCAGCGTGGTGAGCGACATGAACTACGCGCAGCGCCGCCGGGACGAGCTCTTCCTCGGCCTGCGCGAGGACCAGCGATAGACCTTAAGGCCGGCGCCTCCCGCTAACCTGCCATGGGCAGGGAAGGGAGGCGCCGGTGCATGATCTCGACATTGCCCGCTGGCGGCTGCGCACGCAGCGCCTGGCCCGGCCGCACGCAGAGTCGGCGGACGGTGCCGTCGGCTCCCTGCTGGCGGTGCAGGCCGAGAACCCCAGCCAGGCCGCCTGGGCCGTAGCCGCCCGCACCAGGAACGCGGATCAGGCCGACCTGGCCGCCCGGCTCGATGACGGCGCCGTAGTGCGCACCCACGTGCTGCGGCCCACCTGGCACTTCTCCCGGGCCGAGGACATCGGCTGGCTGCTGGACCTGACCGGCCCGCGGCTCCAGCAGGTCACCCGCCGGGTGCTGCGCAGCATGCACGGCATGGACGAGCGCTCGGTCGGCCAGGCGCTCGCCGCCGTCGTCAGCATCCTGGACCGCCACGGGCACCTCACCCGCACCGAACTGGCCGGGGAACTGCGGCAGGCCGGCGTCGACGGCAGCGGCCACATGGTCATGATGCTCGTGATGCACGCCGAGCTGGAGGGCCTGGTCTGCAGCGGGCCGGTGGCCGGCGGCGAGCACACCTACGCGCTCATGGATAAGCGCGTGCCCAGCCCGCGCCGCCTCGGCCGCGACGAGGCCCTGGCCGAGATCGCGCTGCGCTACTTCACCGGGCACGGCCCGGCGACCGAACGGGACCTCGTCTACTGGGCCAGCCTCACCGTCACCGACGTGCGGGCCGGCCTGGCCCAGGTGCGGGGCAAACTCGGCTCGTTCCGGCACGACGGCCGTACCTTCTGGCACGCGCCCGGCGAGGAGCCCCCGAGCGGGCCGCAGGAGCCCGCGGGTCACCTGCTGCAGATCCTGGACGAGACCTACCGCGGATACCAGGACTCCCGCTGGATGCTCGACGCCGCCGGCATCGTGCCCCGCGTCCGGGAAGCCGCGATCGGCATGGCCCTGGCCGGCGCGCAGCTCGTCGCCGCCATGAAGCGCACGGTCACCGGTGACCAGGTGCGGTTCGACCTGCAGCCCTACCGGGCCCTGACGCCCGCGGAGGCGGGCGCCCTCGAGGAGGCCGCCCGCCGGTACGGCCAGTTCCTGAACCTCGAGCCCCGCCTTACTGGAGCCCGGTCCGTACCGACGTGATCCGCTGCGTGCTGAAGCCGAGCCAGTGCATCCGGCCCAGGTAGCGCGCGTGCTCGATCTTGAGGCAGCGGTCCATGACCACCGGCAGGCCACCGCCGGTGGCGATCTGCGCGCCTTCCTCGCTGATCACGCCGAACTGGCACCACAGGGCACCGGCCTCGATCTGCAGTGCCTCCCGTGCGATAGCAGGCACCGCGCCCGGCGTGCGGAAGACGTCGACCACATCCACGTGCACCGGGACGTCCAGCAGGCTCGGGTAGCACTTCTCGCCGAGGATCTCCGTCTCGCGCGGGTTGACCGGGATGACCTGGTAGCCGTGCCGCTGCAGGTAGTACCCGACGAAGTAGCTGGCCCGCAGCGGGTTCGCGGACAGCCCCACGATCGCGACCGTGCGGGCGGTGTGCAGCACGCGCTGGATCGTCAGCGGATCCTGGTACCGGCTGAGATCGGTCATGCCGTCGCTACCTTCACGTCCGCCGCCTCGGCTTTCGCGGTGACGCACGCGAAGCCCTGCTCCAGGTCCCAGATCAGGTCCGCGGGCGTTTCCAAGCCCACCGACAGCCGGATCGACCCGGGCCCGACGCCGGCCGCCTGCAGCTCCTGATCGCTGAGCTGGCGGTGCGTCGTGCTGGCCGGGTGGATGATCAGGCTCTTCGCGTCGCCGACGTTGGCCAGGTGGGACCAGAGCCGCACGCCGCTGATGAGCTGCTGCCCGCCGGCCCGGCCGCCGGCGCAGTCGAACGAGAACACCGCCCCCGCCCCGCGGGGCAGGTACTTCGCCACGAGCGGCTGGTATCTGCTTCCCGGCAGGCCAGGGTAGGTCACCTTCGACGCGAGCTCGTGGGACTCCAGGAACGCCGCGACCGCCAGGGCGTTCGCCACGTGGCGCTCCATCCGCAGCGACAGCGTCTCCAGCCCCTGCAGGAACAGGAAGGCGTTGAACGGCGACATCGCGGCGCCGAGATCGCGCAGGGTCTCGGCCCGCAGCTTCATCAGGTAGCCGTACGTCCCGAACGTCTCGTGGAACTGCAGGCCGTGGTAGGCCGGCGAGGGATCCGCGACGACAGGGAACCGGCCGTTGGACCAGTTGAACAGGCCCGACTCGGTGACCACGCCGCCGATGCTGGTGCCGTGGCCGCCGATGAACTTGGTCGCGGAGTGGATCACGATGTCGGCGCCCCATTCGATGGGGCGGCACAGGTACGGCGTCGCGAACGTGTTGTCCACGATCAGCGGCAGCCCGTGGGCGTGCGCGATTTCCGCGACGGCCTCGATGTCCAGCACGTTGCCGGCCGGGTTGCCGATCGTCTCGCCGAAGAACGCCTTTGTCGTGGGGCGGACCGCCTGCCGCCACGCGTCCAGATCGTCGGGATCGACCCAGGTCAGCTCGACGTTCATCTTCCGCAGCAGGTGCTTGAACTGGTTCACCGTGCCGCCGTAGAGCGCCGTGGACGAGACGACGTGGTCCCCCGGCTCCAGCAGCGTGAACAGCGCGGCGGCCTGCGCGGCGATCCCGCTGGCGAACGCCACCGCGCCGCAGCCGCCCTCGAGGTTCGCCACCCGCTCCTCGAACACCGCCACGGTCGGGTTCATGATGCGCGAGTACGTGTTCCCGTACTCCTGCAGGTTGAAGTAGGCAGCCGCGGACTCCGGGTCCTCGAACACGTAGCTGGTCGTCTGGAAGATCGGCACCGCCCGGGCACCCGTGTTCGGGTCGGGCCGTTGCCCGGCGTGCAGCTGCCGCGTCTCGAAGCCGAACTCGCGGTCTTCCTCAGCACGGGCTTCCTCAGCGCGGGACGGGTGGTCGGTCACGCGGGCCTCTTCCTGGGCGTCATCCGCCTATCCTGCCCTCGGCCAGGAAACGGCGGATAACCGGGATCTGCCGTGCTTCCTCCAGCAGGAAGCAGTCGTGGCCGTACGGGGCTTCGATCACGTGGAATTCAACCGGCTTGCCGAGAGACCGGAGCGCCTCCTCGACGTCGGCTGACGCGGACGGAGGGTACAGCCAGTCGGAACTGAAGGCGATCAGCAGCGTCCGCGCCGAGACGTCCCTGAGCGCCTCCTTCAGCGACCCGCTGCCGTACTGACGGGCGAGGTCGAAGTACGTCAGCGCGCGCGACGTGTACAGGTAGGTGTTGGCGTCGAACCGCTTGACGAACGAGCGGGCCTGGTGGCGCAGGTAGCTCTCCACCTCGAACTCCGGCTCGGTGAGCGTGTAGCGGATGTCGTCGGCGAACTGCAGCCGCCGGCCGAACTTGCCCTCCAGGCCCGGCGCGGACAGGTACGTGATGTGGCCGACCATCCGGGCCACGCCCATGCCGGCGTCGGGCGCGGCGCCGGTGCCGTAGTAGCGGCCGCCCTGCCAGGCTGGGTCGCCCATGATCGACTCGCGCGCGATCGCGTTCCAGGCCACGCCCTGCGGGTGCAGCGCGTGCGTGCTGGCGATCACCACGATCGAATCGACCTGGTCCGGGTAGCGGACCGCCCACTCGTACGCCTGCATCCCGCCGAGCGAGCCGCCGGCCACCGCGGCCAGCCGTTCGATGCCCAGCGTGTCCAGGAACGCCCGCTCGGTCCGCACCATGTCCGCGACAGTGATCACCGGGAAGTCCGGCCCGTACGGCTGGCCGGTCGCCGGGTTGGCTGACGACGGCCCGGTTGTCCCGCGGCAGCCGCCGAGCAGGTTCGTGGAGACGACGAAGTAGCGGTCGGTGTCGAACGCCTTGCCGGGGCCGATCATCCCGTCCCACCAGCCCAGGCCCTTGCGGGCGGAGCCGTCGCGGTCGTCCGCGCCGAACCCGTCGCGGGTGCTCTCCGCGGGTGGCGTCGTCGCGTAGCCGGCCGCATGCGCGTCGCCGCTGAGGGCGTGGCAGACCAGGATGACGTTGTCGCGCTGGGCGGACAGGGTGCCGTAGGTCTCGTAGGCCACCCGGACCGGAAATAGCTCGTTTCCGCAGTCCAGTTGAACCGATCCGGGCAGATCAACGTATTGTGTTTCGACAGTGCCGACTGAGCCAGGCCGCCGCCGGGGCTAGCTCTGACATGGGGGCCATGGTATCCCGGTGGTCAGTTATAATCTCGACCATCTAAGTAGGGATATCCCCCGGGGAAGGGTCGAGGAGACTCAGAAATGACTGCAGTTACCAACGGAGTAAACGTCCAGGCGCTGCTTGACGCGCGCGAAGTCCTCAAGGGTGCGCCGGAGGCCGCCCAGTTCACCTGGCGGGCGTCCGCCAAGTGGCAGACCGGCGTGCACAGCCAGATCAAGGTCGACAGCTTCTTCGGCCTGGGCGAGGAGCAGAAGCACGAAGCCGAGTCGACGTTCGAGGCCGACCACCCGCTCGTCTTCGCGGCCACCGACAACGGCATCACGCCGATCGAGTACCTGCTCGTCGGCCTGGCCAGCTGCCTGACCGCGGGCGTGGCCTCGGTCGCCGAGAACCGCGGCATCCAGCTGCGCTCGGTCGAGTCGAAGCTCGAGGGCGCGCACGACATCCGCGGGATCCTCGGGGCGGACAGCGACGTCCGCAACGGCTTCAACGACATCAAGGTGACGTTCACCATCGACGCGGACGCGTCGAAGCAGGAGATCGAGGCGCTGGTGGCCCAGTCCCAGAAGCGCTCCGCCGTGTTCGACGCCCTGTCGAACCCGACGAACATCACCGTCGAAGTCGCCTGAGGAATCCGTCATAGAACGCACTGCCGCGGTCGTCATCGGAGCGGGGCACGCGGGTCTCGCCGCGAGCCACTTCCTGAGCGGCCGGTCGATCGACCACGTCGTGCTGGAACGCGGCGAGGTGGCGAACTCCTGGCGGAATGAGCGCTGGGACTCGCTGCGGCTGCTCACGCCCAACTGGCAGAGCAGGGTTCCGGGCCTTCGCTACGAAGGCCCGGAGCCCGACGGCTACATGACCGCGGGCGAAGTGACCGAGTTCATCGAGCGCTTCGCCAAGAACTCCGGCGCGCCGGTCCGTACCGGGACGAACGTCACCTCGGTTCGCCGGGACGGCGACGGATTCCGGATTACGCACAGCGGGGGCGAGATTCACTCCGCAACGGTGGTCATCGCCAGCGGCGCGTGCAACCTGCCGTCGGTGCCGCCGTTCACCGAGGCGGTGCCGGCGGAGGTCAGCCAGCTGACCCCATTCGGCTACCGCGACCCCAGCCAGCTCCCCGACGGCGGCGTGCTCGTCGTCGGCGCGTCGGCCACGGGCGTCCAGCTGGCCGCAGAGCTGCAGCAGTCGGGCCGGCCGGTCACGCTCTCCGTCGGGGAGCACGTCCGGCTGCCGCGCACCTACCGCGGCCGCGACGTGCTCTGGTGGATGGACTCCTCCGGCGTCTGGGACCAGCGCCACGACGAGGTCGAGGACCTGGAACGGGCCCGGCGCCTGCCGTCCCCCCAGCTGGTCGGCACGCCCGGCCGGGCCACCCTCGACCTCAGCGCGCTCACCGCCATGGGCGTCCAGCTGGTGGGCCGCCTGGCCATGATCCGTGACGGCCGCGCCCTGTTCTCCGGCGGCCTGCGCAACGTGATCTCGCTCGCGGACCTCAAGCTGGAACGCCTGCTGGACACCTTCGACGAGTGGGCCGCCGTCGACCCGCGCGGGGCTGACGCGGGGCCGCCAGAACGGTATCCGGACACCCCGGTGCCCCAGCCGGCCCGCCTGCAGCTCGACCTGCGCAGCGGCGAGATCCGCACCATCCTCTGGGCGACCGGCTTCCGGCCCGACTACCGGTGGCTCGACGTGCCCGTGGTCGACGCCAAGGGCCACCTGCAGCACGAGGGCGGAACGGTGACCGGCAGCCCGGGGCTGTACGTGCTGGGCCTGCCCGTGCTGCGCCGCCGCCGGTCCACGTTCATCTGCGGCATCGAGGACGACGCCCGTGCGGTGACCGGTGACCTCGCGCGGCACCTGGCCGGTTCAGGCTGACCGGGCGGCGCTGCCCAGGATCGTGGGGCGCACGTACGCCGGGGCCTTCGGCAGCGCCGTGTGCTCCACCTCGGTGACGGTGAAACCGCTGCGCCGGATCGTGCCGAGCGTGGGGCGGTTGCAGTCGCAGCACACCATCAGCCGGTTGAGCCAGTTCACCCGGTCCTGCAGCCGGGCCGTGCCCGGATCCGCGGACCGCACGTGCTCAAGGAACAGCAGCCGGCCGCCGGGCCGCAGCACCCGCCGCAGCTCCCGCAGCGCCCGGGGCTGGTCGTCGACGCCGCACAGGACCAGGGTGGAGACGGCCACGTCGAAGCTGTGGTCCGCGAACGGAAGGTCCTCGGCGGGCGCCCGGAGCACCCGGGCGGCCTGGCCCGTGCTTGAGAGCACCGTGCTCGCGGACCCGGCGCTCGAGCCGCCGCAGCATCGGCGGCTCGGGCTCGGTGATGGTCAGCGACCCGACGGCCGGGCCGTAGCAGGGCAGGTTCGCCCCGGTCCCGCCGCCGATCTCCAGCACGTCACCGCCGGCCCCGGCGAGCAGCCGCAGCCGCAGCGCGCGCAGCCCGGCGTCCTCGGCCCTGGCGATCTGGCGGTCGTACGTCAGGGCGAACAACCTCATCCGCAGGCTCATAGTCTCCCCGTTCCCGTGCTGCCGAGGTTATCGCGTGCGCGGATCATGAAGCGTTCACGACCGGCAGGGAGGGCCATGGCGGGCACCGCGCGCCGGGAGCGCTGGGCACAGCTGCGCCGGGCCCTGTGGCAGCCGCCCCGCCCGCACGGCGAGCAGCCGCGCGAGCGCACGGTGGGCCCGCTCGAGCTGTTCTACGACCTGGCCGTGGTGGTGCTGGTCGCCCAGGCGGCGCACCGCCTGGCCGGGCACCTGACCTGGGGCGGGCTCGGCGAGTACGCGGCGGTGTTCACGCTGGTGTGGATCGCCTGGGTGAACGGCAGCCTGCACCACGAACTGCACGGCCACGAGGACGCCAGGGCCCGCAGCACGTTCCTGCTCCAGATCCTGGTGCTGGTCGCGATGGGCTCCTTCATCCCCGAGGCCGGCGGTGCGCGCGGGGCCGCGTTCGCCGTCGCCGCGGGCGTGCTGTTCGCGGTGCTGGCCGTGCTGTGGCTGCTGGCCGCCCGCGACGACGAGCCGCAGTTCCGCCGGCCGAGCTGGCTGTTCGTCACCGGCACGGCCGCCAGCGCGGTCCTGCTGGCCGGCACCGCCCTGCTGCCAGCGGCCGGCCGTGTCCCGGCCTGGGGCGTGATCGACGCCGCCTATCTGGCCGGGTTCACCGCGCTGATTCGCTGGGCGGCCCCGGTACAGCTCACCGCGCTGATGGTCTCCGATGCGCTGATCGAGCGGTTCGGCCTGCTGATCATCATCGTGCTCGGCGAGACCCTCACCGGCGTGGTGACCGGCCTGGCCCGCGAGCCGGTCAGCGGGCTCACGCTCGCCGTCGGGCTGGTGGCCGTCGTGATCGGGTTCGGCGCCTGGTGGACGTACTTCGACTTTGTCGGCCGCCGCCCGCCCCGGCCCCGCCCCTGGGCCAGCCTGTCCTGGGTGCTCGCCCACCTGCCGCTCACCGCCGCCATCGCCGCGATGGGCGCCGCGATGACCGGCCTCATCGAGCACGCCCACGACGGCCGCACCCCGGCCGCCACGGCGTGGACGCTGTGCGCGGGCGCCGCCGTCGTCCTGGCCGCCACGATGCTGGTCGCCGCGACCCTGACCGCCTGGGACGACGACCGCGGCCTGTACCGGCCGCTGGCCCGGTCCTGTGCCGTGGCGGCCGTGGCGTGCCTGGCCGCCGCCGCCGTGGCGCCCCCGCCGCTGTTCCTCGGCCTCGTGGTCGTGGCCCTGCTCAGCATCCCCTGGACGCTCGCGGTCACCCGCAAGCTAGCCCCCGCCGGGCACTAGCCCGCCGCCAGGAACGACCCGATCAGGGCGGCGAACCGGGTCCGGTCCTGGAACAGGAACCCGTGCCCGGCGCCGGGGTAGAGCACGAGCCGGGCCCGGGGGATGAGCCGGGCCAGGGTGCGGTCGTTGACGGCCGGGTCGAGCTGGTCGTCGGTGCCGTCGGCGACCAGGGTGGGCACCGGGATCCTGGCGATCTCGCGCCCGGCGGCGTCGTGGCCGTCCCACCAGTCGGTCTCGGCGCTGGCCTGGCTCACCTTGACGACCGCCGACGGCGGGGCGGCGGGCGGGTACGCCGCGATCGCGGCCTGGTACGCGGCCCGGGCCTGGCCCTGGCTGGCCGGGAAGATGCGGCCGCCGCGCATGACCGACAGCGGGGGGATGACGGCCGCGCCGGTGCCGGGGAACGTGGCGCACAGCACCAGGCGGCGGACCTGGCCGGGGTGCCGGACCGCCAGGGCCTGGGCGATCATCCCGCCCATCGACCAGCCGAGGACGTCCGGCCGGTGCAGGTGAAGGGCCGTGATCAGCGCGCTGGTCTGGCCGGCCATGGCGGGGATGCTCAGCGGCAGCGGCAGCAGCCGGGTGCGGCCGATCCCGGAGTTGTCGAACATCACCACCCGGTAGTGGCCGGCCAGGGCGTGCACCAGCCGCGGGTCCCAGCCCTCCATGTTCCAGCCGTAACCCATGATCAGGACCAGCGGGGGACCGTTCCCGACCTCCCGGTACCCGACGGCGCCGAGACGGGTGTGCGCGACCCGCACGGGCGCCGACACCACCGAGGCCGTGCCCGGCGCGGCCGCCGGGGCGGACGAGCCGCACGCGCCCAGCACGGCGGCCGCCAGCACGGCAGCCTGCCAGCACGGGGACCCGGCCGCCGGCGGCGGCCCGGCCGGGCCGGGTCACTGGACGATCGCGAGCGCGAGCGAGGCCGGGCAGCCCCGCTTGACCAGCCTGGCGACCTCGTGCCAGTCGACCCGGTCCGCGGCCGCCTCGGCGGCCGCCCAGGCCACGCCGAGGCCGATCAGGCGGCGGACCCGCCACGCGTGCACGGCATCGCTTTCCCGGTCGAGCTTCTCGTGCGGCACTGCCCGCTCTGACTTGATGGCCATGACGACCTCCTTACGCGGACACTGCGGTCAGCGCTCCGGACTATCAGCGCTCCGGACTACCCGCGCCGGGCGCAGGCTAGTCACCGGGCCGGGCGTCATGATGAGGTAAGAACACGTTCTCGCGGAAGGCTTCTGGTGATGACTGTTGCCGGGATTGACCTGTCGGCCATTGAGTTCTGGGGCCTGCCGCTCCCCGAGCGCGCCGCGGCGTTCGCCGTCCTGCGTGCCCAGGGGCGGCCGCAGTTCTTCACCGAGCCCGAGGCGCCGTTCGCGGTGAACCCCCGGGGCTACTACGCCCTGGTCAGCTACGCCGACGTGGTCGAGGCGAGCAAGAACACGGAGGTGTTCTGCTCCGGGCAGGGCGCGACGAGCATCGCGGACCTGCCCGCCGAGTTCAACGAGTACTTCGGCTCGATGATCAACATGGACAACCCGCGGCACGCCCGGCTGCGCCGGATCGTCTCCCGCGCGTTCAGCCGGCGGATGGTCACCCAGTTCGAGGAGGACGCGCGCCAGGCGGCGGCCAGTGTGGTGGACGGCCTGCTGGCGGCCGGCCCCGGCGACTTCGTGTCGCAGGTCGCGGCCCGGCTGCCGCTGAAGATCATCTGCGACATGGCCGGCATCCCGGACGACAAGTACGACATGGTGCTGGCCAACAGCAACATCATCCTGTCCGGGTCCGACCCGGAGTTCATCAGCGAGAACCCGGACCAGGCGGTCGGCCAGCTGCTCGGCGCCGCGCAGGAGCTCACTGACCTGGTCACCAGCCTGGCCGCGGCCCGCGCGCAGACGCCCGGCGAGGACCTGATCTCCCTGCTGGCCAGCGCGAACATCGACGGCGAGCAGCTGACCAGCCAGGAGCTCGCCTCGTTCTTCATCCTGCTGGTCGTGGCGGGCAACGAGACCACCCGCAACGCGCTGTCCCACGCGCTCATGCTGTTCACCGAGTTCCCCGAGCAGCGCGCGCTGCTGCTGGAGGACTTCGAGGGCCGGATCGCCGGCGCGGTCGAGGAAGTCGTCCGCTACTCCTCGCCGGTCCTGTTCATGCGGCGCACGCTGACCCGGGACTACACGATGAACGGGCAGGAGTACCGCGAGGGCGACAAGTTCATGCTGTGCTACTACTCGGCGAACCGGGACGAGTCGGTGTTCCCCGACCCCGACCGGTTCGACATCCTGCGCTCGCCGAACCCGCAGGTCGGCTTCGGCGCGGCCGGGCCGCACTTCTGCCTGGGCGCGCACCTGGCCCGCCGCGAGATCACGGTCATGCTGCGCGAGCTGCTCACCCGGGTGCCGGACATCACGGCCGGCGAGCCGGACCGGCTGCTGTCCAGCTTCGTCAACGGCATCAAGCACCTGCCCTGCCAGTTCAGCGCCTGACCGGCTTTCCCGGGCACCTGCTGCCGCCGGGAGTCCGGTCCCGGCTCGTCCCCGGGGTCAACGGGCTGGCGATGCACGTGCTGGAGGCAGGCTTCGACGAGCCCGGCCGGCCTCTCGTCCTGCTCCTGCACGGGTTCCCCGAGCTCGCCTGGTCCTGGCGCAAGGTCATGCCGGCCCTGGCCGCGGCCGGGTTCCGCGTGGTCGCGCCGGACCAGCGCGGCTTCGGCCGCACGACCGGCTGGGACCCGGCCTATGACGGGGACCTCGCCTCGTTCCGGCCGCTCAGCCTCATGCAGGACCTTCTCAGCCTGATCTTTTCGATGGATTACGGTTCCGTCACCGCGGTCGTCGGCCACGACTTCGGCTCACCCGTGGCGGCTCATTGCGCCCTGATCCGGCCGGACATCTTCACCGCGGTGGTCATGATGAGCGCGCCGTTCGCCGGGCCGCCCCCGGCCGGCCCCGCGCCCGCGCCCCGGCCGGCCGAGGACGTCTACGCCGCTCTCGGCCGGCTCACGCCGCCGCGCCAGCACTACCAGGAGTACTACTCGACCCGGCGGGCCGCGGCGGACATGCTCGGCCCCCCGCAAGGCCTGCATGACTTCCTCCGCGCCTACTTCCATGTCAAGAGCGGCGACTGGCCGGGCAACAAACCGTATCCCTTAAACGCCTTTAACCCCGGTGAGCTGGCCCGCTTGCCCAGCTACTACGTGATGCCCGGCGGGGCGACGATGCCGCAGGCCGTGGCGCCGTACCTGCCCCCGGCGGCGCAGGCGGCGGCGTGCCCGTGGCTGACCGAGGCCGAGCTCGGCGTGTACTGCGCCGAGTTCGCGCGCACCGGGTTCCAGGGCGGCCTGCAGTGGTACAGGTGCGCGACCAGCGGGCTGGCCGCCGCGGACCTGCGGCTGTTCGCGGGCCGGACGATCGACGTGCCCGCCGCCTACCTCGCGGGGGAGGCCGACTGGGGGACCTACCAGGTGCCCGGCGTGCTCGAGAACCTCGGCCGGGTCTGCCCCGGGCTGCGCGGGCGGTACCTGGTGCCCGGCGCCGGGCACTGGGTCCAGCAGGAGCAGCCGGCCGCGGTGACCGCGCTGCTGCTGGACTTCCTGGCGTCGCTCTAGGCGGGCGGGGCGCTTATCGGCCGGGCCGGTGCGCGCCGCGGGTCCCGGCATGTGAGCATGCAGACTGTGCCCCAGCAACATGCCTCAGAAGCGGCCCGCAGCTCACCAGACCAGCACGGGGCGGCGGGAACCGCGCCGGCGGCCCCGCCCGTCGCGCCGGTCTCCGCGCTCGCCCGCGAGTCGGTGGCCGAGCGGAAACGCCAGCTCGCCGCGGCGCGCCGCCGGGCCACCGCGCTGCTCGCCGGGAGCACGGTGCTCTTCGTGGTGGTCACCGCCGTCGGCGCCCACGGGACGTTCCTCGGCTTCGTCCAGGCCGGCGCGGAAGCGTCGATGGTGGGCGGCGTGGCCGACTGGTTCGCGGTGACCGCCCTGTTCCGCCGGCCGCTCGGCCTGCCGATCCCGCACACCGCGCTGATCGTCGAGCGCAAGGACCAGTTCGCCGCCACGCTCGGCCAGTTCGTGCAGGAGAACTTCCTCAACGCGGACGTGCTCGCCGAGCGGATCCGGTCCGCCGGGCTGGTGCCGCGGCTGGCCGCGTGGCTGACCGACGGGGGCAACGCGGCCCGGTTCGCGGGCCGGGCCGCCGACCTGGCGGTGGCGGTGGCCGGCACGCTCAAGGACGAGGACGTGCAGCGGGTTCTCGCCGCCGAGCTGACCCGGGTGGTCGAGGCGGTCGACGTGGCGCCGCTGGCCGGGCGGGCGCTGCGCGGGATCATCGCCAGCGGCCATCACACCGAGCTGTTCGACATGTTCCTGACCGCGGCCGACCGCTACCTCATCGAGAACTACGCGGAGCTCCGCGAGCAGTTCGAGCGGGAGGCGCCGCGGTGGGTCCCCGACCTGGCCTACCGCCGGGTCTTCGACAGGCTGCACGCCCGGCTGCGCGAGCGGCTGGCGGCGATGGCGGCCGACCCCGACGACGACACCCGGCGCCGGTTCGGCCAGTGGATCGAGGACCTGCCTGACCGGCTCGAGACCTCGCCCGAGCTGCGCGAGCGTGTCGAACGGCTGAAGCAGGACGCGCTGGGCAGCGCGGTCCTGCGGGACTGGTCGCTGTCGCTGTGGCAGCAGGCCAGGGAGGCGCTGCGGGCGCAGGCCGCGGACCCGGAGTCGGAGCTGCGGCGGCGGCTGGCCGGGGCGCTGGTCGCGGCGGGCCGGCGGCTGGCCTCGGACCGGCGGCTGCAGGACGGCGTGGAGCGCATGATCGAGTCCGGGACCCGGGCCATCGCCGGCCAGTTCCACGACGAGCTGGCCGGCCTGGTCACCGGGACCATCGAGCGGTGGGACGCGGCCGAGACCTCGAACCAGCTGGAACTGCTGCTGGGCCGGGACCTGCAGTACATCCGCATCAACGGCACGGTGGTGGGCGCCGCGGTGGGCCTGGCCCTGCACGCGCTGGCGCTCGTTCTGTCCTGACCGCTGCTGTCACAGCTCCGGGTAGTGCCTTGTCTCAGAGGGCAGAAGGGAAGGCAGCACCGGAAAGGACAGAGTTCATGCGAGTCTTCGTCACCGGGGCCACCGGGGCACTGGGACGGCACCTGGTCCCCGCGCTGGTCGCCGAGGGTTATGAGGTCACAGCCACCACGAGGACGCCCGCCAAGGCTGCGGGCCTGCGGGCGGCCGGCGCGGCGCCGGTCATCCTCGACGGCCTGGACCGCGACGCGGTGATCGCCGGGGTCCTGGCCGCGTCGCCGGACGTGATCGTGCACGAGATGACCGCGCTGGCCAGCATGCGCAGCCTGCGCCAGCCGGACAAGGTGTTCGCCACCACGAACGCGCTGCGCACCCAGGGCACGGACAACCTGCTGGCCGCCGCGGCCCAGGCGGGCACCCGCCGGGTCATCGCGCAGAGCTACGTCAGCGCGAACGCGCGCACCGGGAACCTGGTCAAGACCGAGGACGACCCGATCGATACGGACCCGGTCCCCGGGGCCAGGCTGGCGCTCGCCGCGATCCGGCACGTGGAGGAGACCGTGCCGCGGGTCGCCCCGGAGGGCATCGTGCTGCGCTACGGCAGCTTCTACGGCCCCGGCGCCTCGGACATCCTGCTGGACACGGTGCGCAAGCGGCAGTGGCCGATCATCGGCGGCGGCACCGGGATCTGGTCGTTCATCGAGATCACCGACGCCGCGGCGGCCACCCTGGCGGCGGTCAGCCACGGCGAGCCCGGGGTCTACAACGTCGCCGACAGCGACCCGGCGCCGGCCGCCGAGTGGCTGCCCTACCTGGCCGGCCTGCTCGGCGCGAAGCCGCCGCTGCGGGTCCCGGCCTGGCTCGGCCGGCTGCTCGCCGGGGAGTTCATCGTCGCCCAGATGACCAGCGCGCGCGGCTCGTCGAACGAGAAGGCCAGGAAGGAACTCGGCTGGGAGCCGCGCTACCCGAGCTGGCGGGAGGGGTTCCGTGCCTGGGTCAGGGGATGACGCTGGCGCGGCCGGCTACCGGCCGCTGCTGTTCTCCATCGCCTACGGGATGACCGGGTCGGTCGGCGACGCCGAGGACATCGTCCAGGACGCGTTCCTCGGCCTGACCCGGGCCCGTCTCGCCGGCACCGTGGTCGCCGACCAGAAGGCGTACCTGACCACGGCGGTGACCCGTCTCGGCATCAACTACCTGAGCTCGGCCCGGGTGCGCCGGGAGACGTACGTGGGGGACTGGCTGCCCGAGCCGGTCGTGGTGCCGGCCGGCGGGCCCGGCGTGGGCCGGCGGCGGCGGGGCCGGGCCGGCCGAGCACGCCGAGCTGGCCGACTCGCTGTCGATGGCGTTCCTGGTCCTGCTCGAGGCCCTGTCGCCGGTGGAGCGGGCGGTGTTCATGCTGCGTGAGGTGTTCGGGTACGGCTACCCGGAGATCGCGCGTGCCACCGGCAAGACCGAGGTGAACTGCCGCCAGATCTTCACCCGGGCCCGGCAGCGCATCGCCGCCGGGGGGCAGGGGCGGGACCTCGTTTCGGCGTCGGCGCCGGCGCGGCGGGCCGAGGGCGAGGAACTCGCCCGGCGGTTCTTCGAGGCCGCCGCGGGCGGGGACATGGACGCGCTGCTCGGCCTGCTCGCGCCGGACGTGGTCGCGCACGGGGACGGCGGCGGCAAGGCGCAGGCCGTCGGCCATCCGGTGGCCGGGCGGCTGCGGGTCGCGCGGTTCCTCACCGGGCTGTTCCGCCGCGGCTGGACCCTCGGCGCCTCGCTGCGGCTGGCCTGGGTCAACGGCCAGCCGGGCGCCGTCCTGTACGACACGCAGGGCCGCGTGATCGCGGTGGCCGGGCTGGACATCGCCGGCGGCCAGATCCAGGCGATCCACTCGGTGGTCAACCCGGACAAGCTCGGCCACCTGGGCCCGGTATCCGACGTAGCCCGCCGCCCCAGCCGGGACTAGCGCGTCGCGAGACGGGCGCCGTCCCGTCGGAAAGCGATCGATGTGCCATCGCTCACCTATAGTCCAAGCGATGTCACATCGATCGCTTTGGTTTGGGGCTGGTGGGACGGGTGGGGCTCGTCAGCCGACGCCCAGGCTGCCCTTGGCGCCGGCCTCGAAGACGCGGTACGGCAGCACGCGCTTGGCCAGCACGCTGACCCGCTCGGCGGCCTTGCCGGACGACACCCGCCGCGGCGGGCGCCGGGCCGCCAGCACCCGCTCGACGGTGGCGGCGACCACGTCGGCCGGCGCGCCGTTGATCTCGTCGCGCTCCATCACCCCGACGGCCTTCTTCAGCGCCGCTCCGTAGACCTTGTCGCCCTCGGCCGCGGCGGCCATCTTGCGGGCCGCGGTGAAGCCGGTCTTGATGTTGCCCGGCTGGACCAGCGTGACCTCGATGCCGAACGGCGCGACCTCGTAGGCGAGCGCCTCGGCCAGGCCCTCGAGCGCGAACTTGCTGGCGCTGTAGAACGCCTGGAACGGGATGCCCAGCACCCCGCCGAGCGAGCTGATCAGCACGATCCGCCCGCTGCCCTGGGCGCGCATCTGGGGAAGGACGGCCTGGACCGCCCGGACGCAGCCCCAGAAGTTCGTGTCGAACTGGGCCTGGGCCTCGCTCAGCGCGGTGTGCTCGACCGCCCCGGCGACACCCCACCCGGCCGCGGCGATCAGCGCGTCCAGCCGGCCGTGGGCCCCGATGACGCCGGCGACGCCGGCTTTCACCGCGGCCTCGTCGTCCACGTTCATGACCAGGCCGGTCCAGTCCGGGCCCGCGGTGCCCCGCCTGCTGGCCCCGGTGACCGTCCACCCCGCCCCGGCCAGGCGGTCCGCGCAGGCCCGCCCGATCCCGTCCGACGCCCCGGTCACCAGCGCCACCCGTGCCGGTTGCGGCTGCCCCATCTGGCCCTCCCGCCCGTCCGCGTCCGGACGCTGATCCTGCCGCCCGGAGGGCCACGGACTGGTCCGCCAGGGGTGCGTGGCGATCATCGTAACCTGCCCGGGATGGCCGGATTTGCCGCCTGAGCAGCGCCGATCGAGGGGCCGGTGGTTATGCAGCCTGAAGCCGGCCTCAGCCACGGGTCGGGACCGCGGGTCGGCCGCGGTCACCGACATCGTCAGGCGGCTGAAAAAGTGGTCCCAGCCGGTGCCGTGCATCTCGGTCTGGGTGGCGGGCAGATCCCGGTGGACCAGGTGCAGCCGGGTGCCGCCGCTGGTGGGGGAGAGGGTGAACTCGACCCGGGTGGCGCCCGGCGGCATGTCCGCGTGGCCCGCTACGCCCCAGCTGACCACCACCCGGTGCAGCGGGTCGACCTGGCTGTGCCGAGGCGGGCCTGCGGGGTCAGTCCGGGTCCGTGAACTGCGGGGGGCGCCTGGCGAACTCGGCGGCGACGGCTTCGGCCTGGTTCGGGCTGCCGATCAGGGCGGCGATCTCCTTCTGCTCGGCGGCGAAGCCGGCTTCGAGATCGGTCCGGCCGGCCAGGTTGAGCAGGCGCTTCGCGGCCCGGATCGCGTGCGGGCTGCGGGCCGCGATCGCGCGGGCCAGCTCCAGGGCCGCGGCCCGCGGGTCGGGATCGGTGCGGGTGGCCAGGCCGATCGTGACCGCTTCGGTGCCGCTCACCATCCGGCCGGTGAAGGTGAGCTCCTTGGCCACGTCGCGGCCCACCAGCTCGGGCAGCAGCTGGCTGCCGGTCATGTCCGGGATCAGGCCCCAGCGGATCTCCAGCACCGACAGCCGGGCGTCCGGCGCGACGATGCGGATGTCCGCGCCCAGCGCGATCTGCAGGCCGCCGCCGAGGGCGTTGCCGGTCACCGCGGCGATGACCGGGACCGGCAATTCGGCCCAGACGTAGGCGGCGCGCTGCCCGGTGGCCTGGGCCGGGCCGTGCGCGGGCGGCAGATCGGCAAAGGCGCTGGCGCCGTCGCTGAGCCGCTGGCCGTCCCGCATCGCCTGGAACGAGCCGAAGTCCAGGCCCGCGCAGAAGTCCGGGCCCTCGCCGGACAGCACGACCGCGCGCACCCCGGGCTCGGACCGCAGGCGCTCACCCGTGCTGATCAGCCCGGCGAACATGGCCATGTCGAGCGCGTTGCGCTTCTCCGGCCGGGCCAGCCGGACGTCGGCGACCCCGTCGGTGATCTCAGCCGTGACCCGCCGCTCCGCCATCGCCGCTCCTTCAGACTCGTCCGGTGGCTGCAGTCTCGCACGCGGGACCGGCCCTCCGGCCCGCCTTCAATCTGGCTGGCGAATCGGTGTACCAGCCCACGATCCTGAGGGTTTCCGACGGAAACAGAGTGGGCCCGGAGCGCCTACTTCCAGGCGAACACCGGCTGCTCGTAGTGGGCCACCCTGGTGGCCAGGCCGTGCAGGGCGACCTGGCAGAACTGGTAGATGATCGCCGCCGTGGGGGCGTTGACCATCCGGCCGAGCAGCGGGAGCTGCAGCACCGGCCGGTCGGACTGCGGGATCTTCAGCAGCCGCGGCGGCACGTCGAAGTCGGCCAGCGGGATGGAGTGGATCCGCGCCACCTCGGCGGCGTTGCGCCGCAGCCGGGACCCCGCCTGGCCGCCCCAGACCACGACCGGCGTCATCAGGTATCCCGACCGCGTGGCGTAGTCGTCGAGCACCCCGAGCACGTCGGCCGGGGTGGTCTCGAGCGCGGTCTCCTCGGCCAGCTCGCGCCGCGCCGCGTCCTCGATGCCCTCGCCCGGCTCCCGCCGCCCGCCCGGCAGCGCCCACTGGCTCGAATGGCTGCGCATCCCCGCGGCCCGCCGGGTGATCAGCAGGCAGGGCGTGTCCTCCTTGATGACCACGCAGACCGCCACCGAGGCCGGCTTGAGCCCGTCCCCGGGCAGGGCGGCGCGCTCGAAGGCCGCCAGATACCCCGCCATCTGCTCGCGCAGCCCGGACGGATCCGCCTCAGCCATGCTTGTCTCCCTGCCCGCGCTGCATTGCCTGCCGTCACAGCGAATGTATTTGGCCGGCGGGCCCAGCCCTGCACAGGCGGGCCCTCGACAGGATCCGGGGGGCCGGGGCCGGGACCGGCGTCAGGGCCGGGTGGCGGTGAACAGGGAGCGGGCCAGCAGGCCGTCGCCGATGGCGCGGAGCTGGGCGCGGCGTTTGCGCTGGCGCTCGGCGACGGTCTGCTCGCCGTACATCGCGGCCAGCGCGGCGAAGCTGGCGTCCCATTCGGACAGCCAGGCCTGCGCGGTCGCGGCGAACTCGGCGGTGCAGTCGGTCCGGCTGATCTGGGTGAAGCCGGCCGCGGCCAGCAGGTCCTCGTAGGGCCTGGCCGTCGACACCGCAGGCGCGCCGGAGCGGGCGGCGCGGCGGCGCTGGGCCGGGGCCAGGCCGGCCGCCGGGTGGATGGTGTAGAACGCGGTGCGGCCGCCTGGGCGCAGCACCCGCCGGGAGGCTCTCAGCACGGAGAGCTTAGGACGCAGTCAACACAGCACGTCGGTGTGCGCGACCCCGTCGAAGGTGCCGGCGGCGAACGGCAGCCGCCGGGCGCTGGCGGACACCGGCACGGCGCGCGCCGCCACGCCCTCGGCCCGGGCGCGTGCCGCGGCCGACCGCAGGCCCTCGGTGGGCACGTCGGCCAGCACCACCTGGCAGCCGGTGGCCGTGGCCAGGTACACGCCGGGCCAGCCCTGCCCGGCGCCGAGGTCGAGCAGCCGGACTCCGGGGCCCAGCCCCAGCTCCGCGCCGAGTTTCCCGGCCTGCGCCAGCGTGGTGTACCCGTTCGCGCCCCAGTCGCCGCCGATCACGGCCCGCTCGATGCGCCGGGTCACGTCCGTCGGCCCGACCCGGTAGCGCTCGGTGAACAGCTCCGCGGCCTCCGCCTTGCTGCCGGTCATGCCGCCGGTCATGATTCCTCCGGTACGCCCGCCGCCACCGGCAGGCCCGCCCGCTTCCATTCCGGGAATCCGTCCGCCAGCCGCTGGGCCCGCATTCCCTGGCGGCTCAGCTCGCGCACCGCCTCGTCGGCGCGTACGCAGTACGGACCGCGGCAGTAGGCGACCACGTCCGCGTCAGCAGGCAGCGCGGACAGATACCGGTGCAGCTCACCGACCGGCACCGACCGGGCGCCGGTGATGTGGCCGGCCGCGTACTCCGCCGCAGGCCGGACGTCGAGCAGCACGACCTCGCCGCGGGCCAGCCGGGCGGCCAGCTCCTCCCGGCCGACCTCCTCGATCCCGTCGCGGCGGCCGAGGAAGGCCTCGGCGAGCCGGTCCAGGCCGGCCACGTGCTCGGTGGCCACGTCCCGCATCGCCGACCACAGACTGCCGACCCGGTCGCTGGCCAGGGAGGCCGGGTCTGCCGCCGGGCTCGGCGGCCGCGAGCTCGCCGCGCACGGCGCGCAGGTCCTCGCGCCCGCGGCGGGCGGCACCGGGTTCGGTCACCGTGGCCTGCACGACGGCGACGAACTGGATCTCGGCGGGCTGCGGCTACGGGCCCTGGCCACCCCCGGCCACACCCCGGAGCACATGGCTTACCTGCTGCTCGACGGTGACCGGCCGGCCGCGCTGTTCTCCGGCGGGTCGCTGCTGGTCGGGGCGGTGGCCAGGACCGACCTGATCGCGCCGGAACGGGCCGAGGAGCTGGCCCGGGCGCTGTGGCGGTCCCTGCACGAGCGCATCCTCACGCTGCCTGACGATCTGCCGGTGTACCCGACGCACGGCGCGGGCTCGTTCTGCGCGGCCCCGGCCAGCGCGGAGCGCACGACCACGATCGGCGCCCAGCGGGCGGCCAACCCGCTGCTCGCCGCGCCCAGCGAGGACGAGTTCGTCCGGCTCCTGCTGGATGGCCTGGGCACGTACCCGCCGTACTTCCTGCGGCTGCGGGAGGTCAACCGCCGCGGGCCCGCTGTGCTGGGGCCGCCCCCGGGGGCGCTGCCCGCGCTGGCGCCCGGGGAGGTGCGGCGTCTGGCCAGCGCCGGCGCGGGCCTCATCGACGCCCGGCCGGCCGCGTCGTTTGCCGCGGGCCACATTCCGGGCGCGATCTCGATCCCGCTCCGGCCCGCGTTTGCCACCTGGCTCGGCTGGCTGACTGATCCAGACCGGCCCGCGGTGTTCGTCCTCGAGCCCGGGCAGGACCGGGCCGGCCTGATCCGCCAGGCGCGGAACATCGGCTACGAGCACCTGGCCGGGGAGCTGGCCGGCGGGATGGCCGCGTGGCAGGCGGCGGGTCTGCCGGTCCGCCAGATCAGCGTGGTCAGGGCCAGCGAGGTCACCGGCCCGGTGCTGGACGTCCGGCAGGCCGCCGAGTACTCCGGCGGCCACCTGCCGGACGCGCGGCACATCGAGCTCGGCGCGCTGACCAGCGCAGAACCGGAGCCGGGCCCGGGGCCCGGCCCCGAACCCGGCCCGGGCGCCCGCCCGGTCACGCTCATGTGCGGCGCCGGCGACCGCGCGATGACCGCCGCCAGCCTGCTCGCCCGGCGCGGCCACCCGGACCTCGCGGTCGCCGTCGGCGGGCCGGGGGACTGGGCCGCTGCCCACGGCCAGCCCCTGGAAACCGGCCCGTGACCGCAGCGGTCGCGCCGCCGCTGGACCGGGGCGTGCGGCTCGGCCTGCGGGCCAACTGGCCGCAGTTCGCCCTGCTGGTCGCCGTCAACGCGTTCGTCGGCGGCATGGTCGGCCTGGAGCGGACCACGACCAGCCTGGTCGGCACGAGGGTCTTCCACCTGACCGGCTACCTGGCCGTGTTCAGCTTCATCGTCGCCTTCGGCCTCACCAAGGCGCTGACGAACCTCGCGGCCGGCCCGCTGGTAGCACGGCACACCAGGAGAACTTTGCTGATCGCCGGGTGGGCGGTGGGCCTTCCGGTGCCGTTCCTGCTCGCCTACGCCCCGGCCTGGGGCTGGATCGTCGCGGCCAACGTGCTGCTCGGCGTCAACCAGGGCCTCGCCTGGTCGATGACCGTGAACATGAAGATCGACCTGACCGGACCGCGGAACCGCGGCCTGGCCATGGGCCTCAACGAGGCGGCGGGCTACCTCGCGGTCGGCGCGACCGCGCTGGCCACCGGCTACCTCGCGGCCGGGTACGGGCTGCGCCCCGTCCCCGAGCTGCTCGGCGTGGCCTACGCGGCGATCGGCCTGGTCCTGTCGGTCGTCCTGGTCCGCGACACGGCCGCGCACGTGGCCGCCGAAGCCGCCGGCCACACGCCCGCGGCCGCCGCCGGCGCCAGCGGCGGCCCGGCGTTCCGCGCCGTCTTCGCGGAAACCACCTGGCGGAACCGGTCGCTGCGCGGCGCCAGCCAGGCGGGCCTGGTCAACAACCTCAACGACGGCCTCACCTGGGCCGTGTTCCCCCTGCTGTTCGCCCGCCTGGGCCTCGGCCTGGCCGCGATCGGCCTGATCAAGGGCCTGTACCCGCTGGTCTGGGGGGCCGGCCAGCTGATCACCGGCCGCCTGTCCGACCGCCTCGGCCGCAAGCCCATGATCGTCGCCGGCATGATCGTGCAGTCCGCCGCGTTTCCCGCCGCCCTTATGCTGCCCGGCCATCCGCTGGCCGCCGGGATCATCAGCGCCGTGCTGCTCGGGGCCGGCACGGCGATGGTCTACCCGGCTCTGATCGCCGCGGTGGCCGACCTTACGCACCCGCACCGCCGGGCCCAGGGCCTCGGGGTCTACCGGTTCTGGCGCGACCTCGGCTACGCCCTCGGCGCGGTGGCGGCCGGCCTGCTCGCCACCGCGTTCGGCCTGAACCCCACGGTCCTGGCCGGCGGCGCGCTGACGCTGATATCCGGGCTGCTCGCCGCCTGCTGGATCACCGGTGCCGCCCCTCGCCGTCCCGCGCCCCCGCCGTAGGCCAGCACCCGTCGCAGCCGCTGACCGCCCACGAAGGATTACGGTTGCCGCGGCGCGGGTCCCGCCCCGGCGCGCCGGCCTGGCCACCGCGGCTCCCCGGCCCGAAGCCCCGGCCATGACCTCGGCGGCCAGTTCGGCAGCTGCGCCGCGGTCACGTCGACCCCGACCGGGCGGGCGCCGCGGCGGGCCAGCCAGGCCGAGAAGTACGCGGTCCCGCAGCCGAGCTCGACGACGTCCAGGCCGCGAACCTCCCCGAGCACGCCCAGCTGGCTCTCCGGGACGTTGAAGATCCCCCAGGCGATCTCGCTGGCCATCCAGGCCCGGTAGGCGCGGTCGTCGGTGTACGCCGCGTTGATCTGGGTCCACGCCTCCCGGTTGGCGGTGACGTCGCGTGCCGCCGCGTCCGCCTGGTCGGCCATCGCCGCGCTCAGGCGGCCGGGGCGGCGGTGAACTGGAGCGTGGTGCCGACGCTGTTCTGGATGAACGAGCCGGGCAGGGCGCCGGCGATCGCGTGGGTGGCCTTCCAGCCGGTGCAGTGCGCGGGCACGATCACGTCCGGGGCGAGCTTCTCCAGGGCGCTGACCGTGTCGCCGATGACCGGCTCGAAGATCGCGCCGCTCAGGTGGAAGCCCCCGAGCACGGCGTGCAGCTGGGTGACCCCGGTCAGGCGCTGGGCGTACCTGACGATGTTGATCACCCCGGCGTGGCCGCAGCCGGTCAGCACGACCAGCCCGCGGCCGGCCACGTGGGCGATCAGCGCCTGGTCGTCAAGGATCATCGGGTCCGGCTCCCAGGCCTGGCCGCGCCACGCCTGGTGCACCGGGAAGCCCTTCTCGAATCCGGTGACCCGGTCGACCTCGCCGGTGATCAGCACCGACTTGCCGAAGAGGAACGACGGCTGCCGCTGCTCCACGATCTCGAACCCGGCGCCCTCCAGCGCGCTGCGGCTGGTCGTGGGGATCTCGAACGGGTCCTGGCCGGGGATGGCCAGCCGCCGCCGGGTCCAGAACTCCGGGTGGATGAGCACCGGCAGGTCCGCCCGGCCGAGCGTGCCGATCAGGCCGGACAGGCCGATCGTGTGGTCGAAATGGCCGTGGCTGCACACGATCGCCTCGATGCTGGCCGGGTCGCGGCCGAGCCGGCGCAGGTTGCCCACGCAGCCGTCCGGGGTCACCCCGGTGTCGAACAGCAGCTGCCGCACCTGGCTGCCCTTGCGGACCTCGACCAGCGCGGAGAACCCGTGCTGGGCCAGCGGGACATCAGGGCCCTGGCCGCTGGCTAGCGTCCGCGCTGGCAGCGCCGGTCCCGCCGCCCCGCGGCCGGCCATCGTCAGCCGCCTGGCCGGGCCCTGGTCGGGCAGCAGCGCGTCGACCGAGTTGTCGCAGACCATCAGCACCGACAGCGAGTCAACCGGCTCCAGCGGCAGGACCTCGCCACGCCAGTCCAGGTTCTCCGGCAGCGCCTGCACCGGGGCTGGCCGTGCCTGATCGCCAGTACCGCACACGGTCCGCTCCTCCCGCCGCCGGCGGCCAGGCTATCCCGCCGGCGCGGCGGCGGCCAGCGACTGGTCCAGCCAGCTGCGCAGCGCCGTGACCGGCGCGGCCCCGGCCTGCCGGGCCAGCACCTTTCCGTCGCGGAGCACCATCAGGGTCGGGATCGCCTGCACCGCGAACCGCTGCTGCAGCCGCGGCGACTCATCCACGTTGACCTTGACCAGCTTGAGCTGGCCCGGCCGTTCCTCCGCCAGCTGGGCCAGCGCCGGGCTGACCATCCGGCACGGCCCGCACCACGGCGCCCAGAAGTCGACCAGCACCGGGACACCCGGGCCCTCAGCGGCCGCCGCGAACGTCTCGTCGGTGGCGTCGATGATCCACGGCAGTGGCTTATGGCACTGGCCGCACTGCGGCTTGCCCGCCGCCGCCGCGGGAACCCGGTTCCTGCGCCCGCACTCCGGGCACCTGATGATCGCGTCTGACATGGTCACGCCTTTCTCACTGCAGCGTGCCAGCGCTCCGCGGGCGGCTGTTGTTCCCGGCCGTCACCTGAGCGGGACGGTCAGGTCGCAGACCAGGGTGCCCGGCGCGGCCGTGCGCTGGTCGGCGAACATGACCTGGCGCAGCGGGCCGGCCGCGGCCCGGCCCTGCTGCTGGGCCCAGGCCTCGAGCGCGTCGACCGCGGGCAGCAGGGCGGGCCAGCCCAGGTCCTTCATGGCCAGCCGGATGTAGGCCTCCTCGTGGGCCGGCTCGGTCCGGACCTGGGCGTCGGCGAGCGCCGGGCCGGCGGCCGGGCCGGTGTCCGGGTGGACGCCGGGAGCGAGCGGGCGGCACAGCTCCAGCGGGCCGTCGCTGTCCTCGCTGACCTCGCCGTAGAAGATCAGGAACGGGCAGCCCTCGATGCCGGGCAGTCCCGGGCCCGCGGCCCGCAGCCGGGCGAACGCGTCGTCGAAGAACGCGTCGGTCTCGCTGGCGTGCAGGTGGCGGCTGATGGACAGCACCGTGCGCGCGGGCACCGTGCGGGTGGCGATGTCGTAACTGGTCATGTCTGCTCCCTTGAGCCGGGCCTGGAGGTAGCCGGCCAGTGCCCGGCGGTCCGCGGTCTGCGCCTCGGCGGCCGCCCAGTACGCGTCGATCGCCTCGGCGGCCCCGGCGGGCGGCCTGGCCAGCACGTCCGCGATGGCGGCCAGCGGCATGCCGAGCCGCCGCAGCAGCCCGACCAGCCGGGCCGCCTCGACCTGGTCCGCGCTGTACCGGCGGTAGCCGCTGACCGGATCGGTCTGCGCGGGCCGCAGCAGCCCGAGCCGGTCGTACAGGCGCAGCGCCTTGGCGGACAGCCGGGTCCGGGCGGCGAAATCGCCGATCGTCATGAGCTCCATCGGTCTCCTCCAGGACCGGGCGCGGTGCCCGGCTCCGTGAGCATGGGCCCTGACCCAAGGGAAAGGTCAACACCATCCTGGCCGGGCGGCGGGCCGTGGGTAGGTTGGCGTGGTGAGCCACACGCTGACCACCGAGCATCTCGTGCTCCAGCCGGTGACCGCCGCGGACCAGGACGCTCTGCTCGCCCACTGGACCACTCCGCAGGTCCGGCGGTTCATGTTCGACGGGGCCGTGCTGACCGAGGCCGAGATCGCGGCGGCGATCGCGGAAAGCACCGCCAGCTTCCAGGCCGGCGGCTACGGCCTGTGGCTGCTGCGGCCGGCCGGCGGAGCGCCGCTGGCCGGCACGGCCGGGCTGCGGCCGCTGGAGGACCTGGGCCTGGAGATCATCTGGAGCCTGGCCCCGGAGGCCCAGGGCCGGGGTTACGCCACCGAGGCGGCGCGGGCCGTGCTGGACTACGCGCTGGGCCCGCTGGGCCTGCCGGAGGTGCTCGCCGAGATCGACGAGGGCAACACGGCGTCGGCGCGGGTCGCCGAGCGGCTCGGCCTGACCGCGTTCGCCGTGGTCCCCGGCCTGCTCGGGCCGATGACCCGCTACCGCACGACCGCCAGCCGGCCAGCCTGACATCGCCGGCCCGCGCGACCTGGCCTGCGCTCTGCCTGGCTGGGGCGGGGTGAGCGGCTTCGCCACGGTCAAGCCGGCCAGAGCTCTCGCTGGAGGTTGAGGGGGTTATTCCGGTTTGCCCGGAAAGCGGAGGTTAGCCGGGATAAATTCGCCGGACATGCTCTTACCAGCGGATATATACCCGTGGTTTACTACGGTATTGTCCCCGCATGGCGTGATCCCCGGGGTAAAGGGGGGGTGGATCCGTGGCCGGGATATTCCCTGTGGCTGCCAGCCATTCAGTTTCCCGTGTTCGCTGGGCAACCCGGCTGCTAGTTTTCCTGGCGCTGATTATTTCGCTGGCGGGGGTGATGACGCAGCAGGCGTCAGCCGCGACCGCGTCAGACAACTTCAACCGGGCCAACGGGAATCTCACCGGGACCTGGACCAGCATCAGCGACGGCGGGCTGAAGATCACGTCGCAGACGGTCGCCGGGTCGGTGAGCGGCGGATCCTCCGGTGCCACCTGGAATGCGGCCACATTCACCAGCGACCAGTACTCGCAGGTCGAGGTGACCTCGACCCAGCTGTCCGGGGGGCAGTGGATCGGGCCGTCGGTGCGGACGCAGAACGGCGGCCAGAACACCTACCTGGGTATCTACTTCTGGAACAGCGGCAGCCCGCAGCTGCGGCTGTACAAGAGGATCTCCGGGACCTGGATTCAGCTCGGGGCCTCGTATAACTCCGGCGCGCTGACCGCGGGGACGCAGTTGCTGCTGCAGGCCAGCGGATCAAAGATCACGTTCTCGCAGAACGGCGTGGCCCGGATCTCGGTGACCGACACCAGCCTGACCGGCGGAGCGCCGGGCATCATTGCCTACGGCACCGGCCGGGCCGACAACTGGGCCGGCGGCGACCTGTCGGCCCCGGCCACGTTCACGGTCGGCGGCTCGGTCAGCGGCCTGTCCGGGACCGTGGTCTTGCAGGACAACGGCGCGCGACAACCTGACGGTCACCGCGAACGGCCCGTTTACGTTCGCGACCGGGCTGGCGTCCGGGGCGGCGTATGCCGTCACGGTCAAGACCAGCCCGCCGGGCAGACCTGCACGGTCGCCAACGGCAGCGGCACGATGGGCTCGGCCAACGTCACGAACGTGGCCGTGTCGTGCTCGGCTAATCCCACGTTCACCGTCGGCGGCACGGTCAGCGGCCTGTCCGGGACCGTCGTCTTGCAGGACAACGGCGCCGACAACCTGACGGTCACCGCCAACGGCCCTTTACGTTCGCGACCGCGCTGGCGCCCGGGCGCCGCCTACGCCGTCACGGTCAAGACCAACCCGGCCGGGCAGACCTGCACGGTCGCCAACGGCAGCGGCACGATGGGCTCGGCCAACGTCACGAACGTGGCCGTGTCCTGCGCCGCTAATCCCACGTTCACCGTCGGCGGCACGGTCAGCGGCCTGTCCGGGACCGTCGTCCTGCAGGACAACGGCGCCGACAACCTGACGGTCACCGCCAACGGCCCCTTCACGTTCGCGACCAGGCTCGCGCCGGGCGCCGCCTACGCCGTCACGGTCAAGACCAACCCGGCCGGGCAGACCTGCACGGTCGCCAACGGCAGCGGCACGATGGGCTCGGCCAACGTCACGAACGTCGCCGTGTCCTGCAGCAGCTCCACCGGCACGACCGGCACCGACGACTTCAACCGGGCCAACGGGGCCCTCGGGTCGAACTGGGCCGGGATCAGCGACGGCCCTCTCACGATCACCTCGCAGACCGTGGTCGGCACCGCATCCGGCGGCACCACCGGTGACATCAGGACCGCCGAGACCTACGGCAGCAATCAGTCCTCCCAGGTCGAGGTGACCTCCACTCAGCTGTCCGGCGGCCAGTGGATTGGGCCGGCCGTCCGGACGCAGAACGGCGGCCAGAGCACGTACCTGGGCATCTACTTCTGGAACAGCGGCAGCCCGCAGCTGCGGCTGTACAAGCGGATCTCCGGGAGCTACATCCAGCTCGGCTCGTCCTACAGCTCAGGGGCCCTGCCCGCCGGGACCCAGCTGCAGCTCCAGGCGTCCGGGTCGTCGATCACGTTCTCGCAGAACGGCGTGGCCCGGATCTCGGTGACCGACACCAGCCTGACCGGGGGAGCGCCGGGCATCATGGCCTTCGGCACGGCCCGCGCCGACAACTGGGCCGGCGCGACCCTGACCGCCTCCGCCAGCTACACCGTGGGTGGCACGCTGTCCGGCCTGACCGGCGGCACGCTGGTGCTGCAGGACAACGGCGGCGACAACCTGAACCTGACCGCCAACGGCTCGTTCACCTTCGCGACCGGCCTGACCGCCGGCACCGGCTACAGCGTCACCGTGTCCAGCAGCCCGGCCGGGCAGACCTGCACAGTGACCAACGGCAGCGGCACGATCGGCTCCGCCAACGTCACCAACGTCAGCGTCACCTGCACCACATCGAGTAGCACGTTCTCGGTGCTCTACCAGGGCACTGACGCCAACGGCGTCGCCTCCTACGCCACGCTGTCCGCCGCCAACGGCAACACCACCGAGGTGATGCGGGTCCTGGCGCCGACCAGCCCGGCCGCTGGCGTACCGCATAATTTCCTGTTCGTGCTGCCCGTCGAGGCCAACAACGGGACGACGTTCGGCGACGGTATCGACGTCATGCGCCAGCTCAACGCGCAGAACCAGTACAACCTGACCATCATCGAGCCGTCGTTCGCGCTCGAGCCCTGGTTCGCCGACAACCCGGTCAACTCGTCGGCGCAGCAGGAGACCTTCATGACGCAGCAACTCGTGCCCTGGGTGCAGGCCAACCTCGGCACTACCGGGCAGGAGCAGAACTGGCTGATCGGGTTCTCCAAGTCGGGCATCGGCGCCGAGGACCTCATCCTCAAGCATCCCGGCCTGTTCACGCTCGCCGCGGCCTGGGACTGGCCAGCCGACATGCAGACCTACGACGAGTACGGGTCGAGCTCGGCCAACTCCTACGGCACGGACGCGAACTTCCAGGCCAACTACCGGCTGACCACCGCGTTCCTGAACGCCCACAAGGCGCCGTTCACCAGCACCAACCGCCTCTGGATCGGCGGCTTCAACGCCTTCCAGACCGACATGTCCGACTACGACACCCTGCTGACCTCGCTGGGCATCGCCCACTCGACCGAAACCCCGACGCCGATGACGCACGACTGGGACGGCGGCTGGGTGCCGCTGGCCCTGGCCGCGCTGAGCCAGGACAGCGGCAACCTGC
>CAVYPM010000002.1:0-129013 GCA_963770375.1 uncultured Actinomycetes bacterium | reverse complement strand
ATAGTCGGCTCAGGGATGCGTCGTCTTCTTCCCGATGAGTTCGAGGATCAGCTCGGCTATCTGGGCAGGCTGCTCGATGATCAGGCCGTGGGTGGCATCGGCGACGGTGACCAGCGTCACGTCCGCGCAGGCCTCCAGACCGCAGCGCTCCTCGTCGGTTAGCCCGATCTCGTCGTTGTCACCGAAGACGACGTACGACGTGACCCCCGACTGACACAGGCGCGGCACGAGCGAGCCGTGAGCGTCGAGATATTCGAAGTAGGCGCGCACGCCCCTGCGGCAGAACCGCGGATCGTTGTTGGCCATGCCGGCGACCAAAGCGTCGCGGCGTTCCGCGGGGAACCGCTTTCCCATCGCCTTCGGTATTGCCTTGAGCATCGCCAGCCACGCCAGCTGCCCGACCCCCGGGACGGCGCCGAGGCGGTCCAGCACACCAAGTTCCCTGGCCTCGTCCGCGCGGGAAAAGGTCGGTGAAAGTAGCAGCACAGGGCCGTCGAACTCGCCTCTGGCCGCCATCTCGAGGACGACGTTGCCGCCCAGGCTGTGACCGCCGACGATGTCAGCTCGAACGTCGCCGGCCAGCTGGCCGGCGAGCGAGGCGTAGCTCTCTACGGAGAAATCGGCCGGGTGCGGTGTCCGCCCGAATCCCGGAAGCGTTGCGGCGACGACGTGGACCGGGGCGGCACCCAGAGCGTCCATGATCGGCTCGAAGAAGACGGAGGTGCACATGCCGCCCGGGAGCAGCAGCACCGTCGATTCGGCATCGGACGGCCCGGACTCACGGATGTCCCAGTCCTGGCCGGAAAGGCGTCGGGTTGTGTGGCTTGGTGATTGCATGACCGCAAGCTACGGCGGGCTGCGCGTCGCCGCATGGGGCGTTTGCCTTATCTTTCGTGCACATCCAGCGCGCGCTGCTGGCGCGACTTCAGTCCTGGATGACCACGCTGCCTCGTCGAGCGACCGCTCCATCCCCTGACCCCAGCGCCAGCGCATCACGCGGGTCGTCGTCTTGCTCGACCTGCGCTGCCCGCCATGCACATGACTCCTCACGAACGACGATGTCGCTCGCCTGCCGTCCCGGCTTACCCATTCCTCTTCTGGATGATCGCTGGGTAGCCTTGCTGGGTGCGGATGGGCGTGAACGTGCCGAATTTCGGCCCTGGCACCGAACCGGGCGTGCTGCGCCGCTGGGCACAGACGGTGGAAGGCCTTGGCTTCGACCTGCTGATGATCTCCGACCACATTGCGGTGACCGCCGATGTCGCCGAGCAGTATCCGGCGCCGTTCTACGAACCGTTCACCACGCTCGCCTGGCTCGCCGGCCTCACCGGCCGGATCCGGCTTGGGACAACCGTGCTCATCGTGCCCTACCGGCACCCACTGCTGATCGCCCGGATGGCCGCGAACCTCAACGACCTCAGCGGCGGGCGGCTGGTCCTCGGAGTCGGCTCCGGCTGGGCAGTGCAGGAGTTCGGCGCACTCGGCGTCCCGTTTCAGCAGCGGGGCAAGCTGACCGACGACTACCTGCGGGCCGTCCGTGCGGCCTGGGCGGACCAGCAGGACTACCGAGGTGGGCAGATACCGATCTGGGTCGGCGGTAACAGTGATGCGGGCCTGCGCCGGGCGGTGCGCCTGGGCGAGGCGTGGCATCCGTTGCGGTTCACCATGCCCTGGATGCGTGAGGCGGTGCGCCGGATGACGGCGTTCGCGGACGAGCAGCGGCGGCCGGTACCGGGCCTGGTGCCGCGCATCGCGTTGCGGCTGACCGAGTCGCCGGTCACCGCCCTCGAGCGCCTGGCCGGGGAGGGAACGATCGACCAGGTTCTCGACGACCTCGCCGAGTTGCGTCTGCTCGGCGCGGACACCGTCGTGCTCGATCCGTTCAGCGGCGATCCGGGCGAGACCCTCCGCCCGGAGGATGCCTGGCAGGCACTCGCCACGGTCTGGGCGCGGACACGTCACCTTCGGGAGCAACCATGACAGAAGAGGTCACTGAGGCCGACCTGCGGCACCTGCGCCGCTGCGTCGAGCTGGCGACAGAAGCCGTCGAGGCGGGCGACTTCCCGTTCGGCTCCGTGCTCGTCGCCGCGGACGGGACCGTTCTCGCCGAGGACCGCAACCGGGAGGTGACCGCCGGGGACCCGACGCGCCACCCGGAGTTCGCACTGGCGCGGTGGGCGGCAACGAACATGACCCCGCCAGACCGGGCCACGGCGACCGTCTACACCTCCGGCGAGCACTGCCCGATGTGCGCCGCCGCCCACGGCTGGGCCGGTCTTGGGCGCATCGTGTACGCGACCTCATCGCAGCAACTGGGCGGCTGGCTTGCCGACCTGGGAGTCAGCCCGGCCCCGGTCCTGCCCCTGGCGATCACGCAGGTGGTTCCCGGACTCGTGGTGGCGGGTCCGGTCCCGGGGCTAGCGGGGCAGGTACGCGACCTGCACCGCAGATTCCGCTCCGCGTAGCAGTCGGTCTGCCGGGCGCAGCCCTGCGACTCAGCCATCGCGCGACGGGAACGGCATGACAGTCTGCGGGCAGACCGTGCCCGCCGCGGGCAGCTGGCCGGTGATCAGGTAGCGGGGCCAACTCTGGTCAGGGCTATGTGCGGGCGGATGAGCGGCGAGTGAGGATGCGGTCTACCGGGCCCGGCCAGGGCCTGGCCTGTGCCTGCGCCGATCAGGGCAGCCCACCACGACGTCTCCGGGGTAGTGCACGCCGTTGTGGACCCGGGAGTACGCCACGGCCGCCGCCAGGAACCTTAGGGACATTCCCAGCCAGGGCTGGTTCCAGCCCGCGGCCGCGGCGAACGCGAACCCGGAGGCGGCGTGGCCGGACGGGAAGGAGGCGGAGGTTGGCATCCGCACGTTTCGCTCGCCCGGGTCGTCGACCCGCTCTGGGCGGCGGCGTGACCAGGCGTTCTTCGCGGCCAGGTTCACCAGGGGTGATGTCACGCCGATGGCTATCGTTCCGCGTACTGCGGCACGACGGCCGGCGGAGCCGCCCATCGTGCCGAGGGCGGCTGCGATCGCCAGCCACAGGACGGAATTGTTGGCCGCGTTGGAGAGCCGGCGCAGGGGTTCGTCGAGGGACGGAGTGGGGGTAGCCGCTACCGCCGAGTAGACCGCCAGATCCACGGCAGCCAGCTCGCGCAGGGCGGCGGCGGCCCGGTCCCGGGCCGGGCCGCCTTGCCGTGAGAGCGCGTCAGCCAGTTGCTGGGTGGCCTCCCTGGAGGTGCCTGCGGCAGGTTCGCCTGAGCCACCCGGCCCTGTCATCGGGTTGTCCTGCGCCGTCACGGGCCTGCTCCGTTCTTCCTTGCTGTCGTGTCCTCCTAGGCAGTTGCCTCCTAGGCAGTTGCCTCGTTGCCGTGCAGGGCGGACTGGAGCTGGTCCTCTGTCTCCTTGGACAGGGAGGTCTTCAGGACCGTGCCGCCGTACTTGCTCATCGCCTCGACGGCCTTGTCGGTGGTCACCTTCTCCAGCATCAGGAACAGCGCCGAGGTGCCGGGCTGCAGCAGGCCGCGGACCTGCTCCTGGAACTGCTTGTCGATGGAGGCCTTGGCGAAGTGGCCCATGAGCGCACCCATCCCGGCGCCTATCGCCAGCCCGAAGACCGGGATGAAGAACAGCAGGCCGAACAGGAACCCCCAGAAGCTTCCCCAGATCGCTCCGCCGGCGGTCGCGTGATGAGTGGTGTGGACGTGGTAACTGCCATCCGCATCCCGCTCGATCACCGCGATCGCGTCGGGCTGGATGATCAGGTCCTGAGCGAGGCGGCGCGCCTCATCGGCGGCGGCCGACGCGGTGGCCAGGTCCGGGTATCCGATTGCGATCAGATCAGCCATGACATTCTTCCTTTCTCACCTGTTGTTTCTTGTTCACCCGAGAGTTGCGACGAGGATGGCCTTGATGGTGTGCAGGCGGTTCTCGGCCTGGTCGAAGACGATGCTGGCGGGCGAGCGGAACACCTCGCCGGTCACCTCGAGGCCCGAGGTCATGCCGGTGTGCTCCATGATTTCGCGCCCGACCACGGTGTTGGTGTCGTGGAACGCCGGCAGGCAATGCATGAACTTGACGGCCGGGTTCTTCGCCTTGCGCAGCAGGTCGGCGTTGACCTGATAGGGCGTGAGCAGCCGGACGCGTTCGGCCCAGACGTCCTTTGCCTCGCCCATCGAGACCCACACGTCGGTGTGGACGAAATCGGCGTCGGCCACCGCCAGGGCGGGGTCCTCGGTAATCGTGATGCGCGCACCGGTGCGCCCGGCGATGTCCCTGGCCAGGTCGACAACGTCCTTGGGCGGATGCAGTTCGCCGGGGCCGGCCAGCCGGACGTCGCTGCCCATCAGCGCGCCCATGATCAGCAGGGAGCGGCCCATGTTGAAGCGGCAGTCGCCGGTAAAGGCATAGGCGATCCGGTCGTACGGCTTGCCGCTGGCCTCTTGCATGGTGAGGAAGTCGGCGAGCATCTGGGTGGGGTGCCATTCGGCGGTCAGCCCGTTGTAGACGGGCACGCCGGCGTGAGCGGCAAGCTCCTCGACGTCGGCCTGGGCGCTACCGCGGAACTCGATGGCGTCGTACATCCGGCCCAGGACAGAAGCCGTGTCAGCGATCGACTCCTTGTGCCCGAGCTGGGAGCCGGTGGGGTCCAGGTAGGTGACGTGCGCGCCCTGGTCGAAGGCCGCGACCTCGAACGCCGAACGGGTCCTGGTCGACGTCTTCTCGAAGATCAGCGCGATCTCCCGGCCGGTCAGCCGCTGTGTCTCGGTGCCTGCATATTTGGCCAGCTTGAGCGCCTCGGACAGCTTGAGCAGGAAGCGCAGCTCGGCCGGCTCGAAGTCGATCTCCTTGAGAAAACTGCGGTTTGCCAGGTTGTACGCCATGCGAGAGCCCTCCCAAGGCTCAGAACGCGGGGTCGCGTTGCAGCGGGCAGGTCATGCAGTGGCCACCGCCACGGCCTTTGCCGAGTTCGAACCCCGCAATGGGGATCACTTCGATGCCGGCCTTCCGCAGCGCGGCGTTCGTCCCGGTGTTGCGCTCATAGCCGATGACCACGCCGGGTTCGAGCGCGACGACGTTGTTGCCGTCGTCCCACTGCTCGCGCTCGGCTTCGAAGGAATCACCGCCGGTCTCGACGACGCGCATCGTGCCGACGTCCAGGGCGGCGGCCATCACCTCGGGCAGGGTCCAGTTCACCTGCTCCTCCACGACGAGGTCCTCGGCCGAGTCGCCCGGGCGGATCGCCCAGGTGCGCGCCCCGTACACCACCTGCGGGAAGAGCGTGACCAGGTCCCGGTCACACATCGTGATCACGGTGTCCAGGTGCATGTAGGAGCGTGACTTGGGCAGGTGCACGGCGAGCACCATCCGGGCCGACCCGGCCTGGAACAGCGACCGGGCGATCCACAGCACCGCCTGCGGGGTCGTGCGCTCCCCCATGCCGATCATCACCGCGCCGTTGCCGATCGGCTGTACGTCGCCGCCCTCGACGTGGCAGCGGCCCCAGTCCTCATCGGCCCCGCCCAGCCAGACCGGGAACGTCTCGGCGGCGAACATCGGGTGGAACCGGTAGACGGTCTCCATGATCATCGTCTCCGGCTTGCGGGCCGGCTTGGTCATCGGGTTGAGCGTGACCCCGTCGTAGATCCAGCACGACGGGTCCCGCTGGAACAGGAAGTTCGGCAGCGGCGGCAGCAGCATGCTGGTCGGGTCCGCGGACTCCCACACCAGCCCCACGTCCCGGTGCACGTCGGCCTTGGTGATCCCGCCGATCAGGAACTCCGCCACCACCGCCGGCTCGGCCGATCCGGCCCACTCGCGGGCCCGATCAGCGGCGACGATACCCACCTGGCGCTCGTTCAGGATGTGGCCGCAGACCCAGTCCCTGGCCTCAGCCCTGGCCAGCGCCTGCGCCAGAAGCTCCTCGACTTCGAACACCTCGACGCCGCGCTCGCGCATCGCCTGGCTGAATTTGTCATGCTCGGCCTGGGCGCGCTCTACCCACAGCACGTCGTCGAACAACAGCTCCTCGGCGTTGGACGGGGTCAGCCGGGCGTGTTCGAGCCCCGGCCGGTGCACCATCACTTTGCGCAGCTTCCCGACTTCGGACGGCACGCCGAACGGCATGTCGATCACCTCGTTTTTCTCGTTGCCTGGGTGCGGAATGTCCGGGTCTTGCGGCATTTGCATCACCGGTACGGCGGGACGGGCGCAGGCGGCGTCAGGTGGCGGCGCTGTGCCAGGTAGACCGGGATGCCGAGGGCCAGCGCGCCGCCGGCCAGGAAGAACGGCGCCCAGTAGGCCCAGAAGCTGTGGCCCGTATTGCGCGAGTACCAGATGAAGAGGATCGAGAACACCAGCGAGAGCCCCGCGACGATCATGTCCCGGAGGAACCGCGGAGTCTGCATCTCCTTGTGGTCGATCCACCGCCACTTCAGCTGGGCCAGCGCGGAGAAGCCGTACGGGATCGCGGAGGTGATGCCGGTCATCAGGACCAGGGTGGTGAACACGTTCGCCCCGCCCGAGCCGATGTAGTTGATGCCCATCGCGATCGAGGCCAGCACCGTGGAGGCGATGATGCCGTAGGCCGGCACGCCCCTCTTCGATATCCGCTTGAAGTTCGCGGGGAACAGGCCGTCCTCCGCGGCGGCCAGCGGCATCTCGGCGCAGATCATGGTCCAGCCGTTGAGTGCCCCGAGTCCGGAGATGATGACCGCGATCGCCATCAGGTTCCCGGCCCAGGTGCCGCCGAACATCGCGTTGACCGCATCGGAGAACGGCGCGGTCGCGTTGGCCAGCTGGGACGTGGGCACGATGCCGAACACCGCGATGAGCGACAGCATGTACACCACCGCGGTAGCGATAGTGCCCAGGATGGTGGCACGGGGGATATTACGGTCCGGATTGCGCACCTTGGCGGCCGCCACCGCAGCGGTCTCCACGCCCAGATAGCTGAACAGGGCAATGGCCATTCCTCCGCCGATCGCGCTAATCGCGCTTTCCTTGCTGACATTCCAGGGCGTGAAGTTGGCGCTCTTGATGTAGAACAGACCCACGATTGCCACGAACGCCAGCGCCACGAATTTGACGATCGTGGTCACCACCTGCACCGAGCCAATGTTCTTGACTCCGGTCAGGTTGACCGCCGCCGGGAGCCACAGACCGACCAGGACCAGCAGCACCGTGATCCACTTGGTGTGGTCTTTGTTGATGAAGTGCTCGACGTAGAGCACCCAGCCGACGGCGATCGCGGCGTTGCCCGCCCACGCGGTGATCCAGTAGGACCACGCGTTGGCGAAGCCGAGCGGGTTGCCGAACGCGGCACGCGCGTAGGCGTACGGCCCGCCATCGGCCGGCAGCCGTCGTGACAGGGCGGCAAACAGCAGCGCCAGGGCCAGCGCGCCCACCGTCGTGAGAGCCATCGAGACCAGGGTGATCGGGCCGTAGACCGCGAGCGAGGTCGGCAGGTTGAAGATGCCGACGCCGATGATGCTGCCGACGATCAGCGCCATCGCCGCCGGCAGGCCGAACTTCTGCGCCCCTCCGCTCTCGGCTGGCTCGCTCGCCGAGCCGGGAGCTTCGGGGGGGAAGTGGGTCGTATCCGCCATTTCTTACTCCCCAGCCATCGGGCGGTGGCGCGTAGCTTTCTCCGGGCCCCTGCCGCCGGAGACTGCTCGCCTTCCGAGCCTGCCCGGGCCGGAAGGCAGGTGTCGTCACCCTTCTGAGGGTGAGTTCTCGCCGACAACGCAGCTGGCCGGCATTCGCCGAAAGGCCTTACCGGCCGGCGCCGGCATCGACATCTCTCGATTTAGCTGAAGTTAATGACAGTCCGGGATCGGGTTCATTTTCCGTTCATGTCGGAGACGCTTGCCCGCGGCGCCGCGCTACGTATTTGCCGAGTTCCCAGAGCAGCAGCAGGGCGAGGGCCGGGACCAGGGCCCAGCCGAACTGGCGCAGGTTGAGCTGGGTCGTGCCCAGCAGACGGTTGAAGAGGCCCATCTGGGTGACCAGGACGGCCAGGATGAACTCCCCGAGCATCGCCCAGTTCATCTGCTTGCTGTCGAAGGTCGCGGTCGTCAGCGTCGTGCCGGTTTCGCTGCGGCACTCGACTGCGGCGACGATCAGGCACAGCGCGAAGGCGGTAAACGCGATCGACTGCCCCACGGCAACGCTGCCGAAAATATGCTGGCCGACTTCGATCATGGTCAGCAGGCCGATCGTGATGGCCAGCCCGGACAGGCCGACCGTGATCATCACCCCGGTGGTAAGGACCGATTCGCCGCGCGGGCGCGGCTTGCGCGCCATGAGCCCCGGGCTCTCCTTGTCAAAGCCGAGCGCGAAGCCGAACGGGGCGTTGACCACGAAGTGGATCCACAGCACCTGGGGAGGCGTGAAAGGCTCGCCCGCGGCGATGTTGAACAAGGTCGCGCCGAGGAAGGTCAGCACGAAGACCACAAGGAGCACCAGGACGAACCGGATGTACTTGGTCAGGTTGTCGTAGATCTTGCGGCCCTGCTCGACGGCGAACACGATCGTGGCGAAGTTGTCGTCGGAGAGGATCATCCGGCTGGCGTTCTTGGCCACCTCGGTTCCTGAGCCCATGGCGATCCCGATGTCGGCCGCCTTGATGGCCGGGGCATCGTTGACGCCGTCGCCCGTCATGGCCACGACCTCGCCCTTTTTCTTGAGCGTGTCGGCCAGAAGCACCTTGTGCTCGGGGGCGACCCGGCCCACCACGCCGATGGTCTCGATGCGGGCCAGCCGCTCGGCCTCGGGCAGGGCGGCGAAGTCAGCGCCCAGGATCGCCTCGCCGTCGATGCCGAGCTGACGGGCGATGGCGGCCCCGGTTGTCACGTCGTCGCCGGTCACCATCCGGACCCTGATGTGGGCGGCCTGGGCGCTGGCCACCGCGTCCCTGGACTCATCCCGGGGCGGGTCGACCATCCCGACCAGGCTGGTGATCTGCAGGTCGGTGGCGTAGCCGAGCAGGTCGCCGCCGGGATCGAAGGTGGCCGGGTCGAGGTCCCTGGTGGCCGCGGCCATGACCCGCTGGCCCAGGCCTTCCATGCGCTCCATGTCGGCCACGTGCCGGTCGCGCAGCTGGGCATCCCAGGCGACGCTGTCGCCCTCTGACAGGGCGCTGGCGGCCCGGTCCAGCACGGCCGGCGCTGCTCCCTTGACGAAGCACCGCACTACCGGCCGGCCGGCGGCGTCGGTCGCGGAGTTGAAGGTGGCCATCAGCTTGTACGACGGGTCGAACGGCAAGGTGGCCAGCCGGGGCAGCCCCTTCCTGGTCTCGTCGATGTCCAGCCCGGCCTTGTAGCCGAGGACCAGCAGGGCACCCTCGGTCGGATCGCCGACGACCTTGCCATCGACCAGCCTGGCGTCGCTGGCGACCAGGTACGGCAGGACCGCGCCCTCGATCGCGTCGGCGGAACCGGCCGCCCGGTGAACCTTGCCTTCCAGGCCGTAGCCGCTGCCGGAGACCGTGTACCGGCCGGCTGGGTGCACCACCTCCACCGCGGTCATCTGGTTCATCGTGAGCGTGCCGGTCTTATCGGAGTTGATGGCGGAGGTGAACCCCAGCGTCTCCACCGAGGGCAGTTCCTTGACGATCGCGTTGCGCTTGGCCAGATCGACGCCGCCGAGCGACAGGATCGTCTGGGTCACCGTCGGCAGGGCCTCAGGGATGGCCGCGATCGCCAGCGACACCGCGGCGACGAACAGGTCGTCCCACGGCCGGCCGCGGGCCCGGCCCAGCGCGAACATCACGATCATCGTGAGGCCGGCCGCGGCCGCGATCCACAAGGTGAGCCGGTTCAGCTCCCGGGTCAGCGGTGATTCCTCCCGTTCCGTGGCGGCCAGCATCCTGGAGATCTTCCCGAGTTCGGTGCCGGAGCCCGTGCCGGTGACGATCATGGTGCCGCTGCCGTGCGTGACCGGCGTGTTCATGAACGACATGTTCAGCTGGTCGCCGGGCCCCAATTCGCCGGCCGGAAGGGTGTCCGCGCCCTTGGCCGCGGGCGTGCTCTCCCCGGTCAGGGCCGACTCGTCGATCTGCAGTGCGCTGGCGGCGACGATCCGGCCGTCCGCGGGCACCTCGTCCCCGGCGGACAGCAGCACGACGTCGCCCACCACGACCTGCTCGGCCGGGATCACCGACTCAGATCCGTCCCGCCGCACCCGGGCAGTCGCCTTCATCATCGACCTGAGGGCGTTCATGGCGCTTTCCGCCTTGCCCTCCTGCCGCAGCCCGACCACCGCGTTCAGCACCGTCAGCAGCACCAGCAGGATCGCGGTGCTCCACTCCTTGATCAGCAAGGAGACCACCGCCGCGGCGACCAGGATGATCTGCATATAGCTGCGGTACTCGTTGAGGAACCTGAGCCAGCCCGGCGTGGATTTCTCCTCCGGCAGCGCGTTCGGGCCGTTCGCGGCGAGCAGATCCGCCGCCCGCGCCGCGGGGAGCCCGACGTCCGGATCCACGCCGACCGCGGCAGCGACCTCGGCCGGGGTGCATGCGTACCAGTCCCGGCCCGCGGCGGCGGGTGGGCCTGTGGTTCCAGCCTGGACAGCCATGTGATGCCTCCGAACGGCTATGCCTCCGAACGGCTATGCCTCTGCCTTGGCGAGGGCCCTGTTCTGGCTGCGCAGCTGGATGAGCTTGTCGACGGCGACGACGGCCGGGGCGATGAGTGAGAGGGCGAGCACGACTACCCACTGCCGTCCGCTGAGTGAGGTGGTGTCGAGCAGCCGCTGGAGCATGTTGAGTTCCACGGCGGCCCAGGTGAAGACCCAGCCCAGGATGATCCAGCCCAGGTACGGGAACACCGGCGAGGACCAGGGCGCCTGGCGTTCGCGCCGCATGACCAGGCCGATGTTGACCGCGGACAGCGAGACGATGGCGAAGGCCATGGTCATGTTGACCGAGGCGTGCGTGGTGCTCGGCTTTCCCGGACCCCATTCAAGGACCGACAGGGCGGTGGCGGCGACCACGAACCCGAAGATGAACCAGCGGATGACCCACGGCCGGGTGACGATCTTGGTGCCGGGCTTGCGCGGCGGCCGCTGCATCACCCCGGGATCGGGAACGTCGACGATGAACCCGATCACCACGGTGATGACCACGAAGAACTTGCAGAACAGCAGCTGCAGCGGGAACAGGGCGACGCCGCCGTTGATGTTCAGGATGGTGGCGTAGACCATCAGCTGCAGTACCGAGGACAAGATCGTCAGCTGCATCCGGATATAGGTGGAAATCCGCCGGTAGATGTCGCGGCCATAGTCCACCGCGCGCACCAGCGTGGCGAAGTTGTCGTCGGTGAGCACCATCTTCGCGGCTTGCTTGGAGACCTCGCTGCCGCTGCCCATGGCCACGCCAACGTCGGCCTGCTTGAGCGCCGCCGCGTCGTTGACCGCGTCGCCGGTCATCGCGACCACCTGGCCGTCCTGCTGCATCAGCTTGGCCAGGCGCAGCTTGTCCTCGGGCGCCACCCGGCCGAACACGTGCAGCTGGGGAAGCCGGCTGAGGACCTCATCGTCGCTCAGGTGCTGCAGTTCGGTGCCGGTGATGACGCCCGGCCCGAGGCCGAGTTCGTCGGCGATCGCGCGGGCGGTGACGGTGTGGTCGCCGGTGATCATCCGCACGTCGATGCCGGCGCCCAGGGCCACGTGGACGGCGTCCCTGGCCTCAGTGCGCAGCGGATCCATGATCCCCACCAGCGCCACCATGACGAGGCCGGTGACCGCGTTCATCGGGTCGGCGAGCGCGGCGGTCATGCCCGCGTCATCCAGGTCGCGGGCGGCGAACGCGAGTACCCGCAGCCCGCGTTCTGACAGCTTGCGGTTGGCGGCCAGGATCTCGTCCCGCACGCCGGCGACCGGGACGACCTCGCCGTGCCACAGGGCGTACCCGCAGCGCTCCAGGACCACGTCCGGCGCGCCCTTCACGCTGGTGAAGTGCGGCTGCTGGATGATCCCGCCGGCCAGCGAAGCGGGGACGTCATGGAAGGTGGCCATGAACTTGTACTCGGAGTCGAACGGCACCTCAGCGCGGCGGGGCAGGGATTCGCGGGTTTGCTCTGCGTCGACGCCCATCTTCGCGGCCAGCACCACGAACGCCGCCTCGGTCGGATCGCCGATGACCGACCCCTCGCCATCCACGGTGGCATCGGTGCACAGCACCAGGCCCAGCGCCAGGCGGTGGAAGTCCGGGGTCTTCCCGCCGCCGACGCCCAGGATGGCGCCGGACTTCTGGTATCCGGGGCCTTCGATCTTGTACCAGTCACCGCCGGCCATCATGGTGGTCGCGGTCATCGCGTTCATGGTCAGCGTGCCGGTCTTGTCGGAGTTGATGACCGTTGTCCCGCCCAGGGTCTCCACGTCCGACAGCGACTTGACCACCGCCTTGGCCTCGGCCAGCCGCCGCGCCCCGGACGACAGCATGGCCTGCACGAACGTCGGGAGCCCGGTCGGGATGGACGCGATCGCGGTGGAAATGCACAGCAGCACCAAGGTGGTGATGTCCTGACCCCGGACCAGGCCGAAGACGGCGATGATGGCCACCGCCAGGAAGGCGATCAGGCCGAACACCTTGGTCATGCCGTCCAGTTCGCGCTGCAGCGGCGAGCGGGACCGCTTGGTGGCCGTGACCATCCTGGCGATCTGGCCCATCTGGGTCGCGGTACCGGTGCCGGTCACCACGAACACCGTCGTGCCGCGGGTGACCTGGGTGTTCTGGAACACCAGGTTGGTCCGGTCGCCCAACGGCACCTCGCCCTCGGGCAAGGTCCCCGGGTCCTTGGGCACCGGCGCGCTCTCCCCGGTCAGCGCGGCTTCCTGCACCTCCAGCGTCGCTGAGGAGATGATCCGCCCATCCGCCGGGACCACATCACCGGCCTCCAGCAAGACGATGTCGCCCGGCACCAACTGGGTCGAGTCGATCTCCTCGACTTGGCCAGATCTGCGCACCCGGGCGCGGGGCACCTGGAGCTTGGCCAGTGCCTCTACACTGGCCCGGGCCTTCAGCTCCTGATTGGTGCCCATCACCACGTTGAACGCCACCAGCCCCAGCACCACCAGCGCCGTGGCGACCTGAACGATCGCGAAGCTGGCCACCACCACCATCAGCAGCATGATGTTCATCGGGTTGACCAGCTGCGCCCGCGCCACCACCCACATGCTCGGCGGAGGCTCCTTGGGCAGCTCGTTCGGCCCGTACTCAGCCAGCCGCTGCTCCGCGTCTGTGGCCGTCAGCCCTTCCTCGACATGGACACCTACCTGCGCGGTCACATCCTCCGCCGACAGCGCGTACCATGCTGGCCTGCCGGCGGGCTGCTCGCCGGCGGGCTGCTGGGTGGCAGTAGCAGTCATCTCAGCTCCTCAGGCACCTAGCGCCCCACCGGGACTTCCAGCGGGTGGTGAGGGTGGTTCCGTTTCCACCCGTAGTCCAGGCCGACGCTGAGCGCCAGGATGGCCAGCAGCGTCACGATCGAGGCGGGCTCGTGGATGAGGGTGGTGAACACGAACGTGAGCAGGACCGCGCCCGCGGCCACGAGGGCCAGGATCAGGATCGGGAGGTTGGCCCCGGTCTCGGAGCGAATCCGCAGGTGGGCAACCGTGATGAAGGTAAAAATCAGCAGAGCGACGGCGCTGCCGATCGACGCGATCGCGTCCAGGTTGAACACCAGGGCCAGGACCAGGCACACCACCGCCTGGATCAGCAGCCCGTTCGACACCCGCCCGCCGAGCTTGCGCGCCATCAGCGGCGGGAACTGTCCTGTCTCCGCCAGCCGCTCGGAAAGACCCTGGGCCGGGTAAAGACCGGCGTTGGTGGCTCCGGCGGTGGCGAACAGCGCGGTGACGGTCATCAGCCAGTAACCCGCCCGGCCCAGCGTGGGCTCGGCCGCCACCGCGATCGCGGTGCCTCCCGAGGAGATCACCTTGTCCACCGAGAGCGTGCCGAACACGCCGAGTGAGATGGCCACGTAGATGACGGTGGCGATGCCCAGCGCCAGGAACATCGCCCGGGGGAGCTGCCGGGACGGCCTGGCCAGGTCCTTGGCGGTGAACGTGATGATGCCGAAGCCCAGGAAGGCGAAGAAGGTCAGCGCAACGCTCGAGATGATGTCGCGGAAGGACGGATACCCCGAGAACGCCAGCAGTGACGGGTTCATATTCACGATCGTGACCACGGCGAAGAAGGACAGGATCGTGAGCACGACGTAGACGATCACCGTCTGCGCGTTCGCCACCAGCTTGGAACCGACGACGTTCACCCCGGTCATGACGATGATGATCAGCGCCGCGAAGACCTTGATCCAGGCTTCGTTCCCCTCGGCGAACGTCGAGGCGGCGTAGCTCCCGAAGGACACCGCCACCATCGCCGTCACGATCGCGTTGGCCAGGTAGGTCAGCCACGCGGTGATCCCGGTGAAGTGGCCGTTGCCGGTCCCCTTCGCGACGTACTCCAGCAGCCCGCCGGCCGACGGGTACCGGGCGCCCAGCTTGGCGAACGAGTATCCCTGCAGCACCGCGACGAAGCCGGCGATGAGGAACGACAGCCACACCGCCGCGCCAGCCACTTCCCCGGCCGCGCCGAGCAGCGCGAAGATCCCCGCGCCCACCATCGCCCCGACCCCGATGAACGCAGCCTGGCGCACGCTCAGGTGCTTGCTGTCCGCCGTACCGGCCGATGACGGTTCGGCTCCCTCGGTCCTGCCCATCCGCGATGCACCTTCTTACCTGCCGGTCTAGGAGCCGGGATCAGCGCTGGCCGTCGCTTTCTGCGCGACGATGTTCGTGCCGGCGGTCCCGGCGACGATCCCGGCGATGTCGGCGAGCGATCCGATCGCCGCACGCCTGCCGGTGCTGGCCACGAAGCGGGTCGCGGCCTCGACCTTGGGGCCCATCGATCCGGCCGCGAATTCGTAGCCGGCCAGTTCCCCCGGTGTCACGTCGCCCAGCCGCCGCTGCTCCGGGCGGCCCCAGTCCAGGTACACGCCGTCGACGTCGGTGACCATGAGGAAGAGGTCCGAACGGAGGTTCTCGGCCAGCAATTCACTGGCCAGGTCCTTGTCGATGACGGCCTCAACGCCGACCAGGGCGCTGGAACCGGGCGACGGAAGCCTGGTGGGGATACCCCCGCCTCCGGCGCACACGACCACGGCCCCCCGTTCCAGCAGCCAGCTGATCGGCTCGAGCTCGAGGATCTGTACCGGCTCCGGAGAGGGCACCACCCGGCGCCACGCCGAGCCGTCCGGCCGGAACGCCCAGCCCTTCTTGGCGGCCAGCGCATCGGCCGCGCCCTTGTCGTAGACCGGGCCGACGAACTTCGCCGGGTGGGCGAACGCCGGGTCGCCTGGATCTACCACGACCATGGTGAGCAAGGTCGCCACCTGGCGGTCCGGCGGCAGCAGGCTCCGCAGTTCCTGCTGGATGAGGTAACCGATCATGCCCTGGGTGCCCGCGTCCATGACGTCCAGCGGGTACGGAGGGGCACCGTCGTACGATTCGGCCTGCAGCGCAAGCAGGCCCACCTGCGGGCCATTGCCGTGCACGACCACGATGCTGTGCCCGGTGGCCAGCGGCGCAATCGCCTGGGCCGCGACCCTGACGTTCTGCCGCTGCACTTCTGTGGTCATCGGTTCACCGCGTCGCAGCAGCGCATTCCCGCCCAGGGCGATCACGATCCGCATCAGCAAGCCTCCTCCGGGCCGGTTTCGATACTGTTCGAGCGGTCTGGTGAGGTCGTCACCCAACTGAGGGTGATTCCGGCCAGCGGGCCGCGGGGTCAGAGCAAGCGCAGGTCGACGGCCCGTTCGAGGGCTTCGGAGCGTGATGCCACGCCGAGCTTCTGGTAGATCGACCGCAGATGGGTCTTCACCGTGTTGCGCGAAATGTAGAGCGTGTCCGCGATCTGCAGGTAGCTGCTGGCCGGCAGGAGCGTGAGGATGCGCTGCTCGGCAGCCGTCAGGGGCTCGGTAACCACCCGGCTGGACGGGGCGGTGCCGGGCAGGGCAGCGCGCACCTCGAGCGCCCCGGCAACCAGGCGCTCGAGGAAAGAGTCTGGCCGCAACTGGGCCGCATGCTCGACCACATAGCCGGTGACCTGCGGTGCGGTGGTGATAACGGTGTTGAGAAAGCCCTGGTCGCGGGCTGTGTGCAGAACGCTTCCGAACAGGCTCGCGGCCGCCGGATCGCCCCGCTCGATAGCCGCAGCGGCCAGCAGTACCTGGCGCACCAGGGCCTGGCGTGGCGTCAGGTCGCCGAGCGCGGCTTCCTTCAGATTCTCCCGCACGGAAGGGTGATCACCGGCCGACAGCGCGATCCTGGCCTGCAGCAGGCTGCGGTGGACCGCGGGCAGGCCGCTGGCCAGCTCGGCCGCGGAGCGCAGGTCACCCAGTGCCAGGCGGAGCAGTGCTTCCTGCTCGTCGGCCCAGGCCAGCAGGGACGCGCTGGCTCCGGTCACAGCCTCGCGTGCCGTTCCGAGAGTCGCCAGCGCGTCGCGGACCTGGCCGCGGGCCGCCCAGATCCGCGCCCGGTCCAGCAGCGCCAGGAATTCGAAGAGCGGCTGGCGCTGCTCGGCAATCGAGAGCACTTGCTCGGTGAGCTGCTCCGCGGTCCCGAGGTCGCGGCGTTCCAGCGCGAGGCCGGACAGTGCGCGCAGATAGTCGACGGCGAAGAAATGCCGGCTGAACCCCAGCCGCCGGGCATCGGCGTCGGCGGCGCTGGCCGCATCGGCGGCCCGGGCCAGGTGGCCGGCCTCAAGCCAGGCCAGCGCCCGCGAACCCGGCACCATCACGAGCCTGACCGGTTCGCCGACGTCAGGTGCGGCCAGGGCTATCTCCACCTCACGTTCGGCCGCAGCGAAATCATGCAGGCAGTTCTGCACGCGGATGAGGATGAGCGGGGCGACGGCGTTCCATTCGTCGGCGAGCTGCGTCCGCTGGATGGCCCGTGCGTCGTTGGCTGTACCGACAGCCTTCTCCAGCTGGCCGGTCACCCCGTAGCGGAACGCCTGAAACGCCGCGAACCGGGCGGCCAGCCTGGAGCCGGCCGGAACGTTGCCGGCCTTCTCCAGCCGGTCAAGGTACTCGCCACCACGGGCCGTGTCGCCCGACAACAGCAGCTCGGCAGCCAGGCCCAGCAGGCGTTCCGGGGTTTCCACCAGCAGCGACGGGTCAACCGTGGTCAGCGCCATCGGCGCATGCGTCGCCGGGGCGCGCATGAAGTCAGGCACGACCCGATCCTGCAGGAGCGCCAGCGCCTGGTCGGTCTGCTGCGCCGCCAGATAATGGTGAGCGGCGCGCCGGATGTCCCCGGAAGCCTCGGACCACTGCGCCGCCCGCAGCTGGAGCGCGGGTTCGCGGGACCGGTCCCTGGCGCACAACTCGGCCCGCAGTATCCGGCGGACCAGCGGGTGATACCGGAAGCTGGTCCGTTCATCGTCGAGTGGCACCAGGAACAGGTGCGCGGTCTCAACGGCACGCAGCAGCGCCGCCGCGTCCGGCCGGCCGGTGACGGCAGCGCACGCATCCACGGTCAGAACCCCGAGAATCGACGTGTCCAGCATGAACTCAGCCATCTCGGCCGGCTGCTGATCGAGGACCTCGGAGACGAAGTATTCCGCGATCGCCTGGCCGCGGACCTCCAGTACGCGGTCCAGCCGGGCCCGGTCGGTCGTTCCGCGCAGGGACAGCGCGGCCATCTGCAAGACGGCCGGCCAGCCCTCGCTCTGCTGGTGAAGCAGCGTCAGGTCAGCATCGGATATCTGGACACCGAAATTCGCCAGGAGGCTGCGGCTCTCGGTCAGGGAGAAATACAGGTCGCTGTCACGGATCTCGCGCAGCTGGTCCGACAGCCGCAGCCGGTGCTGCCGCAGCGGAGGGTCAAAACGGCCGGCCAGCACCAGCTGGACGGTATCGGCCGGCCAGCGCTCGATGAGCTCGGTCATGTCCACAGCCGAGACGGCGGCCGCATAGTGGAAATCGTCCACAACGACCGCCGAGCCAGGGGGCAGCCTGGCGGCGTCGTTGGCGACCGATGCGGTGATGTCGGCCGACATCATCCTGTCCACCGAAAGCAGCTCAGCGGCATCGGCACCGAACCCCGGCTCGATCGCCCGTGGCGCCTTGATGAAGCCGGCCCAGAACCGCACCGGGTCAGCGTCCGCCTTGTCGCAGGACAACCAGGACGTCAGGCCGGGCGGACGCGCCGCCGCCCAGTCAGAAAGCAGCACGCTCTTGCCTGCCCCGGCCGATCCCACCACGATCGTCACCCGCTGATCGGCTCCCGCTGTCAGCCGGTCATGCAGGGCAGACCTCGTGATGAGCGTGGAGGGCAGAGCCGGCGGGCGGAACTTCGCCAGCGCGAACCGCGCGTCCCGCGACAAGCTGTATCCCGCCGTGGCTCTCTCCGCCAAAGAGACGCGGTTACCGTTCAGGCCGCCCATTGCCCTGTTCCTGCTCGGTGGCCCTCGAGCCGCTCCCGGCCGTCAAGCCTCGGTACGCGCCTGCCGATCATGAGGCGCGTCCTCATTGCAGCACCGGGGGCGGGGCGCGGGCCTCATCCTCGGCGGGCGAAGCGCGGCGGCGGCCGCATGCCGCCGCCGCGGCGGGCCTGCGACCGCGCGGAACCTGGCGGCGGGATCCAGGGTCACCCTCGTAAGGGCGATCACCGGGAGCCGAGCGCGCGACATGCTAGAGGGCACGGATGACTAGAGGGCACGGATGATCTGAACGCCCGGGAGGCAGATACCCGGTGCAAACACAAACCTACGAAATCACGTTCCTGGGGCAGGCGGGCACCACGCTGCGCGCAGAGTTCGACGACTGCGAGATCACCATCGGCCCGGGCACCACCACGCTCCGGGCTGAGCTGCCGGACCGGGGCGCGCTGTCCGGCCTGATGGAGCGGATCAGCAGCCTGGGGCTCGACGTCATCGACGTGAGCCTGGTGGCAGCGCCGCCCGGGAGGTGACCGGCCCGGGCCGGCCGCGGGCCGGGAGCGCCGATGCCATCATCCGCGCAGCTAGGAGGCCCGGGCCGACTGTGGCCAGCGAATCACCCGCGGGAGGGTGACGACAATCCGCGCTGGCCCGGCAGGGTGGGAAGCCAGCGTTCCAGCGACGGTGACCTGGGTGACCTGGAGGCGGAAATGACCTCGGCAACAATGAAGCGGGCCAGGGGCGAGAACCGCGGCGAAGGCTACGGGCTGGTCGTATTCGCCGCCATGCTGCTGGGGATAAATCAGCCGGCCCAACTAGTCGATGGGCTCCTGACGATGTCAGCCGAGACGACGGGGCCGGGCCCGCGGAGCACGGGTGCGTCACGCTGGCTGGCGCGCCTCAGCTTCGTGCTGGCCGGCCTGGCAATCGTGATCCTGGTGGTCTTCGCGGGGCTGGCCAGCCTGGCCATGTTCGCCGTGGCCCTGGTCGCCGCGGTCGTAAGCCTGGCCGCCGGGTACGTGTTCCTCTCCAGACGGGGGCTTCTGCGCTGGCTGGCACTCGCGGCCTTCGTCCTCGCGCCGGTCGCCGTGATCATCGTCTACGCCTTCCGGAACCTGCTGTGGGTGGCCATTGCGGCCGCCGCGGTCTGGCTCCTGGCGGGCGTCACGGCACGCCTGGCCCTGGCCGGGGACCAGGAGGACTGGCGGATGCCCGAACGCCCGGCCCAGCCGCCGCCCCGGCGCCCATACCTGATCATGAACCCGAAGTCCGGTGACGGGAAGGTCGGGAAGTTCGACCTGAAGCGCAAGGCCGAGGCCCTCGGAGCCGAGGTGTTCCTGCTCGAAGGCCCAGCGCACATCGACGTCGCCGAGGTGGCCCGCAGGGCCGTGACCGAGGGCGCTGACCTCCTCGGCGTCGCCGGCGGCGACGGCACTCAGGCCCTGGTGGCCGGCATCGCCGCCGAGCACGGCCTTCCGTTCCTGGTGATCAGCGCCGGCACCCGCAACCATTTCGCGCTCGATCTCGGGCTGGACCGCGAGGATCCGTCGGCGTGCCTGGCCGCCTTGTCCGACGCCGTCGAATTGCGCATCGACCTCGGGGTCATCAACAACCAGACATTCGTCAACAACGCGTCCTTCGGCGCGTACGCCGAAGTCGTCGAGACTCCGGCCTACCGCGGCGACAAACTGGACACGACGCTCAACACGCTGCCCGACCTGCTGCAGGGCCACCGCGGAGCCCACCTGCACGCGCAGGCGGGCGGCACGCTCCTCGACGCGCCGCAGGCCCTGCTGGTGTCCAACAACCCTTACGGAACAGGCGACATCGCCGGACTGAGCCGCCGCTCGCGGCTGGATCGCGGCGTCCTCGGGGTGGTCAGTGTCAAAGTCAGCAGCGCCTGGCAGGCCGCTGGCCTGCTCCGGGGCAAGAATGCCACCGGCCTGAAGGTGCTGACCACGGAGCAGATCAAGATCACCTCCGACGAGCCGCAGATCCCGGTCGGCGTCGACGGCGAATCGATATTGATGTCGACGCCGGTGACCTGCACGGTCTCCCCCGGAGCGCTCCGCGTCTGGGTGCCACGTGACCGTCCTGGCATCCCCGCGCCCAAGCCCCCGGTGAACTGGGCCAGGCTGCGGCACCTGGCAGGCCCAGCCCGGTCGCAGGCCAACCAGATCCAGGCACCGAACTAACCGGAGGTGGCGAAATGGCCAAGAAGAAGGGGAAGGACGGGCACGGCCGGAACCACGCGACGGCCCTGGCGCCCTCGTCTGACGCCGGGGAGCAGGCCGACGCTGGTCATGCGGGGAAGATGAAGCGCAAGGAATACGAGCGCCAGATGAGGATCCTGCACGGGGAGCTCGTGGCCATGCAGGAATGGGTGAAGGACTCGGGAGCCAAGATCTGCGTCGTGTTCGAGGGCCGCGACACCGCCGGGAAGGGGGGCACGATCAAGCGGATCACGGAGCGGGTGAGCCCGCGCGTCTTCCGGATCGTCGCCCTGCCCACCCCGACCGAGCGGGAGAAGTCGCAGATGTACGTCCAGCGGTACATCCAGCACTTCCCGGCGGCCGGCGAAGTCGTGATCTTTGACCGCAGCTGGTACAACCGGGCGGGCGTGGAGCGCGTGATGGGCTTCTGCGAGCCGGAGGAGACCGAGCGGTTCCTCGAACTGGTGCCGGCCTGGGAGAAGGCCATGACCGATTCGGGGATCCTGCTGCTGAAGTACTGGCTGGAGGTCAGCCCCGACGAGCAGACCCGGCGGCTGGAGAGCCGGATCCACGATCCACGGAAGATATGGAAGCTGTCACCGATGGATCTGAAGTCCTACAGCCGCTGGTACGACTACTCCCGGGCACGGGACGCGATGTTCGCCGCCACCGATACCGTGTGGGCTCCCTGGTACATCGCCAACGCCGACGACAAGAAGCGCGCCCGGCTCAACATCATCAGCCACCTGCTGAGTCAGGTCCCGTACAAGCCGTTTCCGCACCGGGACATCAAGCTGCCCAGACGGCAGCCACGCGGCGGCTACGTGCAGCCGGACCTGCCGCTGCGGCATATCCCGGCACCGTTCTAGCGGCCGGCCAGCATCAGGACAGGCGCCGCGGCGTAAGCCAGCCAGGACATCGACGCCCAGAATCTGGAGCCAGAAATGGCGATATTCGCGGACGCGCTGTGGACTGAAGATGCGATCCGGGCTTATGCCGCGGCCTTGTACCCCGCGGCCCTCCGGATAACCCACAATGTCCTGGACGCCGAAGACCTCGTGCAGGAGACATTCGCGAAGGCACTTGCAGCACACGACCGGTTCGAGCCCGGAACGAACCTGAAGGCATGGCTGCGCCGGATCATGATCAATACGTTCATCAGCGGCTACCGGAAAACCCGCTCCGGACCGCAGTTCGTCCCCGCCGACTTCACCAGCCCGCAGCTGCTGCTGGGTCCAGTCGCACGACGGCTCGGCCGAAGACCAGATGCTCAGATACCGGCTGGGCGCCGATCTCATCGCGGCATTGCGGGCCCTGCCGGACCGGTACCGGACGGTCGTCTTTCTCGCCGATCTCCAGGGACTCGCTTACCAGCAGATCTCCACCGTCACCGGTATCCCGATCGGCAGCGTGAAGTCATGCCTGCACCGGGCCCGGCAGAGACTCCGCGCTGAACTTGGCAGCTATGCATCCCACGGCTTAACGCAGGAGTAAACTCGGCTGGCCGGCGATCACCCGCTCCGGGTGATGCCCAATACACCGACCGGTTTCACCATTGAGATATCTCCGCGCTAACGCTCCGGGCAAGAAATCCGCACTAACGCTCCGGGCAAGAAAGTGGGTTTCATGCAACTCAACGAAGTTGGCACGGAAGCGGCGGCGGTAAATAGCTGGCAGGCGACGATTGTCCTCGGCGTCATCACGGTGACGCTCGGGCTGATCGTGACGTTCTACCCAAGCGCGACCGTCAACGTCATCTCCGTCCTGTTCGGCCTGCTCCTGATCGCTTCTGGGCTTTTCCACCTGATCAGGGTGTTCGGCGGCAACGAGGCCCACCGCGTATGGATGGGTATCTCCGGTCTCCTGCTCATAGTGATCGGCGTGGTGATGCTCCGTCACCTGCATCTCACCGTGGCGCTCATCGGCCTGATAATCGGGATCACCTGGATCGTGCAAGGCGTGATTGCGCTGATCGTAAGCTTCTCCGGCGGCTCCCGCGAGGGCGGCGGCTGGTGGATCTTCTTCGGGATCTTCAGCCTGGTCGGCGGAATCGTGATCACCGCGGTGCCGACGGAGTCGGTCAAGGTGCTCGCCGTCCTGATCGGGATCTGGTTCATCTTCCAGGGCCTGTTCGAGATCGCCGGCGGCCTGCGGATCCGGCAGGCGGCCCGCAGGCCGCAGAGCACAGACGCGACGGCAACGGCGTGACGGACCATTACGACGCCGTCGTCATCGGAAGCGGTGCCGGCGGCGGAACGCTGGCGCGGACGCTGGCGATGTCAGGGAAACGGATCCTGCTCCTCGAACGCGGAAATTTCCTGCCGCGGGAACTGTGTAACTGGCAGCCCCTTCAGGTGCTGACCGGTGGCCGCTACGTCTCGCAGGACACGTGGTACGACGCCGCGGGGAATTCCTTCGAGCCGCGGGTGCACTACTTCGTCGGCGGGGCCACCAAGCTCTACGGCGCAGACTTGTCCCGGCTCCGCCCGGCGGATTTCGGAGAGATCGCGCACATGGACGGCATCTCGCCGGCCTGGCCGCTGAGCTATGACGAATTCGAGCCCTGGTACTCCAAGGCCGAATGGCTCTATCAGGTACGGGGATTGCACGGCGAGGATCCAACCGAGGGCCACTGGTCGGAAGAGTACCCGTGGCCACCGGTTTCCCATGAACCCCTGATTCAGCAAATAGCCGATGACCTGGACCGGGCCGGATATCACCCCTTTCACGTCCCCCGTGGCGTCATGCTCGACGAGGGGAACCCGCCAACGACCCTGTGCCTCCGCTGCGGCACCTGTGACGGCTTTCCGTGCCTGGTGCACGCCAAGGCCGACGCCGACGTCATCGCGGTCAGGCCGCTGCTCGGCAGGCTGAACGTCACCCTGCTCGTCAACGCCGAGGTGACGAAACTGGAGACCGATCCGCGCGGCCAGTCGGTCACCAGGGTGATAGTCCGCCGCGACGGGGTCCGCGAGGAGTACCGGGGCGACATCGTCGTCCTGGCCGCGGGGGCGGTCAACTCCGCGAAGATACTGCTCCGGTCGGCATCGCAGCGGCATCCGGCCGGGCTGGCCAACGGATCCGGCCAGGTCGGCCGCAACTATATGTGCCACTGCGTCGTCGACGTAGCGGCTCTGGGCGAGAAGCCCAACGAGACGGTTTTCTCCCCGACGCTGGGCATCAACGCGTTCTACCTGGCCGACGAGTCACGAAGGCCCATGTACCCGGCCGGCCACGCACGGCGATGGCCGCTGGGCAGCATCCAGATACTGCCCAGCCCTCCCCACCTGGCCCCGGAAGCAGTCGGGTTCCGGCTCATGACCGAGGATCTTCCCCTGCCGGGCAATCGCGTGACCCTGGACCGCGGGAACCACCCGCATCTGGCCTACGCCGCCACCAATCGCTGCGAGGCCGCACGTCTCCTGCACGAATTCGAGTCGATGCTGAGTCGTTCGGGTCTTCACCTCGTCCGCGGCGAGACCCTGACGGCCATGGACGGGACCGGTGCGGGTGTCGCCGATCAGGCCGGGACCTGCCGTTTCGGCACTGATCCGGCGACGTCCGTGCTCGACGTCCACTGCAAGGCCCACGAGCTTGACAATCTGTACGTGGCGGATGCGAGCTTCCTGCCGAGCGTGGGAGCGGTAGGACCGGCTCTCACCACCATGGCCAACGCGATCCGGGTTGGCGAGCACCTTGTGCGCCGGCTCGGATGACCCCGGCCTGGCCTCATTCTCCGCGGGTGAGGCCATCGGGCGCGGGGCTGCGCTTCAGCTCGACGAGTTCCAGGCCGAGCACCAGGAGGCGGTTGAGCACGCCGTACAGGGCGGCCTCGTCGAGATCGCCGGTCAGTACCGTATCCGCGCCGTTACCCGCGATCTGGAGATCTGCGAGGACTTCACGGCCAACCTCACCCAGTACACCCGAGACGGTGATCCGGTACCGGTACACAGGCACCTTACCTCCGTAACCCGTGCGATGCGCGACGCCCAGCTGCGTACAGCTGACGCCAGGAAATAACCCATTGGCATACCTGTACGCCCGGGCACGATGATCGCGGGGGCCCCGGTGAAAGCTGAATTATGCCTCCCGCCTGAATCCGCTGTAAAGCCCTGAGCATAGTTATGCCCAGGCCGGGTAACCGGGCGGGATCTGCTGATAGCGTCCCCGGTGCCAGGAGCACCGATGTCCATACGGAGGCGATGTGCACCCGTACAGCTACCAGATCACGATCTCCGGTGGCCTGGGCGACGTCGGGCGTGAGGCGTTCGATGATTTCAAGATCGAATCCTACGAAACGACGACCGTACTGACCGGCTACCTCGATCAGGCCGCCCTGTACGGCACGCTGAACCGGCTCATGTCACTCGGCTTCGAACTGGTCCGGCTGGATCGCGTGGCCAGCGGCCGCAGCACCGGCCGCGGGGGGTGACCCTGCTCATCCGGGCTAATCCCGCGCCTGCTTGATCTCGATGAGCTCCAGGCCCAGTGCCCGGACCCGGTCCAGCACATTGTGCAGGCCGGGCTGGTCGAGCTGACCGGACAAGAGCGTGACGGTCTGCTCGGTCTCCACCAGCATGTCGGCGAACGCCTCACGGGTCGCCGGACCGAGGGAGCCGATGACCCTGATCTTGTAGACATGGCTGGTCATCGGGATCTCCCTCCAGGATCCGGCCCGGTTTTATCGTGCTGGCCATGATCCGTCGCCCCGGAAACATCCCGCGGCGGTGCGGCACCGATCCGGCGGGCCTCCAGCAGGTCCAGGCCGAGCGACCGGATCATCTCGAGCATGCCGTGCAGGGCAGCCTGGTCGAACTGGCCGGTAATGACCGTGGTCTCGTCGCGGAAGCTCACCGGCAGGCCCGCGAACGACGCGAGCGTGGTCTTGTCGACCCGGCCCGCGATCCGGATCTCGTAAGTGGGCAGAGCTTTCATCGGGACGCGACGACCATGAGTTATTGCCCGGTGAGTACGGCCCCGGCGTCACATCGGCTATCAACGCAAAGTTCGCAGCTGACACCGGTGCCGGCGGTCCCGCTGAGCAGAGCGGCCATCACGCCTCCTCACGGCTAGGGGCGGCCTGGCTGTTACCCGCGATCCTGGCAACCGGATGCCCACCTGGCTTCATGCGTGCCGGGTGAAGGTGGATATATTCCGGCGGTTCAGACCAGGTCAACCGGCAGTTCAGATCAGCTCAACCGGCAGTTCAGATCAATTCAAGCTGGCGTGCCCGCGACACGGCCTCGCGCCTGCGGCTGGCGGGAAGCTTGCGGTAAATAGCGGCCAGGTGGGTCTTGACGGTATTCACCGACAGGCACAGTTCGTCGGCGATCTCTGAGTTCGACATGCTGGTCGACAGCAGGCTCAGGATGGTCAGCTCACGCTGGGTGAGCGGATCGGGCAGCTCCTGGCCGGCCGCCGCCGAGGGCTCGGCGGCCGGCTCGGCCGGCCCGGCCGACATCCGCGGGTCACGCACCGGCCATTGGGCGGCGACGTTGGGGTGCCTGGCCAGGAGCTCAGTGAAAGTGTTCTTCACCTGCACGAACGGAAGGATGATGTCTCCCCGGGCCACCTCGAGGGCCCGGACGAGGACCTCGATCGCACGACCGGGATCACCGCTCAGCTGCGCGATCTGGGCGTCGTACAGCATGGCCTCCACGAGCGAGAAGCGGCCCGACTGAGTACTGGGAGTGGCCAGCACGCTGCGGACGCAGTCCTGCGCGTTACGCAGCTCGTTCAGCGCCAGGAAGGCCCGGGCGCGGGGCATCTCGGTCAGCACGGAGAATTCGGTGTTGCGGTAATCCCTGAGCAGCCGGAGCGCCGCGCGCGGCCGGCCCAGCGCGGTGTCCAGGTCGGCCAGCATGCCGTCACGCAGAACGGCGAGCAGGGGCGGGATCGGGCGTCCCACCTCGTGCAGCATCACCCGCGCCTCGTTCACCTCGCCGCGCAGCAGCAGCACGCTGGCCTGAACGAGGGTGAGCGCGATCGCCATGCCGGGATCCGAGCCCACCACGTCAGGCAGCAGGATCCGCGGAATCAGCCCCTTCTGGCCGCTGACGTCACCGGCGATCAGGGAACGCATCGCTGACGCAAATTCCAGGACCGGCGGGATATTCAGGTTCTTGTGCCTGCTCAAGGCATGAGCGCGCGCGGCCGCATCGCTGGCGTGGTTCGTCCGCGACCGGTAGCTCTCCACGAACGCCATCATGGCGAGCACCTCGAGTTCGAGGCCTGGCATGGCGTCCTGCCGGGCCTCGGCCAGGGCTCCGTCGAGGAGCACGCCGACGTCCTCATGCCTGCCGTGCCACAGGTGGGTGCTCGCCTGGGCCAGCAGCACAGCCGCCGGCAGACCCGGTGTCACCGGCCCATCGCCGCCACTGGTGAGCAGCTGGCGGGCGGCCGCATCGACGGCCCCGGCATCGCAGGCTCGCTGCCCCACGAGGAACTCCACAATGCCGCACGTGAGGAGCAATTCCGGATCCGCCAGGACAGCGTCGGACTTCAGCGCGGGCAAGCTCTTGCGCAGGCGAGGTGCAGAGCTGGCGCTGGCGAAAACGATCTCGAGCACGGCGTCGGCCACCGCGAACTCGGCCGCCCGGATCCCCGTGGCGCCCGCGGGCGGCCGCAGCGGCAGCAGTTCCCTGAGCCCGAGACCCGACAGGTCCTGGCGGTGCACGAACGCGTGCGCGAGCCCGCCGCGGGCCAGGAGCCTGGCGACGCGATGCCGGTTGCCGGCCTGCGTGGCCCAGTACAGCGCGCTGCTGAGATCGCCGCTTCCCTCGAACCAGGCTGCCGCACGCTCCTGCAGCCCGCGGAAAGCCTCGGAACTCTGCCGTTTCAGCAGGTAGCGGAGGATCTCCGCGAATAGCTCGTGGTAGCGGTAATGCTCCTGGGCGGCATCGAGCGGAATGACGAACGCGTTGGCCCGCGCGAGCCCGGCGAGCATCTCCCCGCAGCCGGTCATGCCGGTCACCGCGTCGGCGAGAGGGCCCGTTACCTCGTCCAGGAAACTGGTTTCTATCAGCAGCTTGCGCTGCGGCTCCGGCTGCTCGCGCAGGACCTCGTTGACCAGGTACTCACCGATGCTGCCCGGATCGAGCGCCAGCTCGGAGACGAAATCGGCGGGATACTCAGCCCCCTCCATCCGCATGGCGGACAGCTGCACGCCAGCCGCCCATCCCTCGGTCCGCGCGGCCAGGACGCTGGCATCCCAGTCCTGGAGGGTGATCCCGTGGGCACTCAGGACCTCGGCGATCTCAGCATCGTTCATGGCCAGGTCCGCCGCGCGCAACTCGTGCATCTGGCCGGCCAGCCGGTATCTGTGCAGCGGCAGCAGGGGGTCGCTGCGCGCGGCCAGGATCAGCCGCAGGCCGGGATGCCCGCCGCGAATCAGGCTGTCCAGGCCGGCCAGGACCTCGGGGTGAACGAGCACGTGCGCGTCGTCGATGATCACGACGAGCGGGTCCGCCGGCTCGGGTATCCGGCTGAACAGCGCCTGGACCAGGTCGATGCCTGCCGCCCGCGACCCCTCCACGGACGAACCGGTGCCGGCACCGTGGCTGTCGCGCAGCGCGGTCTCGAGCAGGCGCCAGAACCGGCGCGGCTCCGCGTCGGCAGGCGTCGGGTTCAGCCAGGCAACCGGGACACCGCCACGGCGCACCCAGTCGGCGAGCAGAACCGTCTTGCCGGCCCCCGGACCGGCAGACAGCAGGGTCAGAGGCCGGTCGGCGGCGCCGTCAAGGCGAGCGAGCAGGCGAGGACGAGTGACGTACCGCGGCGGAAGCTGCGGCACTATCACCCGCGAGTCGCGCAGTCCGTTCGTCATAAGCGAAATCTCCCCGGCACCATGATCCGGCCGCCCACAAGGCCCGGGACGAGCAAAGTGATGTGTCCGCCCACCCTAAGTCGCCGGGCAGGAGATTTAAAGAGTCTAGAGTCATTCTTGCCGCCAAGCCGATTATTTCCGGCGAAACACTCATATCCGCGCAAAGCGCATGACAGCGGCCACGGCGGAGGCCACGGCAGGCGCACGAGACGGCCCGCCCTAGGCCACTTCGGCGTACGCGCGGTCAGTCCGCACGATGCGGACCCCAAGCGGCGCAAGCGTGATAGGGATGATCTTGAAGCTGCCGGCCGCGAGCGGGATGCCAATGATCGTGATCGCCAGCATGACGCCGGCGATCAGATGCCCGAGCGCCAGCCACCAGCCGAACAGGACGATCCAGAGCACGTTCCCGATCACCGAGGCCACGCCGGCGTGCGGATGCCGGTCGATCGTCCGGCCGAACGGCCATAGCACGTAGGCGGCGATGCGGAAGGAGGCGATCCCGAAGGGGATGGTGATGATCAGGATGAAGGCGACCAGGCCGGCGAGGACGTACGCGACAGCCATCCACAGGCCGCAGAAGATCAGCCAGATCACGTTGAGGATCATCCTGAGCATGGCCCCTCCTGCCCGGGCGGCTGGAATTCACTCGCACTGAGACCCAGCGGCGTCATTTGAGCTGGCGGTCGAGGTTGCGGGTCGCTCCTTCGGTCCGGCTATACGGCCACGGTCGCAGGACCGGACGGCGGGCACATCACCCGCTGCGTGTGATGCGGGACAGCCGCAAAATACCGTTCACCCTGGATGGGTGATCCGGGGGTCACCCGGGTTAAGCACAGTGATCACCAGGTCGGAAGCAGAGGATGGGGGCCATGAGTAACGACGCAAATGGCAGCGGCGGGCCGCAATTCCGGACGGCTTACCTGATCGTCAGCGCTGCGATGGTCGGAGGAGGCACCATGATCGCCCTGGCCGGCCTGGCCGTGGGCGCAGGCCACATGATGTCGTCTACCCGGCGGTGGGTCAACGACATGGACGTGCCGGTCAGCCAGCTGGCCAGGAACAAGCTGTCCCAGGCCAGGGTGGCCATGAGCGCCGGAGCGCAGGCCTGGCAGCAGAACGGCTCGGATCTTCCGGTGGGAGCCGGATCCTGAGCAGGAACGCCTGGGCCGTCACGGACGGCGCTCGTCACCGGACGGATCCGTCCCGTGCAGTCGCCGGATCTCAAGAACCTCGATACCGAACGTCTGGAGCCGGGCGAGCAACCCGTTCAGCGCAGCCTGATCCCGCAGCGGGCCATGCACGACTGTCTCTACCGGCTCGACCGATGCGGTAAGCCTTTCGAAGTCGAGCAGAACCTCGGGTGGGAGGGTCCCGGCCACCCGGATTTCATAGTAGGACGATGGCACCGTAGCCCCTCGCTAGTAGGAATCTTCACGGCCAGGCACTCCCTACGGTCCCTTCTGGCGGGCATCGCGCGCTCCACTCATGGCGGGTGATACTCCGCCGGGACGATGCGATGGCCCGGGGTGATGAACTTTCATCCCGCGCCGGGGGCACGGACGTGCGGAGGGTTAGCCCGCCGAGATGGGAATGAGAGAGATGAGGGCATCTAGCCACGGCGCGCACGGGACAGCCCGGTTCCAAGGAAGCGGGGATCCCGGCGACCCTGTCCTGACGTCGAAGGTCACGATGCCGGCCGTGCCGGGCTGGGCAGTCATCCGCCCGCGCATCGACAAGCTCCTCGCCGATGGCGCGCGAGGCCCGCTGACCTCGGTGACCGGACCACCTGGTGCGGGCAAGACCATGGCCGTCGCGGCGTGGGCCACGTCGACCAGCTATCCATGCACTCTGGCCTGGGTCAACGCCGACGACTACGACAACCGGCCCAGGATGTTCTGGTCGTACGTCGTGGCCGCCCTGCGGAAGTCGGGCATCGCCGCGCCGCAGGTAGTGCCCGGGCCGGGACGCATGGCCGTGGATCACACGTTCCTGGTCCGGCTGGCATCAACGCTAGCCGCCCAGAACCCACCGGTGGTGCTCGTCCTGGACGACTTCCATCTGCTGACTGAACCAGCCGTCCTGGACGGACTCGCCTACGTGCTGAGGAATGCCTGGCCCGGGCTGCACCTGATGGTGGTATCGCGAGCGGATCCGCTGCTGCCGTTGCACCGGTACCGGCTGGCCGGCCAGCTAACCGAGATCAGGGCCGATGACCTGGCCTTCAGCATGGAGGAATCCGGTGTGCTGCTGGTCCATCACGGCGTCACGCTGTCGGTCCCGGCCCTGGAACGCATTACCGGGCGGACGGAGGGCTGGGCGGCGGGAATGCGCCTGGCCGCGATTTCCCTGCAGGGAAGCTCTGACCCTGAGCAGTTCGCGAAGGAGCTGGAAACGGGGGACAGCGCCCTCACCAGCTATCTGGTGGACGAATTCCTCAACGCCCAGGTCCCCGCGGTTCGCGACATGCTCCTGCGGACCAGCATCCTGGACAGCGTCAGCCCCGATCTCGCCGCCGAGCTGACCGATGGCCGGGCCGGGGCAGACGCGCTGCCCGTGCTGGCGCGAGCGGGCGCGTTCGTCCGCCCGCTCGGGCAGGGGTGGTATCGCTACCAGTCGCTGCTCGGGGCGGTACTGCGTCTCAAGCTGAGGGTCGAGTCCGGCGAGCAGATACCCGACCTGTACCGGCGCGCGGCGCGGTGGTGCCAGCGCCACGGACGGCTGGGCGACGCCGTGCGGTATGCCGCCCAATCCGGCGACTGGCCGCTCGCCGCCGACGTCGTCGTGGACGAGTTCGCCATCGGGCAGCTCATCGAGCTGCGCGGACATCAGCCGCTGGCCGAGGCATTCCGTTCCATGCCGCCTGATGCGGTGTGGACGCAACCGCAGCCCTTGCTCGTGATGGCGGCCATCGCGCTGCGCCAGGGTGCACATGAGGCAGCCGCTGCTCAGCTCGCGGCCGCGGAGGACATCCTCGGGCACCCGGAGGCCGACGACCAGATCCCGGCCCGGCTGGCTGCGGCGCTGATCCAGCTGGAACTGGCCCGCCGCACCGGGGACCTCGAGATGGCGACGACCGCAGCGCGGCGCGCTGAGGACGTGATGACCGAGCTGCCCGAAGAGGTCCGGGCCCGGCATCCGGAAGTCCAGACCCAGGTCATAGCGGACTGCGGGGTGGTCGAGACATGGGCCGGCCGGCTCGACGCCGCCGCCGTGCGCTTCGCCGACGCCGCGGCCGTGCCCGCGACGGAAACCGCGTACGAACGAGCCGGCTGCCTCGGGTATCTCGCTCTGGTGGAAGCCCTGAGAGGAAGGCTGAGCCGCGCCGTCGAGCTGGCCGGGGAGGCGGCCGAGGCACTGAGCAGCGGTGGCGACCTCACCGAGGACGTCATCCCGGCGGCCAGCGTCGCGCTGGCCTGGGTGTGCCTGCAGCAAGGTGACGCTCAGGAGGCGCACGCCCGGCTGAAGCTGGCCGAGGCAGCCCTGCGAAGCCGCCCGGACAAGCTGGTCAGCGCGCTCGCCTGCGTGGTCGCGGCGCAGCGGCGGCTGGCCGGCGGCCAGGCAACACCCGCGACGGACATGATCCGGCAGGCCTGCCAGGACTGGTCACCGTCGCCGCCTGCCTGGCTCGAGCTCATGCTGACCGTTCTCGAGTCACGCGCCCGGGCGGCAGCCGGCGATGCGCCGGCGGCCGTGGCCACGGCGCAGCGCGCCGGCACGGGACCCGACGCCGCGGCGGCGCTCGTCCACGCCTGGCTGACCGCGGGAGATCAGCGATCCGCCCGGCGCGCCCTGAATCCGGTGGGCCCGGGATTCCAGCAGCTCGACGTGGCGCTGGCCGAGGCCCGGCTCAGCTACACGGCCGGAGACGGCGCCCACGGCCGTCGCTGCCTGGAGCGCGCGCTGCGGCTGGCCAAACCGGAACAGGTGAGGCTGCCCTTCGTCATGGAACGCGCCTGGCTGCGGCAAGTGCTGCGGCGCGACCCCGAGCTGGTCCAGCCCTACCGTGAGCTGCTCGGGCCCAGCGTCATAACACCCGGCACGGTCCCGGTCAAAATGCTCCCGGCCGCCCCGCCGGCGCCACTGGTCGTCGAGCGGCTCAGCGCGCGCGAGCGGGAAGTGCTCACGCACGCGTCGGGAATGCTCAGCACGGCCGAGATCGCCGCGGAGATGTTCCTCTCGGTGAACACGGTCAAGACCCACTTCAGGAGCATTTACCGCAAGCTGTCTGCCTCGCACCGGAACGAGGCAGTCCGCCGCGCGCGGCAGCTCGAGCTGATCTGACGCGCCCCGCCGTATTCACCCGCCACGGGTGGACCGCCACGTCGGGTTAGTTGCTGGACTAGGCCTGACCAGTAGACACTTCAGGGAAGTGAGACAAAATGTCTGACCTGATCGCGATCGGTTACCCCGACGAGGCCACCGCCGACGAGGCAGCCGCCGAGGCGCGGCGGCTGGCCCAGGACCTGATCATCCAGCCCGACGCGATCGCGGTGATCGTCCGGGACCAGGAAGGCAAATACCACACGCACACGACCCACCACATGGTCGGCCGCGGGGCGACCTGGGGCATGTTCTGGGGCCTGCTGTTCGGCCTGCTGTTCTTCATCCCGGTATTCGGGATGGCGGTCGGCGCCGGGATGGGCGCGCTCATGGGCAAGATCACCAAGTCCGGCGTCGACAAGGCGTTCCAGGACCAGGTCCGCGGCATGCTGGAGCCGGGAACCTCGTGCCTGTTCCTGATGGTGGAGAAGGTCACCCCGGACAAGGCCGTCGAGGCCATGAGCAAGTACGGCGGCACGGTGCTCAAGACCTCGCTGTCCAAGGACGGCGAGCAGGAGCTCCAGGACGCCCTGCACGGCGACACCGCCTCCTGAGCACCCACTACCCATGCCAGCCGTACCGGGCCGACGCGAGAGCGGCGGCCGGTACGGCTTGCTGCTGCTGGTCCTCATCGGGACCTACCTGTTCTCCGCATTCAGCGGCGCGCACCTGACCACCGAGGTGCAGATCGGCCTGTTCGCCCTGGTGCTGCTGCTGGCCATGCGGACCTCGCCGCTGCCCGGCAGGTGGCCGCTGGTCATCATCGTCCTCACCGTGACCGGCTCGGCAGGCGCGTTCGCGGCGGCGCTATCCGGAACGCCGGCCGGCCAGGGCGCGGCCGAGCTGTGGAAGGCACTGGTGCTGCTCATGACCGCGGTCGTGGTCATACGGCGGGTCCTGGCCAAGCCCACGGTGACCATTCAGAGCCTCTACGGCGCCATCAGTGCCTATCTGATCGTCGGGCTGATGTTCGCGGCCTGCTACGCGGCGATCCAGCTACTGGACAGCCAACCGTTCTTTGCCGACAACCAGCCCGCCAACACCCAGACGCTCCAGTACTTCAGCTTCACCACGCTGACCACCCTGGGGTACGGGGACTTCACCGCAGCCCGGAGCGGCGGCCGGTCCATCGCGGTGATGGAGGCCATGACCGGCCAGGTATTCCTGGCCACCCTGGTGGCCAGGCTCGTCTCCGCGTACCAGCGGCCGACCCCCAGGATCCGGCCTGAGAATGCGGACGGCCCGGACGACGACGAGGACCGCGGCTAGCAGGGAAGTCCCCGCACGCCCCCGCTCAACGCGCCCGAGGCCGCCCGGTCGTCACACGCCGTGCTCGGCGGTTATCCGCCCGGACTTCGCCGCCTCCACCAGGGCGTGGTAGTCACGCTCGTTCTGATCGGCGTAGGCGCTGGCGAACCTGCCGATGGCGCGCTCGAAGACGTCCGAGCCGCCAAGATAGGAGGCGATAGCGATGCGGTCGCCGGAGCGGGCGTGGGCCCGGGCCAGCGTCCAGCCGCAGAGCGCGCCGTACAACTGCAGACCTTCCGGGCGCAGGAACTGGATCTCGACGGAGAACTTCCAGTCCCGCAACTGCCGGACGTAAAAGTCCCGGGTTCGCCCCTCGATGGCTCGCCCGTCGAGCTCCGCCTTGATGCGCTGCCAGCCGAGGAAGATGTCGCTTGCCGCCTGCATCAGCCGCTGGCCCGCCACCACCCGCTGGCCCTGGTTGGCATACCTGCTGGCGCCGACGAACCGGCTGAGTACCGACCGCTCGGCCTCCTTGACCTGCAAGAACAGCGGGTCGCTGGTGTCACGGCCGAGCATCAGGATGATCCAGCAGCGTGTCCCGACGCTGCCCACGCCGACCACCTTGCGGGCCATGTCACAGAACTCGAACTGCTCGAGCAGATACCGGCGATCGGTCTCGAGCGTGCGCTGGTATCCGGCGATCAGGCTCTTCAGCTCCACTTCCAGATTTTCCCGGTCCCGTTCGGCCGGCAGCAGCTCGTCGACGGGGACCAGGAGCGGCGGATCGGAGATGATCCGCGGACGCCCGCCGGCCATCGTGGTCAGCTTGGCCAGTTGCTGCATGCTGTCCCGGGTCCGCGCCTTGGCCAGGCCCTTGTCCAGCTCTCTGCGCTGCCGCTCGCGGAGCCGGGAATCGAACTGCGCCCGAAGCTCGGTGATGTCGGCGTGCGCGTACCAGACGTCCAGGTTGGTCATGGCGGCGAACTCCCGCATCGCCTGCCGGTAGCGGGCGGCGCTGGCCACGACAACCTCGCGGCGCTGCTTGGCCGTGAGCCCGTTGTCGCGCGCCGCGACCTCCAGGCTGGCCGCCAGCCGCTTGACATCCCATTCCCACGGGCCGGGCAGCGTCTCGTCGAAGTCGTTGACGTCGAACACCAGGCGGCGTTCGGCCGAGCCGAACAGGCCGAAGTTGGACAGGTGCGCATCGCCGCAGGCCTGCACGGCCAGCCCGGACACGGGCGTCGCGGCCAGGTCGGCGGCCATCGGCAGGGCTGCGCCGCGGTAGTAAGTGAACGGGGAGACCATCATCCGGCCCCACCGGACCGGCACCAGTTCCGGGACCCGCGTCCGCGCCTGCTCCTCCAGCAGGCCGATCGGGTCCTGGCGGCCCGACGGCGGGTCGAACATCGCGTGCGAGTCGCGTGGCACCCGGGCCCGGGCTTCCTTGCCCCGGGCGGCCCGCTCAGCCGGAGTGAGCAGGTTCACGCTGGTGTCCAGCTGATACCGACCCGGTGCCCATACGGGGGCTTCTACCGTCTGTGCAGGCATGATCGGCTCCTCTCAGCCATGCACCCGACGATGCCGCGCCGGGCCGCCGGGTGCCTCATCCATGCTGGGTGAGGCACCCCGCCAGCGCGGGTGCTAATTCTCGGAAAGTGGCTATCGAGGGCAACGCGTCCGGGCAGCCGGCTGCCCCCGCGCCCGGCCACGGGCAGCCGCAGCCCTCCCGGCAAGCCACCCGGCGGGAACAGCTCAGGCGGTTCGTCCTGGCGGTCAGGGACAGCGATCTGGCCACCGCGGACGAGGTCATCCTGCGGCTGAGCCGGTCACGGCGGTGGCTTGCCCCGCTGGCGGTGTGCGTCGGTGCCTTCGCCATGCTCTTCGTGGGGATCAAGCTCCTGGTCACGAACTGGCGGCTCACCCTGATCCAGCTGCTGCCCGCAATGTGGATCTGGGCGGCCATGTTCGACCTGAAGATCCACGTCCTGCACGGAAGGACACTTCACGTGCTGACCGGGCCGGTCGTGATCCCGCTCGTGCTCGGGGTGGCGGTGGTCACGGCGGCGAGCTTCTACCTGAACGCAGTGTTCGCCTACGCGATCGCCGGGCGGGCACCACCGTCGATCCGGCCCGCGTTTACCCGGGCCTGGTCTCGCCGGGTCGGCATCCTGGCCTCGGGCTTCGCCGTCGGGGTGCTGCTGGGCCTGTCCACCGTGGTCGTCGTCCGCTGGGGAACGTTCTGGTTCGGTCTCTGCCTGAGCATCGTCATAGCGATCATGATGGTCTGCTACGTGGCCGTGCCAGCCCGGCTCATCGGCATGAAGACCAGCTACCCGAAACGAGACAAGCTGGCCGCCTCGGCAGTGGGCGGGATCGTCGGGGCGGTGGTCTGCACACCTCCCTATCTCCTCGGCCGCCTTGGGCTGGTCATGCTCGGGTCGAAGGCGCTGTTCGTCCCCGGCCTCATCGTGTTTACCACTGGCCTGACCTTGCAGGCGGGCGCGACCAGCGCGGTAAAGACAGTCAAGCTGAGCGCCTCGCTGGTCTCCGGCCACCCGATTCGCGGCGCGGACATCCACACAAATGATCATCAACGCCCATAGCCAGCACAGAAGGGGATGACATGCGGTCTTTCACGAGGGCATGGTTTCTTCCGGCGGTCATCCTGGCAACCGGATGCCTGGCGGCCGGATGCGGGAGCGCCGCCCAGGACGCGGCCGGCAATCTGGCCAGCAAGGCCGCCACGGCCACCGCCTCGCCGGAGGAGACCCCGACCGGGCCCTCGGTCCCGACCGTAACCAGGACCCCGACCGCGAGGGCGACGGTGACAGCGACCGCCACGGTGACGGCTTCCGCCGCGCCGGCGGCGCCCGGTGCCTCGCCGACGGCCACCGGGTCCGAATCCAGTTCCGGCTCCACCCCTATCTGGCCCTGGATCCTGCTGGGCGTCGCCGTCCTGGCCGCCCTGACCGGATGGATCGTCCATGCGTCACGCCGTCGTTCGGCGACCGCGGCCGGCTGGCAATCCCGGCTCATCGACGCCTACGCGAAGGGCTCGGCGCTGCACGACGCGATGAGTGTCGCGGAATCGCCGGGCCAGTTCGCGGCTCCGGACGCAGCCGGCCGGTGGACCGACATCCAGCGGCGGGCCGATGACCTCACGCAGGAGCTCTACTCGCTGCGCGAGGCGGTCCCGGACGACGGCGACCGCGCCAGGATCGCGGACACACTCGTTTCACTGCAGGCAGCCCGCTCGGCCATGGACGCCGAGCGGGCTCCTGGCGGCCCCGACCCGCGGCAAGCCGAGGTCGTCCGCGGCCGGCTGGACTCTTTCGAGATGTCCCTCCGCGCCCTCCGGTCCGGCGACGCGGAGTACCGCTGACTTCAGGTACCGAACAGCTTCGCCTTGGCGGCGGTGAACTCGTCGTCGGTCAGTGCGCCCTGCTGATGCAGGGCGGCGAGCTGGTTCAGCTGGTCGGTCATCGACGACGGAGCCGGTGCAGGGGCCGGAGCCTGCTGGGATGACTGCTGGCTCTGCTGCTGGTATTGCACGTCGTCGATACGGGCGTTCTGATCGTCCTCGGCCTGCTGCTGTTCCGCTTGGTTCCGGGCATGGGCCTTCCCGGCCATGTACGCGCCGCCGCCTACCGCAGCCGCGCGCAGCAACGGACGTCTCCGCCTGAGCATCTCTGCCTCCTCGTTATCGCCGTACTACATGCCGTCGGGCAGGGTGAGGCCCAGCGCGAGCATGAGCTCGGGCGCGGCCGCCACCAGCTTCGGCCCGCCGACCTGCGGGGCGATCGCGATCAGCACGCCCAGCATGTCCTCCGGGGTGGCACCTTCGGCCAGCGCGTTGGCGACCTGCCAGACGTAGGAGGCGGGCGGGGCGTCCAGCGCGATCAGCGCGGCCAGCTTGACCAGTGCGTAGTCGCGGGCGGAGAGGCCGCTTCTGGCCTGCCAGTTGGCCCGTATCTCCAGTCCCGCGGCCAGCAGGTCAGGGTCGCCCGCGGCAAGGGAGCTGAACAGGCCCTTGGTCTCCTCGTGGACCTCTACGTTGGTTGGCGCAGTCATCCCACAATCCTTTCTCGGTTTTACCTGGCCTGATGGTCGGCCAATCCGGCCCTGGTCAGGTCTGATCTGCAGTCTGCGGCTGTTTCGCGGGCCGGCCAATCAGCTCGATCAGCCCCAGAACCACCAGCAGAAGCACGGCCAGCACAATGACGACTGGCGCGGTGGGCTGGCCCCAGAAAACGAAGATGAGAGCGAACAGGGCTACCGACCCGATCCGGAGGCCCTTGCGGTGCGCGTACGTCCACGTGCCGACCGGGCCGGTGGACACTCCCCGGCGCTCGCCGAAGTTCCGGATCCAGCCCGCTCCCGACTTCAGCGCCGAACGGGTCCGGACGGCGGCGGCCGAGGGACCGGTCAGGAACGCCCCGATGCCGACAACCAGCCCCACCGCGAGCACGAGCCGGAGCGTGATCCTGATGAAGTGGACCATTGCGTCGAACGCGGCGGCGGCAGCATCGGCGGGCAGCACGCTGGGCGGAACGCTGCTGAGGTAGATGCTCCGCCCGATCAGCAAGCCGATGGCCAGGACCAGCATGGACGCGGCCAGGCCGAGGCCAGCTCCCATCAGGGCGCGCAGGCGCTTCCGGGCGGCGAACACGCCGCCGGCGAGCAGCAGCAGGACCAGGACGGGCAGGACGATCTTGAGCGTCTTGATCAGCCGGTATCCGGCCTGGGCCTTCCCGAGATCATTCGCCTGGAAAAGGGCCACGGTTGGGCTGATCGTCGGGATATTGCTGGCCAGCGAGAATCCGCGATTGACCAGATTCTGCTTGACCAGGTCGATGAAGGGGCCGAGGTTCAGAACGATCTGGCCGTTGGCCGTGCTGATGGTGCCGTTGTTATCACCGGAGAGCACATTGACGAGCGCCTGATGCGCGACCCTGTTGACCTGGACCCAGAGCCTGGCCACCGCCGGGCTGGTAATCACCTTGTGCACGGTGCTGTGTATGAAGCCGGTCACCGCGCTGTCGATCTGCGGGCCGAACGTCGTGAGCAGCGAGCTGATCCTGGTCAGGCCCCTGCTGTCGAGCTGGGCTGAAGCCTGGCTGATCACTCCGGTCACGTTGAGCCGGCTGGTTATCTCGGTGGTGATCTTGTCGGTCAGGACGTTCTGGATCGCCGGGTCATGAATCAGCGGCTCTACGGTCGCCACCCACCGGTCGGTGTTGGACACCTCGTTGCCTGCCCAGGAGGCGAGGACGGCCACCGGGGCGAGTACGCAGCCCAGCACAATGAGCAGGACGGAAACGAGAGTCCGCCAGCTGAAGCGCCGGCGGCGAGGAGCCTCGGCGGCCTGCTTGCTGCGGAGCTCAGCCGTCTCGGCGCGGAGGCGCTCGAGTTCGGCTCGCTCGTCCGGGCTGATCTCGTGCTCAGCACTCACCAGGCCATCCTCGGAGCACCGCCCGCGCTGGTCATCACCCGCTGAAGGTGACCGCCGTCGCGGACATCGAACTCCACCGCGTCGCCCGTGGGCCGGCGCACGGCTCCGGCACGCGTCACCATGTTCTGGACACCGGGGGCAGTGGCGAGCCGGCCGGTCAGCTGTTCGGTGAGCGCGGCCGGGCTCACCACGCGAACGTGGAGCATCGTGCGCATCCGAGCATGGTCATGGCCCTGTACCGGCTGGCACTGCACCGGCCATGCTGGCCCTCACCAATCGTTCCAGTGCTCGGGGCGCTTGATGTCCCTTGGCCGCGGACCGGGGTTCCGGTCATGCCGCCGCCGGGAGAAGATCCAGAAGCGCTGGCGGCCGATCTTCTCCACCCAGCGCAGATCGAGGCCGCCTGCCCGCCGGGCGAGCCCCCGGAAAAGGGCCGCCAGTCCTGGATCGGAGTCGGCCAGGTCACGTTCAATGCGGTCGAGGATCCGCAACTGGCGTCGGCGCAGGCTCACGACGTCATGATCACGTCCGAGTGATCCGGCAGCCTCCTCCCGCAGGGGTGAAGCAGGGGTGAAACGGGCGGCGGAGCGGGCCGGACGGACGGGCCGGACGGCGGGCCGGACCAGCCTGATCTCGCATCGAAACAGGCCCGCCGGCACGTAGCCGCCGGGCCTGGGTGGGCACCTGGACAGGTCAGGTAAAGGCAGAAACACCACCGTGGCGGCGGGACCGAACCAGGCGATCCCGCCGCCAGCGGCGGTGCTCCCCGGACGGCCTCCCCTCAGCGGCCGTCCCGGAGCCCGGACGAGTCCGGACTAGATGGCGGCTTCCACGTTGTCCTTGCTGCCGTAGGCGCAGAGCCCGTACAGCGCCACGATGTCCACGGCGATGATCATCAGGGACCAGAACGGGTAAGCCGGGATGAAGAACATCTGGTTGATGGCGTTGAGGCCCACCAGGATAATGCCGGCCCAGCGGGCCGCCTGGTTGCCCGTCATGACCCCGATCCCCGCGAGGATCTGCAGGGCGGAGATGATGAGGGTGATCCATCCCCAGGTCCGCAAGTCACCAAAGACGTAGTGGGCGTTCGCGACGAACACATGCGACTGCGCAATCGCGGCGATCCCGTAGATCAGGTTCCAGAAGCCGACCACCAGCAACAGCACACCTGCGAACAGGACCAGGCCGTACCCGCGGCCCTCCGCATAGGTCCGACCGGTGGATGATCTTGCTGCCGACGTCATTCCCTCATGCCTCCCTTACAAGGCCGTTAGGCCACCGGACCTCCCGGCTAGCAACACGATGCTCCGGATTCGCAGACCGGGGGCCATCCATCACGGGTGACCTTGACTGGAGCGGAGGGAGAGCCTCCACTTGCTTCTTGGTGATGTTGAGCCGGATCCCGGCATCGACGGAATCGACGGCGCTGATCGGGATGGCGACTTCCTTGTGCCCCCACAGGTGGCCTTCCTGCAGGAGGATGTGAGTCACCTGGTGACTCGCCCGGTCCACGACGAAGCCCTCCACCTTCCCGATCTCACCGTCGGCGGCGTGGACGCCCTCATGGCGCTCGACCTCGGTTTCGCCCATCGGGACGGAGTGCTCGACGAGGAGAGGCTGCCGGTGACCCAGGCCCATGCCGATCCCCACGCCAGAGGATGAACCGCCGACCCCCATGCCGCCGACGTCGCCGTAGCCCTGGACTGCTCCGGAGCCGTAGCCGCCTTCGTAGTCCAGCCCCTCCGCCAGCCTGACTTCCTCGGCCGGCTCCAGCTGCCCGAACTGGGCGAGAGTGCAGCTCAGCCTGATCTCGCCGTCCACCTCCTCGGCCAGCTCAAGAGGAACGAGCCGTTCCTGCGAAGTGCTGTGCCTGGGCCCGACAACGAGGTGGGTGACCGTCCGGGCGGCCGGGTCGAGAATCGTGCGTTTCACCTCGCCGCAGAAGCCATCCGAGCAGACGACCTTGGCCCCCATCACGAATTCCGTCATGTGCCCACCTTCCCTGCGTCCCTCCCAGCCGCGGCCAGAACCCGATCCTCCACCACGAACCCGGGAACCGTGATCGCCCGTTGAGGATGAATGCCCCTCCGATCGGCTCACCCTGGCGGGGGGATGGCGCCGGCCCGGCCGCCGGGCAGCCTGGCCGTACCTGTGACGCCAGCGGACTGCGCAGGGCAGGCCGGAGACCCATGGAGATGACGTGGCGCGTGACATGACGGAGCCGCCCGCTGGTCCCCCGCTCAGCACCAGCACCGAAGCGCCCGCGGTGCCGCAGGAGGAGGGCAAGCCCCGCAAGCTGCTGTACCTGACCTTGCCCGGCTGCTGGGGGGCGCTCCTCACCGGGTGCTTTTCCTTTACCCCCTCGCTGCTCCCCCGGGGCGGCATCACCCAGGGCATCATCTGGGGCATCACGGCGGCCATCGGCTACGGGCTCGGGGTTCTCGCCGCGTCGATCTGGCGCGCCTTCGCGGACCGGGATCCCCGGCCGGCCCGGCACAGGTCCTGGCTGGTGTTCCTGATCAGCGCGGCCGTCCTGGTCGTGGTGTCCTTCGGGCTCGGCCAGTACTGGCAGTACGAGATACGCAAGCTGATGGGCGTCACCGACTACAACATCGCGTACGTGGTCGCGTCCCCGCTCGTCGCGGCGCTGGTGTTCTGCCTGTTCCTGCTGATCGGGCGCGGGCTTCGCGGCCTGTTCCGCTGGGTGGCACGGCTGCTGAGCCGCTGGATCGGGCGGCGCGCGGCGCGGGCGATCGGCTGGATCCTGGTGGCCGGCCTGACCTACCTGGTGGTCACCGGCCTGCTGCTCCAGGGCCTCGTCGACGCCCTGAACAGCGCGTACTCGGTGCGCGACACCAAGACTGCCGAGGGGATCCACCAGCCCACGACCAGCCTGCGGTCGGGCGGCCCGGGCTCGGTCCTCCCGTGGGACACGCTGGGCTGGCAGGGCAGGAACTTCATCGGCCTGGGCCCGTCCGTCAGCGACATCGAGAAGCTCACCGGCCAGCCGGCCGTTGAGCCGATCCGTGTCTACGCCGGGCTGGCGTCGGCTAACGACGCCGAGGCGAGGGCCAACCTGGCGGTCAGGGACCTCGAGCGTACGGGCGCCTTCAAGCGGAAGAACCTGCTGGTCGTGACCACGACCGGCAGCGGCTGGGTCGACCCGGCGCTGGTGGACTCCTTCGAGTACCTCACCGGAGGCGACAGCGCCACGGTGGCGATCCAGTACTCCTACCTGCCGTCCTGGGTCTCCTACCTGGTCGACCAGTCCAAGGCCCGCGAGGCGGGCCGGGCGCTCTTCGACGCGGTCTACGGTGCCTGGTCGGACGTGCCCCAGCGGCAGCGTCCCCGGCTGTTCGTCGCCGGGGAGAGCCTCGGGTCGTTCGGCGGCGAGACCGCGTTCAGCGGCGAGCACAGCCTGGCCAACCTGACCAGCGGCGCGCTGTTCGCCGGCCCGCCCAACTTCAACACGCTGTTCCGGGAGTTCAGCGACCACCGCGACAGCGGAAGCCCCGAGATACAGCCGGTCTATCAGGACGGACGGATCGTTCGATTCGCCAGCGACGCGAGCACGGACATACCGCCTGACGGCCAGCCCTGGACGGGCAGCCGGGTCCTCTACATGATGCACCCGTCCGACCCGATCGTCTGGTGGAGCCCGCACCTGATCTTCAGCCGGCCCGACTGGACCGGCGAGGAGATCCACGGCAGTGATGTGCTCCGGGGCATCTTCTGGCTGCCGTTCGTAACCTTCTGGCAGGTCACCGCGGATCTCCCGTTCGCCACCGGCGTTCCGGCCGGCCACGGCCACAAGTACACCAGCGAGTACGTGGACGGGTGGAACACTGTCCTGCAGCCGGCCGGCGTCAGCTCCGCGGAACTGGCCAGCCTCAGGAAGGTCATCGCGGCCGACGACTGATCACCCGGGATGCGGATGGTGGGCTATCAGCCACGCCACGGTCAGGGCCAGGCCGTTGGTCGCGACGTGAGCCATCACCGGGGCGATCAGGCTCCCGGACCGCAGCCTGAGCCAGCAGAACACCAGGCCGGCCAGGAACGTGACGGCAACCGAGCCAAGTACCACCAGCACCTGCCCGGCGAGGCTGGCGGAGGCGCCCGCTACGGCGGCGTTGTCCGACATCGTGTGCAGGGTCGGCGCGACATGCCAGAGACCGAACAAGGCCGAGGTGATCAGGCTCGCCCGCCACGGCCCCCACAGCCTCAGCGCCGATCCCAGCAGGACGCCGCGGAAGGCGAACTCCTCAGGGACCGCCGTCAGCAGCAGGATCGGCACGGCCAGCTCGTACAGCAGCCGCCCGCCGCTGATCTGCGCCCGCGAATCGTGCAGGAAGCCGTTCGTCGCGGGGATCACCGCCGCCACGATCAGGGCCAGCAGGACGATCCCGGCGGCAGCGGCGCCGTACCGCACCCCCGCCCGCATGTCCGCCAGCCCGAGCCCCAGATCGGCCCGGGTGGCGCCCGCGGTCCAGGCGATCAGGACCAGGGCGCCGGTCAGCAGGCTGACCGATACCCAGTCGTACCTGGACGGCCCCAGCAGCCCGAGCCCCCGCGCCACGTTGAACACCACCAGGACGGCCGTGGCCAGCAGGAAGCAGCGACCGGCCTTCATGCGCCATCCAGGGCACCCGCCCGCGGCGATCCCCTCATCCGCACGGGGTGATGCACAGAGGCAGGCGAAGCCACTCCGCATACGAGAGTGAGTCCTGCAGGCGGAGGTCCACACCCGGCGGCAGGGGCCGGGCAAACACGAACTCGGCGGTAGCCCCGAGCACCGGGCGAAGCCGATCGCCGGGACCGGTCGCCTCCAGGCCCAGGGACCACCAGTCCTGGTGGTGCGCACGGATCGCGGTGAGCTCTACCCCGCACCGCGGCGCACCGGCCCGGCCCGCGGCAGACTGCGTGATCCGGCCGCGGCTCAGCGAGAACCGGCTGGTTCGCCGCTGCTTGCGCACCCGTGTCCAGCCGTCAGGAGAACTCCAGCCGGGACCGGCAGGACGGAACGGGAAGGACCACTTCCGCCAGTACTGCAGGCGGCCGTGGACGCGGTCATGAAGATCGAGGGTTCCCGGGCTGCCACCGAACGCCTTCACCTGCAGAGCCTGGCGCGCGCGGGACTTCACCGACAATCCGGCCATGTCCGGCTGAAGAAGGTAGGCATCCTCGCGCGATTCCGCCTCCGACGGGAAGGCGGCGAACCATTCAGCCACGGCCAGGTCCAGTGATCCGGGCAGTATCCAGCGGACTTCAAGGCTGAGCACTCCCTTGCTGACGGGATCCCCCGGAGGACCGGTCATCATCATCACGTCCGGGCGGTCGGGTCGGCCGCGGTCTGCGCCGTACCAGCCGGGCCGTCCTCGTCCGGGTCGCCCTCGCCGGCTCAGCGCTGGCCGGCTAGGGGCCGTCCACTGCGCGCCGGTCTCGGCACGGAACGCGGATACGGCGGCATCGACCGTCGGGAAGAAATGCCGCGGATCGATCGTGCGGGTCAGCCCGTAACGCTCGATCTTCCTGCGCACCGGATCCTTGAGCTCGGCGAACACCAGGCTGATGCCCCGCTCGTTGAGCGTCTCGTCCAGGTCCTCAAGGACGTCGGAGGCGGTGGTGTCCACGTCGGTTACCGGCTCGGCCGCGATCAGGATCCAGGCCGGCGGCGGGTCGGCCTGGGCCAGCCGCATGACCTCCTTGCGGAACGTCTTGGCGTTGGCGAAGAACAGCGGTGCGTCGAACCGGTAGATCGCCAGGCCGGGCAGCTGGCGGGCGGCCGGATAGGAGCTGCCGGTCGTGGTAGCCCTCGAGCCCGTCCACGCGGCCGAGCACCGTCTCGTACGGCCACCACGCCCGGCGGAACACGTTGAGAATCGACAGGCCGACCGCGATAGCGATCCCCGGGAGAACGCCGAGCAGGACGACGCCAGCGAACGCCGCGATCGACAGCGCGCACTCGATCCTCCGCTGCCGCCACAGCCGTACCGTGCCGGGGATGTCGGCCAGGGACAGCGACGCCGTGATGACCACCGCGGCCAGGACAGGCTGCGGCAGGTTCCGGAACAGGGCCGGGACAAAGACGATCATGAGGATGATCAGGGCCGCCCCGGTGACCCCGGTGAGCTGCGTCCTGGAGCCGGATCGCTCGGCCACCGCCGTCCGTGAGCCGCTGGTGCTGACCGGGAACCCCTGGAACAAGCCCGCGGCCAGGTTCGCGACACCGATACCGATCATCTCGCCGTTGCCGTCGATCTGCTGCCCGTGCCGGGCGGCGAAGACCGAGGAGGTCGAGATCGTGTCGGCCAGGGAGACCAGGGCGATGCCGACTGCCCCGGCGAACAGCGGCCCGAGGTCGGACAGGCGGATGTGGGGGATGGTGAGCGGCGGGAAGCCCTTGGGGAGCGTCCCGACCAGGCTGACGCCGTGCTCGGCCAGGCTGAAGACCGAGGTGGCGGCGATCGTGAGCACCACCGCAACGAGCACCGCCGGGATCTTCGGCAGCCAGCGCTGCAGCACGAGGATCACCACGATCCCGGCGATGCCGACCGCTGCGGACGCCGCCACCGCCTTGCCGTCGGCCAGGCCCTTGACGAACCCCGTCAGCTCGCCGATAAAACCGTCGGCGTCGACCTTGAACCCGAACAGCTTCGGCAGCTGCCCGACCAGAATGGTCAGGGCCAGGCCGTTCATGTAGCCGATCATCGTCGGCTTGGAGATCAGGTCGGCGATGAAGCCGAGCCTGGCCACCGCACCCAGAACCATGATCGCGCCGACGATGAGCGCGAGTACCGACGCCAGGGCAATGGCCTTCTCAGGATCGCCGTCGGCCCCGGCCAGCGGCAGGATCGTGGCGGCGATCATCGACCCGAGGGCGGAATCCGGGCCGAGCACCAGGATCCGGGACGGGCCGACCACGGCGTAGCCAAGCAGGCACAGGATCGAGGTGTACAGGCCCGTGATCGCCGGCAGGCCCGCCAGTTCCGCGTAGGCCATGCCCTGCGGAACCAGCAACGTGGTGAGCACGATCCCGGCCACGACGTCCTTGATCAGCCTCTCGCGACTGAAAGACGAGAGGCCGAGACCATGTCCCAGCCTGAACATCAGCACCCCTGACCGCTCATGAGTACCGCCAGCGTGCCCGCGGGCCGGGCCGGGGTCATCCTCTTCCGGGGGTGACGTGCTCCGCGGATCACCCGCAAATCGGATCACCCGCAGATGGTGGCGACATGCCGAACTGGCCTCGCCGAGGGTGGAGTCCCGGAAGCCGGAGCGAACCCGGAGCGAACGGGGAGGGCAGTGGACCGCACATCCGCCCGGGCGATGATCTTGCCGCTGGCGCTGGCTCAGTTCATCTGCAGCTACGCGGCCACCAACATGAACGTGGCCATCAGCGCGATCGCCAAAGACCTCGGCACCACGGTGGCCGGGGTGCAGACGGCGATCACGATGTTCACCCTCACGATGGCGGCGCTGATGATCCCGGGCAGCAAGCTGACCGACATCTGGGGCCGCAAGCGATGCTTCGTGCTCGGCCTGCTCATCTACGGGGCAGGCGGGCTGCTGGCGCTGCTGTCGTTCGGTCTCCCGCAGCTCATCGTGGGCTACTCGCTGCTGGAGGGCATCGGCTCGGCGCTGCTGATTCCGCCCATCTACATCCTGGTCACCGTGGCCTTCCCGGACATCAAGTCGCGGGCTAGGTACTTCGGCGTGGTCAGCGGCGCGGGCGGCCTGGGCGCAGCGGCCGGGCCGCTGATCGGCGGCGTACTGACCAGCGCGATCAGCTGGCGGGCGTCCTTCGGGCTCCAGGTGCTGGTGGTGGCGTGGATCATCCTGCTCGCCCGCAAGATCACCGACCCGGCCGGGGCCGAAGCAGGGGCAACCGCAGCCAAGCCCCGCTTCGACCTGACCGGTGCGGTGCTGTCGGCCGCCGGGCTGTTCTTCGTGGTTCTCGGGCTGCTGCAGGCCCGGACCTACGGCTTCGGGGCCTCCCGGGCCGACTTCACGATCGGCGGCACGGTGGTGATCCCGAAGGGCTCGATCTCACCCGTCTGGATACTCGTGGCCATCGGCGCGCTTTTCCTGCTGTGGTTCTTCCTGCACACCCGGTCCGCGGAGAAGAAGGGCCGGGACGTGCTGCTGCCGCTGCGGCTGTTCCGCAACAAGGTCTCCAACCTGGGACTGGGGACGCAGACCATCCAGTGGCTGATCTTGCAGGGAACGTTCTTCACGGTCTCGGTCTACCTTCAGGAGGTCAACCACTACAGCGCCATCAAGACGGGCCTGGTCCTCACCCCCGGCACGATAGGGATCCTGGTGGCCTCCGCCGCCGCCGAGAGGTTCGCCCGGCGGCACCCGCAGCGATGGCTGATCATCGCCGGGTTCTGCTCCACCGCGGCCGGGATGCTCCTGCTGCTGCTCCTGGTCAGGGCGGAAGCAGGGATCTGGCGGTGGATACCGGGGCTGCTGCTGTTCGGCATCGGGGTCGGGACCATGCTGACCTCCTCGGTCAACGTGGTCCAGTCCAGCTTCCCCGAGTCCGATCAGGGCGAGATCTCCGGCCTGTCCCGCAGCGTCTCGAACCTGGGGTCGTCGCTGGGCACCGCCCTGGTCGGGGCGGTCCTGGTGGCCGCCACACTGCCAGCGGGCAAGCCGTTCGGCATCGCCATGGTCGTGATGCTCGTGTTCGCCCTCATCGGCCTGGCGCTGGGCGTGTTCATCCCCCGCCGTCCCGTCGGGGCTGGGCAGCCGGCCGAGTCCACTACCGCCGGAGTCGTAGGAGCCTCTAATCCCGCGGCGAGGCTGCCATCATCCCGGCCGGGTGATTATCCGCCCGTGTCCCCGCGCCTATAAAGGCGGCAAAGAGGCATAACAGCAACGGCAGCACGACAACAAAGACATCCAGGGCAGGACTACGCACGCGACCGGGGGAACAGCGATGGGCGCCGAACGTGACCGGGTCAAGAGCTTCGGCCGGATGGAGGCCGGGCTCCGCCAGTCAGGTGACTGGTACCGGTGGGGACCGTACGTCAGCGAGCGGCAGTGGGGCACGGTCCGGGAGGACTACAGCCCGGACGGGGAGGCCTGGGACTACCTGCCGCACGACCACGCCAGGTCCCGGGCCTACCGGTGGGGCGAGGACGGCCTGGCCGGATTCTGCGACGTCGAGCAGCGGCTGTGCCTGGGCCTGGCCCTGTGGAACGGGCGCGACCCGATCCTCAAGGAGCGCGCCTTCGGCCTGACCGGCGCGCAGGGCAACCACGGGGAAGACGTCAAGGACTACTGGTGGTACCTGGACGCGGTGCCCAGTCACGCCTGGAACCGGTGGCGCTACCACTACCCGCAGGGGCCGTTCCCCTATGAGGACCTCATCGAGGAGAACGCGTCGCGGGACCGGCACCAGCCGGAGTACGAACTGCTCGACACCGGCGCGTTCAGCGAGAACCGGTACTGGGCGGTGGAGGTGTGCTACGCCAAGGCCAGCCCGGACGACCTGCTGATGGCGATCTCGGTGACCAACCAGGGCCCGGAAGCCGACACGCTGCACGTTCTGCCGACGGCGTGGTTCCGCAACACCTGGTCGTGGGATCTGGACGCGCCCCGGCCGGGCATGGCGGCGACCGGCGCCACGTCGGTGGATATCGATCACCCGTTCCTGGGACGGCTCGAGCTGCTCGCCGACGCGGCCCCGGACGGCACCGCCCCGGACGGCGCGGCCCCGGACGGCGCGGCCCCGGCGGCCCTCTTCTGCGAGAACGAGACGAACACCCAGCGCCTGTTCGGCACGGCACCGGTCACCCCGTACCCGAAGGACGGCATCAACGACCACGTGATCCACGGGGCAGCCCACGGTCAGCCCGGAACGCAGCGGCACCAAGTGCGCCTTCTGGTACAAGCTCACCGTTCCGCCCGGCCAGACGGCCGAACTGCGGCTGCGGCTGCGCCCGGCCGCGGCCAGCGCGGCCAGCCGCCGCCGCCGCCAGCCGCCGGCCGGAAGGCCGCGTTCGGCACCTCGTTCAGCCAGGTGATGGCGACCCGGCGGGCCGAGGCCGACGAGTTCTACGCCGAGCTCACGCCGGCGGCCGCCTCGGCCGACGAGGCCATGGTCATGCGGCAGGCCTTCGCCGGGATGCTGTGGAGCAAGCAGCTGTTCTACTACGACGTGACCCGCTGGCTGGACGGCGACCCGGCCCAGCCGGTGCCGCCCCGCGAGCGGCTGACCGGGCGGAACTCCCGCTGGCGGAACTTCGACGCCTTCGACATCATGTCGATGCCGGACAAGTGGGAGTACCCCTGGTTCGCGGCGTGGGACCTCGCGTTCCACTGCGTGGCGCTGGCCCACCTGGATCCGGCGTTCGCCAAGTACCAGCTCATCCTGCTGTGCCGCGAATGGTTCGAGCACCCGAACGGGGCGCTGCCGGCCTACGAGTGGGACTTCGGCGACGTCAACCCGCCGGTGCAGGCCTGGGCGGCGCTCGAGGTGTTCGCCATCGACGGCGGCCGGGACCTGGATTTCCTGTCCCGGATCTTCGACAAGCTGCTGGTCAACTTCACCTGGTGGGTCAACAGGGAGGACTCCGAGGGCAACAACCTGTTCGAGGGCGGCTTCCTCGGCCTGGACAACATCGGCCCGATCGACCGCTCGCACCTGCCGGTGGGCGGGACGCTGGAGCAGTCCGACGCCACCGGCTGGATGGGCTTCTACGCCATCGCGATGGGCACCATGGCCGCCATCCTGAACCGGACGGGCCAGCGCCCCGCGGACGATCTCGTCCTGAAGTTCCTCGAGCACTTCGCCGCCATCACGGAGGCGCTCGACGGGCTCGGCCTGTGGGACGAGACCGACGGGATGTACTACGACCGGCTCAAGACGCCGGACGGCCAGGTGGTCCCGGTTAAGGTGCGGTCCATGGTGGGGATCATCCCCGCCCTGGCCGCCGCGGTGATCGGCGAGAACGACATCAGCCGGTCGCTCACCGTGGGCAAGCGGTTCGCCGGCTTCCTTGACCGGCACAGCCTGCGCGACCGGGACAAGCTCGCCGAAATCGGCCTGCTGCGCGGGGAACCCGGCCAGCAGCGGCTGCTGCTCAGCCTGTGCGGGGTGGACCGGCTGCAGAAGCTGTTCGCCAAGGCCTTCGACGAGAGCGAGTTCCTGTCCCCCTACGGACTGCGGGCCCTGTCGGCCTATCACCGCGAGCATCCCTACCGGCTCGAGGTGGACGGCATCACGGCAAGCATCGACTACGAGCCGGCCGAGTCCACGACGCCCATGTTCGGCGGCAACTCCAACTGGCGCGGGCCGATCTGGTTCCCGCTGAACTACCTGATGATCAGCGTCCTGGAGCGGTATCACCGGTTCTTCGGCGACGACTTCACGATCGAGTACCCCACCGGCTCCGGCCAGCAGCTGCACCTGGACCAGGTCGCCGCCGACCTCCAGGACCGGCTCATCTCCATCTTCACCCGCGGCCCGGACGGCCGGCGGCCGTGCTTCGGCGGGACCGCGACCCTGCAGGACGATCCGGCCTGGCACGACAACCTGGTCTTCGCCGAGTACTTCCACGGCGACAACGGCGCCGCGATCGGCGCCTCTCACCAGACCGGCTGGACCGGCCTGATCGCTGACCTGATCCGGCGGCGGCACGGTGAGGTCGAGGCCATCGGCGACATCTTCCGGCGGCTGGGAACGGAGACAGCGAAATGACGGCCACCGAAGCCCAGGCCACCCGGACGCTGCCCGGAAGCCGGTTCCCGCTGGGCGCGACGGTCACCGCGACGGGCACGAACTTCGCCGTAGCGTCCGACGTCGCCGACGGGATGCTGCTCTGCCTGTTCGACGAGGCGGGCACCGAGACCCAGATCCCGATCCAGGACTGCGACGCCGGCGTGTGGAACGTCTTCGTGCCCGGCGCCGGCGCGGGCCAGGCCTACGGATACCGGGCCACGGGCCCGTACGACCCGGCCAGCGGCGTGCGCTGCCATCCGGCCAGGCTCCTGCTCGACCCGTACGCACGGGCGGTGAGCGGGACGGTCACGTTCGGGCCCGAGGTGCTCGGTTACTCCGAGGCCGGCCAGGACGTGCCGAACGAGGCCGACTCCGCGCCCTGCGTCCCGCGGAGCATCGTCGTCGCCGACGAGCCCTTCGCCTGGCACGACGGCGCCCGCCGCGCCCACACGTACGCGGACACGATCATCTACGAGGTGCACGTCAAGGGCTTCACCATGCGCCATCCCGGGGTGCCGCCCGAGCTGCGCGGCACCTACGCGGGCCTGGGTCACCCGGCTGGCCGTCGCCCACCTGCGCGACCTCGGGGTGACGGCGGTCGAGCTGCTGCCGGTGCACGAGAGCGTGCCCGAGGCGTTCCTGGTGCGCGACGGGCTCACCAACTACTGGGGTTACAACACGATCGGCTACTTCGCCCCGAGCCAGGCGTACTCCGCCGCCGTGGCGGCCGGGCGTCCCGGCGGCCAGGTGGCCGAGTTCAAGGCGATGGTGGACGCGCTGCACGCGGCGGGCATCGAGGTCATCCTCGACGTGGTGTTCAACCACACCGCCGAGGGCGACCACACCGGCCCGACGCTGTGCTTCCGCGGCCTGGACAACCCGTCGTACTACCGGCTGGATCCCGGCGACCCGCGGCGCTACCTGGACACGACCGGCTGCGGGAACTCGCTGAACGCGGGTGACCCGCTCACCCTCCAGCTGATCATGGACTCGCTGCGGTACTGGATCACCGAGATGCACGTCGACGGCTACCGGTTCGACCTGGCTCCCACCCTGGCCCGCCAGGACGGCGAGTTCAGCGCCCGGTCGGCCTTCTTCGACCTGGTAGCGCAGGACCCGGTGGTGTCGCGGGTCCAAGCTGATCGCCGAGCCCTGGGACGTCGGGCAGGCGGACAGCTACGACCTCGGCCGGTTCCCGCCGGGCTGGCGCGAGTGGAACGGCCGGTACCGGGACACCATGCGCGACTTCTGGCGCAGTCACCCGGTCGGCCTGCGGGAGTTCGCCACCCGGTTCTGCGGGTCGTCGGACATGTACGGCCGGGCGCGGCGCCGCCCGACGGCCACGGTCAACCTGATCACCGTCCACGACGGATTCACCCTGCGCGACCTGGTCAGCTACAACGACAAGCACAACGAGGCCAACGGCCAGGACAACCGCGACGGCACCGACGACAACCGGTCGTGGAACTGCGGCGCCGAGGGGCCGTCCGGGGACCCGGCCGTGCTGGCGCTGCGCGCCCGCCAGTCCCGGGCCATGCTCGCCACGCTGCTGCTGTCCTTCGGCATCCCGATGCTGCTCGGCGGCGACGAGATGGGCCGGACCCAGCAGGGCAACAACAACGCCTACTGCCAGGACAACGAGATCACCTGGCTCGACTGGACGGCCCAGGACACCGGGCTGCTCGAGTTCACCCGGCGGCTCATCGCCCTGCGCAAGGCCCACCCGGTGTTCCGCCGCAACCGCTTCCTGGCCGGGGCGCGAGGCCCGCGACCTGCGCTGGTTCACGCCGGCCGGCACCGAGATGACCGACGCCGGATGGTCCGACCCCAGCAGCCTGGCCATCGCGCTCTACCTGGACGGGTACGACGCCCCCGACCAGGCGCCGGACGGCACCTGGCTGACCGACGACGATTTCCTCGTGCTGGTCAGCGCCTGGTGGGAACCGCTCTCGTGCACGCTCCCGGCGACCCGGCCGGAGGCGGACTGGCAGCTGGTGCTCGACTCCCACGACCTCGAGCCCACGGCCGGGCCGGCGGCTGAGCGCCGCAAGGCCGGCGATCACGTCGCCGTTGGCCCCCGCTCCGTCGTCGTACTGCGCAGCCCGGCCCAGAAGCGGTAACGCCCGGAAGCGGCAACGCTCAGCGGCGGCGGGCCACGTGCAGGGCCGCGCCCCAGTGGCGGCGCAGGGTGCCGGACGGGCGCCCGGCCAGGCGCCGCCGGATCTCGCCGTACAGCCGCTCCCGCTGCCACGGCGCCATGGCGATATGACCGGAGAACGTATCGAGCAGCTCGATGTACCCCTCCGCGTCGTACACCCGCTCCCAGTCGTACTGGCGGACGCAGACCACCGAGAACAGGCCGCTCGCCTCGATGTCCGCCGATAGGTCCGTCAGCTGACCGGGCACCGGCCGCACAGCCCCGGGCGGCAGGCCCTCGCCGATCTCCTCGTAGACCTCCTGGAGCTCGTCGAAGAACGGGTCGCCGCCGTCGGGCAGGACGTGCGAGCCCTCCCAGAACGCGAGATGGCCGCCCGGGCGCAGGACCTGCCACGCCAGCCGGTACCGCCGCGCCGGATCGATCCAGTGCCACGCCGTCGCGGCGTACACCAGATCGAAAAGCTCACCCCCCGGCGGCCGCCACTTCTCGAAATTGGCCTCGATGACCTCCGCGCCGAGCCCGGCACCCTCCAGGTTGCGCCGCGCCGCCGCGGCCAGCTCCGGCCCCAGCTCGACGCACGTGATCCGGAACCCGCGCCGCGCCAGCGGGACCGTCGCCTTCCCGGTCGCGCACCCGACCTCCAGCAGCCGGGCCCCGGGCGCCAGGCCAGCCACGTTGACGAGATCATCGAACAGCTCGCCCGGGTACTCGGGCCGCGCCCGCTGGTACAGCTCAGCCGCCTGGTTGAACGTCTCCCGCAATCGCTCCCGGTCCACGTCCGCCAAGTCTGCCGCGCCGCGGGCACGCCGCCGAGTGGTTTTAAGCGGGCGCAGGCGGGGGACTGACCCGCCGGCCAGAGGTTTCCATAAGGGTTACGGTGCTTGCGGCGCGGAGGCCGCAGGCCACGGGAAAAGCCTTACGGCGCAAGGGCTAGCATTCGGGCCATGCAGGGTCAGGTGTGCGTGGTCACCGGCGCGACGTCAGGTATCGGCAAGGCGGCCGCCGCCGCGCTGGCCCGGCAGGGGGCGGAGATCATCGTGGTCGGCCGCGACCCGGGCCGCGCCGAGGCGACCGCCGCCGCCATCCAGGCCGACGGGGCCCCGCCGCCGAAGGTGGAGATCGCCGATCTGGCCCGCCTGGACCAGGTCCGCGCGCTGGCCGGCCGCCTGAACCAGACCCTGGACCGGATCGACGTGCTGATCAACAACGCCGGCCTGGTGCTGAACGAGCGCCAGGTCACGCCGGACGGGTACGAGCACGTGTTCGCCGTCAACCACCTGGCGCCGTTCCTGCTCACGAACCTGCTGCGGCCGAAGCTGACGGCGTCCGCGCCCGCGCGGGTGATCACCGTGTCCTCGGACGCGCACACCGCCGCCCGGCTGGACCTCGACGACCCCAACCTGGAGCACGGCTGGAGCAGCTGGCGGTCCTACTCGAACAGCAAGCTGGCCAACATCCTGTTCACCAGGGAGCTGGCCGGCCGGCTGGACGGCACCGGCGTCACCGCCAACTGCCTGCACCCCGGCGTCGTGCGGACCGGCTTCGGCCGGGACGCCCGGCCGCTGATGCGCGTCGGCATCACGATCGCCAAGCCGTTCATGCTGTCCCCGGAGCGCGGCGCGGACACGATGGTGTACCTGGCCAGCTCACCGGACGTGGCCGCGAAGACCGGCGGGTACTACGTCAAGCGCCAGCTCCGCGAGCCGTCCGCGGCGGCCCGCGACGACGGCCTGGCCCGCCGGCTCTGGGAGATCAGCGAGCGCCTGACCGGCCTGGCCGAGCTAGCTCAGCCGTTCCAGCTAGCTCAGCCGTTCCAGACCGCGCGCATGCGGTCCGCCTCGGCCCCGGCCTGGCGAAGCCCGGCCTGGTACGCGGGCGCGGCCCGGCCCGGGTCCATCAGGTTGGCCCCCCACCCGCTGACCTCGAGGAACTCCTCACCCGGCTCGATGGTCTCCAGCACCCCGCCGGCCTCGCGGACCGCGGCCAGCTCGGCCTGGGTCTGGCCGAGGATCGCGTCGAACATCGGGTCGCTGAACCCCTCGGGCAGCGCCAGCGGCAGGCAGGACACCGCGATCACCGCGGAGTGGCCGGCCGCGACGTCGGCGTTCAGCGGCGTGCGCATCCCGCCGTCCATGTAGCGCGAGCCGTTGATGCTGACCGCCGGGAACACGCCGGGCACCGAGCAGCTCGACGCCACCCCGGCGACCAGCGGCACGCCCGCGGCCTGGTCCCACACGTGCAGCGTGCCGGTCTTGGTGTCGACCGCCGTGCAGCGGAACGACGCGGGCCAGTCGTGCCCAGCCAGCTGCGCGAACACCTCGGCGGCCAGGAACGAGGCCTCGTCTATGGTCTGCGCGGACAGCGACAGCTGACCCAGCTCGGCCAGCACTTCCGCCGGGCTCAGCCCGCGGCCATACGCGTCCGCCCACGTGGTCATCAGCGCGTTGGGGTCGCCGGTCGCGCCGTCGCTGACCGGCAGCGGCCGCCCGACCGAGGCCGCCAGCTCCGGCAGGTCCATGCCCAGCGCCAGCCGGGAGCCGACGATCGACCCGGCCGACGTGCCGACGATCAGGTCGGCGTCGCCGACCGCTACCCCTGCCTGCGCCAGCCCGACGGCCAGCCCGGACTCCCAGGCCACGCCAACCGGACCGCCACCACCAAGAACCAGAGCCCGTGTCATGGGCACACCTTAACGGCCGGGACCCGACGGCCGGACAGCCGGACAGCGCCGTGCTCGTCGCGCCTGGCTGAGCCGGCCCGCGCCCCCGGTTCCGTAACCCTAATAATTAGATCTCCGCCGCCGCACGCGATCAGACTGATGTCATGTTCCGCAACGTGCTCACGCCCCCGGCTACCGCCCCGGGCAGCATCGACGCCGCGCTGGCTGATGCCGCGCCCACGCCGTTCTGGCTGGACGACCCGGCCCGGCCGGGCCCGCGGCCGCGGCTGAGGAGGCCCGCCTCCGCTGACCTGGCCATCGTGGGCGGCGGGTTCTCCGGGCTGTGGACCGCGCTGCTGGCCAGGGAGCGCCACCCGGACTGGGACATCGTGCTGGCCGAGGGAGCCAGGATCGGCTGGGCCGCCAGCGGCCGCAACGGCGGGTTCTGCGCGGCCACGCTGACCCACGGCGAGCGCAACGGCCAGCGGCATTTCCCCGACGAGCTGGACGAGCTGCGCGCGCTGGGCCGGGCCAACCTGGACGAGATCGAGCAGGCCATCGCAGCGCACCAGATCGACTGCGACTTCAGCCGGTCCGGTGCGCTGGTCGTGGCCACCGAGCCGCACCAGGTCGGCTGGCTGCGGAACGAGCCCGGCGAGCTCCTCGACGCCGCCGCGGTGCGCGCCGAGGTGAACTCCCCGACCTACCTGGCCGGCCGCTACGACGAGCGGGACCTCGCGCTGATCAACCCGGCCCGGCTGGCGTGGGGCCTGGCCCGCGCGGCCGAGCAAGCCGGGATACGGATCCTCGAGCAGACCCCGGTGCTCGGCATCGGGCGCAACGGGACCCGGCTGGCCCTGGCGACCCCGCACGCGACGATCACCGCCCGCAAGGCCGCGCTGGGCACGAACGCGTTCCGCAGCCTGGTCCGCCGGATCCGGCTGCACACCGTGCCGGTGTACGACCACGCCCTGGTCACCGAGCCGCTGTCGGCGAGCCAGCTGGACAGCGTCGGCTGGCGGAACCGGCAGGGGGTCAGCGACCTGACCAACCAGTTCCACTACTACCGGATGACCGCGGACAACCGGATCCTGTGGGGCGGCTACGACGCGATCTACCACTACGGCCGGCACATCCGGACCCGCTACGACCAGCGGCCGGCCACCACGCGGATCCTCGCCGAGCACTTCTTCCAGACGTTCCCGCAGCTCGACGGCCTGCGCTTCACCCACCAGTGGGGCGGCGCGATCGACACCAGCACGCGGTTCTGCGCGTTCTTCGGCACCGCGCACCACGGCGACGTGGCCTACGCGCTGGGGTACACCGGGCTCGGCGTCGGCGCGACCCGGTTCGGCGCGCAGGTCATGCTGGACCTGCTGGACGGCGAGCCGACGCCGCGGACCAGCCTGCGCATGGTCCAGAGCCGCCCGCTTCCGTTCCCGCCGGAGCCGCTGGCCTACGCGGGCATCCAGCTCACCCGGCGGTCGCTGGCGCGGGCCGACGGCCGGCAGGGCGAGCGCAACCTGCTGCTGCGCACGCTGGACCGGATCGGGGTGGGCTACGACTCCTGACCTGGCCTTCTCATCCGCTGACCGCTCTTCAGGATTGGTTACGGGATTTGCCGCGCGGGTCAGGGGCGTGACCGCAGCTCGGCCACGCCGTCGCCGGACAGGTCTGCGCTGCGCCCGGTCATGGCCACGACCAGGCAGGCCGTAGCGGACAGTATGGGCCTGGCCCGGTCCCCGGACAGCGTTGAATATGACCATGCTCATCGAACGCGGCGAGTTCCTGGCCGCGCTGCTCGGGCTGCTGCGCGAGGCAGCCGCCGGTCAGGGCCGCCTGGTGTTCCTGGGCGGCGAGGCCGGCGTGGGCAAGACCACGCTGACCGCCGCGCTGGCCGGCGGCCGCGGGCGACGGGCCGGCGGGACTGTGATGGCCAGCACGGGGCGCCGCTGGCGGTCCGGCGGGGGAACTGCGACAACATGACCACGGCCGAGGCGCTGGGCCCGGTCGTGGACGCGCTGCCCGAGCTCGCCGAGGTGCTCGAGGCCGGGTCCGGGGTGAGCCGGCTGCGGCTGCTGCGCCGGATCCGGGGCACGCTGACCGCCGCGCCCACGCTGCTGATCCTCGAGGACGTGCACTGGGCGGACGAGGCGACGCTGGACGTGCTGCGGTTCCTCGGCCGCCGGCTGGACGGCGCGCCGCTGCTGATCGTGGCCACCTTCCGGTCCGAGGAGACCGGCGGCGACCACCCGCTGACCGTGGTCCGCGGTGACCTGGCCACGCCTGCCGGGGGTGATCCGGATGCAGCTGCCCGCGCTGACCGTGGCCGGGGTGCGGGAACTGCTGGCGGGCACGCAGTCGGGGCTGGACCCGGCGCGGCTGCACGAGCGGACCGGGGGCAACCCGTTCTACGTCACCGAGGTGCTCGCGGCCGGCGACGGCGAGGTGCCGGCCACGGTCAGGGACGCGGTGCTGGCCCGGGTGGCCCGGCTCCCGGCCGCCGCGCGGGAGGTTGCGGCGGCCGCCGCGGTGCTCGGCCGCCGGGCCGACATCGGCCTGCTCACCGCGGTGGCGGGCGAGCCGGCCGCGGCCGCGGACGACTGCATCAGCCGGGGCGTTCTGGTGGCCGACGGGGCCGGGGTGAGCTTCCGGCACGAGCTGGCCCGGCTGGCGGTCGAGCAGTCGCTGCCGCAGGCGCAGCGGGCCGCGGTGCACGGCCGGGCGCTGGCCGAGCTGACCGCCCGGGGATCCGCGGACCACCGGCGGCTGGCGCATCACGCCGCGGGCTGCGGCGACCGGGCCGCGGTGCTCGAGCACGCGCCGCGGGCCGCGGACCGGGCGGCCCGGCTGGGCGCGCACCGGGAGGCCGTTGATCATCTCCAGCTGGCGCTGGACCACCACGACCGGCCGGACCGGCGGCGGGCGGACCTGCTCGGCCAGCTGTCCTACGAGTGCTACCTGACCGGCCTGCTCGACCGGTCGCTGGCCGCGCAGCGGGCCGCGCTGGAGATCTACGAGCAGGAGCGGGACGCGCTGGCCATCGGCCGGTCGCAGCGCTGGCTGTCCCGGGTGTCCTGGTTCCTCGGCCGGAACGCGGACAGCGTGCAGTACGCGGCCGCGGCGATCGCCACCCTGGAGCCGCTGGAACCCGGCCGGGAGCTGGCCATGGCCTACAGCAACCAGTCCCAGCTGCGCATGCTGGCCGACGACCACGCCGAGGCGGTCCGCTGGGGCACGCTGGCCCTGGACCTGGCCCGCCGGCTCGGCGACCGGGCCACCGAGGCGCACGCGCTGAACAACCTGGGCTCGGCGCACTGCCGCGACGACCTCACCGAAGCCCGGCTGCGGCTCACCCAGAGCCTGGACCTCGCCCTGGCCGCGGACGAGCACGAGCACGCCGCGCGGGCGTACACCAACCTGGGCGCGACCCTCGCGAGGTGCCGGCGGCTCGCCGACGCCACCCGGCATCTGCGCGCCGGGCTCGGCTACTGCCAGGACCGTGACCTGGATTCCTGGCGGCTGTACATGTCCGCCTGGCTGGCCCGGGTGCTGGCCGAGCAGGGCGAGTACGCGGCCGCCGACGCCGAAGCTGGCCGGGGTGCTGCGGCACCGGCAGCTGGCCCCGGTTACCAGGATCTGTGCCCTGGCGGTGGCCGGCCCGCTGGCCGCCCGGCGGGGTGCGGACGCCGTCGCGGCGCTGGACGAGGCCCTGGCGCTGGCCGTCAGGACCGGGGAGGTGCAGCGGCTGGCGCCGGTGGCCGCGGCCCGGGCCGAGGCGGCCTGGCTGGCTGGCCGCCGGGCCGACGCGGCGGCCGAGGTGGCCCGGGTCTGGCCGGCGGTCGTGGCCCACCCCGACCCGTGGGAGGTGGGCGAGCTGCGCTGGTGGCGCGCCCTGGCCGGGGATCGGCCGGCGAGCCGGACGGCGGGCCGGACGGCGGGCCTGCGGCCGAGCCGTTCGCGCTGATGCTGGCCGGGGAGCACCGGGCGGCCGCGGACCGGTGGCAGGAGCTGGGCTGCCCGCTGTGGGCGGCGTACAGCCTGGCCTTCTCCGAGCAGGCCCGCGACGTGCAGGACTGCCTGGAGATCCTGGACCGCCTCGAGGTGCCCGCGGTCCGCGCGGCGGTGCTGCGCGACCGGCACGCCCGCGGCCTGATGGTGCCGCGCGGCCCGCGGCCGTCCAGCCGGGCCAACCCGTCCGGGCTGACCACCCGGGAGGCCGAGGTCCTCGCCCTGCTGGCCGAGGGGCTGTCCTACGCCGAGGTCGCGCAGCGCCTGGTGCTGTCCCGCAAGACGGTCAGCCACCACGTGTCCGCGGTGCTGCGCAAGCTCGGCGAGCCCAGCCGGACGCGGGCGGTCGCCACCGCGCAGCGCCGCGGGCTCCTCCCGCCCGGCTAGGCCGGCCTGGGTATCCCCGGGCCGGCCAACATGGGGAAGACGCCCGATGTGCCGCCCGGCTGGGTCCTTGTTGGCTGGTCCTGGGCAATCCGCCCGTACTCAGACCCCGTTGCGGAGGAGACAGCACGATGGCGCTGTACATGGACGTGCACCACCTGACCGACCCGGTCACCATGAACGATGTCGCCCAGGCGCATGCCGCCGACCTGGAGACCCAGGACGCGCACGGCGTGCACTACCTGCGGTACTGGGTGGACGAGCAGAACGCCAAGGTGTTCTGCCTGGTCGACGCGCCGGACGCGGAAGCCGCGGCGACCGTGCACCGGGAGGCGCACGGCCTGGTGGCGGACGAGATTTATCCGGTGGCCGAGGGCGCCTAGCACGCCGTAGCCTTCCGGCCGTGCTGACCTTGCGGACCGCCACTTCCGACGCTGACCTGGAACGGTGGCGCCAGGTCCGGCTCGCGGTCGTGCCCGGGGAGCGGGCCGGCAGCGTGGCGCGAGATGCGGGCTTCGGAGACCCCCGCCCGGCTGCTGCTGCTCGCCGAGGAGGACGGCGTCCTGGCGGGCTCGGGGGTGGCCGACGACTCGTCCCTGACCGGCGGGTTCGTCGCTCCGCGGGTCCTGCCCGGCAGCCCGGCGGCGCGGGGTGGGCAGCGCATTGCTGATCGCCCTGGCGCGGCACTGCCAGGACCGTGGCCACGCCACCGTCGCGGCCCTGGCGGACGACGAGGGTTCCGCGGTGTTCGCCCGCCGGTCCGGCTTCACCGAGGTGAACCGCGAGGTGGAGATGCTCAGGACGATCGGCGACGAGCCGCCGCCGGTCATCCCGGACGGGGTGCAGATCGTCACCGTCGCGGACCGGCCTGAGCTGTGGGAGCAGGCCTACCACCGGGTGCACGCCACGCTCGCCGACACGGCGCACGCCAGCGTCCCCCGGGTCACGCTGGAAGAGTGGCACCGGGACTGGATCCAGACGCCAGAAGCCGCGTTTGCCGCCCTGGCCGGCGGCGAGGTGATCGGGGTCGCGTCGCTGCTGCTCGACCCCGACCAGCCCGGCCGGGCGGAGACCGGCTATACCGCGGTGCGCCGTGAATGGCGCGGCCGCGGCGTGGCCGACGCGCTCAAGCGCAGCACGCTGGCGTGGGCGGCCGGCCACGGCATCGCCGAGGTGTACACCTGGACGCAGCAGGGCAACGCCCGCATGCGCGCGGTGAACGAGCGGCTCGGCTACCGCTACGGGGCGGTCAGTATCAGATTCGAGTCGCCGCTGCCGCTGCGCCTGCCTTAACCGGGCCTGCCTGAGCGCGGCCTTCCGTAGCCAGCCTGGGCATGTCCCAGCCGCGGGCCAGCGAGGACGGCCGGGCGAGCTGCGCGCCGGAGAAGTACTCGGTGAACTTCATCAGCATCGGGTCCCAGCGCAGCGGGTCGATGTAGCTGGGGTGGCCGGTCATTAGCAGGCTGTCGTCGACGTGCGTGCGGAGCACAGTGACCTCCAGGGCCCGCAGCCCGGAGTCCGGGCCGTCGATCTCGTGGATGGCCCGGACCTCGCCCGCCAGCTGGACCAGGCTCTCGGCGACCGCCGCGGGCAGGCCGTCGCCCCGGTGCTCAGGGGACAGGCCGGCGGCGGCGAACTTGTCCGGCTCCCAGGTGTAGCCGCGGGCCTGCTTGTAGTCCGGGACGTCGGGCCGGCCGGTGAGCAGCGCGATCCGGTCGATCGCGTCGACCATCCCGCCGTCCACCAGGTTCAGCACGCAGGCCGGCCGCTGCTCCAGGTTGCGGACGGTCTGCGAGTGGACGCTGAGCCCGAGCATCGCGGTCTGGCCGACCCACCAGACCGAGGACATCGGCGCGATGTTGGTGGTCCCGTCCGCGTTCAGCGAGCTGACCAGGATCACCGGGGTGCCGAAGTAGAGCATCTTCGGGTTGAGCTCACGCTTCACGGGGTCCTCCGTCAGGTCGCCGGCTTGCTTGCTCGCTACCTGATCAACGCGCCAGCCCCGCGCCGCGTGAGGTCCGGTTAGCCTGGCGCGGTGGATATCACCCAGCTGATCCTGGACGACCATCACGAGCAGCGCCGGCTGTTCGCGATCCTGGAGCAGATCGACCGGTCCGACACGGCCACGCTGGCCGTGGTCTGGGACCGGCTGGCCGCGTTCCTCGAGCTGCACGCCCAGGCCGAGGAGGAGATCTTCTACCCGGAGCTGCTGCACGCCGGGCTGCGGGCGGCGCGGGCCGCCGCGGTCGAGGACGAGACGCTGGACGCGATCGGCGACCACAACGAGATCAGGGACGCGGTCGTCGCGGCGGCCGGGCACGAGGTCGGCAGCGACGCGTGGTTCGCCGCGGTGGCCGCGGCCAACCTGGCCAACAGCGATCACATGGCCGAGGAGGAGCGGGAAGGGCTGACCGAGTTCCGCCGGCTGGCCAGCCTGCAGCAGCGCCATAGCCTGGCCGTGCGGTTCGCCGCCTACGAGGCGCGGCACTGGGCCGGCGTGCCGCCGGTGGACAAGGACCCGGCCGAGTACGTCCGCGAGGCCGAACAAGCCAGCACGGGACAGGCCAGCACGGGACAGGCCAGCACGGGGCAGGCCGACGGGACGGACCCGCCAGGCCCGGCCGACGGCTCGCTGGGCATCGGCCGCCTGTCAGGGCGCTAACCAGCGTGTCAGTGCAGGTCAGCGGCGCAGTCAAGGATTAGCCAAGCTCCCCGTCCACCTCTCTGCCGCACCGTGGAAGCCGTCGTGCGGTTCCGCACGGGTTCGGAGAGGTCAGATGGCGACGGAGAAGGCGGCCGCCCCGGCGCGCAAACCGCTGTGGACATACCTGGCGGGCATCGTCGCGGTCTTCATGATCTCGATGGACAACCTGGTGGTGACCAACGCGCTGCCGGTGATCAGCGCCAAGCTGCACACCGGCCTCGAGGGCCTGGAGTGGACGGTCAACGGCTACACGCTGACGTTCGCGGTGCTGATGCTGACCGGCGCGGCCCTGGGTGACCGGTACGGGCGGCGGCGGATGTTCGCCGTCGGGATGAGCGTGTTCACCCTGTCCAGCGCGGCGGCCGCGCTGGCGCCGAGCATCGGCGTGCTGATCGCGGCCCGGGCCGTGCAGGGCGCCGGCGCGGCGATCGTCATGCCGCTGAGCATCACGCTGATCGCCAGCGTCACCCCGCTGCGCAAGCGCGGCCTGGCCCTGGGCCTGTGGAGCGCGACCGCGGGCCTCGGCGCGGCGCTCGGCCCGGTCATCGGCGGCGCCGTCACCCAGGCCGGGTCCTGGCAGTGGATCTTCTGGATCAACGTGCCGATCGGCCTGCTGCTGCTGTCGCTGCTGTGGCTGGTCACCGAGAGCCGGTCCGGGGCCGGGCGGCTCGACCCGCTGGGCGTGGTGCTGATCACCGGCGGGCTGTTCGGCGTGGTGTTCGGCCTGGTCCGCGGCAATGGGCACGGCTGGACCAGCCCCCAGGTCCTGGGCAGCCTGATCGGCGGCGGGCTGCTGCTGGCCGCGTTCGTGGCCTGGGAGGCCCGCGCGGCCACGCCGATGCTGCCGCTGTCGCTGTACCGCAACCGCGGCTTCGCCAGCATGAACGCGAGCATGCTGGTCACGGTGACCGGGATGTTCGGGATGATCTTCCTGTTCGCCCAGTACCTCCAGTTGGTCCGCGGCTACAGCCCGCTGGGCGCGGGCGTCCGGGCGCTGCCGTGGACCGCCTCGCCCGCGGTGTCCGCGGTCGTCGCCGGGCTGCTGGCGAAACGGGTCGGCGGGCGGCAGCTGATCGCGGCCGGCGCGGCCCTGCAGGCGATCGGCATCGGCCTGCTCGCCGTGCAGACCTCCGCGACCGTGCCCTACCCGCAGCTGGTCCCGGCGTTCGTCATCGCGGGCACCGGCATCGGCGTGTTCTTCGCCCCGATCACCCGGCTCACGCTGGGTTTCGCCCCGGCCGAGCTGGAAGGCGTCGCGTCCGGCACCTCCGCCGCACTGCGCCAGCTGGGGACGGTGATCGGGGTGGCCGTGCTGGGCGCGGTGTTCTCCGCGCACGGCGGGCTCGGCAGCCCCGCGGAGTTCGTCCGCGGGCTGGACGCCACGCTCGCGGTGAGCGCGGTCATCCTGGGGGCCAGCGTGTTCCTGCCGCTGCTCGCCCCGGACCCGGAACGGCAGGCCCGGACGGCCATGGCGGCGGAAGCCGCGACCGCGCCCGAGCCGGCCCAGCGGCCGGCCGCGGACTGGCCCGCAGCTGAGCAGCGCAGGCCAGAAGCCGGCCCAGGCTACGGCCAGGAGCTAGCCGGTCAGCAGCTGGCCCAGCGGCACCGGAAGCGGGCGGCCGCAGCAGGCCGCCGGGCGGCAGCAGGCGGGCGCCGGGCCCCGCCGGGACCGCGCGCGGGGCGGGCCGGGGCCACCGCATGGTGCGCGCAGCGCGATCCGGCCTGAGCCGGGCCGCCGCCGGCCAGGTCGTCCTCCTCGGCCAGGACCGCGCTCAGGCCGGCGCCCGGGGCCGACGGCGGCGGGTCGCCGCGCAGGATGGCCTGGTGCAGCTGGCGCAGCTCGGGCCCGGGCTCGGTGCCCAGCTCGGCCACCAGGTGCGCGCGTACCCCGGCGTAGCAGTCCAGCGCCTCGGCCGCGCGCCCGTCCGCGTACAGGGCCTCGATCAGCCGGGCGGCCAGCGGTTCCACCAGCCGGTGCCGGGGCAGCAGGTCGCGCAGCGCGCCGATCACCGTCCCCGGCCGGCCGCCGTCCAGGTGCGCCCGCGCCCAGCCGAGCACCGCGTCCACCCGCCGCTGTTCCAGCAGGTCGCGGGTGGTGCTCGCCCAGGTGCTCGTCAGGCCGGCCAGAGCCGGGCCGCGCCACAGCGCGAGCGCCCCGTCGAGCAGGCCGAGCGCCGCCGGGCCGGGCGGCGCCTGCCGGGCCGCCCTGGTCAGCCGCCGGAACAGGACCAGGTCCACCGCGGCGGGGTCGAGCTCGAGCAGGTAGCCGCCGGGGCAGCTGACCAGCCCGGCCGCCGCGCCCGGGGCCCCGGCCGCGTGCAGGACCCGGCGCAGCCGGGTGACGTAGCTGTACAGGCCGCTGCGCACGCCCGGCGGCGGGGCGTCGCCCCAGACCCGGGCGATCAGCAGGTCCTGCGGCACCAGCCGGCCGGCGTCCACGCCGAGGGCGGCGAGCACGGTGCGCTGCCGGGCCGGGCCGCAGTCCACCGGCCGCCCGCCGGCCATCAGCTCGACCGGCCCCAGCAGCCGCAGCTGCAGGTCACCCGGCCGGCCAGCCTGGCCGTTTCCGGGTTGCCGCACTGTGCCCACGGGCCGATCCTGCTTTCCGCCATGCCAGCCAGTGGACTTCCGCGTATCCGTCCCGGCCGGAGCATAGGCCGGACGGCCTACCTGGGATACGAAGGCCCGGGCAGTCCGGTTCAGAACGCCGCTCGGTCCGCCCGGATCGTTCCGCCCGCTGACCGCGCCCGCCCGCCGGGTAGCGCGCTGTGGAAGGCTGCGCGAAGGTGGCTGTTAGATGAACGCCCGGCGTCGCAGGTGATCAGAGTTGTCAAGCAGAAATCGCGGTGAGATAGTTACAGGAATTTGCGGAACACGCTGCTCCAGACCCCGGCAGTGGTCAGAACCACTGACGGGTGAGTTGAGATGGGCAGCGCGGATCCGCACGACGTCAACGGCAATCGTCCGGGTAACCGTGACGGTGGTGTGCCCGTACCGCGCGACGTTACCTCTCAGGATGAGCTGGAACAGCCGCCTCGTGCGGTGCACCCTGATCCGATTTCCACGGCTCCGCGGGCCTTACACGTTGCGCGAGGGCGTCGCAGCGTATCAGCAGCACCTGGCCGAGGACTACCTGGCGGCGGGGGCCAGGTAGTCCTCGGCCAGGTGCTGCTGGGCCAGATACCGCTCTATGCCGCTGGCCTGAAGGCTGGCCGTACAGTCGCTTTCAGCAGCCGTCGTAGTTGGTCCAGTTTGAGGCGCCGCCGGCGGCGATCGCGTTGTCGAAGATCTGGTCCTGGTAGGCCGGCCCGGCCACGCCGAACTCGCTCGCCGCGCCGCCGTAGTGCTCCCACGTGCTTTCCAGGAACTGGTAGGCGCCGCCGCCGTTACCCGGGCCCCAGGCGTAGCTGCCGCCCTCTTCGGCGTTGCGGATGCAGATGCCCAGCGCGGAGTGCGCCGCGTCGGTGCCGCTGGACGGCGGCGGCGAGGAGGGCGGTGCCGACGGCGGGGGCGTGGTGCTGACCGGGGCGGGCGTCTGCTGCTCCTGCTGGGCCCGCTTCTGCGCGGCGATCTCCGCGAGGTGCCGGCGGTGGGCCGCGGCGCGGGCCCTGGCCGCGGCGGCCCGGGTCTCCAGCTGCGCTGAGGTCTGATGCATGGTGGCGGCCAGCCGGTTGGGGGTCACGTCGGGCCGGTTGGCGGGCAGGGTGACCGGGGGCGGCTGGGACAGCGCACTGTCCGGGGCAGCCTGGGCCGGGCCACTGCCCGGCAGGAACACGAAAGCCGCAGCGATACCGGCCAGGGCTGCTGCGGCTACGGACGGCCCGGCCATTTTCCTGGCCGGGGACTTCGGTTTGGCGTGCCGGGCTGCTTCTGGCATCACGCTCCAGACCTTGCGGCTTCGCGTTCACCCGGCGAGAGCTCGCCCGCGGTGGGGGCCAGATGGCACGGGTGGACGCCTGTCCCGCGGCAACTTACCGGCCGCAAGCTGGCGACGTGCGGAAACCCGGAAAACGGCCAGCTGGCGCAACGCCGCCATTAGCTGGCCAACCGTTACTCAATGACTACATCGTGTGATGGACAGGTTCCGCGATCGCGGTGAGCACCAGGCCGTCGCGGACCAGCCAGCGGCCGGTGAACCCGGTCAGTGACGGGCCGGGGACGAGCAGGCGGGCCTCGAAAATTCCGTAATCCATGATCGTGATCTCGGCCTGCTGGAAGCCCAGCCACTGCCTGGTCAGCGGGAACCACGCCTTGTAGACGCTCTCCTTGGCGCAGAACAGCAGGCGGTCCCAGCAGACGCCGGGGTGGCCGGCCGCCAGCGCGGTCAGCGCGGCGCGCTCCGCGGGCAGGCTGACCACCGGGAGCACGCTGCCGGGCAGCGGCTGGTGCGGTTCCGCGTCGATGCCGATGGTGCGCACCGCGGCGGCGGGGGCGACCGCGGCGCCCCGGTAGCCCGCGCAGTGGGTCATGCTGCCGACCACGCCGTCCGGCCACTGGGGCGCGCCGCGCTCGCCGGGCAGCAGGGCGGCGGGGGGAAGGCCCAGGCCGGCCAGGGCGAGCCGGGCGCAGTGCCGGACCGTGGTGAACTCGCGCCGCCGCGAGGCGACGGCGCGGCTGATGATCTCTTCCTCGGCGGGGAGGAGGGCCGCGCCGGGCGGGTCATCGGTGGTGTCCACCGCGCTGACCGGCGGGGGCAGGATTTCCTCGATCATGGCGCGCCCGGTGTGGCCGCGCACCCGGCGTGCCTGGCGCGTCCGGTGCGGGGAGGATCTGGCGCAGCCAGGGCGGGCGGGGTGGCTGGCGCTGCTGCTGGCGGCGCCACTCGCGCGGGTAGCCGACCGACACTTCCTCGAACCTGACGCCGTCGTAGTGCGTGGTCCGCGGGATGTGCAGGTGGCCGTAGACCACCGCGGCGGCGCTGAACGCGGTGTGCCAGTCCGCGGTCAGGTCGGTGCCGCACCACTGCGCGAACTGCGGGTAACGCAGGACCCTGGTCGGCTCGCGGACCAGCGGCCAGTGGTTGACCAGCACGACGGGGGCGCCGTCCAGCGCGGCCAGCCGGGCGCGGGTCGCCTCGACGCGGGCGTGGCACCACTCGTGCCGGCTGGCGTACGGGTCGGGGTGCAGCCGGTACTCGTCGGTGCAGATCACGCCCGCGTTCCTGGCGATCTCCAGGGCTTCCTCCCGGGTCGCGGCGCCGTCCGGGCGGAAGCTGTAGTCGTAGAGCAGGAAGAGCGGGGCGACGGTGACCGGGCCGTCCGGGGACGGCCAGACCGGGTACGGGTCCTCGGGGGTCAGCACGCCGAGGGAGCGGCAGAGGCTGACCAGGTGCTCGTAGCGCGCCACGCCGCGGAGCTGGACCGGGTCACGGCGGGTGGTCCACAGCTCGTGGTTGCCCGGGACCCAGATCACGGTGGCGAACCGCCCGGTGAGCTGGCGCAGCGCCCATTCCAGGTCGGCGGCGGTCTCGGCCACGTCGCCGGCCACGATCAGCCAGTCACCGTCGCTGGCCGGTTCCAGGCTGCTGACGATCGGCCGGTTGTCCGGGTAGCCGACGTGCAGGTCGCTGACGGCCAGCAGGGCCGGCCCCCGCGCTTCCACCCGCCCGAGTCTAACGAGGCAGGACACCCGGCCCGGCCGGGTCAGGTCAGCGGCGGGTTCTGGTGGTAGGGGGCGACCTGGCGGGAGCGCACCGGGAGCGGCGGGCCGGACTGCACGGCCGACACAGTGAAGCGGACCCGGCGGCCGGTCCCGCCGTCGTCGCCGGGCTCGCCCGGGGCGCCCCACTCGGTGACCGCGGTGCCGGACAGGTGCAGCACCCGGCCACTGCCGAAGCCGGCGAACAGCAGCGCGGCCGTCGGGTCGACGGCCAGGTTGCCCAGGCTGTTGAACATCTTGTTGCCGGGATAGTCGGGCCACCACAGCTCGTTCCCCTCCACCCGGACCAGGCCCATCGGCCCGCCCCGGTGCGAGCAGTCCGCGCCGCGGGTGGGATGGACGGTACCCAGGAAGAACGTGTCGGACCGCCGGATCTGGCCGGCGTCCTCCTCGCTGAGCTCGCCGCGCACGCCAGCGGTGCCCGGCGGCGCCGGGGCCGCGCCGGGCACCAGGCCAAACGCCGGGACCTGGCGCAGCTCGCGCATCTGGATGTACTGCGGGCAGTTGCCGTAGGCCTGGTCCACGCCGATGACCAGGCCCTTATCGGTGACCCGGTCGAGCGTGCCGTTGATCCGGACCCGGCGGCGGATGGCGAACTCGATCGCGATCAGGCCGGCCGGCTGGCCGGCCGGCAGCCCGGCCAGCGGGTCGCCCGCCGCCGGGACCGTGTGGACCTTCAGGACCGTGCCGTGCGCGTCCAGCATCCCGGCCCGGCCGGCCAGCGGCGAGACCCACAGCCGCCCGGACGCGTCCCGCCCGCAGAGCGCCGCGAAGGTCCGCGCGGCCAGGAACCGGCTGAACCCGCCGTCGAGCCAGGGCGCATCAAGCATGCCCGACAGCCGGTCCGCGTCGTGCTCGGTTCCGGCCCGGCGCTGGACAGCGCGCTCCCCCTCGTGGAAGCCCGCAGCGGTCATGACCTTCTCCTCGTACGCAGCTGTACCCGCCCGTCGCCCGGCCTAGGCCAGCCACGCGCGCGGTTGTTCTCAGGCTAATGTCTGACGAACATGTCGATCATTAGCACTGTGGCACGGGACCAGAGATCGAGTCAAATGGTTGTACGCCGCTCTATCCGTAAGCCATCGACTAGATTGAGCTGGTGGCGCTGAGAGCCGTAGCCGGCACAGCGGCCCCGCTGCTGGGGGAACCGCTGCCGGTCGAGCTGATGAACACCGTGTGGGCCGACCGCGACGGGCTGCACGACGAGCTGCGGGACGCGGCCGGCCTGGCCGCCTGGCTGCAGGCCGTGGCCGGGCGGTTCGCGGCGGGCGCCGAGGGCGGCGGGCCGGGCGCCACGGGCGGCGGGCCTGGGCTGGCGGTGGCGCTGCCCGGCGGGCGTCCTGGGCGGGAGCTGGCCGGCCAGTTCCGTGAGCTGCGTGACGGGCTGCGCGGGCTGGCCGCGGCGGTCACCGGCGACCCGCGGGCCAGGGCGGCGGGCACCGGGACACCGGGCGTCGCCGCCGCGGTCCGGGCGGTCAACGCGGCGTGCGCCCGGGCGCCGCTGTGGTCCCGGCTGACCTGGGCCAGTCCGCCGGGTGCCCCGGCCCGGACGCTGCGGTCCGCGGGCACCGGCCCGGAGGCCGCGCTGAGCTGGATCGCCGAGGCGGCGGTGCTGCTGTTCACCGGCCCGGACGCGGGCCAGCTGCGGGCCTGCCCGGGACCCGGCTGCGTGCTGTACTTCGTCCGCGCGCACCCGCGGCGTGAGTGGTGCTCGGCGGTGTGCGGGAACCGGGCCCGGGTAGCACGGCACTATCAGCGGCACCGGCCCGGCGCGAACCGGCCCCAACCTGATACACCTGGCTCTCAGGATTAACACGGGGGACTCAGCGGAGGACTCAACGGAACCGGAGGCCGCACCGTGACCGGCAGCTACACGGCGGACATCATCGACGTTCCCAGCCACGGCATCCGGCTGCGGCCGGAGCACGGCGCGGACGTCCCGCGGGCGCCGAGCGAGCAGAACCTCCTCGCGCTGGCCATCGCGATGGCGCTGGGCGCAGCCGGTTACGAGCACCACCCCGAGCCGCGCGACCCCGGGCTGCAGACGATCGACGCCCTGCTCGAGGGCCACACCACGGCGCCGTGGCGGGCAGTTCGGGCGGACGGCAACGGGCCCGCGGCCGGCCCTGCGCACACGGTGGTGTGCCGGCGGTCGAAGTCTGCGGCCTGGTCCTGCCACGTCGAGGACCGCTGAGTGCGGCCGCCCTCGCCGCAGCCGGTGCTGACGCCGCTCACCGAGACGGCGATCTTCCTGGTCTTCACCGTGGCGCAGGGCGGCGAGCAGACCGTCAGGGACGTGCTCGCCGACCTGGCCGGCCTGTCCCGGTCAGTCGGCTTCCGGGTTCCCGATGACGGCCTCGCCTGTGTCGCCGGGATCGGCGCGGAGCTGTACGGGCGGCTGTTCGGCGGGCCGAGTCCGGCCGGGCTGCACCCGTTCCGCGCCCTGCACGGGCCCCGGCACACGGCCGTCAGCACACCCGGTGACCTGCTGTTCCACATCCGGGCCCGGCGGATGGACCTGTGCTTCGAGCTGGCCGCGCTGCTGACCGGGCGGCTGCGCGGGGCGGCAGGAGTGGCCGACGAGACGCACGGCTTCAAGTACTTCGAGGAGCGCGACCTGCTGGGGTTCGTGGACGGCACCGAGAACCCGGCCGGCCGGGACGCCGCCGACGCGGTTCTGATCGGCGCGGAGGACCCGGAGTTCGCCGGCGGCAGCTACGTTATCGTCCAGAAGTACCTGCACGACCTGGCCGCCTGGGACGGGCTCAGCACCGAGGAGCAGGAGCGGGTGATCGGCCGGACCAAGCTCCGCGACGTCGAGCTGGCCGACGACGTGAAGCCGGCCAACTCGCACGTCGCGCTGAACACGATCACCGATCCGGACGGCACCGAGCGGCAGATCGTCCGGGCCAACATGCCGTTCGGGCGGCTGGGCGGCGGGCCGGACGGCGACGGCGAGTTCGGCACGTACTTCATCGGGTACAGCGCCACGCCCGAGGTGACCGAGCAGATGCTGAGCAACATGTTCCTCGGCAGCCCGCCCGGCAACACCGACCGCATCCTGGAGTTCTCCACCGCGGTCACCGGCTCGCTGTTCTTCGTGCCGAGCGCGGACTTCCTCGACGACCTCCCCGACCCGCCGGGGCCGGACGGGCCGGACGATCCGGCCGGGCTGGCGGATCCGGCCCCGTCCCCGGACCCTGGCACCAGCCCTGGTTCCCTTGGCATCGGCAGCCTGAACAGGAGATCCCTACCGTGAATAACCTGCATCGCGAGCTTGCGCCGGTTTCCGAGGCCGCCTGGGCCGACCTGGAGTCCGAGGCCAGGCGGACGTTCACCGAGCACGTGGCCTGCCGCCGCGCCGTCGACGTGCTCGGGCCGGCCGGCCTGACCCTGGCCGCGGTGGGCACCGGGCACGTCACCGACCTGGCCCCGCCCGCGCCCGGCGTGCAGGCCCGCCAGCGCGAGGTGGCCCGGGTGGTCGAGCTGCGGGTGCCGTTCACGGTGTCCCGGGCGGCCGTGGACGACGTGGCCCGCGGCGCTAAGGACGCGGACTGGCAGCCGGTCAAGGACGCCGCCCGCACGCTGGCCTTCGCCGAGGACCGTGCGGTGGTCGACGGGCTGGCCGCCTCGGGATTTACCGGGATACGGTCCGCTGCGAGCGGGCCGGCCCGCTCACTGCCGGCCGACCCGCGGGAGTACCCGACGGCGGTCGCGCAGGGGCTGACCGCGCTGCGGCTGGCCGGTGTGGCCGGGCCGTACCGGCTGCTGCTGTCGGCCGACGCGTACACCGCGGTGGCGGAGACCGCTGACCACGGTTACCCGGTGCGTGAGCACGTCGCCCGGGTGCTCGGCCAGGGCAGCGAGATCATCTGGGCCCCGGCCATCGAGGGGGCGCTGCTGCTGTCCGCCCGCGGCGGTGACTTCGAGCTGCACCTCGGCCAGGACGTGTCGATCGGCTACCTGTCACACGACGCCAGCGCGGTCGAGCTGTACTTCGAGGAATCGCTGACGTTCCTGGTGCAGACCCCGGAAGCGGCGGTCAGCCTGGGCTGACCGGCGTTTCCTGGCCGGCCGGGCGTGGTCAGCCGCGCGGCGTGCTGAGCCCAGGGTCCGGGATCCGGCGCCCAGGCACCGTAATCCGCAAATCCTGAGTCTGGCGGGTTCGTGCCCGGACACATGTGTCCGCCCGGTTGGTCCCGGCCGGAAATCGGGTTGCCGCCCCGGTTCCGCGCATGGCAGCCTCACAAGGCGCACTGGTGGCCGCCGGCCTGGCCGGCTGAGCGGAAGGAGGACGTCTTGATGCCCATCTGGTCATTCACGCTGCCCTCCTTCACCTCTCGCCTGAGGAGCTCCGCCCGTGCCCGATTCTGCGTCCCGCCGCAAGTACCGCTTTGACGACGAGGAACCTGTCTTCGTCCGGCGCCAGCAGCGCCAGTCGCTGCCCGCCGAGGACCTCTACGACCCCATCGACGGTCTGCCCGAGGGTGACCGCTGGTCGACCTGGGACCTGCCCGTCGCCGGTGACCGCGGCCCGCAGCCGTACCCGCGCTGGCTGGTCACCGAGCTAGCCGCGGTCGACTCCGAGCTTGGCGTGCTGAAGACCGGCAAGGAGGCAGACGTCTACCTGGTCCGCCGGGGCGTGCCGCCGTCCGGGCCGTCCTGCCTGCTGGCCGCCAAGCGCTACCGCGACGCCGGGCACCGGATGTTCCACCGGGACAGCGCGTACCGGGAGGGCCGCCGGGTGCGCCAGTCCCGCGACAACCGGGCCATGGCCAAGGGCACCGCGGTCGGCCGGCAGATGATCGCCGACCAGTGGGCCAGAGCCGAGTTTGCCGCGCTGTGCCAGCTGCACCAGGCCGGCGTCCCGGTGCCGTACCCGGTCCAGCTGCTCGGCACCGAGGTCATGCAGGAGTTCATCGGGGAGGCTGACGGCACGGCCGCGCCGCGGCTGGCCGAGACCAGGCCGGAGCCGGCGGAGCTGGTGGGCCTGTGGCGGCAGCTGGTCCGCGCCCTGACCACGCTGGCCGGCCTGGGCCTGGCCCACGGCGACCTGTCCGCCTACAACCTGCTCGTGCACCGCGGCCGGCTGATCATGATCGACCTCCCCCAGGTGGTCGACGTCATCGCGCACCCCAGCGGCGCGGAGTTCCTGGAACGCGACGCCGCCAACGTGGCCCGCTGGTTCACCGCCCGGGGCCTAACCGCGGACCTGCTGGCCACCGCCGCACCCGGCGGGGGGGCTGGCCGGGCTGGCCCGGTGCCTGGTGAGTGGGCCGGGGTCCCCGCCCCCGAGGACCTGGGCTTTTTCCTGCTTCGCGAGGCTCGCCTGGCGTAGGGCTCAGCTCGCCGCCGGGACTACGTCCCCGCGGACCCTTCCGCGCCCAGCAGGCGGGCCGCCCTTCCGTTTGGCCGAGGCCGGCTTCAGCGCGCCGGGCCGCGGCCGGGATACTGGCGCCGTGGCGGCCGCGGAACCCAGCGACGAGGAGATCGTCGCCCGGCTGCGGTCGGCTGGCCCGGCCGAGGTCGCGGCGCTCCGCGCCGCGCTGGACGAGGTCCGCCGGGCCGCGGCGAGCGGCCCGCTGGCCACCTGGCCCGACCCGCGCGGGGATGGCAGTCAGGAGAACCCGCTGCACATGCCCTACCCGGAGTACCACCCCTCCGTCCTCGCCCTGACCAGCGCGCTGGTCGCGGTGAACGCCAGCCCGGTGTTCAACTGGCGCAACTGGCCGGGTGTGACCCGGCTCAGCACCCCGGCGGCGGTCGCCGCGGCGCCGCTGGCCGACGCGGCCCGGCTGGTGACCGCGATCCTGCGGGCCGAGCGGTTCACCGACGGGGTGATCGCCCAGACGCTGGAGTCCGGCGTCCTGCTCGCGGCCGCCGACCGCATCCTGGCCGGGCTGGGCGGCTCATTGTGACGGTGCAGGTGAGCGCCGGGCCGTGCCGGGCTGTGGCCGGGGCGGGGACCTTCGCGGCCAGGCCCGCGTCACGGGGTCACCGCCACGCCGAGTGAGCCGTGGGACGGCGCGGTGACGGTGGCCGGTGACAGGGGGGTGATCTTGCCGGTCACAGGGCTGATCGCGAACTGCGAGAGGGCGCCCTTGCCCCACGATTTTCATGATCACGGAGGGTTTTCTACCGCCGGCGGTGCAAAACTCACCGTGATCATGAAACCACCCCCGCCGCCGGCTGCAGAGCTGGGCCCTCCACTCCAGCACCATCCTGCAGGCAGCAGATCGTGGTGCGGGATCCTTGGGTCAGGAGGGAAGCTGAACGGAGGCGGGCCGTGGTGAACGAGCGGGCCAGCGACAGGGCCTGGCGGCGCGGGTCACAGCCCTGGTTCGTCGTGGAGCGCCGAGCTCATGAGAGCGGTTGCCTCCTGCTGGCCGAGGGCCCGCCCCGCTGACAGCCCGGCGCCCCAGGCCTCCGCCGTGACGGTGCTGCGCGCTGGCGCCAGCAGCGCCTCCATCATGGCCAGTTCCTGGTCGGAGATCCGCATGCCGGACTCTTCCCTGAGCGATTCGGCGGCGCCCGCGAGGCGGGCGGCGGACAATGCGGCGCCGAGACCGGCCGATATCGCGGCCGCCAGTTCCAGCGAGTTGATCAGCATGGAGGTATTGGCCGAGCTGGCGATGTAGTCGACGATCCCCGCCAGGGTGCTGCGCGCCTGCGTTGCGCGGCCGGCGCGAAGGTAGATCAGCGCCAGGGTGTGCTGGTCGATGGCCGCGCCGTAGAGGTCTCCCTGGGCGCGGTCCTGTTCGAGTGCTTCCTGCGTCAGGCTGGCAGCGCGGTCGAGGTTGCCTGCTGCGTTTTCGAGCTGACCGAGGTTGGCCAGGCTGGCGGCCAGCCGGAAACTCCCGATCTCCCGGCTGATGGCGATGCTCTCTTCCAGCAGTACCCGTGCGGTGCCGAAGTCCTCAAGGTGGCGATGGACGATGCCGAGGCTGTTCAGCTCGCGGGCTTGCCGGTCCAGGTCACCAAGGTCGCGGCCGATCGCCAGGCTGAGCTCGAAAAGCTGCCGCGCCGCCGCCGCCTCGCCCTGCTGGTCCATGAGGACACCGAGCCCATGCGCGACGCCCGCGAGCGGCGCGCCGCCGTCAACGGAGGCCAGCTCCATCGCCCGCTGCAGCCAGCGCCGCCCTTCCGTGGCGTATCCGTGCTGATACCAGAAGGCCGTCAGGGCCTGCACGAGCCGCAGCCCGAGGAGTGACCGGTCGTCCTGGCCGGCCGGGCCTGCGGACGGGCTCTCCAGCAGCCAGCTCAGCGCCGCGCGGAGGTTGTCGTGTTCGGTCTCGAGCCTGTCCAGGGCGGTGAGCTGCGCCGGGCCGTCGAGCTGCGCGCCCGCCGCTTCGGCGAACGCGACATAGTGCTCGGCATGCCGCTGGCGGGCGCCGCCCAGGTCATCGTCCTGGGTGAGGCGTTCAAGGGCGAACTCGCGGATGGTCTCGAGCATGCCCAGGCGCGGCTCGCCGTCCGCGCCCTCGCTCAGCGTGATCAGGCTGACGTCCTGCAGCCCGGCGGCCAGCTCGAGCGGATCGAGCTCACTGGTTTCGCCGCTGGCCGTAACGACCGCTGCCAGCGCCTCGAGGTCGCAGCCCCCGCGGAAAACACTCAGCTGCCGGAACACGCGCGCGGCGTCAGCGGCCAGCAGGTCATAGCTCCAGGCCACAGTCTTGCGCAACGTTTGCTGGCGCAGCGGCCGTCCGGCCTCCGCGCTCGTCAGGCCGAGGCCCTGACCGAGCCGGGTGAGCAGGGCGCGTGGCGCCAGCAGCTTGACCCGTGCCGCGGCCAGCTCGATGGCCAGCGGAAGGCCATCAAGGCGACCGACGATGGCTGCAACATCTGCAGCGTTGCCGTCGGTGACGGCGAAGCCCGGCCGGACCATCTGTGCCTGCTGGACGAAGAGGCGCCCGGCGCCGGAGGCCGCCACCGAGCCGGCGTCCGTGCCGTCGGGAAGCCCGAGCGCCACGACCGGAACCTCATGCTCGCCCTGAACGTGCAGCGGCCGGCGCGACGTCACCAGCACCATCAGCTGGGGCGCGCCCGCGACCAGGGCGGCTACCACCGCCGCGGCACCCTCGAGCTGCTCCAGGTTGTCCAGTGTCAGCAAGGCCTTGCGATCGGCCAGGAACCCGGTCACCGCGTCCGCGGGCTGGCTATCGGCGGCCACGTCGAGGCTGTCGGCGAGCGTCTTCCACATCACGCCGGCATCGGTGACAGGCGCCAGCGCCACGAAGTACACGCCGTGCGGAAACGCCGCGCCCAGCGTCGCGGCGGCGGCCAGTGCCAGCCGCGTCTTGCCGACGCCGCCGGTGCCGGTCAGCGTGACCAGCCGTACCCCGTGGCGCCGGATAGTGGCGCACAGGTGCTCGAGGTCGTCGTCGCGCCCGACCAGGGGCGTCACCGGAACGGGCAAACTGGCCTGCGTCCCCAGTGTCTTCAGCGCCGGAAAGTCTTCCTGCAGGCCTGCCCCGGCTAGCTGGTAAATGTGCTCCAGCTCATTGATGTCCTTGAGCCGGTGGAATCCCAGGTCCTTGGTGGATGTGCCGGCCGGCATCCGCGGCACCGCCAGCAGCCGCGTCGCCTCGGAGAGCAGTACCTGACCGCCGCGCGCGGACGCAGCGATCCTGGCCGCCCGGTGCACGTCCAGCCCGATATACCCGTCCTCGTGCCGCACCGGCTCCCCGGAATGCAGGCCCATGCGCACGCGCACCGGAATCTCGCCTGGCCAGTCATGCGCGGCAAGGGCGCGCTGGGCGTCCAGGCAGCAGGCAACCGCGTTCCCGGCCGACTCGAAGACGACGTAGAAGCTGTCGCCCTCGGTCCCCATCTCGTGCCCGTGCCACGCGGCGATCGCCGTGCGCAGCACGGCACGCTGGCCCGACAGGGCGTCTCCGTACTGGTCGCCCAGGCGGTTCAGCAGCGCCGTCGAACCCTCGATGTCGCTGAAGAGCATCGTTACCGTGCCAGCCGGCAATTCCCCCACGTTTCGATTATTACTAACCCTCAAGCCGACGACATCGGCTTCTTCCCCCGCGAGTGGTCCCGCTGAGAGCCACGTGAGCTGGATGTATCTGAGGCGGCGGGGTGGCCACTTGGTCGGTGGATCTTGCGGGGAGCTGGGATGCTGGGCCGGATTGGCACCGATGTTGAGGGGGCGGCGGTGAATCACCCGCTGGGGATGGATGCCGAGGCTATGCGGCAGGCCGGGTACGCGACCGTGGATGCGCTGGTGGCCCGGATGGCGGAGCCGGGCGCGGATCCGGTGGTCAGGCGGGCGGAGCCGGCGGAGATGCGGGCGAGGCTCGGCGGCGGGCCGCCCGAGGAGCCGGCCGGGTATGCGGCCGTCCTGGAACGGGTGATGAGGGACGTGCTGCCGTTCACCAGCCGGACGGATCATCCGGGGTACTTCGCGTTCGTGCCGAGCTTTACCAGCTGGCCGGCCGCGCTGGCGGAGCTGACCGCGGCGGCGGCCAACCCGTACTGCGGGGCGTGGATGGAGTCGGCCGGGCCGACCCAGGTCGAGCTCGAGGTCATCGACTGGTTCCGCGGCTGGCTGGGGCTGCCGCCGGGAACAGCGGGGCTGCTGGTCACCGGCGGTTCGGCGGCCAACCTGACCGCCTTGCTCGTCGCCCGTGAGGCAGCCGGCGGGCCGTCCGCGGACAGCGTGCTGTACGTCTCTGACCAGGCGCATTCCTCGCTGGCCCGGACGGCCCGGGCGATGGGCCTGGCGGCCGGCCAGGTCCGGGTGCTGCCCACCGACGGGCGCTGGAGGCTGGCGCCGGAGACCGTCGCCGCCGCGGTCCGCCGGGACCGGGACAGCGGGCGGGTGCCGTTCGCCTTGTGCGCCAGCGCCGGGTCCACCAACACCGGCGCCGTCGACCCGCTGGACCGGCTGGCCGACGTGTGCGCCGCGGAGCGGCTGTGGCTGCACGTGGACGCCGCCTACGGCGGGTTCGCCGCCCTCACCGCCAAGGGCCGCGCCCTGCTGGCCGGCCTGGACCGGGCCGACTCGGTCACGCTGGACCCGCACAAGTGGCTGTTCCAGCCGATGGAGTGCGGCAGCGTGCTGGTCCGCGACGGGACGCTGCTGGAGCGGACGTTCGCCATCCACCCGGACTACCTGGACGACCTCGGCGCCCGCGGGGACGGCGAGGTCAACCTCGCGGACCGCGGCCTGCAGCTGTCCCGCGGGTTCCGCGCGCTCAAGGTGTGGATGTCGGTGCAGACGTTCGGCGTGGCCGCGTTCCGCTCGGCTCTCCAGACCGGCCTGGACCTGGCCGGGCTGGCCGGGTCCCTGGTCCGCGAGCACCCGCACCTGACCTTGCTGGCCCCAGCGGAGCTCGGCATCATCTGCTTCCGCCGGGAGTGGCCGGGCTGCGACGAAGCCGAAACCGAGCGCCGCGGCCTGGAACTGATCGACGCGCTGGAGCGGACCGGTCAGGCTCTGGTGTCGAGCACCCGCCTGGCCGGGCGGCACGCGATCCGGCTATGCGTACTCAATCCAACGAGCACCGAAGCTGACGTACGGTCCGTCATCGCGCATTTCGGCGATGCGCCGGCGCCGCGGCCAGCCGGCGAACGCCCCGGGCGCGGGGCGAACGTCACCGGTCGGTCCGAGGCGGTGGCCGACCCGGACGCCGCCGTGCTGCGCGCCGCACCGCTGCTGGCCGGGCTGCCGGATCCGGTGCTGGCCGAGGTCAGGGCACGCGCGACGACCGTCGACACGCCAGCAGGCGCGGAGGTGATCCGCCGGTGGGACGCGGACCGGTCGTTCTACCTGATCCTGGCCGGGCGGTTCGAGGTGGCCATCGACGGGCGGCTGATCAGGACCAGCGGCCCGGGCGACCACTTCGGCGAGCTGGCCGCGCGGGACTGGGGCGGCGGTTACGGCTACGCCAGGACGGCCACTGTGACCTGCGCCGAGGCCGGGCGGCTGCTGCGGCTGAGCACCGCCGATTTCCAGTGGCTGGTGAGCCAGCCCGCGGTCGCCGCCGAACTGTCACGCATCCTCGCTGAGCGCCTCCAGGACAGGTAAAGCGGCAGCCCGGAGTACCGCGGCGGCTTAGCCTGGGCGCGGACCGGGCAGGACACGGCGGGCGGACCTCACCAAGGCGGGGTGATTCACGTGAAACCTTCCGGCGGCGATCCGGGGCCAACCGTGTTCGTGCTGTTCGGCGCGACCGGTGACCTGGCTAAGCGGCTGGTTCTGCCGGCCTTCTACCGGCTGGCGATCGAGGGACTGCTGCCCAGGGACTGGCTGCTGGTGGGCAACGGCCGCGGGGACGTGGCGCACGAGGACTTCCGCAAGCACGTGCACGACGTGCTGACCCAGTTCGGGCCGCACCCGGACGAGGGGCCATGGGAGGAGTTCGCGGGCCGGCTGCGGTTCGCCGGCGGCGGGTTCCAGTCCGATGACCCGGGCAGCCTGCTGGACGAGCTGGACGAGGCAAAGTCCAGACTGGGCGGCCGGCCGCAGCTGGTCCACTACTTCGCGGTCCCGCCGGTGGCGTTCACCGGGCTCACCAAGGCGCTCGGCCAGCACGGGCTGGCCAAGGGCTCGCGGGTGGTGTACGAGAAGCCGTTCGGCACGTCGGCGGACCGATTCCGGGCCCTTGACCGGGTGGTGCACTCGGTGCTGGCCGAGGATCAGGTGTACCGGATCGATCATTTCCTGGGCAAGGAGGCCACCCAGGACCTGCACGTGCTGCGGTTCGCGAACGGCCTGTTCCACGCGATGTGGGACCGGAAGCACGTGGAGTCGGTCCAGATCGACGTGCCGGAGAAGCTCGGCGTCACGGACCGGGCCGGGTTCTACGACGCCACCGGCGCAGTGCTGGACATGGTGGTCACCCACCTGTTCCAGGTCGCGGCCGAGGTGGCGATGGAGCCGCCGGCCAGCCTGGACGCGGCCGGGCTGCAGGCGGCCAGGGAGAAGGTCATCCGCTCGTTCCGGCCGCTGGACCCGGCGGAGGTGGTGCTCGGCCAGTTCGACGGCTACCGGGACGTGCCCGGGATCGCCGCCGGGTCGACCCGGGACACCTTTGTCGCGGCCCGGATGTGGATCGACAACACCCGGTGGCGCGGCGTGCCGTTCTACCTGCGCACCGGCAAGCGGATGGCGGCGACTGCGCAGCGGGTCAGCCTGATCCTGCGGGAGCCGCCGGGACCGCTGGCCGGGCAGCTGCCCGCCGAGGGGAACGTGCTGTCGTTCTCGCTGGCCGGGGACGGCGAGATCGGCCTGTCGCTGGTGGCCAAGCAGCCGGGCCCGGCGCTGGTCATCGCCCCGGCGCAGGCCGAGGTCCCGCTGTCCGGGGTGCGCGGCGCGGACCCGCTGCCGCCGTACGTCCGGCTGATCCACGACGTGCTGATCGGCGACCGGTCGCTGTTCACCCGCCCGGACGGGCTGGCCGCGGTGTGGAAGGTCGCCGGGCCGCTGCTGACCAGCCCGCCGAAGGTCGCCGGCTACCCGGCTGGCTCGTGGGGCCGGCCGCGGCCCGCAAGCTGGTCGCGCCCGGCCGCTGGCTGCTCGGCCAGTAGGGCCTGGCCCCCGGCCCGCCCAGGTCCGGCGAGCACCTCCGCGGGCCGTGATTTTAGGATTACGGTTCCGGGTCCGCGGGCCACCCGTTCTGCGCCCGGCCGTTACCGGGCGCAGGGCATCGCACGGCCCAGGTCGTAGACCCGGACGGGTCGCGGGCCGGAGAATGCGGGCATGACCGCCGGGATACAGGGCTGGCTGGACCGGCCGGGGGCCAGGCTGCGTTACGAGACCGCCGGACCCGCGGACGGGCTGGCCGTGGTGCTGCTGCACGGGTTCGGGCTCGACCGCCGGATGTGGGCGCCGCAGGCCGGGCTGGCCGGGCAGTTCTTCCTCGTGACGTACGACCTGCGGGGGTTCGGCGCCAGCGCGCCGATGGACCCGGGTGTGCCGTACACGCACGCGGACGATCTGTTCGCGCTGCTCGATCATCTGGGTGCGGGCGCGGCCGCGCTGGCCGGCCTGTCGTTCGGCGGGCTGGTGGCGCTGCAGGCGGCCGCGCAGTCCCCGGACCGGGTGCGGGCGCTGGTCCTGATGGATGCGCTGCTGCCCGGCGTTCGGTGGGACCCCGAGTGCCGGGCCGGGTTCGCCGAGGTCGACCGCCAGGTCACCGCGGGCGGGGTGGCCGGCGGGCAGCAGGCGTGGCTTCACCATCCGCTGTTCGCGGGAGCACGGCGCGACCCGGACCTGGCCGCCCGGCTGGCCGTCATGGTGAGCGACTATCCGGGCCAGCACTGGCTCGGCCAGGACCCGGAGACCGCGGACCCGCGGCCGCCGGCCGAGGCGCTCGGCGGGCTCACGATGCCGGCCCTGGTGGTGGCCGGCGAGCAGGACATGCCCTGCTTCCTGGAGATGACCGGGACCCTGGCCCGGGGCATCCCGGGCGCGGAGCACACGCTGATCCCCGGGGCCGGGCACATGGTGAACATGGAGCGGCCCGCCGAGGTCAACGTGCTGCTGGCCAGCTTCCTGACGAGGGCCGCCAACGGCCGCGGGCCGGGCCGCGCGGGCGGCCGCTGACCTGGCCGGCCGGCCGCTGGCAGGCCAGGCCGGAGCGGCTAGTCGTCGGTCTGATCGTCGATCTCGGCCTCGGCCGCGCTGGCCTTGACGGAGGCGATGCCGTTGAGCGCGGCCTGCTTGCGCTCGTACGTCTCACTGGTGGCGATGATCTGGCCGTTCGCCGCGTGCAGGTTGAAGTGGTACTTGCCGCTGGCGCCCCTTTTGAGGATGAACTTGCCGGCCATGCAACCCCCCTGGATGGACATCGTGTACAGCCGCATCCTGGCATCTGGTACCGGCCGGCGCCAGCCCACCGGGCCAGGTGGCCCGGCCCGGTGGGCTGGCGGAAAAGGGCAGTTCAGCCTGGCAGCCACAGGTGCAGGCCGGCCGGCATGGGATCGGTGACCGCGATCGTGCCGCGGAAAATGCCGTTGACATAGTCCGACACGTTGCGCGGGAACTTGCCCTCGGCGGAGTTCTGCGCGGTGAGCCGCAGCACCGTGGCGGGGGCCACGCCAGGGTGCTTGGCGCACAGGGCAGCGAGGGACAGCTGGCCCTGGGTGACGTGCTGGACCGGCTTGGGGGGCGGCGGAGGCGGCGGGGGCGGCGGCTGGTGCTTGCCGATGGCCTTGCCCATCGCGTCCTTGGTCGGCCAGTTGGCCACGTCCCGGTCGATCTGCCCGCCGGTCACGTACTGGTGGATGGTCCAGGTAGTCCACGGCTGCGGCACCCGCGGCTGGCCCTTGGGGCTGGAGGGGTCCGCGATCCACAGCGGGTAGTGGCCCAGGCCCGCGCAGTTGCCGGCGCCGGCGAAGCTCAGGAACGTGTAGATGACGGGCGTCCGGTTGAGCTGCTTGGCCAGCGCCTCCATCACCTGCACCGCCCACGCGCTGACCTGGGCCGGGGTCCGTCCGTCGGTGACCTCGAGGTCCAGCGCGACGCCGTCGTTGTCGGCCAGGCCGAGCTGGTGAAGCTCGCTGGTGAACAGCGACACGGTGTCCGTGGCGGAGGTCCCCGGGTGGCCGAAGAAGTACCCGATCCGCAGCCGGCTGGCGGCCTTCAGCGCGGCCCAGTCCGCGGCGGCATCCGGGTTCACGTACCGGTTGCCGCTGGTCTGGAGCTCGGTGATCTTGACCGCGGCCCAGTCGATAGCGCCCGCAATGGGCTGCCACTGGGACGGGAGGCCCTGAAAACTGGCGACGTCGACGCCAGGAAGTGTCATCGCTGAGGTCCTTTCGTTGCCTGCCGCCGCGCAGACCAGGGCACGCGGGGGCGGATACGACCAGCGGGGCTTTGCGGACATACTTGCCGGCCAGGGGCACGGTCCGGCAGTGTCTTTCCGGCATTTCGCGGGGAATTGCCGGCGGAGGCCGCGGCTATCCGGGCAGAGACGCCTGATCACTACGAAACGGTCCACCCGCCGGCGCGACTTGGCCCGAAAGGGCACTGCCCCCGGGGGCCGGATCGGACCGGTTTTGGGCAGCGAATGGTCTGGTGACTGAGCAGCGGACGGCCTGACCGTATCCGGTATGAACGCACCGAACCGGGCCGTGGTCGTCGGCGCCAGCATCAGCGGGCTGCTGACGGCACGGGTACTGAGCGACGTCTACGACCAGGTCACGCTGGTCGACCGGGACGTCATGCCGGCCAGCCCCGGGATCCGCCGCGGTGTCCCGCAGGGGCGGCACGCGCACAGCTTGCTGGCGGCCGGATGCGCAGCCGTCGAGGATCTGCTGCCCGGCTTCACCGACGAGGCGGTCCGGGCCGGGGCGCTGAGCGTTGACCTCCAGCAGGACCTGCACTGGTACTGCGAGGGCCACCGGCTGTGCCCGGCGCCGTCGGGCCTGCCCGGGCTGGTCGCCAGCCGCCCGCTGCTCGAGGAAGTGATCAGGACCCGGGTGGCCGCGCGGCCCGGGGTGCAGATCGTGGCCGGCTGCGACGCGGTGGGCCTGGCGTCGGCCGGGCGCGGCCAGCGGGTCACCGGGGTGACGATCATGCCCAGGCGGGACGGCGCGGCCTCCTCGGTGCTGCCCGCGGACCTGGTGGTGGACGCCACCGGGCGCAGCTCGCGGGCCCCGCTGTGGATGGCCGAGCTTGGCTATCACGGGCCGGCCGAGGAGCAGTGCGGGCTCGGCGCCTCCTTCGCGAGCCGGCTCTACCGGCGGGAACCGGGCGCGCTCGGCGGCCGGGCGGGCAGCACGGTGATCGCCGGGCCGGGTTCGCCGCGTTCGCCGCGTTCGCCGCACGGGGCGATGCTGCTGGCCCAGGAGGGCGGCACGTTCGTGCTCACCACGGTCAGCCTGGGCGGCGCCGAGCCGCCGGGGGACGACGCGGGCCTCCTGGCCTTCAGCCGGCGGCTGCCCGGCCCCGACGTCGCCGAGGTGACCAGCACCGCCGCCCGGCTCAGCAAGATCGTGCGGCTGCGCTACCCGCGCGGCATCTGGCGGCGCTACGACCAGCTGACCCGGTTCCCGGCCGGCTTCCTGGTGACCGGCGACGCGCTCTGCTCGCTCAGCCCGGTGCACGCCCAGGGCATGTCGGTCGCCGCGCTGGAGGCCACCCTGCTGCGGCGGCTGCTGGCCGAGGGCACCCAGCAGCTGGCGCCGCGGTTCTTCACGGCCGCGGCCGGGCTGCTGAGGGTGCCGTGGGCGATCACCCGCGGCCCGGGCCAGGCCTGCGCGGGCCCCCGGGCGGATTTCTCCGGCTACCTGGGCCGGCTGTACGCAGCGGCGGCCGGTGACCCGGTTCTGGCCGCTGCCTTGCTCCGGGTTGCTAGTCTGGTAAACCCGCCCGGCGAGCTGTTCACCGACGAAATGCGCAGCCGGGTAAGGGATGGCGGCTCGGCCGCCGTGAGCTGACCACCCGTCGCGCGCTGACCGCCAACCGCGCGCTGACGACCCGCCGCGCTGACCGCCAACTGCGCCTGACCCGCCGGCCGCAAGGTCACCGCTTGCCGTGGGGTGACCGGCGTGAACCGCTGGACGGCCGGCTACGTGACCGGAAGCAGCGCTGCTGGCCCAGCCTGAGGGCCAGGGCAACCGCGGCTGGGCAGCGGAGGTAACAGCGATGATCGACCGGGCCGTGGCGGCGGCCAGCGCCAAGCGCACGGTCAGCACGGGGCGCGCGGCCGGCACCGAGCCCACGCCGGTCATAAGAACGCTCGCGGACCGGCTGAGCGCGGCGCGGCGCGGCGCGTTCGTCGGCCGCCGGGCCGAGCGGGCACTGTTCGCGGCGGCGCTGGCCGGCGACGGCGACCCGTTCGCCGTCCTGTACATCTACGGGCCCGGCGGCATCGGCAAGTCGGCCCTGCTGCACCAGCTGGCCGACGACGCCCGCCAGGCCGGGCGGCACGTCGTGCAGATCGACGGGCGGCTGACGGACAGCTCGCCGCCCGCGTTCGCGGCCACCGCCGCGGCCGCCCGGCGGCCGGGCAGCGTGCTGCTGATCGACACCTTCGAGCGGTGCCAGGCCCTGGAGATCTGGCTGTGCCAGCGGTTCCTGCCCAGCCTGCCGGCCGACTGCATCGTGGTCATCGCCAGCCGGCTGCCGCCGGACCCGGGCTGGCGGGCCGACCCGGCCTGGTCCGCGGCGCTGCGCATCATCACCCTGCGGAACCTGGAGCCCGGCGACTCGGCCGCGCTGCTGTCCAGCCGCGGGGTCAGCCGGGGCCAGCGGGCCGCGCTGCTGGCCTTCGCCGGCGGCCACCCGCTCGCCCTGTCGCTGGCCGCCGAGGTCGCCACCCGCACGCCCACCGGCGGCCCGGCGCCCGGCTGGCCGCCAAGCCAGCCGTGGGAGCCGGGCCAGGACGTGGTGGGCCAGCTGCTCAGCCAGCTGGTCGGCGAGCTGCCCTCGGGACAGCACCGGCAGGCGGTCGAGCTGTGCGCGCACGTCGAGTACACCACCGAGGACCTCCTGCGGTCGGTGTTCGGCGACGACGCGCCCGGGCTGTTCAGCTGGCTGCGCGGGCTGCCGTTCGTGGAGGCCGGCCCGCAGGGCCTGTACCCGCACGACATCGTGCGCACCGCGCTGGAGACCGACCTGCGCTGGCGGGACCCGGACAGCTACGAGCGCATGCACGCCGCGGCCCGCGGCTACCTGGTCGGCCAGGTGAGCCAGGCGGCCGAGGCCGGGTCCATCGAGCGGACCCGGACCCTGCTGTACATCTACCGGCGCAGCCCGCTGATCATCGAGGCGTTCTGCTTCCGTGACCCGGACGGCGAGTACGCCGAGGAATACCGGCCCGGGGATCGGCCGGAACTCCTCGCGCTGACCGAGGTCTGCCAGAGTGCGGGCGCGCCCGCGCCGGAGCTGATCGCCTTCTGGCTGGACCGCCAGCCGGAGGCGTTCCGGGTCTACCGGCGCAGCTCCACCGGCGAGGTGGTGGCCTTCGACGCGCTGCTGCGGCTCACCGGGCCGGACCCGGACAGCAGCCGGGCTGACCCGGTGCTGGCCGCGGTGTGGGAGCACTGCGACCGCAACGGGCCGCTGCGGCCCGGCGAGTGCGTGAGCGTGGCCCGGTTCCGGGTCTACAGCCAGCCGGAGCCCCGGCTGTCCGCGGTCACCGACTACATGCAGCTGCGGATCGTCGCGGAGTGGCTCAAGCCGCGCGGCCAGGCCTGGACGTTCGTGGCCGAGCCGGAGGACAGCGTCTGGCGGGCGCAGCTGGAGCGGGTCGAGCATCCGCAGGTCGTCCCGCCGGTGACGGCCGGCGGGGTGGCCCGCGCGCTGTTCGCGCACGACTGGCGGCGGGCCCCGCTCGGGCCATTCCTTGACCGGCAGAGCGCCTGGGCGATGGCCGGCGCCGATCCGCGGGATCACGGTGAGCCGGCCGATTACCCGGTGCTATCCCGGCCGGAGTTCGACAGCGCTATCCGCGCCGCGCTGAAATCACTGCGCAGCGATGATCTGGAACGCAATGTGCTGGCCCGCAGCCGGCTGGCCGGCCCGGCGGCCGACGGCAGCCGGGCGGACGCGCTGCGGGAAGTGCTGACCGCGGCAATCCGGGCTCTGTCCGCGGATCCGAAGGAAGCCAAACTGCACCGGGTCCTGGACGAGACCTTCCTGCGCGGGACACCCACCCAGGAAGCCGCCGCGGCGATGCTGCATTTGCCGTTCAGTACGTACCGGCGATACCTGGCCCGGGGAACCGAGATCATCAGTGACCGGCTGTGGGATGCCGAACTAGGTGCCGTTGCTAACGGAATCTCTCCGCCGGGCGGGGAATGAGCCGAATCGGCCCGGCTTCGCCGGTGCCCAGCGGACCCCGCCCGGCGTCACACAATGGACCGCTCCGCGTCACGCCGGCGAAACGGCCCGTATTCTCGGGAGCGGCGGATTTCCGTGCACCCGCGAAGCCTCCGCCCACCCGTCCAGCCACCGGAGGCCGCGGCCCGGCTGGCCGCCTGGTCCCTGGTCGTACCTAGTGCTGCGCGGCCTTGAACTTCACGATCAGCTCGGCGGGAACGCGGCCGCGGTCGCGGACCTCAATACCCTGGCTTTTCGCCCAGTCCCTGACCTCGGACGGGGTCGGCTGGCCGTTTGCCGCCCGGCGGGCTCCTGACCTGGTGGTGCGCCGCTGCGCACTGCCAACCTTACGGCCCGCGCCGACGTACTCGGCCAGCGCAGCCCGCAATTCCGCGGCGTGGGCCGCATTGAGGTCGATCTCGTAATCGGTGCCATCCAGCCCGAAACTGATCGTGCTGTTTGCCTCGCTGCCGTCGAGATCATCGACGAGGAGGGTCTGAACCTTCTGGGCCATTGATGCTCCGTTCCACGGTTAGTTCACCTGACAGCGTATCCGCTCGGTGCACCTTGTCCGGCAACGACCCAGTCCCGGCTTACGGGCAAGGGCCTGCCGCGGAATTCAAATCGGAAACCCCCGGATCATACTGTGCCGGGGACGGTCCGCGGCGGCGGGACTTCCAGGGCCAGCCGAATTTCCTTCTGGCCCGCGGCGCCGAAGTCGCGCGGGCCGGGGTAAATGCCCAGGCGGCCGCCGATCAGATCAGCGAAAACAACGGGATGGCGACCGCGGGCCGCGGCATATCCGCTTAGCCGTCCCCGGCCGGCTCCCCGCTCAGCTATCCCCGCCCGGTTCGGTGGCCAGCACGATGTCCTGGCGCAGCGACGTCCACGGCCCGGTCAGCTCCCGGCCGTCAGGCCCCGGGCCCGGCTCATGCTCGGTGAACTCCGCGATCAGGCTGTCCTTCACCCCGAACACCGCATCCCGGTCCAGGTACGGGTCCCCGGCCACGAAGAAATGCGTGATCAGCGTCTGGTAGCCAGGCGCGTCGACCTTGAAGTGCAGGTGCGCCGGGCGCATCGGCCCGCGGCCAGCCGCGGCCAGCAGGTCGCCGACCGGGCCGTCGGCCGGGATCGGGTACGGCGCCGGGTGCACCGACCAGAACCGGTACTCCCCGTCCGGCCCGGACCGCAGCCAGCCCCGGCCCGCCGTCCGCGCACCCTCGTACTGCACGTCGTAGAACCCGTCCGCGTCGGCCTGCCACACCTCGATCCGCGCCCCGGCCACCGGCCGGCCCTCGGTGTCCACCACCCGGCCCTCGACCCAGCACGGATCGCCGCTGGCCCCGTGCGCGAGGTCGCCGCCCAGCGGGATCTCCGGCGCACCCGGCACGAAGAACGGCCCGAGCACGGTGGACTCGGTCGCGCCCGCGGACCGCGGCGCGTTGATGCCCACGGTCAGCATGGACAGCCCGAGCACGTCGGACAGCAGGATGAACTCCTGCCGCCGGTCGTCGGTCATACGCCCGGTCCGGGTCAGGAACTCGATCCCGCGCTGCCATTCGGCGTCGGTCAGCCGCACCTCCCGCGCGAACGCGTGCAGATGCCGCACCAGCGCCTGCATGACCTCGCGGAACCGCGGCGACGCAGCACCGCCAAAACTCGCCTCGACGTCGTCGGTGACCGCCTGCTCGCGGCGCGCCTGCAGACCGACCGCGATCTCCGGCGGGTGATCGCTCACAATTCCTCCTGGATACGGTGCCGGGGGCGCGGGCCGCCGGCCTCGGCGGCAGCGCCCGGTATCGCTTACCGCCCCGGGCTTTCCGCCGCGCGGGCCTGCTCGCCCGCTTCCCTGGCCCGCGCGGCGGACAGCTCCCGTTCGGCCACGTTGCCGGTCAGGCTGGCCGCGCGGGCGAACTCCTGCGCCGCCTCGGCCGGGCGGCCCAGCTTCATCAGCAGATCGCCGCGGACGCTGGGCAGCAGATGGTAGCCGCGCAGGGCCGGCTCGGCGGCCAGCGCGTCCAGGTGGTCGAGGCCGGCCTGCGGGCCCCGGCTCATGGCCAGCGCGACGGCCCGGTTGAGCTCGACCACCGGCCCGGGCAGCACCTCGGCGAGCACCCCGTACAGGTCGGTGATCTGCGCCCAGTCGGTGTCGGCCGGGCGGAACGCCCGCGCGTGGCACGCCGCGATCGCCGCCTGCAGCGCGTACGGCCCGCGGCTGCCGCCGAGCTGCTGGGCCCGGTCCAGCGCGGCCAGGCCGCGGTTGATCAGCAGCCGGTCCCACCGGGCCCGGTCCTGGTCGAGCAGCAGCACCGGCTGCCCGTCGGGACCAGCCCTGGCCGCCAGCCGCGACGCCTGCAGCTCGACCAGGGCCGCCAGGCCGTGCACCTCGGGCTCGGACGGCATCAGCTGGGCCAGCACCCGGGCCAGCCGGACCGCGTCCGAGCACAGCGCGGGCCGCATCCAGTCGTCCCCGGCGGTGGCCGAGTACCCCTCGTTGAAGATCAGGTAGATGACCTCGAGCACGGCGGCCAGCCGGGCCGGCCGCTCCGCCGGTCCCGGCACCTCGAACGGCACCTTCTCGCTGGCCAGCGACCGCTTGGCCCGGACGATCCGCTGCGCGATGGTGGCCTCGGGCAGCAGGTAGGCCCGGGCGATCTCGGCGGTGGTCAGGCCGCCGAGCACGCGCAGGGTCAGCGCGACCCGGGACGCGGCCGGGAGCACCGGGTGGCAGGCGGTGAACACCAGCCGCAGAAGGTCATCGTTGATCTCGTCCGGGTCGGCCGCCACGAGCCCGGCGGCTGATTCCGTCGCCAGGTCCCGGCCCAGCTGGGCGTACCGGCGCTCGAGCTCCCGGTTGCGCCGGAACAGGTCCACGGCCCGGCGCTTGGCCACGGTCATGAGCCAGGCCCCCGGCGTGCGCGGGATCCCCTCGGCCGGCCACTGCTCCAGCGCGGCCACCACCGCATCCTGGGCCAGGTCCTCGGCCAGCCCCAGGTCGCCGGTGTACCGGGCCAGCCCGGCGATCAGCCGTGCCGACTCCAGCCGGATAACGGTCTCCACCGCCGCGCGGGCCCGGGCCTGGTCCTGGGTCACAGCTACCCATCAGATCACGGCTGTGCTAGCCGCTCGCTGCGGGCCGCTTGAGGGCGCTGCCTTCCCTCCTCGCTCCCTCGGCGCTCCTTCGTCGCGCCTCATCGCTCGTCAGGAAACAGCGCGCGGCCGGCGGCGGCCTGCGCGGGCCTGCGGCCGAGCGCCGGCCGGCGCCGCCGCGGGAACGCTGGTCTCAGATCACCTGCCGGATCCGGCACTCGCCGGGGCCGGAGATGGTCAGGAACCGCTTGGTCCACTCGATGGCCTCGTCCTGGTCGCGGCACTCCATCAGCGCCCAGCCGCCGATGAGCTCCTTGGACTCGGTGAACGGGCCGTCAAGCACGGTGAAGTCGCCGCCGGCGTAGACGACCTTGACCGCCTTGGCCGGCTCGACGACCCCGCCGGTGGCGACGAGCACACCAGCGTTGGTGGCCTCTTCCACGAACTTGCCCATCTGCTCGTACAGTTCGGGGTCCGGCTGCGGAAGCGGCGAAGTCGGGTCGCCCAGCGTGTAACCAAGGAATCGCATGTCTGTCTCCTTTGCTGCGCCCCCGCGGCCACCCTGGCCGCGGGACCTGTCTCGCCCGTGCGTCGAACGGCACGACCCCAGATCGACAGCGACCGAAAACTTTCTCAAGATCTTTTTCTGGCCCACCGCGGCCATGATCACGGAGGATTTCCGGCCGCGGGCGGTGCACAACCCGCCGGGATCACGAGAGGCGGCTTCTCGGGCCGCGCCTAGGCTTGGGCCGTGCGGAGCGACGCGGAGTGCGGGCGGCCGGGATGCGGACCGGCAACGGGTTCCCGGGCCCATGCGGCGCGATGTCCGGATGCTGGGTGAGGTCCTTGGTGACGTCATCCGGGAGTCCGGCGGCCAGGACCTGCTCGATGACGTCGAGCGGCTGCGGCGCTCCGTTATCGCGGCCCGGCAGCCGTCGGCCGGGGCCGGCGCCGCGGAGGAGATCGCGGCGATGGTCGCGGAGTGGCCGCTGGAGCGGGCCGAGGCCGTGGCGCACGCGTTCACGCTCTACTTCCACCTGACGAATCTGGCGGAGGAGCAGCAGCGGATCCGCACCTTGCGGGAGCGGGACACCGCGGACGGGCCGCCGCGCGAGTCGCTGGCGGCGACCGTGGCCGGGTTGCGGGAGCGGCTGGGGGCGGAGCAGACCGGCGATCTCCTCGGGAGTCTCCGGGTGCACCTGGTGCTCACCGCGCACCCGACCGAGGCGCGGCGGCGGGCTGTGATCGAGGCGCTGCGCCGGATCCGGGCGCTGCTCGGCGTGCTCGATGACGTCCGTCCCGGGGCGTCTGAGCACGCTGAGGTCCGACGGCGGCTTTGGGAGGAAACCGACCTCCTGTGGCGCACCTCGGTGCTGCGGGTCACGGCGATGCAGCCGCTGGACGAGGTCCGCACGGTCATGACCGCCTTCGACGAGACCCTCTTCCGGGTGCTGCCCGGGCTGTACCGGGGCCTGGAGACCGCGCTGGCCGGGGCCGCGTCCGGGGCGGCCCCGGCGACCGCGCCTGCGTTCCTGCGGCTGGGCAGCTGGGTGGGCGCGGACCGGGACGGCAACCCGACCGTGACCGCGCAGGTGACCAGGGAAACCGCGGTGATCCACGCGGACCATGCGCTGCGCGCGCTGGAGACCGCGGCGGACCGGATCGGCCGTTCGCTGACCCTCAACTCCCCCGCGCCGCCGGGGCCTGGCCTGGCCGCCGCGCTGCGCACCGCGGCCCGGCGGCACCCGGACCTGCTGGCCGGGATAACAGCACGGGCGCCCCAGGAGCCGTATCGCTGCTATCTGCTGTACATGGCGCGGCGGCTGCGGGCCACCCGGCTGGCCGACGCCACGCTGGCTTACCCCGGGCCCGCCGGGTTCGTGGCCGACGTGGCGCTGCTGCAGGACGCGCTGGCCGCCGCGGGTGCGCCCCGGCAGGCGTTCGGTGAGCTGCAGCACCTGCGCTGGCAGGCCGAGACGTTCGGCTTTCACCTGGCCAGCCTGGAGATCCGGCAGCACAGCGCGGTGCACGAGCGGGCGCTCGCTGAGCTGCGGAGCGGAACAGAACTATCCGGGCTGACCGGCGAGGTGCTGGCCACGTTCGAGGCGATGGCCTGGGTGCAGGAGCGGTTCGGCACCGTGGCCTGCCACCGCTACGTGGTCAGCTTCACCCGGTCCGCGGCCGACATCGCGGCCGTGTACGAACTGGCCGCGGCGGCCTGCCCGGACGGCCCGCCGGTCATCGACGCGATCCCGCTCTTCGAGAGCGGCGGCGACCTGGCCCGGGCCACCGGCATCCTGGACGGGATGCTTGCGCTGCCCCCGGTGGCGGCCCGGCTGGAGGCGAACGGCGGCGAGCTGGAGGCCATGCTCGGCTACTCCGACTCGGCCAAGGAACTCGGCCCGGTGCCCGCCACCCTCCGGCTGTACGCGGCCCAGCAGCGGATGACCGCCTGGGCCGCGGAGCGCGGGATCCGGCTGACCCTGTTCCACGGCCGCGGCGGGGCGCTGGGCCGGGGCGGCGGCCCGGCCGGGCGGGCGGTGCTGGCCCAGGCGCCGGGCTCGGTGCGTGGCCGGTTCAAGGTCACCGAGCAGGGCGAGGTGATCTTCGCCCGGTACGGCGACCCGGTCATCGCCCGGCGGCACCTGGAGCAGGTGTCCTCCGCGGTGCTGCTGGCCTCCGCCGGGCCAGGCGCGCCGGCCGGCGCACCGCCGGAGGAGCGGTTCCGCGAGCTCACCTTCCGGATGGAGGAATCGGCGCTGGCCGCCTACCGGGCCCTGGTCGGCGCCGACGGGTTCGCCGGGTGGCTGGCCCGGATCAGCCCGCTGGAGGAGATCAGCCGGCTGCGGATCGGGTCCCGGCCGGCCCGCCGCGGGGTCGGCGCGGACCAGGCCAGCCTGGACGAGCTGCGGGCGATCCCGTGGGTGTTCTCCTGGGCGCAGACCCGGGTGAACCTGCCGGGCTGGTTCGGCCTGGGCAGCGGGCTGGCCGCGGCGGCGGACGGCCCGGGCGGGCTGGCCGCCGTGCAGGCCGCCTACCTGGCCTGGCCGCTGCTCGCGGTCCTGCTGGACAACGCGGAGATGAGCCTGGCCAAGACCGACCGCGAGATCGCCCGCCGCTACCTGGACCTCGGCGGCCGGCCCGACCTGTCCGCGGCGGTGCTGGCCGAATACGACCTGACCCGGCGGCTCGTGCTCGAGGTCACCGGGCACGACCGGCTGCTGGCCAACCGCCCGGTGCTGTCCCGTGCGGTGGCCCTGCGCGACCCGTACGTCGACGCGCTGTCGCACCTGCAGCTGCGGGCCCTGGCCGCGCTGCGGGCCGGCGCCCCGGAGCGGGACCGGCTGGAGCGGCTGCTGCTGCTCACCGTCAACGGCGTCGCGGCCGGCCTGCAGAACACCGGCTGAGCACCCCGCCGGCCCGCCGGGCCCCGGCAAACCCCTTGCCCACCCTTCCGGCCATGATGTACATTCAAAATGATTTCAGATCAGAACGATTTTAAGAACGAAGCAATTGATCACCGGAGGGACGACATGAGAGCACCGCGCTGACCACCGAGTGGCCGCTGTACCCGGACCTGGCCGGCAAGGTCGCCCTGGTCACCGGCGGGTCCAAGGCGCTGGGCGCGGCCGCCTGCCGGGCCCTGGCGGCCAACGGCGTCGCGGTCGCGGTCAGCGGCCGGGACACCGAAGCGCTGGACCGCGTGACCGCGGGCATCACCGCCACCGGCGGCCGGGCCGTGGCGATACCCGCCGACGTGACCGACCAGGACGCGGTGACCAGGCTGACCGCCGAAGCCGCCCGCCAGCTGGGCCCCATCGACATCCTCCTGCCGTTCGCGGGCGGCCAGGGGTTCCCGGTGCCGACCGCCCGGATGACGGCCGATCAGTGGCAGGCCACCCTCGACTCCGACCTGACCTCGGTGTTCCGCACCGTGTCCGCGGTACTGCCCGGCATGATCGAGCGCGGCGGCGGGTCGATCATCACGATGGCCTCGGACGCCGGCCGGCGGCCCGGCCGGGCCAGCGCGGCCTACGCCGCGGCGAAGGCCGGCGTGGTGATGTTCAGCAAGCACCTGGCCAGCGAGATGGCCGGGCACGGCATCCGGGTCAACTGCCTGGCCCCGTCGGCGGTGCTCAACGAGCGCATGCAGGCCGCGATGACCGGCCAGCAGCTGGACGAGCTCGGCGCGTCGTTCCCGCTGGGCCGCATCGGCCAGCCCGCGGACATCGGGTACGCCGTGCTGTACCTGGCCTCGGACGCGGCGTCCTGGATCACCGGCGTCACGCTGGACATCACCGGCGGCCGGGTGATCATCTGACCGGATAGCCCCAGGGATAGGCACTGTGCGGCCGGCGTCGCAGGCCGGTAGGCTGACCTGCCAAAGCCCGCCGGGCGTGTGATCATCCCGGCCCGGACTGGGGGTTTGCCGATGCGACGGATCCTGCCTGCGATGGCCATCGCGGCCACGGCCGCCGTGCTCGCGGCGTGCGGCAGCAGCGGCGGCGGGACCGGCGGCAGCAGCGCCGCGGCCTCGCCGAGCGCCAGCGCCACCACGGCGGCCTGCTCGCCCGCGGGCCTGGCGGCGAAGCACGAGCTGGTCACGCCCGGCGTGCTGACCGTCGGCACCGACAGCCCGGCCTTCACGCCGTGGTTCGTCGGCAACAACCCGGCCAACGGCAAGGGCTACGAGAGCGCGGTCGCGTTCGCCGTGGCCAAGGAAATGGGCTTCACCCCCAGCCAGGTCACGTGGATCCGCGAGCCGTTCAGCAACTCCTACGCGCCGGGGCCGAAGAAGTTCGACTTCGACATCAACGAGATCTCGTTCACCCCGGAGCGGGCCACCGCGGTCACCTTCTCCGACAGCTACTACGCCGTGGAGCAGGCGCTGGTCGCGCTGAAGGGCACCCCGATCGTGACCAAGCACTCACCGTCGGACCTGAAGGGCTACGTGTACGGCGACCAGATCGGCACGACCAGCCTGGCCTTCATCAACACCGCGATCCAGCCGACCACCCGGCCCAAGGTGTTCCAGACGCTGAACGACGCCAAGCAGGCGCTGCAGACCCACCAGATCGCCGCGCTGGTGGCGGACACGCCGACGGCCCAGTTCATCTCCTCCGCGGAGATCAAGGGCTCGGTCGTGGTCGGCCGGTTCCCCAGCTCCGGCGAGCACTTCGGGATGGTCTTCGCCAAGGGCAACCCGCTGGTCGCCTGCGTGAACCAGGCGCTGGCCAAGATGAAGTCCGACGGCACGCTGGACCAGCTCACGCAGAAGTGGCTGAGGGTCTACACCAGCATCCCCGCCCTGCAGCCCTGACGTGGCCGGGTCCGGTCCGCCCGCGGCGAACACGTTCCTCGCGACCGGCCGGGGGCCGCGGCTGCTCAGCGGCGGAGGCGGCCGCCGGGCCGCGGCGGTGTCCACGGTCAGCACGGTCGTCGTGCTGGCCGCGCTGGTGGCCGGGTTCCTGCTGGCCCCGGGCAGCGCCGAGGTCAGGCACACGTTCTTCAGCCCGCACGACATGTGGGCGTCGTTCGTCGGCAACCCGTCCAAGGGCTACTACTCGGTCGGCGAGGCGCTCTGGCTGAACATCCGGATGTTCCTGGTCGCCGAGGTCTTCATCCTGATCTTCGCCCTGGTGCTGGCCCTGGTCCGGCAGTCGGCCAGCCCGGTGCTGTTCCCGTTCCGCGTGCTGGCCCTGGTCTACGTGGACTTCTTCCGCGGCGTGCCGGTGCTGCTGGTCGTGCTGGCCATCGGGTTCGGCGTGCCCGCGCTGCGGCTGCCGTTCGTGTCGACCCAGTCCATCGCGGTGTACGGCACGGTCGCGCTGATCGTCACGTACTCGGCGTACGTGTCCGAGGTGTACCGGGCCGGGCTCAACTCGGTGCACCGCAGCCAGGCCGCGGCGGCCCGGTCGCTGGGCCTGTCCCAGTTCGCCACGCTGCGGTTCGTGATCCTGCCGCAGGCGGTGCGCAACATCCTCCCGCCGCTGCTGAACGACTTCATCAGCCTGCAGAAGGACACCGCGCTGGTCGGCGTGCTGGGCGCGATCGAGGCCAACGAGGCGGCGCAGATCTACAGCAGCACGGTGTTCAACTACTCCAGCTACACCGTGGCCGCGCTGCTGTTCCTGCTCCTGACGATCCCGCTGGCCCGGTTCACCGACCGGCTGATCGACCGGGACCGGCAGCGCCGGCTGGCCGGGGCCGCCACGTGAGCGCCGGCCAGCCCGGGGAGGCGGGCGCCGGGTCGACCGCGATCCAGGTCGAAGGGCTGCGCAAGTCGTTCGGCGCCGTGCCGGTGCTGAACGGCATCGACCTGACCGTGGCCAGCCACGAGGTGGTCTGCCTGATCGGCGCGTCCGGCTCGGGCAAGTCCACGCTGCTGCGCTGCCTGAACCTGCTGGAGCCGATCAGCGAGGGCCGGATCAGCCTGTGGGGCCAGGACGTCACCGCGCCGGGGGTGGACGAGAACCTGGTGCGCCGGTCGATCGGGATCGTGTTCCAGTCCTACAACCTGTTCCCGCACATGACCGTGCTGCGCAACATCACGCTGGCGCCGGTCCGCGCGGCGGGCCTGCCCAGGGCGCAGGCGGAGGAGGAGGCCCGCGCGCTGCTGGACCGGTTCGGCCTGGCCAGCCGGGAGAACGAGTACCCGGACCGGCTGTCCGGCGGGCAGCAGCAGCGCGTGGCGATCGTCCGGGCGCTGGCCATGAAACCGCAGGTCATGCTGCTGGACGAGGTGACAAGCGCACTCGACCCCGAGCTGGTGGCCGAGGTTCTGGACTTGATACGGGAGCTGGCCGCGGGCGGGATGACGATGCTGATCGCCACGCACGAGATGGGCTTCGCCCGGGACATCGCGAACCGGGTCTGCTTCCTGGAAGAGGGCCTGATCATCGAGGACGCGCCGCCCGCCGAGCTGTTCACCGCCCCGCGGGACGAGCGCACCCAGCGGTTCCTGCGCCGGATCATCGCGGCCGGCCGGCTCTAGCGGTCAGCCCGCACGGGCGGCGGCGTAGGCCACCGCGACCTGGGCGGCCAGGCCGGCGTTGTCCGCGATCAGCTGCCGGTTGACCGCGATGCTCTCCCCGCCGGTCCGCTCGGCGACCAGCGCCAGCACGGCCGGGGTGACCGCCTGCCCGCTGACCCCCGAGCCGCGCACCTGCTCGACCGCCTCGGCGATCAGCGGCTCGATCTCCAGCACGCTGGCCGGCGGGCGGGTCAGCAGCAGCCCGCAGCCGGGGTTCAGCGCCCAGTGCAGCCGGGCGACCTCGGCCGTCTCGGCCGCGGTGCCGACCGTGGCGGACACCGGCGGCCCGGGCTCCGCGCTGTAGAAGGCCGGCATCGTCGCGGTCTGCCAGCCGAGCACCGGCACGCCCAGCGTCTCCAGCAGCTCCGCGGTGGCCCTGACGTCGAGGATGGACTTCACCCCGGACGACACCACGACCGCGCCGGTCCGCGCGATCTGCGGCAGGTCACCGGAAATGTCGAGCTCCTCGGCGAAACCGCGGTGCACGCCGCCGATACCGCCGGTGCCCATGAACGCGATACCGAGCAGGCGGCAGACCGCCAGCGTCCCCCCGACGGTCGTGGCGCCGAGGGCGCGCTGGGCCAGGCACGGGCCCACGTCCCGGGCGCTGACCTTGCGGGCGTCCGGGCCGGCCGCGGCGAACCGCTCCAGCTCGGCCTGGCTCAGCCCGGCCAGCACCTGGCCGTCGGCCAGCCCGATCGTGGCCGGCACCGCCCCGGCCGCGCGGACCTGCGCCTCGGCGGCCAGCGCCGCGGCCAGGCCCTGGCCGCCGGAGAACCCGTGCGCGACCAGCGTGGTTTCCAGCGCCACCACCGGCCGGCCATCCTTCAGTGCCTCGGCGACCTCAGCGGACACCCGGGGGTCGATCACGGCATCGCTCCCATCACGGCGACCGCCCGGGCGGCGGCCGCCAGGCCGAGGGTAACGCCGCCGAGCAGGTAGCCGGCGGCGAAGGCGTCCCCGGCGCCGGTCGGGTCGACCGGGTCGGCGGGCGCCGCCGGGTACACCCGGCCGCCGGCCCGCACCCCGGCCGGGCCCAGCTTCACCACCAGATCGGTCCCGGGCAGGCTGGTCCCGTCCAGGCCGGCGATCAGGGCGGCCTCGGCCTCGTTGCCGAACACCACCGCGGGCGCCAGCCGCCCGAGCAGGGCGCGGAACCGGGCCGGGCCGTAGTCCGCCAGCACGGCCACCGAGGACAGGTCGACGGACAGCCGCGGGACGGCGGCCGCGGCGGCCAGCGCGGCGCCCGCCACCGGCTCGGCGGCCAGGCTGTAGGCGGGCAGGTGCAGCCAGTCACAGCCGTCCAGCCAGCCGGGTTCCAGGTGGCCGGCGGCCAGCTGCGGGCCGACACCGCGGTCGGTCAGCATCGACCGGGTCGTGCCGTCCGGGGACACGCTGACCACGGTCCCGGTCCGCCCGTCGAGCACCGGGCCCTTCAGGTCCACGCCGCGCCGGCCCAGCTCGGCGGCGACCAGCTGGCCGGCCAGGTCCGGCGCGCGGGCCGCGATCAGCCGGGCCCGGCCGCCGAGCGCGCAGATCCAGGCCGCGGTGTTGGCCGCCTGGCCGCCGGCGCTCAGCCGGGTGGCCGCCGGGGTGTCGGTGTCGTGCGCGATCGGCCCGGCCGGGCGGACGACCACGTCCAGATGCGCGTCGCCGAGGACGCAGATCATCGCTGCGCCCGGGTCCTCGCGGCCCGGCTCAGACGGCAGCCGGGATCGGGGACGGCACCCGCGGACCCGGCACCGTAATCCATAAGGAACTTCCCGCCGGACGAACCGGCACTGGGCGCCGGCGGCCCGCCCGCGGTCCGCAGCGGCCGGTCATGACAGGGCCCGGCGCAGCGCGGCCTGGGCTTCGGTGTGCAGCTGGGTGTGGCCCTCGGCGGCGGACCACGCAGCGAGAGCCACGCCCAGCGACACCGCCAGCACCCGGCACCGCAGCTCGCGCTCCTCATCGACCGGGCCGTAGGCGGCCAGGAACGCGGCCCGGTCCGGGCCACGGAAGGCCAGGTAGGCCAGGCCCAGGTCGACGGCCGGGTCGGCCTGGCACACGTCGATCCAGTCGATGACCCCGGTCGCCGCCCCGTCCGGGCCGACCAGCAGGTGCCGGATGTGCAGGTCGCCGTGGACCAGGACGAGCGGGCCCGGTGGCGGGCCGAGCGGCGCGGCGCGATCGAGCAGGGCCTCGACGGCGTCGGCGACCGGGCCCGGGCCCCAGCCGCCGAGATCGGCCAGCTGGCCGGCCTGCTCCCGGATGCGCGGGATCCTGGCGGCCGGGTGGGCCCGGCCCATCGGGTCGGTGGGCAGGCCGGCGCACAGCGGGTCGCTGGCCGGGATCGCGTGCAGCGCCCGCAGGAACGCGCCGGCGCCGGCCGCGGCCGCGGCGCGGGTCCCGTCCGGCAGGCCGGCCTCGGCCAGTTCGGTTCCGGGGATCATCCTGGCCCCCCAGAACGGCCAGCCGAACTCCGCGGTGGGCGCGCCGATCAGCTCGGGGACCGGGATGGCCAGCGGCAGCCGGGGGGCCAGCGCGGGCAGCACGGTGATCTCCCGCTGCAGCCCGGCCAGCACCATCTCGCGGCGCGGGAACCGGAACAGCCAGTCGTCGCCCGCCCGGAACACGGTCATGTCCCAGCCGGTGGACAGCAGCTTCACCGGGGCGCCGCGGAGCTGCGGGAACTGGCGGCCGATCAGAGCGGCGGCGAGATCGGTGCCGACTTCCTGCTCGGCGGCCCACAGTGGCTGGCCGGAAGAGGGCTGGCCGGAAGGGGGCCAGGCCGGGCGGTCCCGCCGCGCCGCTGGTCTGGCCCTGCATGATCGCGACGGTATCAGCGCCCGGCGGGGGCCGGGAGGCGGCGGAGGGCTTCGGCGTAGAGGTCGCCGGGCAGCGGGCCGCGCCCGGCCACGGCCAGGTTGGCGCGCAGGTGCTCCGGGTTCGCGGTGCCGACGATCGTGCTGGACAGGCCGGGGTGGCTGAGCGTGAACCGGAGCACGAACTCCATCCGGCTCATCCCGTCCAGCAGGCCGTCCAGGCCCGCGGCCGCCCAGCGCTCCTGGCCCGCGCCGTGCGGCAGGCCGATCGGGCCTGGCTGGCCGGTCTTGTCGGCGGCCAGCGTGCCGCGGGCCGCGCCGCCGCGGATCAGCGTGCCGGCCCCGGCCGCGGCGGCCGCGCTGATCAGCTCCTCGTGCTCGCGCTGCAGCGCCGAGTACGGGATCTGGAACACGTCGAAGACGCCCATCGCCAGGTGGTCCGGCAGGTTCGGGAGGATCCCCGACATGCCGATGAACCGGACCTTGCCCTCGTCGCGGAGGGACTGCAGGGTCCCGATGGTCTGATCCTGCTCCAGCTGATCCCGGCTCGGCGACATGTGGACCTGGACCAGGTCCAGCCGGTCGGTGCCGAGCCGCCGCAGGCTCTGCTCGACCCCGGCCCGGACGTTCGCGGGCCGGTAGTCGTGCGGGTACGGCGGCGGCGTATCGGTGGGCAGGTCCAGCGGGCAGCCGCACTTGGAGGCCAGGAAGTACTCGTCCCTCCGGTGGCCGAGGTAGCGGCCGATGAGCTCCTCGCTGCGGCCGTAGTCGACCGAGGTGTCGATCAGGTTGATGCCCGCGTCCAGCACGGCGTTGAGCACCTGGCCGGCCGCCTCGTCGGTGATGGCCGGGCCGCGCGGCTGGCCGCGCAGCTCCATCGCCCCGTAGCCGAGAATCGTCACTTCTGTCCCGGTGCGGCCCAGCGGGCGCCGTTCGATCGCCATACGCGGCAGGCTACGCCGCCAGACGCCGGCTCAGCCGGCCAGCGCGGCGGTCAGCCGGTCAGCGGGACGACCACGATCGGCGTGGTGGTGGGCTGGGCCGAGCCGCCGGCCGGCTCGACGGTCAGCCCGGTCTGGTCGCCGGGCCGCAGGCCGGACGCGACAACCGGGGCGGCGCGGCCGCCAGGCTGCACGTCGAGCAGGCCCTCGGGCCGGTTGCTCTTCGGCGCCATCAGCCACAGCTCGTACACCTTGCCGCCGGTCAGCGGCGGCAGCCCGTCCGCGGTGAAGATCATCCGGCGCTCGTCGTGCGAGTAGACCACGGTGACCGTGCCGCCGTTCTGGACCCGGGCGGTGGCGGTCCTGGCGTCCGGCGCGGCGAGCACCGCGGACAGGGCGGCCTGCTGGGCGCGGGCGGTGTTCAGCCGCGACTGGGTGACGACCTGGGCCACGGCGAGCACGACGGCGGCGACCACCACGAGGGACATGGCCACCGCAGCCAGCCGGGGCATCCAGGCCCGTCCCGGCGCGGCCGGCGAGCCATGCCGGCCGCGGCCTGCGGCCTGGCGCCAGGCGGCGCCCTTACGGGTCAGCGTGCCGGGCTCGCCGGCCGGGGCCTGCTGGCGGGTCTGCGCGACCGCGGCCATGACCTTCTCGCGCAGTTGCGGGGGCGGCGGCTCGGCCGCGGCCAGCGCCATCCGGGTGGCGGCTTCCCGCAGGCCGCGGGCCTCCTGCGCGCAGGCCGGGCAGCGGGCCAGATGCCGCCGGATCCGGTCACGTTCGGCGTCGTCCACCGCATCCAGCGCGTACGCACCGGTCAGCAGATGCGGGTCGGGCCGCAGCTTCATACGCCACCCCCAGGCGGTGCTCATTACGCCACCCCCAGGCAGTCGCGCATCCGGATCAGGCCGTCCCGGATACGCGTCTTGATCGTGCCGATCGGGGTGCCGAGCAGCCCGGACACCTGCCGGTACGTGTAGCCGCCGTAGTAGGCCAGGGTGATCGACTCACGCTGCAGGTCGGTCAGCGAGCCCAGGCAGCGGCGGACCCGCTCGCGGTCCAGGTTGCCCTCCACCGCCTCGGCCACCTCGTCCGGGGCGGGCACCATCGCGGCGGCCGCGGACTTCTGGTCCCGCTGGGCCTCGGCGGTGACCGAGCGGACCCGGTCGATCGCCCGCCGGTGGGCGATCGTCATGACCCAGGTCGTGGCGCTGCCCCGGGACGGGTCGAAGCGCGACGCGGTGCGCCAGACCTCCAGCAGGACCTCCTGCGCGACCTCCTCGGACTGCGCCGGGTCCCGCAGCACCCGGCGGATCAGCCCGTAGACCGGGCCCGCGAGCCGGTCGTAGACCTGCTCGAACGCGGCCTGGTCGCCCCGCGCCACGTGCGCGAGCAGGCCGCCCAGGTCCGGCTCGGCGGACGGGCCCGCCTCCTGGCCCTGTCCCGGCCCGGGCCCGCGCGCCTCCCTGAAATTCATGACCCCTATTCGAGACCATCCGGGCCGGGGATGGCAGGTCGGCGCGACTATTTCCGGCGGGATTTTCGGCTAGCGCCGGGCCGCCCGCGCCGCTGCGGCCCGCGCCCTGGCGGCGGCGGCGAGCTGGGCCACGAACGCCGGGGCGCTGATCGTGCCCACCCCCGAGGCCAGGTCGTAGCCGGGCCGGGCGCGGAACCCGGTCACCTTATGGCGCCGGCCGCCCTGGCCGAAGACCACGCTGTTGCTGCCGCGCCGCACGTCCACCAGGCCGCTGGCGTGGTGCGCGGCCAGCTGGTAGAGCAGCGGGTTGACCGGCCCGAGCGGGTGCCCGGCGAGCTGCCCGGCCAGCGCGATGATGCCCGCGAACTCCGGGGTAGCCTCACTGGTCCCGCAGGTCGGGTACCAGCCGGGCTGGCCGCGGAAGCTCTGGTACATGACCACGGCGCCGCTGCAGGAGGCGCTCATCGAGATGTCGGGCACGCCACGGTGCGCCCCGGTCACCGCCTTCACGCCGTCCTGGTACGCGGGGCGGCCGAAGAACACCGACCGGCCGCCGCCCGCGGCCAGCGGGCTCGGCTGCGGCGAGCCGCTGAAGGTCCGCTGGGTGGCCCGGCTGAACGTGTCGTTCCACACCGCGTCCGGGCGCAGCCGGTGGCCCTTGGGGCCCAGCCGCAGGCTGGTCCCGCCGACGCCGGTCACCAGCGGATCACTGTCCGGCCAGGAGGTCACCGGGTGCCGGTAGAAGGTGACCCCGTCGAACCTGACGTCGGCCGCGCCGCTGTCCCCGGCCGCGGCCAGCACGGTCACCCCGCTGCGGGCCGCGGCCACGTACGCGCCGCGCAGCCGGGCCATCGCCCGGCGGGACGGGAAGGTCTGCTCGGTGGCCCCGAAGCTCTGGCTGATCACCCCGCCCAGGTGACGCCGGATCACGAACTTCTCCGCGGCGACGATCTGCGGGAAGCCGGTGGTGCCCTCGTTCTCCGAGGTGGGGGTGGCCACGACCAGGATGCTGGCGCCGGGCGCCATCGCGTGCGCGTACTCCACGTCCAGCTCGGTCTCGCCGGCCCAGCCCTCCCGGTTGCCGTTCGGCCGGTACGGCGGGACCTTGCCCGCGGGCTGGATCACCTTCAGCGACGGCGGGTCGGGCAGGCCCACCGCCCGGTCGAAGACCTTCAGGTCGTGCCGCACGGTCGGCGAGCCGAACGAGTCGACGATGACGATCGTCTGGCCCTTGCCGGTGATGCCGCGGCGGGCCAGCGCGGGCAGCCCGTAGGCCTGGCGCAGCTGGCGGGGCAGGTAGCAGTGGATGCCGAAGTGGCGGCGGCAGAACCGGTCGCTCGGCGGCCGGGACAGCGCGTGGTCCGGGGTGACCCGGATCAGCTGCGGGAAGATCGACACCACGGGCGCCAGCCCGGCGTCCGTCACCGGGGCCGGGCGGGCGGCGAGTGCCCCGCCCGCGGCTGCGGGTGCGCCCGCCGCTGCGACCGCCGCGCTGGCCGCGGTGAGCAGGGCCGCGGCTGCGGCCGTGACTGGCCTGGCTAGGCGCATGACATCTCCTCGTGGTGGCCGCCGGGTTCCCGCCCGCCCCAGCGTACGGTGGGCTGAGCAGCGGATCGGAGGCAGCCAGCGTGAAGCTCAAGCTCGACCTGCACGACATCTACAACCGCGGCGCCGACATCGACCGGGCGCTGCGCGACATCATCGACGAGGCGATCCGGACCCGGGCGCCGCTGGTGGAGATCATCCCCGGGAAGGGCTCCGGCCAGCTGAAGAAGAGGGTGCTGCGGTTCCTGGACCAGAAGGAGATCAAGCAGCTCTACCACCGGGTCGAAAAGGACTCCAGGAACTTCGGCCGGGTGTTCGTCCATTTCCGGCACTGATCCGCTGGCCCTGGCCCCGCTGGCGCTGACCGCAGCAACCACCTGCGGACACGCCCGCGAACGGCCCGGGGACCCCGCCGGGCGTGCCAGGATATCCGCATGAACGCACTGATCCGGGTGCTGATCACGGCCGTAGCGCTGGCCGTGGCCACAGCCCTGGTGCCCGGCATCGAGGTGCAGGGCGACACGACGCTGTCGAAGGTGCTCACGCTGGTCGTGGTGGCGCTGATCTTCGGGATCGTGAACACGTTCCTGAAGCCCATCATCAAGGCCATCGGGTGCCTGTTCTACATCCTGACCCTGGGCCTGATCGGCCTGGTGGTGAACGGCCTGCTGCTGTGGCTGGCCAGCTGGGTCGCCGGGAAGCTGAAGGTGCCGTTCCACATCACCGGGTTCTGGCCGGCGTTCTGGGGCGCGATCATCGTCGGCCTGGTCAGCTGGCTGCTCGGCCTGATCGACGACCGGCTGCGCAAGGACAAGGACTGACGGCGGGCCGGCCTGGTCAGCCGGCCAGCGCGCGCGGGCCGGCGCCCGGGCGGCCGCGGCCGCCGGGCAGGTACGCGTCGCCCAGCCAGAACACCGCCGCCATCAGGGCCAGCACGGCGGCCACCGCGAACGCGTTCAGCAGCACCAGGCCGTACCCGTGCACGGTCACGTCGATGAACGGGTACGGATACCAGTCGGTGACCGAGCCGTGCAGCAGGGTGTAGCCGAGCCAGGCCAGCGGCCACACCAGTGACCAGGCCACGGTGCGCAGGTCGCAGCGGGGCCGCGGGCCGAACGCCAGCCAGCCGAGCACCGCGGCCAGCGGCACCGCGTAGTGGAACACCGCGTCGGTGGCCGCCGCCCAGCCGTGCAGATGGTCAGGGACACGCAGCACGGTGGTGTACACCACGCCGGTGACGCTGATGCCGATCAGCCCGTCAAGCCGCACCACCCGCCAGAGCGCACCGTCCCGGGCCGGGGTCAGCGCCAGCCCCACCGCGCCGATCGCGATCAGCACGTTGCTCTGGATGGTGAAGTAGCTGATCAGCCGGATGTACCGGGCCCCCAGCGGTACCGCGGACGGCTGCGAGGTCAGCACGACCTGCGTGACCAGCGCCGCGATGACCAGCAGGGCCAGCAGCCCGTGCCACACCTGGCCAGCCGAGATGCGCCGTGGTCCCCCGCGCGCTGCCGCCACCGCAGCCATCGAAGTCCTTTCGCGATCACCAGCCAGCCGGACCTTATGCCGGTCCGGCTGGACCGTCAATGACCAGCTTCCCCGGCTCCCGCAGTACCCGCCGCATGATCAGCTAAGCAGGCGCGGCCAGCCGCGCATCAGCCGTAATCCATGACCATGATCAGCGCCAGGACGGCCGGATTCAGCAGTCACACCCGCCTCACGCGGCACTTTGCTGTGAAATAGGAACCGGATCGGTAGTGGCGAACCGCCAAATCCGCCATCATGACTATTCAGATCCAGATCCATCCCGACCGTGGCGTCCGCCCTGGTGGCCGGCCGTCCGAGGAGGTTCCTGGTGGTCGGAGCAACCGGACCCGGCCGACCGGCATGAGCAGGCAGACTAGCAGCGGGCCGCGCATGCAGCACGGCAGCCCGCCACCGCAGCAGATCGTGCCCGCGCAACGGGCCTGGCCCGCTGTGCTCGGTGACGTGCCACCGCTCGCCCCGGCGTTCAGCAGCCGCCCGGAAACCGGGCCCGGCCTGGTTGCTGAGCTGCGGCCAGGCCAGGTCACGGTGCTGGCCGCGGCGCCCGGCCCGGGCGGCAGCGGCCGTCCCTCCGCGGGCGGTGAGGGCAAGACCCAGCTGGCCGCCGCGCTGGCCCGCTCGCTGTGGCAGGCCGGCTCGGTCGACCTGCTCGTCTGGCTGACCGCAGCGAGCCGCGACGCGATCCTGGCCGGCTACGCACGCGGCCTCGTCGCCGTCGGCGTAGGTGACACGCACCGCGACGCCGGGACCGCGGCGGCCAGGTTCATGGCCTGGCTGGCCGGCACCGGCCGGCCGTGGCTGGTCGTGCTCGACGACCTGACCGATCCGGCCGACGCGGCCGGGCTGCTGCCCACGGGCCCGTCCGGCAGCGTGCTGATCACCACCCGGCTGGAGCCGGCCGCGCTGGCCGGGCCGGGCCGGCGGGTGATCCCGGTCGGGCCGTTCTCCCGCCGGGAGGCACTCGGCTACCTGACCACTGCCCTGAGCGACTACCCGGACCAGCGGATCGAGGCCCTGGACCTGGCCGAGGACCTGCAGTGCCTGCCGCTCTCGCTGGGCCTGGCCGCGGCCGTCATCATCGACCGCGGCCTGGACTGCCGCGGTTTCCGGGCGCGGTTCGCCGAGCGCCGGATCCGGCAGGCCAGGCCGGACGGCGACGACACGGACGCCGCCGCGCTGACCGTGTCGGTGGGCCTGGACTTCCTTGACCAGCTGCCGCCGGCCGGGCTGGCCCGCGGCGTGCTCGCGCTGGCCTGCGTGCTCGACCCGGCCGGTATCCCGGTCAGTGTGCTGACCGGTCCCGCCGCGGTGACGTTCATGACCGGCGAGCGGGCCGGCGAGGCCGGCGTGCAGCTGGCCAGAACCGCGCTGACCAGCCTGGCCCGGCTCGGCCTGGTGATGATCGACAGCGGCAGCGCGGAGCGCACGATCCGGGTGCACCCGGTGATCGGCGGGATCATCCGTCAGCTGCTGCCGCCGCCGGTGTTCGGTGAGGTGGCCAGGGCCGCCGCCGACGCGCTGCTCGAGGCCTGGCCGCAGCTGGACCCGGCTCCGCCGCTCACGCTGGCGCTCCGCGACAACACGGCCAGCCTGCTGCGCTGCACCGGCGACCTGCTATGGGGGCCCAAGGCCCACCCGCTGCTGATGCGCGCCGGAGACAGCCTGGAACGCGGTGGGCTGACCGGCCCGGCGGTCCACTACTGGGAGAACATGATCAAGGTCAGCGACCGGCTGCTGGGCCCGTCCCATCCGCAGTCGCTGGCCGCCAGGGACCGGCTGGCCGGTGCCCAGGAGAAGGCCGGGCTGGCCTCGGACGCGATCTCCTCCCGCAAGCGCAGCCTGGAGGAGCGCGAGCGGATGCTCGGCCCCGGCCACCCGGACTCGCTGACCTGCCGCAGCCACCTGGCCCACGCGTACCTGGCCGCGGGCCAGGTGACCGAGGCGATCCCGCTGTACGAGCAGGCGCTGGCCGGCCGGGAGTGGGCGCTCGGCCCGCAGCACCCGGACACCCTGACCGCCCGGCACGACCTGGCCTCGGCGTACAGCTCGGCGGGCCGGCTGGCCGACGCCACCGCGATCTTCGAGCGCAGCCTGGCCGACCAGGAACGGGCCCTGGGCCCCGACCACCCGGACACGCTGACCGCCCGCAACAGCCTGGCCGCGGCCTACCGCTCGGCGGGCCGGCTGAAGGAGGCCATCCCGCTGTACGAGCGGACCCTGGCCGGCCGGGAACGGGTCCTCGGGCCTGACCACCCGGACACGCTGACCGCGCGCAGCAGCCTGGCCTACGCCTACCGTTCGGCGGGCAAGCTCCGCGACGCGATCCCGCTGTACCAGCGCACGCTGGCGGACCGGGAACGGGTTCTCGGCCCGGATCACCCGGATACGGTGGCCTCGTGCGGCAACCTGGCCGCCACGTTCTACCTGGCCAAGCGGCTCAAGGACGCGGTGCCGATGTACGAGCGGACGCTGCGCGACTGCGAGCGGGTGCACGGCCACGATCACCCGGAGACCCTGACCGCCCAGGGCAACCTGGCGTCGGCCTACATGTCGGCCCGGCGGCTGGCCGAGGCCATCCCGATGTACGAGCGCGCGCTGGCCGACTGCGAGCGGGTGCTCGGCGCAGACCACGCGGACACCCTGACCGCCCGGTACAACGCCGGCTCGGCGTACCTGTCGGCCCGGCGCCAGGCCGACGCGATCGGCGTGTTCAAGCGGACGCTGGCCGACTGCGAGCGGGTGCTCGGCCCCAGCCACCAGCTGACCGAGACGGTCAGGGAGAGCCTGGCCGCGATCTCCGGCTGACCGCGGCCCGCCGCCCTCTAGTGGACCCCGCCGGCGCGGTCTGGCTTTTCACGGTGCCGACCGAATTGCCCAGCGCGTGCGCGGTTTCCTGCATCACGTCACCGGGCGGCCAGGAGGTTGTCAGCGGTGCCCGGCGACGGCGGCGGGCCGGGTCAGGCTGAGCACGCTTTTACCAGGGAAACCAGTTATTAACTCCATTGACAAGCCGCCGGATGATAGGCGGCATAATGACGGTCAGGCGCTATCTGCGCCGTCCGGGGGGGAGGGCCGGTGAACCTGCAGGTCGAGTTCGACTATGAGGGGCGTACGTACGCGGTCGAGTCGCCCAGCGTTAATCTGTGGAACGTCCACATGCTGGCGCAGATGAACGACAAGATGACGATTGAGACCGATTTGCGTACGGGCGGCCAGATCTTCGTGACCTGGAGCGAGATCGGCGTGATCCGGCTGGTCTCGCCGGTCGACGACAACGGGCACGCGGCTGGCCCGGCGGCCGGCTAGGTGTGACCGGCCCGCGTGCTGCTGCAGCTCCCGCCCGCGTCCCAGTCCCGGTGCGTGCCGGGACCGGGACGGCGGGGCTACTGGGCCCAGGGCGGGGTGGCGATGTCGCTGCCGTCGGCGGCCTTGCCGGTGAACCCGGCGCGGATCGCGACGATCACCTCGGCCGGGCTGGGGTCCGGGTTGACGAGCTGGATCGGGTGACCGGCCGGGACCACCACGGCCCGCCGCGGGTACGTCCGGCGGCAGCCCGACCCGCGGGACGCCCGGGCCCGGCTGGTCGAGCTGACCGGCCGCGGCCGGGCCGCGCTGGCCTACCCCTGACCGGTACTGCCGTCGTCCTCGGCGATGATCTCGCCGGCCAGCGAGACGCACTCGGCGCAGATCCACACGCTTGGCCCGGCCACCATACGGACCCCGCGGCCCGGGCCCCTGCCGCAGAACGAGCAGCGCTGGGCCGCCTTCTTGCCCCGGCGGCGGGCCCGGCTGAGACCGATGTAGCACTCCAGCTCTTTCTTGATGGCCGGGATGCTGGTCCCGAGCTTGCCCAGCACCCGCCGGGCGTGCGAGCCGGGGTCCAGCGCCAGCGCGCCGAGCAGCTGCTCGGGCCCGACCATGTCGATCCCGGCGCGCTGAGCCAGCCGGGCCGCGCCGATCAGCGCCGCCCGGGCACCAGCCGACTCCGGCGGCGGCAGGTCATGGGGCAGGCCGGCGGCCGGCCGCCGCCGGGGAACAGCTCGCCCGCGGCGTGCCGGACCTGGGCGGCGGTCAGCCCGAGAGACTCCATGATGGCGGCGGCGGCCCCCTCCTGGAACAGGCCGATCAGCTGATGGTGCGTGCCGATCTCGGCGGACCCGTCGGCCACCGCAGCCCGGCCGGCCGCGTCCAGGCAGGCCACCAGCCGGGCCTGCCGGACCGGCAGGGCGCTGGGGGCCACGCCAGGAAGCGGCGTGAAACGCTGCCTGGCGGCCTGCTTGGAAACGCCGATCCGCTCGCCGATGTCGGTCCACGAGCAGCCCGCCTGGCGCGCCCCGGCCACGAAATGGCCGATCAGCTCGTCGGCGCCGACGGTCAGCTCGTTGCCGAGGGACAGCGCGGCCTCGATCCGGTCCAGCGGCGAGCCGGTGACGTGCTGCTCCACCGCCGTGGTCAGCGCGTGCACATCCACGTATGCGGGCCCGGGTCCGTGGTCCATACCGACAACCTAAGCTTGTCTTCGGCCCGCGTCAACCTTAGGTTGTCGGCGCCGGTCATGGCCCCTTCCGCCGCACCACGAAACCCATCCGCACCGGGTGTCGCAGGAGCGACTTAAACCGTCACGCTATGTAATACACCCAGGTCATTCCCGCCATACCGCCGGCCTGGTCCGCCCGGTAAATGCCATGATTTCCGGATGAAGTTCAGTGCCCGCCCGCTGTTTTACTCGTTCGTCCCCCAGCGGCGGGTGAGGCCGGGACTTCCCGGCCCGGTCCGCGGGTTCCTCGCCGGCCGCTAGTGGATGGCCTGATGTCATGGCGATCGACTGCCGCAGGCTGCTGCCTGCCTGGGCTCCGCCCGGCCGCTTAACCTCTCCCCGCACCGCGCAGCGGAACCAGACTGCGCTGCTGGCCGCGCTGGGCGTGGACAACTTCGGGTCCGGCTTATTCCTGCCGCTGACGCTGGTGTACCTGACCAGGGACGTCGGGCTGCCGCTGAACGTGGCGGGCCCGGTGATCTCGATGGGGGCGCTGGCCGGCCTGGCGGTCCCGGCGTTCACCGGGCGGCTGGTGGACTGGGCCGGGGCCCGGTCCGTGGTCATCGCGTCCCAGCTGGTCCAGGCCCTCGGCGCGGCCGGCTACCTGCTGGCCCGGTCCGAGCTGCCGGTGCTGGCCGCGGCGATGCTGCTGGCCACCGGGCAGCAGCTGTTCTACAGCTCGCTGTTTGCCCTGGTTTCCGACGTCTCCGGGAGCGGGCCGCCGGACCGGCCGTTCGCGGTGGTGAACATGGTCCGGGCCGGGTGCTTCGGCCTGGGCGGGCTGGCCACCGGAGGGCTGCTGACCGTCGCCGGGCCGGGCGTCTACCGGATCGCGGTCGCCGCCGACGGTGTCAGCTTCCTGGCCTGTGCCGTCCTGCTGGCCTGGTGCGTCCGCGTGCCCTGGCCGCCCGCGTCCGGGTCCGGCGGCCCGGACGGGCCCGCGGGACCCGGGGGCCGGGCCCGGCGGGCGGGGCGTGCGGGGCCGCTGTCCGACCGGCCCTTCCTGGCGCTGATCGTGCTCACCGGGCTGGTCATGCTCGCGGTCGACTTCTACCTGACCGGCATGCCGGTGTACGTGATCGAGGAGCTGCACGCCCCGGACTGGCTGCCGGGCACGCTGCTGGCGGTGTCGACCACGCTGAGCAGCCTGGCCGGGACCTTCGCGCTGCGCATGACCGGCCGCCTGACCAGGGTCGCGGCGATTCAGGCGGGCGCGGTCCTGTACGTGGCGTGGTGCGCGGTGAGCCTGGCCGCGATCCTGCTGCCCCCGGCCTGGCGCCCGGCCGACCTGATGATGGCCATCGTGCTGCTGGCCGCCGCGGGACTGGTCTGCGGGCCCCGCGCGGGGGCGCTGGCCGCCTCGGTGGCGCCGCCGCAGGCCCGGGGCCGTTACCTGGCCGCGTTCCAGTACGCGTTCACCGGCGCGGGCGTGCTCGCGCCGGCTGTGGCCGCGCTGGCCTCGGTCGCTGTGTGGCTGCCGTGGCTGCTGGTGGCGACCGGAGCGGGGGTGGCGATCGGGGGCCTGCAGTGGCTGGCCGGCCGCCTGCCCGCCGACGCGCTGATCGCCGCCGAGGCGGGTGCGGTCTCGCTGCCGGACGGATCGCCGTCCGGGCCGCCTGCCCCCAGGACCGGTGAACCGCACCGCGCGGGCCGCGTCCGGCCGGCGTCCGGTCATCACGCGCGGCTGGGCCGCCAGGCGTCCGGCCGGGCCCATTCCGGGTCAGTCCGCCGCGGCCGGCCCGGCGCCGGGTCCCGTGGTGACGGCCCGGGCGGCGGAGCGCATGATCAGCGCGGTGACCGCGCCGGGGTCGTCGGACATCGGCACATGCCCGCAGCCGGGCAGGTCGCCGACGTGCGTGCCGGGCGGCAGCTGATCGAGATACCGGGCCTGGCGCGGGAGCATCCGGTCCCGGTCGCCGATCGCCACCGTGACCGGCGCGCCGACCGGCTCGGTGACCAGGATCCGGCGGTGCAGCGTGGCCCGCAGCACCGCGCCGAACCCGGGGCTGCTGCCGAGCGTGCGGACGGCCGCCTGCGCGTAGCCGGCGCTCAGCCGCCCGGGCCGGCCGTGCGTCTGGCCGAGGACCAGCACCCGCCCGGGGCGGAAGCGGACCAGCCAGCAGACCGGCCCGGTCGCGTGCCGGGCCAGCCACCGCGTGGCGCGCAGGCTGATCCGGCAGTAGTACGGCGTGCTGCCCCGCCACAGCCCGGCCGGGGACAGCAGGGTGACCGACGCCATCAAGCGGTGGCGGGCCAGCTCCATCGCCACCCAGCCGCCGAGTGAGTTCCCGGCCACGTGCGGCGTGGTGACGCCGAGCTCGTCCAGCAGGCCGGCCACCGCCGCGGCCAGCGCGGCCGGCGACGGCTCGCCGGGCAGCGGCGCGGACTCGCCGAAGCCCGGCAGGTCCACCGCGATGACGTCGAAGTGGCGGGCCAGCGCCGGCGCGACCGGGTCCCAGGCCTGGCGCGACGACCCGAGCGGGTGCAGCAGCACCAGCGGCTCCCCCGACCCCGAGCGCCGGTACGCGAGCGATGTCATGACTGTCTCCTCAGCTGTCCCCGGCATCTTTCGCCGGGGCCACGACTAAGACGGGACGAAGGCCCCCGGCTGTGACATCGCCCCGTCCCGGCGGGTGACGGCGCCCCGTTCTCAGCCGTCCGCCGGGCCCTGGCTGAGCTGCCGCTTCAGGCCGTCCATGTCGATGACCGCCCAGTGCTCGGTCACCTGCCCGTCGTTGACCCGGACCAGGTCGAACACCTCGAACGTCACTCGCCGGCCGGTGGGCGGGTAACCGAGGAACTCGCCCTCGTGCGTGCCGGAGAACGTCTTGAGCGTGGCGACCAGGTCGCCTTCGCCGATCATCTGCTTGATGTCCACGGAAAAGTCGGGCAGGGCGGTCCACATGTACTTCAGGAACGCGATCCCGTCCGCCCTGGTCCCCTGCTCGCCGGGCCGGGCGCTGCGGTCCACGAAATCGTCGGCGATCAGCTCTTCCGCGACCTCGCTGCGGTGCTCGTGCTGCCACCCCTGCACCAGGCGGCGGACCAGGTCCTTATTCTCCTCGGGCATCGCGCATCCCTTTCTGTCCCGGCCCGGCGAAAGCCACGCTCCAGCCCGATTATCTGACCCGCCCGGTCCCGCCGGAATGGCCGCGGAGCCATTACCGGCCGGCCCGGCTCAGGGCCGCCGCCGGTTGCCGCGGCAGGTTCCTGGCGGACCTGATGGCCGGGGTGGCGAGCAGCGCGGCGGACAGGGCGAAGCAGGTCATCAGGACCCACAAGGCGCCGCGGACCCCGACGGCGGCGGCGATGGCCCCGGCGGCCAGCGCGCCGAGGGGTATGCCGGCCCGGACGAGCAGGCTCATCGTGGCGGTGACCCGGCCGAGGAGGGCGGGCGGGCAGTAGGCCTGGCGGAAGCTGCCGATGACGATGTTGCTGACGGCGATGGCCGCGGAGACCGTGGTGGCCCCGGCGGCGAAGAACGCGGCCCGCGGGCCCGGGCCGGCCAGCGGGATCAGCAGGCCGGACAGCCCGCCAGCGGCGGCGCAGAGCAGCAGCGCGCGGGCCGACCCGGCCCGCCGGGCCAGCCTGCGGGCGGCCAGCGCGCCGCCGATCCCGCCGAAGCCGGACACGGCCAGCAGCAGGCCGGCCGCGGCCGGGCCAAGACCGATCACCCGGACCAGGAGCAGCACGACCAGGGCCGTGCTGCCGCTGTAGGCCAGGTTCGCGGCGCAGCCGTAGAGCGTCAGCGGGCGCAGGTAGGGGTCGCGGCGGATGAACCGGGTGCCCTCGGCTATCTCGGCCCGCAGGGTGGTGGCCGGGCGGGCGGCGGGCGGCGCTGATGTAGCGGGCGGCGGCGGCGCGGCCGGCCGGATGGCGAGCAGGCAGGCGGCGGAGACTGCGAAGCTGGCCGCGTTGAACATCAGCGCGGTCGCGGCGCCGACCGCCTCCGCGGCGATCCCGCTGGCGGCCCGGCCGCCGATCGCGGCGGCGGCCGCGCTGCCCTGGAGTTTGGCGTTGCCCTCGATCAGGTCTTCCGGGGCGACCAGTGAGGGCAGCAGGACCCGGTAGGCGGTGGTGAACAGGACGCTTACCGACCCGGCGGCCAGGGCGACCGCAATGACTTGAGCGATGGTGAGTTCTCCGGCCCAAGCCGAAGCAGGCAAACTAGCGTAAAGAGTAAAAGACATGATGTCGCAGGTGATCATTAGCCTGCGGCAGGGGAGCCGGTCCACCCAGGCTCCGGCCGGCAGCCCGATGATCAGCCAGGGCAGGTAGGCCGACGCGGTGATCGCCGCGACCGCGACCGTGCTGGCGTGCAGGACGGTGACGGCCAGCAGCGGCATCCCGACCACGGCCATGGCGTCGCCGCCGCTGCTGATCGTCTCGCCGATCCACAGCAGCCGGAAGTTGCGCTGCCGCAGCAGGCCAGCGGCCCCGCGTACGGCGCGTGTGCCCGGTCCCGTGGCTGTGACCGTGCCCGGGTGCGGGCGGGTAAAGCGGGAATCAGCGGTGAGCGGAACGGCCTGGCTACGGGGCGGCTACGTCGTCGTAGACCCGGGCGGCGGCGAGCCGGCCGTCCGGGCTGCGCTCGAAGACCGCCAGGCCGGCCTGCGGGGGCATTTCGCCGCGGCCCCAGCTGACGAGGTTGTACTCGAGGGCGCAGCGGACGCCGTCGTCGGTGACGCGGCAGGGCTCCAGGCCGATGCCGCCGTCGCGGAAGCAGCGGGCGAAGAAGTCACGGAGCTCGGCCTGGCCGCGGTGGGAGTGCGGCGGGCCGAGGGGCTCCTGGAGGTAGCCGTCCGGGGCGAAGGTGGCGACGATCGCCTCGGTGTCGCCGGCGGCGAGTGCGGCCTGGTAGCGGCCGACGATGCCGCCGGGCCGGGCCGGTGCCGGGCCGGGGCGCAGGATGGGCGGGCGGGGGTGGTGCTGGCCGTCGAGCACCCACAGGCTGAGGTAGGTGCGGAAGGTGATCGACCGGTCGTCGGCGGAGTCGGCCACGATGGCGGCGGGCCAGGGCTGCTCGCGGCCGTCGACGGTGACGTGGGCCATGAGCTCGACGACGGCCCGGTCCCCGGCGACGGTGCAGGCCACGGTCTCGGTGCGGGCGTGGCGGGCGGCGAGGAGGCTCTGGCTTTCCCTGACGAAGTGGCGGAGGTCGCGGTGGCCTCTTACCTCGCCGGCGCGGGGGTCGTAGACCGTGACGTGGTCCGGCCAGCCTGTTTCCAGCGGGCCGGTCTCGCCCCTGTCGAGGGCGGCGATGTACTGGCCGACCGGGTCGGCCTGCACGGCGGCGCGGGTTTGCTTCCGCGCCAGCTCCGCGGCGTTGACGAAGTCCGGGAACCACGGCATCTCGACTCCTCATGCTCGCCACGGCGGCCAGGCTGGTTCTATCTTGCCGCTTGAGGCCCATGATGATGCATCCCGATCAGCTGACCGTGACGACGGGCGTTGTGACGGCGCTGGTGGCGGAGCAGTTCCCGGGCTGGGCGGGGCTGCCGGTGCGGGAGGTGCGGTCGCAGGGCACGGACAACGCGCTGTTCCGTCTTGGTGACCGGCTTGCCGCCCGGTTCCCGCTCCGGCCGGGCGACCCGGCCAGGACGCTCCGGTGGCTCGAGTCGGAGGCGGAGGCGGCGCGGACGCTGGCCGGGAGCACGCGGTTCCCGACCCCGGAGCCGGCCGCGCTGGGGAAGCCCGGGGCTGGCTATCCGCTTCCCTGGTCGGTGCAGACGTGGGTGCCGGGGACCGTGGCGACCGACGCGGACCCGGGCGGGTCGGTGGCCTTTGCGCATGATCTGGCCTCCTTCATCAGCGATGTCCGGGCAATTGGCACGGGCGGCCGGAGGTTCGCCGGTTCGGGGCGGGGCGGGGTGCTGGAGTCGCAGGACGACTGGCTGGAAACCTGCTTTGCCCGCAGCGAAGGGCTGCTGGACGTGCCGCGGCTGCGGCGGATGTGGCAGGTTTTGCGGGCGGCGCCGCGGGACGGCGTCCCGGACGTGATGAACCACCGCGACCTGGTGCCAGGGAATGTGCTCGTGGACGGCGGGCGGCTGGCTGGTGTGATCGACGTCGGGTCCCTGGGCCCGGCCGATCCGGCCCTGGATCTCGTCGGCGCCTGGCACCTGCTCGACAGCGGGCCGCGCGAGATCCTCCGGGCGGACCTCAGCTGCGATGACGCTGAGTGGGAGCGCGGGAAGGCGTGGGCGTTCGCGCAGGCCATGGGCCTGGTCTGGTACTACGTCACCACCAACCCCACGATGGCTTCCGTCGGCCGGCGCACTCTTGACCGCCTGCTGCAGGCCTCCGGGGAGCGGCCGGGGGCTGATGACGGGCTGGTGTCGTAGGCCGCGCCTACGATGTGGGCATGGGCCTGGTATTTGACAGGACAGTGTCGCCCACCGCGCAGTACTACATGATCAAGGGCCGGGCGGCCGAGATCGCGCGGTCTCTCGGGAGCCCGGTCGGCGGGCCAGAGCACATGTTCCTGGCGATGCTCCACGACGGCGGGTGGCCGGTAACCGTCATCTCGCCCTTGCTCGACCTCGCCCAGGCTGAGGCGGCGGTGCTTGCCATCGTCAGCAGTCCCGGCTATTCACCCCCGCCCCGGTCCCGGTTCCTCGTGCCTGACGGCTTCGTGCTGACGCGGGGCGCCGAGGTCGCCTTTGAGCTGGGCGACGGCTACCTGGGCGTGGAGCACGAGTTCCTGTCCATGATCCGGGCGCGCGAGTCGGTTCCCGCGCGTGCGCTCGCGGGCCTGGCCGATCTTGACGCGCTGGAGGCGGCGGTTCTGGCGGCCAGGAATGCCCCGCCGAGCGGGCCTCCGGCCGGCGTGGTGTTCCTGCCCGAGGGCCAGGACCTGGACGCACCGCTGCGGCGGGCTCTCGCCGATGCGCTGCCCGACGGCACCACGTTCGCCCTGGGCAGCGAGGACGAGCGCGCGTGGGTGTGTGTCCTGGGCGCCGGCGACTTCAGCGATCCCGCCCTGACGCTCGAGGTGCTGAACACGGCCCTGACCAGCCTGAACCGGCCTCCGGCCGGCGGCTAGAGAGCTTCGTCCCATGCCGCTGATCGACGTGACGTACGGCGGGAGCGTGGATGAGGAGGTCCTGCGCCACCTGGGCGAGCTGCTGCCGGCTGTTGTCGGCGAGGCGGTCGAATGCGCTGAGGAACCGGTGACCGGCCCGGTCCAGCCGGGCGACATAGAGATCCGGTTCCGGAAGAAGTCTCCCCTGGACGTGGGCGAGCTCGACGTGGTGATCGAGGTGCGCACCAAGCTCTTCGGCAGCCGCGTGGCGGACAAGCAGCGGCGCGCGGACCTGATCCGCGACCGCCTCTCGCATCTTCCCCTCGGGCAGGTCGGCGTGTGGCTGATCCTCTCCGAAGGCGCGTGGAGCCAGAACTAGATCCTGAGCAACCGAGGGAGGACTCACGTGACCAGGGAGAGCCAGACGCTGCTGTCGTCCCTTGCGAACCAGCGCGAGCACGTGCTCGGCATCCTGGAGGGCCTTTCTGCGGAGGACCTGCAGCGCCCCATGCTGCCCTCCCAGTGGACCTGCGCCGGGCTGGTGCACCATCTGACCATCGACGTCGAGCGGTTCTGGTTCCGTGCCGTCGTCGCGGGCGAGCCGTGGCCGGACGATGAGCCCGGCAATGCCTGGCAGGTCCCCGCGGGCCTGACGGCCGGCGCGGTGCTGGACCTCTACCGGCGGGAGATAGAGCGGGCCGACGCGATCATTGCCGCGACGTCCCTGGACAGCCCGCCGGCCTGGTGGCCTGACGACGTGTTTGGCAGCTGGCGGCTCGGCGACGTGCGCGAGATCGTCCTGCATGTGATCGCTGAGACCGCCTGCCACGCTGGTCACCTCGACGCGGCACGCGAGCTCATCGACGGCCAGCAGTGGATAGTGCTGACCAAGTGAGCCGCGGGCGAGCCGCTTTTAACTCAGGCAGGCCTGCGGTCAGCGCAGGACCAGCAGCTCCAGCCACGAGGTCCTGGCCTCGTTGCGGGCTGCGGGCCCGGCCTGCTCCACGGCGCGGCGGAGCTGTTCCTTGCCGCGCAGGTACTCCTCCTCGGTGAGGCTGCGCAGGTTCGTGTCGGAGTGGCGGAAGGTGTCTGCCTGGTCGAGGAACCCGGCCAGGCTGATCCATCTCTCGGGGACCGGCTCAATCGCCTCGCGACGGAATCCTGCGGTGCCGAACGCCTGGCATACCTGCTCGACGGTAGGAAACGTGCTGACCGACCGGGCGGTCTCGGGGAAGAACTCCCAGGGAAAGGTGCGCGCCGGGTCGCCCCGGCCCGGGTATCCCTGGCGGATCAGCACGGGAGCGCCAGGCCGGAGGACGCGGCGGATCTCGCGGGCGGCAGCTTCGAGGTCGGGGATGTGGTGGATCATGAGCGACATCCAGGCGCCGTCCGCCGACTGACCGGGCAGCGGGAGGGCGCTGGCCTGTCCCTCGAGCACCTGGATGCCCGGGCGGCCGGTGGCCGGGCCGGGCCGGGCGGGCCGGGATCTGGGCTCGCATCGCCGCCGACGGCTCGACGGCCAGGACGCTGAGGCCGAACCAGTCGCTGAAGGCGGTGGCGAACACGCCGGTCCCCGCGCCGATGTCCACCACGGTCATGCCGGGCGAGGGCCTGAGCTGCCGCCGGACAGCCTCGCGCCAGTCCGAGAGCCCGTCGCGCGGGATCTCGCGGACCGCCTTATAGGCCGCCGCGGTCTGATCGTCGTAGCTGATCCTGGCCATCCATTCACCTCCGCTTTACCTGTTACCCCTGCTTTACCTGCCGTCTGCCTAGCCGGCATCATCTCTTCTCTTGAGCCTTAAACGATGTGACGATGACCTGGCCCGGGGCGGCGCGTTCTGAGGGACCAAACCTCTCAGCCTTCCGCTCCGAAGACTCCTCAGGCCCGGGACCAACCTCTCAGCCTCCGCTCCGAAGGAACCGGGCCGCAGGAGCGCGCCGGGCCGGGTTCGGATGTGCGGTCGCGGGTTATTGGGCAGCGCCTGGGTAAATGGGCGCGGTCGCTAGGAGGTGTCTGATCAGGATGGGCAAAGTTCGGGACCGGTCTGCTGCGTCCGGGAGGTACAGCACACGGCCGCGCTGCTATCGGATCATCGTTTCCGGTCGCCTGGGTGAAGCCAGCCGCGCGGCCTTCGAAGACCTTCGCATCGAGCCCTACGGCACGGACACCGCGCTGATCGGCGAACTGGATCTACCGGGCCTGCGCGGCGTGCTCGACCGCCTCCTGGGAATCCGCCTGGAGCTTGTGGAATTGAGCCGCCTGGCCGATGGGACGGGCTGAGGCCGGCCCGACGGCACGAGCACCGGGCCTCTGCCGCTTAAGCCTGATCCATGTGGGTGCAGCCACCGCAAGATGTTCAGATTGGCGCTGCCGCTCGGCCTTCTCATCCTTACCGCCCGAACGTAGGGTAGAGGCGTAATTGACAGTTATGGCAACAAAGGTTGCCCTAACTGGACGTTGACCTCGCTGGGGGGAAGAGGGGGGCTCCCGGCGGGGTCAACGTCGTTTACAGGCGGTTTCGCCTTAGGGTCATCAGCTGGACTCGGTGAACCAACGGGCGCCGTGTCTCGCGTCTCCTTTGGGCTTGCCCGCCCGGACCCCGTTGCGAGGGAGGCGGACGTGACGGTGAGTGAGCTGCCGGGTGGAGAATGGACGCTCTGCCTCCGGAAGCGGCCCGCCAGTGACTTCGGCGGCCGGCCGGATGACGGCCGCCCCGAGGTGTACGAGCTGGTCTGCCGCGAGTGCGGCGATGATCCCCGGCGCAGCTACAGCGAGGTTTCGGCTGAGCTTCAGCAGGTCCGGGGCCCGTATCCGCTCGAGGCGGCCATCGAAGCGTTCGTAACGCATTGCGAGTAGTACGGATCCCAGGGCGAGCCGGCCGCACGCCTCCGCGCTGCTGCGTGACGGCAGCTAGGACCCCGGCAGCCCGGTAGAAACCCGTAGGTCATCTAACAGATATGTCCCGTTCCGATAGACCGCTGTCATCGGCACCGCTACCATCGGATTGCGGTTGATGAGCCAGCCGGCCCCGGAGGTCTGGCTGTGCTCCTTCTCGCAAATCCAGCAGGCCCGCCGGGTTCCCCGGGGACGTTGTCTCCTGTTCGGAAGGTGATGGCTGGTGACCGAGGTCACGTATCCCCACAAAATGATCAGCTTCGGTTACTGGGATCTGGCGGCGGACACGCCCACACGCCGGTATCAGATCATCGTCTCCGGCCGCCTGGGTGGCGCCGCCCGTGAGGCGTTCCGGGATTTCCTGATCGAACCTCACGGCACGGACACCGCGCTGACCGGCGACCTGAACCGGTCGGGCCTGTATGACACGCTCACCCGCATCCGGGACCTGACCCTGGATCTGGTCGGGCTGACCTGCCTGGCTCCAGGGCCAGGCGCCGGACACCAGTCTGACGCGTTAGGACAATCCCTGCGGATCTCGTTGCGCCCTTTGACGGAGGGCTAGCCGGCCATCGTGGCTGGCGGGTGACAAGCGGGCGGCGGCGGAGCCGGTGAGCCGCGAGGCGCAGTTCCGCAGCTGACCTGTGCGCGTGGCTCGTGCCGTTCCAGAACAGCAAGAAGGCCCGCTGCCGGGTGGCAGTGGGCCTTCTTGCTGGGCGCGCTCGGAGGGACCCGGACCCCCAATCTTCTGATCCGTATTCGTGTGCCCGGACGTCCGGCCAGTCCGCTGGAGTCCGTTTCCGCAGGCAGCCCCTCCTCCTCCTCCTCCTCCTCCTCCGCCGCCGCCGCCGCCAGTGCGCCACGGAACCGCCGCAAAGGTTCTTGCGCCGAAGTGTCGATTCGCAGGCGGATCCTTCGTAACCGCAGTAGAGGACGGACACGGGTTCGTCTCCTGTCACCCGCTCGCCACGGTGACGCTTCCGCGCCGCAGCGATGACTATCACCCCCGGTCATCGTCTGCACCAAGGAGAGGAGATAACCATGCAGGACACGACTGAGCTACCGGGCCTGTCCGGCAGCGCCACGCGGCCGGCCACGCCCGCCTGCGCCTCCCGCTGGGTTGCGCTTGTGGTGCTCTGCGCCGGGATGCTGATGATCGTTCTGGACGTCACGATCGTCAACGTGGCACTGCCATCGATCCAGGCTGATCTCCGGTTCTCACAAGCTGGCCTGGCCTGGGTGGTGAATGCCTACCTCATCGCGTTCGGCGGCTTGCTGCTGCTGGCCGGGCGGCTGGGCGACCTGGCCGGGCGGAGGAACGTATTCCTGACCGGGCTTGGTGTCTTCACTGCGGCGTCGCTGATGTGCGGGCTGGCGCAAGCGCAGTGGATGCTCATCGGCGCCCGGTTCCTGCAGGGGATCGGCGGCGCGTTCACCTCCGCGGTGATCCTCAGCATGATCGTCACCCTGTTCCCCGAGCCGCGCGAGATGGCCAAGGCGATCGGCGTCTACGCATTCGTCGCGTCAGCGGGCGGCGCGGTCGGCCTGCTGGCCGGCGGCATCCTCACGCAGGCCATCAACTGGCACTGGATCTTCTACGTCAACCTCCCGGTCGGCGTCGTCACCGCAGTGCTCACCGTCCTGGTGATCCCGCGAGACCAGGGCACCGGGCTGCGCGCCGGCGCTGACATTGCGGGCGCTCTGCTGATCACCAGCGCGATGATGCTGACCGTCTTCACCATCGTCAAACCCGCCGCCGAAGACGGCTGGACGGCCGGGACGACCCTCGCGTTCGGCGGTGTCTCGATCGCCCTGCTGGCCGGCTTCATCCTCCGTCAGCAGACCGCGAGGAACCCGCTGATGCCGCTTCGCGTCCTGGCCATCCGCAACATCGCCGGGGCCAACCTGATCCAGATCCTCAGCGTCGCCGGCATGTTCGGCATGTTCTTCCTCGGGTCGCTGTACCTGCGCCTGGTCCTCGGCTACAGCCCGCTGCGGATCGGCCTGGCCTTCCTGCCCGTCACGATCACGATGGGCACGCTGTCGGTGCGGTACACCGAACGGATATCGGCCCGGTTCGGGCAACGGGCCGTGCTGATCGCCGGGCTTGCCCTGATCACGGCCGCTCTCGTGCTGTTCACCCAGGCGCCCGCCGGGGGCGGATACGCCAGCCACATCCTGCCGGTGACGATACTGATGGGCACGGGTGCGGGCTTGGCCTTCCCCGCGCTGATGACCGTCGCGATGACCGGGGTCACCCCCGCTGACGCGGGCCTGGCCTCTGGCCTGGTCAACGCCACCGCCCAGGTCGGCGGCGCGATCGGCCTGGCCGTGCTGGCAACCGTATCCGCCGGCCACACCAGCACCCTGGCCGCCCACGGGCAGAGCCTGCCCGTCGCGCTGACCGGCGGCTACCACCTGGCGTTCTGGATCGCCGCCGGGCTCGTCGCCGCGGCCATCGCCGTCGCGGCCGGCACGCTCCGGGCACCGTCTGCCGGTCGCGAGCTCAGCGGGACCGCCGCGGCAGATGCCTGACCGGCAAGCCCCAGGCGAACGCTGGGCCCCGATCTTACGGTCGGGGCCCAGCAGCCGGTTTGGGGCTTAGCCCGGGCTGCATCATCCCGGCCGCGCCGGCCGGCGGGTAGCGCGAGGTCAGGGCAGCTCGCGGCGCACGAGCCAGCGGGGCTTGCCGCCGATCTGCCCGGCCGTCTTGGCGACGCGGCTGAATCCGTGCGCCTCGAAGAGCGGGACGGTGCCCAGGTAACCGCTGGCCTGATCCATGCGCTCGCCGCCGGGGTCGACCGGGTAGCCTTCCAGCACGGCGGCGCCCATCGCGTGCGCATGCCCGATCGCGCCCTCCAGCAGCTGGTGGAGCAGGCCGCGGCGGCGGAACCCCGGCCGCACCACGAAGCACACCACCGACCACGCATCCTCGTCCTGGATGTGCGGGATCGTCCGGGATCTGACCAGGGCACGGTAGGTGGACTTCGGCGCCACCGAGCACCAGCCTGCCGTCTCGCCGTCGACGTACGCCAGCACCCCCGGGCCCGGTTCGCCGGCGCAAAGTTCGCGCATGTGCGAGATACGGCCGGGCATGTCGAGGCTGGAATTGCGATACGCCATGCAGACGCATCCGCCTGCGCCTGGCTTACGCGGCACCATGAACGACGCGAAGTCATCCCATCGCCCGGTCGCCGGCAGCACCTGGACGCCCATGCGTCGAGAATAGGCCGCTCAGCCCGACCCGGGTATCAGGCCTTCCCGGCTCGCTAGCCGGGCGGGACGAACAGGTGGGCCGGGTCGGGGGTCCGTCCGTCTGATAGGTGCCGTCGGGCTCGTGCAGCCTCACATCCGGGATCTCAGCACGTCGACCTCGCAGCCTGGTGAGGACGGGTCGAAGCCGTGCTCGACCAGCCAGCGGACCGCCAGGAGGCTTCGCAGCGACCACCACGCGCGGATCACATCGAGGTCGACGTCGGTGCCGTAGCCGGCGACGACGTCACCAAGGTGCTCCTCGTGTCCGAGCGTCAGGCTAGCGAGGTCGTACAGGGCATCGCCCCGGCCTGCCTCGGTCCAGTCGACCACGCCGGTGACCTCGTCACCGTCGACGAACACGTGGGCGACCTGCAGGTCGCCGTGCGTGAACACCGGTGGCCACGGCCGGAGCGCAGCCTCGGCAACCTGGCGGTTGCGCGTGACCAGGTCGGCGGGAAGGACCCCGTTCGTGACGAGCCACTCGCATTCGCCGTCGAGTTCCAGTGCCAGCTCGTCGATGCTCCGGCCGGGCCATGGCGGCAGCGGCGCGTCGTGCAGCATCCGCACGGCGGCACCCGCCGCGGCCCACGCCGCCGGCGACGTGGTCGACGGCTCGCCGAGGCGGCCGAGTGCCGTCCCTGGGAGGGCGGCGAGCGCGAGCACGGGCGGCTTCCGCCACAAGACCTCCGGAGTCGGGATCGGCGCCCTGGCCATCGCCTCGACCTCGACGTCGGTGCGTGCCTGATCAGCGTCGATCTTCAGGAACACGTCACCGACGCGCAGGGTCGCGCACTCGTGATGGGCGACGACGACCTCGACCTCGTTCACGTCGCCATTGTCACGGGGATGACCCACCGACGTCGCTGGGTTTTATCGCGTGCGACTGCGCGGCGGACCGCTTCCCGTCGTCTCGGACGATGTCGAGCGGTCCCGGCGCTTCTACACCGAAGTGCTGGGCGGCAGAGTTGTCTTTCCCGGCGTGCCGGTCAATATTGCGCTAGCCAACAGCTGGATCGTCATCAATTCCGGCGGAGGGCCGACCGACGACAAGCCCGCGGTCACCCTGGAGACGCCGCGTGATCCCGACCGGGCCAGCAGCTTCCGTAATATCCGGGTGGAGAGATGTCGAGGCCGTGTACGCCGAATGGAGCGCCCGGGGCGCTCAGTTCCTCACGCCGCCGAAACAGCACCAGTACGGAAGCGCTGCTACATCCGCGATCCCGACGGTCATCTGATCGAAGTGGGGCAAACCACAGATCCAGCGGCTGACCGCCCTCGCCGTGGCCGCTCGGGCCGGGCGGGAGTACTGGTGCTGCTTCGGTCCGCACCGCTGGTCGGGCAGTTCCCCCGTCGTGGCTGCCTCGCGCAGCAGTCGCCGTCAACTGGTCGCCGGCGTGTTCAGCACCGCGTCTCCGCCGGGCCCGCTGCTCGTCGCTGACGCGGCTCTCAGCGCTGGCCCGGCGAACAGATTCCGCCGTAAACGAGGGCCAGGCGGGCGGGCTGCATCGTCGAACTGTCATGGCTGCGGACGGCCATGCTGCGCTTCCTGATCACGTTCGCCGCTGCCATCACCGCCGGACTGCTGGCCCTCGGTGCCCTGAGGATCGCGGTGCTCGCTTCGGTACCCGGCCGTGCACGTCCCCCCTCTGCGACTTCTCACCTACGGCGGGATGCTCACTGCGCTCACCGCCCTGATCTTCGTCCGGCCTACGTCGCCTGGCAGGAGCGCGTGTCCGAGTTGCGCGACGCCCTCCACCCCGTCGCCCGCAGACGGTCGGCTACCGCACGACTGGATGCTGGCACGCGACGACCTCGACACCCTGCTGCTCGCCCGGGCCAGAGCCGGCCGCGTCCTCGCCACGGCGTTCGGCGTCCTGGCGTCGTTCCGGCCAGGTGGTCTCCGCGCTTCTTTCCGCCAGCCATTGAGACGAATGGCCACCGCTATGGAGATCCACGCTTGGGCGACTGCACTCAGCCCCTGACCACCTGCTTGCAGAAGCGGAAGGTCGGCGGTTCGACCCCGCCCCTGACCACCGATTCGTAGTGACTTGACCAGGGCAAACGTGCCTTAGTGTCTGCTCCGGCCTGGCCGGTGAGTGACCCGATGGCCTGTCTGTGACCATCGGCGCCGCCCGTCATCGCACGCGGATCGCACGCTGCAGGATGAGATCGGAACCCGGGGTCCGTGGTCGAGAAGGGTATCCCGATGGCCGATGTTTCGATCTCCTGCACGCCACCGCATCGCCGGACTCAGCAGAAGCTCCAAGCGCCGATGCCCCCGGTCAAGGTGGTAGACCAGTTGCCGCACGGTAATCCCGCCGCCCGGTTCAGAGCAGGGGCCAGTGACCGGCGCAGAATACGGATACCGAGGTGCTTTGCCGTATCGCTTGCAAAGGAGGAGCCATGAGCTACGCCAGACAGCTGCTGGACACCTACCCAGGCGTCGTCATCGCCGACGCCGGAGTGCTGGCCGCCGCCATCGACGCGCTCAGCGACTGCGCCCAGGCCTGCACCGCCGACGCCGACGCCGACCTGGGCGAGCAGAACCTGGCCGAGATGGTCAGGTGCATCCGGCTGTGCCTGGACTGCGCCGATGTCTGCACCGCCACCATCGGGGTGATCAGCCGCCAGGCCGACTACGACCCCGGCGTCACCAGGCCGCTGCTGGAGGCCTGCGTAGCGATCTGCAAGAGCTGCGGCGATGAATGCGAGCGGCATGCCCCGCACCACGAGCACTGCCGGGTCTGCGAGCAGGCCTGCCGACGCTGCGAGCAGGCCTGCCGGGAACTGCTGGGGGTCTTGAAATAGGAACCGGCCACTCCGGCGCGCCTGCCCGCAGAAAACTGTCAGGGTAGCTGCCGGTGAGCTTTCCCGCGGCCGACCCGAGACCGCCTTCGGCGGCGGGGCTTCCGGCTGGAGTACGCCACCATGACCTGGATGGTCGCCGAGGCTGCGCTTCCTTGTCAGGCTTTCTCGGCTCACCTGGCCATCTGCTTCGATGCACTACGGTGCTCTGTGGGCCTGTCCGTGAGTGACCGCGATAACCCATAGCCGACCATCCGCTCGGGCACGGAACGGGCACGATCATCCGATCCGTCGCATTGGGCGGACTGTCCATTGGCAGCAGCGCAGACCTTCGAGGTTGTGAGCAGCGGATGCTAGCGGTAGAGCCCGGGCAGGGGTCTGCAGCCGATGAGGTCCTGGCCCAGGCGGGGTTTCTGCCCGCGACCGGTTCGCGGCCTGATTCTCCCGGCGTCTACCGCGACGGGATCGACGATCCGAACCGCGCCCCGGCCGATGTCTACCGCAAGCGGCTGTACTTCCGTCCCGACCCCGGCCAGTACACGATCTTGCATGTCCGCAAGCTCGGCTCCCCTTGGCAGATAGACACCGTCGTATTCCGAGACTGGCTGCGATCAGAACCCGCCGGTCGCGCAGCCTACGAACAAGCCAAACGGAACGCTGCCGAAGCACATGCCAGCGACGCAGACTTTGACGACTACACCCGCGCCAAAGGCGCCTTCTTTCGCTCGGCCACCTGGCGCCACCCACTAACCGCCGGTGAGCTTACCAATTGACCATTTCCTTATCAGTACTGGGCAGGCACGGGTCGCTGAGCTGTGAGCCTGTCATCGGTGGTGCCACAACGCGTGGGGTAGGTCCTGCGGCTTGCGGCGTTGCCGTCACTTCTGCTGTCACCCGTGCCGGGTGTAGCAGCGACAGCCGCTGATGGAGTGGGATGACACTGGCGGCCTATGCAGGCTCGGTGGGATAGATCCATCTGAAATGTCCGCAAGCGACTGGAGGTCTGGCATGCCTGGCTCAGCTACCCGCGGCAATGCGCTCGATCATGTGGTGGTGGTGCTGTTTGAGAACCGGTCGCTGGACAATGTGCTGGGCCGCCTCTACGGGCCGGGGGATGGCAAGACCTTCGAGGGCGTCATCGGGAAGGACCTGAGCAACCCGATCCCCGGGTGGGCCGAGCACGGCGCCGACCGCAAGGTGGTGCCCTACGGCGTCACTACCGACATGGACTCGCCTGACCCGGTCGCGGGTGAGGAGTGGTATCACACCAACACCCAGCTGTTCGGCACGATCAACGACCACAACCGGTTCAAGATCGGCGAGGGCGTGACAGCGCCGTGGAAACGCGCCGCCGCCCGGCGCGGCACCGGCCATGGCCGGGTTCGTCACCGACTACATCAGCACGTTCACCGGCGAAGTCGGACGGCAGCCGACCTATGAGGAGTACGCCCAGATCATGACCGGGGACACCCCGCAGCAGTGGCCGGTGCTGAGCGGCATCGCGCGCCAGTTCGGGGTGTCCGACCACTGGTTTTCCGAGGTGCCGTCGCGACGTTCATGAACCGGTCGTTCTGGACGGCGGCGACGACGTCAGGGCTGGAGTGGTGAACAGCCCGGTGCGAAAGTGGTTCACCGAGAACGACGCGGAGACGATCTTCGAGCGGCTCGAGCAGCACGGCAGGACCTGGAAGGTCGACGTACGGGAGCCGATGTGCTTGTCGTTCACCGGTGTCATCCACTATCCCCGGCTGAAGGACCGGCTGGCGACGTACTTCTGCGGTTCGGAGTTCGAGAGGACGCCGCGGCCGGGACCCTGCCCGATTTCGCGCTGATCGAGCCGGACATGATCGCCGGGCACGGCGACTACCACCCGGCGTTCGGCCGGTCATTCTTCGGCGGCAACGTCGACATCGGGCTGGACCCGTCGTCGGCGATGCTGGGCGGCGAGGCGTTCCTGGAGCGGATCTTCAACGCCTACCGGTCCGCCACCTCACCGTCAGGCACCAACGTGTGGAACACGACCCTGCTGATCGGGTGGGACGAGCCAGGCGGAACCTACGACCACGTGCCCCCCGGACCGGTCCCGCCGCCCGACCCGGCCGCACCAGCGGGTGAGCTCGGCTTCAGGTTCGACCGCTCCGGCTACCGAGTCCCCGCCATCGCCGTGTCGCCATGGGTCGAGCCGGGCTCGGTGTACAACGAGGAGTACCGGCACACCTCGCTGATCGCGACACTGCGCAAGACATGGGACCTCGGCCAGGCGTTCACCCGGTCGCCGGCGCCCAGAGTAACCTGCTCAAGCCCCAACGCCTCTTCACCCCGGCACCCCACGCGGCCACCACACATGGGCTACCTGGCGCGGCCCAGGCCGTCCCGGACGGGCGATGTACTAACGCCACCATGGGCAAGGCCCTCGGCTACCTGGCAAGGACATGGACCGGATCATCGAGTACGCCAGGGAAATGGGGCTCCAACTGCC
>CAVYPM010000001.1:0-173424 GCA_963770375.1 uncultured Actinomycetes bacterium | reverse complement strand
GGAAAGCATCCGCTGGATCATCTCGGGGGTGTCGGCCGTGTGCGGGGTGATGATGGCGTTGTCCAGGTCCCACAGCGGGTGCCCGTCGGGCAGCGGCTCGGGGTCGGTCACATCCAGCGCCGCCCCGCCGATGGACCGCGAGCGCAGCGCATCGACCAGCGCACCGGTATCGACATGCCGGCCGCGCGCGACGTTCACCAGCCAGGCGTCCGGACCCATCGCGGCCAGTTCCGCCGCGCCGATGATGTGCTCGGTTTCCGGGGTCAGCGCCAGCGCCACGAACACGACCCGCGCTCCCGGCAGGGCCTGCGCCAGCTGGCCGGTCTGCAGGGTGCGGACCGCCCCGGGCACCGCGGCGCTCTGCCGGCGGACCACCGTGACCTGCGCGCGCATCGGCGCCAGCAGCTCCATCAGCGCGGCCGCGATGCCGCCGCCGCCCACGATCGTGACCGGCTGGTCATACAGGCTCTCCCCCGCCGCCGTGCCCCAGGACGTGGCCCGGATCCGGCGGCGCAGCAGCCGCAGCCCGGCCAGGGCCAGCATCAGCGCGTGCTCGGCGACCGGCTCGGCGTAGGCGCCCTTGGCGCAGGTCCAGGTCCGCGCCGGGTCCAGCAGGCCGGCCCCGGCGGCCAGTTCCACCCCCGCAAACGGCAACTGCACCCACCGCGCCGCCGGCGCCGCCGCCAGAGCCCTGGCCAGCCCATCGAGGTCGGCCGCATCCAGCCAGACCAGCGCGTCAGCGTCCGGGCCGATCCCGGCCGGCTCACCGCCGGCCTCCCGCACCACCGCGGTGATCCCGTCCCAGGGCCGCGGCCCGATGGCAATACGAGGTGACGTCACAACCGTGACCCTAACGGCCAGCCTTCTGGGCTGGCCGGCTCGGTGTACCCGGCAGCGATGGCATCTGGGTGGCGCGGACGGGGACACTTTCGAATCCGCGCAGCACGAGCAGCGGGCGCCGGACCGGCGGGGCGGCCAGCTCAAGCGCCGGATACCGCTGGGTCAGCTCCTCGATGGCAATGCGGGCCTCCAGCCGGGCCAGCGAGGCGCCGAGACAGTGGTGGATGCCGAGCGAGAAGGCCAGGTGCCGGCCGGGATCCGGCCGGTCAATCCGGAACTCGTCGGGCCGCTCGAAGACCGCCGGGTCGCGGTTGGCACCGCCGATGGACACGATGACGGCCCGGCCCGCCGCGATCACGCTGCCGCCGGCCTCGGCGTCCTCGGTGGCTATCCGGGAGGTCAGCTGGACCGGGCTGTCGTAGCGGAGCATCTCCTCAATCGCTGCCGGTATCAGGGCCGGGTCCTGGCGGAGCCGCTGCCAGCTGCCCGGCTCGCCCAGCAAGGCGACCGTGCCGTTCCCGATCAGGTTCACGGTGGTCTCGAATCCGGCGACCAGGAGCAGCAAAGCCGTGCTGACCACCTCGCCGGGACTCAGCTTGTCGCCCTCCTCCTCGGCCGCGATGAGCGCGGACAGGATGCTGTCGTCGGGATCGGCCCGGCGCTGGCGCACCAGGTCCTGGAGGTAGCGGGTCAGCGCCAGCTCCGCGGCGCGGGTCTGCGCCTGCGCGGCCGTCTGGGGATCCAGGGTGGCGGCCACGTCATGGCCCCAGACCCGGAACTGGGCCTGATCCTCAGCGGGCACGCCGAGCAGACGGCAGATGACCGCGATCGGCAGCGGGAAGGCCAGCGCTTCGATCAGGTCGAAGCCGGCTGCACCGTCCGCGTCCGCCAGCAGCCGGACCGTGACTTCGCGGATCCACGGCTCGAGCCCGGCAATGGCCCTCGGGGTGAACGCGCCGGACACGAGCCGGCGCAGCCGGGTGTGGTCGGGCGGGTCCATCGTGAGCAGGTCGGCGGCGGGCAGCCCGGCCCGCGGGTCGTCCGGCGGGTAGGACGGCGGCCGGTAGCCGCGCTGGTGGACCGGCGAGCTGCTGAACCGCCGGTCCCGCAGGATGCTCGCCGCCACCCCATGGTCGGCCGTAGCGAACAGGCCGAGCGGGCTGCGTACCAGGCCGCGCCGCCGCATCGCGGCGTACAGCGGGTACGGGTCAGCCTTCGTGGCCGGCCGCATCAGCCGGGCGACCGGATCGCCTCGCCACTGGAACAGCCGCAGCACGGCCGGCTCGACGACGTGGTTCCTGACTCGCTCTCCAAGGCCCATCCCGCACTCCCTCGCCGCGCAGCCGGGCCAGTCGCTTCTGGCCAGGCTCATCATCAGTTCGCGTACCAGAGGTATCTGAGTACTGAAGGTATCTGTATGCTGCTGGTATGTCAATGTGACAGAATGAGGCGTGGCCAGAGTGACCAGAGCGGAGTCCAAGGAGCGCACCCGGCAGCGGCTGCTGGCCGAGGCGCAGCGGCTGTTCCGCGAACGCGGCTACGCCGCGACCTCGCTGGAGCAGATCGCGGAGGCGGCGGAGGTAACCAAGGGAGCCATCTACGGGCACTTCGCCAGCAAGGAGGATCTCCTGCTCAGCGCCATCGAAGCAGGCCGCGATACGCCCCCCGAGTACGTGACCATGCTGAACGACGAGTCGCGGCCGCTGCGCGAGCGCCTGGCCGAGTTCAGCCACGCCGTCGCCGTGGAACACCCCGGTGACGTGGCGGAGCTGGCGATGTTCCTGGAGTTCTTCGCCGCGCTGCTGCGCGCTCCGGACGCACTGCAGCGTTACAGCAGCGGGCTCGAGCGCCAGCTCCGGGCGATAGCCGGCACCGACAGCGAGGAACCTGCCGCGGGAACCACGCCCGTCCAGGCCTGGACCATCGGGCTCGCGCTCGTGGTCGGCCTGCAGATCTACCAGCGCATGGCCCCGGGCCTCGTCACGCCGGAGGTGATCGAGCGCGCGCTTGGCCTGCTGGCCGGCCTCTACGAGGAGCAGTAGAGGAGGGATCCGGCGGCTGGCGCATTTAATCCGATGTGGGTGATGCGCCGTCAGCCGGCCGCGGCCGATCCTGGGCAGAACCAATACAGCCCAGATCGGTCCGTTGCGTGGCTCGTGCCATGGCGGCAGCGGCCCGCGGGCCGAGGGGAGGACCTCATATGGCTATCGGACCGGTGCAGCTCATCGTGCTGGGGTTCAGCCACCCCGACTTCCACGGCGAGGTGATCGCCGAACTGGAGCGGCTGCACGACAGCGGCACGGTGCGCGTGATCGACTCGATCGCCGTCTACAAGGATGCGGACGGCGGCCTGGAGATGGAGCACCTGTCGAACCTGACCCAGGACGAGGCGATCGAAGTCGGCAGCAAGATCGGCGCGCTGATCGGGCTCGGCATCGACGGTGAGGAAGGGGCAGAAGCCGGCGCGCTCGCTGGCGCGGAAGAGGCCGCCGAGGAAGGCATCAACATCTTCGGCGGGGACGAATGGGATGTGCTGGAGGACATCCCGAACGACTCGGCGGCCGCGCTGATCCTGCTCGAGCACCACTGGGCGGTGCCGCTGCGGGACGCGATCGCGCGCGCGGGCGGCTTCCGGCTCAGCGACGGCTTCATCAGCCCGCTGGACCTGGTGGCGCTCGGGCTGGTCACGGCCGAGGAAGCCAAGGAGCTGCACGCCCAGGAGACCGCGAACGCGGCCACGTCCTGACCGCGCGACCGGAGATACAGTTAGCCATCTAGATCAGGAGGAACGCAATGTTCGGAGGCCGCAGAGTTGCCCGCCGCACGGGGCGGCGCACCGCCCGCCGCGTCTCCCGGCGCCGGTAAGGGTCACCCACCGCCACCCGCCGCGGCGGGCCTGCCCGGGACGGCCTGGCCCGCCGCGCAGGTTCCGTATTCCTAAATTCACAGTGGCGGGCCAGGCACAGACCAGCTCTGGACCGTCGTGAGCAGCATCGCCAGATTTTAGTTTTACGCAGCCGCGGTGGCTGGTCTGCCCGGCACGGGCAGCCGAGCCGCACAGGGAGCACGAATATGGCTGACGCTGTGAGCTACCAGCAGATGGGAACCGCAGCACGGGGCCAGGCACACACGCTGTTCGCCCAGACCATGGGCTACGTCGCGCTCACCGCCGCGCTGTTCGCCGCGGGCGCCTGGCTGGGCCGCGACCTGAACGGCGCCGTGGGGCTCGTGGCGTGGATCGCGTCGATCGCCGTGCTGATCAGCATGCGGTTCGCGGCGCGGCGGTCGGTGCCGCTGACCGTCGCGCTGCTGGCCGCGTTCGGCCTGCTGATCGGCCTGGCCGTGGCACCGACCATCGCCTACTACGGCGACATGGACCCCACCGCGGTCTGGCAGGCCGGCGCCGCGACCGCCCTGTTCATCGCCGGGTTCGGCGCCGCGGGCTACGCCACCCGCCGCGACCTGGCCCCGCTCGCACGGCTCTGCTTCTGGGCCCTGGTCGCGCTGATCATCTTCGGCATCGTGCTGATCTTCGTCAACATCCCGGGCGCCGGGCTGATCTACTCCATCCTCGGGCTGGTCATCTTCGCCGGGTTCGTCATGTTCGACTTCCAGCGGCTGCGCAGGAGCACCGACATCGCCGAGGCGCCGCTGCTGGCCGCCTCGATCTTCCTCGACGTGCTGAACGTGTTCCTGTTCTTCCTGCAGATCTTCTCCGGCGGCGACCGGTAGCCCGGCTTCAGGGCGTGGCCGGGGAAAGGAGCCCGGCGAGGATTCTGCTCATGGCGCTGCCGAACGCGTCCTGCTGGCTCGCCGGGCCGCCGGAAGCGGAAGCCTCGGCGAGCGCAGCGGCGAGGTGCGGGTGCTGGCCCGCGGACACGATTCCGCCCAGGTAAGCGGCCAGTTCGCGCTGCCAGCCGACGGCGTCCTGGCCGGCCCGCAACTGCTCGATCTCGGTCTGGGCGGTGAGCCGGACCGCTCCGGAGAAGAGGCCGACGGTTTCCAGCCGGGCCGGTCCGGGCAGGTCCGTGCCGTCGAGGGCGGCGAGGGTGTGCTCGATGAACATCACCGCGTTCGGACCGGGGACCGGCGCGGCCTGGACGTCAAGGAGCCACGGGTGGCGCAGGTACAGGGCGCGGCCCTCGCGGGCGATCGCGAGTAGCCGGGCGGCGGGCGGCCCGTCGGCCGCCGTCGTGTAGTCGAGTTCGCCGCGCGCCTGGTCAGCCATCAGTTCGACCAGTTCGCCGCGGTTGACCACGTACCGGTACAGCGACGCGGGGCCGGTCCCGACGGCCGCCGCGACCGAGCGCATGGTGACGGCGCCGAGGCCGTCCGCGTCGGCGATCAGGATGCCGGCCGCCGCGATCTTGGCGCGGCTGTGCTCGGGGACCGGACCGCGGGGCGCCCGCTCCGGACGGGTCCAGACGCTGCCGCCGTGTGGCTTGCCTTCGCCTTGCGGCTTGCCTGCCATCATTGCGAACACTGTACCCAGTAAGGTAGGCTGACGATATCGCGAACGATGATCGCAGTTACCGCAGGGGCGAGGAGACGGACATGACCGCAACCGGGGGCACTGGCTCTCGGGCCAGCAGGTGGACCCCGACCCAGTACGCGCGCAACGGGACGGTCGACATCGCCTACGACACCCTGGCCGGGGCGGAAGGGGAGCCACTGCTGCTCATCATGGGCCTGGCCGTCTCCCGGTTCTGGTGGCCCGGCCTGGGCCAGGAATTCGCCGCCCGGGGGTTCGCCGTCGCCCGCTACGACCAGCGCGACGCAGGCGAGTCGAGCCGGATGCCCGGCACCGGGAGCAGCAACCCGTTCGTCGCCGTCGCCCGCAAGCGGGGTGCCTACACCTCCGAGGACATGACCGACGACGCGATCGCCGTCCTCGACGCGCTCGGCTGGAAGCGGGCCCACCTCTTCGGCGCCTCGCTGGGCGGCATCATCGCCCAGCGCATCGCGCTCCGGCACCCGGACCGGGTGCTCAGCGTCGTGTCCGCCGCCGGGATGCCGAGCGACACCTCCGGTCTCGGGGCCGGCCGCTACGTGCGGTTCGGGATGCTGGCCAGACTGGCGCGGCTGAAGTTCCCTGAGGGCCGCGACGGCGACATTCAGATGTCGCTCGCGCTCGCCCGCGCCGTCGCGTCGCCGGCCTACCCGTTCGACGAGACCGCCACCCGGGAGTGGATCGAGCGCGAGGTGGACAGCGGCCCCCGCGACACCAGGGCGCAGAGCAGGCAGGCCGGGGCCGGCTGGCACGGCCCGAAGCTGCGCGAGCTGCGCAAGCCGACCCTGGTCCTGCACGGCGACCATGACCCGCTGCTGCGCGTCAGCGCCGCCCGCAACACCGCGAAGGCCATCGCGGGCGCCCGCCTCGTGCTGCTGCCCGGCGCGGGTCACGACCTGCCCGAGCCGTTGTGGGGCACCATTGCCGACGAGGTCAGGCGCAACGCCGACCGCGCAGTGGCCCGCCAGGGCTGACGCGCCCGCCCCTCGCGGATCGAACCGTAGACCTTCTCCTTACCATGGACAGCCGACACGTCGCTGTAATCGCCGCAGAGCCATTGACCAGGCAATACGTGTGCTCAGACGAGCTGCAGCGAGCTACGCCAGGCAGTCGCTAGCCGGGTTTTGCCCCCGATTTGCCCCAGCAAGATTGAGCCTGGCTTTAGCCCTCGTCGGATTGCTGGCAGCTAGCCCGGCACGTTCAGGATCGCATCCGCCTTCTGTGCCGCCTGATCGAGCGCGGCCTTCGGAGTGGCCTGACCGAGGAGCACCGACGCGATGCCCGTGCCGAGGGCGTCGACGACGCGCGGCCAGGTCGGCAGCGTGGGCATCGCCTCCTTGGCATTCGCCAGGTTTGCCGCCATCGGCCCGATCCCCGGGTAAGCCTGCAGGTATTTCTGGTAGCCCGGCAGCTTGAGGATGGACGGCCGGAGCGGGAGCGAGCCGGACCCCATCATCCACGTCAGCTCCTGCTGCGGCGCTGTCAGCCACTTCAGGAACTCGACCGCGGCGTTCACCCGCGCGGGGCTGTGATTGAACACGACCCAGTTGTCGGGCCCGGATACGGTCTGGTGGCTGCCGTTCGCAGCCGGCAGCTGCACGTCCGCCCAGTCGACCTTCGCCTCGTTGAGCGTCGGGACCTCCCACGGGCCGCTGACGTACATCGCCAGATGCCCGCTGGTAAACAGCGGTCCGGCCTTACTTGCCGTGGGGTCCAGGTACACCGATTTGTCGACGGTTGCCATCTGCTGCCAGAGCGTCAGGTTGTCCACACCTGCCTGCGAGTTGAACAGCGCCTGCTTGTCGTCCGGTGAGAGGATCTGCCCGCCGCGCTGCCAGAGCCCGGGGAAGAACCGCCACGACGTGTCGAGCAGGTCACCGCCGGTGGGGTAGTTCACGCCGTAGATGTGCTTGGCGGGATCCGTCAGCTGCTTCGCGACATTGCGGAAGTCATCCCAGGTCCAGTCCGGAGACGGAGCGGGGATGCCTGCCGCGGCGAACAGCTTCTTGTTATAGATCACCGACAGGTTGTCGATAAGGGCGGGGAACCCGATGACCTTGCCCCCGGGCGACGCGATCTGCCTGGACGCCGGGTAGAAGTCGTTCCAGTTGAATCCCGGCTGGTTGATCCGGTCAGCCAGGTTCACGGTCTTGCCGCTCTGGGCGATGTTTGCGGCATAGGACCCGTAGATGTAGGCGATGTCGGGATAGGTCCCGGCCGCGATCGCCGTCGTGACCTTCGGAAGAAGGTCTCCGGTGGAAGTTCCCCCGGAGCTCGCCTGCACGACGATGTTCGGATGCGAGGCGTTGAACTTAGCGACGAGCTGCTGCATCACCTTCGCGGCGATCTCGGTCTGCGCATGCCAGAACTGGATCGTCACCTTGCCCGACGAAGCCGGGCTGGGTGCCGAAGATCCTGCGCAGCCGGCCACCGCCAGGGTCAACGCCGCGATTCCCGCCAGCGCTGTTCGCTTCATACCGGCCTCCTCGTCCCGACAGCCTTGGCCGCCGCCGACGATCCCTTGACAGCCTCAGTGATCGCATGCACGAACCAGCGTTGACGACAGGGAACATGGGCCCGGAAGCCCTCGTGATCGTTTCCCTGGTTTTCGTTCTCGCTCGGATTAGCGGATATTAGAACACACTCGTGCGTTCTGCAAGGCTGCTTCTAGTCGTTCGTATTGCTGTCCGAGCGCTTGGGACGTACATTCACGTAGATGCGCGCCATCACTAGCGAGATCGCTAGCCAGCCCGCCCTGTGGCGGAAGGCCGCGGACATGGCGCCGGCCGTCGCAGGCCTGCTCCCGGCGCCCGGCGAGCCCGCCGTCGCGATCGGCTGCGGGACCTCGCACCACATCGCGCGGGCCTACGCGGCGCTCCGTGAGGAAAGGGGCCTGGGCACCACGGACGCGGCGATCGCCTCAGAGCTATCGCCGCACCGGAGCTACGGCCGCGTGGTCGCCATTTCGCGCTCGGGTACCACCACAGAGGTCCTGCGGGCGCTCGAAGGGCCCGGCGGAAGCATTGCCACGGTGGCGGTCACGGCGGTCCCCGGCTCGCCGGTTGCGTCGGCCGCCGACAACACCATCGTGCTGGACTTCGCAAACGAGCAGTCGGTCGTGCAGACGCGCTTCGCGACTACGGCGCTCGCCCTGCTTCGCGCGCATATTGGCGATCGGCTCGATGCCGCGATCGCCGATGGGGAGGCCGCGCTCGGCCAAGCGCTGCCCGCGGATCCTTCAGAGTTCAGGCAGTTCGTGTTCCTGGGGCAGGGCTGGACCGTTGGCCTCGCTCACGAGGCGGCGCTCAAGCTTCGCGAGGCGGCCTCCGCGTGGACTGAGGCGTACCCGGCGATGGAGTACCGCCACGGCCCGATCAGCGTGGCCGGACCCGGAACCCTTGTATGGGCCATCGGACCGGTCGATACCAGCGTGCTCGCCGACGCGGCGGGCGCCGGGGCCACCATCGCTGGCGAAGGACTGGACCCGATGGCCGAACTCGTCCTTATCCAGAGGATGGCCGTCGATCTCGCCGAGGCCCACGGCCTCGATCCCGATCGCCCGAAGCACCTGACTCGTTCGGTCGTGCTGCCGTGAGTCGCGACTGCGCACCCGGGAGGTACTGACCGTGGCCGAGGTCTCGTTCCACGAGATCACGAAAGTCTTCCCGAACGGGACGACGGCAGTTGATGCGCTCACCTGTACCATCGCCGACGGCGAGTTCATGGTCCTGGTCGGACCGTCCGGCTGCGGGAAGACGACCGCGCTCCGGATGATCGCGGGACTGGAAGAGCCGACCTCCGGAGCCATCGCCATCGGCGGAAAGGTCGTGAACGGCGTTTCTCCCCGGGATCGCGACATCGCGATGGTATTCCAGAACTACGCGCTGTATCCGCACAAGACCGTCCTGCAGAACCTGGCCTTCGGGCTCCGGCAGCACAAGGTGCCGAACGCACAGATCGTTGAACGAGTCAGGGAGGTGAGTTCGCTCCTGACCCTCGATGAGCTCCTGGACCGCAAGCCCGCCCAGCTCTCCGGCGGTCAGCGGCAGCGCGTGGCGATGGGGCGGGCGCTCGCCCGCAGCCCCCGGGTCTTTCTTCTGGACGAACCGCTCTCGAACCTGGACGCACAGCTTCGGACCCAGCTTCGGACCGACCTGAAACAGCTGCATCAGCGCTTCCAGACCACGACCGTCTACGTCACACACGATCAGGTCGAGGCCATGACGCTCGGCGACCGTATTGCCGTGATGTCCGGCGGGAAGCTGCTTCAGCTGGGGACGCCGCAGAAGATCTACCGGCGCCCGGCGAACGTCTTCGTGGCAGGGTTCATCGGAAGCCCCCCGATGAACCTGCTGAGCGCCTCCGCGGCCGACGGCCGCGTGCACGCGGGTGATCTCGAACTGGCGGTCCCCGGCGTCCCCCCTGGCGAGCTGGTCATCGGCGTGCGGCCGGAGGCCTTGCGCCTGGTGACGGGCGCCACCGAGGATCAGGTGATGCAGGTGCGCACGGAGGTCGTCGAACTGCTCGGCCACGAGACGATCGTCTACGGGAGTATCCGCGGTCAGAATGTGGCGACCGCCTCCTCCGGTGCCGGCTCGTCGTTGCCCTCGGGGCGAGCGAAGGTCATCGCCAGGCTCGACGCTCGCCGTCAGCCCGCGGTGGGCGAGACGATCACCCTGGCGATGTCGCTGGAAGACGTGCACCTCTTCGACGCCAAGTCGGGCCAGGCTGTGGCCCGGCCCGAGTCCCTCGCCTCGCGGCCGCTTGCGGGATCCTGAGGACCGGTCCGGTGCGACAAGCGGAGCGGCTGGAGGCGATCCTGGAGTGGCTGTCCGGGAACGGCAGCGTGAATGTCACCGGCATCTCGGACGAGCTGGGCGTATCGGCTGCAACCGTCCGCCGTGACCTCAACCTTCTCGAGCGCCAGCGCCTGCTGGCGCGGACCCACGGCGGCGCGGTCGCGCAGGGGATTCTTTACGAGCTCCCGCTCCGCTACAAGAGCGGCCGGCACAGAGAGGAGAAGTTCCTGATCGCCCGCGAGGCCGCGACGCGCGTCGCCGCAGGTCATGCGATCGGGCTCACCGGCGGGACGACCACGACAGAGGTCGCGCGGGCGCTTGTCGATCATGAGCGCCTCACGCTGGTCACGAACGCCCTGAACATCGCGTCCGAGATGGCGGTGCGCCCGAGCCTGAAGCTCGTGGTGACGGGCGGAGTGGCCAGGTCTGAGTCCTATGAACTGGTCGGGCCCATCGCCGAGGCCAGCCTTGCGGGGCTCAACCTCGACATTGTGTTCGTGGGCGCGGACGGGGTCTCCCTCGAAGCCGGCCTGACGACGCACCACGAGGTGGAGGCCCACACGAACCGGGCGCTGATCAAGCGCGCCCGCTCAGTCGTCGTCGTCGCCGACAGCTCCAAGATCGGGCTCGTGGCCTTCGCCAGGATCTGCGAGGTCGGCGCGGTCGGCGAGCTGATCACCGACAGCGCCGCCGACCCCGGCATCCTGGCGGGGCTCACCGAGGCTGGCGTGCGGGTCACCACCGTCTGATCGCCGGTGCAGGGACAGGCACCGGCACCTTCCAGGGCTCGCGCAAGATTCGCTCCCGGGCATCGCCATGTCGCCATGTCGCCCTGCCCGGACGGCGTAGCCGACGGCTGCGGACTTGTTCTCTCACACGGAATGCTCACACTTGATCATTTGAGGCAGCTATGGAACACTCTCGCTCATGATCCGGATCGCGATCATCGGTGCCGGCAGCGTGGAGTTCACCCGCAACGTAGTGGCCGACTTGTGCTCGTTCGCGGAGCTCGAGGGCCTGGTGGTCATCGCCCTGCACGACATCGATGCGGAGCGTCTCGCGTACGCGGAGCGCGCCGCCGCGTCGATCGTGCGGCGAACCGGTGCCGGATTCCGGGTGGAGGCCAGCGCGGAACGCCGGCCAGCCGTGGAGGGCGCCGACTACGTCATCAACGAGATCCAGGTCGGCGGATACCGGGCCACCGTCACGGACGTCGAGATCCCGAAGAAGTACGGGATCCGCCAGACGATCGCCGACACGATCGGGATCGGCGGCATCTTCCGCGGGCTCCGGACCATCCCCGTGATGGTCGGCATCGGCAACGACCTGCACGAGCTGGCCCCGGACGCCCTCCTGCTGAACTACACCAACCCCATGGCCATGGTGCCGTGGGCCGTCTATGAGGGCACCCCGTTCGCGAATGTGGTCGGCGTGTGCCACTCGGTGCGGGACACCCATGCCTTCCTGGCCGCCGCCGTGGGCGTGCCCGAGGAAGACGTCGCCTTCCGCACCGCCGGCTTCAACCATCAGTGTTTCGTGCTGCGGTTCCGCCGCCGCAGCACCGGCGAGGACCTCTACCCGCGGCTCCGGGAGGTGGTAGAGGCCGATCCGGAGGGGCTGGGCCGACGGGTGCGCGTGGAGATCTTCCGGCGCTTCGGCTACTTCCCCACCGAGTCCAGCGAGCACTCGAGTGAGTACGTCCCCTGGTTCCTGCACCACGATGATCAGGTCGAGCACTTCCGGTGCGAGATCGACGAATACCTGCGCCGCAGCGAGGAGAACCTTGCGGACTGGGCGCGGACGAAGGCGGCCCTGGACGCCGGGCAGGAACTCGAGATCCAGCCGACCTCTGAGCTCGCTTCCGAGATCATCCACTCGCTCGAGACCGGCACCATCCGTGAGGTCTATACGAACGTGCGCAACGGCGGGCTGATCGACGGGCTTCCCGGCAACGCCTGCGTCGAGGTGCCCACCCTGATCGACAAGAACGGCGTCCAGCCCACCCGGATCGGCGCCCTCCCCCCGCAGTGCCTCGCCCTGAACCGGACCTTCCTGAACGTGGCGGAGCTCACGGTTCGCGCGGCGCTCGAGGAACGGCGCAGCCTCGTCTACCAGGCCGCGCTGCTCGACCCGAACACGGCAGCCACGCTGACGACCCAGCAGGTCGTCTCGATGTGCGACGACCTGATCGAGGCCCACGGGGCGCTGATGCCCGAGGGCATCCGAGCAAAGAGGTGAACGGGGACGATCCGAAGGACGCCGGCCTGACCGCGCACCCTCCGGATCCGCTGGAGGAACTCTCACCTCGGCGGATTCTGGGCCGCCCCGTGCTCCGCAGCGAGGATCGCGCGCTGCTCACCGGAGCGGCCCGTTACCTGGACGATGTCCCGTGCGACGGCGCGCTTCACGGGGTGTTCGTCCGGTCCCCCATTGCCCATGCGCTCGTCCGGTCGGTCGACGGGGCTGCAGGCCCGTGCGATGCCGGGTGTAGTAGGCGTGTTCGTCGCCGCTGACCTGGGCGGGCTGCGCTTGCCCCCCGTTGAAGATAGTCCCGAGATATTCGCCCGGCCGCTGCTCGCCGCCGACCGGGTCCTTTTCGTCGGCGAGCCGGTGGCCGTGGTGGTGGCGCAGACCAGGGCGCAGGCCACGGACGCGGCGGACGCCGTCTCCGTCGACTACGAGCCGCTCACCCCGGTGATCGATCCCGAGGCAGCGCTCGGGCCTGACGCGCCCGTCCTGTTCCCGGCCCACGGCTCCAACCTTGCGATTCGCGTCGATGATGTGGCCGAGGATCCAGGCGCGCTTGAGGGAGCCGAGATCATCGTGCGGGCGCGGTTCGTCAACCAGCGGGTGGCGCCGGTGCCGATGGAGCCGAACGGCGCTCTCGCCGTCGCCGGCCTGGCCCCCGATGAACCATCGGTCACGCTGTGGGCGTCGGTGCAGGCGCCGCACGACACCCGCCAGGTCGTCGCCCAGGTTCTGGGGCTGGACCCTGGCCGGGTGCGCGTCCGCACCGCGGCGGTGGGCGGCGCCTTCGGCGGGAAGATCCCGACGTACCCCGAGCATGTCGTGATCGCCTGGCTCGCCCGGCAGCTGAGGGTCGCGGTTCGCTGGTCGGAGACGCGAATCGAGAACATGGTGGCTATGACCCATGGCCGTGGGCAGGTCCAGTACGCCGAGCTGGGTGCTACCCGGGACGGGAGGCTGCTGGGGCTTCGCGTCTACGTGATCCAGGACATCGGGGCGTACGCCAGCGAGGCCGCGACCCTGCCACCGCTCACCGGCCTCATGGCCTCGGGGCCGTACCGGATCCCCCGGGTCGACTTTCATGCGGTCTCGGTCCTGACCAACACCACTCCGGTAGGCGCCTACCGGGGCGCGGGGCGGCCAGAGGCAACCTGGCTGCTGGAGCGGGCCATGGACATGCTGGCGGGCGATCTCGGGATCGATCCCGCGGAGATCCGGCGGCTCAACTTCATCCCCCCCGGGATGTTCCCCTACCGCACCCCGACCGGCGCCACTTACGACAGCGGCGATCTGGGCTGTGCCCTTGATGCCGCGCTTGGTGCGGCTGGATACCGGGAGCTGCGCAAGGAACAGGCCGCACGCATCGCCCGAGGCGAAACGTGGCAGCTCGGCGTCGGCCTCAGCAGCTACATCGAGGTCACCGGCTGGGGCAGCGAGTTCGCGTCGGTGGAGGCTGACGAGAAAGGAACCTTCACCGTCCTGACCGGGACCAGCCCGCAGGGGCAGGGGCACGAGACCGCGTGGGCCCAGATCGTGGCCGACACCCTGGGAGTCTCGTTCGGCGCCGTCACGGTCCGGCACTCGGACACGGCGCTCGTCCCGCGCGGAGGGGGGACGATGGGGTCGCGGTCCCTGCAGGTGGGCGGCTCGGCCGTGCTCCGTGCCTCGATGGCCCTGCTGGACAAGGCCAGGCGCCTTGCGGCTCATCTGCTGGAGGCGAGCGAGAGCGATGTGCGCAGCTTCGACGGCCGGATCGGCGTTGCGGGGGACCCGGGGTCGTCACTGTCCTGGGGCGAGCTCGCGGCCGCCGCGGACTCCTCATCACTCCCGCCCGGGATGGCGGCGGGACTGCGGGCGCAGAACGACTTCGAGATGGAGGATTCGACCTATCCGTCCGGCGTGCACGTCGCGGTGGTGGAGGTCGACCCCGAGACGGGAAAGGTAAAGCTGGTCCGTCATGTTGCGGTGGACGACTGCGGCCGCCGCGTTAACCCGATGCTCGTCGAAGGACAGATCCACGGAGGGATTGCGCAGGGCGCCGCCCAGGCGCTCTACGAAGCCGTCGTCTTCGACGAGCAGGGCAACCCCCTGACGTCCAGCCTCGCCACCTACGGGATCCCGAGCTCGGCGGATCTGCCCTCGTTCGTCAGCGTCCCGCTGGCGACCCCTACCGGCCGCAACCCCTTGGGAGCAAAGGGCATCGGCGAAGGGGGGACGATCGGGGCAGGACCGGCGGTCCACAACGCGGTGATCGATGCGCTCTCCCACCTTGGTGTCCGCCACATCGACACGCCGATGACTCCCGACCGGGTCTGGAAGGGCATCAGGGATGCGCTGCGCGGTGGGCCAGGCGATCGCGAGAAAGGAGAAGCACATGGAGCGGCCGGACCTGAATGGTTTGATCGCGGCAATCGTGACGCCCATGCGGAGCGACCGGTCAATCGACGAGGAGTCACTCCGACGATACGTTGACTGGCTCGTCGGCCAGGGCCTTCGCGGCCTGGCCGTGAACGTGGACACGGGCGAGGGGCCTCACCTGTTCCCGGAGGAACGCCTGCGGGTCCTTCAGATCGTGGTTGAAGAGGTTGCTGGCCGGGCACTCGTGGTCGCCGGGCTGGCGGCTTCCTTTACCGAGCAGGCCCGCCGGCTTGCCGCTGACACCGCCAGGGCCGGAGCAGACGCCCTGCTCGTCTTCCCCATCTCCGCGTACCAGGGCGAGCCGCTGGACCCAGAGATCCCCGCCCTGTACCACCACGCGGTTGCTGAGGCCTCGGGTCTTCCGCTGATCGCCTTCCAGCTCCAGCCGGCGCTTGGCGGGGTGAACTTCTCGGCCGAGACCATCGAGCGCATCATGGCGGTCGACGGTGTGGTGGCCATCAAGGAGGCGTCCTTTGACGCGAAGCGGTTCGTGGAGACCGCGCGGCTGGTGAATTCCCTGCCGTCCCGCCCTACCGTGCTGAACGGCAACGACAATTTCCTGCTCGAGGCGTATCTCCTCGGGGCGCAGGGGGCGCTTCTCGGCTTCGGCACGCTCGCCACACGCGAGCAGGTCCAGATGCACCAAGCGGTGCGCGACCATGATCTCCCCCGCGCCTTCGAACTCCGCGACCGGCTCCAGCCCTTGTGTGACGCGATCTTCGCCCCGCCCGTCCGGGACTATCGCGCTCGCACCAAGCATGCGCTCGTGCGACTGGGGGTGATCGACGAAGCCCACGTTCGCCCGCCACTGCGTGCGCTCTCCAGGCAGGCCTGCGATCTGGTGGACGAAGCGCTCAAGGAAGGCGGGTTTCTCTAGTGGGCCTCCGCGGGGTGGGCGTGTTCCTGCCCACGTTCACCGGGGCCAGCGGGCGCACCGGGGACGAGCTTGCGGCCTTCGCCCGGCGCGCCGAGGACCTGGGCTTTGACTCCGTCTGGGCGACCGATCACCTGCTGCACCAGAGCAGGTTCTACGCGGTCCCGTGGCTCGACCCGATCGTCTCGCTTACGTACGTGGCGGCCACGACGTCGCGGCTCCGGCTGGGCACCTCGGTGCTGGTCCTGCCGACCCGCCATCCCGTCGTCCTGGCCAAGGAAATCGCCACGCTCCAGGCCCTCGCCGACGAGCGCTACATCCTGGGCGTGGGAACGGGCTGGGATGACCGGGAATTCCAGGCCGTCGGACAGCGCCGGGCGGACCGGGGTGGGCGCACCGACGAATCGATCGCGATCATACGCCGGCTGCTGGCCGGCGAGTCCGTGACCCACGAGGGCCGGTTCTACCAGCTGCGGGACGTAGAGGTCGGCCCGGCGATGCGCTCCCCGCTGAGCCTTTGGAGCGCCGGAGGCCGGCAGCTCCCGCACGCGGCTTCCCCGGAGCGGCCCGTCCTGGCTCCGGCGGTGCTCCGGCGGATCGTCGCCTCGGACGGATGGATCGCGCGGCCTACGTCCCTTCCGTCGCAGATCGAGGACGACCTCGCCGAGATCCGCCCTGCGCTCGAGGCGGCGGGCCGCGATCCGGGCACGCTCACCATCGCGCATGAGAACTTCCTCCACCTCGTTCCCACCGGGGACCGCGCGAAGGCCCTCGCCGAGCAACGGCACGCCTACACGGCAATCATGGGAACGAGCAGGCCTTTCGAGTATTTCGAGCAGGTGTACCTGACGGGCACGCCCGCCGAGATCGTGGACAAGCTCCGGGCGAGGATAGCCATCGGCATCGAGTACCTGATCCTGCACACCCTGCAGCCATCGGCATCGCAGCTGGACCTCTGGGCCGAGCATGTCCTGCCCTACCTGGAGCTCTGATGGCGAAGATCGTGCTCAACGGCGCCGGCAGCGTCGAGTTCACCAAGGAGCTGCTGGCGGACATCCTCGGCTTCGAAGAACTCGCCGGGTGCACGATTGCGCTGTTCGACGTGGACGGCGAGCGCCTCGAAACCGCGGCGGCCATCGCGCGATGGACCGTGGCAGCACTTGGCGTGCCGGCCACGATCGAGCCGCATCGGGACCGCCGGGCTGCGCTCGACGGAGCGGATCACGTGATCAGCATGATCCGGGTCGGCGGGCACGAGGGACTGAAGCTCGACTTCGAGATCCCCGGGCGCCACGGCGTACGGCAGACAATGGCGGACACCATGGGCATCGGGAGCATCTTCCGGGCCCTCTGCACCATCCCGGCCCTGCTTGAGCTGGCCAGGGACCTGCAGGAGGTCGCGCCTGGCGCCTGGCTCTACAACTACACGAACCCGATGGCAGCGCTGGTGTGGGCGATCTACTCGGGAACCGCGCACCAGCGCGTCGTCGGCGTTTGCATGTCGCCGGAGAACACCGCCCAGCAGCTCGCGGAGCTCGTCGATGTCCCCTTCGAGGAGATCGCCTACCTCGCCGCCGGGATCAATCACCAGTCGTGGATCCTGCGGCTGGAACAGCATGGGCAGGACCTCTATCCACGGCTACGGCAGATCGTCCAGGACGACCCCGACGGGCTCGGGCGGCGCGTCCGCGTGGAGTTGTTCAAGCGGTTCGGCTACTTTCCGACCGAGTCGAGCGAGCACAGCGCGGATCTGGTGCCCTGGTTTCTCCCGCACGAGGACCAGGTCCGCCGCTTCCGGATCCCGGTGAACGAGTACCTGCATCGCAGCGACCGGAATCTCGGCTCCTACGCGGAGATCCGGCGCAAGCTCAAAGCGGGCGAGCCGCTCGGACTTGAGCGCGGCCCGGAATACGCCCCGCAGATCATCCACTCCATCGAGACCGGGACGCAGCGGATGATCTACGGCAACGTCCGCAACGGCGGTTCGATCGGCAACCTGACGGAGGATTGCTGCGTCGAGGTGCCGTGCCTCGTGGACCGGGCGGGGGTCCAGCCCACCCGGGTGGGGAACCTGCCGCCGCAGCTGGCTGCGCTCAACCGCCTGTACCTGAACGTCTGCGAGCTGACCGTGCGGGCCGCCCTCGAGCAGCGACGGGACCTGGTGTACCAGGCGGCGCTCCTCGATCCGAATACCGCAGCCACCCTGTCTATCGACGAGATCGTGCAGGTGTGCGACGAGCTGATCGACGCCCACGGCCAGCTGATCCCGGAGGGGATTCGTGCTGGCTGATCCACCTGGTCACCCGGTGCCGCACGGGCCCCGGCCGGTGCGCGCCCCACCGGTCATCCCTTGACCGCTCCGGTGATCGCCTGCACGAACCGGCGCTGACCGGCCAGGAACACCAGCAGCACCGGCGCCGTCGTCAGCACGGTGCCGGCCATCACGGCCGACCACTGGGTTTCGTGTTCGCCCTGGAATGTCGTGAGGCCCACCTGCACCGTAAACGTGTGACTCGACGTGATCGCGATCAGCGGCCAGAAGAGATCGTTCCACGCATAGATGAACGTGATGATTCCGAGGGCGGCCAGGGCCGGTCTCGCCAGCGGCAATACGATCTTCCAGAAGACCTGCAGACGGCTGCAGCCGTCGATGCGCCCGGCCTCCTCGAGCTCCCGGGGGAACGACTGGAAGAACGAGTACATGAGATAGATGCCCAGCGCGGATGTCAGCTGCGGCACGATGAGCGCCCCGAGCGTGTTGATCAGCCCCAGGCGGTGGAAGATCAGGAAGGTGGGGATCACCGTGAGCTGGAACGGAATGAGCGCCGTCGCGAGCAGCAGGATCAGCATCACGCTGGACCCCCGGAACTGGATGCGCGCGAACGCGTAGCCGGCCAGGCTGCACAGGACCAGCTGAGCGAGGACTGCCGTGCCGGAGACGATCAGGCTGTTCAGGAACCAGTAAGGGAAGTCTGAGCTGGCGAGGACAGTCGAATAGCCCCCGGTGTACAGGTGATGCGGCACGATCGTCGGGGGAATGCGGTTGATCTCGCTGTTCGTCATGAACGACGTGAGGACCATCCAGACGAACGGCAGGACCATGACGATCGACAAGGGCATCAGGATCAGGTGCCCTCGCTGCGGCATGCGGCCCCGCCATCCGCTCCGGCGCATCCGCTGCTCGGCCTCCTTGATCCGGGCACGGTGCAGCGCGATGTCAATGTCGGGCACAGGTTGCAGGGCCTGCTCACTGGTCACAGCGCCACCCTGTTTCTGCGTCCGTAGACGAGCGCGACGATCGTCACGATCAGGCTGGTGAAGAAGAGGACGTACGCGACAGCTGCGCCGTAACCCGCCGTGAAGAAGTTGAACGCCAGTTCCCAGATGTAATACACGAGCGTCAGCGTGGAGTTAAGAGGTCCTCCCTTCGTGGTGGTATAGACGAGGTCGAAGAACTGAAACACGTCGATGAGGCCCCACACCAGGAGGAAAATCGTAACCGGCCGGATGGTCGGCACGACGACGTGCCAGAACGTGGACCATTTGCCCGCGCCATCGATCGACGCCGCCTCGAGTACCTCCTTGGGGATGTCCTGGAGCGCCGCGAGGTAGATCACGATATTGAAGCCGAATTGGGTCCAGAAGTACACGATCGCCAGCACGACCAGGGCCTCGGAAGGATCCTGGAGAAAACCCTGGCGTGGCAGCCCCACCGCATTCAGCCCGGCGTTCACAATCCCGAAGTCGGGATCAAAGATGAACCCGAACAGCAAGCCCTCGGCCGCCGCCGACGCGACGAACGGCACGAGGAAGCAGGTGCGGTAGAAGCCGATGAACTTGATTTTCTGGTTCAGCATGATTGCCACGCCGAGGCCGGCCGCGAGACCGATCGGCAGGTACATGAGAGCGAGGAGAAGCGTGTTCGTGAACGCCTGGCGAAGCATTGGATCCGAGCGGAGGGCGGCGTAGTTCGCGAGCCCGATGAAGTGACCACCCGACACGAGATCCGAGTTCGTGAGTGACAGATAGCCCGCCCAGAACATCGGGATGAAGGACAGGCCAAGCACGATGAACACGGACGGGCCCGCGAACGCCCAGCCAGCGAGGTTGCCGGAACGGCGGATGCGGCGATTGGCATCCCGGGCGATGGTGGCCTCATCGGGGATCGCGGCCATCAGCCCTCCACCGGCTCACGTGCGTCTGCGGGCGTGACGCGAACCGGCCCGGGACAGCGCCCCGGTCCGAGCCCTCATCGTCATTCCCCTTGCTTTCGTTCTCGCTCGGATGTGCGGATATTAGAACACACTCGCGCGTTCGGCAAGGCCGGTTCTGGCCGTTCGTGCTGCAGGCGACCTCGCCGTCATTCCCGGCGGGCTGGACCTAGTCGCGGTGTCAACGGTGTCGCCTAACGGGCTGGCCGCCGCGCAGACGCGCGGACACCGAGGACCACTGCGCCCGGGCCGCACCTCGAGCTGACTCGGGCAGGAGCGGCTCCAGCGCCTCGTCTCACCCACCCGGGCCTGCGCCAGCCACCGGCGGAACACCGCTGCCAGGCCGTGCGGTTTCGCCTCCCGGGGTTCGGGGCTCCGGCGCCGGACAGCGCGATCACGGTCCTGCGACCTGATCGCAGCTCGGAGCTAACCCGATGAGCGACATGCGTACGGGATACCTGAGAGCGATGAAGTCAGCCAGAGAAGGTCCGTTGTCCTTAGTCGCAGGTCAGGCGCAGGCCGATATGCTCACCGGTCGCTGCTGTGGGGCAGTTCGGGGGGCATTTTTCGGCATCATCGAACCGACCACATAAACGAAAAGCGGCTCTGATCTGGAGCCCCCTTACGGAATCGAACCGTAGACCTTCTCCTTACCATAGGCAGCCAGCACGGCCCTGTAATCGCTGCAGAGCCGCTGACCTGGAGTTACACGAGCTCATGGGAGCTGACACGAGCTGCGCCATGCGGTCCCGGGCGGGGTTTTGCCCCCTGATTTGCCCCATAGCCGTTCTGTGCTGCCGGGTCTGTGACGGTCAGCAGGGGCTCAGCTGGGTGAGCGGTTCCCCGCGGCGGTAGAGCCCCGAACTCGCGACATGGTCCCTTATCCGCCTGGTCATCTGAGCATGTCGCTCGGCTAGAAGGCCAGCGATGACGGTGAGAACGGCGCCGGCCGCCCGGGACCAGCCAGTGGATCCTGTACCGCACCCAGCACCATGGAGGAGATGCCTCAATTGAAGTTCAAGGCCCGTGTCGCGCCCCGGTTGGCCTGGATGTTGCGGCGTACCGCGGGTGAAGCAGCCCACGATACCGCTGCAGATCCGCCGCCGGACCGACGAGACGGGGTTATGGGTCCTCGGGCGACCGCCTCGCCGCGGCGGAATCCGCGCAGGACGACGAGGCGGAACATCAGGCCGAGCGGGTCGGCCGCAGTGGCGGCCAGGAACCGGGCGGCCTCCGCAGGACTCCACCGCTGGCCCTCCGGCGTCTCCTCCGGCCCCAGCTCGACCGCGTACACCGGGTTGAACGCGGAGACCGCCCCGGGACCCGTCGTTCTCATCCCCGGAGGGCCCTCGCCGGCCGTGGGCCCCCCGCGCGGCACGGCGGGGGCTCGCCACAGCCCCTGCGATACCGGCGGTACTGCATGGGTACCAGCGGCCGTGGTGGCACTTCGCAGCGGGAAGGGGAATGGCTGGCCCGCGTGGCGGGCCAGCCATTCCCGGTCAGTGCTGCTATGGCAGGGTCACCGGGCCCTGTGCCTGGATGATGACCTGGACCGCGATTGGCCTGCGGGAGCACCCGTGTGCGGTGTGGCGGTTGACGATCAGCCCGCGGAGCGCGAAGTGGCCGTGGCCGCTGATTCCGGCGTACTTGCCGCGGCCGTTGCTGAGCGTGTAGGTGCCGCGCTGGCGGAACGTGCCCGCGCAGGTTCTGGTGCTGAAGTGCTGGTGGCTACTGGTGTTCTTGTGCGTGACGCGGAAGCTGCCGCCGGGGAACCTGAAGCTGTCGGTGGTGCTGCCAGTCGTCACGTCGACGCCGCGGTCGTTGAACGCGCCGTAGATGACCACCGGGCTCCTTTTGCCCGATATCGAGGCAGACACAATCTGGAAATGCTCCGTCCCGGTAACGGCATGGTGGGCGCTGGCCGGGTGGGCCGGGTGGGCCGGGCTAGCCGCAGCCACCCCGGCTGCGGTGATCATCGTGACGGTGGCGGCCGCGCCGATCAGCGCGGCAAGCGTCTTGCGCATTGCTCTCCCCCTTCGCTGGAACTGGAAGTACCAGCGTTGCGCTGACCGGTAGTGCCGTCGAGGGTGCATCCGGATACGAAAGTGTGACCATCACCCCCCGCTTGCCATGGCTGGCGGGGCGCTCTCAGTACCCGGGCCGGTGTGGCAGATCCTCAAGGACGCCGGCATCGACCCCGCACCCAGGCGAGCCGGGCAGACCTGGCGTGAGTTCCTGGCCGGGCAGGCCAGGACCATTCTCGCCGCGGACTTCTTCCACGCCGGCACCGTATTCTTGCGCCGCCTGTACGTGCTGTTCTTCATCGAGCACCGAAACCCGGCGCGTGCACCTGGCCGGGATCACCGCCCATCCGACTGGCGCGTGGGTGACCCAGCAAGCCCGCAACCTGCTCATGAACCTCGAGGATCACGCTGACGGCCTGAAGTTCCTGATCCGGGACCGGGATGCCAAGCTCACCGCCGCCTTCGACGCGGTGTTCACCGCGGTCGGCGTGCGGATCATCAAGACACCTGTCCAGGCGCCCCGGGCGAATGCGATCGCCGAACGCTGGATCGGCAGTGCCCGCCGCGAGTGCCTGGACCGGATGCTGATCACCGGTGAACGGCACCTGCGGCTAGTTCTCGGCGAGCACGTCGATCACTGCAACACGCACCGGCCGCACAGGGCCCTGCAGCAGTATCCGCCCGCAGGGCACCGGCATCCACGCCCAGCAGGCACAAGTATCCAGGTGCTGCGGCGGGACCGGCTCGGCGGCTTGATCCATGAATATGACCAGGTCGCATGAGGTGACACAGTTCCCGGCACCCACAGGCGATCCCGGCGAAGGTGTTGGAGAACATGCGCCCGACGGTGATAGCCGGGTTGGCGAAGCTGGCCGACGAAGTGAAGAAATATGCAGCGCCGATATAGGCGCCCACCGCCGCGGGCGCTATCCGGCCCCGGCCCGTGCGGACCAGGGCAAAGATCACCAGGATCAGCCCGGCAGTGGCCACCACCTCGGAGAACAGATGCGGCGCCGTAGCCCGGTGATGCTGCGAGATGGACACCGCAGGACCGGCGAACATGACGTTCGCCACCACGGCGCCAGCCACGCAGCCAGCCACCTGCACCGGCAGGTAAGCCCCGGCATCACGCCAGCTCAGCCCGCCGAAAGCCGCGTCGATGAAGGAGACCACCGGGTTGAAATGGCCCCCCGAGACCGGCCCGAACATCAGGATGATCGTGAACAGCCCGGCCGCCGTCGCAGCCGCGTTCTCGAGCAGCTCCAGGCCCGTATCACCAGGCGACAGCTGCTGAGCGGCGATGCCCGACCCGATCACCAGCGCGGCGAGCAACAGGCTGCCCAGGAACTCCGCGGTCAGCCGGCGCCACAGCGCCACCTCGCTCACCGGCTGCCCACCAGCAGCCCGGAGCGGACATCCAGCACCCCGGACATGCGGGTCAGCAGGTCCGGGTTGATCCAGTAGAACACCCAGGTGCCGCGGCGCTGCGAGCCGATCAGCCCGGCCTCACGCAGCACCTTCAGGTGATGGCTGATCGTGGGCCCGGTCAGGTCAAACGCGGCCGTCAGCTCGCATACGCAGGCTTCACCGCCCTCATGGCTCGCGATCAGCGAAAGCAGTCGCAGCCTTACCGGGTCGCCGATGGCCTTGAACAGCGCGGCCAGATTGCCTGCCTCCGCGCTGGAGAGCGGCTCGCTGACCAGCGGCGTCGCGCACTCCTGCGGAGCGCCGCCGGTGCCCGGTACACAAAGTTCCTGCATGCCCCTATCTTGACAGCCATCTAGATAGCCAGGGCAAGGCCGCTTCCGCATTGTTCACTTGCTGTCCACCCTGGCTGGTACGTTCCGGTGTATGCAGATGGAGGCGCAGGCCCTCAAAGGGCTTTTCCACATGCTCCTCCTGTCCGTCCTGCTGGATGGCCCGTTACACCCGTGGGCGATCCAGCAGGTTCTGCAGGAGCACGCGGAGACTTTCACCTTCGGCAACGACTCGGTGTATACCTCGCTGCGCCGCCTTGAGCACAAGGGGCTGGTTTCCAGCATCAAGGTTCTGGTCAGCGGCCGGACCCGCCGCGTCTTCGAGATAACCCCAGCGGGACGGGAGCAGCTGGCCGCCGACTGGGTGGTGTGGGAGGAGTTCACCGCCGTGGTCCGCGAAATCGTGCACCATCACCAGGATGGCGAGCGCCAGGAGCCGGTAGACCCGGCACAGAGCAGAGCCTGAGCGCTCAGCCCTGCCTGGCAGCCCGGCCTTGGTACAGGGGCCGGGACGCTGATCAGTCCGCGTCCTCGAGCGCGGCCCAGGACCGGCTGGTGTCACCGGGTGCTGCTGATTCGATCGCGATCCGGAAGACGTCCGGATGGAGCGCGACGACCGTCAGTGCCGTGGGGTTACGGGTCTCGGGATCCTGGAAAGTCACCGTGATCAGGATGGCCGGGATCCCGGCCGTCATGCCCAGGTGCTTGGCGACTGACGGGGACGGCGGCTGCATCTCGACGCTGAGCGAGCGCATCGCGAACACTGGAACGGCCCATTGGCCGTCCGGCGCGTCCAGGCCGGCCGGGACGGGAGGAAGAAGCGTGACGGCCGATGCGGGGCCGATGGGGTGCGGGCCCAGCGTCAGCCCAGGCGGCGGGGTCGCGAAATAAGTGGTGGCGAGCGCCGCGGGCTGACCCCCGGCGGTCCACACAAGCCGGGCCACATAAATGGACGCCGGGTCCGCATGAAGAGCCCAGCCGACGTTCTCAGGCACGCGCCGCTCAGATACCTGGAAGCTGTGGCAGGCGATCACCGCGCTCATGGGATCGATCTGGGCGGCCAGGCCGGGCATCCCCTCGAGCTGGATGAGGTACTCAGCCGGGCTGGCCCGGTACATCTGCCCGTCCGGCAGGCGCCGGATCAAATGGCGGTCGGTCAGTTCCTCCAGCGCAGCCACTACTTCAGCGGCGCTGACGTTGTAGCGGCGCGCCATGGCACTGGGCCGGGGCAGCCGCCAGCCCGGCTCATGGTGGATCAGGGCCGCGGCTATCCGGTCAGCCAGGACGGACCGCGACGTCCGGCCCGGCCCGCGAGTGACCAGACCGGGGAAGTCGTCGGCGTAGTTTTCCGCCGGGAAGCCTCCCGCTTGCCCAAGGGACGCGTTACTGGCGGTACGTCCCATGCGCTCACCGGCTCCGGGCACGCCATTCACTCCGCATGGCGCCGGGATAGTGCGGTGCCGGAGACCCGCCGCACGAGCAGCCGTGCGACCACGTTCACGATCAGGGAGATCACCGCTGTCGACAAAGTGGGTCTCGCCCTCTCCTCCGTGGCCACTGGGATGGCGTCTGTGCTGCTGCTGGAACCGTCATCAGATGGGGTCCTGCTATTGGTAAGGCTTCAAAGTGACGGGAATCTGAACAAGTGGGCAACGAACGACCACAATCAGCTGCCGGCTAGTCGAAAGGGCACCCCGGGGGCCGGCGGGCCCTCGCTACGTACGATGACTTCGACATCCATCTAGATTGACAGGCTTCGATATGTCTGCCAGTCTCGATGGCAAGCAGACATAGACAACCATCGAAGTCTTAGGCAGGAGGGTTCATGTCCAGCCGCTTGCAGCTCGCGCTCAACGTTAATGACATCGACGAGGCCGTGGCCTTCTACAGCAAGCTGTTCGGCGCCGAGCCGGCCAAGCGCCGCCCGGGCTACGCCAACTTCGCCATCGCCCAGCCCCCGCTCAAGCTCGTCCTGCTGGAGAACCCCGGCCAGGGCGGCAGCCTGAACCACCTTGGCATCGAGGTTCCTGACACCGACACGGTCGAGGCCGAGCAAGCCCGTCTGGCCAAGGCCGGGTTCGCCTCGGTCGACGAGCGCGACACGGTCTGCTGCTACGCCCGGCAGAACAAGTTCTGGGTCCAGGGCACCCCCAACGGCGAGAGATGGGAGGTCTACACAGTCCTGGCCGACAGCCCGACCTTCTACGGCGACGGCACCTCGGCCGATTGCTGTGGCACTGAGGCCATCACCAGCGAGGAACCAACCGCCGCGGCGAACAGCTGCTGCTAACCGAATCGGCAGCCGCCGCACGCCGACGCCATGCTTGTTCCCCTGCCCGCTGGCGTGGATCCCGCCGCCGCGGCCAGCGCGAGCGACAACATGACTGGCACCTGGCGCACAGTGGCCGGCGCCAGTTGATAGTCAGTCCGGCGGCTGCGGGGGATGGGCTCCGGCGAGGTAGATGACCCGGCGGGCGATGTTGACGGCGTGGTCGCCCAGGCGCGTGTAGAACCGCCCCACCAGCGTCATCTCCATGGTCACCGGCAGTGACATCGATCCCGACGCAAGCTCGCCGACCAAGCTGGCGTGAAGCTCGCCAAGTTCCTCGATGCGTTCGCCCAGCATGGCCGCGACGGAGTTGTCGCGCCGGTACCAGGAGTCCGTGGCCTGGCGCCACATGTCGGTGACGAGGCTCCCCATGCGCTCGATGAGCCCCCGGCAGCGCGGGGAAAGGTCTTCGCTGAGAATGTGGTCGGCCCGGGCCGCGATCTGGACGACGAGGCTGTGGGAAAGCTCGATCTCGGGCAGGATCCGCGACACCGACAGCAGGAAGCGCAGGTCCGAAGCCACGGGCGACTCCAGCAGGATCTCCTTGTTGACCAGGCCCTCGAGCTCCGGGTAGAGGGCGCTGATCACCCTCTCGCGTTCGGCCAGCAGCCCGGCCATCTCGTTGCTGCCGGTCAGGAGAGCCTTGGTCGCCCCCGGCAAGTCCGTGCCGATCACGGCAAACAGCTCGATAACCCTGCCCTCAATGGCGTCCAGCTGACGCTGAAACTCCTGCCGACGCTCAGGCATAGTCCAGGCCTCCGATACCGCGGGTTGGTGAGTTCTCGGCAGGCCGTCGGCCGGCTCAGCCCATCCGGCCGGTCACGTAGGCCTTGGTGCGCTCGTCGCGCGGATCGTTGAAGATCTGCTCGGTGCGGCCGTACTCGACCAGCACGCCGGTGCGGGTATCGCTCTTCTCGTCGCGGAGCACCGAATAGAACGCGGTGCGGTCGCTGACCCGCGTGGCCTGCTGCATGTTGTGCGTGACGATCACGATCGTGTACCGCGACTTGATCTCGTGCATCAGGTCCTCGATGGCGCCCGTGGCGATCGGATCGAGCGCCGAGCAAGGCTCGTCCATAAGGACGACATCCGGCTCGACGGCGAGCGTGCGGGCGATGCACAGCCGCTGCGCCTGCCCGCCGGACAGTCCCAGGCCCGACTTGTTCAGGCGGTCCTTGACCTCATCCCACAGTGCGGCCCGGCGCAGCGATTTCTCGACGATCTCGTCCAGCCTGGCCTTGTTGCGCTCACCGTTGATGCGCGGCCCGTAGGCGACGTTGTCGTAGATCGACTTGGGGAACGGGTTCGGCTTCTGGAACACCATGCCAATGCGTCGGCGCACGGCGATCGGGGAGACACCAGTGGCGTACAGCGACTCACCACGGTAGTGCACCTCACCTTCGACCCGGGCCCCCGGTATCAGGTCGTTCATGCGGTTCAGCGTGCGCAGCACCGTGGTCTTGCCGCATCCTGACGGGCCGATGAACGCCGTGATCTCGCGCTCATGAATGGTTAGCGAGACGTTCGTGACGGCCTTGAAGGCGCTGTACCAGATCGAAACGCTCTGCGCATCGAAGACAGTCGCACCCGGCGGTGACTCCGCCCTCTCGGCGTCCACGTGGACCGCCGTCTCAAGCCTCGGAAGGTTGGTGACGATGTTCTGCTCAGGCGTTTCCATGACTTCCCTATTGGGCGTATCTGGCCCTATTGGGCGTATCTGGCGAATCGTGCGGTGATGAGGCGGGCGACAACCATGAGGATGAAGGCTATGGCGATGAGCGTCAACGCCGCGCCCCAGCCGCGAGCCTGGGCGCCGACATACGGCGATGACGCGTTCACGAAAATCTGCGAGGGCAGCGACGTGTTGGGGCCGCTGAACACGTTGCGGTTCACCGTGGTCACGGTAAGGATGGTGAACAGCAGCGGCGCCGTCTCACCCGCGGCCCTGGCCACGGCGAGCAGAGCTCCACTGACGATCCCGCCGATCGCCGCAGGCAGCACGACCGTCAGCGTCACGCGGGACTTGGTGGCGCCGAGGGCGTAGCTGCCCTCCCGTAGCGAGTTTGGCACCAGCCTCAGCATCTCGTAGGTGGAGCGGATCACGATCGGCAGCATCAGACAACCTAGGGCGAGGGCGCCGGCCAGGCCGGAGTAGCCGAAGTGCAGCACCCAGATCGAGAAGATGAACAGGCCCATGATGATGGATGGCACGCCCGTCATCACGTCGCTCATGAACCCGATGAGCGCCGACAGCCAGTTCCTGCCGCCGTACTCGTTGAGGTAGACCGCGCCCAGCACGCCGAGCGGTACCGCCATCACCGTGGCCAGGGCCGTGATCTCGATGGTGCCGACGATCGCCGGTCCGATCCCGCCCTCGTCCGTGGGCGCCACATTCGGCGGGATCGAGCTGGTCAGGAACGACCAGCTGATGGCCGATGCCCCCTTGGCGATGACCGTGAACAGGACGAACCCCAGCGGGATGATCACCAGCACGAACGAGAGCACCATCAGCGCGGTGGCAATGCGGTTCTTGCTGCGCCGCCAGCCCTTCGGCTCGCGCAGGTCGATCTTGCCTGGCCCCGTGGTGACAGCCATTAGGCACCCCTCTGCCGCCGGGCGGAACGCTCCACGACGCCACGGGCGACAATGTTGATAATGATCGTGAAGGCGAACAAGAGCACGCCCAGCCCCATCAGCGCGGACCGGAACACGCCACTGGCCTCGCCGAACTCGTTCGCAATGACCGACGGCATGTTGTAGCCGGGAGCGAACAGGTGCGACGTGATCGTGGCCGCCGAGCCGATGACTAGCGCGGCCGCGATCGTCTCACCCATCGCCCGCCCCAGCCCGAGCAGCACCGCGCCGGTGACGCCACCCTTACTGTGCGGCCAGACAGTACCGCGGATCATCTCCAGGCGGGTGGCGCCCAGAGCGTACGCGCCCTCCTTGTCGATCGTCGGCGTCGTGGCGATGACCTCCCGCGACAGCGAGGTCACGATCGGTGTGATCATGAAGGCCAGGATGATGCCGGCGGTGAAGAACGAGGCCCCGCTGACCGGCGGCCCGAACAGGGAACCCAGAACCGGGATGCCGTCGACACCATTTCCGATCGACGTATAGATGTGCTGCAGCCACGGGGCGAACACCAGGATCCCCCACAGGCCCCAGACCACCGAGGGGACCACGGCCAGCAGATCGATCACGGTCACGATGGGGCGCGCCCACCGGTGCGGCACGACCTCGGTCAGCAGCAGGGCGATGCCCACGCTGACCGGCACGGCCATCACGATCGCGATCGCCGCGGTGATGGCCGTGCCGTAAATGAAGGCCAGCGCCCCGAACTGGTTGTTCGCGGGATTCCAGGTGGTGGAGAAGATCTTCCAGCCCTGGCTGGTGAACCACGAGGAGGCCTGCTGGCCGGTCGAGATCGCGATCAGGACCAGGATCACCAGCACCAGCAGGCCGGCCGCCAGCGCGATGACCTGGAAGCTGCGGTCGCCAAGCGGCCGCTTCTTGGTCAGCGCGCCGGCGGGCACGGCCTCATGCTCCTGGGTGACAGTGCTCACGGAGGCGAGCCCATCATCTGGTCCAGGTGGTTCTTCACGGTTGTCACGAGCCAATCTTGCTGAGCTGCGCCTTGGCCTGCTGGTCGATGTTGGAGGGCAGCGGCGCGAAGTTCACGCTCGTGGTGAGTTTCTGGCCGTCTCCGAGCAGGTAGCCGATCCACGCCTTGAGATCCTTCGCCGTGCTAGCACTCGACTGCTTCTGATACACCAGGATGAACGACTGAGCGGTGATTGGGTAGGAGGTGGCGCCTGGCGCCCAGACCGCGCTGAACGTCAGGTCGGGGGCGACAGTGGCCGTGCTTGCCGCGGCGGTTGCCCCCGCCAGCGACGGCGCCACGTACTTGCCCTCCTTGTTCTTGATAGAAGCGAAGGTCAGCCCGGCCGCCGTGGCGTCGGCGAAGTCCACGTACCCGATGGCCCCGGTGGTGGACTTGACGATCTGCGCCACCCCGCCGTTACCGTCGCCGCCCCGGCTGGTGGCGGGCCAGTTGATGGTCGAGCTGGTGTCCAGCTTCCATACGCCCGGCGCGGCCTGCACAAGGAAGTTCGAGAAGTTCGCGGTGGTGCCCGAGGAGTCCGAGCGGTGGGCGATGGTGATCGCGGTGCTGGGCAGGCTGACACCGGGGTTGAGCGACTTGATCGCCGGGTCGTTCCACTTCGTGATCTTGGCCTGGAAGATGTTCGCGATGACCGGCCCATCCAGCTTCAGGGACTTGACGCTCGGCAGGTTGTACGAGACCGTGATCGGCCCGACCACGTCAGGGAAGTAGAGCACGGTCTTGCCCTTGAAGCCCGCCGTCTCCTCAGACGGGATGGGCGAGTCCGAGCCCGCATAGTTGACGGTCCCCGCGGCCAGGTCTGCCCGCCCCTTGCCCGAGCCTCCGCCACCGTAGTTCACCGTCACGCCGGGCTGCACCGACTTGAAGCTCTGAATGGCCGACTGCAGGAAGGTGAGCTGGAACGTCGACCCGCTCCCGTTCAGCGTGCTGGAGCTTGAACTCGCCACCGCCACCGCTACTGCTGCCGCCCGATGAGCCACAAGCCGCGGAGAACAACGCCAAACCGATGACGGCCAGTCCCGCCGTCGTGACCCGCTGCATACGCAGACGTTGCATATCAGGTACTCCCATTCCTCGGCGCTATAAGTGCCTGACCCCGGCGCGAGACAACAGCCAGCGCGCATCCGTGCTATCGGGGATGAGTCTGGCGGGCCGCCCGAACCTGCACGTTAAGGACGGACAGATGGCAAGTGAAATCAAGGAAAACAGAAGGTGAATACGAAATACTTTCCGGCAAAGCCGACACTGGCGGACATCCCGAAGGCATCAGCCCAGAACTCGTGGGCCACCGCTAAGGGGCGTAATGCTGCCGATTGCGCTGGCCAAATTCAGGTATACCACGCTAGTAATTCAGCCGGAGATCGTGATATTCACAGTTGCCGGGCTTGCCGCTGGCAGTGGCGGGTCCGGGCGCGGTGCTGATGACGGCGGCGCCAGGCGGACCAGCGGAGCCGGTGCCAGGTGCTTGGCGCGGTGCATCAGGGACGCCCGCGCCCGCCGCCGCGGCTCCACCCGGGTAAACGGCCCCCGATCCGCCCCATCAGCTCATCGAGCATCTCCGGCCACCGGACCGGGTCTACGCTGTGGCCGTCCCATCTCCGGCTGGAGTATTAGCCGGGAGTCTCCGAGGCTCTGGTTGCCCAATACTGCGCAGAGTAACGCAGTGGTAACGTCGGCAATCATGGTCGGAACGTCGCCGGATCAGCCGCTCTGCGCACTGGCCCTGATGCCCGAGACGGCGGTCCATCCGGGCGGATGATCACTCAGCCGAGCACAGCACGAGGGGTGACAGAGTGACTGAATTTGAGCCGGAATTCGGTGGCGGTACGGCACCCGCCGATAGCAGGCGGAGTCTGTCCGGGGGCGCTGAGGCGCAGGAACCGGCTGCCGGATCCGCCGAGAAGACAGCAGGCGACAATCAGCCCCGGATCGGCCCCGCAGTTCAAGTCCTAGCTGACCGTCTGGCCATGGCACTGATGAATCATGAGCCCGGCTGGCGGCTGCCCCGGCATACCGTTCTTGCCCGCAGATACAACGTCAGTCCCTCGGAGATCGACGCTGCGATCTCCGAACTCGCCCACCGTTACCTGGTCCGTCGACTGCCCGACGGGCAGGTGCACAGGATCAGTCCCGCCGAATACCTGATCCCGCTAGAGGGCGTGCCGGGCCTGCGCTCGCGGACCGACCCAATGGCAGCCGAGCTGGCCTGCCGCAGGCGTCAGGCTTCCTGGCGCCTGGTTCCCGAGGGCATCTGCAGGGCGCTGCACGTCGACGCAGGCGAGCAGGTATACGTCGTGCACTCGGTCTGGGCCGCGGGGAGTCAGCCCGCTGCATATGCCACCACCTACGTGCCCGCGGATATCGCGGGCACGATCTCGGATTCCGCGACCGCTGATGAGGCGGACGAGTCGGCCTCGGCGGAAAGGGCCAGCGAGCATGCTGACGTCTCACCTGACGGAGAGATGGGTGAACCAGACGGTGCCATGGCACCACCTCTTTACCCAAGGGTTCCGGCCGCCGACTCCGGCGTGTTGCCCGGACAGTCCACTGCTTACTCTGCGACGCTCGCCGCCGCAGCCAGCGGGTCGAGCCTTCCTTCCCAGAGACCGGATTTGCCGGGTGCCCATCGGAGCGGCTCGGCCATGACGGGCAGCGCCGCCGCCCTGTACGTGGAAATGCAGCCGCCACCGCCGTCGGTAGCCCGAAGACTGCAGTTGTCACCAGGGCAGCCTGCGGCGGTGGTAACGGTCCGGTTCGATGATCCGGTCACTGGCCGTCCGGCTGCGCTGACTGTCACTGTGCTACGTCCCGAGCTGTTCCGGATTGTCGTAGATACCACGGCAGTGCCGCTGCCAGACAACGAGCAAGGACGGACAGCGGGCATCTGGGCACGCACAGCGGAGACCTGGGAACTGTGACGTGCAAGCCAGGTCCTGACTTACAGCCCGTCACCAGGTCCCTTGGCGACACGCATTCGATCATCTCGTGACGCACGGAAGATCACCTGCTGACCTCTTGTTGCACCAGGTGGAATACCGATGGGTGATCAGCGCGCTTCGGCCAGGGCCGAGCAGCTTCAGCAGGAGAACAATGCGGCGCATTGCCGACGGGCCGGCTTTCGGCCGGAAGCAGGCCGGGGCCTACTTCTTGAAGGTCCCCCACCCTGGCGTGGTGGTGACCAGCCCTTCATCCACCAGGATGGCCATCGCCTTGAGCACCGTGTTGGTGCTCACCTCGTACTGCCTGGCCATGTCCCGCACACTGGGCAGCCGGTCACCGGATTTCATCCGGCGTACGCGATCACGCAGCATGGCCGCGACCTGCACATACGGCGGTTCGGCGCTGTCCCGGCTGACCATGGCCGGGAGTCTAAGACTGTCTCATGCTGTTTTCGCTGGTCAGTAGCGTCTCACTATGTTATAGGCTGTCTCATATGATGATCGAGACAGGGGAGACAGCCGGTGGATGACCAGCAGGAACTAGCCGCCCTGAAGTGGAACTGGGAGGCGTCAGGCTTCTACCGCATCGCTCCCCCGGCTGAGCCGGGAGCACCCTGGGCCGCGGTCTGGCTGCACCCTGGCATGCCGGCGTTGCGGGAGGTCCGCGTCGAGGCCGCCACGGCGGCCGGGCTGCGAACGGCCCTGCAGGAGGACTTCCCCGTCCGCCTGGCCAAGCTCGGCCTTGACGAGCTGGACAAGCTAAAGAACCCGGGCAGGCGGCCGACTAACCCTGCGGCCGGCGGGCCGGCCTCCGGGGCTAAGTGGCCGGGCTTCGCGTACGGAGCTGCGGGCGGCTCCGGATTCTCTGCTGCACCCGCGCCCGGGGCCAGCCTCTAGACGACCTGCCTGAACCTGGCAGGCCGGCCAAAACCAGACCCGGCTGTAACCCGCCCCCGGTCAGAGCCTTTCGTCACGGTGGTCCTGGTCGCCGGGGTCAGCGGGCGCGATGATCCGGGGTTTGGCGTAGCTCGCCGCGACCTCCTCGGGGGTCATCGGCGGTGCCGCCATGGACGGCGGCAGGGCCCGGTCGAGCAGTTCCCGGATGAGCAGGGCCATCGAGTAACCAGGTTCATCCGCCAGGGCACGTTCGGTGGCGATGCGGGCCAGCGCACCGTGCCCGGCCTGCCAGGCGGTGATCGCCAGCAGGCAGGCCGGGGCGGCGGCGTAGCCGGGCTGCGCGCGGCGGACCAGATCGGTCCACAGCCGCTGGTGCGCGTCATGGCGGCCTTGACGCGGCGCCCAGCCGCTTTGGATTCGCGCCTATCAGGAAGCGGGAGGAGTAGGCATCTGATGGAGCCGGGTTGTCTTGGTTGCTCGGCTGCTGCGGGGATTGATGCGCCTACGTTTAGTTGGTTTGCGGAGGGATGCCGAAGGCTGAGAGCAGGGCGCTGAGGTAGCCGTCCTGGTCGGTGGGGGTGGCGTTGGCCCGGCGGAGGGCGGCGGTGCCCAGGTAGGCGGCGTAGAGGGCGTTTGCGTGGTGGTGGGCCTGGGTGGCGGGCTGGCCGAGTTCAGCGAAGGCTCCGCAGCTGCCCACTCCTTCCCGCTTCCTGATAGGCGACAGTCGTCCGCCAGCTGATGTGCGACAGTCCAAAGCGCGGATCGCGGCTAGATGCGGACGTTGCCCGGATGGTTGCGAGCCGTCGCCGGATCACCGGACGAAAATCGTCCGCAATGCGTCATAGGCTGTCCATATGCCTGCCGATCGCTCGACGGACGACCTCACCATCCGGCCGCTCGCGCCCGACACCTGGCGTGCCTTCGCCGACCTTGTCGAGCGGCACAACGGCGTGTTCGGCGGGTGCTGGTGCACCTATTTCCACTCGCTGTCACGCGACAAGGACCGCACCTACGAGAGCAATCGTGATCTGAAGTGCCAACTGGTCGAGCACGGGCGTGCACACGCCGCGCTGGTCTTCGACGGCGACGAGGCCGTGGCCTGGGCGGAGTTCGGGCCACCGGGGGAACTGCCGAACATCCATCATCGACAGGAGTACGAGGCGGGCCTCGTTACGGCGCCCGACTACCGGATCACCTGCATCTTCGTGGACCGACGCTACCGGCGCGGCGGCGTCGCGGCGCTGGCACTACGAGGAGCGCTGGACCTGATCTCCCAGGCGGGCGGCGGGGTGGTCGAGGGATACCCGCACGACATGTCGAAGCAGCCCGAAGGCAAGAAAATGTCGTCCTCCTTCCTCTACAACGGCACCCGCAGGATGTACGAGGAGGCCGGCTTCACCTACCAGCGGTCGAAGGGACAGAAGAACTGCGTGATGATCCGGACGATCGCTCCAGCCTGACCTGGGTCCACAGACAACAACCGGATTTCGGCAGATCCGCGCGTTGCCGCCGTCATGTGATCGGCAGGCTTCTAGACCTGTCGCACGTCAGCTGGCGGACATACGTCGCGGATCAGCTGGCGGATCACAATAGGCCGGGTTGGCTTGGCTGGGTCAGTTGCTGTGGGAAGTCCTGTGCTGGCTAGGGCGCCTGCTCCGGGTTGGCTTTCGAGGGGATGCCGAAGGCTGTTAGCAGAGCGGTGAGGTATCCGTCCTGGTCGGTGGGGGCGGCGTTGGCCCGGCGGAGGGCGGCGGTGCCTAGGTAGGCGGCGTAGAGGGCGTTTGCGTGGTGGCGGGCCTGGGGGGCGGGCTGGCCGAGTTCGGCGAAGGCTGCTTCGATGACGGCGATGCGCCGCTCGGTGACCCGTTTCGCCGCGGCGGCGACGGCCGGGTCTGCGGGCTCGGTGAGCAGGCGGAGGGCCAGGTCGGCGGGCTGGGTCGCGGCGAAGGCGGCGCGGGCCAGGCGCCGCAGCCGCTCGGCTGGGTCGGCGATCGCGGCCAGGCCGGGGAGGACCGCGTCGGTCTGCTGCTGTTCCCAGGTGAGCAGGGCGGCCTCGAGGAGGGCCTGCCGGTTCGGGAACAGCCAGTAGAAGCTGGACTTCGAGGCGCCGAGCCGGGCCGCGGCCGGCTCCACCGCGACCGCCGCGGGGCCGCCTTCGGCGAGCAGGGCGAGCGCGGCCGCGGCCCAGTCGTCGCGGGTGAATCGCGCTGGGCGCGGCATGGGGCCCTCCGGGACGATGGTTCTGGACGGTGCCGTACAGTATAGTTCTGTACGCCCCCGTACAGAATGAAGGTACGCCATGGACTGGCTGATCGATGAACTGCTTCCGGGCTGGGACTTCCGCAGCCGCTACGCCCGGCAGATAGCCGCGGAACCCCCTCAGGTGTGGGCCGCCCTGCACACGGTCACCTACCGGGAGCTGCCGCTGACAAAGCTGCTGATGTCCGTCCGGACCGCGGGCCGGGCCCGGCTGGACGGGCCGCTGGCCGAGGGCCTGCGCATGCCGGTACTCGGCCAGGCCGAAGCCCGTGAGGCCGTGCTGGGCCAGGTCGCCCGGTACTGGACCCCCCGCCCGGTAGCCGGGCCGGCCGCGTCCCGCACGCCGGAGGGGTTCGCCCGCTTCGCCGAGCCCGGCTGGGCCAAAGCCGCCCTCAGCCTCCAGCTCACCCCGCTCTCCGGCGGCAGGACCCTGCTCGCCGCCGAGACCCGGGTCCTGGCCACCGACCCGGCGGCCCGCCGCGCGTTCGCCCGCTACTGGCGGCTCATCCGCGCCGGCGGCGGCCTGATCCGCCTGGAGCTGCTCCGCGCCGTAGCCCGCCGCGCCGAGCAGGGAAGACTCCAGGTCAACTTTGCGTCATAAAGTTCTTGGCTCGAGCCCTTGACTTTGCGTCATAAAGTGGCGTCTACTTTGTGACATAAAGCTGATGAGGGAGGCACCGTGAACCACACATCTGGCACCGCGGCCGCAGGCAACGGTGGCACCTTCGGCCCCGAGCAGGCCGCTGCCCTGCTGGACCAGACCACTCAGCGGGCCCGCCGCAAGCTTCAGCCCTCGCCGCCGTGGCTGCTGGCGACCAGGGCCGTCATGGTCCTGGCCGCGCTCGGCGTGATATGGCTCTCGGTGCGCGGGCAGCACCCCTACAAGGGACCGACTGCCGCGGACATCCCCGTCCTGATTGGGTTCATCGTCGTCAACTTCGCCGCAACGGTCGCGGTCCGCGCGCATGCGATCGCCGGGGTGAGCGGGCGAACCCGGTTCAGCCAGGGTGAGATCGCCGCACTGGTGGCATCCTTTGCCGTCACGGTCGTGGTCATGGCCGTGCTGGCGGCCGACGGGGTGAACCTGGCGACGTACCCGACCTCGGTGCTGGTCATCCCTGGCCTGGCCTGGGGGGTCGTCACGGCGGCCGACGGCGCTAACTGGCTCGGGCTCGCGACCGGTATCGCGATCGTCGTCATGGGCATCGTGGGCGCGTTCGCCGGGCCGGCCGGGGCGTGGGCGGTCGCCGCCGTGGGCCTGTGTGCCGTGCTCCTGGGCAACGCCGTCGCCGTCGCCCGGCACCAGCACGCCTGACAGGTTCCATGAACGGCGACGGACTTGACCCGCTGATCCACGTCCCTACCCGGCTGAAGATCGTCGTGACGCTCGCGGCACTGCCCGACGGCGACGGGCTGTCCTTCACCCGGCTGCAGGACCTGCTCGAGCTGACACCCGGCAACCTGATCATCGCGCTGCGCAAGCTCGAGGAAGCCGGCTACCTCAGCAGCGAGAAAACCAGGAACGGCTCCGCCCAGAAAACCACGGTGACCCTGACCCGCCAGGGCCGGGCGGCACTTGGCACCTACACCCAGACGCTGCGCGACCTGCTCGGCGGCCTCTAACCAGAAACGCAGTCCCGGACATGAGTCAGCCGGGCCCGCCAGGCGGGCCCGGCTGACTGACGCTTGATCAGGCTTCGGTGGGGCGGGTGCCGTCGGCGGCGGCCTGGGGGCCGGTGGCCGGCTCCGGGGCTTCCTCGGCGCGGTGCGCGGGGGGACGGCTGGCCGCCTGCGGCCGGGCGGCGGGCTGGCGGGGCTCGTCGGGGGGCAGCTTGCCCGCGGCGACCGGCTGGCCGGGACCGGGCTTCACGCCGGCCGGGACCGCGGTGCGGGGACGGGCGGGCGGGCCGCTGACGCCGGGGCCGTGACGTCCCTCCATGCCGCCGTTGCCGCCCGCGTTGCCGAGCGCGCTGGCGACCGACTTGGCGACCTCTTCCTCCATGGAGCCGCGGGCCGCCTCGCCGGCCACCAGGGTGGTCACCACGTCGCGGATCTCGGTCAGGCGGCGGATCGCCTCGGTGTGCCGGGAGGTCAGCAGGTTGAGCCGCCGCTCGGCGCCGTCGTGGATCGCGGTGGCCCGCGCGGTCGCCTCGTCGAGCAGCTGCTTGGCCTGGGCCTTGGCGGTGGCCAGGGCGTTCTCCGACTGCTTGCGGGCGTCGCCGACGGTCCGCTCGGCCTCGTTGCGGGCCGCGCTGCGGGTCTTCTCGGCCTCGGCCCGGGCCGTGGCGATCGCGTGCTCGGCCTGCTCCTGGGCGGCGCTCAGCATCCGGTCGGACTGCTCGCGTGCCTCGGCGCGGAACTTGTCCGTCTCGAGCTTGGCCTCGTTGCGGAACTTCTCGATCTCTTCCTCGGCGCGGTTCTTCTGCGCCTTGGCCTCGTCGTCGGCCAGCTTCAGGATCTGGCCCATCCGCTCGCTGATTTCCTCGTACGCGGGCTTGTCGCTGGCCGCCTGGCGGGCCGAGGACAGTTCCAGCCGCAGCCGCTCCATCTCGTCCAGCGCGCGGGACAGCTGCTCCTCAAGATCACGGGTCTGACTGCGGGAGCGCGCCACGAACTCGTCGACCTGCCGGCGGCTGTAGCCCCGCATTTCCTTTTCGAAGAAGTCTTCCTGGCCCAGGTCGGAGAGGAAATCGGTCTGGTCGGTCATGTGTCACCCGTCATGGGTCAGGCAGACCCGCTGGGGGCCGGATCCTCCGGCGCTGCCGCTGGCTAGGCCGTGGCGACGCGCGGGCTGGTCTGCGGGGGTTCTATTCGGTTCGGCAGCCCGCGGGCGTGGCCCGCCACCCGGCAGGACCGCGGGCTGGCAATGGATCTCCGGCCTCGACTCTGTCCCGAAGCACCCTCCGCCGCAACCGAAACGGCCGAGTACGCTGCTTTGTCCGGTTTACCGGGGGAAAGATAGGCCAGGGATGAGCATGATCGGATCGGTAGACGGCGCCAGCCCGGTGATCCACCCCGACGCGTGGGTGGCGCCCGGGGCCGTGGTCGTCGGGCAGGTGACGCTGGGCCGCGGCACCAGCGTGTGGTACGGCTCGGTGCTGCGCGGCGATGCGGACGAGATCATCGTCGGCGCGGACTGCAACATCCAGGATCTGTGCTGCCTGCACACCGACGAGGGCGAGCCGGCCGTGGTGGCCGACCGGGTCAGCCTGGGACACCGGGCCACCGTGCACGGCGCCCAGGTGGACGAGGGCGCGCTGGTCGGCATCGGCGCGATCGTCCTCGGCCGGGCCAGGATCGGGCCGGGGGCCCTCGTCGCGGCGGGCACGGTGGTCCTGCCCGGAACGCTGGTGCCAGGCGGCGTGCTCTACGCTGGCGTGCCCGGCCGGGTGGTGCGCGAGCTCACCGACCGGGACCGGGCCACCTTCGCCGGCACCCCGGCGCACTACCGGGACCGGGCCGAGCGGCACCGCCGGGCGAAATGGCAGGACGGCCCCGCCGGGTAGGGCCCCCGGGGTGGGCCCAGCCCTACCCCCGCATCATCCTTACGGGGTAGTTCTCTACGCCTCGCGGGTGGTCCGAAAATGACCCTGATGGGTCATGCGCCGGACCCGTTCCCGCCGTAGCCTGGTCCCCATACCCGCGGACGCTCAGCCAGGGGAGGTGGACGCGGTGCCGGACGATCTTGACTTCCGCGTTCACGACCGGGTGGCGCTGGAGGAAATCGATCTCTACGCGGACGTGCTCGGGGCGGTGGCCGCCAGTGACCGGCCGCTGACCGCGGACGAGCTCGACCAGGTTCTCGGCGTGCTGCCGATCCGCAGCCTGCCCCTCGCAGCTGTGCGGGAGCGGCTCGGCCGCCGAGCCTGGCTGCGGGCCCCGCATCCGCTGGCGGCTGCCGTCGCCATCGCGGCCTGGCGCTTCCTCCGCCTTGCCAGCCGGGCGCGGGATGCCCGCTCCCTGATCGACCCGGACTTCGAGACAGGCCCTAGCCAGGTGCGGCGTACATCAGGTCGACGTGCCAGCGGGCAAACCCCAGCTTCTCGTAGAGCGCCATCGCGGCTTCATTGTCACCGTCCACGTACAGCATGACCGCGGGCAGGCCGCGGGCCTGCAGGTGGCGCAGGCCGAGCACGGTCAGCGCCTTCCCCAGGCCGGTGCCCTGCTCGGACGGGTCCACGCCGACCACGTACACCTCGCCGATCCGGCCGTCGCCCTCCTCGCCGCCCGGATGAACCTTCGTCCAGTGGAACCCGGCCAGCCGGCCGTCCCGCTCGGCCAGGAAGAAGCCCGCCGGGTCGAACCAGTCCTGCCGTTCCCGCTGGGCCAGGTCGGCCACGGTCCACGAGCCCTGCTCCGGGTGATGGGCGAAGGCCCGGGCGTTCACCGCCAGCCAGGCCTGCTCGTCCTGGCCGGGCACGAAGGACCGGATCGTGACGCCGTCCGGGATCCGCGGCGGGTCGATCGCGCTGTCCAGCGGCCGCCGCAGCTGGTACAGCGAGCGGGCCAGGCCGAAGCCGGCCGCCTCGGCCAGCACGGCGGCCGCGGGCAGCCCGCCGTGCGCCCAGACCCGCAGGGCCGGGCCACCGGGCGGCGCCAGCCGGCCCGACTCGGCCTGCAGGGCCCTGGCCAGCTGCAGGCCGAGCCCGCGGCGCCGGGCACGGGGATGGATGACGAGCTCGCCGGCCGGACCATCGGGTCCGGCCGGGTCCAGGTGGGCGAACCCGGCGAGCGCGCCGCCGTCGCTCAGGAGCAGGTCCCTGGCCCCCGGGTCGTCGCCGTAGCGCAGGTGCAGCAGCACATGCTCGGACAGCGGCGTCACCCCGTCGGCCCGCGCGGCGGCCTCGACCAGGCTGGCCACCTCGGCCGCGTCGGCCCGGGTCAGCGCCTCGCGGACGTCGATCTGGCCAGCTGGCCGGTCAGGCGTCGGCATGGGCCGCCACCGGGGTGCCGGGCCGGCCGTGCCGGGCGCGCTCGCGGTTCGTGGCCGGGTCGGCGCCCCGGCCACGGTCATCAGACGGCGGGCTCCCGCCGTCTGGCGAGCTGCCCCCGTCCGCCCGTGCCGCGGTCCTGGCCGGCGGCGGGACGAACCGGTAGCCGACGTTGCGCACGGTGCCGATCATCTGCTCGTGCTCGGCGCCGAGCTTCGCGCGCAGCCGCCGGACGTGCACGTCGACCGTGCGGGTGCCGCCGAAGTAGTCGTAGCCCCAGACCTCCTGGAGCAGCTGCGACCGGGTGAACACCCGGGCCGGGTGCTGGGCCAGGAACTTCAGCAGCTCGAACTCCTTGAAGGTCAGGTCCAGCGTGCGGCGGCGCAGCCGGGCCGTGTAGCTCGCCTCGTCGATCACCAGGTCGCCGGTCCTGATCTCGCCCGCCTCGGCCGGCCGCCGGCCGTGCGGCGGCCAATGGCCAGCCGCAGCCGGGCCTCGACCTCGCCCGGGCCCGCGGTGTGCAGCATGACGTCATCGGCCCCCCAGTCGGCGGTGATCGCCGCCCAGCCGCCCTCGGCCACCACGGCGAGCAGCGGGATCTCCAGGCCGGCCGCGCGCAGCTGGCGGAACAGGCCCTTGGCGGCGACCAGATCGCGCCGCGCGTCGATCAGCACGGCGTCGGCCAGCGGTCCGCTGGCGACCGAGGCCACCTCGGCAGGCGCTAGCCTGACAGAGTGCGGCAGCAAGCCGAGCGAGGGCAGGATGTCAGCCGAGGGGTCCTGGGCGCCTGAGAGCAGGAGCACGTCGCTCAACTGCTGCCACCTCCGGTCCGCGGTTGCGTCCGCGGCACTGCGCCTGGACTGCCCGCGAGAACCATGGCGCCGCTGCCCAGGACTCGCTAGATGCGAGGATAGCTGACATGGCCATAGTGACGTTTCGGTACTGGGCGGCCGCGAAGGACGCGGCGGGCGCGACGGAAGAGCAGGTCGCAGCCCTGACCCTGGCCGAAGCCCTGGCCCAGGCGGGCGGCAGCGCCCCGTCCGCCCCCCGGTTCCGCCAGGTTCTGGCCCGGTCCGCATTCCTGATCGACGGCGCGCCGGTCGGCACCCGGGCCCCGGAATCGGTCCGGCTCGACGAAGCGGCGGTGATCGAGGTGCTGCCGCCGTTCGCCGGTGGCTAGCCGGGAAACCCGCCGCGGCGGGCCAATCCGCTACGTCGGGGTAACTTTCTGGGAAAAGTCGTGAACCGCAAGGCCGGACGGCGCGTTCACCTGGGTGTGGCGGGCATCAAAGCAGGCCGGCGAGGCTCCGACGTCGTATCTGACGACGTCCTTGTGCGCACGCTCTATGCCGAGCACGCCGGACCGCTGCTGCGGTACGCCATGCATCTCACCAGTGGTGACCGGCAACGCGCGGAGGACATCGTGCAGGAGACGCTGCTGCGGGCGTGGCAGCATCCTGACGCGATCGCGGAACGGCCGCCGCGTCCCTGGCTGTTCGCCGTGGCCAGGAACCTGGCCGTGGACGCCTACCGGGCCAGGAAGGCCCGGCCCCGCGAGGTCGGCGAGGCCGCCCTCGAGCTGGTCCCGGCGCCGGACGAGGCCGAGCGGGCGCTGGAGTCCTGGGCGGTCGCCGACGCGCTGAAGTCGCTGCGGCCCGAGCACCGGGGCGTGCTGCTGGAGACGTACTACCGGGGCAAGTCGGTCGCCGAGGCCGCGGTCGTCCTCGGCATCCCGGCAGGCACCGTCAAATCACGGACTTTCTACGCGCTGAGGGCCCTGAAACTGGCCCTGGAGGAACGGGGGCTTGCGCCATGAGCAACCCGGCCTGCCACAACATGCGCCAGTCGCTCGGCGTCTACGTCGTGGGCGCCCTCGATCCGGCTGAGCGGATGCTGGTCGACCTTCATCTTGCTGGCTGCCGCGAGTGCCGCGAGGAACTGGCCGGCCTGGCCGGCCTGCCCGCGCTGCTCGGCCGGGTGCCGGCCCGGGACGCCGAGCGGGTCATCCTGGAAAGCGCGGAACTGCGCGACCTGGAAGAGCCGCCCGCGGAGCTGCTGGCCCGGCTGCTGAAGGAGGTCGCCGCGCGGCGCGCCACCGGGCGCTGGCGGGGCATCCTGGCCGCCGCGGCGGCGGTGGTGTTCGCGATCGCCTCCGGGGTCGCGGGCGCGCACTTCCTGATCCCTGGCGGCCAGAGCCAGCCCGCGATCACCGCGGCAGCCGAGGTGGTCTCGGCGTCCAACCCCGTCACCGGCGTAGCCGCCACCGTTTCCTACCGGAAGGTCACCTGGGGCACCGCGATAGACGTGAAGGTCAGCGGCGTCGCGCCGGGTATCTCCTGCACGATGTGGGTGGTGAACGCGGACGGGAAGAGGTTCCCGGCCGGCAGCTGGAAAGTCCCGTACGGGACGGGGGAGGCCGAGTACCCGGCGTCCTCGGCGCTGCAGGAGCAGGACGTGGTCGGGTTCCAGATCTGGTCCGGCGGCCAGGACCTGCTGAACATCCCGACGACTTAAGTCCTTGTCCGGCCAGGCGGGAATGACCGGCCTGTCCGCAGTGCTCTATCCCTCGTGACGGCAGGGATCATCGTGGCGGTGGCGGCGCTTGCCCTGGCCACCGCGACCGGCCTGCTGTACCGCACCCGCAACGGCACCATGCGGCCCGCCCGTCCGGCCGCCGGCGGCCCGGCCGGGGCCGCGCCCGCGGGACCCGGGCTGACAACGGCTGACCTGGGCGCGCCGCTCGGCGCGCGGGCCACGCTGGTTCAGTTCTCCACCGCGTTCTGCGCGCCCTGCCGGGCGACCCGCCAGGTGCTGGCCGACGTGGCCGCGATGACCGACGGGATCGCGCACGTGGAAATCGACGCCGAATCGCACCTGGACCTGGTCCGCCGCCTGGACGTGCGGCGCACGCCGACGGTCCTGGTCCTCGGCCCGGACGGGCGGATCGCCCGCCGGGCCAGCGGGCAGCCGCGCAAGGCCGACGTCATCGCGGCCCTGGGCGAGGTGACCTGACGTGCTTTATCCTGCGGACCGGTGGATATGAGGCGCACGCCAGGAAACGGGGCGGGTCTGGTGCTGACCAGGCGCCGGGTGGTGGACTACTGCCGGCTGGCGACCGGGCGGTGTCCCGTCTTGCCCGGCCAGGCCCGCTAGCCCGCCAGCACCCAGCGGCGAGCGCGCGGCCGGGCCGGACCGAGAAGGACCGGCCAGCCTCGCGGAAGGAAACCGCCGATGGAGATCGACCCCAGGGGACCGCGCTTCGGTGCACTGGTGACCCTCGTGGTCTTCGTCGTGGTGCTCATCACCGGCAGCGTCTGGCTGCTGGCCGCACAAGGGCTGGTGTTCGCGGCCGGGGTGACCCTGGGCCTGCCCAGGTCGCCCTACGGCCTGCTGTACCGGTGGCTGATCCGGCCCCGGCTGGGCCCGCCCGCCGAGCTCGAGCCCGCGGCCCCGCCGCGGTTCGCGCAGGGTGCCGGGCTCGTTATCAGCATCGTCGGCGTGATTGGCTATGCGACGGGCGCGACCGCGCTCGGCCTGGCCGCCGCTGCTGCTGGAGTGCTCGCGGCGTTCCTCAACGGGGTCTTCGGGCTCTGCCTTGGCTGCGAGATGTATCTGCTAATCCGCCGAATCTGGCCGGGCCGGGCGATGACCGGCGCGGGCCGTATCTGAACAAGGAGGTTCCCGATGAGCCGATCTGATGTGCTCGTGGACGCCGAGTGGCTGGAAGCCCACCGCGGCGACCCCGGGGTCGTCATCGTCGAGGTCGACGAGGACACCAGCGCGTACGACAAGGGCCACATCCGCGGCGCGGTGAAGATCGACTGGAAGGCGGACCTGCAGGACCCGGTCCGCCGTGACTTCGTGGACAAGGCCGGCTTCGAGGCGCTGCTGTCCGCGCGGGGCATCGGCAACGACGACACCGTCGTGCTGTACGGCGGCAACAACAACTGGTTCGCCGCCTACGCGTACTGGTACTTCCGGCTGTACGGGCACCAGAACACCAAGCTGCTCGACGGCGGCCGGAAGAAGTGGGAGCTCGACTCCCGCGAGCTGGTCACCGAGGTGCCGCAAGCGCGCGGCCACCAGCTACCAGGCCAAGGACCAGGACACCGCGATCCGGGCGTTCCGCGACGAGGTCGTGGCCGCGATCGGGCAGCAGAACCTGGTCGACGTGCGGTCGCCGGACGAGTTCGCCGGCCGGCTGCTGGCCCCCGCCCACCTGCCCCAGGAGCAGGCCCAGCGCGGCGGCCACATCCCCACCGCGAAGAACGTGCCCTGGTCCAAGGCGGCCGAGGAAGACGGCACGTTCAAGTCGGACGACGCGCTGCGCGCGCTGTACGGCGACGAGGCCGGGGTCGACTTCGGCAAGGACACGATCGCCTACTGCCGGATCGGCGAGCGGTCCGCACACACCTGGTTCGTGCTGCACGAGCTGCTCGGCCAGGCGAACGTGAAGAACTACGACGGGTCGTGGACGGAATACGGGTCCCTGGTCGGGGTCCCGATCGAGGTTGGGGACGGTCAGTGACGACAGGCGGATGTGGCGCCCCGGTTGGCGGGGCGAAGGTGCGCAAGGACGGCGGCAAGGAAGCGGTCGTGCAGGGCCGGGTGACCAGCGGCGGCGCCGCGGTGCCGTCCGGCTACGCCCGGCTGCTCAACGACGGCGGCGAGTTCGTGGCCGAGGTGCCGCTGGGCGAGGACGGCGGGTTCCGTTTCTTCGCCGCGCCCGGCACCTGGAAGCTCCGGGTGCTCGCGCCCGGCGGGATCCGGGCCGAGCGGACCGTGTCCGCGGCCATCGGCGAGGTCACCGAGCTGGAGGTCGCGGTCTGAGCACCCGGTCTGAGCACCCGGTCTGAGCACCACGGGGCCGCGGCCGTAACGAAAGCCGAGGTCACGGCCAGATAACGACACCGAGAGCCGGGTCCTGGGCAAGGGCCCGGCTTTCGGCGTTCCTGACCCCTGTTTCCCTTCTTGCCACGCATTCGTCGCTTGCACATTCGTCTGTTATCCAACTTCTCGTTACCTGGCCCGCCCAGGATGAACCACGTCGCGGGGCGGCTCGCGGCGGGAACCCATGAGCTTGGGGGCGAGACGCAGGTGTCAATCCAGGCTGATCCGGCCGGACCCGGGCCAGAGCTGCCGCGGCAGGCGACGGTGCAGCAGGCATCCGGGAACGGGTCCTCCGCCGAGTACGGTGTGAGCTTCAAGACGGTCGACCTGACGCTCAGCTTCGGGACCCGCGCCGTGCTCAGCGACATCGACACGGACTTCCAGCGGAGCCGGATCACCGCGCTGCTGGGCCCGACCGGCTCGGGGAAGAGCACGCTGCTGCGGACGTTCAACCGGATGAACGACAAGGTGACCGGCTACCGCCACGACGGCGACGTGATGCTGGAGGGCAACAGCATCTTCGGCTCGGGCGTGGAGCTGATGTCGCTGCGGCGCCGGGTCGGCATGGTGTTCCAGCGGCCCAACCCGTTCCCGATGTCGATCATCGACAACGTGGTCGCCGGGGCCCGGGCGCACAAGCTGGCCAGCAAGTCCGGGCTGAAGGACATCGCCGAGAACCGGCTCAAGGAAGTCGGCCTGTGGGGCGCGGTCTCCAGCCGGCTCAAGGACTCACCGTTTACCTGATTTCGCTGGAGGGCGCGCCGGGCCTGGCCGCGCTGGTCGACCCGATGGGCGGCCAGCTCGACTGCCGGAGCAGGCACGTGTCGTGGCGCCGGGTGCCCGAGGACATCGGCTGGTCGCTGGGGGTGCCGCCGGGTGAGTCCGCGTGCGTGGTCCGGCTGCTGTGGACGGCCGGCGGGGAGCCCGCCGCGCTGGCCACCGCCTACCTGGCCCGGTTCGTCGCCGGCCCGCCGGCCGGGCCGGACAGCGTGCCGGCCGCCGCGCTGAGCGTGCTGCCCCTCCCCGGGCAGGCGCTGACCGCGTCAGCTGGCCCGGGCGACGGTCAGGGCGGCGACGGCCCGGACGGCAACGGCCAGGGCGGCGGTGACGGCGGTCAGGCCGGCGACCCGCCCGTGGCCTGGCTGCCCCGCTCCGCGTTCCTGGAAATGCAGCCGCCGCCGCCCGCGGTGGCCAGGAGCCTGAAGCTGACCGCGGGTCAGCCGGCCGCGATGCTGACCGTGCGGTTCGAGGAGCCGGGCACCGGCCGCCCGGCCGCGCTGACCGTGGCCGTGCTCCGCCCCGACCTGTTCCGGATCGCGGTCGAGACCCCGGAGGGAACCGGCCGGAGTTTCACCGGTGCCTGGACACACGCCCTGCAGGACTGGGATTCTTGACCGGAAATGCCTGCACGCGGAGCTACCGCCGCGGCCCCCGGGCCGCGGCGCGCTCGTTACCTCATTCCCCGGGACCTGCCCCGGCGCGCTGACCTGATCGCCGGCCTGATCACCGCCGCCCTGATCGGGCACCTCCTGTTCGCCCAGCTGACCCTGGCGTTCGCGGCGGCCTTATACCTGACCGGCCGGCTGGTCCGGTGGCGGTGGACGTGGCTGACCGTCCCGGCCGGGGTGGGCCTGGCCTGGGCGCTGGCGATCGGCCCGGCGGCGGCGGTTTCCGGGCTGCTGGCCGGGCCGCGGCAGGTCGCCGCGTACCTGGCCGGGGTGCCCGGCGAGCCAAGCCGCCTGCTGCACCTGGGCACGGCGTTCGCCGGCGCCGGGACCTGGCTGCCGCGGCAGCTGCCGCTGGCCCTGGTGCTGGGCGCGGCCGAGGCCGCCATTGCGGACTGGCTGGACTGGCTGCACACCGACGCGGAGGCGGTCCGCCCGGCCAGGACCGGGCTGATCGTGGCCGCCCGGCGCTGGTACACCCGCCGGGCCATCCGGGCGGGCGGCGTGCTGACCAGGGACGGCAGCCGGCTGGGCGTGGCCGCGGACGGCCGCAGCGCGGCGGTGTCCTGGGCCGAGGCCGAGGGCGGGGTGCTGGTGGCCGGGCGGGAGCCGGAGTCTGCCGGGCCGGCCGGCCAGGACGGCCCGCCCGGGCCCGGGCCGCCCGCGACCGGGTTCCGGTTCGTGCACGCCGCGATCCGGCGGCGCAAGCCGGTCGTGGTCGTCGACCTGGCCGGTCAGCGCGGCTGGCTGGCCGGGGCGCTGGCCGCGGTGAGCACGGCGGCCGGGGCGCCGCTCTACGAGTTCGGCCCGGCCGGCCCCGGCTACTACGACCCGCTGCGCACCGGTGACCCGGCCCGGGCGGCGGCGCTGCTGACCGGCCTGCTGGACTGGCCCGGCGGCCCGGACGGGCGGCAGCGCGGCTGCGCCGCCTACCTCACCGAGCTGTTCGCCATCCGGCGTGCGGCGCCGCCGCACGCGGACCAGCCGGTGCTGGCCGACGTCACCGGCCTGCTCGACCCGGCCGCGCTGGCCGCCCGGCTGCGGCAGGTGCCCTCGCACCACCCGCACCGGGCGGCGATGGCCACCCGGCTGGCCAGTGTCACCGCGCTGCTGAAGGCTGACCCTGGCGGGCTGGCCGACGTGGCCGGGCAGCTGGCCCGGCTCACCGCGGCGCCGGCCGGGCGCTGGCTCGGCCGCGGCCGGGAGCAGCTCGGCCTGGGGCGGATCCTGCGGGAACGGGCGGTGGGCCTGTTCGCGCTCGACCCGGCCGAGCACGGCCCGGCGGCGGCCATGATCGGCCGGCTGGTGCTGGCCGACGCGCTGGCACTGTGCGCCGACCTGCGCGCGATGGGGGTCAGCGGGGACGCGGTGGCCTGGTTCAGCGGCTGCGAGCAGCTGCCGTCGGTGGCGCTGGCGGAGCTGGCGGCGGCCGGTTACCGGGCCGGGCTCACGGTCGTGCTCAGCACCACGTCGGCGGGCGCCGCGGCCAGCCTGGCCGGTGCGGTCAACGTGCTGGCCCTGCACCCGGTGGGCGACGAGGCCGCGGCGGCCGAGCTGGCCGGCCTGGCCAGCGCCCAGCCCGGCACCGGCCCGCTGGCCGCGGTCAGCACCGCGCAGGCCCCGGCCGCGGCGGCGGGCGCCGGGCCGGCCGGAGCCAGGGGCCGGGCCGCGGCGGCCGGCTGGCGGCCGGGCACGGGCCCGGAGCTGCCGCCCGCCCCGCAGCCGCAGCCCGTGCCCGCCTGGGCGCGGCGGGTGCCCGGACCGGAGCCGTCCGGCACCTGGACGGCGCGGGGACCCGGCGCGCCAGCGGCGGATCCGGCGGAGGTGGCGGGGCCCGCGCCCCCGGCACCGTATCCCTTTAGCAACGGTACGGACGTGCCGCCGGCCGCCTTGCTCAGCCCGCGCGGTGAGGAGCTCGCGCTGATCGTGCGGGGGCCGAGGCGGCGGGTCCGCACCGGCTGCCGGGCCGTGCCCGCGGAGCTGCCCGGGCGGCCGGGATGAGCGGGCCCGCGCCGGGCGGCGGCCAGCGCCGCGACCGGGTGTACCTGGGCTGGCAGTACGCGCTGCTGCGGCCGGATCCTGGCCCGCCGCCGCGGCGCCCGGTGCCGCCGGAGGCGGAGCAGGTGAGCCCGGACTGGGTGGCCGCGCAACGGCGCGAGGAGGGCCTGCTCGACCGGCCGTACCTGGTGGCGATCGGCGCGGCCGGGGTGCTGCTCGGCGGGGCGCTGGCGCTGTGGCAGGCCGGGGAGGTCAGCCTGCCGCTGGCCGCCGTCGTGGCCGCGGCGGCGCTGGCCGTGGCGGCCCGCTGCGGCCAGGTCATCCGGGCCGGCCGGCGCGACCTGCGGGACCGGCTGGCCGCCGAGCAGCACCGGGTCACGGTGATCAAGGAAACCCAGCAGCGGCGGCTGACCGCGCGGCAGGAGTCGCACGCGCGGAGGTTCCGCGACTGGCAGGCCCGCCGGACCGCGTTCGACTCCCAGCGGCAGTGGTACGCGGTTCCGCTGCCGGCCGGGATCGACCGGGTCGATGTGGCGGGCGGGACGCTGGCGGGCTGGTCCGCGCTGCTCACCATGATCGCGGCGCCGCGGCTGGACGCGGGCGGGGAGGTCACGGTCGTGGACCTGACCGAGGGCGGGGTGGCCGGCGACCTGCTCGCCGCGGCGGCGAGGGGCGGGTTCGGCCCGCAGGTGTGGGTCCTGCCGGGGGACCTGCCGCGGCTGGCGCTGGGCACCGGGCTCGGCCGGGAGGCCACGGCCGAGCTGCTGGCCGTGACGGCCAGCGAGGATGAGCCGGCCAGCGGGCCGGACACCGGCCGGCGCGGCGACCCGGTCAGCGACAGCGCGATCCTGGACCGGGTGCTGGCCGTGCTGCCGGACGGGGCGCGGATCTGCGCCGTGACGGCCGCGCTCCGGGCGCTGGCGCAGATCGGCGACCCGCGGGCCGACCTGCGCGCCGGGCTGCTCACCGCGGCCGAACTCGACCAGGTCGCCGGCCTGTACGGGCGCGGCGCGGCGGACCGCGTGGTGCTCGAGCGGGCCTGGGCGCTGGAATCCCGGCTGCGGATGCTGGACGAGCTGGCCGCGGACCCGGTATCGCAGCCGGACAGCCGGCTGCGGGTGGCCTGGCTCGACCAGCGGGCGGGCGAGCTGCGCAACGAGGTGACCGGCCGGTATCTGGTGGCCGCGCTGACCCAGCTGCTGCGGCGGGCGCCGGTGGGCCGGCCGTGGGCGCACACGCTGTGCGTGCTCGGCGCGGAGCGGCTGCCGCCGGGACTGATCGACGGGCTGACCGCGGCCGCCGAGCGGTCGGGCACCGGGCTGGTGCTGGCCTACCGGACCATTCCCGGGCCGGTCCGGCAGCGGCTCGGCCGGGGGAACGCCGCGGTCGCGTTCATGCGTCTCGGCAACGCCGACGACGCCAAGGCGGCCAGCGAGCAGATCGGCACCGAGCACCGGTTCGTGATCAGCCAGCTGACCGAAACGGTCGGGCTGACGGTAACCGGCACGGCCGGCGATTCGTACACGAGCACGGTGGGCGGCTCGGTCTCGGCGGGGGACTCGCTGTCGGTCAGCGAGACGTCCGCCCAGAGCCGGTCGTCGGGCCGGAGCCGTGATCGCCTGGCGGGTCCGTTCGGGCCGGCCAGCGAGTCGTCCGGGCGGGACCGGAGCGAGTCGGCCGGCACGTCGGCCAGCCGGTCCGTGACGTCGGGCATCAGCGGCAGCACCGCGTGGGGCCGGTCCACCTCGGAGGCGGTGGGCGGGTCGGCGTCCCAGGCCAGGACCAGGCAGCGGTCCCGGGAGTTCCTGGTCGAGGCGCACGAGCTGCAGCAGCTGCCGCCGAGCGCGGTGCTGATCTCGTACGCCTCGCCGGACGGGCGCCAGCTGGTGCTGGCCGACGCCAACCCGGGCCTGATCACGCTGCCCACCGCGACGCTGGCCAGCCTGGACGAGGCCCGGCAGGAGGCGCTGCCGGGCGGGCCGCCGCCGAACCTCGGCCCGCCGCCGCAACGGCTGGACTGGCGGACCTTCCGCCACTGAGCGCGGGCCGCGCGGCCGCGGGGTGGGCGTGGGGTGAGCGCGGGGTCGGCGAACCCGCTGGCACCGGGGGCGCGGGCCTGATATGCACACAAGGTGGGCGGAACCTCGGGGATCGGGGGCGGCACGGTCGGGCCGTGGTACCGGGTCCTGGCGGTCGCCCCGCACAGCAGCGGCCACGGCTCCGCCGAGGCCGACTACGTGTCGATCCTGCCCGCCGCGCTGCACGCGGTCCGCCGCCGCCGGCCGTTCATCGCCGGGTGGCTGTCGCGGGGCGGCGGTGCGCCGCTCGAGCTGATCACCAACGCGGGCCCGCTGCCCGGGCCGGACGGCGGCGGGCCGGGCAGCGGCGACGTGACCGAGCTCCTGTTCCCGGCGGGCGCGCACGGCGAGCCGCTGGCCGGCGACTGGCTGGCCGACCTGGACCAGCTGGTGTGGGCGCCGTGCCCGGCGCGGCTCGCGGTGCCGCTGTCGGGCTGGACGGCCGGGCTGGCCGCTCCCGGGGGCGGCGGGTACGGCTACGGGTCAGGGACGGGCGCGGCCTGGGCCGGGGCCGGCGGCCTGGCCTGGCCGGGCGGCGGCGGGGCCGGGTACGGCGTCTCCGGGTACGGCGGGGGCCCGGACAGCGGGGGCGGCGCGGGCGGGGCCGGGGTCCCGCCGTCGCTGTTCGAGTCGACGCTGGTGTCGCTGATGCCCCGGCCGTTCGGCTGGCTGGTGGTGGCCGAGCCAACCGACCTGATCGACGCCGAGATCAGCGACCTGCGCACCCAGCTGAACGTGCTGCGCCGGTACGACGAGGAACGGGCCCGGCTGGACACCGAGCGGGCCGAGTTCCGGCTCGCCGAGCTGGACGCGTTCCGCGAGGCGGGCCTGTGGAACGTGCGGGTGCTGGCCGGGGCGGCGACCGAGGCCGAGCTGAGCCTGCTCGCCCCGGTGCTGGTCGGGTCGGCCGCCGCGGCCGGGCACCCGTACCGGCTGCGCACCGGCGAGGGCGCGCACGAGCTGGCCGACGCGCTGGTGATCAAGCTGGCGGACGCGGCGGATGGCGCGCAGATCCCGTTCTCCGCGACGGCGGGGGCGCTGGCCGCGCTGACCGGCCTGCCGCACCGGGAGATCCCCGGGGTGCGGATCCGCGAGCCGGGCTCGTTCGACCTGACCAGTGAGGCCGGGCCGGGGCCGGCCGTGGACCTCGGCGTGATCCTGGACGGCCAGGACCGGGCGGTCGGTACGTTCCTGGTGCCGATGGCCAGCCTGAACCGGCACGCGCTGGTGGCCGGCGCGACCGGGTCCGGGAAGTCGCAGACCGTCCGGCACCTGCTGGAGCAGCTCACCCGGGCGGGCGTGCCCTGGCTGGCGATCGAGCCCGCGAAGTCGGAGTACGCGGCGATGGCGGGCCGGCTCGGCCAGCCGGCCAGCTGACCGTGATCAGCCCGGCCGACCCGGGCGCGGTGCCGCTGTCGGTGAACCCGCTGGCGCCCGAGCCGGGTTACCCGATCCAGGCGCATATCGACATGGTCCGGGCCCTGTTCCTGGCCGCCTTCGCGGCCGACGAGCCGTTCCCGCAGATCATGTCGCAGGCGCTGCAGCGGGTGTACGCGGACTGCGGGTGGGACCCGGTGACCGGGGCCGGCCTGCCCGGGGCGGCGTCCGGCCCGGTGGTGCCCACGCTGGCGCAGCTGCAGCAGGCCGCGCTGGACGTCATTGACGACGTCGGGTACGGCCGGGAGCTCCAGGCCGACGTGCGCGGGTTCGTGGAGGTCCGGCTGCGGTCGCTGCGGATCGGCTCGGCGGGCCGGTTCTTCGAGGGCGGGCACCCGGCGGACATCGGCCGGCTTCTGCGCCGCAACGTGGTCCTGGCCATTGAGGACGTGGCCAACGACGAGGACAAGGCGTTCCTGATCGGGACGCTGATCATCCGGATCGTCGAGTACCTCCGGCTGCGGGCACGCGGCGCAGCTCCAGGATCGTCCGGCGAAGATTTCAGGGATACGGCATCGGGGGCGCCAGCCGGCGATTCCGGGGCCATCGAGGCCGCTGCGGAGACCCCCGGGGCCGGTGCGGACGCCGGGACCACAGGCCGTGAGGCTGGCGGTGCTGGTGAGGACGGCGGGTTCGGTGCGGCCGGGGAGACGGTGGGCGGGCTGCGGCACGTCATCGTGATCGAGGAGGCGCACCGGCTGCTGCGGGCGGCCCGGCACGGGCCGAGCGAGCACGCGGTCGAGCTGTTCGCCAGCCTGCTGGCCGAGATCCGGGCCTACGGCACCGGGATCATCGTGGCCGAGCAGATCCCGGCCAAGCTGGTCCCCGACGTGATCAAGAACTCGGCGCTGAAGATCCTGCACCGGCTGCCCGCGGCCGACGACCGGGAGCTGGTCGGCGCCACCATGAACCTCAGCCCGGACCAGTCCCGCCAGGTGGTGTCCCTGGAGCCGGGCGTGGCCGCGGTGTTCGCGGACGGGATGGACCGGCCGCTGCGGGTCCGGGTGCCGTACGGCGAGCACCGGGAGCGGGCCGCGGTGACCCGCGCCGGGGTGGCCGCCCGCGGCGCGACCGCCCTGGCCGCCCGCCGCCGGGCGGCCGCCTGCGGGCCCGCCTGTGTCACCGGGCGGCCCTGCACGCTGGTCGAGCTGCGCACCGCGGACCTGCTGGCCGCCGAACCGGACGACGCCTGGCTGCGGATCTGGGCCGAGGCCCTGCTGCTGGCCTTCCTGACCAGCCGCCCGGTGCCGGTGGTGCCCGCCCCGCTGAAGCAGCGGTGGGCCGAGCTCGACCCGCGGCTGCGCGAGTGCCTGCTGGCTACTGTCCTCGAGCGGGGCCTGGCCAGCCGGGCGCTGGCCGTGCGGACCTGGCTCGACACGGACCGGCTGGCCGCCGAGGCGGCGGACACCGCGCAGCGCATCCTGTCCGGCGGCAAGGGCGCGGGGACCCGGCCGGGCCCGGAGTGGGTGATCCCGCCGCTGCGCTGGCTGCACGAGATCGACCGGGTCTACCCGATGGACAGCGACCCGCCGGACGTCTTCGGCCCGGCCCCGCGGCTGGACTTCGCGCTGCCCGGCGTGCCGGACGAGCCCGGCACCCGGATCGGGCAGCGGGTCAGCGGGCTGCGCCGCAGCCGGTACTCGATGGAGCTGGCCCGCAACCGGATGCCCGCCTGGACCGCCCTTCTCGGCGCGGACGACCAGGCCGCCTTCGCCGGCGACCTGGCCAGCGTGGTGATCGGCGCCAGTCATCGCGGCCAGCTCCGCCAGGCGGCCGGCGAGATGGGCATCGCGGGCTGGCTGGAGCCGGTGCTGTCCTGGCCCCGCCGCTTCATCGCCACCGCGGCCGGCAACGGAGGCAACGGAGGCCCGGCTGGTCCCGCCCCGGCCGCCGCAGGCCCGGCCCGCAGTCCCCAGGCGGGCTCAGGGCCCGGCGACGGCACGCCCGCCGCCAGCCCCGCCGCAGACACCGCCCCGTCAGCCGGCCCCGGCCTCGCCGCCCCCGCGCCCTAGCGGCGGGCTGAGCCTCGCCCCAGGCGCGTCGATGGCCATCGCACGGCCTATAGCCCGTGCGATGGCACATCGTCGGCGAACAACGCGTCAGCTGGGGCGCGGGCCTGGCGGCAGGCACCGGGCGGGACCGGGCGATTGCAACGGGCTATCGATCCCGTTAGCGGGCCTATAGGCTCAGCCGCCATGGGAAAGCTTCCGCTCCGGGCGCGGCTGGCCATCTTGGTGGGCAGCGTGGCCGGCCGGGCCTCCCGGCTGACCGGACGTGGTGACGGGTCGGTCATCGGCGGCGTGCTCAGCCTCCGGCTGGAGCCGAACCTGCTGCAGCTGCTGTCCGCGGACCGGCAGGTCGTGCTGGTCACCGGGACCAACGGGAAGACCACGACGACCCGGCTGATCACCGCCGCGCTGGGCGCGCTCGGCCAGGACGTGGCGACCAACGCGTTCGGGGCGAACATGGAGGCCGGCCTGGTGTCCGCGCTGAGCCGGGCCCGCCGTGCCCCGTTCGCGGTGCTGGAGACCGACGAGAAGTTCATCCCGGCGGTGCTGAAGGCCACCGGGGCGCGGGTGGTCACGCTGCTCAACCTGAGCCGCGATCAGATGGACCGGGCGGCCGAGATCTGGATGGTGGCCCGGCGCTGGCGCGAGGCCCTGGCCGCGGCCCCGCGCTGCCAGGTGATCGCCAACGCGGACGACCCGCTGATCGTCTGGGCCGCGTCCGGCGCGCCGAGGGTGACCTGGGTGGCGGCCGGGCAGCGCTGGCACGAGGACTCCTGGTGCTGCCCGGAGTGCGGCTCGCACCTGCGCCGGGACGAACTCGGCTGGCGGTGCGGCGAGTGCCCGTTCACCCGCCCGTCGGCGCGCTGGGTGCTGGACGGCTCCAAGGTCATCGACGCGAGCGGCCGGGTGCAGGAACTGAACCTGTCGCTGCCGGGCCGGGCCAACCGGTCCAACGCGGTGATGGCCCTGGCCGTGGCCGACTTCTTCGGCGGCGACGTGAGCCAGGCGCTGCCCCGGCTGCGCGAGGTGAAATCGGTGGCCGGCCGGTACACGCAGGTCGAACGGCGCGGCCGGACGCTGCGGCTGCTGCTGGCCAAGAACCCGGCCGGCTGGCTGGAGGCCTTCGACGTGCTCACCCCGGGCAACGTGCCGGTTCTGCTGGCGGTCAACGCCCAGACCCCCGACGGCAAGGACACGTCGTGGCTGTGGGACGTGGACTACCGTGTGCTGCGCGGCCGGCCGGTCTTCGTGGCCGGCGAGCGCCAGCTTGACCTCGCGGTCCGGCTGGAAGCGGACGAGGTGCCGTTCCAGCTGGTCAGCGGGGTGGACGAGGCGACGGACCAGGTGCCGCCCGGGCCGCTCGACGTGATCGCGAACTACACCGCCTTCCAGCAGATCCGGGTGACGCTGGGCCGGGCGGGCTGAGGAGGAGACCCGCATGACCACGCCGCCGGCTCCCGGGCCGAACGGAACCAGCCCGGACTGGGACGCCGACCCGCCCACCGCCCCGTTCGCCACCGGGGGGTCATATACCGGCCAGCACAGCTCTGGCCAGCACAGCTCCGGTCAGCACAGCTCCGGCCAGCCGGATACCGGCGCCGGGCGCCCGGGGCGGCGCCGCCGCCGGGCCGGCAGCCTCCGGCTGGTCTGGGTGTACCCCGATCTCCTGAGCACCTACGGTGACCGGGGCAACCTGCTGGTGCTCAAGCGCCGGGCCCGGCTGCGCGGCATCGAGGTCGAGTGCGTCGAGGTCAACGCCGACGAGCAGATCCCCCGCAGCGGCGACATCTACCTGCTCGGCGGCGGCGAGGACCTGCCCCAGATCCTGGCCGCCCGGCGGCTGCAGGCCGACGGCGGGCTGACCGAGGTCGCCGCCCGTGGCGCGGTCATCTTCGCGGTCTGCGCGGGCTACCAGCTGGTCGGCACGGAGTTCGGCGGTGCCGAGGGCGAGCCGGTGGCCGGCCTGGGCCTGATCGACATCAGCAGCGGCCGGGGCGAGCGGCGCGGCGTGGGCGAGATCGTCGCCGACGTCGACCCCGAGCTCGGCGTGCCGCAGCTGACCGGCTTCGAGAACCACCAGGGCATGACCAGGATCGGTCCTGGCGCCCGCCCGCTGGCCCGGGTCAGCATCGGCGTGGGCAACGGCGACGGCACCGAGGGCGCCTACGCGGGCCGCATTCTGGGCACCTACCTGCACGGCCCGGCCCTGGTCCGGAACCCCGGCCTGGCCGACCTGCTGCTCACCTGGGCGGTGGGCCCGCTGCCGCCGCTGCCCGCCGAAACCGAGGAATGGGCCCGCCAGCTCCGCAGCGAGCGCCTCGCCGCGGTGCGGCTGCTAGCTGACTCGCGCAGGGCCGCTGAAGGCGCGCTGCCTTCCCTCCTCGCTCGCTATCGTCGCTGCCTTCGTCGCGCGAGCGTCGCTCGTCAGGAAACAGCGCGGCAGCGCCGGCCGCTCGCCGGGCAAACAGCGCCGCGGCCGCTGCGCGCGCTGGCCGGCTCTCGCCGGCGGCTCGCTGGCTGGGCGGCGCGTTAGTACACCAGCGCCTGCGTGCCGTCCGCGGTGATCTCGGCCACGAAGGTGGCCGCCCCGGCGATCCTGATCCCGCTGATGACGTCCTGCTCGGTGATCTCGCGCCGGGCCGCGCACTGGGTGCACAGCGTGACCCGTCCCGCGGCCAGGATCCCGTCCAGCAGGTCCGCCAGCGGCGCCGCGTGCGGCAGGGCCACCTTCCCGGCCCGGCCCGGCAGCGACAGCCACGCGGCCTCGCCGGTGAGCCACAGTGACACCTCGAGACCGCTGGCCACGGCGGCGGCGGCCACGGTGAGCGCCTGGTTGCAGCGCTCGGGATCCTCGGTGCCCGAGGTGATCTTGACGACCAGGGCGTGAGAGGGCATGAGCAACCCTAACCCGCCGGAACCCGCCAGCCCGGCGGGTCACCGGCCGTGCCCGGGCCGGGCGGCCTACACTCGGCCCATGCCGGCACAGGTCAGCGGAATCCTGCTGGTAGCCGTGTTCGCCGTCGCCGCGTTGGCCGGCGCCGTCCTCGCCTGCCGCCTGGTGGCGCTCAGCGCGCCGTCCGTCCGCCAGACGCCAGGCCGCAAGACCGGCGCGCTGCGGCTGGCACTGTCCCGGCTCGGGCCGTCCCGAGCCAGCCCCCGGAGCACGGCGGCGCCGTAGCGCTTCTGGTGCGGGGCCAGCCCCGCTTCCTCCGGCTCGCTTGGGTTCGCGCCTATGAGGAAGCGGGGAGGAGCAGGCAGTACGACCGGCTGGGACGCTCTAACCTTGTCGGTCATGGACGACGTCAAGCCGCACCCCAGCCTGACCCCGCTGCTGTTCCTGCTCGGCCGCTGGGAGGGCGCTGGCGTCGGCGGCTACCCGACCATCGAGAGCTTCCACTTCGGCCAGGAGATCACCTTCAGCCACAACGGCAAGCCGTTCCTGATCTACACCAGCCGGACCTGGCGGCTGGACGAGGACGGCACGATCGGCGCGCCGCTGGCCACCGAGACCGGCTACTGGCGCCCGCAGCCGGACAACAAGCTGGAGGTGCTGCTCGCCCACCCGACCGGCTTCGTCGAGGTGTACCTGGGTGAGATCGCCGGGACCAGGATCGACATGGCCACCGACGCGGTGGTCCGCACCGAGTCGGCCAAGGAATACACCGGGGGCCGGCGGCTCTACGGCCTGATCGGCACCGACCTGGGCTGGGCCTACGACATGGCCGCGGTCGGCCAGCCGCTGCAGTCGCACATCTCGGCCCAGCTCAAGCGGGTGGAGTCCGGCGCCGCGGCCGCAGAGGCCAAGGCTACAGAGGTCGGGGCATAAAAGCCCCCGGGCCTTCTCCCGCGACCGGAGTCGCGGGGACCGGCTGGACAAAGGCCGGTCGGCCCGGGGGTCGGTGTCTGCCGTATATTCGCCGGCCGCCGCCTGTCGAGCGGCACGCAGCCGCACGCCTCCCGGCGCGCGCTGGTCTACCGGTGATCCGCGCCCCGCGGCTCAACCGCGGTGTGCGTCGGCGGGACGGCGGCTAGCTGACAGCCACCTCGCGAGTCCGACATCTATGCATTCTGTTGGACCACCTCCTTTCCCGCGTTGATCTGCACGCTACGGCACGCCCCGAGCGGTGGGCAACATGCTTTTCCGGTAGGCCTTAGTGGCGGCCGTGCCGCCCTAGACTTTGGCTATGACGCAGGCGTGGGACGACACCCTGCGGGCCAGCGGCTACCGGGTCACCCCGCAGCGACAGCTCGTCCTGGAGGCGGTCACCAAACTGGAGCACGCCACCCCGGAGGAGATCTTCGCCGACATCCGGCAGACCGCCCGCGGCGTGAACGTCTCCACCGTGTACCGGACGCTGGAGCTGCTCGAGCAGATCGGCCTGGTCACGCACACCCACCTGAGCCACGGCGCGCCGCGGTATCACCTGGCTGCCGAGGCCCAGCACGTGCACCTGGTCTGCCGGGACTGCGAGAAGGTCATCGAGGTCGACCCAGCCGCGGTGGCCGGCCTGACCGCCGCGCTCGACGAGCAGTTCGGCTTCGAGACCGACGTCGGGCACCTGACCGTGTTCGGCCGCTGCGAGGACTGCCGTCCGACGCGGACCGCATAGCCTGGGCCCATGGACAGCCCCCTCCTCGCCGCGCCCGGGGCGGTGCCGGCCACCGGCCTGGACGCCGGCGTGGCCGCCCACTACGGCGACCCGTACGCCGAGCAGCGCGCCCTTGACACCTCGGCCGGCGTGGTCGACCGGTCGCACCTCGGCGTCATCCGGATCACCGGCCAGGACCGGCTGTCCTGGCTGCACAGCCTGAGCACCCAGCACCTGGAGCAGCTGGCCCCCGGCAGCGCCGCGGAGACGCTGATCCTCAGCCCGCAGGGACGCGTGGAGCACCACCTGACGCTGACCGACGACGGCACCGCCTTGTGGGCGCACGTCACCCCGGGCACCCAGGAAGCGCTGCTGGCCTTCCTGACCTCGATGCGGTTCATGCTCCGGGTCGACCCGCAGGACGTGACGGGTGAGTTCGCCGTGCTCACGCTCCAGGGGCCCGCCGCGCAGCAGGCCCTGGCCGGGTCCCCGGCGGCCACCATCGCCAGCGCGTACTCCGTAGATCTGATCGTGGCGCGCGCGCAGCTTCCCGAGGCTGTGGCGAAGATGCAGGCGGGCGGGGCGGTGCTGGCGGGCATGTGGGCGCACGAGGCGCTGCGGATCGCCGCCCGGCGCCCGCGGGCGGGCCTGGACACCGACCACAACTCCATCCCCCATGAGATGGGCTGGATCGAGACCGCGGTGCACCTGAGCAAGGGCTGCTACCGCGGCCAGGAAACGGTGGCCCGGGTGCACAACCTCGGTCACCCGCCGCGCCGCCTGGTCTTCCTGCACCTGGACGGCAGCACCGACGAGCTGCCCGGGCACGGCGACCCGGTGCAGGCCGGCGGGACCACGGTGGGCTTCGTCGGGTCCAGCGCCCGGCACTACGAGCTGGGCCCGATCGCGCTGGGCCTGATCAAGCGCACGGTGCCGGTGGACGCGCCGCTGACCGCGGCGGGCGTGGCCGCGGCACAGGAAGTGATCGTCCCGCCGGACGCCGGGGCCAACGTGCAGATCACGCTCCGCCGCCCGCGCGGCGACCTGCGGAAGCCCCGCCAGTAGCCCGCGAGTAGCCTTGGGCCGCCGGGGACAGCCCGTCTGCCTGGAGGTCCACGAAAGTGCTGCGCCGTGTACTGCTGGCCGCTTCGGCCAGTGACCGGATCCGCCAGATCATCACCACCGCGCCGTACACCCGCGACGTGGTCGCCCGGTTCGTCGCCGGCGACACCACGGACGACGTGCTGGCCACGGCCGGCCGGCTGCTCGCGGAGGGCATGCTGGCCACGGTGGACTACCTGGGCGAGGACACCACCGACCCGGAGCAGGCGGCCGCGGTGGCCGACACCTACGTGCGGCTGCTCGACGCGCTCGGCGAGGCCGGGCTGGCGACCGGCGGCCGGGCCGAGCTGTCGGTCAAGCCCACCGCGATCGGCCTGGGGCTGCCCGGGCACGGCGAGAAGACCGCGGCCGGGCACCTGGCCCGGATCTGCGCGGCGGCGGCCGCCGCGGGCACCACGGTCACGCTGGACATGGAGGACCACACCCGGGTCGAGGCCACCCTGCGGATCCTGGCCGAGCTGCGGCCGGAGTTCCCCCGGCTGGGCTGCGTCCTCCAGTCCTACCTGCGGCGCACCGAGGCGGACTGCGCGGCGCTGGCCGTGCCCGGGTCCCGGGTCCGCCTGTGCAAGGGCGCCTACCAGGCCCCGCACGAGGTGGCCTTCGGCACCCGGGCCGAGGTGGACCGGTCCTACGCGCGCTGCCTGCGGCTGCTGATGCACGGCGGCGGCTACCCGATGGTGGCCACCCACGACCCGCGGCTGATCGCCATCACCCATGCGCAGGCGTCGCTGGCGGGCCGGAACCCGGCCAGCTTCGAGTACCAGATGCTGTACGGCATCCGCCCAGCGGAGCAGCGGCGCCTGGCGGACGACGGCGCCCAGGTGCGCGTCTACCTGCCCTACGGCCGGGACTGGTACGGCTACCTTGTCCGGCGCCTGGCCGAGCGGCCCGCCAACCTGGCGTTCTTCCTGCGCTCGCTGGCGTCGACGCGGTAAACCGCTTGGCCGTCCCGGGTAGGGTCGGGGCCGTGATTGCGATACTCGGAACCGGCCGGATGGGCGAGGCGCTGCTGTCGGGCATCCTGCGGGCAGGCGCGTCGCCCGAGGGCGTCATCGCGGCGGTGCGCCGCGACGAGCGGGCCCAGGCGGTGCGGAAGGCCTACGGCGTGGAGACCGCCACCGCGGTGGCCGCCGCGCAGCGCGCGGAGACCCTGATCCTGGCGGTCAAGCCGCAGGACATGGCGGCGCTGCTGGAGGAGATCGCGCCGGTGATCCCGGCCGGGCGGCTGGTGGTCTCGGTCGCGGCCGGCATCCCCACGTCGTTCATCGAGGCGCGGCTGCCCGCCGGGGTGCCGGTGGTCCGGGTGATGTCCAATACCCCGGTGCTGGTCGACGAGGCGATGAGCGTGATCTCCGCGGGCGCGCACGCAGGGGAGGAGCACCTGCGCCGGACCGAGGAACTGCTGAGCCCGGTCGGCCGGGTGCTGCGCATCCCCGAATCCCAGCAGGACGCCGCCACCGCGCTGTCCGGCAGCGGGCCAGCCTACGTGTTCTATCTGGTCGAGGCGATGGTCGACGCCGGGATCCTGCTCGGCATGGCGCGCGGAAACGCGCTGGAAATGGTCACCCAGGCCGTGTTCGGCGCGGCCACCATGCTCCGCGACACCGGCGAGCACCCGGTGATCCTGCGCGAGGCGGTGACCTCCCCGGGCGGGACCACGATCAGCGCGATCAGGGAACTGGAACGGCACGGGGTGCGGGCCGCGGTCCTGGCCGCGATCGAGGCCGCGCGGGATCGCGGCCGCGAACTCGGCGGCGGCTAGGGAGGTCAGGGAATCCGCTAGCGAGCGGGAGCGAGCTAGCCAGCTAGCACACTCATACCGTTAGGCGATCTTTCCTGTCGTGCATTGGCGGGGCCTCTGAGCTGCACTGGGATAGAACGTGAACCACGTTGCGAGGTGTGGCAGGATCCTGTTAAAGGACAGATCCGGCTTATATGAGTTCTCCCGCCGGGGTTGCCCTTTTCCGTACAGGACTTACTCTGGAGACGGACGTGACTGGTGCGCCAAATCCGGCTTGGCGCACGCAGGTCCGCCAGAAGAGGTCCCCACATGACAGTTGAAGCAACCGCCTCCCCGCTCAGCGATGTCAGGTTCCTGACTGTGGCTGAGGTGGCCACCATCATGCGCGTGTCGAAGATGACCGTTTACCGGCTCGTGCACTCTGGTGAGCTCGAGGCAATCCGGGTCGGCCGTTCGTTCCGCGTCCCGGAACAGGCGGTTAATCAGTACCTGCGTGATGCCTTCGTGGCTAACGTCTGATCTTCCCCCGCACTGCGGCCTGGCCGGATGATCCGGCCCGGTCCGCAGGTGGGTGCGCCCTGCCGTCTGCCCCGCGCCGCGGGCCGTGTTTGGCCTGCTCACCGGCGTGCGGAGCGGCCTGGACGGACACCGCGGGCGGCGTCTGGCCGGGCCGCGAGACGGTGCTACGCGGCCGGTCTGCGGCGGGCGGGGTGCCCGGCTGCGTGAAACCAAGGGGTACGCTGTTGCGTTGACCCGTATGAGCCGCCCTGGATCAGGCCGCGGTATGGGTATGCCGGGTCAGCCAATGACATCGAGCGAGGGTGGTTCCGTGGGTTCTGTTATCAAGAAGCGCCGCAAGCGGATGGCCAAGAAGAAGCACCGCAAGCTGCTGCGGAAGACCAGGGTGCAGCGCAGGAACAAGAAGTAGCGCGGCGCGCTCGCCCCGCCTGGCCGAGTTCCCCCGCCCGGCCGGGCCCGGTGCTGGCGGATCGCGGTGCAGATCGGGGGCGCGAGGATGAACCAGCCGCAGGCCGGCCAGCAGGACGGTCAGCTGTGGACGGGCCAGGAGAACGTGCGCCTGCCGTTGGGCCAGCAGAACGGCCGGCCGCAGACGATCCATCAGGACCGCTGGCGGGAATGGGCCGCCGGCGCCGCCGAGTTCGCCCGGCAACGGCTGGCCGGCGAGTTCCAGACTGACGAGACCGGGTTCGACCCGCACTTCCACGCGCATGTGATCATGCCGCTCACCCGGGCGCTGTACCGGAACTGGTTCCGCATCGAGATGCGCGGCGTGGAGCACGTGCCGGACGAGGGCGGCGCGCTGGTCGTGGCCAACCACTCCGGCGTGCTCCCGTTCGACGCGATCATGCTGCAGACCGGGCTGCTGGACGCGCACGCGCAGCACCGCAATCTCCGGCTGCTCGGTGCCGACCTGGTCTACGCCATCCCCGGGCTGGCCACCCTGGCGGTCAAGAGCGGCCACACCCGGGCCGACCCGGCAGAGGCCGCTCGCCTGCTGGCCGGCGGCGATCTGGTCGGCGTGTTCCCCGAGGGGTTCAAGGGCATCGGCAAGCCGTTCCGCGAGCGCTACCAGCTGCAGCGCTTCGGCCGGGGCGGGTTCGCGGCGACCGCCATCGAGGCCGGCGTGCCGATCGTGCCCTGCGCGATCGTCGGCGCCGAGGAGATCTATCCAATGATCGGGAATGCCAGGCCGCTGGCCAGAATCTTCGGCCTGCCGTATTTCCCGGTGACCCCGCTATTTCCGTGGCTCGGCCCGCTCGGCGCGATCCCGCTGCCGTCCAACTGGATTATTGAATTCCTCCCGCCGGTGCCGACCGATGACTACCCGGTGGGCGATGAGGATGCTATTGCCGAGCTGAGTGACCGGATACGGGACACCATTCAGCAGAAACTGCACACGCTTGTGGCCGAGCGGGGCCCAGCCTTCGGCTAGATGTGATGTGCTGGCTGGCTCGCGGCCCTCCGCGAGCGGCTAGCACAGCTAGTGGGCCCGGCGGCGCTTGAGCGCTACCGCGGCCACGATGCCGCCGGCCAGCGCGCCGAGCCCGGCGGCCAGCGGCAGCGCGATCAGCGTGGCCCGCCGCCCGGACCGGAAATCGTGGACCGGCCAGCCTTGCTGCCGGGCCTCGGCGAGCAGCCTGCTGTCCGGGTTGACCACGTGCGGGTGGCCGACCAGCTGGAGCATGGGCAGGTCGTTGGCCGAGTCGCTGTAGGCCGAGCAGAGGGCCAGGTCCAGGCCCTCGCGGGCGGCCAGCGCGCGCACCGCCTCGGCCTTGGCCTCGCCGTGCAGCAGGCCGCCGACCAGCGCGCCGGTGTAGACGCCGTCCCTGGCCTCGGCCACCGTGCCCAGCGCACCGGTCAGCCCGAGCCGGCTGGACAGGATGTTGGCCAGCTCCACCGGCGTCGCGGTGACCAGCCACACCCGCTCCCCGGCGGCCAGGTGGCGCAGGGCCAGATCGCGGGTTCCCTGCCAGATCCGCCGGGCCATGGTCTCGTCGTAGATCTGCTCGCCGAGCTCGACGATGTCGGCCACCTTGTGATCGGCCACGAAGGCCAGCGCGGACTGCCGCACCGCGTCGATGTGCCCGCTGTCCTCCTTGCCGCGGAGCCGGTAGGCCACCTGCACCCAGGTCATCTTGAGCAGGTCCAGCGGGGTGAACATGTCGCGCGCGGCCAGGCCGCGGGCGAAGTGGTAGATCGACGCCCCGCGCATCAGCGTGTTGTCCACGTCGAAGAACGCGGCGGCGGCGGGGTTCATCTCCGGCGGGGGCGCGATGACCTCAGCAGCCGCCGCCGAGGCCGCGCCGGCCGCCGCCGCGGCCTGGCTGGCGCGGGCGGGCTTAAGCAGCTGCCTCATGTACGCCAAGCCTACCGGCGCCGGCGGCCTGGAGAGGGCGGTGTCATCAGGGCTTCGGCGACCCGGCAGACCTTGGCCATCGGCCGGTCATCACCAGGTCATGACCAGGCCGGCCCGGAGAAAAGCCTCCGCGGCCCGGCGCGCCTCCACGGTAGGCAGGTAGCAAAGGAGTAACAGGTTTGTTCGCTTCCTGGCCCGCCGTCGGGCACCATAGGCAGCAATGTCTGTCTCCCTCCTTGCGGCGCTGGCCGGTCTTGTGCTTGCGCTGGCCAGCCTGGTCATGCTGGTCATCCGCTGCTCGCGTGCGCCCCGGCTGGTCCTGCTGGCCTGGACCGGCGCCGTGTTCGGGGTTGCCCTGTCGCTGGCCGCGCAGACCGCCGGGTTCGCCGCGGGCTTTTCCTCGCTGACTTTCCGCCTCAGCCAGATCGGCCTGCTGGCGGTCGGCGGGCTGGCGCTGGTGCTCGGCCTGGGCGAGGCGGCCGGGCGGAGCGGCCCGGCCCGGTTCGCGGTCCGCCTGACGGTCAGCGGTCTTGGCGTGATCTCGGTGGTCATCCTGGCCACCGACCCGCTCAGCGAGGAGCCGTTCGGCAAGACCTTCCCCGCCGCGGCCGTGCACTACCAGCCGATCTCCAACGCGCTGCTGTCGTACGGCCTGGGCCCGTTCGTTACGGTGGCCGCGCTGGTGGCGGTGGCCTGCACCGCGGTGCGCGCCCGCAAGGACCCGGCCTGGCGGGCCACGCTGCCCGCGGTGGCGGGCGGCAGCGTGGCCGCGCTGGCCGCGGCGGCTCCCGCGCTGAGCAAGCTGCTCAGCGACCGGCTCGGCCTCAATCTCGGGCTGACCGCCGCGTTCCCGTTCCTGTGCATCGCCGTCGTGGGCCTGACCTGGTGGTCCGTGGTCAAGGTGAGCGGCCTGCGGCTGGAGGTGGTGCACGAGGGCGTGGACTACCCGCGGGATGACACCGGCGAATGGGAGCGGCCGCGAAGCTGGAGCGGCGGTCCTGGCACCGGCGAGTTCGACCCCTATACCGACGGCGGCGGCTACCCGCCCAGCGGCTTCCCGGCCTACCAGCCCGGCCTGCCCTCGACAGCACTGCCCTCGACAGCACTGTCCACGCCAGGACTGTCCACGCCAGCACTGGCGCAGCCGGCCTTCGCCGGAGCCGGTCCCGGGGCGGCCCCCGGCCGGCCGGCCGGCGGAGGGATCATGCCGGGCGGCCCGCCCATGCCGCCCGCTGACGACCCGGCGGCGTGGGCCCGGCTGGTCGGCCAGATCGTCATCTTCACGCTGCTGGACAGCAGCGTCCCGGTCTTCGACGCGATGATCGGCTCGGTCACCGAGCAGGTCCGCGCGGGCGAGCCGGGCACGCTGGTGTTCATCGTGCACGCCGTGCCGTCCGCGCCGCAGCAGCGCATCCTGTACGAGGTTTACCGGGACCGGGACGCCTACCAGGCACACCAGCAGCAGCCCTACCTGATGCGGTTCGAGCAGGACCGGCGGGAGCACGTGCTGGCCACCAACGTGATCGAGCTGAGCCTGCAGCCGGCGAAGGTGTCCCAGCTGCCCGCGCTCGGCCCGCCCGGGCTCGCTGTCCGGGGCCGACCGTCGGCCGCCCGGGCTCAGCCAGCCGCTGTCCGACCTGCCGCCGATGGGGGCCATGCCCAGCACCCCGCCCGGCCGCGCCGCGGGCCCCGGGGCCGCGCCACCACCCGCGCCCCTCCCTCCAGCTAGCCTGCCCAGCGCGAGCAGGCCCGGCCTGTCCTCGCCCGGCCTGGCCCGGGCCGGGCCTGGCCCCGGCCGCCAGCGTGCCGCAGGCCAGCGCCAACGGCGGGTCCGGGCACGGCCGCCCGCCTGGCCCGCCTGCCGGCCCGCCCCCGCGCGGGAGCCTGGCCAGCCTGCCGTCCCTGGGTGCGCCGCTGCCGCCCGGCGGCATGTTCCCGCCGATGTCGCAGCCCTACGCCGACGGCCCGTCGCCCGGTGGCTCGCGGCCGCCAGGGCCGCCGTCCGGGTACGGCCCGCCGCCCGGCGGGCCCGGGCCGCAGGATCCCTACGCCGCCCCGCCGCGGTCCAGCGGGCAGCACCCCTACGACGGCCCGCCGTTCAACGGCGGCCCGCCGCCGTACGGCAACGGCCAGCCGGGCCGGGACGAACCGCCGTACCCCAACGGCCGGCCGTACCAGGGCGACCGCAACGGCCGTCCGCCGCGCCGTGGCGACCAGGACGGCGGGTACGACGGCCACCAGAACGGGGGCTACCAGAACGGGCCGGGCCAGCCGTGACCGGCGCCGCCGGCCCCGGCGGGCACGTGATCACGCTGCTTTACCGGCCCGGCTGCCATCTGTGCGACGACGCCCGCGAGGTGATCGTGCGGGTCGCCGGCGATCTCGGTGTGACCTGGGAGGAACGGGACATCACCCAGTCGCCGGACGACCTGGCCGCCTACAGCGAGCAGATCCCGGTCACGCTGATCGACGGCGTGCAGCACGACTTCTGGTGGGTGAGCGAGGCCCGGCTGCGCGCCGCGCTGGGCGCGTAGGGCGGCCCGCCGGGCGGGTTCCGGGGGCCGGACAGGCTACGGGGGCCTCACCTGACTTTGTGCATGTGTTCACAAGGGCGTAGCGTGAGAACGCAACCACTCGCGCGGGTGCCCTCACCCGGTTCCCGCGCCGCCGTGTCTACCCCAGGAGTGCCGGCGTATGTCCCGCCGTCCTGCCTCGCCCAGCGGCAGCCAAGGCATACCGGAGGCAACGGTCGCCCGGCTTCCGGTCTACCTCCGGACCCTGTACGCGCTGGCGGACCGCGGTATCGCCACCGTCTCCAGCGAGGATCTGGCCGCGGCGGCCGGGGTGAACTCGGCGAAGCTCCGCAAGGACCTGTCCCACCTGGGCTCCTACGGCACCCGCGGGGTCGGCTACGACGTCGAGTACCTCGTCTACCAGGTCTCGCGGGAACTCGGGCTGACCCAGGACTGGCCGGTCGTCATCGTCGGGGCCGGCAACCTGGGCCGGGCGCTGGCCAACTACGGCGGGTTCGCGTCCCGCGGGTTCCGGGTCGCGGCGCTGCTGGACTCCGAGCCGGCCGCGGTCGGCACGATGATCGCCGGCCACGAGGTGCGCAGCGCGGACAGCATCGAGCAGGTGGTGGCCAGCCAGGGCATCTCGATCGGGGTCATCGCCACGCCCGCCTCGGCCGCCCAGGACGTCTGCGACCGGCTGGTCGCGGCCGGGGTGACCAGCATCCTGAACTTCGCCCCGGTCGTGCTGAACGTGCCTGCCGGGGTCGATGTGCGTAAGGTCGACCTGTCCATTGAGCTGCAGATACTTGCGTTCCACGCGCAGCGGCGGGCGGTCATCAGAGTGCCGGGCAACGGGGTCAGCGGCCCCGGTCAGCGCTGGGGCGAGCCGGAAGCCCAGGCGGTTGCGACGTGAGCACGCTCGTGGTCGGCCTCAGCCACAAGAGCGCCCCGCTCTCCCTGCTGGAGCGCGCGCTGGTCAGCGGCGACGACCTGGCCAAGCTGCTGCGCGATCTGTCGGCCGCGGAGCACGTGGCGGGCGTGTTCGTGATCAGCACCTGCAACCGGGCGGAGATCTACGCCGAGGTGGACAAGTTCCACGGCGGCGTGTCGGTCATCTGCGACCTGCTGGCCCGGCACTCGGGGATCCCGCTCGCCGAGCTCACCCCGCACCTCTACGTGCACTACGAAGACCGGGCCGTGCAGCACCTGCTCGCGGTGGCCTGCGGCCTCGACTCGATGGTGGTCGGCGAGAGCCAGATCCTCGGCCAGGTCCGGCAGGCGCTGCAGATCGCGAGGGAGCAGCGCACCCTGGACCGGCCGCTGTCCGAGCTGGGCACGCTGGCGCTGCGCACCGGCAAGCGCGCGCACGCCGAGACCGGCATCGACCAGGCCGGGGCGAGCCTGGTCACGGTGGGCCTGGCCGCCGCCGCGGGCCGGCTCCGCGGCCTGGACGCGCCGGCGGGCGGTCCGGGCGCCGCACTGCTCGCCGGGCTGAACGTGCTGATCGTCGGGGCCGGGTCGATGAGCTCGCTGGCGGTCGCCACCGCGGCGAAGCTCCGCCCGGCGGGGATCACCGTGGCCAACCGCGGCCAGCAGCGGGCCCGGCAGCTGGCCGCCACCGTGTCGGCCCGGTGGACCGACCTGTCCCGGCTGACCGCCGAGGTGGCCGCCGCGGACCTGGTGGTGTCCTGCACCGGGGCGCCCGGCCTGGTGCTGACCGCGGCCATGGTCCGCGAGGCACTGGCGGCCAGGCCCACGGGCCGCCCGCTGGTCCTGCTGGACCTGGCCCTGCCCCGGGACATCGCCCCGGACGCGGGCCAGCTGCCCGGGGTGGCCGTCGTCAGCCTCGAGGACCTGCGCGACGCCGGGTCGCTGGGCCGGCCCGGTGCGCTGGCCCACGACGAGCACGTGGCCGCGGTCCGGCAGATCGTCGCGGACGAGTTCGCCGCGCACGTGTCGGCGGGCCGGGCCGCGCAGGTCGCGCCCACCGTGGTGGCGCTGCGGGCGAAGGCCGCCGAGGTGGTGGACGCCGAGCTGGCCCGGCTGGCCAGCCGCCTGGTAGACCTGGAGCCCAGGACCCGGGAGGAGATCGCCCGGGCGCTGCACCGGGTGGTGGACAAGCTGCTGCACGCACCCACCGTGCGGGTCAAGGAGCTGGCCGGCTCGCCCGGCGCCGACTCCTACGAGGCCGCGCTGCGGGTGCTTTTCGATCTGGATCCGGCCACTGTGGCGGCAGTGGCGAGCGCTGATGCGGGCCTGGCTCCCAGGCCCGAGGAGGAGAGTGCCTCGTGACCGCCGACGTGCTGCGCCTCGGGACCCGTAAGAGCCCGATGGCCATCGCCCAGTCCGAGCAGATCGCCCGGATGATCACAGACCGCACCGGCCGGGCCGTCGAGCTCGTCGGCATCACCACGTTCGGTGACGTCACCCAGGGGGAGCTGGCCTCGATCGGCGGCACCGGGGTGTTCGTCAGCGCGCTGCGCACCAGCCTGCTGCACGGCGACGTGGACCTGGCCGTGCACTCGCTGAAGGACCTGCCCGCCGCGCCCGCGCCCGGGCTGCTGCTGGCCGCGGTCCCGCCCCGGGACGACCCGCGGGACGTGCTGGCCGCCAGGGGCGGGGCCAAGCTCGCCGACCTGCCGGCCGGCGCGAAGATCGGCACCGGCTCGCCGCGCCGGGCCGCCCAGCTCCGCACACTCCGCCCGGACCTGCAGCCGGTCCCGGTCCGCGGCAACGCGGGCACCCGGCTGGGCCGGATCGCCAGCGGTGAGGTCGACGCGGTCCTGCTGGCCTACGCGGGCCTGGCCCGGCTCGGCCGGCTCGACGCGGTCACCCAGGTCTTCGAGCCGGACGAGATGCTCCCCGCGCCCGGGCAGGGCGCCCTGGCGGTGGAGTGCCACGCGGACAACACGGATCTGGCCGCCCTGCTGGCCCGTCTGGACGACCCGGTCAGTCACCTGGCCACCGACGCCGAGCGCGGCGTGCTGGCCGCGCTCCAGGCCGGGTGCAGCGCGCCGATCGGGGCGTACGCCGCACCCGTGGCCGCCCCGGCTGGTTCGCCCGGCGCGGCCGGGGAAGGGCTGGCCCAGCTGCGGCTGTCGGCCGTGGTGGTGTCCGCCGACGGCACGGTGGCCGTGCGGGCCTGCGCCACCGGACCGGCCGCCGAGGCCGCGCGGCTCGGCCAGAAGGTGGCCGACGAGCTGCGGCGCGGCGGGGCCGAGAAGCATATGGCCAGCACAGACGGATTGTTCAGCCGCGGGGACGACGACAGGTGAGCCCGATGACCGCAACAGCCAAACCCGCGGGCAGCCAGCCCGCATCCCAGCCGCCGGGCGCCAGCGCCGGCCGGGTGGCCTTCGTCGGCGCCGGCCCGGGCGACGAGGGCCTGGTGACCCTGCGTGCCGCCGCCCTCCTGGCCGAGGCCAGCCTGGTGGTCGGCCACCCGGACGTGGTCGACCGGGTCCGCCGCCTGATCGGCCCGGACGCCGAGGTGACCGACTCCCAGGCCCTTGCCGAGGACCCGAAGCTCCTGGTCAAGGCGGCCAAGGCGGGCCGGCTCGCGGTCCGGCTGTACGCCGGCGACCCGCTGCTGTTCTGCCACGCGGCCGGCGACGCACAGCCCTGCATCAAGGCCGGGATCGGCATCGAGATCGTGCCCGGCGTGCCGTCGGCCACCGCGGTGCCCGCCTACGCCGGGATCCCGCTCACCTCGGACGGCCAGGGCGACCTGCGGGTCATTCACCTGTCGGAGGTCAGCCAGGTCACCGCGGGCCCGGGCAGCCTGGTCGTGCTGGGCGCCGAGGCGGGCCTGGCCGACCTGGGCAAGATGCTCGTCGCGGCGGGCTGGAAGGAGTCCACGCCGCTCGCGATCACCTGGAACGGCACCACTACCGAGCAGCAGACCGTGCTGACCACGCTCGGCTCGGTGCCCGCCGACCTCAAGGCGGCCGGGATCAGCCCGCTGACCCTGCCGGGCCCGGCGATCGCCGTGGTCGGCGAGGGCATCGCCGCGCAGCCCGCGCTGTCCTGGTTCGAGACCAAGCCACTGTTCGGCTGGCGGGTGCTGGTGCCGCGGACCAAGGAGCAGGCCGGCAGCGTCTCTGACCGGCTCCGCGAGTACGGCGCGGTGCCCGAGCAGGTTCCGACGATCGCGGTCGAGCCGCCGCGCACCCCGCAGCAGATGGACCGTGCGGTCAAGGGCCTGGTCACCGGGCGATACCAGTGGATCGGGTTCACCTCGGTGAACGCCGTCCGCGCGGTACGGGAGAAGTTCGAGGAGTACGGCCTCGACGCGCGGGCCTTCGCCGGGGTCAAGGTCGCCGCCGTGGGGGAGCAGACCGCGGCCGCGCTGCGGGCCTTCGGCATCATGCCCGACCTGGTGCCCGACGGCGAGCAGTCCGCCGAGGGGCTGGCCGACGTGTGGCCCGCCTACGACGACGTGCTCGACCCCATCAACCGGGTGCTGCTGCCCCGCGCCGACATCGCCACCGAGGCGCTGCTGGCCCGGCTGACCAGCCTGGGCTGGGAGGCCGAGGACGTCACCGCGTACCGCACGGTCCGGGCCGCGCCGCCGCCCGCGCCGATCCGCGAGGCGATCAAGGGCGGCGGCTTCGACGCTGTGCTGTTCACCTCGTCCTCCACGGTCCGCAACCTGATCGGCATCGCGGGCAAGCCGCACGCGGTCACGGTCATCGCGGTGATCGGGCCGCAGACCGCCAGGACCGCGGCCGAGTTCGGGCTGCGGGTCGACGTGATGGCCCCCACCCCGTCGGTGACCGCGCTGGTCGACGCCGTGGCCGAGTACGGTGCCGGGCTGCGCGACGCCGCGCGGGAGGCCGGGGAGGTCCTCCGTAAGCCGAGCGAGCGGCGCCGCGGGGCCAGACGCCGGCTCCGCTGACCAACACGCCCGCCTTTTCGCAGCGGGCCAGCCTCTGCCCAGGCTCAGGAAGCAGGTGCGAAGTGACTACCGGGTTCCCCACCGTCCGGCCCCGCAGGCTGCGTACATCTCAAGCCATGCGCCGGCTGGTCGCGCAGGTCAGCGTGCAGCCATCGGATCTTGTGCTGCCGCTTTTCGTCAAGGAAGGCATCCCCGAGCCGCAGCCGGTGTCCTCGATGCCCGGGGTGGTCCAGCACACCAGGGACAGCGTGCGCAAGGCGGCGGCCGACGCGGTGCACGCCGGGGTGGGCGGGCTGATCCTGTTCGGCATCCCGGCGGTCAAGGACGGCCGCGGGTCGGCCGCTGACGATGCGGCCGGCATCGTCCAGCTGGCCCTCGGCGACCTGGCCGCCGACCTCGGCACGGACACCGTGCTCATGGCCGACCTGTGCCTGGACGAGTACACCGACCACGGCCACTGCGGCATCCTCACCCCGGACGGCGAGGTGGACAACGACGCGACGCTGGAGCGGTACGCGGCGATCGCGGTCGCCCAGGCGCAGGCGGGTGCGCACGTGGTGGCGCCCAGCGGCATGATGGACGGCCAGGTCGGCGCGATCCGTACGGCACTGGATGCGGCCGGCTTCCCCAGCACGGCGATCTGCGCGTACTCGGCCAAGTTCGCCTCCGCGTTCTACGGGCCGTTCCGCGAGGCCGCCGAGTGCGCGCCGCAGTTCGGCGACCGGGCCGCCTACCAGGAGGACCCGCGCAGCGCGGACGAGGCGGTCAGGGAGACCCTGCTCGACCTCGACGAGGGCGCCGACATCGTGATGATCAAGCCCGCGCTGGCGTACCTGGACATCATCAGCCGGGTCGCCGCGGCCGTGCCGGTGCCGGTGGCCGCGTACCAGGTCAGCGGCGAGTACGCGATGGTCGAGGCGGCCGCCGCGAACGGCTGGCTGGACCGGGACCGGATCATCATGGAGACGCTGACCGCCATCCGGCGAGCCGGGGCGAGCATCATCCTCACCTACTGGGCCGCCGAAGCCGCACGCCGGCTGGCCTGAGCTGCTCCGGTACTGCAGAATGCAACGATCCCCTCGCACACCGGAGTGAGCTGATGGTCGAGACGACGCGCCGCCGTGGCCGCCGGCGCGCGGGCGGGCGGAAGGCCGCCGGGCTGGCCGCCGCCGCGGCCAGCTACGCGGCCATGGGCTGGCCGGTCTGCGCGGGCGCGTACCCGCCGCCGGCCCGGCCGCACCGCGGGGCGGGAGCGGTCCGCGGCTGCTCGTGCGACCGGATCGGCTGCCCGGCTCCGGGCGCGCATCCGATCTCCGCGGCCTGGCAAGTGGAGGCCACGACTGACCCCGCGATGGCGGAGGCGCTGTGGACGGCCCGGCCGGACGCGAACGTCATCCTGGCCACCGGCCGGGTCTTCGACGTACTGGACGTACCCGCCCCGCTCGGGCTCACCGCCCTGAACCTGATGGCCGGGGCGGACATCAAGCCCGGTCCTGTCGCGCTGAGCGCGGGGGACCGGGCTCTTTTCTTTGTGCTGACCCGCGGCGCCCCGGCGGACGAGCAGGAGTGGTGGTCCTGCCACCTGGACTGCGAGCCGGGGTCGGTGACGGAGCACTCCGAGCTTTCCGTGCTACCCGGGCTGCGCTGGCACTGCCGGGCCAGTTACGTGGTCGCCCCGCCGTCCCGGCTGCCCGGCGCGGGCGCGGCCCGGTGGCTGCGCGAGCCCGGCAGCCATCCGCTGCCCGACGGCGTGGCGCTGCTCGAGGTGCTGGCCGACGCCTGCGAGGGGGCGCGGCGGTGACCGGCGAGGGCGGCGGTCCCGGCTCGGCCGCGCTCTTCGCTCGTGCGCTCGAGGTGACGCCCGGCGGGGTGAACTCGCCGGTCCGGGCCTTCGGGTCGGTCGGCGGCCGCCCGGTGTTCATGGCCTCGGGGCGCGGTGCGTACCTGACCGACGTGGACGGCCGCGAGTACGTGGACCTGGTGTGCTCCTGGGGGCCGATGATCCTGGGCCACGCGCACCCGGCGGTGACCGGGGCGGTGGCCGCCGCGCTGTCCGGCGGTACGTCGTTCGGGACCGTCACCCCGGGCGAGGTCGAGCTGGCCGAGGAGCTCGTCAGCCGGGCCCCGGTGGAGAAGGTGCGGCTGGTCAGCTCGGGCACCGAGGCGACGATGTCGGCGCTGCGGCTGGCCCGCGGGTACACCGGCCGGCGCCTGGTGGTGAAGTTCGCCGGCTGCTACCACGGTCACGTGGACGCGCTGCTGGCCGCGGCCGGGTCCGGGGTGGCCACCTTCGCGCTGCCCGACACGCCCGGGGTGACCGGCGCGATGACCGCCGAGACGCTGGTGCTGCCGTACAACGACGCGGAGGCGGTCCGCCAGGCGTTCGCCGAGCACGGCCCGCAGGTCGCCGCGGTGATCACCGAGGCGTGCCCGGCCAACATGGGCGTCGTGCCGCCCGCCGCCGGGTTCAACGAGCTGCTTGCTGCGCTGTGCGCCGAGCACGGCGCCCTGCTGATCATGGACGAGGTACTGACCGGCTTCCGGGTCACCCGGTCCGGCTGGTACGGCCGGGAGGGCACCGCCGCGGACCTGATGACGTTCGGCAAGGTCATGGGCGGCGGGCTGCCGGCCGCGGCGTTCGGCGGCCGGGCCGAGATCATGGCGCGGATGGCCCCGTCCGGGCCTGTGTACCAGGCGGGCACGCTGTCCGGTAACCCGCTGGCCACCGCGGCGGGCCTGGCTACGCTGCGGGCCTGCACGGACGAGGTGTACGCCCGGGTGGACGAGGCCGCGGCGGCCGTGGCCAAGCTGGCCGCGGACGCTCTGACCGCGGCGGGCGTGCCGTTCCGGCTGCAGGAAGCGGGCAGCCTGTTCTCGGTGTTCCTCGGCCTCGATACGCCGGTACGGGACTTCGGCGACGCCCGTGCCCAGTCCTCGGCGGCGTACGCGGCGTTCTTCCACGCGATGCTGGACGGCGGCGTGTACCTGCCGCCGTCGCCGTTCGAGGCGTGGTTCCTGTCCGCGGCCCACGATGACGAGGCGATCAGCCGGATCGCCGCGGCGCTGCCCGGCGCGGCGCGCGCCGCGGCCATCGGACTGGCCTGATCGCAGGGCTCGCGTTGGGCCGGACGGCGCGAGCACTTCACCGGGGCCCCTGGTCTATCAGGGGTAACTTCAGCGTGTTCCCGGCGCATTTGCCCGCCTGTCACATTTAGTCTCAGTTAAACAACTGGTGCCGCTGGTCACGGGGTTAAGTGCGAGCGGTCAAGCGCCGGACCCGGCTGGCAATTTAGCTGCGGCAGCTAAATTGGCGTTTGCTGCGGCCTGGTGCAGTTATCTGGCCGGCAAATGCAGTGGTCAGCCGACCGCGATCGCGATGATCCCGCCGGCGATCGCGACGGCCGCGGTCAGCCGCCTGCCCACCGAGCCCTCACCCAGCAGCCGGCCGCCCATCAGCACCCCGAACAGCACGCTGACCTCGCGGGCCGGGGCGACCACGCTGACCGCGGTGAACGCCAGCGCGGCCAGCACCAGGATGTAGGCCAGCGGCATGAGCACGGCCGCGCCCGCCACCTGAGCCCGGTAACGGTGCCACACCAGCGCGGTACGGTCCTTCGCCCGGCAGGCCGGCCGGGCGAACACCACCGCCATGAACGGGAACGTCGCGTACCCCTGCAGCAGCGCCGATGTGCCCAGCGTGGCGACCGCGTACCGGTCCCACAGCGTGTAGCTGGCGATGAACACCCCGGTCGCGACGGCGAACCCGATGGCCGCTGTGCTTGCTGGCGAGCGCAGGGCCGCTATGCGCGCTGCCTTCCCTTCCTCGCTCCTTGGCGCTCCTTCGTCGCGCCGCGTCGCTCGTCGGGAAAACAGCGCCGCGGCCGTGCGCTCGCTGGCCGGCTCCGCCGGCGGCTTGCTGGCGAGCTCCGGGCTGCTTGAGGGCGGCCCTGCGCTCGCTGGGGAGGGGGCGCCGATGAGCGCGATGCCCGCCACGATGGCGATGATCCCGCCGATCGCGACCGGCCCCGGCCGCTCGCCGAGGAACGCGATGCCCGCCACCGCGGCCAGCAGCGCACCGGTGCCCCGGCCGACCGGGTACACCAGCGACAGGTCACCCAGCCGGTAGCCGGACTGCAGGAACACGAAGTAGGCCGACTCCAGCACGCCGGTGCCGGCCATGAACACCCAGCCCAGCGCGGTGAGGTGCAGCCAGCCGCCGGCCCAGGCGATGGCGATCACGGGGATGTACAGCAGCGTGGCCGCGGTGGCCGCGAGCCAGATGAAGGAGATCGCCCCGGTCTGCGCGGCCTGCTTGCTGAACAGGTTCCAGCTGGCGTGCGCGACGGCGGCGATGAGAATGAGCGTGATTGCGGTGGCACTCACGGACGGCGGCTCCTGCCGGTTCTGTGCCCGGGTCCGGGCACGGCTAGCAGAGCCCTCGAGGCTTCTGTCCCGTGAGGTGTTGGCCTGCTCCCGGGCCTACCCAGCCCGGCCGCAGGTTCCTGGCGCCGCTCGGTCCAGGCTGCCCCGCCCTGATTGTGGGTGAAAGCTGGCGGGCGAGGCACGGAACCCTAGGCGCAGCCACATGCTGTGGCCAGCCTACTCGGCCTCCTCGGCGGCGGCTGGTGCCCGGTAAGCTGACCGCGCCATGAGCACAACCGCGCCGCCCGCCGACGGCACCATCGTTCATCTGGTCCGGCACGGCGAGGTGGAGAACCCCCGCCAGGTCCTCTACGGGCGGCTGCCGGGTTACCACCTGTCCGCGGACGGCCGGATGATGGCCAAGGCCGCGGCCGGCTTCCTGGCCGGGCGGGACGTGACCGTGCTGCTCACCTCCCCGCTGGAGCGGGCCCAGGAGACCGCCGAGCCGATCGCCGAGGAGTTCGGGCTGACCCCGGTCATCGAGGAGCGGCTGATCGAGCCGTGGAACCACTTCGAGGGCATGACGTTCGGCGTCGGCGACGGCTCGCTCCGCCAGCCGCGGCACTGGCCGCACCTGGTCAACCCGCTCCGCCCGTCCTGGGGTGAGCCCTACCGCAGCGTGGCGGACCGGATGCTGGCCGCCTGCCTGGACGCGGCCCGGGCCGCGAGCGGCCACGAGGCCGTGTGCGTGAGCCACCAGCTGCCGATCTGGACGGCCCGGCGGGCCGCGGAGGGCCGCCGGCTGTGGCATCACCCGGCCCGCCGCCAGTGCGCGCTGGGCAGCGTGACCAGCCTGACCTACACTGGCGGCCGGGTCACCGCGGTCAGCTACGCCGAGCCGTCCGCCCCGGCCCGCCGCGGGGTCGCCGGCGCCTGACGTCGGCCGGCGGCTGCCCGGCCGCCCGCAGGACCTCTGGGCCAGCTCTGCGACGGCCCTGGACAGGCCCTGAAGCAGGCGCTTCGCCGGCCCTGTGTCGGGTGGCGACCATGGGTCCGGCACAATAGACCCCCGGGATACTACTGTCTGTAGGAGATCATCCGGTGCTTCGCCTGCCGCGTTTGGCCCGGGTCGCTGCGGTGGCCGGGCTGGCCGCTGCGGGCGCCGGCCTGCTGGCGGGCTGCGGCGGCGGGGCGATCGGCCAGGACGATCCGGCCAGCAACGGCAAAAGTTTCGTGTCCGGCAGCTACGCCACCACGGTGTATCCCGCCGCCGGCCGGCCGCGTTCACCAGACGTCACCGGCACCAGCCTGACCGGCGAGAAAATCTCGCTTTCCGGCTACCACGGCAACGTCCTGGTCATGAACTTCTGGGGCTCCTGGTGCAGCCCGTGCCGCTCCGAGGCCCCCTCGCTGGCCGCACTGGCCCGCCGGTACGGGCCCGCCGGAGTACGGTTCCTGGGCGTGGACATCAGGGACAACCCCCCGGCCGCGGCCGCGTTCGACCGGAAGTTCCGGATCGGCTACCCGAGCCTGAACGACCCCGGCGGCACGGTGGCGCTCGCCTTCCAGAGCACGGTGCCGCCCGCCGGGATCCCCACCACGCTGGTCATCGACCGCACCGGCCACGTCGCCGCGCGGATCGTCGGCCAGGTCAGCTACACCACGCTGGGCAAGCTGATCCGCACCGTGCTGGGGCGGCCCGGATGACCGCGGCGCCGGCTAAGGGCGGCCCGGCCGCGCCGCCCGCGCAGCAGGGCGCCCCACCGCCGCGCCCCCCGCGGGGCGGCGGGCTGACCATTGCCGGCTGGCTGCGCTGGGGCTGGCGCCAGCTGACCTCCATGCGCACCGCGCTGATCCTGCTGTTCCTGCTGGCCCTCGCGGCCGTGCCCGGGTCGATCATCCCGCAGGAGGGCATCGACCCCGCGGCGGTCTCCCAGTACTACCAGGCGCACCCCACGCTGGCCCCGGTCCTGGACCGGCTGGGGCTGTTCAGCGTGTTCGGCGCGCCCTGGTTCGCGGCGATCTACCTGCTGCTGTTCCTGTCGCTGGCGGGCTGCGTCCTGCCGCGGACGGTCCGGCTGGCCGGCTCGGCCCGCCAGCAGCCGCCGCGCGCCCCCCGGCACCTGACCCGGCTGCCGATGGCCGCCCGCTACCAGACCGCGATGTCCCCGGACGACGCCCTGGCCAGCGCGGCCGCCCTGCTCAAGGGCCAGCGGTTCCGGCTGCGCACCGGCGACGGCTGGGTGTCCGCGGAAAAGGGCTACCTGCGCGAGGTCGGCAACCTCATCTTCCACCTGGCCCTGCTCGCCCTGCTGGCCTCGGTGGGCCTGGGCGGGATCTTCGGCTACAAGGCGAACCGGCTGCTGATCAGCGGCCAGACCTTCGCGAACACGGTCACCGACCTGGACCAGTTCCGGCCCGGCCGCCTGGTCACCCCGGGCGACCTGCAGCCGTTCACGATGTCGATGACCAGCTTCCAGGCCCGCTACGTCACCTCCGGCCCGCAGCGCGGCCAGCCGATCACCTACGCCGCCTCGGTCCGGTACTCGGCACAGCCGGGCGCCCCGGCCCGGTCGTACCTGCTCCGGGTCAATGCCCCGCTCAAGGTCGACGGGGTGCGGGTGTTCCTGATCGGCCACGGCTACGCGCCGGTGTTCAAGGTCACCGACGGCACCGGGCACGTGGTCTTCGACCAGCCGGTGCCGTTCGTCCCGGTCGAGCAGAACGGGCTCACCTCGGAAGGCGTGGTCAAGGTCCCCGACGCCGAGCCGGACCAGCTGGGCTTCGCCGGGGTGTTCCTGCCCACTGCGGTGGACGTCGGCGGGCAGCTGGCCTCCGGGTTCCCCGCGCCCCTGCTGCCCCGGGTCAGCCTGGTCAGCTACGCGGGCAACCTGGGCCTGGACTCCGGCCCGGACCAGTCGGTCTACGAGCTCAGCACCGCGCACCTGAAGGCGCTGCCGGTGGCCCCGCGGCCGCTCGCGCCCGGCGACTCGATCACGCTGCCCGGCCACCGCGGCACGCTGACCTTCACCGGCTACCGCCAGTGGATCAGCCTGGCCATCACCTACGACCCGGGCCAGGTGCCCGCGCTGCTGTCGGCCATCCTGGCCATCGCCGGGCTGCTGCTGTCGTTCGCCGTCCGCCGCCGCCGGGTGTTCGTCCGGGCCGCCCCCGTGCTTGACGGCTCCGTGCCCGGCGGCTCCGTGCTTGACGGCTCCGGCGGCCTGTGCCCGGCGGCCCCGTGCCAGGCAGCACAGTCGTCACCGTCGGCGGCCTGGCCCGGTCGGACGCGGCCGGCGGGTTCGAGACCGAGTTCGCTGAGCTGGCCGGAGAGCTCCGCCGGGCCCAGGACGGCCAGGCCCCGGCCGCCGCCGCTCCCGGCCCGCCGGATGACGCCGTCCGGCGCAACGACACCCTCGTGCTGGACGACACCGAACTGGACGCCGCCGCGCAGGCCGCCGACGACGCCGACGACGCCGCTGACCCCGGCCCCGCCGGCGGATCCGGCGGCAGCGATCCCGCTGACCCCGGCCCCGGCGCCGCGGCCAGCCCCGATACTGAATCAGCCGAGGTCCACGGGCCCCGTCACGTCCCGTCCGCGGGGGAGTGAGGCACTGATGCACATCAACATCGCCGAGGCGGACCTGAGCCATGCGCTGCTGCTGCTCGCGATCGTCGGGTACGCGCTGGCGATGCTCGCCTACGCCGCGGACTTCGCGTTCGGGCGGCAGCGGCTGACCGGCCCGGCTACCGCGGCGGCCGCCGCCGGGGCCCCGGCGCCCGCCGAGGCCCAGGCCCAGCCGGTCACGGTCGGCGCGGCCCGCGGCAGCGGCACAGCATCTGGCGGCCTGCCGGACGCCCCTGCCCCGGCCAAGCCTGCCCCGGCCGGGCCGGCCGGCGCCGGTGCCGGCGCAGACCCGCCGGGCCCCGCCGGGCGCCCCGCCAGGCGCTGGGAGCGGATCGGCCTCACCATCGCCATCGCCGGCCTGGCCGCCCACGTCACCGCGATCCTGCTGCGCGGCATCGCCGAGCACCGGGTGCCGTGGGGCAACATGTACGAGTTCATCGTGGCCATCAGCGCCATGGCGGTGATCGCCATGGTGGCCGCGATCCTCCGTTACCGGGCCCACTACATCGGCTTGTTCGTGCTGGCCCCGGTGGTGTTCGCGCTCGGCGTGGCGGTCGCGGTGATCTACACCCCGGCCGGCGCGCTGGTCCCCGCCCTGCAGTCGTACTGGATCGCGATCCACGTCACCGCGATGATCGTGGCCTCCGGGCTGTTCATCGTCGGCGCCGTCAGCACCGTGCTGTACCTGGCCGCCGAACGGCATGAGCGCCGCGCGGCGGCCGGCTTGCCGTCCCGGCTGGCCGGGATCCTGGAGCACCTGCCGCGCGCGCTGGTCATGGACCGGCTGGCCTACCGGTCGATCCTGTTCGCGTTCCCGGTCTGGACCTTCGGCATCATGGCCGGCGCGATCTGGGCGGACAACGCCTGGGGCCGGTACTGGGGCTGGGACCCCAAGGAGACCTGGTCGTTCATCACCTGGGTCGTGTACGCCGGGTTCCTGCACGCCCGGGCCACCGCGGGCTGGCGGGGCCGCCGCGCGGCCTACATCCAGCTGGTCGGGTTCAGCTGCCTGATGTTCAACCTCATCGGGATCAACCTCTGGGTGACCGGCCTGCACAGCTACGCCGGCATGCCGCACTAGCCCGATTTTCCCGGATTACGGTGAGTGGCCAGGTCCGCCCCGGCGACCAGGCTGATCCAGGAACCGCCGCGGCTACCAGCCGCCGTCGCCGTCCCCCTCGCCGCGCAGGCGGCGGTCGAGCTCGGCCAGGAACTCCGGGTCGTCGTCCGGGCCCACCGGCCGCAGGCTCTCGGCGGCCGGGCAGGGCTGCGGGCCGGACCGCCGGCCGTCCGGGCCCAGCTCGGAATAGCGGCCCGACGGATGACGCCGCAAAGCCTCCTGCGGGCCGATCCGCGGGCCCTCGCCGAGCCGGTACGGCATCATCGGCGCCCGCCAGCTGCGGGTCGGCCGGCCCAGCAGCAGCCAGGCCATGGCGCCGATCACCGGCAGCAGGGTTATCACGATTGCCCAGCTCAGCGGGCTTAGCCTGCGCATCTCGGCCCGGGGGGTCATGACCGCGTCGATCAGGCAGTACACCCAGACGCCCGCCGCGAAGAGAATGAGCAGCACGTCCAGAGGGAGCATGGCCGCAGCCTAGCTGCTGCCCAGGTTGCCCGTTGGTAAATCGGCCTAGTCCTCCTGACCTGCCCAGACTGGCCGTAATAGCTGACGGTGCGTAACGGATGATGACGATTTCGCCGATCAGGCATAGCCTGGCGCCTTGATGCGACCAGGGGAGTGGCCGGACATGGCGCTGCGGTTACTAGATCGTGTCCGCCGTGCCGTGCGGCGGCGCCGGCCCGGGGGCCGCCGCAGGCCCGCCCGGGGGGACGCGCCGCCGTCGGCCGGTTCCGCCCGGCCCGCGCCGCCGGACTCCGGCCGCCCGGCGGCCAGCACCCGGTCCGGCGGCCCGACCGGCCACACCCCGGGCAGCCACCGCCGGTCCGCGGGCGGCCAGGCCACGCGACCGGCTGCGCAGCCCCGGCCCGGCAGCCCGGCCCGGCCCGCGGGCCAGCCCAGCCCGGGCGGCCAGCCCCGGCCCGCGAGCCCGCCCCGGCCCGGCGAGCGGCCGGCCACCCCGCCCGACCGCGGCGGCCAGGCCGCCGCCGCGCGCGCCGCGCCGCCCCGCTGGGGCGCGGCCCGGGCCGCGATCCGGCCGGAGCCGGGCACCGAGGCGGGGCGGGCTGCCCCCGAGGGCCGGGCCGCCGCCCAGCAGCGCCGGGCGGCCCGTGCCGCCGCCGCCCCGCAGAACCCCTGGTACGAGGTGGCGCACGCGAACCGCACGGCGGCGGGCCTGCGGCACTGCGGCCGGCTCGAGGAGATCCTGGTCCGGGACTGGGCGCCGGAGACGGTGCCCTCGCCCGCGGTGGCCCAGGCCGTCGACCGGCTCGCCGAACTGCCCCAGCTCATCAAGGACCGGCTGGTCGCCGGGCTGGACGCGATCTACGTCGGCGAGGGCGGCGTGCCCGACCTGGACGACATGGCCCGGCTGGCCGGCGTGCCGCTGCCCTCGGGCCGGGCCACCTGGGACGCCTGCGCGGGCGCCTACGGCGAGCGGAAGATCATCGTCGGCTCCCGGCCGTCGCCCAGCCCGGATGTGATGTGCCACGAGATCGGCCACGCGCTGGACGACATCGACGGCGACGGCGAGCAGTGGCAGTCCGACTCGCCGGATTTCCTGGCCCTGTACGAGTACTGCGCGCCGCATATGGTCAGCGACTTCCACCGGCAGCAGGGCATTCTCGGCCGCCGCGAGTTCTTCGCCGACGCGTTCGCGGCGATCGCCTCCCGGCAGCGGCCGGCCCTCGTGGACATGCTCGGCGGCGACACCAGGGCTGCACTTAATGTGATGTTGTACTTCAATGTGCGGTATGGGATCTAGGGTGGTCGGAACATGTTCGTTATCCGACTGCCGAACGGCAACCTGCTCGTCCCCGAGTCCGCGATGAGCGACGGCAACGGGGCGATGATGGGTGATGCCTACGTTGAGATCGGCCCCGGGGACGCCGATTACGACCGGCTCGCGCCCGAGGCGCTGACCCAGGAGGAAGTCGACGAGCGCCGCCGCCGCTGGCAGGAGGGCGACGAGCCGCTGCGGCGCGAGTTCCTTGACTTCCTGGCCCGCCACGGCCGTGGCGCAGGGGAGGGTCGTGGGCCCGCCTGAGGTGAGCGACCCGGCCGGACTGGCCAGGTGCTCGCCTCAGCGGGGTGCGGGCCCGGAACCCTCCGCTACAGAACCGAGTGGTTGTCCGCGGTCTGCTTGATGTCGCCGCCGAGCAGGGCCCGGACCTCAGACTCACGGAACCGCCGGTGCCCCCCGGGTGTCCTGATGCTGCTGATGCGGCCGGATGCTGCCCAGCGGGTGACCGTCTTCGGGTCGACCCGGAAGAGCGCTGCTACCTCCCCCGGTGTGAGCAGCCGCTCGCTGTTCCCGTCCATTGCACTAATCCCCTCCTGATGGCCGTATGGCTTGTCCTAAGTGTTGCGACAAACATCGGTTTTATCCCTAGTTTCCGGAAAATCTGATCCGCGAAATCTTCGGCCTTGGTCCCCCTGACCTGGTGTGTTGCCGGACCCGGCCGTCGGCCTCACCCAGGCCGGTGCCGTCCGCAAGCCTGTGACCTGCTAAGACCGCTCAGGCCATAACGCAGAGTGGCAGTCCGGGCACGGGGTTGGCTGGGGCCGGAACCGGGTGGGGCTGGTGGGGCTGGCGGGCCTGGCCAGGAGCCTGGACCGTAGGGTGACCACGTGCCCGAACTTGTGACGCTGGATGACATCCGTGCCGCGGCCGCCCGGCTGTCCGGGGTGGCGCTGCGCACCCCGCTGCTGCCGCTGCCCGGCGCTAGCCCGCCGCTGCTGCTCAAGCCGGAACTGCTGCAGCCGACCGGCTCGTTCAAGATCCGCGGCGCCTACAACGCGATCTGCTCGCTGCCCGGGGAGACCCGCCGCCGCGGGGTGGTCGCGCACTCCAGCGGCAACCACGCGGCCGCGGTCGCCTGGGCGGCCGGGCTGCTCGGCGTCCCCGCCGCCGTGGTGATCCCGTCGAACGCGCCGCCGGGGAAGATCGCCGCCGCCCGGGCGTCCCAGGCCGAGGTGGTGATCTGCGAGCCGGGCCTGCCGGCCCGGCTGGCCGCGACCGGGGAGCTGATCGCCATGCACGGCTACACGCTGGTCCCGCCGTTCGACGACCCTGCGGTGATCGCCGGCCAGGGCACGATCGGGCTGGAGATCGGCACCGACTGCCCGCAGGCGGGCCTGGTGCTCGTGCCGATCAGCGGCGGTGGCCTGATCTCCGGCATCGCCGCCGCGGTCCGGGCGCTGTGCCCGGACGCCGTGGTCATCGGGGTGGAGCCGGAGCACGCCGCCGACGCCAGGGACTCGCTGCACCAGCGCCAGCGGGTGGCCTGGCCGGTCGAGGAGACCGGGCGCACGCTGGCCGACGCGCTGCGGGTCGAGCAGATCGGCGAGCTGCCGCTGGCGCACATGCTGGCGCACGTCCAGGACATCATCACGGTCACCGACGGCGAGCTGCGGGCCGCGGTCCGCTGGCTGGCCACCCGGGCCCGGCTGGTGGCCGAGCCGGGCGGCGCCGCGGCGGTGGCGGCCGCCCTGTTCCACGCCGCCGAGCTGCCCGCGGCTGACGTCCGGGTCGCGGTGGTATCCGGCGGGAACATCGAGCCGTCCCTGCTGGCCGAGGTTCTGACCGAGACACCGGACGAGTCCGGGCCGGCCGCCCCGGCCGTGGCCCGGAGCGCATAGGCTGGCAGGGCCATGCGACCCACGCTTGCCTATACCTCCGCGCGGATCCTGCTGTTCGTCGCCGCGCTCGGCGTGCTGTACCTGGCCGGGGCCCGGGGCGCGCTGCTGCTCGCCCTGGCCATCATCATCAGCGGGGTAGTCAGCTTCATCGTGCTGTCCCGGCAGCGGGATCAGATGTCCGGCGCGCTGGCCAGCAGGATCCGCGACTGGCGGACCCGGCTGGACGAGGGCGCCCGCTCCGAGGACGACTGAGGCGGCTAGCCCCCCGCGGGGGCCAGCCAGCCGCCCGTGGTCAGCAGCTCGAGCACCGCGGCCACCGCGTCCTGGCGGCTGACCGCTGAGGTGTCGATCACCAGGTCCGCGTCGGCCGGCTCCTCGTACGGGTCGGACACCCCGGTGAAGTGGTCGATCAGCCCGGCCCTGGCCTTGGCGTACAGGCCCTTGCGGTCCCGGGCCTCGCACACCTCGACCGGCGTGGCCACGTAGATCAGCAGGAAGTCAGCCGTCCTCGCTGACCATCTCCCTGACCCGCTGCCGGGCCGCGGCGAACGGCGCGATCGGCGCGCAGATGGCGATGCCGCCGTGCCGGGCGACCTCCGCGGCGACGTAGCCGATCCGGGCGATGTTCAGGTCCCGGTCCGCCCGGGAGAACGTCAGGCCGGCCGACAGCAGCCGCCGGACCAGGTCGCCGTCGAGCAGCGAGACCCGCCGGTCGCCGCGTTCGGCCAGTACGTCGGCCAGGTCCCGGGCGATGGTCGACTTGCCGGACCCGGACAGCCCGGTGAGGAACAGCACGAACCCGCGCTCGGACCGCGGTGGCCGGGCCCGGCGCAGCTCGCGGGCGACCGCCGGGGGCATGAACCAGGACGGCACGCCGGTGCCGGTGTCCAGCAGGTCGGCCAGCTCACCGTCGGCCAGGCCGGTCCGCTCGGTGCCGGACTCGATCAGCGACAGCGGCCGCCACACCTCGGCGGCCGGGTCGTAGGCCCACTCACCGGCCGACACCATCTGGATTGCGGCCCCCGGCACTGTGTTGCCGGGCCCTGTGTTGCCGGGCCCTGTGTTCCGGGCACGGGGCCGGCCTGCGCGTCCGGCTCGTCGGTGAACAGGTGGCTGGCCCCGTAGGCGGCGGCCACCACGGCCCGCGCGGCCAGTTCGTCGGCCGGGCCGCCGCCGCGCGGGGCCAGCGGCACAGGCACGACGAGCGTGCTGGCGGGAAGGCTGGCCGTGGCGGCCAGCGTGGCCCGGATCAGCGCTTCCGGCCGCTGCACGAGACCGGCGGGCCCGGCGATCAGCGGCAGCAGCAGGATCCGGGCCCTGAGCTGGCCCGCCAGGTGCCGCAGCTGGCCGATCTGCCGGCTGTTCAGCGGGTCCCTGGTGGCGAAGCCGAGCACCGGGCCCTCGCCCAGCACCTCGCGGGCCTGCGCCGGGGTGAGCCGCAGCCGCCGGAACGGGCCGTGCTCGGGCGGCCGGTTCGCGGTCACCGGCCCGGACAGCCGGAGCAGGCCGGACCCGGCCGGGCTCGGCGTCCGGCTGGTGATGTCGAGCACCGCGAGCGGCGTGCCCTCCGGGTCGTGCAGCAGCAGGTGGCTGGCGTCCGCGGGCACCGCGCTGGTGGGCAGGTCGAGCGTCACCGCGATGGGCCACGGCGTGCCGTCGGCCAGCTCGGCCCGGATCGCGACCGCAGCCGCGTCGGCCGGCTCGAGGTAGCCGCGCAACGGCGCGAACGCGCCGGACAGCAGCAGTTCCAGGTCGGCCAGCTGGGTCTCGGTGAGCGTCACCGACGGCCAGCGGGCCAGGTCGGCAGCCGGTCCGGCCTGCGTGCCAGAAACCACGACGTCATCCTCCGTCCGCCCCCGGGCGCGCCACCCGGCCGGGGCGCGCGGCGGCGTGGACCAGCGCCGCCCGGCACCAGAGGGTACACGTCGCACCGGAGCCCGTGCTCACGCCGGGCGCCTCGCCGGCCGGCGGCAGCCGCCAAACGGGATCAAGGAACGTTGATTGCAGCAGTCGGGCACTTCGTTCAGGTAGCAGGCTGGGGGCGGGCGGGGGCAGGGCGGACGGTAGAATGGAGAGTAATCCCGGACCCGGCTTTGGCGGGCCGTGTGCGGCGCAGACGGGCCGCCTCCCGCTGGGCGCGGGCACCTCATGCTGCCTTCTTCCAGGGATGTAATGAGTCTCAGCGGTCTGCTTTCACCTCTATCCGACGATCTAGCGCTGACGCGCGCCCTCAGCCTGCCCCCGGGCCCGCCCGGCCCGCCGGGCTCGCTGTCCGGGGCCGACCTGGTCGGGCCGCCCGCGCTGCGCCCGGTGCTGGCCGCCGCGCTCACGGGCGCTGGGCTGGCCGGTGCCGGGCTGGCCGGCCGGCCGGCCCGGCCGGCCGCGGACGGCCAGGCGGGCGGGCGGTTCGTGCTCGCGGTGACCGCGACCGCGCGGGAGGCCGAGGACCTGACCGCGGCGCTGGGCTCGCTGCTGCCCGCCGAGCGCGCCGCGTACTTCCCGCCCTGGGAGACGCTGCCGCACGAGCGGCTGTCGCCCCGCTCGGACACCTCGGGCCAGCGGATCGCGGTGCTGCGCCGCCTGGCCCGGCCGGCCACCGACGGCGACCCGCGGTCCGGGCCGCTGTCCATCGTGGCCACCCCGGTCCGCGGGCTGCTGCAGCCGATCGTCGGCGGGCTCGGCCTGCTCGAGCCGGTCACCCTGCACCCCGGCGACACCGCGGACCTGGAAGAGGTCATCACCCGGCTGGTCGAGATCGGCTACGCCCGCACCGAGCTGGTGGAGAAGCGCGGCGACGTCGCCATCCGCGGCGGCATCCTCGACGTCTTCCCGCCCACCGAGGAGCACCCGGTCCGGATCGAGTTCTGGGGCGACACGGTCGAGGAGTGCCGCTACTTCAAGGTCGCTGACCAGCGCAGCCTGTCCGCCGCCCCGGCCGGGCTGTGGGCGCCGCCGTGCCGGGAACTGCTGCTCACCCCCACGGTCCGGGAGCGGGCCAAGGAACTGGCCGCCGAGCACCCGGGCCTGTCCGAGATCCTGGGCAAGCTGGCCGACGGGATCAGCGTCGAGGGCATGGAGTCGTTCGCCCCGGTGCTGGCTGACCGGATGGACCTGCTGCTCGACTACCTGCCCCCGGGCGGCTGCGTGCTGGTCTGCGACCCGGAGCGGATCCGGGCCCGCGCCGCGGACCTGGTGCAGACCAGCCAGGAGTTCCTGGAGGCGTCCTGGGGCACCGCGGCGGCCGGCGGGGACGTGCCGATCGACCTGGGCGCGGCGGTGTTCCGGCCGATCACCGAGGTCCGCGCGGCAGCCGACGCGCTGGGGCTGCCGTGGTGGACGATCGCGCCGTTCGGCACGCAGGGGCCGGAGGAGGAGCCGGACCTCAGCTGGAAGGGCGTCCCGGTCAGCCCCGCCGACGCGATTGCGGCCGGTCCGGACGACGAACCAGACGGCCGGATCGCGTACACCATCAAGGCAAGTCCCGCGGAGGCCTACCGCGGCGATACCAGGAAGGTGACCGCCGACGTCCGGTCCTGGCTCCGCGACCAGTGGCGGGTCGTCCTGGTCACCGAGGGCCACGGCCCGGCGCAGCGTCTCGCCGAGCTGCTGCGCGGCGAGGAGCTGGCGGTCAGGACCGGGGACCTGGAGGGCCCGCCGGAGGCCGGGCTGGCGCAGGTGGCGACGGGCCTGCTGGAGCACGGGTTCGTCTGGCCCGGGCTGCGGCTGGCGGTGCTCACCGAGAGCGACATGGCAGGTCAGCGGACCGGGGCCAGGGACGGCCAGCGGATGCCCAGCCGCCGCCGCGGCGGCATCGACCCGCTGCAGCTCAACCCGGGCGACTACATCGTGCACGAGCAGCACGGCGTGGGCCGGTACGTGGAGATGACCAGCCGGACCGTGCAGGGCGCGACCCGGGAGTACCTGGTCATCGAGTACGCGCCGGGCAAGCGCGGGCACCCGCCGGACCGGCTCTACCTGCCCACCGACCAGCTGGACGAGGTGACCAGGTACGTCGGCGGCGAGGCGCCGGCCCTGCACCGGCTCGGCGGCGCGGACTGGGCCAAGACCAAGGGCCGGGCCCGCAAGGCGGTCAGGGAGATCGCCGCCGAGCTGATCCGGCTGTACTCGGCACGGACCGCGACGCCCGGTCACGCGTTCGGCCCGGATACCCCGTGGCAGCGCGAGCTGGAGGACGCGTTCCCGTACATCGAGACGCCGGACCAGCTCGAGGCCATCGACGAGGTCAAGCGGGACATGGAGAAGGCGGTCCCGATGGACCGGCTGATCTGCGGCGACGTCGGCTACGGCAAGACCGAGATCGCGGTCCGCGCCGCGTTCAAGGCGGTCCAGGACGGGCGGCAGGTCGCCGTGCTGTGCCCGACCACCCTGCTGGTCCAGCAGCACATGGCCACGTTCAGCGAGCGGTACGCACCGTTCCCGGTGAAGGTCCGGGCCCTGTCGCGGTTCCAGTCCGCGGGGGAGGTCTCCGAGACGCTGGCCGGCCTGGCCGACGGGACCGTGGACGTGGTGATCGGGACGCACCGGCTGCTGTCCCCGGAGACCAGGTTCTCCCGGCTCGGCCTGGTCATCATCGACGAGGAGCAGCGGTTCGGGGTCGAGCACAAGGAGTACCTCAAGCGGCTGCGCACCGAGGTGGACGTGCTGGCCATGTCCGCCACCCCGATCCCGCGGACGCTGGAGATGGGCGTGGCCGGGATCCGGGAGATGTCCACGATCCTCACCCCGCCGGAGGAACGGCACCCGGTGCTGACCTTCGTCGGGCCGTACGAGGAGAAGCAGATCACCGCGGCGATCCGGCGCGAGCTGCTCCGCGACGGCCAGGTGTTCTTCGTGCACAACCGGGTGGCGTCGATCAACAAGGTCGCGGCCCGGCTGGGCGAACTGGTCCCCGAGGCCAAGATCGCCGTGGCGCACGGGCAGATGAACGAGCACACGCTGGAAAAGATCATGGTCGACTTCTGGGACAAGAACTTCGACGTCCTGGTGTCCACCACGATCGTGGAGTCCGGTCTTGACATCCCGAACGCGAACACGCTGCTGGTGGACCGGTCCGACGCGTACGGCCTGTCGCAGCTGCACCAGCTGCGCGGCCGGGTCGGCCGCGGCCGGGAGCGCGGTTACACCTACTTCCTGTACCCGCCGGAGAAGCCGCTCAGCGAGACCGCGCACGAGCGGCTGGCCACCGTGGCGCAGCACACCGAGATGGGCGCGGGCATGTACGTGGCGCTGAAGGACCTGGAGATCCGCGGGGCCGGGAACCTGCTCGGCGGCGAGCAGTCCGGGCACATCGCCGGGGTCGGCTTCGACCTGTACGTGCGGATGATCGGCGAGGCGGTCAGCGAGCTGAAGGGCGAGGGCCCGGCGGAGCGTCCCGAGGTGCGCATCGAGCTGCCGGTGGACGCGCACATCCCGCACCCGTACGTGCCCGGTGAGCGGCTCCGGCTGGAGGCCTACACCCGGATCGCGGCCATCGACACCCCCGATGACCTGGCCGCGGTGCTGGCCGAGCTCACCGACCGGTACGGCCCGCCGCCGGAGCCGGTGATCAACCTGCTGGCGGTGGCCCGGCTGCGGTCCAAGGCCCGGCACGCCGGGCTGACCGACATCACCCTGCAGGGCAACCACATCCGGTTTGCGCCGGCCGAGCTGCCAGAATCGCGGCAGGTCCGGGTGCAGCGGCTGTACCCGAGGACGATACTCAAATCCGCGGTGCGTACCATGCTCGTACCAGTGCCCAAGGCACAGCCCGCCGGGGACCGTGGCGCGGGCGTCACGGCGATCGGGGCCCGGTCGCTCCGCGACGCCGAGCTGCTGGCCTGGTGCGAGGAGCTGGTGGAGGCCGTGTTCGGCGGGCTACCGTCGCGCGTATCGGACACCTGAGGAAGGACGTCGTCGTGCTCCGCACCCCGGTAAAGATGGTGGCTGCCGCGCTGGCGGCCGGCGCCGTGCTGACCGCCTGTGGCGGGCAGGTCAAGCTGGGCGCCGCGGCGGTGATGAGCAACGACCGGATCTCCGCGTCGACGCTGTCCGCCCAGGTGGCCAACCTCAACAAGAACTACCAGAAGTACAAGGGCCAGATTCAGCTGCAGTACGAGGTGTCGCAGATGCCGCAGCAGGTGCTGTCCTGGCTGATCCGGTTCCAGGTGGGGGACGAGATGGCCGCGCGGAACGGGATCACCGTGACCCCCGGGCAGCAGCAGGCGGAGCTGCAGGCGATCAATAAGAATGCTCAGTCGTCGACGACCACCGGCGCCCCGGTGCCGCTGACCGCGCTGGCGGTGGAAAACGGCCTGCCGCCGGACCTGCTCGGTGAACTGGCCCGGTATCAGTTCATCCAGACCACGCTGGTCAACCGGCTGGACGGCGGCAAGGATCCCGGCACCACCAGCGGGCGGCAGGCCATTACCAACGAGTTCAACGGGTATCAGTGCCGGGCCGCGAAGGCGCTGAACATCCGGGTCAGCCCGCAGTACGGCCAGCTGGACTACACGCAGATCTCGGTGATCGCCAAGCCGTCCACGCTGTCCGCGGACGCCAGCCCCTCGCCGTCGCCCAGCCCGTCGTCGTCCGTTCAGCTGACGCCGAATTGCTGAGGATGCGCGTTTGACCGCTGACAAGGCGCCGGCCAGCCCGGACGGGGTGGCCGGGGCGCAGGTGCTCGAGCTGGTCGCGGTGATGGACCGGCTGCGGCGGGAGTGCCCGTGGGACCGGCGGCAGACGCATTCCTCGCTCGCGCCGTACCTGCTGGAGGAGTGCTACGAGGCGCTGGACGCGCTGGAACGCGGGGATCTGGCGGCGCTCCGTGAGGAACTCGGTGACGTGCTGCTGCAGGTCGTGTTCCACGCCCGGCTGGCTGCGGAGCGGACCGACGGCACCGGCTGGACGATCGACGACGTGGCCGACGGCATTGTCGCCAAGCTGATCCGGCGGCATCCGCACGTGTTCAGCGACGTGGCCGTGGCCGGCGCGGACGAGGTGTCGGTCAACTGGGAGACGATCAAGGCCGCGGAACGGGCCGAGAAGGCTTCGCGGGCCGCGGCGGGCGGTGCTGCCGCGTCGGTGCTTGATGGGGTGGCGCTGGGCCAGCCCGCCCTGGCGCTGGCCGCGCAGCTGCAGCGCCGGGCCGGGCGGGCCGGGGCGCCTGGTGCTCTGGACGGCGCGGAACCGGGAGTGAGCGAGATCGGCGCCGAGCTGTTCGCGCTGGTGGCCAGGGCCCGGCAGGCGGGGATGGACCCCGAGTTCGAGCTGCGCGCGGCCGCCCGGGCGTACCGCGACCAGGTGCTGGCCTGGGAGCACGAGCAAGAGCAGGAGCAGCCGGGGGAGCCGGGCTGACCGGGCCTGAACCCGCCCGGCCGGTGATCCGTTCTGCTGATGGGGCCAGACCCCGGCCTGTCAGTCGTTCGTGCGCTGCATAGCCAGGGTCATTGCCGTTCACCGGCTTCTTCGTTCTCCACCAGCACCGGCTGGTGCAGACGGGCGCGAGCGACCCCTCTCCGAAGCAAGGAGCGTCGCTATGCGGCCATCGATGCGGATGATCATGACTCTGGCCGGCCTGCTGACGGCCGCCGGAGGGGTGCTGGCTACGGCTCCCCCGGCCGGCGCCTCGGTCCCAGGGGTGAGTGTGGTGGCAATCCGCAACCTCGGCAGCGGTAAGTGCGCCGCGCCGGTCCCGGGCCCGGACGGCGTCATCACGTACGCCGGCCTCCCCATCCAGCAGTTCACCTGCGATAACCAGAACCGCTACCAGTCCTGGGTCATGTGGCCCGTCGGCTATTACCCGATCGCCGGCCAGTACGTGCCCGTCTACCACATGATCAACCAGGGCACCGGGCAGTGCCTGGACGACCGGGACGGCAAGACCAGCGACTGGTCCCCGGTCCAGCAGTGGACCTGCAACGACACCAGCACCACCATGCTGTGGGCTCTGGGCAGCTTCCAGAACGGTGCGGCGCAGCTGCTGAACCTGCGGGCGATACAGAACGGCGGATCGACCTGCCTGGACGTGGCCCACGGCTCCGTGGACGACGGCGGGGTCCTGCAGCTGTACCACTGCATGGACGGGGACGCGGCGCAGCACTTCTTCGTGCCCGGCCACTGATCCCGGCCAGGTCCAGTCCTGGCCCCGGTTCGGCGACGGCCGGGGCCAGGACTGGACAGCGGTCGCTCCGGCAGGCATAGCGTTGCACCGTGGCCTCCAGGAAAGCCGCCGCGAAAGCCGCCGCCCGGCCGGACGCTGATCTGGCCGGCCTGCCCGGCGGCGGGGGGCCGGTGGGCCGTGACGACGTGCTGGCCCAGCTGCGCTTTGCCGCCGAGGAGGCGGTCACCGGGCGGGGTGAGCTCATCCTGCTCACCGGGGAAGCCGGCATCGGCAAGACCACCATGCTCAGCGAGGCGGCCAGGTACGCCGAGACCCGCGGGATCCGGGTGGCCTGGGGCTTCTGCGGCCCGGACGACAGCGCGCCGGCCTACTGGCCGTGGGCGCAGGTGGCCAGGGAACTGTGCCCGGAGGCCTGGGAGCAGGCGCAGTCCGGGCTTGGCCACGGCGTCCTGCCGGAGCCGGACGCGCAGGCGGTGGCGGCCAGGTTCCGGCTCTTCGACCTGGTCACGGCGGCGCTGCTGGCCGAGTCCCGGATCCAGCCGGACCTGATCCTGCTCGACGATCTTCAGTGGGCGGACGAAGCGTCGCTGCTTTTCCTTGATTTCTTGATACGGAGGCTGCGGGCCGGGTCGGCCGCGATCATCGGGGCCTACCGCGACGTCAGCCCAGCGCCGGGCGCGGCGCTGATCAGGATCTCGGCCCGCGGCCGGGTGCTGCCGCTGACCGGGCTGGCGGCCGCCGACGTCGCCCGGCTGGTCGCCCGGGTGGCCGGCCAGCCGCTGGCCGACTCCGCCGGGCCCCAGGTGCACCAGCGCACCGGCGGCAACCCGTTCTACGTCCAGCAGGTGTCCTGGCTGCTGGCCACCGGCCAGGCCGGGCTGCCGCCGGGGGTGAGCGAGGCACTGGCCGACCGGTTCGCCGGGCTGCCGGAGACTGCCGTGACCGTGCTCAGCCTGGCCGCGGTCGCAGGCCAGCCGTTCTCCGCGGGCCTGCTCGCCGAGATAGCCGGGTGGCCCGTGGCGCAGACCGCCGCGGCGCTCGCCGAAGCCGCCACCGCGCGCCTGCTCACCGCCGCGGACAGCACCGGGGCGGCCGCGGCGCCGGGGGCGGGGCTGACCCTGGAAACCGCGGCGGCCGCACCGGCGGCGCAGTCCTTCCGCTTCGCCCACGACCTCTTCCGCGAGCACGCCTACCAGCGGCTGGCCGCCCAGGACCGGGCGCGGCTGCACGGCCAGGCCGGCGCCGTGCTCGCCGCCCGCCGGGCGGCCGGCGCCGACGTGCCGCTGGCCGAGCTGGCCCGGCACTTCAGCCAGGCCGACCCGCACAGCGCGGACACGTTCCGGTACTGCGCCGCGGCGGCCAGGGAAGCCGCCGGGCAGCTCGCCTACGAGGAAGCGGTCCGGCACTGGGAAGCTGCGCTGACCGCGGTGTCGGCGGCACCGCCAGGGCCGGGCCTGACCGCCACGCTCCTCGACCTGGCCGAAGCCCGCGGCCGGGCCGGTGACCTGACCGCCGCGGGTGACGCCTTCCGCCGCGCCGCCGGCCTGGCCCGCCGCCAGCAGGACGCACCCGCCCTGGCCCGCGCCGCCCTCGGCCTGCAGGCCATCGGCACCCGCGCCTGGTGGCCCCCGGACGAGATCATCGCCCTCCTCACCGAAGCCCTGGCCGCCCTCCCCGGCGGCCCCGTCCCAGCCGTCAGCGCCGACGCCGGGCCGGCGGACGTCGCGGCAGCCGATCACGCCGCAGCCGACCCGCCGGCGATGGTGCCCCGGGAGATCCTGGACCGGCTGAGCCCGGCCAGGCGGGGGAGCACTGCGGGCGCGGGTGATGGCGGCGCTGGCCCGGGTACTGGCCTGGCACCAGATTGACCTGCCCCGGGCGGCCGGGCTGGCCGACGGGGCGGTGGATGCGGCCCGGGCCACCGGGGACCCGCGGCTGACCGCCAGCTGCCTGATCGCCCAGCACAACGCCCACTGGCAGCCGGGCAACCCGGCGGACCGACGGGCCATCGCGGTCGCGGCGGCCGGCTGCGCCCGGGAGGCCGGGGACCAGGAGCTGCTCGCCGAGGCCCGGCTGCTGATCGCCACCGACCTGCTGGAGCTGGCCGACCCGGCGTTCCGGGCCGAGCTGTCCGGGTTCCTCGACCTGGCCGGGACCGCGCCGCAGCCGCGCCTGCGCTACGCCGCGCTCACCCGCCGGGCCATGCTCGCGCTGCTCGGCGGCCAGTTCGCCGAGGCGGAACGGCTGATCGGGGAGGCTGCCGCCGCGGGCCGGGACTGCGGCGACCCAGGCGCCGACGACGTCCGCACCGACCAGAGCTGGGAGCTGCTGTCCGCCCAGGGACGGCTGGACGAGCTGGCCGGGGTAGCGGCGGGCATGTTCCCCGACCCGGACTCCACCCAGGCCCGCGGCCTGCGCGCGTGGGTCCTGCTGGCCCGCGGCGACCGGGCCCGGGCCGCCGAGCTGATGGCCCCGGAACTGGCCATCGGCCGTCCCGGCGGTCCGCCGCCTCCCGGCCGGCGCGGCAGTGGCTGTTCCAGGCGGCCTCCGGCGCCGAGCTGATCGCCGAACTCGGCGACCAGCCCGGCGTGCCAGCCGCCGCGGAGGCCCTGTACCAGGGGCTGGCCCCGTTCACCGGCCTGGCCGTGGTCTCCGGCGCCGCGATCAGCTTCCGCGGGGCGGTCGCCCACCACCGCGGCGCGCTCGCCCTGGTCGCCGGCCGGCCGGAGGAGGCGGCCGCCCTGCTGGCCCAGGCCGCCGCCACGCATGAGCGGCTCGGCGCCGAGGTCTGGCGGCTGCGCAGCAACTACCACCTCGCCCGCGCCTGGCTCGCCCTCGGCGACCACTCCGCCCCACCGCCCCAGTCGGCCCGGACATTCCGGTCCGCGCCGCACCGCCAGGAGCCGGCCTCGCTCCGCCCGCCGCTAATGCCCCTCCCGAGGCCATCGCGGGAGTGGCGGGTCCGGCTCCGCGCTACGCCACCCCCGGCCCGGGTCCTGGTCGGCGGGCCGCGGCGCTGGAGTTGCTGGCCGAAACCGCCGCCGCGGCCCGGGCTGCTCGGTCTGGACAGCCTGGCTGCGGCGGCCGACGCAGCCGCGCACGCGGCCGGGGCGCCACCCGCCACGGCGGGCCGGTTCGCCCGGGACGGCGGCCTGTGGACGCTCACCTACGCCGGCGTGACCGTGCGGATGCGCCACGCCAAGGGCCTCAGCGACCTCGCCGTCCTGCTCGGCCGCCCCGGTCAGCCGGTCTCCGCGGCCGACCTCATCGCTGCCTCCGACGCCGACGGCCAGGCCCTGGCGAGCCTTCGCCTCGGCGCGGACGAGGTCCTGGACGCGACCGCCCGGCAGCAGATCAGGACCCGCCTCGACGACCTCGCCGAGGAGATCGCCGAGGCCGAGGACTGGGCCGACCCGGAACGCGCCGCCCGGGCCCGCGCCGAACGCGACGCCCTCCTGCACGAGCTGTCCGCCGCCGCAGGACTGGCCGGCCGTCCCCGCCTCCTCGGCGACCAGGGCGAACGCGCCCGCAAGACGGTCACCGCCCGGATCCGCGACGTGATCACCCGGATCGAGCGCGTGCACCCGGCCCTCGGCAGCCACCTGCGCGCCACCATCACCACCGGCACGTCCTGCACGTACTCCCCGCCCGCTCCCGTCACCTGGGACCTGTAGCCGGATCTAGCGGTTTCTGGCGGCGATCTCGCGCCCTGTGGTCAGGAGCCTCCGCACGCGACGGAGGCAGGACCATCACTGGCGAGGAGACCGCTATGTACGACGTGATCATCGTGGGGACCCGGGTGGCCGGCGCGGCCACCGCCCTGCTGCTGGCCAGGCGCGGGCTGAAGGTGCTGGCCGTGGACCGGGCCACGTTCCCCAGCGACACCCTGTCGACCCACCAGGTGCAGGTGCCCGGGTGCGCCGCACTGGCCCGGTGGGGCCTGCTCGACCAGGTTCTGGCCGCGGGCACCCCGCCCACCCGCACGGTCCGGTTCGACCAGGGAACAGCTGCCTTCAGCGCCAGCCTTCGCGAGTTCGAGGGCGTCGACCTCATGTGCAGCCCGCGCCGTCTGCTGCTGGACACGATCCTCGTCGGCGCCGCCCGCCAGGCCGGCGCGGAACTCCGCGACAGCTTCATCGCTGAGGAACTGACCCGCGACGCCACCGGCACCGTCACCGGCCTGCGCGGCCGCACCAAGGGCGGCCCGCTGGTCACCGAGCAGGCCCGCCTCACCATCGGCGCGGACGGCCGCCACTCGCTGGTGGCCAGGCTGACCGGCGCGGCCAGCTACCGGACCCGGCCGTCCCGGTCGATGGGCTGCTACACCTACTGGTCCGGCGTCCCGGCCCAGCCCGGCGGGCAGCTGTACGGCCGGCCGGGCCTGGCCGCCGGCGCCTGGCCGACCAACGATGGCCTGCTCATGACCTACCTGGCCTGGCCGGCCGCCAGGTTCGGGGAGTTCCGCCGCGACGTCGAGGGCAACTTCCTGCGCAGCCTGGACCAGTGCGGCTTGGGCGAGCGCATCCGAGCCGGCCAGCGGGCCGAGCGCTTCCGCACCGCTCCCGATCTGCCGGCCTGGTTCCGTACGCCATACGGTCCCGGCTGGGCCCTGGTCGGCGACGCCGGCCTGCTCATGGACCCGATCACCGGCCAGGGCATCAGCGACGCGTTCCGTGACGCCGAGCTGCTGGCCGCCGCGATCGCCACCGGCCTGGACAGCCCCGCCAGCGCACCCGCCGCTGGCGCCGCAAAGGACCGGCTCACCGCCGCACTGGCCTCCTACCAGCGCGACCGGGACCGCGCCGTACGCCCGATGTACGACTTCACCGCCCGCCTGGCCCGGCTCAGCCCGCCCAGCCGCGGCGAAACCGGCCTCTTCCAGGCCGTGGCCGCCGACCCGCAGGCCGCCGAGGAGTTCATCGGCGCCCTGACCGGCACCGTCCCGCTGAAGCAGTTCATGTCGCCCCGCCGGATCGCCGCGCTGGTCGGCGTCCGCGGCGTGGCCCGCCTCATGCTGTCCCGGCCGTCCCGGCCCGGCGTGGCCGCGTCGCAGCCCTGACCGCGCTGGACTAGGCTCCGATGCGGATATGTCCGCCCACCGACCCCGGGAGTTTTCGCCGTGGCCTCCATCGAAGCCGTCTACGCCAGGCAGATCCTCGATTCGCGTGGCAATCCGACCGTGGAGGTCGAGGTCATCCTGGACGACATGACGCTGGGCCGGGCCGCCGTGCCCAGCGGCGCGTCGACCGGTGCGTTCGAGGCCGTCGAGCTCCGCGACGGCAGCGACGAGTACGGCGGCAAGGCGGTCACCAAGGCCGTCGCCGCGGTGATCGACGAGATCCAGCCCGAGCTGCTCGGCTTCGACGCGGACGACCAGCGCCTCGTCGACCAGGCGATGATCGACCTGGACCGCACCCCGGACAAGTCACGGCTCGGCGCGAACGCGATCCTCGGCGTCAGCCTGGCCACGGCCGTGGCCGCCGCGAAGTCCGCCGGGCTGCCGCTGTTCCGCTACATCGGCGGGCCGAACGCGCACGTCCTGCCGGTGCCGATGATGAACATCCTGAACGGCGGCGCGCACGCGGACAACAACGTCGACATCCAGGAGTTCATGATCGCCCCGGTCGGCGCGGCGACCTTCGCCGAGGCCCTGCAGTGGGGCGCCGAGACCTACCACGCGCTCAAGGCCGTGCTCAAGCAGCACGGCCTGAGCACCGGGGTCGGCGACGAGGGCGGCTTCGCCCCCGAGCTGGGCAGCAACCAGGCCGCGCTGGACCTGATCATGGAAGCGATCGGCAAGGCGGGCTACACCCCGGGCCAGGACATCGCGCTGGCCATCGACGCGGCCGCGACCGAGTTCTTCGCCGACGGCGGCTATAACTTCGAGGGCGCCGCCAAGTCCACCGCGGACATGACCGGGCTGTACGCCGGCTGGCTCGACCGCTACCCGATCGTGTCGCTCGAGGACCCGCTGGCCGAGGACGACTGGGACGGCTGGCAGCAGCTCACCGCGGCGCTCGGCAGCCGGGTCCAGATCGTCGGCGACGACCTGTTCGTGACCAACCCGGACCGGCTCCGCCGCGGCATCGAGTCCCGCGCCGCGAACTCGCTGCTGGTCAAGGTCAACCAGATCGGCACGCTCACCGAGACGCTGGACGCGATCAGCCTGGCCCAGCGCAGCAGCTTCACCACGATGGTGTCCCACCGGTCCGGCGAGACCGAGGACACCGCGATCGCCGACCTGGTCGTGGCCATGAACTGCGGCCAGCTCAAGTCCGGCGCCCCGTGCCGGTCCGAGCGCGTGGCCAAGTACAACCAGCTGCTGCGGATCGAGGAACTGCTGGACGACGCGGCCCGGTACGCGGGCCGGACCGCCTTCCCCCGCGCGGCGGCCGGCGGCGCATGACGGTCCCGGCTGCCCCGCGCCCGCCCGAGCGGGACCGGCCCCGGTTCACCAGCCGGGCCGCGGTCCTCGCCGTCGTGCTGTGCGCGATCGCGCTGAGCCTGGCCTACCCGGTCCGCGAGTACATCGGCCAGCGGCGGCAGATCGACCAGCTCACCGCGCAGCGGGCCACCGCCGAAGCAGCCGTGCGCCGTCTCCAGGCTGAGGACAGGAAGCTGACCAGCCCGGCCTACGTCGAGCAGCAGGCCAGGGACCGGCTGCACATGTGCATGCCGGACCAGACCTGCTACGTGGTCATCCCGGGCAAGAAGCCCCCGGCCGCCGTGGCCCCCGCCCCGGCGCCCGTCACGCCGTGGTACGAGAAGCTGTGGGGATCGGTCCGGGCCGCGAACCAGGCCACCAGCTCGTGACCGCCGCCAGCGATCTCGCCGCGGTAGCAGCCCAGCTGGGCCGCGAACCGCGCGGCGTGCTGGGGATCGCGCACCGCTGCCCGTGCGGGCTGCCCGACGTGGTGGAAACCGCGCCGCGGCTGCCCGACGGCACCCCGTTCCCCACGCTGTTCTACCTGACCTGCCCGCGCGCGACCGCCGCGATGAGCAGGCTGGAAGCCGCCGGGCTGATGCGGGAAATGACCGCACGGCTCGGCGCCGACTCCGAACTGCGCTCCGCACAGATATCCGCTCATAAGGGATACGCAAGTTTGCGAGCGAGTGCCGCGGCTCAGGCCGGTGTGGACCCGCTTCCGGATGGCTCTCCCACCGCCGGCGGCATGCCCGACCGGGTCAAGTGCCTGCACGCGCTGGCCGCCCACGAGCTCGCCGTTCCGGGCAGCAACCGGCTCGGCGCGGAGGCGCTGGAGGCCGCCGGGCCGTGGTGGGAGACCGGCCCGTGCGTGCCGCCCGGATGAGCGCCGGTCCCGTGCCGCCCGGTACCGTGCCGCCCGGCCCGGTACGAGTCGCGGCCATCGACTGCGGGACGAACTCCCTGCGGCTGCTGGTCGCGGACGTCGACACCGGGCTGCGCCGGCTGGCCGACGTGGTCCGCCGGATGGAGATCGTCCGGCTCGGCCAGGGCGTGGACGCGACCGGCCGGCTGGCCCCGGACGCGCTCGACCGCACCCTGCACACGCTGGCCGAGTACGCCGATATCATCCACCGCAGCGGCGCGACCTCGGTCCGCATGGTCGCCACCAGCGCCACCCGCGACGCCGCCAACGCGGCCGAGTTCTCCGCCGCGGTGACCATGATCCTCGGCCAGCCGCCCGAGGTCCTGACCGGCGCCGAGGAAGCCGCCCTGTCCTTCGCCGGCGCCACCGCCGAGCTTGCGGCCGGGGCGGCGGGCGAGTCGCCGCTGCCGGGGCCGTACCTGGTGGTGGACATCGGCGGCGGCTCGACCGAGTTCGTCCTCGGCAACGCAGCCCAGCCAAAGGACGGCGGCGGGAACGGCCTGGCCGCCTGCTCGATGGACATCGGCTGCGTCCGCATGACCGAGCGGCACCTGCACGACGACCCGCCCACGGCCGCGCAGATCGAGGCGGCTACGGCGGACATCGACGCGGCCATCGCGGAGGCGGCCGCCGCCGTGCACGCGGACCGGGCCCGTACGCTGGTCGGCCTGGCGGGCTCGGTGACCACGGTGGCGGGCATCGCGCTGGACCTGCCCGCCTACGACCCCGGGAAGATCCACCACGCCCGGATCACCGCGGACCAGGTCCACGAGGTCACCCAGAACCTGCTGAGCCTCACCGTGGCCCAGCGCCGCGAGATCGGCGTCATGCACCCCGGCCGGGCCGACGTCATCGGCGCAGGCGCCCTCGTCCTGGACCGGATCATGACCGACCTCGGCTTCGCCGAAGTCATCACCAGCGAGCACGACATCCTGGACGGCATAGCCTGGTCGCTCGCCGGCACTTAACAGCCGAGGAACGTGGCCCAGCAGATGCCTGCTCCTCCCCGCTGCCTGATAGGCGCTGGACAATAAAGCGCCCGGAAGCGGGTGAGCAAGACCTGGTTAGCCGCGGCGGCCTGGCTGCGGTCCGGAGTCGGGAATGAAGCCGCAACGGCCTCCTGTTGACCATCGCCGACCGGCTCCGCTACCCCAGGGAAGAAGGCAGGCCCATGACGTCCTCGCCGGCCACCATGCGCGCCGTCCAGCTTTCCGCCCCCGGCCCCGTGGACAACCTGCACCTCACCACGCTCCCGCTGCCGCCCGACCGCGACGGCTGGGTGCGCATCCGCGTCGAGGCGTTCGGCCTCAACCGCTCGGAACTGAAGCTCCGGCTGGGCGTGAGCGAGGGCGTCAGCTTTCCCCGGGTGCCAGGCATCGAGGCCGCCGGGACTGTCGACGTGGCCCCGCCGGGCAGCGGGCTGGCTCCCGGGCAGAAGGTCGTCGCGATGATGGGGGACATGGGGCGCACCTACGACGGCGGCTATGCCGAGTACACGTCGGTGCCGCTGTCCCAGGTCATCCCCGTCGATACCGACCTGCCCTGGGAGGTGCTGGGCGCCCTGCCGGAGATGGTGCAGACCGCCTACGGCTCGCTGACCGTCGGCCTGGACCTGCAGCCCGGTCAGTCCGTGCTGATCCGCGGCGGCACCTCATCAGTGGGCCTGGCCGCCGCTGCGCTGGCCACCTGGCGCGGCGCCACGGTGCTGTCCACCACCCGGCAGGCCAGCCGCCTCGCGTTGCTGAAGGAGCACGGCGTCGACCACCCCCTGCTCGACACGGGCGAGGTCGCGCCCGCCGTGCGCGAGCTGTACCCGGACGGCGTTGACGCCGCCCTTGATCTCGTCGGCACGCCGACCCTGCCCGATACCCTGCGCGCGGTGCGCGTCCACGGCACGGCCTGCTTCAGCGGCAGCCTCTCCAACCAGTGGACGGTGCGGGAGTTCTCCCCGAACGAGTACCTGCCGCGGGGTGTGCGCCTGGCGGGCTATTTCGGCGACGCCGCCGACCTGCCTCCGGAAGCCTTCCAGGAGATCCTCGACGCGGTTGCGGCGGCCGGCTGGCCTTCCCAGTGGATCGTGTCTACGACGGCCTTGAGCAGGTGCCGCAGGCTCATGACGACATGGAGCATGATCGCGCTACGGGCAAGCTCGTCGTCCGCGTGCGGCATTAACACACCAACCCGCCAGGCCAGCCAAGACAATCTGCCCTGGCGCGCACAGGGATGGCGCACTGCACAGCGCCGCCTGGTAGGCCGTCAGGAACGCGATCTCATCGACCATGACCACGGTGCATGCCCGTGAGCGCCAGGCTTGTCTACAGGCCGGTTTGCGCGACCAGGCGTCCTGAGCTGATGGCTGCGGCGAACGCCGCATAGTCCCGTTCGTTCTGGTCGGCGTAGGCGGCGGAGAAGTCCGCGATCGCCCGGTCGAAGGCATTCCCGTTGCCGAGATAGGAGGCGATGGCGATCCGGTCGCCCCAGCGGGCGTGGGCGCGGGCCAGGGTCGCGCCGCAGAGCCGCGAATACAGGGTGGCACCCGGCACGAGCATGGTGTCGGTGTCCGCGCTGCCCTTCCAGTCGTGGAACTGGCGCACGTAGTAGTCGCGGGTCACGCCGTCGCTGCCCTTGATGCGCTGCCAGCCCAGGAAGATGTCGGTCGCCGCCTGCATCAGCCGCTGGCCCGCCACCACACGCTGGCCATGATGCCGGTAGGTGCTCTTACCCACGAAACGCTCGAGCACCGAGGCTTGCGCCTCCTTGATCTGCAGGAACAGCGGGTCGTTGTGGTCGCGGCCCAGCAACAGCATGATGTAGCAGCGGGTCCCCACGCTGCCCACGCCCACCATCTTGTAAGCCGTGTGGACGTAGCGGTACTCCTCGATGGGGTGGTGCTGGTCCCCGAGGGTGCGCCGGTAGGAGGCGAGCAGCTTCTTGATCAGCGGAGTGGGGTTTTCCCATTCCGATCCCGGCTTGACCAGGTCCTCGATCGGGATGATGACGGGCGGGTCGGCGACGATCCGCAGCTCGCCGTCGATCTCGTCTGCTCGTCTGGTGAACACCCGGGTGCTGTCGCGCGTCCTCGCCTTCGCGACCATTTCCTGAAGCGCCTGGCCCTCGACTTTGCTGACTCGTTTGACCCGGACTTCCTTGCGGACCAGCTTGAGGAGCATCCCGGCTTCCAGGTGGTCATACCATGCGTCCAGCCCCCCGATCCCGGCGGCCTGGCGCATCCGGTCCCGGTACTCCGCGACCCCGGCCATGACCACGGCGCGCCGGTCGGCCGGGGCGAAGCCGCGGTCGCGCCCCATGATCTCGAAGCTGGCCGCGAGACGCTTGACGTCCCATTCCCACGGGCCCGGGCAGGGTCTCGTCGAAATCGTTGATATCGAACAGCATCCGCCGTTCGGGGGAGCCGAACAGACCGAAGTTCGACAGATGGGCGTCACCGCACAGCTGCACCGTCACGCCCGACACCGGGGTTGCGGCCAGATCGGCCGCCATGATCAGCGCGGCGCCCCGGTAGAACGTGAACGGCGAGACCAGCATCCGCCCGTACCGGATGGGCACCAGCTCGGGAACCCGGCTCTCCGCCTGCTCCTCCAGCAGCGCGATGGGATCCGGGCGGCCTGGCGCGGGCTCCCATCGTCCGTGGCCCGACCGGGGCGCCTGGTTGCGAGCGGCCCGGCCCCTGGCCAGGCGCTCATCCACGGTCAGGTGCTGACGTCTCCAGGCCGACGCAAACGGCGCACCCCGCGCGCCGTCGCCTCCGGCGAGTCCAGTTCCGGTGAGGTGTGTACTCGCCGGCATGCTGGCCCCAGCCGTGCTATCTGCCTGGTGAACCGTGTCCTTGCTCACAGGACCTAAGGATGCCACGTGTCCACGGGCAGTTTCCGTTTCCGTAACTCCCGTCTGTTCAGGTAGGCCTTCTCGCGCTCGGGCGGTATGTAACCAAGGCTGGTCTGGTGCGGGAGTAGGCTTCGGGGCCGTGCTGGGCGGGAGATGCGGTGGGTGAGGTTAGCCGGGAGCCTGTGCCGCCAGGGTCGGGGTGGCCGGAGGATCCGGCGAGCCCGGAGACGCCGGTTGCGCTCGACGCTGGAGCTGTCGTGGAGCTGGCTGCGTCGGCGGGGTCGCTGGCGGAGCTGACGGCGCGGCAGTCGGTGTGCCGGGCCTGCCCGCGGCTGGTGGCCTGGCGGGAGGAGGTCGCCGCGGTCAAGCGGCGGTCGTTCGCGGCCGAGCCGTACTGGGGACGGCCGATCGCCGGCTGGGGCGACAGCGAGCCAGGCGTGCTTATCGTCGGGCTGGCCCCGGCCGCGCACGGCGGCAACCGGACCGGGCGGGTCTTCACCGGGGACCGGAGCGGCGACTTCCTGTTCGCCTCCTTGTTCCGGTGCGGTCTGGCGGCGCAGCCGACCAGCGTGACCGCGGGCGACGGGCAGCGGCTGCTCGGCGCCCGGATGGTGGCCGCGGTGCGCTGCGCGCCGCCCGCGAACAAGCCGACCATCGAGGAGCGGGACACCTGTGCGCCGTGGCTGGCCGCCGAACTGGACCTGGTCCGGCCCTGGCTACGGGTCATCGTCTGCCTCGGCCTGTTCGCCTGGCAGGCCGCCTGGGCGCAGCTCGGCCAGGCCGGCTTCGCGCTGCCCCGTCCCCGGCCCGCGTTCGGTCACGGCGCCGAGGTCTGGCTGCCGCTGACCACTGAGGCGGACGGTGGCGGTGGGGTGCTTCTGCTGGGTTGCTACCACCCGAGTCAGCAGAACACCTTTACCGGGCGGGTTACCGGGGCGATGCTGGATGAGGTCTTCGAGCGGGCCCGTGCGGTGGCCGGGCTGTAGCCCCGTCTCTCCCTGGGGTCACAGTGCCACCCGGCCGTCACACCAGCCTCTCCCGGGCTGATCGATATTACGGAGCGTATATCCATGTAGTAGATCGCCTACTTAGCGTAGCAGCGATATCGGCGAAAGGAATTGGATGCCCGTATTGGGGCAAATCTGCCGCACAATTAATCCGCCGTCCTGTCGTTTAAGGCCGCCCGACCGAGGTATCCTCGTTAAGCCCCCGTAGCCCAATGGAAGAGGCCGGCCCCCTAAAAGGGTCCCCAGTGTCGGTTCAAGTCCGACCGGGGGTACGAGACCGAGCGACGCCGGCGCGTTTGCCCGGCGATGGGCGCCCTGCGAACACTTCGCTGGGCGCATTGCGAACACATTCCGGCCGCTGCGTGTTCAGCATCGCAAGCCGATGTGAACCGCGCTATCCGCCGAACATGAAGCCGCCTCGTGAGCAGGCGTACATCGTGCGACGATGTACATGAACGTGAACGCCATCCTGGCCGCTCAGCGCCCCGGCGCGGGTCTGGCCGGCCCGCCTGGCGGCGCTCCCGGCCCGGCCCCCGCGGCGTCCGCCGGCCGCGCCGGGTGCGGCTGCCGCGGGTCTCAGTCGCTTGCTGGCAAGGGCTTCCAGGGCGCACCCCCGGGCCATGGGCTCCGGTCTGCGTGGACTGCTCCCTGCGGCTCCTGCCGTGCCCGGCCGGTTCATGTCTGCCCGGCACCGCTGGGGCGGGCCTGGGAGCGCACGCCCTCGTTGCCAGATCCCGGCATGAGTCGGTCCATAGTGCCCAGATTTCACCGCATTTACGTAGCCTGGCTGACGTGGTCTTAGCCGGGTCGGCGGCCCGGCTCCACGGTGCCTGGCTCACGTGATCCGGCGGCCACCCCGATGGCTGGCGAGTGAGTTATCGCGGTGAACGGTCGACTGTTAGCAGACGTGATGTCTTATCCTGCTAAGTAGACGCGCTGTCCAAAAGCGAGACGAGCGATAACTCATTCACATCTGCGGATCACAGGTTGCGAAACGCGGGCCGGTTCGGCTTTATAGGTGATCTCCGGTGCGCTCACAATGTCACGAATACATCCGTTAAGCAATCGTTAGGAATCCTGGCGCGCCTGCGCGGCCGGAACTGTGCAGAGGCACATGCAGCGGAACAGGCCGGCGTCGGGGAAAATTGAGGAAAACTGGTATCAGCCCAGGCCAGCGGCGCTAGGGATCCTGGCCGCTTCCTGGCGCTTCATTTGTCCAGCGCCTGGGTGGCGCGCCAAGGCCGCCCCTTCGGGGCGTCGCTTCGCGATGGCTGCGCCAGCTTTGACTCGCCGCCCAGCCGCTTTGGCTTTGCGCCTATCAGGAAGCGGGGAGGAGCAGGCACCTTGGGGGCAGGCTGCGCTGGGCTGGTGCTGGTCTGGTGCGGCGGACCCGCTGCGCAGGGCTTCTAGCGTGCGCGGCGGGTCCGCCCGCGTCAGATGGGGTCAGCCGTGGAAGTCGGGGCCGGCCCTGGTCAGCGTGATCCGGACGACGACCCGCTGGTCCCGGACCATCGCGGCCCGGTAGTCGTCCCAGTCCGGGTGCTCGCCGGACACGCTGCGGTAGTAGCTGATCAGGTGGTCCATCGCCGCGGGCAGGTGGACGATCTCCGCCGTGCCCTCGACGGACACCCATTCGCCGAAGAAGCCGTCGTTCAGCACGCACAGTGCCGCGTGCGGGTCCTTGGTCAGGTTCCTGACCTTCACCGCGGTCTCCCGCGTGCTGATCACGACCCGGCCTTCATCATCGACGGCGGCCGTCACCGGGGACAGCTGCGGCCTGCCGTCGGCACGCGTGGTCGCCAGGACCGCCCGGTGATTGGCGCGGATGAACTCTCGGGCAGTGCCGAAGTCCACTGTGGGTCAGGCGCTGTTCAGCCTGCTGCGCCGCTGGAGCTCGTACTCGTGCACGATCGCACTGGCGTAACCATGGGTCAGCCCGTGCTCATCGGCAAGCCAGTACGCGCGCTCAGCGCAGCGAAGGAACGAGGGTCCGGATTCCAGCCTGCGGAACCACTCTCGGAGGTCACGACCGGTGACGATCGGGATGCGGGCGATCAGGTTCTTGTGCATCTCCGGAGAGTGGGTCAGGGACAAGTGGCACCTCCAGGCTGGGGCTGTGCTCCCTCTGTTAAGTGACATTGCCTTACCGGCTGCCGTCTGGCAACCCCTGGAGACCAGCTTTCCGATATGACCGCGTCATCCGATGTTCATCTGCCCGTGACGAACCGGCCGCACCGGGGCTGGCCTGGGACTTCCCGGTGCGGGCCGGTCATTCCGTAACCCTTAATCGGGACCGGTAAGAGGAGTGCTGGCTGCCGAGATCAGGACAGGCGCTCGACCACCATGGCCATGCCCTGGCCGCCGCCCACGCACATGGTCTCCAGGCCGAAGGTCTTGTCGTGGAACTGGAGGCTGTTCAGCAGCGTGGAGGTGATCCGCGCGCCGGTCATGCCGAACGGGTGGCCGACCGCGATCGCGCCGCCGTTCACGTTCAGCTTGTCCTGGTCGATGCCGAGCTCGCGGGCCGAGGCGATGACCTGGACGGCGAACGCCTCGTTGATCTCGACCAGGTCGATGTCGTCGATCGTCATGCCGGCCCGGCCCAGGGCCTGGCGGGAGGCCTCGATCGGGCCGAGCCCCATGATCTCCGGGGACAGGCCGGTGACGCCGGTGGACACGATCCGGGCCAGCGGGGTGATGCCCAGCTCGGCGGCCTTGCGGTCGCTCATGATGACGACCGCCGCGGCGCCGTCGTTGAGCGGGCAGCAGTTGCCCGCGGTGACCGTGCCGTCGGGCCGGAACACGGGCTTGAGCGCGGAGACCTTCTCCAGCGTCGTGCCGGCCCGGGGGCCGTCGTCGGCCGAGACGGTCCGGCCGTCGGGCAGCTGCACGGGGGTGATGTCGCGCTGCCAGAACCCGTCGGCGAGGGCCTTCTCGGCCAGGTTCTGCGAGCGGACGCCGAACTCGTCCTGCTCCTGGCGGGTGATGCCCCAGCTTTGGGCGACGTTCTCGGCGGTCTGGCCCATCGCGATGTAGACGTCGGGGATCTTGCCGTCCTCGCGCGGGTCGTGCCAGTCCACGCCGCCGTTGGCCGCTTCGGCGGTCCGCTCGCCGGCTTCGGCGAAGATCGCGTTCTTCGTGTCCGGCCAGGAGTCGCTGTTGCCCTTGCCGAACCGGCTGACCATCTCCACGCCGGCGGAGATGAACACGTCGCCCTCGCCGGCCTTGATCGCGTGGAACGCCATCCGGGTGGTCTGCAGCGAGGAGGAGCAGTAGCGGGTGACCGTGGTGCCGGGCAGCTTGTCCAGGCCGAGCATGACGGCGACTACGCGGGCCATGTTGTAGCCCTGCTCGCCGCCGGGCAGGCCGCAGCCGAGGATGAGGTCCTCGACGTCGGCCGGGTCGAGCTGGGGGACCTTGGCCAGGGCGGCGCGGATCATGGTCGCGGTCAGGTCATCGGGGCGGAGAGTTGTCATGGAGCCTTTGAAGGCCCGGCCGATGGGGGAGCGGGCAGTGGCGACGATGACAGCCTCGGGCATCTCGGGCTCCTCTTGTTCTTAGTTAACTGATAGGTAGCTTAGCTCGGTGGCCGGTTATTCCGGCTCCGCGAGGCGGCCGGTGCCGGCTGCGGGCGGCGGCCATCGGTGCTGGTGGGATAGCGTCGGGGCCAAACCCAGGAGGTGGCCCCTATGCAGGTGCATGATTCCCTGATCAGCCTGATGGGGAACACCCCGCTGGTCCGGCTGCGCAAGGTGACCAGCGGCCTGCCCAGCGGGCCGCAGGTGCTGGCCAAGGTCGAGTACTTCAACCCCGGCGGATCGGTCAAGGACCGGATCGCGCTGCGGATGGTGGAGGCCGCCGAGGCGTCCGGCGAACTGCGGCCGGGCGGCACGATCGTCGAGCCGACGTCCGGCAACACCGGCATCGGGCTGGCCATCGTGGCCGCGGAGAAGGGCTACCGGTGCCTGTTCGTGTGCCCGGACAAGGTCGGCTCGGACAAGATCAGCGTGCTCCGGGCGTACGGGGCCGAGGTGGTGGTCTGCCCGACCACGGTTTCCCCTGACCACCCTGACTCCTATTACTCGGTGTCGGACCGGCTCGCCGCGGAGACGCCGGGCGGCTGGAAGCCGGACCAGTACACCAACCAGGAAAACCCGGCTTCGCACTATGCAGTCCACCGGCCCGGAGATCTGGGCGCAGACCGACGGCCGGGTGACGCACTTCGTGGCCGGGATCGGGACCGGCGGGACGATCTCGGGGGCCGGGCGGTACCTGAAGGAGGTGTCCGGCGGCCGGGTGCAGGTTGTCGGCGCGGACCCGGACGGGTCGGTGTACTCCGGCGGGTCGGGGCGGCCGTACCTGGTCGAGGGCGTCGGCGAGGACATCTGGCCGGAGACCTACGACCGGACCATCTGCGACCAGATCATCGCGGTCAGCGACGCGGAGTCGTTCCAGATGACCCGGCGGCTGGCGCGGGAGGAGGCGCTGCTCACCGGCGGGTCGTGCGGGCTTGCGGTGGTAGCCGCGCTGCGGGTGGCGGCTGCGGCTCCGGCGGATTCTGTGATCGTCGTCCTGCTGCCGGACGGCGGCCGGGGCTACCTGTCGAAGATCTACAACGACGAGTGGATGGCGGACTACGGGTTCCTGGCCTCCGACAGTGCCGAGCCGAAGATCGCCGAGGTGCTCGGGCACAAGCGCAACGAGCTGCCCGAGTTCGTGCACGCGCACCCGGACGAGACGGTGAGCGCGGCGATCGGCATCCTGCGCGAGTACAACGTGTCCCAGCTGCCGGTCATGAAGGAGGAGCCGCCGGTGATGGCGGCCGAGGTGGTCGGCTCGATCGTGGAGCGGGACCTGCTGGACGCGCTGCTGGCCGGCCGGGCCCGGCCGCAGGATCCGCTGGGCGAGCACATGTCGCACGCCGCTGCCGATGGTCGGCTCGGGGGAGCCGGTGTCGGCCGCGGTGACCGCGATGGAGAAGGCCGGGGCGGCGGTGGTGCTGGTCGACGGCCAGCCGGCCGGAATGATCACCCGTCAGGATGTGCTGACCTTCCTGGCAGGGGCGGGCTGATCGCCTAAGGTAGGCGGTTTCATCCCGCGGTTCACACGGAGGGCGGCGGCAATGGCGGCGCGGCACGAAGACGGTTTCGAGACGCTGGCGATTCACGCGGGGCAGGAGCCTGACCCGCTGACCGGGGCGGTCGTCCCGCCGATCTACCAGACCTCGACCTACGCGCAGGACGGCGTGGGCGGGCTGCGCGGCGGCGGCGGTTCCGGGCCCGGCCGGTTCATCGAGGGGTACGAGTACTCGCGGACCGCGAACCCGACCCGGGGGGCGCTGGAGGAATGCCTGGCCGCGCTGGAGGGCGGGGCCCGGGCGCTGGCGTTCGCGTCCGGGATGGCGGCCGAGGACGCGCTGCTCCGCACCGTGCTGTCCCCGGGCGACCATGTGCTGATCCCGCACGACGCGTACGGCGGCACGTTCCGGCTGTTCGACAAGATCTTCAAGCCGTGGGGGGTCAGCTACCGGCCGGTGCCGGTGTCCGACCCGGACGCGGTGCGCGCGGCGCTGGCTGACGCCCCGGCCAAGGTGGTGTGGGTGGAGAGCCCCACGAACCCGCTGCTCTCCATTGCCGACATCAGCATGCTCGCGCAACTGGCGCACGAGGCTGGGGCGCTGCTCGTGGTGGACAACACGTTCGCGTCGCCGTACCTGCAGCAGCCGCTCGAGCTGGGCGCGGACGTGGTGGTGCACTCGACCACGAAGTACCTGGGCGGGCACTCGGATGTGGTCGGCGGGGCGGCCGTGGTCGCTGATCCTGGGCTGGGGGAGCGGCTGGCGGCGGTGCAGAACTCGACCGGGTCGGCGGGCGGGCCGTTCGACGCGTGGCTGACCCTGCGCGGGATCCGCACGCTGGGGGTGCGGATGGACCGGCACTGCGCGAACGCGGCGCGGGTGGCTGACCTGCTGGTGGGGCACCCGGCGGTTTCCCAGGTGCTGTACCCGGGGCTGGAGACGCACCCGGGGCACGAGGTGGCGGCCAAGCAGATGCGCGGGTTCGGCGGGATCGTGTCCGTGCGCCTGCGCGGCGGCGAGGAGGCCGCGCTCGCGCTGTGCGGCCGGACGCGGCTGTTCACGCTGGGCGAGTCGCTGGGCGGGGTGGAGTCGCTGATCGAGCACCCGGGCCGGATGACGCACGCCTCGGTGGCGGGATCGGAGCTGGAGGTTCCCGCCGACCTGGTCCGGCTGTCGGTCGGCATCGAGAACGGCGACGACCTGCTCGAGGACCTGCGCGCCGCGCTGAGCTGACGATGGCGGTTAGGCCTCCGGGTGGCTGCCCGGAGGCCTAACCGGCGATCACCTGGCCAGATCGTCAGGAAATCGGGCCGAGGTACTTCTGACCCATCTCCGAGTCGGGGATCTGGGTGAATCCGGCCGGCGGGGTCAGGGTGAGCAAGGCCAGGTTTTCCGGGGTAGGAGACAGCCAGGTAATGTGCTGAATGACTGGCGACCTGGTCACCTTGTCGAAACGCTCGGTCTGAACCACCAGGTAAGAGCTGCTGTCGAGCCAGACGAGGTCCGGGGGAAGTGCGGCGGCCTTGCTGTCGCTGGCTTTGTTCGAAGCAGCCTTAACGCGGAGCAGGATCGTGTCAGGCCGTTCAGGGACCGGTGGCCGATCACCGTGGCGGTGCCCGCCTTCAGCGCCTGCTGGAAAGCGACGACTGGATCATTATCGGTTTGCAGTGGCAGGACAGGGGAGATGGTGACGGTCCACCCGTGATCCACGCTGCTGGTGGTGAAGGTGGACTAGACCTGATGCTGGTACTCGACAATGGTTTGCGTATAGGCGCTGCCGTTTACCTCGGTCTTTCATCTGGAAATAGGGCTGCCCAGATGAATCGAGCTTCGAGCTCACGATCCGCTGCTGCTGGGCTTGCCACGCTGGTGTAGGTGACTCCGTCCGCGGCGTGGTCCACGCTGATCAGGTGGCGCGAGTCCACCTGCGCGGCGGCGGCCTCGGCGCAGCACGTAGGGCGGCGGTCTGAACATGCGCGCCTGCCGTCTGCGGCCCAGGGAGCCTGGCGCCTCCTAGCCGGCTGGGCACGACGATCGCGGTCGCCACGGCGGCCGTGGCCGCCACGGCGCTGACCGCACCCGTCAGCCGGATTCGTGCCTTCCGCCTGCGATCCCGGCCCACCGCGCGGTCCGCCAGGTCAGGCGGCATGCGGATGCCGGACACGGACATGCTCATGATGTCCCGGAGCGCGGCCTCAGGATCGGGGCCACCGAGATCAGTGTCAGTTCTGCTCATAATCCTGCTTCCTCCAGTCACAGATTCGGGGTGAAGTCCATCTCGCGGCTCAGGGCCTCCCGGAGCGTCCGGAGGCCACGCGCGGCGGCTGCTTTCACCGCGCTGACCGAACATCCGAGCGCTGCTGCGGTCTCCGCCTCGCTGAGCTGCTCCCAGTAGCGCGCCACGACCGCTGCCCGCTGCCGCGGTGTGAGCAGCTCGAGCGCAGCGATCAGCGTTAGCCGAAGGTCCAGCCGGGAAGCATGGTCAGCCACTGCGGCCTCCGCCGGAAGGCCGATCACCTCTGGGCGGCGGCCCCGGCTTCGCCAGCCGTCGACGGCGCGGTGGTACATGATGCGCCGCAGGTAGCCCTCTGGGTTGCCGTGGACTCCGTGCCACTTGCGAAGCATCCGCTCCAGAGCTTCCTGGAGCAGGTCCTGCCCCGCTTCCCTGCCGGGCGCCAGCAAGACTGCGGTCCGGAGCAGCGCGTCGCCGCGAGCATCAAGGAACGCCGTCAGGTCGTCGTAACGACCATCTTGTGGCATTATCTGTCCTCCTCTCGGCTAGAAGTACGCCGGGAGAAAGCAGAAAGTCGCTCGCTATCGCTTAGCCGTGCTGCACTCCGTGCCCAAAGTTATGTGACCGGGTCGGCCTAGCCTCCCTCGATGACGGGCGCTGGGCTGGGAGCGGGCTGAGCGGGACGGCGGCGTAGGTGCCGGACCTCGGGGACCAGCAGAACCGGGATGGTCAGGGCGATGATGCCCACCCCGCCGGCAACCAGGATTGGTGCGGTGCCAAAGCTGGCGGCGAGCGGCCCGGCCAGCGCGGTGCCAGCGGGCGCCAGGGCCTGGCTGCCCAGGTAGTCGTAAGCCGACAGGCGCGACAGCAGGTTCGGCGGGATCTCCTGCTGCATCGTGGTGATCCAGTTGACGGCGAAAACCTCCGTAGCGATTCCCGCGACGAGGGCTGCGGCCGCGACCGCCGGCAGCGGGACGGGCGCGGCCAGCGCGAACAGCCAGATCGCGAAGACCGGCAGAGACAGAGTCCCGGCCAGGAGCATGCGGCTGAACCGGAGCCTGATCATGATCAGGCCGCCGGCCACCGACCCGACGGCGAAGGCGGACAGGATCGTGCCCCAGGCTGCTGCCCCGCCCAGCCGGGCATGAGCGGTCAGCGGGCCCAGGACGCTGATCGCCCCGAACGTGATCGCGCACAGGAATGCGAACTGGACCACGATCGTCCATAGCCAGCGCCGGGAGACGAACTCCCGCCAGCCCTCCCTCAGCTCGCGCAGCAGGTGGGAGGGCTCCGCGGGCGGCAGGGCCGGGAAACGCATGCCTGCGCGAAGCGCCGCGGCGAGGGCGAAGCTGGCCGCGTCAGCGGCCAGCCCCCAGCCCGGGCCGGCCACCGCGGTCACGATTCCGCCCGCCGCCGCCCCGCTGATCTGGGCCAGGCTGGAGCCGACCCGGTTCACCGCGTTCGCCTGGCTGAGCTGAGCCTCGTTGACGGTCTGCGGCAGCAGGCCCGTGGCGGCAGGCATGAAGAAGCCGAGCCCCGCCCCGCTGGCCGCCGCCAGCGCCGCGAGCTGCCAGGGCAGGGCCTGACCAGAAAGGACCAGCCCCGCGGCGGCGGCCTGCGCCAGGGCCATTTCCACATCGGCGGCAACCAGGACGCGATGGCGCGGCAGTCGGTCTGCGACCGCCCCGCCAATCAGCAGGAACACCATCATCGCGACGAGGGACGACGTGGCGACGTACCCGATGTCGGCCGGTGACCCGCCGATGGCCAGGACCGCGAACGGCAGCGCCACCCCGGCCATCGCCGAGCCCAGCCACGAGATCACGTCACACGCCAGCAGCAGGCGGAAATTACGGCTCGCCAGCGGCCCCCACCACGAGCTCACGCCTGGCCCCGGCCGGCCGCCACGCGCTCAGCGATGATCCAGCAGGCCGGCAGCATGGCCGGAATGATGCCCGAGCCCCGGCCAGCCGGGCCACGTATTAAATCGCCGCCCCGTCGGCGCGGGCACCTCCTGGCTCGCCGGGTCAGTTGCCAGGAGTGATCTGCGTGTTGTGCAGGTGCTCGTAGACCACGCTGGTGCGGACGTCAGCGATCTCGGGGCGTTCGGTGAGCCGGTCGATGACGAACGCGTACAGGTCCTGGTTGTCCTTGACCGCGACGTGGACGAGGAAATCCTCGCTGCCGGAGACGACGAACACGCCGACCGTCTCGGGCATCTGGCTGATCCAGTTGCGGAAGCCCTCGATGTTGCGCCGTGAGGGCGGGCGGATGCGGACGGCGATGAGGGCCTGCACGCCACGGCCGATCGCCGCCAGGTCGAGGTCGAGGACGGCGCCGCGGATCACACCGCGCTCGCGCAGGCTCCTGGTTCGTTCCAGGGCCGTGGAGGGGGAGACCCCGACAGCGGCGGCGATGTCCTTGTTGGTGCGCCGTGCATCTGCCTGGAGTTCCCGCAGGATCGCCTTATCAAGTTCGTCCAGGACCGCCACGACGCCCTCCTGTCCGAATTATATTCGGTTCTGTTGCCACTAGTACCGCGTCTATGGCTAGCGTTCTCTCGCAAAACGCTGCATCTTTGCCAAAGGGAGGCGCCTGTGGACGTCACTGATCCGGTTGGCTTCGCGGCTGAGGAGATCGCGACCGGTGAGCCAACCCGTACGGCCAGGCTGAAGTGGGTGATCGTGACCGACGAGTCCGCTCCCGCGGGCCTGATGGTGAACGCGGTAGCGTGCACCGCGGCCAGCACCGGCGCTGCCGTCACCGGGCTTATCGGCCCGCCTGGCTCCGACGCCACCGGGGTTCGCCACCCCGGCTTGCCGTGGGCCGGCTGCACCGTGCTGACCGCCGGCCCGGCCGCTCTGGCCGGCCTCCGCGCGAAGGCCGCAACCACCGACGGGGTGCTGGTCGTGGACATGCCAGCCAGCGCCCAGACCAACCGCGTCTACGACGGATACCTCGCGGAACTGGCCCAGACCAAGCCCGACGACCTCGCAGTCAGCGCCGTCAGCATCATCGGCCCGCGCAACAAGGTCTCCAAACTCGTGCAGAACCTCAGCCTGCTGCGCTGAACAGGCGGGGCCCGGCTGGGCTACGGCTACCCGCGCCGGAGTGCGGCGGCGGCGGAGACTATGAGCTCCCTGGCCTCGTCGCCGGTGACGGACTCGGCGAGGAGGCCGTCGGCGATGCGGGCGTAGTGGGCTGACTCCTCGCCGGTCAGGATGAGCTCTGAGGTGTGGGTCTCGACGTAAGTGACGTCGTCGGCGATGAGGAAGCCGTGCATGGGCGCGACGGAGAGGCGCTGGTGCAGCGGGATGATGCCGAGGGTGACGTTGGGCAGGCCGGACACCATCAGCAGACGGTCGAGCTGGCCGGCCATGTCCTCGGGTGGGCAGAGCACGACCTGGAGGGCGGCGTCGCAGATGATGAACTCGAACGTGCGGCCGACGTCGTAGAGGGCCTCCTGGCGCCGGAGGCGGGCGGCGACTGCCGTGTCGATGCCGGCCTCGTCGAAGCCGTGCAGGCGGACGGCTTCCTCCATCCGGGAGCGGGCGTAGCCAGCGGTCTGGAGCAGGCCGGGGACGAACAGCGCTTCCGCGTTCCGGATCAGCGAAGCCTGGCGGACCATCGCGTCGAGGTCGTGCTGGATCTGGGCATGCCCGCTGCGGCCCCAATGGCGGTGCTGCCTCTCGACGGCATGGCCCTCGGCCAGCATGATCAGTAGTTCAGTGGCGCGCGCCCGGATCGCCGCAGGCTTGAGCCCAGGCTGTGATGTCGGCGCTGGTGGGCATCTGACGCCCGTTCTCCAGCTTGGAGATCTTCGACCGGGCCCAGCGCAGTTGCCCTGCTAGCTCCTGGCCAGTCAGCCCGGCGGCCTTACGAAGGAGCAGCAGGCGCTCAGCGAGGCCGCCAGGCATGTTGAGCCAGTCGGCGGTAGACGGCAATGGCGGCTTCCTTGGGTCAGGCGGCGGTGAACTCCTCCGCCGGGATGGCGTGCCGGACAGCGAGGTCACGCCATTCTCGATGCTGAGCGACGATACCCGGGTCGGTCACGAGTTCCTTGCCCGCTATCCGGCCCGTCTCATCGAACCGCATGACGATCACGGCCTGCTCGTCCAGCAGCCACCAGTCATGACCTAGTGGGCAAGCCCAGAGCGATGGCCTGGCTGCGACCCAGGTATCCGATCTGCTCGCCAGCGTCCGCATGCCAGGCGCGGCCCACAGTTCCCAGCGCTGATAGTCGGTCGGCGGCTCGGCCAGGATGCGAACCCGGCCGATCCGCTTCCCCTCGCGGGTCATTGCGGTGACCATGTCCAGCCATGGCCGCCACCAGCTGATCTCGGTGGGAGGTGCGGACCGGCCCGCCAGGAACTGCTCGAAGTCGGCCGCCTCATAGTCCAGGTGGTAGGTGTCGTAGGTCTCCAGCCGCCAGGCCGAGCGGCTGAACGACGCCATCAGCTGGCTGAACTCGGCCTCGGTGATCGGGTGCCCCGGCACGGTCAGGCCCGCGGATCCGGGCCGTCGATAACGTCGCTGGGCACCCAGACGGCGTCCTCGTCTGGCGCCCAGGTTCCGTAACTGGGCACGGGTCGCCGCATCGAGCTGTCGCCCCTGGATGACGTAACCGCCGGGCGCCTTGTACCGGGCCGGGCAGTTGTCGATGTTCGATTCGGCGGTCTTCCACTGGAACTCGATGTCCATCGCTGGCCTCCTGATGAGTCGGTAGATCCCATGCTCTCCCGCGCGTGCTCAACTGTCTAGAACAATTTAGAAACTTTCTTGAACATTCGCGCATTCGGTTCTACGCTGGCCATCAGTTACGCGCCTACCGGAAGGGGCCAGCGCCCATGCCTGCCGCAGCCAGCAACGAGTTCGACCCGAGGGTGGCGCATCCGGCGCGGGTGTACTCCTTCTGGTTAGGCGGCAAAGACCACTACCCAGCCGACCGCGAAGTGGCTGATGCTGTTGCCGAAGCCCGGCCTGAGGTCGTCGCTGGGGCCAGGGCGAACCGCATGTTCGGGCAGCGGGTCACCGGGTACGCCGCCGCGGGCCTGCGCATCCGCCAGTTCCTCGACATCGGTGCTGGCCTCCCCGCGCCCGGCCCGACCCACGAGATCGCCCAGAAGATCAGCCCGGCCTGCCGGGTCGTCTACACGGACAACGACCCGCTTGTCCTGGCCCACGGCCGGGCCCTGCTCACCGGACTGCCCGGCGCCCAGCCGTGCTCCTACCTCCACGGCGACATCCGCGACCCGGGTGCGCTGCTGGAAGCAGCCAGCACAGTGCTCGACTTCTCCCGCCCGGTCGCCGTGCTCTTGTTAGCCGTGCTGCATTTCGTGCCGGACAACGACGACCCGGCCGGGATCATCACCCAGCTGGCAGCGGCGCTCGCCCCTGGCAGCCTGATCGCGATCTCCCACCTGACCGCCGACTACGCTCCGCAGGCGATCGCCGAGGCCACCGCGGCCTACAACGCCCGCGTCCCCGTCCAGGTCCATCCGCGCAGCCGCGACGAGCTCGCCGCGATGTGCGGTGCGCTGCCCATCACCCATCCTGGCGTGGTCCCGGTCAACTACTGGCTGCCCAGCCTCCGCGAGTCCCCGGGCCCGGCCGCCGACTTGCACGCCGCTGTGCTCCACCAGCCCCTTCCGGCCACTGCCCGCAGGACCGCAGCCAGCCCTGTCCTTGCCTACCGCAAGCCCAGCCCTCAGGAAATGGCCGCCGAGCTGGAGCGCGCGATGGCCCGCCACCCCGGCTACCGCATCACTACGGACCTGGCTAGCGGCCGTCTGCGTTACGTAGCCCAGGCCCACAGTCTGAGCAGCCATCCCTACCTGGTCATCACCGCGACCCTGAACGAACTCATCGCGGAACTGAGCGCAGTCTCATGACGGCGCCCTCAGTCGAGCGGAGCTGAGCGAGACTAGCGCCAGATCATCAGGATCAGGATCACCAGGTAGATCAGGGCTACTACGCCGCCCATGGTGGCGATGCGGCCGCGTTCGACGCTGGCTACGTGGTGGGCGTCGTGGACCGCGGCGGGGGTGCCGATCGGCTTGGCGTCGGTGTCGGGGACGCTGCCGGCGGCTTCGGCGTTGTCGGCTGCCTCTTCGGCGGCGTCGGAGGGGCCCTCAGCCGGGCGGACCGCTGTGCCGGGGGTGGCCACCGGCGTGGCCTGGGCCTCCGCCAGCTGCAGGGCGTGCACGGCGCGGCGCTGGTCGCGCATGATGATCACGAGCAGGACCAGGGCGACCACGAACAGGGTCATCGAGATGGTCAGCCAGGGCTTGCTGAACTCCTTGTGCTGCTGCGCGGACACCAGGCCGAAGACCAGCACGCCCAGCGAGACCAGCGTGTAGATCCGGGTCGTGCGCAGCAGGTAGCCGACGATCACCGGGTTGCCGCCGCGGATGTAGCGCGGCGTGGACAGCACCGCGATCGTCACCGGCCCGAGCGCGAAGATCGCGAAACCGATGTGCAGCCACAGCACCAGGCGGTCGGTAAACGACATCTTCCGATCCTAGGGGCCATGGGGTGGGCACTGCGCGCCCGCCGCACGCGCCGGGGCGCCGCTAGCGTCCGCCGGGACCGGACGCTAGCGGCGGGCCTCCCGCCGGGCGCGGATGAAGTCCCGCACCACATATTCGCCCAGGCTGTCGGCCCGGGCCTGGAGCACGCGGCCGCCGTTGCGCCTGGCTACCTCGTCCACGAACTCGGCCAGCCGCTCGTCCTCGGCCAGCATGAACACGTTCAGCGTGGCGTGCCGCCGGGTCATCTTGTCGACCTCGGCCAGCGTCAGCTCCAGCGTCTCCGGCGCGGGCGGCCAGTCGAACTCGAACGACCCGTCCCGGCGCAGGTGGGCGGTCGGCTCGCCGTCGGTGACGATCAGGACCACCGGGTTGTGCTCGGGGCGCCGGTCAAGGAACCGGCCGGCCAGGACGAGGGCGTGGTGCAGGTTCGTGCCCTGGACCATGTCCCAGCCCAGCCCGGCCAGCTCGGTCTCGCGCAGCTCGCGGGCGTAGTTGGAGAACCCGATGACCTGGATGGCGTCCTGCGGGTACCGGGTCCGCACCAGCGAGTGCAGGGCCAGCGCGGTCTGCTTGGCCGCGGCCCAGGTCCCGCGCAGGTGCATCGAGTAGGACAGGTCGACCAGCAGGCAGATCGCGGCCACCGCGCGGCGCTCGGTCTCGGCCACCGCGAAGTCGCCGACCTCGAGCCGCACCCGGCCGCCGGCACCGCCGTCGTCACCAGCGACACCCGTCTGGCCGGTGTCGAGCCGCTCGCCGGAGAAGCCGCGCCCGCCGTCGGGCAGCCCGCCGCGCAGCAGCGCGTTGCGCACCGTGGCCGCGGTGTCGATGGCCTGCTCGTCGCCGAACCGCCACGGCCGTGTGCTGCCGGTGATGTCCCCGGCCTGGCCCGCGTCGTGCTGGTCATGATCGCCGACCGGCCCGCCCTCGGGCAGCGCGGCGAACACCTGGCGCAGCGCGGTATCACCCAGCCGGCGCACCGCCTTCGGGGTCAGCTCCAGTTTCCCGTTCGACCGGTCCAGGTAGCCCTGCGACTCCAGCTCCCGCTCGATCCGGCGCAGCGCGGACATGTCATCGACGGCCTGCCGGCCCAGCGCCCGCCGGACCGCCTCCTCGTCGACGTCGTCCAGCCGCGCACCCGGGTAGTCCTGCCGGAGCGTGTCCTCCAGCTCGGCCAGGTCGGCCAGCTCGGAAAGGGCCGTCGTGGCGTCGCCCAGGCCGAGCGGCTGGTCGCCGGTCATCGAGTCGACCGGCCAGCCGTCGTCCAGGTCCGGCCGCCGGGCCCGGAGCATGTCGGCCAGCCGGGCCATCTCCGCGGCCAGCCCGGCGTCCTCCAGGGTCTGCGACATCAGCCCGGCCAGCTCGTCGCGCTGCTCGTCGGTCAGCGAGTTCAGCAGCCGCTGGGCCGCCTGCATCCGCCGGACCAGCGAGTCGACGAGCTCCTCCAGGTTCGCCGGGTTGTCCGGGAACAGGTCGCCGTACTGGGCCATGAAGTTGTCGAAGTCCTGCTGCGTGTGCCGCCCCTCGGCGTCCGCCTCGAGCATGCCGGTCAGCGCCGCCATCATGTCCTTGACCCGCTGCATGGCCTCGGGGTCGGGCTGCTCCAGGGTCTGCTTCATGCCGCGGAACTGGCTGTCCAGCACCTCCCGCCGCAGCAGGTCCTTCAGCTTCTCGAAGGTCTCCCTGGCCGCCGGGGACCGCCAGTCGTAGTCGGCCAGCGCCCGGATCGCCTTGGACGTGTCGTCCGGCAGTGTGTCCAGCTCGGCCTCGCGCAGCCGGGCGTCGTCGGACGGGTCGGGGAACAGCTCGGCCCGCTCCTGGCCGATCGCGGTGTCCAGCAGCGCCCGGGCCTGCTCCAGGATGCCGTCGAGGCGGCCCCGCTGGCGGATCTCCCGCTGCCGCTCACGGACCCGCCGGAGCAGGTCGTCCAGGCCGCGGCGGCCGGACAGGCCGCGCCGCAGCAGGTCCCGCAGCGCGCTGGACGGGTCGGACCCGTCCAGCACCGACTGGCCGAGGTCGTCGACCGCGGCGCGGACGTCGTACGGGCCCTCCAGCGGGTCGGGCCCGTCGTGGTACTGCCCGTACCGGTAACCGCCAGGCAACGCCGGCCCCTCCTGTTCCCTCAGCTCCGGTACACCGATGCGCCGTCGACGGTGTCCTTGGACAGCCGCCGCATCAGGTACAGGCCTTCCATGGCGAACTCGAGCGCGGCCGCAGCCTCGCCGAGCGACTCGCCGCCGTCCATGCCGAGCCGGTCCATGATCCGGGCCAGGCCCGGCAGCTCGCCGATCGAGCGGAGCAGGTCCGGGGCGGAGACCAGGTCACCGGACTCGACCGAGCCGCCGTCCTCGAACTTGGCCAGCAGCCCGCTCAGGTCGGCGCTGCCCAGCGTGCCGCGGAAGGTCTCGGCGATGGCCCGGCGGAGCAGGTGCTCGAGCACCTCGTGCTCGCGGCCCTCCTCGCTGACCTCGAACTCGACCTTGCCGCGCAGCGTGGTCACGATCGAGGACAGGTCGCAGACCCGGGCGGCCGGCTGCTCCTCGCCGGTGATCGCGGCCCGGCGGACCGCGGACGCGGCCACCGCCTCGGCCGCCGCGATCGCGAACCGCGCCGACACGCCGGACCGGGAGTCCACCGCCGGCGACGCCCGGACCAGCCGGGTGAACCGGGCGATGACCTGGATCAGGTGCTCGGGCAGCACCGTGGCCGGGCCGCCGGTGTCCCAGGCGACCTCCGCCTCCTGATTGATCAGCGCCAGCTCGGCGCTGAGCGAGATCGGGTAGTGGGTGCGGATCTCCGCGCCGAACCGGTCCTTGAGCGGGGTGATGATCCGGCCCCGGTTGGTGTAGTCCTCGGGGTTGGCGCTGGCCACCAGCACCAGGTCGAGCGGCAGCCGCAGCGCGTAGCCGCGGACGCCGATGTCGCGCTCCTCCAGCACGTTCAGCAGCGCCACCTGGATCCGCTCGGCCAGGTCGGGCAGCTCGTTGAGGCAGAACACGCCGCGGTTGGTACGCGGCACCAGGCCGAAGTGGATGGTCTCCGGGTCGCCCAGGGTGCGGCCCTCGGCCACCTTGACCGGGTCGATGTCGCCGATCAGGTCGCCCACGCTGGTGTCCGGGGTGGCCAGCTTCTCGCCGTACCGGTCGTCCCGGTTCAGCCAGGCCACCGGCAGCTCGTCGCCCAGCTCGGCGGACAGGCGCCGGCACCGGGCGCAGACCGGCTCGAACGGGTGGTCGTTGATCTCGCACCCCTCGATGACCGGGGTCCACTCGTCGAGCAGGCCGGTCAGCGTGCGGATCAGCCGGGTCTTGCCCTGGCCGCGCTCGCCCAGCAGGATCACGTCGTGCCCGGCGATCAGGGACCGCTCGAGCTGGGGAAGTACGGTCTGCCCGAAGCCGATGATGCCGGGGAACGGGTCCTCGCCCGCGCGCAGCCTGGCCAGCAGGTTCTGCCGCATCTCCTGCTTGACGCTGACATGCTTGTGGTCACTGGCCCGGAGCTGGCCGACGGTTGCCGCGGCCGGCGGGACGGACGGAGCTGGCACGGACACCTCTTCGCTTGTTGAGTGCAACGCTTCGACACTATGTGCAAGTTGAACCTTCGCGCACCTCGGGAGGCGGGAGGCGGTGGTGGAAGCTGACCGGCCGGCGCTGGCCGTCGACATCGGCGGCACCAAGCTCGCCGCGGGACTCGTCGGGCCCGGGGGCCGGCTGCTGTTCTGGGAGCAGACCCCGACCCGGCGCGACCTGGACGCCGAGGGCCTGTGGCGGACCGTCGACGCGCTGATCAACCGGGTGCTGGACGCGGCCGGCCTCCCGGCCAGCGCCGGCGCCGGCCGTCGGCTCGCCGGCCTCGGCTGCGGCTGCGGCGGCCCGATGGAATGGCCCGCCGGGCTCGTGTCCCCGATCAACATCCCCGCCTGGCGCGGCTTCCCGCTCCGCGAACGGCTGGCGGAGCGGTTCGGCGCCGCCCCGGTCCGCGTGCACAACGACGCCATCTGCCTGACCGCCGGGGAGCACTGGCGCGGGGCCGGCCGGGGCACCCGCAACATGCTCGGCATGGTCGTCTCCACCGGCGTCGGCGGCGGCCTGATCCTGGACGGCGACCTGGTGCAGGGCGCGTCCGGCAACGCCGGGCACATCGGGCACGTGCCGGTCTACCCGGACGACGGCCCGGTCTGCGGCTGCGGCGCGGTCGGCTGCCTGGAGGCGGTGGCCCGCGGCCCGGCGCTGGCCGCGTGGGCGCAGAGCCAGGGCTGGCGGCCGGGCCAGCCCGACGCCACCGCCAAGGACCTGGCCGCGGACGGGGCGGCCGGGCACCCGGTCGGCCTGGCCGCGATGCGCCGGGCCGGCACGGCGCTCGGCATCGCGATCGCGACCGCCACCAACCTGTGCGACCTGGAGGTGGTGGCCATCGGCGGCGGCCTGTCCCAGGCCGGCTCGCTGCTGTTCGGCCCGCTCGAGCAGGCGCGCCGGGCGCACACCCGGCTGGCGTTCGCCCGCCAGGTCCGGGTCGTGCCCGCGGGCCTGGGCCAGAGCGCGGGCCTGATCGGCGCCGCCGCCCTGGTGCTGGCCGGCGACCGCTACTGGCCCGGCGGCTGACCGCACCGGCCGGCCCGCCGCTGCGGCCGGGTGATTGACTGCCGCTATGACCATGACGTGGCAGACCGGGTTCGCGGACGTGACGGCCGCCCGCGAGGTGCTGCGCAACGTCAGCGCGGTCACCCCGGTGCTGTACTCCGCGGCGCTGTCCGACCGGGCTGGCGGCCCGGTGTACCTGAAGTGCGAGAACCTCCAGCGCACCGGGTCGTTCAAGCTGCGCGGCGCCTACCTGCGGATCTCGAGGCTGTCCCCGGACGAACGGGCCCGCGGCGTGATCGCGGCCAGCGCCGGGAACCACGCCCAGGGCGTCGCGCTGGCCGCGTCACTGCTCGGGGCCCGGGCCACCGTGGTCATGCCGGCCGGCGCCCCGCTGCCCAAGATCGCCGCGACCCGGTCCTACGGCGCGGACATCGTGCTGCACGGCGCCTCGATAGAGGAGGCCCTGGCGAAAGCCCAGGAGCTGGCCAAAGAGCAGGGCTCGGTGTTCATCCACCCGTTCGAGCACCCGGACATCATCGCCGGGCAGGGCACGGTCGGCCTGGAGATCGCCGAGCAGTGCCCAGGGGTACGCACGATCGTGGTGCCGGTCGGCGGCGGCGGGCTGGCCGCCGGGATCGCGATCGCCGCCCGCGGCACCGACCCGGACATCAGGATCACCGGCGTGCAGGCCGAGCTGGTCGCGCCGTACCCGGAGTCGATCGCCGCGCGCACGCCGGTGCCGGTGACCGGCGGGCCGACCATGGCCGACGGTATCGCGGTGGCCCGGCCCGGGGAGCTGGCCCTGAGCATGCTGTGCGAGCTGGGCGCCGAGGTGCTGACGGTGTCCGAGGAGAGCCTGTCCCGCGCCCTGCTGCTGTGCCTGGAACGGGCCAAGCAGGTGGTCGAGCCGGCCGGCGCGGCGGGCGTCGCGGCCCTGCTCGACCTCCCGGAGAAGCTGACCCCGCCGATCGCCGTGGTGCTGTCCGGCGGCAACATCGACCCGCTGCTGCTGGACAAGCTCCTCCGCCGCGGGCTGTCCGCGGCCGGCCGCTACCTGAGCTTCCGCTGCCGCCTGCCGGACCAGCCCGGCGCGCTGGCCACCCTGCTCACCGAGCTGGCCAGCCTGGGCGCGAACGTGCTCGACGTGGTGCACGCCCGGTTCTCGCCGCACCTGCGGATCGGCGAGGTCGAGGTCTCGCTGCAGGTGGAAACCCGCGGCCCGGGGCACGCCGACGCGGTCATCGGCCAGCTCCGCGCGGCCGGCTACACGCTGACTTCAGCTGCACGGTCTTCAGCTAGCGCCGCGGCAGCGTTACAGGTTCCCGCGCCGCGCCTGCTCGCGCTCGATGGCCTCGAACAGCGCCTTGAAGTTGCCCTTGCCGAAGCCCTGCGACCCGTGCCGCTCGATCAGCTCGAAGAACACCGTGGGCCGGTCCTGGACCGGCTTGGTGAAGATCTGCAGCAGGTAGCCGTCCTCGTCCCGGTCGGCCAGGATGCTCAGCTCCCGCAGTTCATCGGCGGTGACCCGGGTCTCGCCCGCCCAGTCGCCCAGCGTGTCGTAGTAACTGGGGGGCGTGTCCAGGAAGTCGACGCCGGCCGCGCGCATGGACCGGACCGCCGCCACGATGTCGTCCGTGGCCAGCGCGATGTGCTGCACGCCAGGACCACCGTAATACTTCAGAAACTCGTCGATCTGAGACGCTCGCTTGCCGGGGGCAGGTTCGTTGATGGGGAACTTGACCTTGCGGCTGCCGTCCGCGACCACCTTGCTCATCAGCGCGGAGTACTCCGTGGCGATGTCGTCGCCGACGAACTCCTTCATGTTCGTGAAGGCCATCACGCGGCGGTAGAAGCTGACCCATTCGTCCATGCGGCCCAGCTCGACGTTGCCGACGCAATGGTCGATGCCGGTGAACATGGCCCGGGCCGGCGGCGTGATCAGCGGCTCGGCCGCGTGGTAACCGGGCAGGTAGGGCCCGCTGTAGGCGGACCGCTCGACCAGCGTGTGACGGGTGTCGCCGAACGCGGCGATGGCGGCCAGCACGACCTTGCCCTGCTCGTCCTCGGTGACGTACGGCTCGGTCAGGCCGCGGGCGCCGTGGGCGGTGGCGTACTCGTAGGCGGCCTCCGCCGACGGGACGCCGATGGCCAGGTCAATGACGCCGTCGCCGTGCGCGGCCACGTGCTGGGCCAGCCGGGTGCCGGTGGTGACCGGGGCGCGCAGCTCGAGCCGCACGCCGCCGGACTCGAGCACGTAGGACGTCTCGTCGCGGCAGCCGGTCTCCGGCCCGCGGTACGCCACGCAGCGCAGGCCGAACGCGGAGGAGTAATAGTGCGCGGCCTGCCGGGCGTTGCCGACGGCGAACACGACCGCGTCCATGCCATTGACCGGGAACGGATCTGTGGTGCTGCGCATCTGCTCGGTCCTTCCGGTAGCTACCCGCAGCATGGGCTTCTTCCAGCAACTTGTGCAACACTGCAGCTGATCACTATGCATTTTGTACGGTATTTGCGGCGTGAACCCTGGATCTCTGCACAACCTGGTGGGAGCGAAGGTGGACGACCTGGACGCGGGGCTGATCGGGCTGCTCACCGCGGAGCCGCGGATCGGCGTGCTCGAGGCGTCCCGGCGGCTGGGCGTGGCCCGCGGCACGGTGCAGGCCCGGCTGGACCGGATGGGCGAGCGGGGCGTGATCACCGGCTACGGGCCGGACGTCGACCCGGCGGCGCTGGGCTACGGGGTGACCGCGTTCATCACGCTGGAGATCCGCCAGGCGCGCGGCCATGACCCGGTCGCGGCCGGGCTGGCGGCGATCCCGGAGATCCTCGAGGTGCACACGATCACCGGGACCGGCGACATGCTCTGCCGGGTGGTGGCCAGGACCAACGCGGACCTTCAGCGGGTCGTCGACGCGATCGTCGAGGTCAACGGCGTGGTGCGGACGGCCACCGTGATCGCCCTTGACGTCCCGGTCCGGTACCGGGTCCTGCCGCTGGTCCGCGCGGCCGCGGCGGGCTAACTGGCCAGGGCGGCGGCCAGGCGGGCGGAGAAGGCGTACTCGCTGGTCTCGGTCAGGGCCGGGTTGCTGGTCCGCTCCAGCGCGATCGTGCTGGCCTGGCCGTCGGCCCAGCCGTGGGTGGGAAGCACGGTGGTGCTGCCGGGCAGCCGGGCGGCCAGCCGGCGGGCCGACCGGAACTGGGCCCCGGCCAGCTCCAGGGTCAGCTCCGGGCCGCCGGCCAGGTCGGTCCGGCCGACGCCGCCGGGCCGCAGCGAGCCGCCGGTGCACACCGCGGCCTGGCCGTCCGGTGCGGTGACGGCGAAGGCCAGGTGGCTGAGCGTGTGCCCGGGGGTGGCGATGACCGTGACCGTGAGCGACCCGGCGGCCAGCTCGTCCGTGTCGGTCACGCTCAGCTGGCGCGGGCAGACCTGGTGCGCGGCGCTGACGGCGTAGCGGGCGCCGGTGCGCCGGGCGAGCGCGGTGCCGCAGGTGGGGCCGCCGGGGAGCAGCTGGCCGGGGTGCAGGTGGGTCTCGGCGACGAGGCTGATCGCCACGCCGAGGCGGGCGGCCAGGCTGATGACCTGGGCGGAATCCCAGGGCGGGTCGACCACGACGCCGGTCTCGCCGTCGTGGATGAGGTAGCCGCGGTGCCCTGGGGCCGGTGTGCCGATAGCCTCGACCTGCAGCATGCCCGCCTCCGCGATCCAAGTACCCCTTATTCCGATCAGAATAATAGGTATTAGGTCTGGTGTCGAGGCCCTGTGATCTGCCGGTGCTGATCTGCCGGCGCGGTGATCTGCCGGTGGGCGCTGGGCGCGCGCCGGGGAGGGTTAGCCGGCGATCTCGCTGGCGACCTGGAGGACGGCGGCGCTGAGGCGGGAGCGGTCCGGCTCCTCCTCGGAGAACACCATCCAGCCCATGCTGATCCCGCCGAGGGCCATCGCCGCGCGCAGCCGGTCCTCGAGCCCCGCGCCGGGGCCGGTCAGCAGCGCGATCAGCGGGCCCAGCCGCTCCCGGAACAGCTCGCCGGTGTTCTTCGAGCCGGACAGGCCCTTGATGGCGGCCTGGTTCTGGTGCAGCATCCGGAACGCGGCCTCGCCCTCCTGGACGATCGCCACGTACCGGCGCAGGATCTCGGCCCGCCGTGGCGGGCCCGGGCGGCTCGTTCTCGCCCCAGGAGACCAGCGCGTCGATCTGGCCGAAGTAGTCCTCGACCAGGCTGCGGACGATGTCTTCCTTGGACTTGAAGTGGTAGTACAGCGCGGCCTTGGTCACCCCGAGCGCCTCGGCGATCTCGCGCAGCGAGGTCTTCTCGTAGCCGTGCTCGGTGAACATCTCGACCGCGACAGCCTGGATCCGGGCCCGGGTCCCGCGCCGGCTGCGCCCGTCGGTCCGCTCGGTCGCCTCGCCGGCCGGCCCGGTCGCCGCGCTGGCCGACCCGGTCGGCTCGGCCGTCACAACCGGTGTGGCCGCGGTGTCAGTCATGGTGAGTGCCGCAATCCTGCTCATGGCCGCTAATTTACTTGACGGCCGGTAAGTAAGTCACCTACGATTCACGAGTAATACTAGCCGGTCGGCAGGTTAGGCAGAAGCCGCAGCGGAAGTCCGCACGCAGGCGCCAGATCCGGGCCAGGGCCGGCTTGTCGCGTAACGGAGCAACAGAAGGGCCCTGACCCATGGCAGACACCCAGCCCGCGGCCGCGGCGGCGGCTCCCGGCCTGGCGTCCCACCGCGAGATCAAGATCGTCCTGCCCGGACTGCTGATGGCCATCCTGCTGGCCATGCTCGACCAGCTCATCGTCGGGACCGCGCTGCCGCGGATCGTCGGCGAGCTCGGCGGGGTAGCGCACCTGTCCTGGGTGGTCACCGCCTACGTGCTGGCGGCGACCGTCACGACGCCGCTGTACGGCAAGCTCGGCGACCTGTACGGCCGCAAGAAGCTGTTCATCACGGCGATCGTGATCTTCCTGGTCGGCTCCGCGCTGTCCGGCCTGGCCCAGTCCATGACCATGCTGATCGCGTTCCGCGCGCTGCAGGGCCTGGGCGCCGGCGGCCTGATGGTGGGCGCCATCGCGATCCTGGGTGAGCTGGTCTCGCCGCGCGAGCGCGGCAAGTACATGGGCTACATCATGGCCGTGATGATGATCGCCACGATCGGCGGCCCGCTGGCCGGCGGGTTCATCACCGACCACTTCTCCTGGCGCTGGGTGTTCTACATCAACCTGCCCCTCGGCGGCGCCACGCTGGTCTACCTGTCCCGCGTCCTGAAGCTGCCGGCGCACCGGACCGAGCACGTCATCGACTACCTGGGCGCCGCCCTGCTGGCCGTGGCCGCGACCGCGATCGTGCTGGTCACCACCTGGGGCGGCAGCCAGTACGCGTGGGGTTCCCCGGAGATCATCGGCCTGGCCGTGGTCGGCGTGGCCGCGGTGGCCGCGTTCCTGCGGGCCGAGTCCCGCGCGGTGGAGCCGATGCTGCCGCTGCACCTGTTCCGGATCAGGAACTTCTCGCTGGTGGCCGCACTCAGCTTCCTGGTCGGCCTGGCCATGTTCGGCGCGATCACGTTCCTGCCGCTGTACCAGCAGACCGTGCAGGGCGCCTCGGCCACGGTCAGCGGCCTGCTGCTGACCCCGATGATGGTCGGCGTCATGGTCACCTCGATCGTTGCCGGCCAGGTGACCAGCAAGACCGGCCGCTACAAGATCCTGCCGATCCTCGGCTCGGTCGGCATGGGCGTGGGCATGTTCCTGCTGACCCAGCTCGGCCCGGCTACCAGCCGGGTCACCTCCGGGCTGTTCCTGGTCGTCCTCGGCCTGGGCATGGGCCTGCTCATGCAGACCACCTCGCTGATGGCGCAGAACAGCGTGGAGCTCAAGGACATCGGCGTGGCCAGCAGCTCGCGGATCTTCTTCCAGCAGATCGGCGGCTCGATCGGCGTGTCGGTGTTCGGCGCGCTGTTCGCCAGGCAGCTGACCGACTCGCTGTCCGCCGCCCGCCCCGGCGCGGCCGCGGGCCTGCACATCTCCAACGGCCAGTTCAACCCGGCCACGGTCAAGCGTGCTGCCCGCGCCGATCCAGCACGACCTGTTCGTGGCCATCGCGCACGCGATCGACACGGTGTTCATCTGGGCGATCCCGGCCATGGTCGCAGCGTTCGTGGTGTCCCTGTTCATCAAGGAGATCCCGCTGCGCGGCCGGCCGGACGCCGAGCCGTCGGCCCCGGCCGAGGCTCCCGAGCTGGTCGGCTGAGCGCAGGGCGGCGCGGCCAGGCAGAAAAAAGCCCGGGCGGTGCGGGGAGGTCCCCGCGCCGCCCGGGCTTACTGCTCAGATGCCCCCGTAGGGGACCGCCTCCAGGATCTCCACGGTGAGGGCGCGGCCGTTGGGCAGGCTGTAGGTCGCGCTCTCGCCGACCTTCTTGCCCATGATCGCGGCGCCCAGCGGGGACCGCGGTGAGTAGACGTCGATCGGCGCGCCGCTCTCCTCGCGGGAGGCGAGCAGGAACGTCACCTCGTCGTCGTCACCGGAGAACCGGACGGTCACGGTCATCCCGGGGCCGACCACGCCGTCGGTGCGGGGCGGCTCGCCCACCATCGAGTTGTCCAGGATCGACTGGATCTGATGGATGCGGGCGGCCTGCTTGCCCTGCTCCTCTTTCGCGGCGTGGTAGCCCCCGTTTTCCCGCAGATCACCTTCACCCCTGGCCTGCTCGATCTTCTTAGCGATCTCAGTGCGGCCCGGCCCGGAAAGGTAGTCCAGCTCCGACTTGAGCCGGTCATACGCCTCCTGCGTCAGCCAGGTGACGGTGTCGTCTCGGGTTTCGGTCACGGGTACTCCTCGCGTGCGGATGCGGATCGGGGGATCCGCCGGGCCCCGGCGGGGCCCTGGGGGCAATCAGTCGAGGCTAACAAGGCTCCGTTAGTACTTCGCACCTGTCAATGCCACCCGGGCTCGCTGGGCGCGCCGTCCCGGTTACCTGCATCGTTGCCCAGGATCCCGCACGGGGTACGGGAAACTGGCCGCGTCAGGCGGGGGGAGAGCAGGCCCGTGGAGCCTGGTAGGCACAGTGTTCCCAACTCTGCGCTCGGCACACACCCAATGACTTCCGGTTACGAGATCGGCCGGCCGGGGCCGGAATCCGCCGGCCGGGCGGCGGGAATGACGGCGCGCCGCGGCCGCGTTGTGCTGCACAATGACCTCTTGGCTCTCTCCGCGCAGAGCCGGGTCCGCCGGTACCGGGCGATGGCACGCCCCGGGGCGGACCCTTTCACCACCGAGGTACTGAAGGGGTTACCTTCTTGTCTGCCGTCACCACTGACCCAGCCGGCCGTGCCGCCCGCGGTGCGGTCACCGTCCCAGCCCAGGCTTCCGGTAGCACCGGGAAGCTGCGGCTGATGGCGGTGCACGCGCACCCGGACGACGAGTCGAGCAAGGGCGCCGCGACCATGGCCCGTTACGTCCGGGAGGGCGTGGACGTCCTGGTCTGTACGCTGACCGGCGGCGAACGCGGTGACATCCTGAACAAGGCCATGGACCGGCCGGAGATCCGGGCCGACCTGGCCGGGGTCCGGCGCGCCGAGATGGCCAGGGCCCGCGAGATCCTCGGCGTCCAGCAGCGGTTCCTCGGGTTCGTCGACTCCGGCCTGCCCGAGGGCGACCCGCTGCCGCCGCTGCCGGAGGGCTGCTTCGGGGTGCAGCCGCTGGAGGTTGCGGCCGCCCCGCTGGTGCAGGCGGTCCGCGAGTTCCGGCCGCACGTGATCCTGACCTACGACGAGAACGGCGGCTACCCGCACCCGGACCACGTGATGACCCACCGGGTCTCGGTGGAGGCCTTCGAGGCCGCCGCCGACCCGGACCGGTATCCGGGCCTGGGCGAGCCGTGGCAGCCGCTGAAGCTGTACTACTTCGTGACGTTCCACCGGGCCCGGTTCGAGGCGCTGCACAACGAGATGCTCCGCCTCGGCCTGGAGTCGCCGTACGCCGAGCGGCTGGCCAAGGCCGAGGAGAACGCTGACCGGCGGACGTGGGAGATCACCACGCTGGTGCCGTGCGGCGACTACTTCGAGGTCCGCGACCAGGCGCTGATCGCGCACGCCACCCAGATCGACCCGCACGGCGGCTGGTTCGCCTGCCCGACCGACGCGCAGCGGGCCGCCTGGCCGACCGAGGACTATCACCTCGCCCGGTCGCTGGTGGATACTGAGAAGCCGGAGAGCGACCTGTTCGCGGGGATCCGGGAGAAGGTGAACGCGTGTTCTTGCTAGCCGCGGGCCAGTCCGCGGCAAGCTCGGCGGCGCCTGGGGCTATTGGCTTCCTGGTCGTGGCCGGCATGGGACTGGCCATCTTCTTCCTGTTCCGGTCGATGACCAAGCACCTGCGCAAGGTCAACCTGGCCGCGGACAAGGCGGCGGCGCCCCCGGCGAAGGCTGGGCCGCCCGCCGGGCCGGGCGGCGCGCCGGGCCGGGTGTCGACCGGCGCGGCGACGACGGACGCGGCCGCGAACAAGGAAGCCGGCCGCCAGGGCTCCTGAGCCGGACGCCTCATGATCCGCCAGGCCTTTGGGTGCTCTGGGACCTAAAAGCCTGGCGGATCATGAAGGTGCATCGTGGCTGGCCTTCAGCCGGAGGCCGAAGACCATCAGCTGCTCGCGGGACTGGGCGTCGCCGGGGGCCCAGTCGCGTTCCGGCAGCCGGGTGAAGCCGGCCTTCTCGTACATCCGGTGCGCGGTGCGCATGGCCGGCAGCGTGGCCAGGACCAGGTGCCCGACCCCGTGCGCGGCGGCGTGCTCGATGACCGCGGTCAGCAGGGCGTTCCCGGCGCCCTGGCCGCGGGCGGCGGGACGGACCGCCAGAGCCCGGATCTCGGCCTCGCCGGGACCGTGCATCGCGCCGCCCTGATTGGGCCAGTACTCGAGCATGACCGTGCCCAGCAGCTGCCCGTCGCCGGCCACCGCGACCAGCACGTCGCCGTTGCCGTCCTGGCCCAGGCCGTGCAGAATCGCGGCGTACTGGGAGGTTGCGGACAGGAAACCGTCGGCCCGGTAGGCGGCCACCCGGATGTCCCCGATCTCGGGAAGCTCGGCGGGCAGGGCGGTTCTGATGATCACTTCAGGCCCAACGGGCCCGCGGGGCGGGAAGATTCCCGGAATGCGCGGACGTCATCGATGTGACCTGCAGCAGTCGTTCTAAGGTGAGGTGAGGGGGGCCATTGGGTCTCGTGATAGGAGCGGCTACGTGAATATGCGGGATGGAACGGTCCCCGGAGTACCCGCGTCCGGAGTGCCCGACGATGCGCTTCTTGTCGACGTCAGGGAACCGGAAGAATGGGCTGCGGGCCATGCGCCCAGCGCCCGGCACATCCCGCTCAGCCAGCTTGGCCGCCGCGCCGCCGAGATCCCCAAGGACGGCAGCGTCTACATCATCTGCCGGTCCGGGCACCGCTCGGCCCGCGCGGCCGCGGCCCTGGCCGGGGCCGGCTGGCAGGCGCTCAACGTCACCGACGGCATGCTCGGCTGGGACGCGGTCGGCCGCCCGATGACCACCGACTCCGGAGCCCCGCCCTACGTCGCCTGACGCCTGCCGGGGCCCGGATTTGGGTGTGCTGGCGGCCGGGATACGGGGCGGATCCTAACCGTCGGCCGGCGTTGCTAGCGTGCTCTCAGTCGGCTAGCGCGATCTGGCCGGCACGGCAGGCGGAATAGCGCCGTGCAGCACACGGCCGGACGGCACACACGGAGACACGGGGCATGCTGGCGATCCACGGCATCTGGGCGGATGGCGCCCTGCTGCTGTGGGCCGAGGACGCTACCCGGCCCGCCCCGGTCCCGGTTGGCCGGCCCGGCCGGCGGAGGCACGGCCGCACCTGGGTGCGGCCAGCCCGGCGGCGCTCGCCGCGGCGCTGGCTGGCCTGCCTGGCGAGGCTGCCGAGCTGGCCTGGTCGGGCGCGGAAGGCGAGCTGGTTCTGTGGCTGCCCGGCACCACGGCCACGCCGCAGGCGTCGCCTGAGCTGGCCGCCGCGCCCGGCGAGGGAACCTGGCTGGCTGCGGTTCGTGGCGGCGGCCGGGTGGTCTTGCGTGCCTGGCGGGTTCCTGTGCTCAGCTTCCCGGTGCCGGCCGCGCTGCCGCTGCTCGCCGGCCTCGGCGACTACGCTGCGGCCGGCCGCCTTGCCGGGGCCGGGTCCGACGATGCCCTGCTCCCGATCGGGCCGGACGGCGAGCTGACCGACAGCGGGGACACGCCCGACGAGGTGATCTTCGGCCAGTCGGTGCCCTACCTGGCCGCGTGCGCCGCGCTGGCGGCTGACCTAGCCGCCCGCGGCCGTCTGCTGCCCGCCCTGACCAGGCTCGCGGCGCGCCGGAAGCTGCTCCTGGGAGCTATGCGGCTCGGTGGCGGCCTGTGGTGTCGGGCGCCGATGCGCAGCGGGTCAGGGAACTGGCTCAGGCCATGCCGCCGGTGTGCCGGGCCACCAGCGAGGCGGGTGAGCCGGGCGCCGCGGTGCTCGCCAGCCTGCTCGACGCGCTCACCGACGCGGCCGCCCGGGCCAGCCTGGCCACCGATCCGGCAATTGACCTGCTGCCGCCGCGGCGCGGACGGCGGCCCGCGAAGGTCAGCGTGACCGAGCGCTGGGCGGCCGCGCTGACCAGCACCGACCCGGTGTTCGAGGTGAGCGGGCCTGCGGACGAGGACGAGGCCGCGGTTCTGGCGGCGGACCTGGCGGCGTGGCATGCCGCGGCGCAGGTCCCGCCGGGGCCGGTGCGTACCTGCTTCCGCCTGATCGAGCCGCCCCTCGACGAGCCCGAGACCGGCGCGGCCAGCGGGTCCGCTGGGACCACTGGGTCTGATGAGGTCGCCGATGTTTCTGGCGTGACTGGTGCTGGAGCGGGGAGCCCGGCAGCGCCTCCCGACACGGCCGAGCCAGGCGAGTCGGCTGTCCCAACCGCCGAGCCGAGCGTGGCAACCAGGGCTGGTGCGGTCGCCGGGGCCGATGAGGTCAGCGCGGTTGGTGGAGCTGGATCGCGGGACTGGGCGGTGGAGTTTGCCCTGCAGTCGGCTGATGATCCGAGTCTCGTGCTTCCTGCCTCCGATATCTGGGACGGGGCGGTGAGCGGCTGGGGTGGCGGGCCGGGCAGCCGCGGACCCGGGATCGGTTACCCCGAGGAAGAGCTCCTCACCGGGCTCGGCCGGGCGTCCCGGCTGTTCCCCGAGCTGGACGCCGAACTGCGCACCGCCGCGCCCGCCGCGGTCAGCCTGGACACCGCCGGGGCGTGGAAGTTCGTCCGCGAGGCCGGGCCGCTGCTGTCCGGCGCCGGGTTCGGCGTCCTGCTCCCGGACTGGGCCCGGCAGCGGCGCCTCGGCCTGCGGATCAGCGCCCGCTCGACCCCGGCCGCGCCGGGCAGCACCGCCACCGGCAAGCCCATGTTCGGCCTGGCCGACATGATCAGCTTCCGCTACGAGCTGGCTCTCGGCGACGTCCCGCTCGACCCGGCTGAGCTCGAGGAGCTGGCCCGGCTCAAGGTCCCGCTGGTAAGGCTGCGCGGCCAGTGGGTCGAGCTGACCCAGGACCAGCTCAAGGCCGCCGTCCGGTTCATGGAACAGCGCGGCGCGCAGGCCGGCCAGATGCGGGCCGGTGACCTGCTGTCGGCCGGGCTGCACGGAACCGGCGACGACCTGCCGGTGACCGGCATCAGCGCCGACGGGTGGCTCGGCGACCTGCTGGCCAGCCGGGACGGGCAGCGGCTGGAACCGGCCCGCACCCCGGACTCGTTCCGCGGGCAGCTGCGGCCGTACCAGGAACGCGGCCTGGCCTGGCTGTCCTTCCTCGGCCGCCTGGGCCTGGGCGGCGTGCTGGCCGACGACATGGGCCTGGGCAAGACCATCCAGCTGCTCGCGCTGCTGGCCAGGGAGCAGGACGACCATGCCGCCCGACCGGGCAGCGACGACCTCCCCGGGCCCGGGCCGTCGCTGCTGATCTGCCCGATGTCGGTGGTGGGCAACTGGGAACGTGAGGCGGCTCAGTTCACCCCGCAGCTGGGCGTGCACACCCACCACGGCGCCGGCCGGCTCACCGGCGAGGAGCTCAGTGCCGCGGTCGCCGCCGCCGACCTGGTGATCACCAGCTACGGGGTCGCGACCCGGGACCGCGAAGCGCTCCGCCAGGTCACCTGGCACCGGGTGATCTGCGACGAGGCGCAGAACATCAAGAACGCGGCGACCCGCCAGGCGCAGGCGGTCCGCAGCCTGCCCGCGGTCAGCAGGATCGCGCTGACCGGGACCCCCGTCGAGAACCGGCTCGCGGACCTGTGGTCGATCATGGAATTCACCAGCCCGGGGCTGCTGGGGCCCGCGGAGAAATTCCGTAAAAAATACTCAGTGCCGATCGAAAGAAACGGCGACGAAGCTGCCACGGAGCGGCTCAAGCTGGTCACCGGCCCGTTCATCCTCCGCCGGCTCAAGACCGACCGGTCGATCATCGCCGACCTGCCGGACAAACTGGAGATGAAGGTCTGGTGCAACCTGACGCCCGAGCAGGCGTCCCTGTACCAGGCCACGGTCACCGACATGCTGGCCAGGATCGAGGCCGCCGAGGGTATCGAGCGGCGCGGGCTGGTGCTGGCCACGATGGCCAAGCTCAAGCAGGTCTGCAACCACCCGGCGCACCTGCTCGGCGACGGCTCCCGGCTGCCGGGCCGGTCCGGCAAGCTGGCGCGGCTGGAGGAGATCTGCGACGAGGTGGTGGCCGGCGGCGAGAAGGCGCTGTGCTTCACGCAGTACGCCGAGTTCGGCCGGATGCTGCAGCCGCACCTGGCCGCCCGGCTGGGCTGCCCCGTGTTCTGGCTGCACGGGGGCACTCCCAAGAAGCAGCGCGACACGATGGTTGATCGTTTTTCCCGGAGTACGCAGCCTGCGGTGTTCCTCTTGTCGCTGAAGGCAGGCGGCACGGGCCTGAATCTGACCGCCGCCAACCACGTGATCCACGTCGACCGGTGGTGGAACCCGGCCGTGGAGGACCAGGCCACCGACCGGGCCTTCCGCATCGGCCAGCGCCGCAACGTGCAGGTCCGCAAGTTCGTCTGCGTCGGCACGGTCGAGGAGAAGATCGACGCGATGATCGAGGAGAAGAAGGCCCTCGCGGAGCGCATCGTCGGCACCGGGGAAAGCTGGCTGACCGAGCTGTCCGTCGCTGACCTGCGAAAGGTCGTCGCCCTCGGGCCGGAAGCGGTGTCCGCGTGAGCCGCCCAGCCAGCGGTAGCCGGTCGCAGCCCGGTGGCCGGTGGCCGCCGGGCGGCTGGCCGGAGCCGTCGCGGCCGCGCCCGGTCACCGGCGGCATCCAGGCGCGCAGCAAGCGCGGCTCGATCGGCGAGCGCTGGTGGTCGCGGCGGTTCATCGACGTGCTGGAATCGTTCTGCACGACCGGGCGGCTGTCCCGGGGCCGCAACTACGCCCGGCGCGGCCAGGTGCTGTGGCTGACCGTGCGGTCCGGCTACGTCGACGCCAGCGTGCAGGGCTCCCGGGAGAAGCCGTATCACGTCCGCATCCAGGTCCTGCCGCTGACCACTGCGCAGTGGCAGCGGGTGATCGGGGCGCTGGGGGAGCAGGCCGTGTTCCGCGCGCGGCTGCTGGCCGGGGAGATGCCGGCCGAGATCGAGGAGGTGTTTGCCGGGTGCGGGACGCCGCTGTTCCCGCGCGGCTGGCGTGACCTGGAGATGTCCTGCTCGTGCCCGGACTGGGAAGTGCCGTGCAAGCACCTGGCCGCGGTCTGCTACGTGCTGGCCGAGCGGTTCGACGACGACCCGTTCGACGTGCTGGCCTGGCGCGGGAAGGGGCGCGAGGAACTGCTCACCGCCCTGCGCGGCCAGGGGACGGGGGCCGCGGCGGGCGAGGCTCCGGGCGCGGGCCTGGCGGCGGCGGTGGCCGAGCCGGCGGACCCGCCGCTGGCCGAGGTGCTGGGCGGTTTCTGGTCGGCGGGGCTGAGCCCGGCACGGCTGCGGGCGCTGCCGCCGGCCCCGGCGGCGCCGCCGGGGCTGCTGCTGCGCGCCTTCGAGCCGCCGGACGTGCTGGTCCGCGGCCAGGACCTGGCGGCGCTACTGCAGCCCGCCTACCTGCGCTTCGCCGGCCAGGACGAGGATCTGCAACCCGACTCACCCTAGGCAGTCCCCGATGGGCCTGCGCGGTGCCGCCGGCCTTCAGCCTCATCATGCGCGGCGTTAGTCCTCTGCGGCCTTGATATGGACGGGCATGGCGGTGTCGTCCTCGACGCCCAGGCCGAGGAGGGCCTGCTCGACGACCTCGGTGAGCGCCGGGTGGATATAGAGGACGCCGGTTGCCACGTCGTCGATCGTGCTGCCCAGGCACATGGCCTGGACCAGGGGCTGGACCAGGATCGAGGCCTGCGGGCCGATCAGGTGCGCGCCGAGCAGCAGCCGGGTCTCCGGGTCGGCCAGGACCTTGACGAAGCTGGTGGTGTCCTGCAGCGCCCAGCCGTAGGCAGTGCTGCCGTACCGCCGGGTGGCGGCCAGGTACGGGCGGCCGCTGGCGATCAGTTCCTGCTCGGTGGCGCCGGCCGAGGCGACCTGCGGGTCGGCGAACACCGCCACGGGCACCACCGGGAAGCGGGCCTCGCGCGGCTGGTCCGGGTGGACGATGTTGTGCCACACCACCCGGGCCTCGGCGTTGGCCATGTGCTTGAGCTGGAAATGGTTGGCCAGGTCGCCGAGCGCCCACACGCCGGGCACCATGGTCCGCAGCCGGTGGTCGGTCCGCACGTGCCCGTGCTCGTCGGTGCTGATCCCGGCCGCGGGCAGGTTGAGGAGGTCGCTGTTCGGCCGGCGGCCGATGGCCACCAGCAGCTTCGCCGCGGTCACTTCGGCCGGGCCGTCCGGGGTGAGCAGGCTGAGCCGGACCCCGTCCGCGGTGGCGTCGACCCGCTGCACGGTGGTGTTCAGCCGCAGGTCGACCTGCTGGCCGAAGGCGGTGGTGAACGCCTTGCTGATGTCGGTGTCGTGCCGGCTGAGCATGGCCGGGCCGCGCTCGATCACCGTGATCTTGCTGCCCAGCGAGCTGAAGACATGGCCCATCTCGGCGGCGATGAACCCGCCGCCGAGGATCGCCATGGAGCCCGGCAGCTCGGGCAGCCGCATCACGTTGTCCGAGGTCAGATAGGGGACGTCGGCCAGGCCCGGCAGGTCGGGGATCTTCGGCCGGGAGCCGGTGGCCAGCACGATGTTGCGGGCGCGCAGCGTATCCTCGCCGACCCGCAGTTCGTTCGGCCCGGTGAACCGGGCCTGCCCCGTGTACACGTCGACCCCGCTGCGCCGCCGGTAGTCCACGGCCTTGCCGGGGACCGTGTCGATATGGCCGAACACCCGGTCCCTGATGGCGTGCCAGTCGGCCTTGCCCAGCGAGGCGTCGATGCCGAACGCGGCCGCGTCCCTGATCGTCTGCGCCACGTCGGCGGTGTAGACCAGCATCTTCGACGGGATGCAGCCCCGGTTCAGGCAGGTCCCGCCGAACAGCCCGGCCTCGACCACCGCAACCCGCCGCCCGGCCAGGACCGAATCGGGCAGCATGTTCCCGCTGCCCGCGCCGACCACCACCAGGTCGTAGCTGTGCTCAGCCATTGGCGCCGCCCACTTCTCGCTCGACCGCCCAGTCTTGCCCGCTAACTCCTACCCCATCTGACCCGGCCTGCAGGAGGATCTTGCCGGCGACGCTCCGGCTGGCCAGGCGGGTGTGCGCCTCGGCCGCGCGGCCGAGCAGGGTAGCGCTCGGCGATGCGCGGGCTGAGCCGACCGGCCCGAGCTGGCCGAGGACCGCGCTGACGGGAGACCTGCACCGCACGCACAACTCACACCCAACTCCCGTGGATCAGGAGTTACTCCCACCGGGGGCAGGAGTTCTGGGTTTCCTGGACCGGGCCGCGGTCTTCTTGGGGGCCGCGGCCGCCTTGGCCGTGACCAGCGTGACCCGCATGTCGGGGGAGGACCGGTCCTTCTTCACCTCGACCAGCTCAGGCAGGCGGGACAGCAGCGCGCGGAAGCTCTTGGCGTTGTAGTTGTGCTCGTCGAACGACGGGTCCAGGGCGAGCATCTTGCTCTTCAGCCAGGAACCGGTGGCCGAGGCGTCCGGAGACTCCTCCATCGCCTCCTTGACCAGGCGCTCGACGTTGCTGATCGGGAACTTGGCGTCGACCTCGGCGCGGACCTCGGGGTTCACCGCGGCGACGATCGTGCCCCAGTACTTGTACTCCGAGCAGACCGCGACCAGCCGGGCGCTGGCCGACGCCTTGGTGCCGACGCCCACGACCCGCTTGCCGAACTCGCGCAGCCGCTGCACCAGCGGGGAGTAGTCGCCGTCGCCGGCGACCAGCATGAACGTGCCCACGTCCGGATGGGTGATGAGCACTTCCATGGCGTCGACCGCCATCAGGATGTCGGCGGCGTTCTTCTGCTGGGCGCCGTACCTGGTCACCTGGATCAGCGTGATCCCGTTCTGCGCCAGGTTGAACTGGTGCTTGGCGAACTCGGGCCGCGACCAGTCCGCGTACGCCCGGCGGATCGAGGTGTTCCCGTAGTCGCGGCACAGCAGCTCAAGCGCCTTGTACGGGATCGTGTCGGCCTGCCCGGGCATGACCTCCCCGGCCCCGATAGCCAGGTTCTCCAGGTCGATGAAGACCGCGACCTGATCACCCACGTTGGACCCGTTCACTGGCCCGGCCACCGGCATCAGCCGCCTTCCGTCAGGCCCAGCAGGCCACCCGCTGGGCCGGGGAACCAGGTTAGCGCTGGGGGGAGTAATTCTGGCCGATCAGCTCGGCCAGTTCGATGAGCGTTAGCTCGAACATAGGGGAGCTGTCCTCCAGGGCGAACCGCATGTGGCCGAGGATCTCCAGGGCGACCGCGCCGTACAGGCGGACCCAGCAGCGCAGGAACGTGAGCATCCCGCCGGCCGGCATCGCCGAGATGCCGGGGATATCGTTGCCGATCACACTGCGGTAGTGCAGCAGCTGCGCCAGCAGGACCGGGTCGATCTCGTCCTCGGCCGGCACCGGGAACGGGGCCCGCTGCCACAGCTCGAGGAACAGCGCCAGGAACGTCCCGCCGAACCGGCGGCCGCACTCCTCGGTGAAGTCGTCGTGGTCGATCTCGATCCCGGCGATGGGAGTCCCGAAGACAAGCCCGAACTCCGGCTTGTGGGTCAGGCCCCACTGGCGGAACTCACGGCACGCCGCGACGAGCTTCTCCACCACCGTTCCGCCGCGCGCGGACACGGCCCTGATCGCCGTGTGCAGGTCATCGGCCAGCTCCGTGAAGATGTCGCCGACCACGCTGCGCAGCAGCTCCTCGTGGCTGCCGAAGTAGCGGTACAGCGCGGGCGCGGTCATGCCGATCTCACGGGCGATCGCGCGCAGGGTCACCGCCTCGGTGCCCTGGTCGACCAGCAGCCGCCGGGCGGTCTGCTTGATCTCCTGGGCGGTCGCGGCCCGCACCCGGTCACGCCGGCTGGCCGACTGGGCGCCCGTGGCCGGCAGCACCCCGGCCTCGATGGGACCTGACACCGCTACCTCCTCCAGCTCGGGCTGCTCCAGCTTGGCTGCGCCAGCTTGGCTGCGCCAGCTTGACAACAGTTAACACTGTATGCGAGGTTAACACATGTAACGGTTTACAGCGTTTACCAACGTGAAGATCTATAACATCCTAGCTGCGGAGGCTGCCATGTTCGAGGCATGGGGACGGGTCATCTACCGTCACCGCCGCCTGGTCCTCATCCTGTCGGTGGCCGTGGTGGCCTTCGCCGGGCTGTGGGGGACCAAGGTCTTCAGCTCACTCCAGACGGCCGGCGGCTTCACCGCGCCCAACAGCGAGAGCCAGCAGGCCGCCGACCTGGCCTCGGCCACGTTCGGCCACGACCAGGGCGACGTGGTCGTGCTGTACTCCAGCGACAGGCTCACGGTCACCGACCCGGCCTTCAAGAGCGCGGTGACCAGCACCCTCGCCGCCCTCCCCGGCAGCAAGGTGACCTCCGCGTCCACCTTCTGGTCCACCGGCTCCCGGCAGTTCGTCAGCGCCGACGGCCACGAGACCTACGCCGTGCTCCAGCTGGCCGGCGCCGACGACGCCGCCAAGATCAAGACCTTTGACTCGATCGAGAACCAGCTGTCCGCCCCCGGGCTGACCGAGCACGCGGGCGGCCAGATCCCGTCCGAGGGCGCCATCAACAAGCAGGTCACCAAGGACATCGGCCGCGCCGAGGGCCTCTCCATGCCGGCCCTGCTGATCCTGCTGCTGATCATCTTCGGCGGCCTGGCCGCGGCCAGCCTCCCGCTGGCCATCGGCGGCATCGCGATCCTGGGCTCGTTCACCGCGCTCCGCGCGCTGACCCTGTTCACGCCGGTGTCCATCTACTCGATCAACATCACCACGATCCTCGGCCTGGGCCTGGCCATCGACTACGGGCTGTTCATGGTCGGCCGGTTCCGCGAGGAGCTGACCCGCACCGACTCCACCGAGCAGGCGGTGGCCCGTACCGTGGCCACGGCCGGCCGCACGGTCGCGGTCTCCGGCGTCACCGTGGCGATCGCGCTGGCCAGCCTGATGCTGTTCCCGATGACGTTCCTGCGCTCGATGGGCTACGGCGGCGTGGCCACCGTCCTGGTCGACATGATCGCCGCGCTGACCCTGCTGCCCGCGCTGCTGGCCGTGCTCGGCCCGAAGGTCAACGCGCTGCGGATCCGCCCCCGGCGCCGCGCCGAGGCCCGGCTGGCCGACGAGACCAGCGGCGGCTGGTACCGGCTGGCCCGCAGCGTGATGCGCCGCCCGGTGGTCTACGTGGTCGTCATCGTGGCCGGCCTGGCCGTGCTGGCCACACCGTTCCTGCACATCAGCTGGGGCGGCACGGACGCCCGCGTGCTGCCCGCCGCGGCCGCCCCGCGGGTCGTCACCGAGGCGCTGAACAAGGACTTCCCCGGCAACGTCACCCAGCCCATCGAGGCCGTGCTCCGCTTCCCGGGACCGGCCACCAGCCCGTCGAACCCAGGCCGCGCTGGCCTCCTACGTGACCAGGCTCGGCGGAATCGGCGGGGTCACCGGCGCCCACGTGACCGGAGTCAAGGGGGATGTGGCCCGCGTCGACCTTTCGTACACCGTTAATCCAGAGTCCGCGGCGGCCCGCGCTATCGTCGGCGATGTTCGCGCTACGGCGCCCCCGGCCGGCGCGCAGGCCTACGTCGGCGGGACCACCGCGCAGCTGACCGACGAGCTGTCCAGCCTGGGCTCGGTGCTTCCGTGGATGGCCCTGGTCGTCGTGCTCGCCACGTTCGTCCTGCTGTTCCTGGCCTTCGGCTCGGTGGTCCTGCCGGTCAAGGCGATCCTGGCCAACGTGCTGTCGCTGGGCGCGACGTTCGGCGTGGTGGTCTGGATCTTCCAGGAGGGCCACCTGTCGGGCCTGCTCGGCTTCACGCCTACGGGGACGATCGACCCGACCATGCCGATTCTGATGCTCGCGATCATCTTCGGGCTTTCCATGGATTACGAAGTTTTCCTGCTGTCCCGGGTTCGTGAGCGTTATGACGTCACCGGTGACAACACCGCGGCCGTGGCCAGCGGCCTGCAGCGGACCGGCGGCGTGATTACCAGTGCGGCGCTGCTGCTGGTCATCGTGATCGGCGCGTTCTCCGCCTCCGGGATCACGTTCATCAAGCTGATGGGCGTCGGCATGATCGTCGCGCTGATCGTGGACGCCACGATCGTGCGGATCCTGCTGGTCCCGGCGACCATGCGGCTGCTCGGCCGGTTCAACTGGTGGGCGCCGAAGCCGCTGCGCCGCCTGTACGCCCAGTACGGCCTGCGGGAGGGCGACGGCTCCGGGCCAGCCAGCCTGCCCGGGATTCCGGTGCCGGCCGGCGCCGGGGGTGAGCGGGGCGACTGAGCCCCGGCGCGAGGGCGGGGGAAGCGCCCTCGCCAGACTGGCCCGGTGCTGCTGTCGCTCACGGCACCGGGCCGCTGGCTGCCTGGCCGCGTTGGCTAGGACCAGGGCCGGCCCCGGGGAGGGGAGTTCCGGGGCCGGCCCGGCCCGTCGTGGAGGTCAGGCGCGGTTTAGTCAGGCACGGTTCAGTCAGGCACGGTCGAGCTGGTCCAGCTCCGAGGTGGTCAGCTTCAGGTCCAGGGCGGCGACCGAGTCGAGGATGGACTCGGGGCGGCTGGCGCCGGGGATCGGGATCACCACCGGGGCCTTGGCCACCTCCCAGGCCAGCGTGACCTGCTGGGCCGAGACCCCGTGCGCGTCCGCGATCCGCTGGAACGCCTCGTGCCGCTCGCCGAGCTGCGCGGCCCGGCCGATGCCGCCCAGCGGGGCCCACGGCAGGAACGCGATACCGTGCTTGGCGCAGTGCCGCAGCTCGGGCTCGCTGGACCGGAACGCCGGGGAGAACTGGTTCTGCACGCTGGCCAGGTTGCCGTCGCCGAGGATCCGGCGGGCGGTCTCGATCTGCTCGATGCTCGCGTTGGAGATGCCGGCCAGCCGGATCTTCCCGGCGTCGAGCAGCTCCTTCAGCACGCCGACCGACTCTGCGTAGGGGACCTTCGGGTCGGGCCGGTGGAACTGGTACAGCCCGATCGCGTCCACGCCCAGTGCCTTGAGCGAGGCGTCCACGGCCGAGCGCAGGTGCCCGGGGGACCCGTCGAGCAGCCAGCGGCCGTCACCCGGGCGGGTGTGCCCGCCCTTGGTGGCCACCAGCACGCTGCTGGTGTCGCCGCCGTAGCTGGCCAGGGCCTTGGCGATGAGCCGCTCGTTGTGCCCGGTCTCGCCGGCGTTGAGGTGGTAGGCGTCCGCGGTGTCGATCAGGGTGACGCCGGCCGCGAGGGCCGCGTGGATGGTCCGGATCGAGCGCGCCTCGTCCGGGCGGCCCTCGATGGACATCGGCATGCCGCCCAGGCCGATGGCGCTGACGGAGACGGAGCCGATCTTGGTGGTGCGCATGACTCTCCAGGGCTAGTGCAAGGGAGTGCAACAGGGGCAACCGAGGGCCCGGCTGGCCGGTGGTCCAGTGATCAGGTAGCGGTGCGGAGGATGCACGGGGGAGCTACCGGTAACCCGGTGCCGGGTGCCGTGGCCCGGATAGGTACTTCCCATCGGCGGGCCCGTACTGCGCGGCTGGTCATGCCGGTTCCTGAGCAGGGTTATCTGATCTGGAGATCACCAGCAAGGGCGGGATCCTCGCGCAGCGGCGCGGCGCGCAGCACTTCGCGCAGGAACGCCTGGGCCGGGCCGGACATCCGCCGGTGCCGGGGCGTGGTGGCGTAGATCGGCCAGATCAGGTCGCTGTCGCTGAGCTGGGTGCAGGTCAGCCGGGGTGCGGCGGCGGGGTCCTGCTGGGCGAGCAGCCGGGCGGCGACCGAGGCGGGCAGGAACGCGATGCCCAGCCCGTGCCTGACCAGCCCGCCCGCGCCGATGAAGTCGGCGACCTCGAACGGGACCTGGCGCTCGATCCCGGCCAGCGCAAAGGCCCGGTCCACGATGGCCCGGTTCCCCCAGCCCGGCGGGAAGTCGATGAACGCCTCGCCGGCCGTCTCGGCCAGTGCGACCGAGTGGCGGGCGGCCAGCCGGTGCTCCGGGTGGCAGATCAGCACCAGCGGCTCCTGCGCGATCAGCCGCGCGGCCAGGCCGGCCGGCGGCGGCCCCGGCAGCGAGGCGACGGCCAGGTCGAGCGCGCCCGCCTGCACCTCCCGGATCAGGCCCGACGACCCGGTGGCGGAGATCCGCAGCCGCACGCTGACGTCCGGGTGCATGCCGTGGAACCGGCCCAGGATCGCGGGCAGGTCGACGGTGCCGGTCGACAGCATGGTGCCCACCGTCACCGTGCCGCGCAGCCGTCCCCGGGCCTGGCCGACCGCGTCCTTCGCCGCCTGGGCAGCGCCCAGCGTGGCCCGCGCCTCGGGCAGCAGCGCCCGGCCCGCGTCGGTCAGCGCCACCCGGTGCCGGTCCCGCTCGAACAGCGGCGCGGCCAGTTCCCGTTCCAGGCTCTGGATGGCGCTGGACACGCCGGACTGCACGACGTGCATCCGCCGCGACGCCTTGGTGAAGCTCAGCTCCTCGGCGACGGCGACGAAGTACTCCAGGTGCCGGAGTTCCATAGCGGGCATTATCTCTTGTCTTGATGACCGGCGGAGGCCGGAGCTGGTCACGGGATGCTGCTAGCTAGATGCCCATGCTAGAACACCAGTACGCATCCGGCGACAGAAACTTTTAGCTCATCGATACGGTGATCGACGGCGTGCGCCCCGGGGGCCAGGCCTGCTCCGGCCCGGAGTGGCTAGCCTGCGGTGACGGCCAGCGCGAACGGCAGCACGGCCGGGGCGCCGGCCAGGCGGAGCAGCCGGGCCGCGACGGTCATCGTCCAGCCGCTGTCGATCTGGTCGTCGACGAGCAGCACCGGACCGCCCGCCCCTTCCACGGCGGCGGCCAGGTCCGCGGGGAGGGCCAGCGCCTGCCAGACACCGCGCAGCCGCTGGGCGCTGTTGAAGTGCCGGGCCGGGCCGGACGCCGGCGGCGGGGCGCCCGGGCCGGCGCTGGCGCCGGCGTCCCAGGTGTAGGCCAGCGCGCCGAGGTAGGGCAGCCGGCCGAGGCCGGCCAGCTGGCGGCCCAGGCTGCCGATCAGCTGCGGGTGGCGGCGGGACGGCACGGTGACCACCCCGGCCGGCCGCTGCGCCCAGTCCCACGCGGCCAGCACCTTGACCAGGGCCGCGACCAGCTCGTCCGGGGCCGGCTGGTCGCCGGAACCGGTTCCCGGCCCGTCCGGCCCCGTGCCGTCCGCCGGGCCGGCCTCGAGCAGGGCCCGCAGGCGGGGGCCCCAGCCGAGGTCGGTGAGGCGGCCGAGGGCGCGGCCGGTCTCCGCGGCCTCCGTGGCCGGGATCTTCCCGGCCACCTCGACGCCCAGATCCTTCATCCCGGTGGGCCACATCTTCCGCGGCGCGACGTCCACGCCGGGGCGCATCAGCCGGTCCCGCGCCGCCGCCGTGCCCGCTTCTGACACCGCCGCGGACCAGTGCCGCCCGGTGCAGTTGTCGCAGCGCCCGCACGGCGCGGCGGCCGGGTCGTCCAGCTCACGGCGCAGGTACTCCATCCGGCAGCCGCCGGTGGCCAGGTAGCCGAGCATGGCCTGCTGCTCCCGGGACCGTTCCGCGGCGACCCGCTCGTACCGCTCGGCGTCGTAGACCCAGTCCCGGCCGGTCGCCTGCCAGCCGCCGCTGACCCGCTGGACCGCGCCGTCCACGTCCAGGACCTTGAGCATCATCTCGAGCCGGCCGCGGCTCAGGTCCACCTGGGTTTCCAGGGCGCCGGCCGAGACCGGGCGGCCGGCCCGGGCCAGCGCGGCCAGCGTGGTGCGCACCACGTGCTCGGGCGGGAACGCCAGCGACGCGAAGTAGGACCAGATGTCGCGGTCCTCGCGGCCGGGCAGCAGGATCACCTCGGCCCGGCGCACGCCCCGCCCGGCCCGGCCGATCTGCTGGTAGTAGGCGATCGGCGACTGCGGCGCGCCGAGGTGCACCACGAACCCGAGGTCGGGCTTGTCGAAGCCCATGCCCAGCGCGCTGGTCGCGACCAGCGCCTTGAGCTCGTTGCCGAGCAGCGCGTTCTCCGCGGCCTCGCGCGCCGAGCTGTCGTCCTTCCCGGTGTAGGCCAGCACGTCGGTGCCCCGGTCGCGGAGGAACGCGGCGGTCTCGTGCGCGGCGGCCACGGTCAGCGTGTAGATGATCCCCGAGCCCGGCAGCCCGGCCAGGTGCTCGGCCAGCCAGGCCAGCCGCTGCTGGGCGGCGGGCAGCTGCACCACGGCCAGGTGCAGGCTGTCCCGGTCCAGCGCGCCGCGCAGCACCAGCGTCTCCTGGTCGCCGCCGGCGCCCAGCTGCTCGGCCACGTCCCTGGTGACCCTGGCGTTCGCGGTGGCCGTGGTGGCCAGCACCGGCACGCCCGGCGGCAGGCCGGCCAGCAGCGTGCGCAGCCGCCGGTAGTCGGGCCGGAAATCGTGGCCCCAGTCGGAGATGCAGTGCGCCTCGTCGACGACCAGCAGGCCGGCCGCGGCGATCAGCCTGGGCAGCACGTTGTCGCGGAAGCCCGGGTTGTTCAGCCTCTCCGGGCTGACCAGCAGCACGTCCACCCGGCCGCCGGCGACCTCGGCGTAGACCTGGTCCCACTCGTCGGTGTTGGCCGAGTTCACCGTGCGGGCGTGGATCCCGGCCCGGTCCGCGGCCTCGATCTGGTTGCGCATCAGGGCCAGCAGCGGGGACACGATGACCGACGGCCCGGCGCCGCGGGCCCGCAGCAGGGCGGTGGTGATGAAGTACACGGCCGACTTGCCCCACCCGGTGCGCTGCACGACCAGCGCCCGCCGCCGGCTCGACCACCAGCGCGCTGATCGCGGTCCACTGGTCATCCCGCAGCCGGGCCTGCGGCCCGGCCAGCGCCCGCAGGTGCTCCTCGGCTTCGGCGCGCAGCCCAGCCTCGTCCGCGGGCGGGTCGGTCCGGTTGGCTGCCATGCCGACATTCGTACCAGCCCGGTCCGACGCGCCGGGCCAGCGAGCGTGATCGAAGTGCCGCGGCCCGCCTGCGGTGGGGCCGGTCAGAGCGTGCGGCAGGCCGGGCAGAGCCCGAACAGCTCGACGGTGTGGCCGACGTCGGTGAAGCCGGCCTCGGCGGCGACCTGCTCGGCCCACCGCTCGACCGCGCGCCCCTCGACCTCCACGCTGGTGCCGCAGTTGCGGCAGGTCAGGTGGTGATGGTGGGCGTCGGTGCGGCAGCGCCGGTAGAGGGTCTCGCCGCTGATGTCGCGGATGGTGTCGACCGCGCCGTCCTCGGTGAGCACCTGCAGGTGCCGGTAGACGGTGGTCAGCCCGACCTGCTCGCCCTGCTCCCGGAGCCGGGCGTAGATCTGCTGCGCGCTGCAGAACCCGGGCAGGCTGTCCAGCGCCAGCGAAACCGCCTCGGCCTGGCGGGTGCCGCGGACCCGGGTGCCGCGGCCCTGGGGCGACCGGGCCGGACGCGAACTGGTCACCACCGCACGGTAGCAGCCGCCGGCCCGCGGGATGGCGCGCCAGGACCAGGGCCAAGATGGGGATATGGCAGACCGGCTCAGGAACGCGACCAGCCCCTATCTCCTCCAGCACGCGGACAACCCGGTGGACTGGTGGCCGTGGTCGGATGAGGCGTTCGCGGCGGCGGCCCGCCGCAACGTGCCGGTGCTGCTCTCGGTCGGCTACTCGGCCTGCCACTGGTGCCACGTGATGGCACACGAGTCGTTCGAGGACGCCGAGACCGCGGCGCTGATGAACGAGCACCTGGTGTCGATCAAGGTCGACCGGGAGGAGCGCCCGGACGTCGACGCGGTCTACATGACCGCCACCCAGGCGATGACCGGCCAGGGCGGCTGGCCGATGACCGCGTTCCTGACCCCGGACCGGGAGCCGTTCTACTGCGGCACCTACTTCCCCCGCGAGCAGTTCCAGGCGCTGATCCAGGCGGTCACCCGGGCCTGGCAGCAGGAACCGGCCAGCGTGACCACGCGGGCCAGGCAGATCGCCGCGGCGCTGGCCGAGCATTCCGCACCGCGCGGCGACGGCGGGGACGGGCCCGGTGACGACCAGCTCGGCCAGGCCTGCCAGGCCGCGGTGGCCGGCCTGGCCAGCCGGTTCGACTCGGTGCGCGGCGGGTTCGGCGGCGCGCCCAAGTTCCCGCCGTCGATGGTGCTGGAGTTCCTGCTCCGCCAGCACGAGCGGGCCGCCGCGGCGCCGGCCGGGGCGGCCGGCGGCGACGATGGTGACGACGGCGGGGCGCTGCGGATGGCCGAGGCGACCCTGGCCGCGATGGCCAGGGGCGGGATGTACGACCAGCTGGGCGGCGGGTTCGCCCGGTACTCGGTGGACGCGGACTGGGTGGTCCCGCACTTCGAGAAGATGCTGTACGACAACGCGCTGCTGGCCCGGGCGTACGCGCACTGGTGGCGCCGGTCCGGCGCACCGCTGGCCCGCCGGGTCACCATCGGCACCTGCGCCTGGCTGATCAGGGAACTCGGCACCGCCGAGGGCGGGTTCGCCGCCGCGCTGGACGCGGACAGCGAGGGCGTGGAGGGCAAGTTCTACGCCTGGACCCCGGACCAGCTGATCGAGGTCCTCGGGGAGGAGGACGGCCGGCGCGCGGCCGAGGTCTTCGGGGTGACCAGGGCGGGCACGTTCGAGCACGGGCAGTCCGTGCTCCAGCTCCGCGCCGACCCGCCCGGCCAGGACTGGCTCGCCCAGGTCAGGGCCCGGCTGCTGGACGCCCGGGCCCAGCGGATCCGCCCGGCCAGGGACGACAAGGTGGTCGCGGCCTGGAACGGGCTGGCCATCGCCGCGCTCGCCGAGGCCGGGCTTCTGCTGGACGAGCCGGGCTTCATCGCCGCCGCCCGCCGCGCCGCCACCCTGCTGGACGACGTGCACCTGCGCGACGGCCGGCTGGCCCGCACGTCACGGGACGGCGTGGCCGGGCCCAGCGCCGGCGTGCTCGACGACTACGGCTGCGTGGCCGACGGCTTCCTGGTGCTGGCCGGGGTCACCGGCGAGACCCGCTGGGTCACGCTCGCCGGCCAGCTGCTGGACACCGCGCTGGACCGGTTCGGCGACCAGCGCGGCGGGTTCTACGACACGGCCGACGACGGCGAGGCCCTGCTCTACCGCCCGGCCGACCCGGCCGACGGTCCCAGCCCGTCCGGGACGTTCGCAGTCGCCGGCGCGCTGCTCAGCTACGCGGCGCTGACCGGCTCCCAGCGGCACCGCGACGCGGCGCGGGCGGCCCTGGGCCCGCTGCCCGCCATCGCGGGCCGGTTCCCGTCCGCGGCCGGCGCCGGCCTGACCGTGGCCACCGCCCTGCTCTCCGGCCCGGCCGAGATCGCCGTGGTCGGTCCACCAGGCGACCCTCGCACCAGCGAACTGCACAGGACCGCCCTGAAGGAAGCCCCGCCCGGCGCCGTCCTGGCCCTCGGTGACGCAGCCCCCACCGACGGCGCCATCGACGGCGCCGCCGGCGGGAACATCCCGCTGCTCGCCGGGCGCGGCCTGGTGGGCGGCGCCCCGGCAGCCTACGTCTGCCGCGGCTTCACCTGCCGGCTGCCCGTGACCAGCCCCGGCGAGCTGCGCCAGGTCCTCGCTTCGGGCTGGTAGTGGACTTGCCCCGGGTGGGTAACCTCAGAAAGTCGGGGTGCGCGACCGGGTCCGCCGGGTAAACCCCGATTTTGCCTTGGGGGTATGGACCGCTGGCCGGCGCTCATGCAAGGTGAAACGTGCAGGGGCCTAGCGGAGCGGACGGACGGCGGAAGGGGGAGTGGCGGGTGCGCGACCTGATCAGGCGCGTGTCCCCGGTGGCTCTGGCCGGGCTGGCCCTGGCGGCGACCGCCGCGGGCTGGCCGCTGAGTGCTGCCCAGGCGGCCCAGGTGACCCCGACCTCGCCAGCTTCGCCGAGCCCAACTGTCCCGGCGTCCGTGGTTTTCCGCACCACCGCCGGGACCAGCTCCTCGGTACTGCAGCTGCCAGATACCAACCGTAATAAATCATCCAAGGTCCCGGTGGCAGCGTCGGCCCCCATTCCGGCGTCGGGCCGGGTCGCGCCGCTGAAGCAGCTGCGCTCGTCCGACGTGCTGGTCGTGGGGCGGACCACGCTGCCCGCCGGAACCGCGGCGGCGCTGGCCAGGCTGCCGGGCGTGACCGCGGTGCAGACCCTGGACGCCGCCCGGATCAAGATCAACGGCAAGTACGTGGCGGTCCTCGGCGTCGACCCGTCCGCGTTCCGCGGGTTCGCGGCCAAGCCGACCGCGCGATCTGATCAGCTGTGGCAGGGCGTGGCCGACGGCCGGATCGCGGTCTCGTGGACCATGGGCCGGCTGGACAAGCTCCCGCTCGGCGGCAAGGTCAAGGTGGCCGGCGCGGGCCGCACCGAGCGGCTCATGATCGGCGGGTTCGGCACGGTCGGCATCCCCGGCGTCGACGGGATCGTGTCGCACGAGGTGGCCCGCCGGCTCGGCATCCCGGCCGGCAACGCGATCGTGCTCAGCGCGCCGAAGGCCCAGCTGGCCACGCTGGACAAGCTGATCTCCAAGCACGTGCCGCGCGGCGCGGTGGTGGACCCGCTGGTCGCACCCGGGCCGACGGCCGCGCAGGTCGCCGCGGCCGGGCTGGCCGGCGCGGGCAGCGCGGCGACCGGCCAGGGCCCGGGGCTGACCAGGACCCAGCTGGTCGCGTTCCTGAAGGCGGCGGAGAGCAAGATCGGGCGGCCGTACGTGTGGGGCGGGTCCGGGCCGAGCGTGTTCGACTGCTCCGGGCTCGTGCAGTGGGCGCTGGCGCAGGCCGGGGTGACGATGCCGCGGGTCGCGGTGGACCAGGCCAGGACCGGCCCGGCCGTGCCGGTGAACCAGCTCCAGCCCGGTGACCTGCTCTTCTACCACACCGACCCGACAGCGCCGACGTACATCTCGCACGTCGCGATCTACCTGGGCAACAACATGATGCTGCAGGCCCCGCGGCCCGGGCTGACCGTCGAGGTGGTCCCGGTCGACGTCGGCACGGGCTTCGCCGGCGCGGTCCGCGTCTACCCGCGGGTCGCCCTGGCCGCCGCCGCGGGCTGAGCGTCACGGGCTGAGCATCCCGGGCTGGGCGCCGGGCAGCCCGGCTACCAGCGCACTTCCTGTACTCACGCCGATGTTGCGCGCACTCTGTGGTCGTGTAATCATGATTACATGAGTACAACGGATGAGGCCGCGGGCCCGTCGCCTGCTGAGAAGCTCCGCGGCTGGTTCACCGGCCGTCTGCCCGCCGAATGGTTCACCAGCGCACCCGAGATCGTCATGGACCGCGAGGAGATCACGCTGACCGGCACCCTGGCCGACCCGGAGACGGCCGCCGAGGCGGCCGACGCCGAGCGGGCCGCGGCGGCCGAGGGCCGGATCCGGCGGTTCCGCGAGGAGACCCGCCAGCAGCGGATGGAGATCGCCAGGGAGGCGGAGCACAGCTTCGGCCGGAAGGTTTCCTGGGGCGTCACGTGCGGCGGATCGACTGTGATGTTCACCACTTTCTCGGTCCCGGTGATGACCCGGCTGCGGCAGTCCGAGCGGCGCGTGCTGGACACGCTGGTGGACGCCGGCGTGGCCCGCAGCCGCAGCGACGCGCTCGCCTGGTGCGTCCGCCTGGTGGGCGAGCACGAAGACGGCTGGCTGGCCGATCTGCGCGACGCGCTCAGGAAAGTGGCCGAGGTCCGGTCCGGCGGGCCCCGCTCCTGACCGGCCCGGCGGCCCGCCGCGGCCCTCGCGGCGGGCTTGCTGATCATCATGGCCGGGCCCGCGCGCGGTAACCGGAAACTCTTTCCGCTTACCGCGCGCGGGCCCGGCGCGTGATCGTGTCGCAAAGTGATATCGCCAACTCATTGATCCTGTGGCAGGAGCCGGCAATAGCGGGCGCCCGGCCCACCCGCGGCCGCCGCGGCGCCCCCCGCGGCCGCGGTCCCGGCCCGGCCGCGGGGCGGCGGCACGCGCCGTGTGCTGCGTTTCTGCCCACGGCGCCGAGCGGGCGGCCGCCCGGCAATCCGAACCCGCGGCGGCCAGGCGGGCGGCAGGCGTAATTTCACGCCCGGCGGTTTTACGGTCTCTTTAATTATTTGATACGGCTATCTGGCGCGGGCCGGCGGCCACCACGGCCAAAACACATCCGTTGTTTTCTGCCGAAGCCGGCCGGGAATATACGCCGGCCCGGGTAAATCCGCGGGCGCGGGCTGCGGCGGGCGCGAACGGCGTCCCGGCGCGGGGCCGCCACGGGGTGCGGGCGGCCTGGCCGCGGGCCGGCCGGGGACCGCCGCCCCGGACCCCCGCGGTGCGCGGCACCGGGTCACTCGCTGGTCATGACCTGTTCGTCCGGCAGAGCCTGGCGTTACCCGGGACCGGGCCCGGCCGCCGGGCGGCCGGCCCTGGCCGGGCCGCGGCGGCGGCCGGCGGGACGCGCCGGGCGAGGCGTAGACCGGGGTTGGCGGGGTATTTCATCCGTCCCCTGCCGGGGTACACTCCCCAAATCCCGCGAATACAGGGCTCATTTTCCTTGCGTCGCGGCGGGCAGGCCAGGAGCGGAGCAATCAGACAGCGCCCTGAGGAGGAGCAGTCGTGGTCTACGAGGTGCACGCGGCATCGGTGGAGTGGAATCCATCGACGGAGCGGCTCCGCGAGCTCGCGGAGAAAATGCCGAACAGCCAGATCACTGAATTCGGCAACCTGGTAGTCAAGGCGCGCGTGGACGCACGCAGCACCCGGTCGACCTTCGTGGTCGCCGACTCGACCAACGCCACCAAGCAGACCATCCCCCGGGACGAGTACCGGCGCATCGCCGCCGACCAGGACGCCTACCTGCGCACGGTGGACGTGGTGGTGGTGGACGGGTACATCGGGTCGCACCCGGAGTTCCGGACCCGCGCCCGGCTGATCATGGAGTCGGCCAACGCCAACGTGGCCGGCATGCAGAAGCAGCTGTACTACCCGGTCGACGAGGGCTACGACCCGGCCACCTGGGTCCCGGACACGACCGTGATCTACACGCCCAACCTGCCTGCCCCCGGCTACCCGGACGACCGGGTCATCGCGGTCGACCTGAACGACAACATCACCAGGGTGCTCAACTCGGACTACTTCGGTGAGTCCAAGAAGGGCGGCCTGCGGATGTGGAACAACATCGTCTACAACCGCGGTGGCCTGGCGCTGCACGCCGGCTGCAAGGTCATCCCGGTTCAGGACCGGCCGACGGCGGTGCTGATCGTGGGCCTGTCCGGCACCGGCAAGACCACCACCACGTTCACCACCCAGCTGAACAGCAAGCCCGCGCAGGACGACTTCATCGCGCTGATGCCCGGCGGGAAGGTGTACACCACCGAGAACGGCTGCTTCGCCAAGACCTTCGGGCTCGACCCCCGGTACGAGCCGCTGATCCACCACGCGACCACGCAGCCGGACGCCTACCTGGAGAACGTGTCCGTCGACGCGGCCGGCAAGGTCGACTTCTTCGACACGTCCTACACCAAGAACGGCCGCACCACCTGGCCGTTCTCCTACGTGGACCCGTGGCCGGGCAACGACGTGCCGCCCGCGGAGTTCCTGCTGATCCTGAACAAGAACGAGAACATCGTTCCCGGCGTGGCGCGGCTGGACCGGGCCCAGGCAGCGGCCTACTTCATGCTCGGCGAGACCACCGGCACCTCGGCCGGCGGCAAGGACGAGGAAGGCAAGTTCCTGCGGGTGCCGGGCACCAACCCGTTCTTCCCGCGGGACATGGCCGACATGGGCAACCGCATGCTCGAGCTGCTGGACAGCCACGAGCTGAACGTCTACGTGCTGAACACCGGCCGGGTCGGCGGCAAGGACGAGGAGCAGTCCAAGAAGGTGACGATCCCGTACTCCTCGGCCATCGTCGAGGCGATCGTGTCCGGCACGATCGAGTGGGTCACCGACCCGGACTTCGGCTACGAGGTGGCCGCGTCCCTGCCCGGCGTCGACGACCCCGAGATCCTCCAGCCGCGCCGGCTGTACGAGCGGCAGGGCCGCCTGGAGGAGTACAACGCGATGGTGGCCCGGCTGAAGAGCGAGCGGCGGGAGTACCTCGCCTCGTTCCCCGGCCTGGACGACTCGATCCTCAAGTCCATCCGCTAGGCACGCGGCTCAGCGCTGCGACGGCACCCCCTGCGCCGTATGGTGCAGGGGGTGCCGTGTGCACCGGGCGCGGGAGCCCGGCGCGACCCCGCCCGTACCTTGACTAACTCTTTGCGGTAATTGCATTACCTTGTGTTGTTAGGGTAGGCACTGCCGATCTTGGTCGCCGCGGGCGGCCGCCGGCGGGAGAGGGGATGCCGGATGGGATTGCGCAAGCTCGTCTACCGCCTCTATGAGCGGCGGCTCGAGCGGCGCCTGTCGGCGTCCGCGATCCCGCACCACGTCGGCGTGATGTGCGACGGCAACCGCCGGTGGGCCCGGTCGGCGGGCATAACGGACGTCAGCCGGGGGCACCAGAAGGGTGCCGACAAGATCTTCGAGCTGCTCGAGTGGTGCCAGCAGTACGGCGTCGAGGTGGTCACCCTGTGGCTGCTGTCGACCGACAACCTGAGCCGCCCGGCCAGCGAGCTCGAGCCGCTGCTGCGGATCATCGAGGAAACCGTGCGCGAGCTGGTCGACGGCGGCTGGCGGATCAACCCGGTCGGCGCCCTGGACCTGCTGCCCGCGGAGACCGCCCGGGCGCTGAAGGACGCCGGCGAGGTGACGGCCGGCCGGGATGGCCTGCTGGTCAACGTGGCGGTGGGCTACGGCGGGCGGCGGGAGATCGCGGACGCGGTCCGGTCCCTGCTCCAGGACCACGCGACCCGGGGGACCACCATCGAGGAGCTGGCCGGCATCCTCGACGTCGAGCACATCGCCGAGCACCTGTACACGGCCGGCCAGCCCGACCCGGACCTGGTGATCAGGACCTCGGGGGAGCAGCGCCTGGGCGGCTTCCTGCTGTGGCAGAGCGCCCAGTCCGAGTTCTACTTCTGCGACGCCTACTGGCCCGCGTTCCGCCGGGTTGACTTCCTCCGCGCGCTGCGCTCGTACGCCGCGCGGCACCGCCGCTTCGGCGCTTAGCACATCCTCGCCAGCAGGTCGCGCATTTCGGTACTTCCGGGCACCCGGTATCAGCGGGTACCGTCATTGGTGGACGGGCGGTGCGTAGCCGCCCGACGGGAAAGGCCCTCGAGATCTTCGAGCTTCGCGTCCTGGCGCGCAGGCGAGATGAGCGAAGGGCCGGCGCCCGGCCCTTCGCTGGCCGGTCCCGGTCCCGCCGACACGTCTGTGTCCGAACGCGGCGTCCCTCGGGACGCCCAGGGGAGAGCGAGTGGCCACATCTGCATCCAGCCGCGGCGCGCAGCCGCGGTCCGTCAGCAACCGATCCGACAGCTCCTCGGCAAGCACCAGCCGCCCCGCCCGCGATCACGCGGAGCCGCCTGGCTTGCCCGGCGCTGCGGCGCCCGGCCTAGCGCCTGCCGCCGCAGCGGCTCCACGCCGCCGGGTCCGCCGCCCCGCCGCGGCTGGCCCCGCCGCTGAGGCCGTGCCCGCCCCGGCCGGCCCCGATCCCGCGGCTTCCCGCCGGATCACCTACGTTCTGGACACCAGCGTCCTGCTGGCCGACCCGGCTGCCATCGGCCGGTTCGCCGAGCATGAGGTGGTGCTGCCGATCGTGGTGATCACCGAGCTGGAGGGCAAACGGGACCATCCGGAGCTCGGCTACTTCGCCCGCCAGGCGCTGCGCGCCCTGGACGACCTGCGGGTGGAGTACGGCCGGCTGGACGAGGAACTGCCGATCGGCGAGCAGGGCGGCACGGTGCGGGTGGAGCTGAACCACTCCGACCCGGCGATCCTGCCGGCCGGCTTCCGGCAGGGCGACAACGACACCAGGATCCTGTCCGTCGCCTGCAGCCTGGCCGCCGAGGGTGCGCAGGTCGTGCTGGTCAGCAAGGACCTGCCGCTGCGGGTGAAGGCCGCGTCGGTGGGGCTGACCGCGCAGGAGTACCGCGCGGAGCTGCCGGCCCAGTCCGGCTGGACCGGGATGGCGGAACTCGACATCACCGCCGCGGACATGGACGAGCTGTACGAGAAGGGGCAGCTCGACCACGAGGGAGCCAGGGACCTGCCCTGCCACACCGGGCTGGTGCTGGCGTCGGCCGGGTCCAGCACCGGCAGCGCGCTGGGCCGGGTGCAGCCGGACAAGTCCGTGCTGCTGGTCCGCGGCGACCGGGAGGCGTTCGGCCTGCGCGGCCGCAGCGCCGAGCAGCGGATCGCGCTTGACCTGCTGCTCGACCCGAAGATCGGGATCGTGTCGCTGGGCGGCCGGGCCGGCACCGGGAAGTCGGCGCTGGCCCTGTGCGCCGGTCTCGAGGCGGTGATGGAGCGCCGGCAGCACAGCAAGCTGGTGGTGTTCCGCCCGCTGTACGCGGTCGGCGGCCAGGACCTCGGCTATCTGCCCGGCTCGGAGGCCGAGAAGATGGGCCCCTGGGCGCAGGCGGTGCACGACACCCTGTCCGCGGTGTGCTCGAAGGAGGTCATCGAGCACGTCCTGATGCGCAACATGCTGGAGGTCCTGCCGCTGACCCACATCCGCGGCCGGTCGCTGCACGATTCGTTCGTGATCGTGGACGAGGCCCAGTCCCTGGAGCGCGGCGTGCTGCTCACCGTGCTGTCCCGGATCGGCGCCGGGTCACGGGTGGTGCTCACCCACGACGTGGCGCAGCGGGACAACCTGCGGGTGGGGCGCCACGACGGGGTGGTCGCGGTGATCGAGAAGCTGAAGGGCCATCCGCTGTTCGCGCACGTCACCCTGACCAGGTCGGAGCGGTCGCCGATCGCCGCGCTGGTCACCGAGATGCTGGAGGACACTGCGCTGTAAGGGAGCGCGCGCCGGGCCGCGCCGGCCTGGTCAGTGCCATGTTGTTCAGTGCCATGTTGGTTAGGGCCATGTTGGTTAGGGACTGAGCAGCAGCTCGGCGATGGCCAGGTCGGCGGGGTAGGTGATCTTCAGGTTGCGCTCGCTGCCGGGCACGGCCCGCACCGGCACGTCCGGCAGGTAGCGCAGCACGACTCCGCAGTCGTCGGTCGGGGCAGAACTGGCGAACCCGGGGTCGGCGTCGGCCAGCTGGTAGGCGCGGCGGATCACCGACAGCCGGAAGCCCTGCGGGGTCTGGCAGCGCAGCAGCGCGTCCCGCCGGGGCATCGCGGTCACGACGCCGTCCCTGGTCTCGAAGATGCTGTCCGAGGACGGGATCGCCACCCCGACGGCCCGGTCGGTGGCCAGCGCGGCCACGCAGCCGGCGATCGTGGCCTGGTCGACCAGCGGCCGGGCGGCGTCGTGGAACAGCACGTCGCATTCCTCGTCGCCGAGCGCGGCCAGGGCCCGGCGGGTCGAGTCGGTGCGGGTCGCGCCGCCCTCGACGATCGCGGTGACCTTGCCGTAGCGGCCGCCGAGCAGCTCGCCGACCGGGCCGGCCAGGTCGGGGGACACCACCAGCAGGATCGCGTCCACGCCCGGGGCGTCCTGGAACGCGCCCACCGAATGCTCGATCAGGGTCCGCCCGGCCAGCCGCTGGAGCTGCTTGGGCAGCTCGCCGCCGAACCGCTGGCCCGAACCCGCCGCCAGCACCACTGCGACCGTCCGCATGAGCGGACTGTACCCGGCGCGGGAGAGCGCGGCGTTACCCGGCGCAGGCGGCGGGGCGGCACCCGGTGCGGACGGCGCGGCGCTGCCCCGGGCAGTTGATTGGGCGTCACCCGGCGCGGGTGAGCCCCGTCCGCCCGCCGGGCGCGTAACGTTCAGCCCTAGGTGTGGCATGCCTGCGCGCCGCTGGACGTGATGTCTAAGCGCCGTGCAGGTGGGTATTCAGCGGCACGGCCGGCTGCTGATGCCTGCCGGGCTGCTGGGCTGGATGGGGGAAGGGAACCGTGCGATGACCGCGGCAACCGTCGCGCAGGCCGTCGATGGCCTGCCGCAGCGGCTGTCCGGTCTTTCGGCGTGCCGCTGGCTCCCCGCGGCCTCGGCGGCGGGCATCTCTGCCGCGCTCGGCGCGGTCGCGGCGGTCTGGTTCACCGCGGGCCAGCCGTCCGGCAGCGCGATCGGCGCGGCGGCCTTGTGTGCCAGCTACCTGGCCGGGCGAACCGCACGGGGGCTGGCCGGCCCGCAGTTCGGGGCGTGGCCGCGGACCGCCGCGGAGCGCGCGGCGGGCCAGCTGTCCGGGGTGGCGGTGGAGGCGGCGATCGTCGCCGCGCTGGCCGCAGGCGGCACCGCGGCGGGTCAGCCGGGCTTGTGGCGGCTGGCCATCATCGTGCTGATCCTGCTGACGATCCGGCAGGTGGCCAGTGCGTGCAGCGACCCGGAACCGGACGGGCCGCGGGAGGCCTCGCTGGAGGGGTTCGTCTGGCGGGTGCTCGCCTTCCCGCCCGGCGGGCAGATACTGCTGGTCGCGGTGGTCACCCCGGTATGGGGGAGCCAGGCCGCGCTGACCGGTCTTGCCTGGTGGTCGGCGGTTGCGCTGGCCTCGATGATCGTGACCCGCGGTGCGGTCCCGGCCGAGGTGCGGCCGGTGCCGGCCTTGCGGGACGACGGCCCGGTCGCCACCTGGCTGGGCCGGCTGGTCCAGGGGCAGCTGATCCCGCTGCCGCCGGCCCTGACCGGGCTGGCCGGCGTGTGCGTGCTGGCCGTCCTCGGCCTGCGGGACCTGCCCGGGTTCCTGCTGATCACGCCGGTGATCGCGATGCTGCTGGCCTCGGTGGGAGCCAGCCATCCGCACGACGGGCGGCTGGACTGGCTGACCCCGGCGCTGCTGCTGGCGGGCCAGTACGTGTACCTGGCCGCCGCCGGGTTCGCGTCCGGGGTGCCGCTGGCGCTGGTCTTCCTGCTGTGCGCGCTGATCGCGCTGCACTATCGGGCACTGACTGCGGGCGTCCCGGCCGGTCTCGCGCTGGGCTGGGACGGCCGGATGCTGGTGGCCGGCCTGGGCGCGGCCCTCGGCCTGGCTACGCTCGCGTACGTGCTCCTGACCGGGTACATCGCGGTGCTGGTCGTACGGGCCCTGCGGGCCCGGGGCGGGCCGCGGCGGGCGGCCGGGGCCCGGGCGGCCGGGAGCCGGCCGGACGGCGCTGGGCACATTCCGGTGGTTTCCGGGCAATAATGCGGAATGCCTCAAGGTTGGCTGAGTGTTTATTCTCAGGCGACCGGAGCGCTGCGGACTACACTCGGCGGGGTGGAGGACCCTATATGGCCGTGCGAGGGTTGACGGCAGGCCCGGGGATTGAGGCCCTGCTCGCCCGGCTGGCCAGGGGGCTGGCTCCGGTGAAGGTGCCCCGGTACTGGTGTGCTGCCGCGTTCGCGGCGTGTGCGCTGTTCGCCGCCGGGGTGTCCGTGTTCAGCGACAATGGCCTGCACCGCCGGTGGGGCCTGGTGGCCGCCTGCGCGTACGCGGTGGCCGCGGCCGCGGTGCTGGCCTGGCGCCGCCGCGGGCTGGACCTGGCCCTGCTGGTCAGTGTCGGCGGGGCGCTGGTCGCGCCGCTGTTCTGGAACGCCGCCACGCAAAGCCGCCAGCCCGAGGTGTCGGTCATCGAGCGCTCCGCGCATGAACTGGTAACCCACCACTCGCCGTACGAGACCGCGGCGGCGCTGGCCTCGGTGCACGACCCCAACGCCTATAACCCCTACCTGCCGGTGATGTCGCTGTTCGGCGTGCCGCACGCGGTCTACGGCTCGGCCACGCTGGCCGACCCGCGGGTCTGGTTCGGGGTGGCCTTCCTTGTGCTCTTCGCGCTGGCTCTGCTCGCCGCGGGGGCCCAGCACGTGATCCGGTGGACCCTGTTCGTGGCGGCTACCCCGGTGATCGCGTTCGAGCTCGCCGTGGGCGGCACCGATATCCCGATCCTGGCCCTGATGTGCCTGGGCCTGGCCCTGCTGTGGCGCAGGCCCCGGCACGTGCTGGCCGGCCTGGCCATCGGCGTGGCCGCGGCGGCCAAGGCTACGGCCTGGCCGGCCATTGTGGTGATCGGCGTGCTCATCCTGGTCCGCGACGGCAAGGTGCCGCTGATGCGGTTCCTGGTGGCCGCCGTGGTCGCGTGCGGCGCGCTGATCGGGCCGGTGGCGGTGCTGTGGCCGGGCGCGCTGGTGGCCAATACGATCATGTTCCCGCTCGGCCTGGCCAACGTCACCTCGCCGGCCGCCAGCCCGCTGCCCGGCCACCTGCTCGCCACGACCGGGCATACCGGGCACCTGATCGCGGTGGGCTTGCTCATCCTGGCCGGGGTGATCATCGCCGGGATGCTGGTCTACCGGCCGCCACGGGACGTGGCCAGCGCGGCCTGGTATCTGATCATCGGCCTCACGCTGATGTTCGTGCTCGCCCCGGCGACCAGGTTCGGCTACTTCATCTACCCGGCGGCCCTGCTGGCCTGGCTCCAGGTCGCCCTGGCGGCGCAGCGGCGCGCGACGGCCGAGGCGGTCGCCGAGGTCACCGCGGCGACCGCGGAAGCCGCCAGCCAGCCCGCCTGACGGGTCAGGCCAGGTCGGCGTGGCTGGCCTGCCACTGCGCGTACCAGGCCCTGAACCAGGGCTGGCCGGCGGCTAGCGGCATGATCAGCTCGGTCGTCTGCGCGTAGTAGGCGCGCTGCCTGGGCAGCGGCAGGTTGCGCAGGGTCTGCACGTTGCTGGCCCGGTCGGCCAGCTTGACCAGGATCGCGGCGGGCGGCGCCGCGGCCAGCCCGCGCAGGCTGGCCTCCTTGACCGCCGCCTTGTCCTGCCCGGGGCCCGGCTCCGGGATCGTCACCCAGCCCACCAGCTCGGCCACCCGCGGGCCGAACGCGGCGGCCAGGTCTGCTGGCGTGCAGCCGGTGTCCTCGACCGTGTCGTGCAGCACGGCGGCGGCCAGCACGTCGGGATCGGTTACGCCGGCCCCGCGGACCAGGATCTCCAGCGCCTCGAGCAGGTGGTCGGTGTAGGGCGCGCCGGTCGGGCGGCGCTGGTCGCCGTGCCACCGGGCCGCGCTATCCATGGCCTGGTGCAGGACCGCGACGGCCGGCTCCGGGAGGCGGCGGCGCAGTTCAGGTTCCGCGTCCGCCCAGCTGTGCCAGCTGGTGAACAGCTCCATCGGGCAGGCTCTATTTCTCTGTCCGGCTCGGGGCCCGCTACGGGATCGTCGGGCTGTTCGGCCCGGCGAACGCGCCTGTGTCGCTCTTGCAGGCGGCGTTGCCCTTGATGCCGCCGAAGGTCTTGCTCAGCCCGTTGACCGACTTCTTGCCGCTGCCCGGGCTGGTGCCGCCGGGGGTGGCCAGCGTGCCGGCGTAGTCCGAGCCGAGGATCAGCTCCACCGTGCCCGCTTCCAGGCTCGGGTCCTTCTTCACGATCACGTTGTCGAGCTGCTTGCGCAGCGTCTGCACCTGGGGCTTCTCGGCCGAACTGGCGTACTCGATGACCGAGGAGGTGTAGTTGAACGCGCTCGCGTCGCCGGTGCCCAGCACGTGGAACCCGCGGCTGGCCAGCGCCGCGCCGGTGGTCGCGGCGATGCCGTTGGACCCGGAGCCGTTCAGCACCTGAACGTTGACGTCGGACGGATCGGCCGCGGCCAGCACCGGGGTGGTGGTCTTCTTGGTCGGCGGCAGGGTCTTGTCGTGCGCGATCGCGCTGAACAGGTCCTGGGCGCCGGGCTGGGCGAACTCCACCTCGGCCTGCGGGTCACCCGGGTAGGCCACCGTGGGCACCTGGACGAACTGGATGTCCTTGGTGTTCAGGTTGCGGACGCTGCCCAGGATCGACACCATCGAGTTCAGGTCCATGTCCGTGGTCATCGCGCTGGCCACGTCCTTGACCACCGAGAACACCTGGGTGACGCTGCCCAGGATGCCTTTCTTCTCCACGCCCTGCACCAGCGAGGCCATCAGGTACTGATCGCGCTGGATCCGCTGCAGGTCCGAGCCCTCGCCGATGTTCTCCCTGATCCGCCAGAAGGCCAGCGCCTCCTTGCCCTTGACGTGGTGCTTGCCGGCCGAGAGGTGCAGGCCGGACTGCGGGTTGCTGACCGCGAACGGCAGGCAGATGTCGACGCCGCCGATGTCGTTGACCACGTGCTCGAAGCCGACGAAGTCCAGCTGGACGAAGTGGGTCGATGCGCACGCCGGTGATCTGCTCGACGGTCTTGTACAGGCAGGAGGGGCCGCCGTTGGCGAACGTGGCGTTGATCCGCTCCAGCGCGGTCGGGTCCGCGACCTGGCCGGGGGTGCCGGTCCCGTGCGCGGGGCAGGCCAGCGTGGGCACCACGGTGTCCCGCGGGAAGCTGATCACCACCGCGCCCTTACGGCCGGGGGAGACGTGCAGCAGGATGATCGTGTCCGAGCGCTGGCCGCCGTCCACCAGCGACCGGCCGAACTGCTTGTTCGCGCCCTTGCGGGTGTCAGAACCGATAAGCAGGATATTCAGCGCGTTGGTGTACTTCGGCGGCCGCTTGCCGAGCCCGGTGATCTTGATCTGGTGGATGCTGTTGACGTCATCCCTATATACCGAGTAGAAATATAGGGACGTCACAACCAGCAAGCATGTGAACGCAATAGAGCCCCAGCCAAGGACCCGCATCTTGAGACTGGGTTTGGGGCCGGTTCGCGGGCCCCGGCGGCCCTTGCTCACCGTGGGCCCGCCGCGGCGTTGGGGAACGTCGTGGCGGCTCATCACCCCTCCGGTGGGACATCCTAGCTAGCTGGCCGGCTTCTCCTCCCGGGAACAGCTGATCAAACAGTATGCGATCGAACCGGGAGAAAACGCCTGCTTGGTCAGGACATGACCAAGCCCGGGCCTGAAGAACACGCTGGCCAGCGGCATTGCGGTCAATTCCGCTTACAGTAGGCCGGTGGGCGCTGCTGACCGTGAAGACCCGATGGCCGGCGCCGAGATTGGGCCCGCCGGGCCGGGGGAGATCACCTCCATGGACGCCTCGCCCAGGGACACCAAGCCCGGCCGGTCCAGGTCCAGGAGCGCAGCCAAGCGCCCGGACCAGGCCGCCCCCGGTGCGCCCGCGGCCCCGGCGGATCCGGCTGGGCGGGACGGGACGGCCAGCGGCACTCCAGCTGCCGATCCGGCCAGCGCGTCAGGCGCGGGTGTAGTCGCTGGTTCGGCGGACCATGTGACGGAAGATGCGGCTAGTCCGAATAGGACAGACGTGACTGATGGTGCCGCTGGGTCGGCGGATCTGGAAGGTGCCGACGTGGCTGGCGATGCGGGCGGACCGGGTGGTGGTGGCGCGCCGGACGGGGCCACAGCGTCCGGCGATGCGGTCAGCGCTGGCGGTGCTGGCAGTAAAGGCAGTGCAGTTCGCGCCGGGGGCGTGGCCGATCCGGGCGGCACGCTGAGCCCTGAAGGTGCGGACGGGCCAGATGGTGCGGTGAGCCAAGGCGAGGAGGTCAGCCCGGGCGAGATGGGCGGCGCTGGCGGTGCGGCCGGCGCCGGGGGTGTGGCTGGCCGGCTGCGGGTCCGGCGTCCGGTTAGCAGTGAGGCTGGCCCGCGCCAGCCGGGACGCGCCAGCCGGGCCGGCGGCCGGGGCCGTGGCGGGGTGCCCGGACGCGGATGCGGCAACTGCCGCCGGCGGGCGGGGCGTTCGCCCGGCTGACCGTGCTGCCCGCGGTGCTTGTCATCGCCTGGCTGGTCCCTGGGCTGCCGCTGCTGCTTGCCGGGGTGTTCAGCCCGGCCGTGATGCTGCTCATCTCGGTGCCGCTGGCGATCATCATCGTCTCCTCCGGGCTGCACTGGGTGCCTGCTCAGTGGCCTACTGAGCTGCCGGGCCCCCGGCGGGGGAGCCGCTGGCCCGCCTGGTTCGGGCTGGCTGGCACGGCCCTGGTCGCCGTCGGGTTCGGGGTGTGGCAGCAGGCGGTCAACTCGGTGACGATCGTGGCCAGCCGGGCCCCGGGTGCGGCCTTCGCGGCCGGGTACTGGATCTCCCAGCACGGCTCGCTGCCGATCCCGGCGCGGATGGGGGCGTTCGGCGGCCCCCATCCCGGCCTGTCGTTCACCACGTCCGGGCTGCTGGCCCACGGCGACGCGCTGTACCCGCGGTCGCTGCCGGGGCTGCCGATGCTGCTCAGCGGCGGGTTCTGGCTGCACGGGATCAGCGGCGCGGCGCTGGTCAGCCCGGTCCTCGGGGCGCTGGCCGTGCTCGCCTTCGGCGGCCTGGCCGGCCGGCTCGCCGGCCCGCAGTGGGCCCCGGCCGCCGCGCTGGTGCTCGCCATCACCCTGCCCGAGGTGTACACCAGCCGGTCGGCGTTCGCCGAGCCGGTGCTGCAGATACTGCTGTTCGGCGGGTTGTGCCTGCTGATCGACTCGCTGACGCTGCGTGCGCAGCCTGCCGCGGCCTCGCCGCTGCCCCCGCCGGGCCCGCTCCCGGCGCCCAGCGGGCCGGCGCCGCCCGTACCGCCAGCCACGGCCGCAACTGAAGCCACATCAGCGTCTCCGGGCACCTCCGGCGATCCAGCGACAGCGGCGGAACCGGCCCCCGCGCGGCCGCCGGCCACCCTGTCCGAAGCGGCCGCGGTCCTGGCGTCACGGTCCCGGGCGGGGCTCTGGCGGCGGGCCGGGACGCAGCCGGCTGCGGTCAGTGACGACACGGTGGTGATGGACAACCCGCTGGCGGGTGCCCGCCGGGCGGGCTGGGCCATCCGCAGCAAGCCCGTATGGCTGACGCCGGCCTGGGTGCTGGCCGGCCTGGCCGGTCTCAGCCTCGGGCTGATTACCCTCGTGCGCCCGGACGGGCTGGTCTACCTGCTCCCGGTGATCCCTGTGACGGGAGGTCTCTGGGCGGCCCGGCGGTCGCAGGCAGGGCCGTATTCCTTGGGGCTTGTGATAGGTATCGCCTACGGGCTGGTGGCTGGTTACGTGCTGGCCGGCCCCTATATGGACACGATCGCCGGGCCGCTGCGGACGACCGGCCTGGTCGCCGCGGGGCTGGCCGTGGTCACGGCCTGCGCCGTGCTGATTGTGCGGTCTGGCCGGGTGCGCGGCGCGCTGCGGCGGGCCGGCCGCCGTCCCCCGCTGCGCTGGCTGGGCTGGCTGACCAGGCTGCGCTGGCGGTCCTGGCTGCCCGAGGCGGCCGGGGTGGCCGTGGTGGCGGCGGTGATCGGGCTGGCGGTCCGGCCGTACGTGCAGACCGTGCGCGGTCATCCCGGCGCCGGGGCGCAGGCCTTCATGGCCGCGCTGCAGCAGGCGCAGGGGCTGCGGGTCGATCCGGCCAGGCTGTACGCCGAGGACAGCCTGTACTGGGTGATCTGGTACATCGGGCTGCCCGCGCTGCTGCTGGCCGGGGTGGGCCTGGCCCTGCTGACCCGGCGGTCGGTGCGCGCGCTCCTGCGCTGGCGGGACCCCAGCGGGGCGGCGCGGAACTGGGCGCTGCCGTTGCTGATCATCGGCTGGGGCGCGGCGGTCGTGCTGTGGCAGCCGGAGACGGTCGCCGATCAGCCGTGGGCCAGCCGCCGCCTGGTGCCGCTGGTGCTGCCGGGGCTGGTGCTGGCAGCCATCTGGGCCGCCGCGTGGCTGACCGGGCGGGCCCGGTCCCGCGGTGCGGGCCTGGCCGCCTGGTCGTTCGTGTCGGCCTGCTGCGTGGTGGCGCTGCTGGTGCCCACGCTGGTGACCACGACCGGGTTCGGGCTGACCCACCGCGGGCCGGCCGGGTCGCTGCACCCGGCCGTGAACGGCCTGGCGGCCCGTAAGACCAACGCGGGGGAGCCGAGGGTGACCGGCCGCCTGTGCGGCGCGATCGGCCGCGGCACGGCGGTGGTGATCATCGGTGAGCAGCTGGCGGACCAGCTCGCCGCGCCGGTGCGCACCATGTGCGACCGGCCGGTGGCGTGGGTCGCGGCGGGCCAGGCGGCGGCCGCGCAGCTGCCCGCCGTGATCAACGGCATCGAGCGGGCCGGGCGCCGGCCGGTGCTGCTGGCGGCCAGCCGGGCCGCGCTTGGCCCGTACGCGGCCACCGGCTCGCTGGTGGTCAGCCTGCGGACCACGCAGGACCCGCACGAGCTGACCGAGCCGCCGATGGGGCCGGGCCCGCTGAACCTGCGGGTCTGGCTGGCCACGCTGCCGAAACCGACTGCGATCGGGGCCTGAGCCCGGCCGCGATCGCGGGCGCGGCGCGCTGGCGTGCGGATTTGCCTCGCGGCGAAGGTGCCCCTAAAGTAGGGGCACACGACGCGGGGTGGAGCAGTTCGGTAGCTCGCTGGGCTCATAACCCAGAGGTCGCGGGTTCAAATCCCGCCCCCGCTACCAGGTAAGTGCAGGTCAGAGGCCCGACTGCCGAAACGGAAGTCGGGCCTTCTTGACGTCTGTTGGCGGCTCGTTGGCGGGACAGGACTCCGACGCTACGGCAGCTACTGATCCTGAACGGGACAGGTTGGCCTGTGCGGGCACATGCACCAGCGCTGGTGGCGGCGCAGCTTGAACCGCGCCGGTATTCCGGAGACCCTGGACTCACCGGCGCGGTCCACACCGGTCAGCCGCAGGACTACCAGCGACATGGCAACTACTCAGAGCCGGGTAAAGCGGACGGCAATGTAGGTGTGACCCAGATTTGCACAGGCTGAGGCTTGGAGCCGCGACATCCAAGACCACAACTGAGCGCGCAGGCCGACAAACGTGCTTCGTATGCATGTTCCCGCAGGTTAGAGGCAGTAATGCTAGTACGGCTACTCCGTCTGGCGGCGTCTGCCGGTGCCTCGCTGCTCCCACTCGGCTCCCAGAACCGGACAGAAGCAGATGAGCTTCTTCATCTAGCGATCTACGCCCGGTCATGCTGAAGATCAAAAGCGTTGGACCCGGAAGGCCGGGCCCGGTCACATGCCCGCGACCTATTGCTTAGGAGGTCTCGACAGCCTGCTCTCTGACTTGCCCCGCTCCAGGCCAGCAGACTCGTGGCGTGCCCGCGAATGACCGTGACTCACCGCTGATCACCGTCCAATCGGGCACGCCATGGGCACGCCGGTGGTGGCGCCCTGGGCCTGTCGTGCGGCACCCAGAGCCGACGGTTTCCCCGGGCGAAATCATCATGCAGCGGGAGGACGGCACTACCAGCTTGGTGTGTCCAGCCGTCCGGGTTTCTGCAGGTCAGCCCGGCCCGATCCGGGCGAAGAAGATGTCCGTCGGGCCGTCCTTCGGCCAGGGGCGCTGGCGCCGCGAACAGCGCAGCGAAGCCGCGGCCTGGCAGCGCCGCTAGCCCTTGGTATTCGCCGAGCTGGTGGCCGTTGTCGCCGAACGGTGGGGCTCGCATGTCGAAGGGCCCTGCGAGGTGGCTTTGCCGCCAGGTGCGGCCCCGGTCATTGGAGGAGGCGAACCAGGCGTCGGCGGTCAAGGCGGCATCGCCAGGCCGGTCGTTCCGCAGGTCGGACCAGGAAACCCCGACCGTGCCGTGCGAATCAACGGCGACCGAGGGGAAGAACGCGAACGCGCTCACGCCGGTGACCTCGCTGCTGGTCCAGGTGCGGCCGCCATCCCGCGATCGTGCCACGGTTATCGCGCCCGAGCTGACCGAGCTGTCGCGTTCGGTTGCCACATAGACGGTGCCGTCGGGAGCGACGGCGGCGCTGGGGAATCCCGACCCTGGGAGGACATTGCCTGTCTCAGGATCGACGAACGTCTGGACCGGCTGCGACCCGACCAGCACCGGCGGCAGCCAGGTACGCCCTTCGTTCACCGACCGGGTCGCGAAGAGGCGGCCGATCCCGGCGGCCAGGTCAGCTTGCGTGTAGGCCATCATTAGCGTCCCGCCCGGCAGCACGACCAGCCGGGGCGCGAAGTCAACGAATCCCGGATCCGGCAGGTCGACGGCAACGGGACGCGACCAGGTGGCACCACCGTCGGTGGTGCGGGAGAACTTAACCGAACTCGGGAACTGGAAGTTGAAGGTGTGGTCCCAGTTAGCCCAGGCCGCGTACGCGTGGCCCGCGCGGGTCGGGCTTGCCGTGATCGCGTCGGTGTCATTGACCGGCTCGAATCCTGACACCGTGACCGGCCGCGTCCAGGTGCGCCCGCCGTCGTGCGAGCGGCTCGCCACGATCGCCGAGGGCGGATTCACCAGGTCCCCGCGAAGGTTCACCTCGATGCCGAGGAAGTACGCCGTCCCGTCCGGGCCGACCGATATCCACGGGTCGCTGGCGGAGTCCGCCGTCCCCCCGGTGCAGACGGTAAGGCCGGGAATCTGGCTGCGCCCCCACGTCTTGCCGCCGTCGCGCGACCATCCGATGAGATCGCTGCGCGCGGTGAAGCCGAGATCCTGCTGCCAGGTCCCGACGAGGTTCCGCCGGTCCGCCGGGTTGACCGCGATCGCCGGCTCGATCTCATCCCCGGCAACATGCGTGCTGTCAAGCGCGGCTCCCGGACAGCCGCCCGCAAACGGGCTGGGGCCCGATACCACCCGCAGATGCCCAGCCGCGCCCGGCCCCGAGCTCGCCACCGCCGGTGACACGCTCCCCGCGCACAGGAGCCCGCTTGCCGCCATCGCCAATCCGGCTGTGGCGAAGAATCTCAACCTCATCGCACACCCCCCGGCCCCCGCCAGTCCACAGAAAAGCAAGCAATCTGTCAAGGGACTGCGCGGGTAATCGCCCGCCTGGACTGGCTCAAGAAACCGCCCCACCGTGGCCGCGCTATCCCGCGTTGCCGTAGTCATCGGCCCCCAAGATCCCAGGGACAGCTCGGCGGGTTCAACGTCGAGCCCATACCGCCCCTGCCATGAACCGTCAGGGAAGCCGCAGCGACTTCCCGGCGGAACAGGCGCCGACCTGTGAGCAGTTGACCTAGCGACCGCTTCCTTATCAGGGATGAACACCCATGGCCACGATGCGCCGCTATCCAGGTCGCGATGCTGAGCCGTTAGCCGCGAGTGACCGCGGTGCCCCGCAGTTGACCACATATTCGGGCACGGGCCGTACCTACCGGAACACTTCTCACGTCCCGACCGGCTGAACCCGTGCTCAGCAGCGGAGAGAGGGCTTCCGTGGCTGAGGTGACAAGGGCGTAGTAGACCCAGCCGCCGTGCTTGTCGCGGGTGAAGATCCCTGCGTCTAGGACGATCTTGAGGTGGTGTGAGATGGTCGGCTGGGTCAGGCCGAGCGGTTCGGTCAGCTCGCAGGCGCAGGCATCGCCGCTGTCGTCCGCGGCGCCCATGGCGTCTTGTCAGATCAGGCCGCTGGAGCTTCGCCGCTGGTGCTGGCGGCCTAACAGATGCATCCTTGCCGTAGGAGTCAATGAGGTTCTGCTTAGCAATCTGCCGGGGGGCGCTATGGCCGATGATCTTGTATCTACCGAGCCTGCGGGCGGCCCGTCGGCGGAGTTGGGCGATAACAAGGTCGGTGATCAATGGAAGAAGGGTTGGCGATCGCTATTTCTCTTGGGCGTAACTTTCGCATTGGTGTTGCTTGGATACGTATTTTGGAAAGCTTCAGCGATCGGTAAGGAAGCACCTAATATATCCCGTACTCGCCAACTCATTACTGTCTGTTCCACCGACCCAAAAGCGACGATTCATTTGACAACGGAGGTGTTCTGGCGCAATCTGAACGGCTTCCACCCGCGTCTGCCTTACGAAATTGTTTATGTTCCGGCGACGATTCGCAATGCGAAGAATTCGCCCGCCATTTCGATAGCGTCGAGCTTGCGCCAATTCCGCCCTTATGCGAGACGCTGATGGGAAGCTTGAAGTTAAGTCTGATCAGGTAAAGCCATAGACGTGCCGTATTCTAGCAATGGCATTGATAAATACCGGGCCCTACGCCCTATTGAGTATGTGAGTGAGTTGTCTCTTGCAGATATTACCAAAAACGGGAGAGGTGAGCGGTTTGGGTTTCCCGTGGCTACCGTTGAGCTTCCGCAAATTACTCAAAGTCGCGTGGCAGCTTCTTCGCGCATCTTCCTCTCATAGGCATTATCGCTGGCTCATCGTACAAACTCCCTTTTCTTTCTATCAGTGAGGACCGCTCATCCTCGGACGACGAGAAGCTGATCGAGTTTCCCCGGCTCAAGAACGGACGATATCCTTCTTATCCTGATTACGGCAGTCGGACCGCTTCTGACTACCGGGCACCTCGCGGTCAACATCTTGAGAAGGTCTACTGGCAACCAGAATCACTGACTACGACAGTGATTCTCCATATAATGTCAAGCTGAGTTCCAGAATGCTACAGTAAATAGCGTTGTGCCGTCGAATGGTCATTTCGCGGGATTCGACGATGTCTGGCAGGGAAGGGAGTTTCTTCGCCAACCAACTATGAGCCTTACCAATCAGGACGCCGCGGCATCACATGACGACTGGGTATTTCGTTCAGGAATAGCCTTTGGCGTCACAGCGGGAACCGGTGTGGCGTTCGTACAGGAAGAGAACAATCTGGTGTTGAACTGGCTCGGCAGGTTCTTTAGTTCACTCTGGCTGACAATAAGAAAGAAACGCCACTGGCCCGGCATGCGCCGGAGGGGCGACCAGCGCGGAGCCCGGACACCCCGGACTAACGGCGGTCGCTGAGGCGACGCCCTTCATAAGCTAGAACTGGATTCGGCGACTCTTGGGAATCCGATCCGTAGGCACCAGAGGACCCGCAAGGTCGTTCAGGCCGGTTCATATGCTCGGGGTTGCGTCGGGTTGTTGTCCGGATCCCTCCGGCCTGGTGGAAGGTCGTTCACCCGGGTGGCTCCCCGGCGCCAGCTCGAAACCGCCTGGCTTGCAAAACGTCGTATTCGTGTCTGGTGACCGTGCTGACCTGGTCAGCCGGTTGTCCGTGAGTAGCCATCAGGTATCGCTGCCGACCCCTGGTAATGGCACGTTAATGGCACGGTGATCTTGTGGGCTCTTCCCGCGCGCTCTCGCGCACGCCTGTCCTGCTGATCATCCCGGCCAGCAACACACGGTGGACGCTGCGTCAGCGAGATTCCCGGAGCCGGAGTGCCCCGCCGGAGGCGATCGTCATCGCTGGGGTTCTGAGCACTACGACGCGCATCTCCGCCGTCTCAGACTATCTCTAGATGTCGCGCTGGCCTGGGCAGACGGCAGGCGGCAGTCGCACCAGGCCCCGCGGTGTCTCCCCGCCCTGTCTCGCGTCGTCTCGTTTACAGATCCGTTTACGAAGGCGGCGCGCAGGCTCGATCGGTGGTTTTACAGGCCACCGCCACTCGGCTCCGCACATCATGCGTGACCAGGGTGACTACCTCGACCGCCGAAGGACCCCAGGCGCCGATGATCGGCGCTGGAGCGAACCTCCGATACGAGATGAGGGTTACTGGCCCTGACGCCGCCTACAGTTGTTCCGAAGCTTGGCTGAGGCTGCACGCCGCACATCAGACACTGCCGGGACGCTCCTGGCCTCATCCCCTTATGCTGCTCACGACGTTGCCGCCGAAAAACTCTCGTGCTCGCGCTCTTCACCTACGTCGCGCATGACGACGCGGAGTTGGGGTCCGCTAACTTCGCGACAGACACGGGGAGAGGAGAACGAACATGGGGAAGGTCCGCAACCGGAAGTCGGAGTCTCGCTCGACGGATTTATCAGTGGGCCGAACGACGGCCCTGAGACACCCATGGGGGTCGGCGGCGAGCGGCTCTTGGCCTGGTACGCCGCTGGCGACACCAATACCGGCTGCCTGGAACCGACATGGGTCTTCAATGGTCTCGGCCGAGACCGCCGAGTTCCTCCGCCAGACGCCAGACGACCGGGGCGTTGGTGTTTGGGCGAAGGACCTTCGATCTCACCCATGGGTGGGGTGGCAAACACCCCTTGGATGTGCCGGTCTTTGTGGTCAGAAGCTCAGTCCCACAAGAATGGGTCTACGAAGGATGACCGTTCACGTTCGTCACCGACGGCCTCGAGAGCGCCCTGGAGCAGGCAAAGCGGTCGCCGGCGACAAGGACGTCGGCGTGGGCGCGGCGAGTACATCGTGCAGCAGTGCATCCGGCGGGACTCCTGGACGAGATCCACATCGACCTGGTGCCCGTCCTGCTCGGGGGCGGCGTCAGCTTGTTCGACCACCTCGGCACAGGGCCGGTCGACCTGGAGCGCACGAGGGTGATCGAGGGCGCTGGGGTGACCCATCTCACCTTCCGCGTCGTGAAGTGAAGTCCGCCCGATCTCGTCG